>CAWFAZ010000090.1:0-4457 GCA_963813995.1 uncultured Verrucomicrobiae bacterium | reverse complement strand
GCGATCCGGTCGACGCGCTGAAGTCCGGGGGCCGTAGTGCGGCAGGCAAGCGGTCCCCCTTGCGGCCGGCGCTTATCGTGGCGGAGTTTGCGCTCTCGCTGGTATTGGTGGTGGCCGCCAGCCTGCTCGCCAAAAGCTTTGCCATGGTTGCCCGCACCCCGCTCGGCTTCCACGCTGAAAATGTCCTGACCTTGCGCCTCTCGCTCCCGGATGCCAGGTACGACGAGCATCGCCGCGCTGCGTTCATCGACCGGCTCACAACCAACTGCGCCACGCTGCCGGGCGCGATTTCCGCGGCGGCTGTAAGCACCCTGCCGCTCACCGGCGAAAGCGAAGGCTGGGGGATGGTCGCCGAAGACAATCCCAATCCGAAGACATCGCGCTCCGCGTGCGCGCCATCACGCCCGCATATCTGCGCACCCCTCGGCATCCGCCTCACCTCCGGGCGCGAGTTCACCCCTAACGATCGCGGCGCCGATCCGGTCGCCATTGTGAGCGCGACTGCGGCCAGGAAGTTGTCGCCGGGAGTGGCCAATCCGCTCGGCCGCAGGTTCAGGATCGAACCATCCCATCACCCCCTGGTAGGCATCGTCGACGATACGCGCGCCTCGGGCCTGGACACCGAAGTGCACCCCTACCTCTATATTCCGTTCTGGCAGTTCGCGCCGGAGGATTTCGCTCTAGCCGTGCGATCCGCAGCCGTATCCGGCCGCCATGGCCGCAGCCGTCAGTCCCGCGATCTGGCGCCTGGATAAAATAATCAGCCGGTCACACATGTCGCGGCTGAACCCAGGGCAATCTTGGCCTGATAAGCCTGATAGCCGGCCCCTTCCTTGCTTGCTTCCTGGTGGAGCAAGGCCCTGATGCGCGCCAGGCGCAGGGGATCATGCCAAAGGGACAAGCCAAGGCCCGCCAACAGCCCCAGAGCCGGCAGCAGCAGAAAACGCAACCGCACTCCGGCAACAATCAGCACCGTCCCGGCAACCAGCGCCAGCAGAATGGCGCAGCCGCGATCCGGTTCGATATAAATCAAGGCCAGCACCACCGCGATGATGCAGCCGGGAATGACCAGGCCTTGACGAAACCCGGACATTTGCCTCTGAAACCACTCGCCATAGGCGGCCAGGAAGAGGATCAAACTGAGCCTGGCCAGTTCGGACGGCTGAAAGTGCGGCAGTCCGGGAAGGCCAATCCATCGATGCGCGCCCTTTATTCTAAACCCTATCACGGGCGCAAAAACCAGCAGCAACAGAATGACGGACACGACCAGCAAATAAGGGGAAACTTTCTTCCAACGCCGGTAATCAATCCTGGCCGCGACGACACATCCAATCAGGCCGAAAGTGAGCCAGACGAGTTGTGAGAGGAGGTAATTGGCCCCCACCGCGGACTTTCCCACCTCCATGTTCATGCTCGCGCTGTAGAGCATGACCAACCCCAAACCAATCAATACAGCCACGCAAAAAATCAAAATTGTAGTGGCCCATTTCATCGCAGTGCCGAAAGGGAATGGACGCCAGGCTGAAGAGCCTGACGTCCACAATTTGTTTCGATTAATTCGCCGCAGTGGTGGGAATCGTCGCCGCCGTGGTCGTGGACGCCGGCGCCGGTTGCAACGGCACGACCGCAGTCGAGGCCGGGGCCGCCGGGGTTTCAGTTACAGCCGCTTTGACGGGCACTTTGAGTTTTTGGCCGACCTTGATGGAGGTTGTCTTCAGGTCGTTCATGGCCATGATCTTTTTGAAAGAGGTGTGGTTCAATTTGGCAATCTTGCTCAGCGTATCGCCGGATTTAACCGTATAAGTCGTGGTGTCACCCGGGGCGGCGGCCACGTCCGGGGCTGCGGCGCCAGGGCTGGCAGCCGAAGCAACAGAGCTTGCGCCGGCGGGAATTTGCACTTTTTGGCCGATCTTGAGCTTCTTGGGATTAACCCCCGGATTGGCATCCATCAGCGCCTTGAGGGCAAGGCCGTTTTTGTGGGCAATGGCCCCAAGCGTATCGCCCGACGCGATCACATACTCGCTGGCGCCCGTGGTGGCGGGAGGCGCGGCCGGAGTGACTGTCGCCGGCGACAGCGGCTGCGCGGGCGGCAGCGGCGCTTGCGTCACTTGCGGCTGTTGTGATGCGGGCTGCTGCGGATTGGCCACCGCGTTCGAAAGACCCGTGGCAGTCACCGGCGGGAGATTGGAAGCATCGGTGCTGGCCGTGTTCGTGTCCGGCGCAGGCGGGTTGGCGGCGGTGTCCTTGGTGTTGGTGTCTTTGCAACCTTGCAGGAGCATGCCGCCGATGAGAACGACATGCACCGTCAAAATCATCAGGACTTTGAAGAAAAAGGTGGATTTTCCCCGCGAAGGCGTTGTGCCTTGGGGAATCAATGGGCTTGGAGTATTCATAATATATTCGCTCTTAATTTATTCTGAGGTGTTTTTTGTTTGTTTGTTTGCCACGGGGTTTTCCCTCAAAAAACCCCGGAGCAAAGTCTGAAATTCTTGCTTCCCTTTCAACGCTCGTTTTTAACAACGAAGTTTGCGCCATGCAAGCGGTAAAATGACCTTGCGAGGTAAAAAATCTTTTGTGGCGCTTCATTTGTCTGTTGTCAGGGATCATCTGATTTTCAATGTGCTCAGGGCGACCACCGCGCAGAGCACGCAAAGAATGTAAAAGCGGGTCACAATTTGAGACTCGTACCAGCCCATCTTTTCAAAATGATGATGCAGCGGGGCCATCAAAAAAACGCGCCGCCCCGCGCCAAAGCGGAATTTTGTGTACTTAAACCAGCTTCTTTGCAGGATGACCGAAGCCGCTTCCGCCACGAAGACGCCGCCCGCAATGGCCAGCACCAGCGGCTGGTGAATCAAGACCGCAATCATGCCCAGGACGCCGCCCAGCGCCAGCGAACCGGTGTCCCCCATGAACACCTGCGCCGGATGGCAATTGAACCAGAGGAAACCGAGGCTGGTGCCGATCATGGCCGCGCAAAACACGGTCAATTCACCCGCGCCCGTGACATGGGGGATTTGCAAATAGGCCGCCGCCTTCACGTTGCCCGCCAAATACGTCAAAACGAGAAAGACAAAGGAAACGATCGCGGTGCAGCCGATGGCCAGGCCATCCAAGCCGTCGGTCAGATTGACGGCGTTGGAACTGCCGACGATGGTCAGGGCGGTCAGAAGAACACCCACGACGGCCCCGGAGGTTCCGGTCAGCACGGGATGTTTGAAAAAGGGAACCATCACCTGGCTGATCAACGCGCTGGTCGCCGGGACGCGCCACAGATAGACCGCCACGAAAACCGCCAGCGCCCCCTGCACCCAGAGCTTGATAAATTCCCGGACGCCCTTGCTGTTTTGCCGGGTGATTTTTGCGTAGTCGTCCAGGAAACCCAGTCCGCACAGAACAACGACGGAGAGCAGCGTCAGTTGAATCAGTGTATTCCATTGCGCCCAGAGCAACGCCGTGACATCGAGCACCAACACCATCATGAGTCCGCCCATGGTGGGCGTGCCGCGCTTGCTGAGGAAGCGCGCCTGGAGGCTGCCATTTTCCTCGGCCTGGTCCGCATAGTCCTGGCCGAATTTCAACCGCTTGAGCCAAAGAATAAATCGGGGGCCGAGCCACCAACTCAACAATAGCGCCGTGACCGCCGCGCCCGCGCTGCGAAATGTGATGTAACTAAAAAGCCGCAGCCACGAAACCCCCGCCTCAAACGAGGTGTGCTTTGCCAGGGCGAGAATTTTTTGGCTGACGTAAAAGAGCATGTTAGTCGCCGGGGTTCTTTTCCAGTTTCGTTCGCAAGGCTTCAGTGATCCGTTCCAGGCGCATGGCCCGGGAGGCCTTGATCAGGACCACGTTGCCGGGCCGGGCAAATTCCCGGACGGCGCGGACGGCCGTTTCCACTTCTGGAATCTCGACCACGGTCCGCAAACCGCCGCGCCGCGCCGCGGTCGCGATTTCCCCGGCCTGCCGGCCTACGGTGAATAATTGGTCCAGGCGGAATTCCGCCGCGCGTTGGCCGACCTCGGCATGGGCGGCCCGCGAAGACTCGCCCAATTCGGCCATGTCCCCCAATACCGCGACCCGGCGGCCGGCGCAGGGCAGATCGCACAACGTTTGCAACGCGGCCACCATGGAATCGGCGTTGGCGTTGTAAGCATCGTCGAGCACCCGGATGCCTCCGGGGCGGCACAGTTGGAGGCGCATTTTGGGAGGGGCGCAGATGGCGAGGCCATGCTTGATGGCCGCCCGGTCCAATCCGAGTTCCGCGCCGAGGGCGAGCGCGAACAAGGCGCTGGCCACCTGATGCCGGCCCAGGAGCTGGATGTGGTAATCGCCATTCAAATCGGGCTGGCGGCACTGCACGGAAAACGTCGCGCCGCTGTCGTCCACCCGGATATTTCGCGCCACCCAATCATTGGCTTCGCCGAATCCGACACGCACCACCCGCGCCCGGCACCGCC
>CAWFAZ010000089.1:0-9740 GCA_963813995.1 uncultured Verrucomicrobiae bacterium | reverse complement strand
TGGGCGTGACCGAAATGCCCGCTCGCACAAGGGCCTGATCGCGGGCGACCTCGCCTTCAGGTTGCACGCAGGCGGCCACACCGATTCGCCCGACTGGCCGGCGTTCCTGACCTTTGCCAAAAGGTATTTGAGCGCCACCGCAAAGTGAATCAGCCTGAACTCCATCCAAGGGCGCACATCAGCTTTTGGACGCAAGTTTAACCATCTTTTTCGACATCCTTAACGCTGCATTTCTGGAAGGTGGAAAGATCGATTGGCCAGGGGAATTCGTCAAGGGAATGAGAAGAATCGCTTGCAGATTATTCTGACGCTGCCTTTTGCTCGCGCCGTTACAACACGGCTGGCTCATGAAAGGACCTCTCGCGTGTTCTGCGATCTGACTAAAGGCGGGTCTCAAATAGTATTCCTCACAGGACAAAGGAAAAGCCGAAAACGGGTCAAAAACGGGTCAGTTCCTCACATGGCTACATTTTGTCTGCCACCCCCGCCTGCTCTGTCAACCAACAATTCCGACAATGCCGTCTTTCTGATTGAACTGGGGAAAAAAATTTGCAGTCTTATTCCCCTGCCATCTGGATTTTTCGCGTCGTTCGGGCGGTTCGCGGTTTCCCCGGTTTTCCATAACCTTTCCGGGAAGCCGTGAAATCCGTGCCATCGGCGGTCAAATTCTTAAAGAACACCGATGGTCATTAAATCATCCAACCAGTCCAAGCCGGCTTTATCGTTAACGTAACGGGCTTGTTGCTGGTCTGTTGCCGATTTTGTTGGGTTCCTCAACGTTTTCAGTGGAATAGAGGTGGAGTCTTGGTAGTTTTTGGGATGACACCTGAAAAATTATTTCATGAATTGTTGGGTTTGAGCTTGAACTGGGAAGTAGTCGAGAGCCGCTTTGACGCCGCCAGCGGAACGGTCTGCCTGGAAATCAAGGAAACATCGCGTTTATGGGACTCGCTTCGTTGTCCCCAGGATGGAGGGTTGGTTTTTTGCTATGACCATACCGAAGTGCTGACTTGGCGCCATCTCAATATCTTCCAACATCGCTGTGAGATCACCTGCCGGTTGCCGCGCGGCAAGTGCCGCCAGTGCGGCCATGTCTTTCGGGTGCGTCCGCCCTGGGAAGGATTAAGCCTGCACTTCACCAAGGAGTTTGAAGCGTTCGCACTGCTGCTGATGCGCGAGATGCCCATGGCCAAAGTAGCCGAAGTGACCGGGGAGAGCGACATGCGCCTGTGGCGGATGCTCTTTAAGCATGTGGATGGGGCTTACGCCCAAGCCGACTTTGGCAACGTGTGCTGCGTCGGAGTCGATGAGATGGGCGTGCGCAAAGGCCAGGAGTATATCAGTGTGTTTGCTGATTTGGTGGCCAAGCGGGTGATCTTTGCTACAGAAGGCCACGGCCACGAGACTTGGCAAGCGTTTGTTCCAGGCATTGGCGGCGCACTGGCGCCGCCATGTACCCATAAATGCCTCGACAACGTTGCCAAGTCTCGTGGCCGTGGCCTTCTGTAGCAAAGATCACCCGCTTGGCCACCAAATCAGCAAACACACTGATATACTCCTGGCCTTTGCGCACGCCCATCTCATCGACTCCGACGCAGCACACGTTGCCAAAGTCGGCTTGGGCGTAAGCCCCATCCACATGCTTAAAGAGCATCCGCCACAGGCGCATGTCGCTCTCCCCGGTCACTTCGGCTACTTTGGCCATGGGCATCTCGCGCATCAGCAGCAGTGCGAACGCTTCAAACTCCTTGGTGAAGTGCAGGCTTAATCCTTCCCAGGGCGGACGCACCCGAAAGACATGGCCGCACTGGCGGCACTTGCCGCGCGGCAACCGGCAGGTGATCTCACAGCGATGTTGGAAGATATTGAGATGGCGCCAAGTCAGCACTTCGGTATGGTCATAGCAAAAAACCAACCCTCCATCCTGGGGACAACGAAGCGAGTCCCATAAACGCGATGTTTCCTTGATTTCCAGGCAAACCGTTCCGCTGGCGGCGTCAAAGCGGCTCTCGACTACTTCCCAGTTCAAGCTCAAACCCAACAATTCATGAAATAATTTTTCAGGTGTCATCCCAAAAACTACCAAGACTCCACCTCTATTCCACTGAAAACGTTGAGGAACCCAACAAAATCGGCAACAAACCAGCAACAAGCCCGTTACGTTAACGATAAAGCCGGCTTGGACTGGTTGGATGATTTAATGACCATCGGTGTTCTTTAAGAATTTGACCGCCGATGGCACGGATTTCACGGCTTCCCGGAAAGGTTATGGAAAACCGGGGAAACCGCGAACCGCCCGAACGACGCGAAAAATCCAGATGGCAGGGGAATAAGACTGCAAATTTTTTTCCCCAGTTCAATCAGAAAGACGGCATTGTCGGAATTGTTGGTTGACAGAGCAGGCGGGGGTGGCAGACAAAATGTAGCCATGTGAGGAACTGACCCGTTTTTGACCCGTTTTCGGCTTTTCCTTTGTCCTGTGAGGAATACTATTTGAGACCCGCCTTTAGTCAGATCGCAGAACACGCGAGAGGTCCTTTCATGAGCCAGCCGTGTTGTAACGGCGCGAGCAAAAGGCAGCGTCAGAATAATCTGCAAGCGATTCTTCTCATTCCCTTGACGAATTCCCCTGGCCAATCGATCTTTCCACCTTCCAGAAATGCAGCGTTAAGGATGTCGAAAAAGATGGTTAAACTTGCGTCCAAAAGCTGATGTGCGCCCTTGGATGGAGTTCAGGCTGATTCACTTTGCGGTGGCGCTCAAATACCTTTTGGCAAAGGTCAGGAACGCCGGCCAGTCGGGCGAATCGGTGTGGCCGCCTGCGTGCAACCTGAAGGCGAGGTCGCCCGCGATCAGGCCGTTGTCCGGAGCGGGCATTTCGGTCACGCCCAGGTCTTTCTTTCCAAGCAGACGGTAAACGGGTCCGGCAGCGACACAGGCTTTGAATTCGCCCGACGGATCTGACCAGAGGTCCTGGGTGCCGCCGGTGATGAACGCCGGGCGCGGCGCAACGAGGGCGATCAGTTCATGCTGGTCTATCGGAAGATCGTTCCAATGGCCGGCGTATTTGAGGAAGTTGCCGGCCATCCAGTGGTATTCGCCGGGTCCGGCCACGTTGTCCACGGATTCGCCCATGTCATGGCGGTGAAGTTTGGCGCCGCCTTCACCCGAACAACTGGAGTAAACAATGGCCCAGCGCGTGTCCAAGGCCGCGGCCAAAAGCGCTTCTTTGCCCCAGCGCGAGTGCCCCTCGATGCCCAGGCGTTTGGCGTCCACGTCTTTGTCCGTTTCGAAGTAGTCGATGGCGCGACTTAACCCCCAAGACCAAGCGGCGAGCACCCCCCAATCGTCGGGTTTCCTGGGTTTCCCTTCGTTGACCAAGCCGATGATGCCGGAAGTGAAGCCGGCCCCGTTATCGGCCTGAATGGCTCCGGTGTTGACGGTGGCATATCCCCAGCCCAGGGCCAGGATTTGCGGCATGGGGCCTTGGCCTCCGCCTGGCGCGGCCCTGCGAAATCCACCCGACATGGTGACCATCGTCGGGACCGGCCCTGCGGCATTGGCCGGAGTGTAGAGAGTGATCTTGATGCTCGGGGTGGCGCTGGGATACCGGGCATTATCGATATGCCCCACGATGGTCTTCATTTTTGCCGTGCCATTGACGGCGTTTGTGTCCGTGGCAGTCACTTCCCAAGTTACCGACGGCGTGTTGGTGGGGATTTTGCCGTAAATTTCCGTGAGGAAATCGTTCAAAATTTCCGGCCGGCGCTGCTTCCACCAAGTGTCAGCGTCCGTGACCGGCTGGCCGTTTTTGAGCAGGAGGGGATCGGGGAGCGGGCCACGGCTGGCTTTGTCTTCGTCGTAATTCGACCAATTTCCCCAGCCCGATCTCACGATGGTATGCCCTGGAACATCGTCGGTCCAATTGGGCGAGTTGCCGCCCACCGCGTGCGTATGGGCGGGCCTCTTCGGGTCATCGGCCGGCGCTGGGAACGGACCCGGCGCGGGAATGTGCAACAGATCCATCATTCGTTGCCAATCTTCGGCGCTGCCAGAGTTCCTGCTGAAGTAACTCTCCGGGGGGCCGAGATAGCTTTGTTTCAAGCCACCCAGATTCACCACGAGTTTCTGAAGGACGACGCCTGGATCAATCATCCAGATTTTCAGGGTGTGATAGCCTGATTTTGCCAGCGTGAACCGGGTCCGGGCGTGGCGCGCGTTGTCCTTGACGGAAGTCTCCCAGTCCTGGTTGCCATTTTGGGCGGTGTAGTTGCCCGGAACCAGGGTGACCTCCTGGGGCGGCTGGTCATCAAATGAAACAGCAAAACGGAGGGCGTGTCCGGGGATGAAGTTCAAGGTTGGGCTGGTGATGGTCGTGGCCTCAACATCGCCCGTGTCAAACAAATACATTTGATATTCCAGGCAGGGCGAATCTATCCCGCCCCGGAAGAGCCTGCCCGGTGTCGCCCTCATCCCGGACAAGGTGCGGCCGTAATCCTCGATTTTGATCCAGTGGTTGGCCCCGAGATCGGTCTCTTTTGTGAAGTGTTCCGGCTCGATTGAAACAACGCCTTCGCCTTCGACAAAACCGTGGAGGGAATCGCGCGTCACTTCCGTTGGGTTGAAGGCCTCCACCTTCACGGTTAAATTAGTGTTGACTCCTGTGATCCGCACTGTGCCGCCGGCCCTGCCCCGGGGAGCCTTGCTCCAATCCACACTGACCCGGAGACGTTTATCCTTTGCGACCGCGCCGTTGGTTTCGCTGAGAACAATCCAGGGATCGCTGGCCGAGGCGGTGAATTCGAAAGGAGTCTTTCCCTTGTTGAAGACGTCAATATAATGGCGCTGCCGGTTGAACACGTCGAATTGCGGCAGGACGGCATCCACTTCCGAGCCGGGCCAGGCGGCGTCGGAACCCTCCAACGCCATGCCCATGGCTGGGGCGTCGGGCACTGCGATTTCCGTGAGGTTGACCGCGCGCAGGGAGTTCTGGGCTGGATCCCGCCAGTTGGTGTAACCCATGTACGGCTGGTCCATGAAATGGTCCCACTTTCCCCGGGCAAAAGCTTTGTTGAAATAATTCATCAAGTTCGTTTGCGCCTGAAACAAATCCCGGGTCTGCGCGGCCATGTCATTGGCGCTGGCGCGGCCCTGCCGGGCGTAGGAGGCGTTCCTGGCCGCGGCCAGGTAGAGCTTGTTCAATTGCGCGGCGGCCTTGGCGGGGAAGAACACCAATTCGTAGAACGCATCCCGTTTGTCCTGCGGCAGCCCGGCGTAAATCTGGCCGGCTTTATCACTGACAGCCTGGAATTCCGCCAGCACGCGTTCGGCTTCCTGGTAGTGATCAAGGCTGTAGGTGGTCGCCTCCAGCAATTCGGGTTTTCGCCGGCCATTGTATTTGGTGGACTTGGCAATAATGTCGGCGATGTCTTCGGCGAAGGCCGGCCCAAATTCCCGTTCCGCCCACAGCCGGGTGAATTCATTCAGGTTGCTGTTGGTCCACCGGTCAGTGTTCCAGGCCAGGTTCATGAAATACTCCAAGGGGAACTCGTAGCCCTTGAAGTGGCCGACGTTGACGATCCAGATCCGGTCGGCGCCGTATTCTTTGGCGAGAGACAACTGATCCCATATTTTCGCAATGGGGCTTGTATTGATCCATTGATAGCTCCGCGGCCCGCCGTGGTAATCAAAGTGATAATACACTCCGGCGCCGCCGGCGCGCTGGCGTTCTTCGGGGGTCGGCAAACGGCGGACATTGCCCCAATTATCGTCCGCCCACAGAAGCGTCACATCATCGGGGACCCTCATGCCCGCGTTATAGAAATCCTGCACCTCCTTGTAGAGGCACCAGAGTTGGGGCACTTTGGTCAAATCTGGATTTATCTCTTCGGCGAGGATTTCGCGCTGGGTCTTGACGATTTCCCCGGTCAAGTCCTTGCCGATGGGTGTGCCGCTGTCGTTCTCCGCGCGCAGGCCCATGGTGAAAATGCTCTCAAAGTTCTTGTTGCGCCGAACACCTTCCCGCCAGAATTGCTGGAGCACCGGCTGTTGTTGGGGAACCGAATAATTCCAGTTGTGATATATTTTTCCGTAATTGGTTCCCCAGTCCCACTCCTTTTGCGCGCGGAGCATCGGCTCCTGGTGGGACGTGCCCATGACAATGCCGTATTCATCGGCCAGCCGGGGGTTTTCCGGATCGTCTTCGTTGAAACGGTTGTTCCACATGGCGGGCCAGAGGTAGTTGCCCTTGAGCCGCAGAATCAGTTCGAACAAATTGGTGTAAAATCCCCTGCCGTAATTGGCCGTCGGCGGGTTGCCGGGCACCGCCACCGTGCCGTATTTCTCCCGCACCCATTGGGTCAGGTCGGGCGCTTCGTCATTCAAAAAAATGCCGCGATATTTGACGGCGGGCGGCCCCTGCACATAGGCGCCGGCCCTGACAAAAAGAGCCGTTTTGTGTTCCACCGGCACATCCCCCCACCAATACCACGGCGACACCCCGATCTGCTCGGAAAGATCATAAATGCCGTAGATGGTCGCCCGCTTGTCGCTCCCGGCGATAATCAATCCGCTGGCCACGCCAGGCACGGGTTCGGGCACAACCTGGATCAGAAACGATTCCCACTTGCCGGCGATGGCCGTGACATCAATCTTGTGCTCCAGGACCATGCGGTCGATCACATCACTTTTGCCAAGAGTGCCGACGATAATTGCATTGGGGCCGAGGCCGTTTTCCTGGTGGTTGACGGCCGGCGTCTTGCCGGTGACGCGGGCAACATCCGCCTGCAAGTCATTGACCGCGCGAATCACGCCGGCATGGTCGCCCGAATCCACATAGAGGGTCGCGGCGGCATTGTCTTGCACGATGGTAAAACTGCCCGGACTCCTGACACTCTCGACATACGGAGTCTGGCCGAGGGCGAAGGCGTCAGGATGAAAAGAGAAAAGGCAGAGTCCAAGCAGAAGGAAGGCCGGGCCGCGCACCGCTGCCCGTCCCAAATAGGAGTTCAGGTGAAACTTCATTTTCGTCTGAGCGGGTAATAATACATCGTGCCCGCGCAACGTCAACGTTTCCTCCCCTGCCCGTCGAAAAAATCCACAACCTATCCGGAAAGAAAACAGCCGCCACCGTTGTCCGGTGGCGGCTGCCAATTTTCTCAACTAACCAACGTTGAAGTTATTTGCGGCGGCGAAGCAGCAACGAGGAGACGCCCATGACGCCCAGAGCGATCGTGCTCGGCTCCGGCACCTGCGACGATAGTGTCGCATTTTCGAAGTCAAAGATATTAGGTTGTCCGCTACCGTTGTTGCTGACCAAAATCAATTCGACATAACCAGAGCTGGGGCCATCCCCATCAGCTGCAAGCGTAGGCAGGATACTGCTATAGTCCCAAGTCAGTGTTTGCGTCTGTATCGGGCTGCCGTTCCAATAGTCCAGTTCGCCTCCAGTGCCGCTTACCGAGCCACTCCCTGTCCTTGAAACCTCAGAGGCAGGTTGCAGGGTAAATCCATACCCTCCTCCACCGTTGATATAAAGCCCCCACATCTGATTATATCCGCCACCCGTTCCGGCTGGGATCGACCACGTCAGCGAAAACAACGTGTTGTTGAAGAAATACGCCTGGTCCGGCGAGTTGGCCTCCAGCTTGATGGAGAGGTTCTGCTGCCATCCGGTATGCGCCAACTGGAGACTTTGAGTGTAGCCGGGCACCGCCCCAGGTACAAAGCTGAATTCGGGATCAACTGTAACGGAGTCCTGACCCCCCGACCAGTTGATCCATCCGTCACCGGTGCTTTCGTTGGCCCAGTTACCGATAACTTGGGCTTGAGCGCTGACTGCGGTGAGGGCGAGGACTGCCAACCACGATGAAATTTTGCTGAACTTTTTCATAAAGTTGTTTTTGGTTAGTTGCTGTAATTTAATTATGTTGCTGAACTTGATCGTTTATAGCATTTTCAGCCGCCGAATGCAATGGATAATACTATCGTTTTCATGGACAATTCTACTATGGTTCCGGCGTCCGGTTAAGGCTCCACCTTTCAATATGGATCAATATCGCACAGGTGCAAAAATTCAGTTTTTTATCGGATAAGGCCGGATTCATGAATTGCGCTGCTGTCTTTCGCGGGCCCTGGCAGGGTCAACCGGGGCTGGAAAGAAAACAGCCGCCACCGTTGTCCGGTGGCGGCTGCCAATTTTCTCAACCAACCCAGGTTATTTGCGGCGGCGAAGCAGCAACGAGGAGATGCCAATGACGCCCAGAGCAATCGTGGAAGGCTCAGGCACTGCTTCGATTTGGAAGCCATTGAGGTAACTGGTATCACCACTCTGACTAACCGTGCCACTGCCTCCCCAACCCCACACTGTGAGGTCGCCAGAGCCGTCCGCAGTGAGGTTGAAAACAGCCGGGGCTGGTGTGGCACCGCCGCCGGTCCAACTGATCGTCTGCTCGTCTGTCGGTGGGTTAAAGGTGTTGTTGTTCGCGGGCGCAGCGGCCCACCACCCATTCAAGCCGCCCGAAGTCGTCGGCGCCGTCGCCGTCCAGTTCATGGAATGCGAGCCGGAGTTGTCGAACGAATAAGTCGCGACCAGGTATGAATTGCCGGGGGTAAGTCCGCTCAATGACAATTGCAGGTAGTTCTCACCCTGAACCTGGCTCCCACTCCCACCCGCGAATAAAAGATCACGGAACATGTCGTTGTCATTGTTGGCCCCCGAGGGAGCTCCGCGGTCGCGCGAGTTCATTGACGCCACGCCGTTGACCGTGCCGTATTTTGCACTGTTAAGAGTCGTATCAATGCTGACCGTCGCTGTGACGCCGCTAAAAGTCTTCGAGATGCTGCTTGCATTGACATTGGGCGATGATTGACTGGACGGCAGTTGGGTGCCGTCACCATACGTCGAGGTCGGACCGCCCCAAGGCGACCAGGTCACGCCATAGCAGCCCGTTAAAAAACTAAAGAATACCGTATATTTGACTGAACAATTTTGACGCTGGAGCGTCAGATAATCATGGCAATTGGACGACGCACTCCCAAACAAGACGAACTGTTCATCCCGACCGCGAAGCTGGCCACTGGCCCCGGCCACCCTTTCTACACCAAACTCAACACCGTGCTGAATGAGGCGGGCTTTGACGAATTTGTTGAAAAGCTCTGTGAACCCTATTACAAGGAGGGTGGCCGGCCAGGCATTCCGCCCGGAGTTTATTTTCGCATGCTCTTCATCGGCTACTTCGAGGGACTGGACAGCCAGCGCGGCATCGCCTGGCGTTGCGCCGACAGCCTGGGCTTGCGCGCCTTTCTAGGTTTCCGGTTGACCGAGGACACGCCGGTGCATGTGTCTATGACGATGATTCGACAGCGGTTGCCCGAAGCGGTCTTTGACCGGGTCTTTGTGTTTGTCCTGAGTCTTTTGCAGGAGAAGGGGCTGTTGCGGGGCAAGGCGGTGGCCATTGACGCCACCACCTTGGAGGCCAACGCGGCGATGAAGAGCATCGTGCGCAAAGACACCGGGGAGGATTGGAAAGAATATCTGCGGGGACTGGCCAAAGCCGAGGGCATCGAGAATCCCACCGAAGAAGATTTGCGGCGTTTGGATCGGGGACGCAAGGACAAGAAAGTCTCCAATCAGCAGTGGGAAAGTCCGACCGACCGGGACAGTCGGATTGCCAAGATGAAAGACGGGCGCACCCATCTGGCCTACAAAGCCGAGCACGCGGTGGACTTGGCCAGCGAAG
>CAWFAZ010000088.1:0-17655 GCA_963813995.1 uncultured Verrucomicrobiae bacterium | reverse complement strand
CGGCCCAACAACTGTCCGGCCTCCACCCCTTCGGGCCACACTTCCAGGGCAATCCGGACATGTCGGGCGGCCTCGTCGTATTCCCGCTTTCCAAACGCTGTCCGCGCGCCGGCCAGGGCCTTCTCGTAAGCCTCTTTTCTTTTCGCACGATCCCAGTTTTCCAGGATCGCCCGAATCTCATGGCGCATCGCCCCCGCGCTGTCATATCGGTCCTGCGGACGAAAGGCCAGCGCCCGGCGCAACAGCATTTCCAATTCCGGATAAGTGTTGAAGACTGAATGATTGAAAGGTATTTCCGGCGGTTTTTCACACCGCTCATACCAGGAGATCCAGGCCATTTTTTCGTCGCTCGGCAACCGGTCAAAGGGCAGTTTGCCGGTCAGGGCCTGATAGAGCGTGACACCAATGGAGTAAATATCGGATTGTGCCGAGCCTCTCTCACCCCCCTGGCTGGCGAATTCATAAGGCATGTAATCCAGTGTCCCTGGCACCTGCCCGTGCGTCTTGGTGCCTTCGGTGTCGTGCGCGATGCCCAGATCGAAAAGTTTTGCCCGCTCCGGCGCGTTGACCGGCGCGTATAAGTTGCCTGGCTTGATGTCTCGATGAATGATCTTGTTTCGGTGCAGGTATTCGAGGCAATCCAGATAAGCGCTGAAAATGGGCAGTACTTCAAAAGGGTCCAGCCCGGAGGGGGCCGTCTTGATGCGGTCGTTCAGGCCTGCCTGCGGCATGCCCAGCAAGTATTCGAGAACCAAAAAGAGCCTCCGCTCCTCCCCCATGCCGTGCTCGCTGACTTCCACAAAATCCAGGTACTGCACCAAATGCGGATGCTGCATGATTCTGAGCATCTTGGCTTCCCGGACGAATCGGGTGGCGTTTCGGTCAGCCAGCACCTCCTTGACTGCCACCTCCAATCCGTCACTCATCCGCCGCGCCCGGAACACCCTGCCGAAACCGCCCTTGCCGATGTACTCGAGATATTCATATTGTTCTCCGTCGCCGTGTTGCAGCTTCCGCCGCTGAATCAGCTTAAAGTCCGCCAGCACTTCGGTGAAGGTGTGGTACCGGGCCTCGCGCTCGAAGGCCAGGCACTTTTCCACGCAAGCGCGCGCTCCCCGCAAGACATTGAATATCGGATGGCTATACTTCACTTTGGGCAGCTTCTCCGGCGCCATGCACCGCTGGAAGTAAGCCATCTGCGCGTTGCTGCCCAGCGGTGGATAAGGCAGCACCCCCGTCAGCAGTTGGTAAAAGCAAACTCCAAAGCTGAAAATGTCCGACTGCTGGTCGCCGCGAAAATTGCCCGTCTGACGCACAAAGTCGCAGGCCATGAAATCCCAGGTTCCCTGCGGCCCGGCAGTACTGGTGGTGGCTCCGCTGTCCTGATGTCGCGCTATCCCAAAGTCAATGAGTTTGACGTCCCCTTGATGGGTTAAATAAATGTTGGAAGGTTTCAGGTCGCGATGGATTACCGAATGATTGCCCGCGTACTCCAGCGCCTGCAACGCGGGCAATAGAATGGGCTGCGCCCGATTCCAAGGCAGCCCCGATTTATACCTGTCCATCAGTTCCTTGAGGGTTTGGCCCTCCAGCAACTCGGTCACCAGGCAATAGACCTCCTCATCCAACTCATCATCCCTCCAGATGAAAGAATCCTTGTAGCGCACGATGTTCGGATGATCCATGGCGCCCAGGATTCGCGTTGTGCGTTTGAAAATATCCGATTGTGTGTCGCTGCCGGTTTGTCGCAGCCGCTTCAGGGCGACCAACTCCCCCACGACCGCACCGGGCGCTCCCGGCTCGACGCAGCGGGCCTTGAAAATCTTGCCTTCCGCTCCGTTGCCGATTTCCTCCAAAAGCTCGTACTTACCCAGGCGGCTCTTTGAAGTTTCTGGCATTCGCGTCTATGGTTGTGCGGGGGTTGTTGGCTGGCCGGATGTTTGGCTCACGGCACAAGCACAAGGCGGATGGCAACCGGCCTGGACACGCCGGGCGCCGCCTTGATTGGCTTGTTCCCCGGCTGTGGAGGATTGTGATCGGGATTGTAATCGCCAATCTGCACATAACCCGCCATGTACCATGAGTCGCCATCCAGACACCACTCTTTATCGTTTTTAAGGTTCGTAATCTGAATGCCAAGCTTGTCCGCGTTGGCAAATGTCTCTTTCCATTGATCCCGGGTGGGCAGGGCAAAGTGATAACCTTTAATCCCATCCGGCAGTCCTTCTCCGCCTTTCGCCGCCTCGGTCAATTTCGCGGCAAAGTTTGTGGCCATGTCGCTCGTGAGGTTGACGACGTACCGTTGCCCTTTATCTTCGTTTTCCCTGGCTGCGCCGGGCGCGCGGCCCACGACTTTCGTGAATTGCTCCAGCGTGACGCGGTGGGTGGCGGCCCACACGTTGTTGCCGGGCAACCTGACAAAAACCATGCCCAAGCCCAGGAGGTCGTTGGTCCATCTCGAAGGCCGCTGGGATTCTTCCTCGAATTTGAATTCGACCACGTTTGTTTTGCCGCTCTCGACGCGCGCGGCGGCGTTCGTTTTCTCCGAGCCTTTGTACTCTGCTGTTACAGTGTGCTCCACGCCGGCTTCCACCGGTACATTCGCGGGCAACCTGCCCACGCCCGCGCCATCAACGCTCGCCGTGATGCCGGGGAGATTGCCTGTCAACTGCAACACGCCCTTTCCCTTTTGCAGCCTGACAGTCACCTCGTTCGTTTGATGATCGAAAACCTCAACCGGCACGTTTGCCGATTGCCAGCCATGGGCTGCCAACTGCCAGCTTGACTGGCCCGGCGCCACCATGTTGTTGGTGTAGGGCGTGCGTCCAACGACTTCTCCATTTTGCCGCACTGCCGTCCCGTCAGGCTCGCTCCGGATAACCACGCTGCCGTACGCAAAAGTTACATTTGTCTCATTGGTCTCAGAAGCAACGACCATCATGGTTGCGGTCTGATCCGTCAATCCGGCCTTCTTCAACGTCACTGTGGTCCGACCGGCGGCCAATGCCAGGCTGATCGGTGTGTGACCCCTGTCCTGGCCCTCCAGCCATACTTCCGCCCCGGGAGGGTCGCTGTTGATCGCCAACGTCTCCAAACGCGCCTCCAGTGTCAGGTTGGTGCTTGTCTTTTGTCCGCCAGTGATTAGCAAAACAACCATTCCCGTGCGCGTCATCGTCCCCAATGTATAGGACACTTCTCCAGCCGGCACTCCGTTGGTTTCATAGGGCGTCACCCCAACGCGGCGTCCGAGGTGAAAAACCTCCGCGCCACTCGGCTCGCTCTGAACAACCACACCCCCTGTCAGCGGCGGCGGGTTGGGCGGTATTAAAGAAGGATTAAACTTGGACGAGGCTGGTCCGGAGCCATAATGCCAATACACTCCGGCAATGGCTATGACACCGAGCGCCGCACCGATTATTATTCCCTGGCGCAAAGTGCGTTTGCCTTCGATTGCCCGGTTATCTTTTTTTTTATCCGCGCCTTCGGGCGAAGTCTTGGGCCGTTTGGTTGGAGGAATTGGCGGGCCGGAAGGATCGGCCGTTCGCGGCGTATCCCCCCGCATGTGGGCGGAAGGCCCGCCCGACGGTGTATCTCCTTGCATCGTGGGGGCATCATCCGTTTGTGGTGTATGGCCGCGCATGGATTCAGACGGATCCGGCGTGCGGCTCATTCCTGATTGTGCCAGAGCGGGGGTGCCGCCTTCCCCGCCAGCGGGTGCGGCCATGGTTTGAGGTTCGTCAAGATCATCGGCTTCAATGACATCTGGAAAGCCGCTCAGGTCGCCCATTCTCACCAGGATCACGGTGATATTGTCCTTGCCGCCCGCTTCATTGGCGCCAGAGATCAGTGTTTGTGCCACTTCGCCCAGTGCCATGTCATTGTTGCGCTTCAACACCTTGCTGATGGCCGCTTCAGACACCATCCGCGTCAAACCGTCCGAACAAAGCAAAAACAGGTCTCCGCTGGCGGCGTCCACCGGCGTCTTCTCCAGTTCCACCGTCTCGGCCAATCCAACGGCTCTGACCAGTTCATTCTGATATTTATCCGGCATTTGCGCCGGATCACGGCCCAACTTGGCCGCCAGGGCCGCCGCAGCCGAGTGGTCCGCCGTGAGAAGCTGCAACTTGCCGTTGCGATAGCGGTAGAGGCGGCTGTCCCCGGCGTGCAAGCCCACCGCGCGCCGGGGATTGTTCGGGTCAAAAACAAGCGCCACCACAGTTGAACCCATTTGGCCAATGACCTTGTCTTCCGCGAATTCCCTGATCCACTTGCTCGCGGCGTTGGCTGCCTGCCGAAACAAGGCAACATGGCCGGCAAAACTTTCGGGCTTCTCCGGAGATGGCTTGGCAAAGACTCCCTGCAATCGGGTGATGATTGCTTCGCTCGCCAAATCCCCGCCCACCACGCCTCCCATTCCATCGGCCACACAAAACACACCCTTTTCTGGTATGCCCAGGCAGGCATCCTCGTTGTTCTTCCGTTTCCTTCCGACATCGGACAACTCTACGGTCTCAAAGCAATTCAGCTTCATAGTTCACTTGTTAAGAACGGAACCCATCTTCACGACCGGGCTGGCCAGCGTGATTTCCACAGCGATTTTTAATTGCAGAACAACTCCCACTATGCGGTGAATCATCACCAATGACAATCCGAAAATGAGCGCATGCCCGAATCCCTGGCTGCAGCGATTCTTGCCAAATGCCCCGTTGACTCTGTGGCACTTGCAACCGCCGCAAGCTCAAAAAAAATCCATTTTGCTGCCGGGTTGGGAACGTTGGGTTAACCCGGGCCGCAGAGGCGGTTGGCCAGCAAGTCGCGGAATCCATCAAGGTTTTTCCATTCCGTGGCGACGTTCATGTGCTTCGCTTGATCGTCAATGACGGTAAAACCGTCGTTGGTCACGCGGATGCCGAGCCGTTCCATCTGGCAGAAGCGCCGGGAGAACGCGAGATAAACCGCCACGGGGTCAAAGAGAATCGAGGAGTGGTGTGCCGCCCCGGCCTCCGTCTTCCGGGCCTTGCTCCACAGGCGGTAGTTTTCCACGATCGTGACGGCCACGGGGTCGCGCGCGCGCAGAATTCGTTGGTAGCGGGCGCCGTCGAGAGTGACGAGGCCGCAGGTGTCGAGCGGAGTGATCGTGATGTCCCAATCCGCCGAAAGCCCTCTCTTCGCGGCGGCGGGATTGGCTTTGACATTCCATTCCGCGCACGGTGTTTTTGCTCCGCCATAGCCCAACCGCACGCTGCCATCCATTCCGACAAAGCGGGCGCGTTGGACAATGCGCGGCTCCCGCTCCAATGCGGCGGCGATATTCGGCATCGGCCCGATGCAGATCAACGTCACCGGCTGCGACGATCCCATAATGACATCGATCATCGCCCCCACACCATCGGCATGGACCTGGCCCGGATACGAACTCAAATCGTAATCTTGGACCCATTCGGCCAGCGGTCCCCCGCCATGAGGTTCGACATCCGGCCCGACGGCAATGGGAATGTTCGCATGACCTGTCTTCTCCAAGAACTTGCCCAGGAGCTTGGCGCGATACGGGGCTTTGCCAAACTCCGTCGCGACGAGCTTCAGGCTCAATTCGGGACACTTCAGCAAAAAGCCCAAAGCCCACGTATCGTCAATGTCGTCGCCAATGTCCGTGGCAAGGATGACCGGAATCGGGTATGACACAGGCGGCACAGCCGTGCGATCCGTGCGGCAGCCCGCAAAGATGCCCGCCGACAGAGCGGCGCCCGCGGAGGCCTTGATGAAATTGCGGCGGTTCATTTTACTTTATTGAACTCCTCAATCAACCGGTCAAAACCCGCAACTTCTTCCTCAAACAAGCTCCGCCAATAATCCGGATGCCACTGTTCGTTCAATTCCCCGGGCGTTTTCCCCTGCTGCTCCACCCAGGTGTAATATTTGAGATTGTGGATCGCTTTCCTGTCCGGGTAAGTCAGTTCCTTGAAATAATCCGCTCCCTGGCGTGAGAGCGGCCCGGAGAAATCCTTGATCGCATCCGTTGCGCCGTAAGCCCCGCGTTCCGTCCGCAGCTCTTCCAGCCGCGATTTGTAAAGCTCCGTCGAATCCGTGAACACGGTGAAAATGACATCACGCCCGCCCAGTTCAAAATATTTCGCCGTCTTGATGGCCGCGAGCAGGTTGCAGATGCCCGAGATGCCGGGCAGCGAAAGCTTTTCGATCTGGGGCGCGTCCACGCCCAGTGTCGCCAGGCATTCCCGGCCCGCCGGCTCGTTGAACAACCGCAGCACCCTCATGCAATCCTCATCGTCAATCGCCGCCACTGCGTCCGTGTTGCGCACGTTATGCACCCACGGAACGTGCTTGTCCCCAATGCCTTCAATGCGGTGCGCGCCAAACCCGTTCTGGAGCAGCGTTGGGCACTGCAGCGCCTCCGCGGCCACAATCTTCAACTCCGGATGCTTCCGCTTCAGATAATCACCCGCCGCAATGGTTCCCGCCGAACCCGTCGCGGAGACAAACGCCGCCGCGCGCCAGTTGTTCCCCCGCAATCCCGCGAACACCTCCTCAACCGCCGGCCCCGTCACGTTGTAATGGAAGATCGGATTCCCGAACTCCTCAAACTGGTTGAAAATGATGATCGCCGGGTCCTTCCTCAGTTCCCGGCACTTGTCGTATATTTCTTTGACGTTTGACTCGCACCCCGGCGTGGCGATGATCTGCGCTCCGATCTGCTTCAACCATTCAAACCGCTCGCGTGACATTTGCTCCGGCAGGATCGCGATCGCCGTGCAACCCAGCAGCGCGCAATCGAACGCGCCGCCGCGGCAGAAATTCCCCGTTGAGGGCCACGCTGCCTTGTGCTTTTCCGGATCGAACTCGCCGCTGACCAGGCGCGGCACGAGGCAGCCGAACGCCGCCCCCACCTTGTGCGCGCCCGTCGGAAACCAGGCGCCGACCAGCCCGATGACCCGCGCCTGGATTCCTGTTATCGCCGGCGGGATTTCCAGGTAATTGACGCCCCCATAAAGCCCCGACTTCAAATCGTTCTTCCAAGTGATGCGGAACAAATTCACCGGGTTGACGTCCCAAAGTCCCACGCCTTTGAGCTTCGCTTTGATGGATTGCGGGATCGATTCCGGCTCGCACAACTGCGCGAACGTCGGCAGCACGATGCCGCGCTCGCGGCAACGCGCCGCGGTTTTCCGGATGACTTCCGGATGCAGGCCTTTGATAATTTTGGACATGTTGGGTCAATCCTACGAAAAACCGCTGCAAAAGGAAATGGAAGAAAAACTTCTCAAAGACACTGGCCCATGCTACTGTGGAAACCGTGAAGACCATCCCGGCAGGTCTGTTGGAGAAAGTCGTGGAACGGCTGAAAGCCGAATTCCAGCCGGAGCAAATCTTTTTGTTTGGCTCGCACGCCTGGGGCGCGCCCCATGAAGACAGCGACGTGGACTTGATGGTGATCGTGCGCGAGAGCGGCGAGCGGGCCATTCGCCGGATGCAACGCGCGCATCACTGTCTCGGCGATCTGGACATGAGCAAAGACGTGTTCGTTCAGACCCGCGCCGAGTTTGATCGCTACCGCCATTTGCGCGCCTCCATCCAGCACCAGATTTTGCAGAGCGGGCGCAAACTTTATGGATGAGTCCCTCGCCCAGTTCACCCGCGAGTGGCTGACCAAGGCGTTGCATGACCTGCAAACCGCGCGCATCACGGCCAACGCGGCGGACGGCCCGCTCGACACCGCCATCTACCACTGCCAGCAAACGGCGGAAAAATCCGTGAAAGCCTGGCTTACCGCCAAAGACGTTCCGTTTGAGAGAACGCACGACCTCCGTCGGCTCATCCGGCAGGCCGCAGGCGAGTTGCCTGAATTCACACAATTCATCGGCGCGGCTGAAATTCTCACGCCCTACGTTTCCGCTTTCCGATATCCAGGACTGACGGGCGATCCGATGCCTTCGCGCGAGGAATTTGATGCGGCGCTGCAATACGCCCAAACCATTTATGATTTCGTGCTAATTCTGCTTCCGGCAGAGGCGCGGCCCTGAAGAACGGGCACCATGAAACAGGAAGTCCCATGCCAAGAGCTAAATCGTTCTGGACAAAGGAGAAAGTCTGAAACACGGTTGAAATCCACAACACTCGCACCGCATTGCGCGGACGAATAACACTGTTTGGCAGCAGGAAAAAAAATTCTTATGGCAACTGGCAAAGACAATCAATTGGCAAAGCAGATCGGCGAGAGCATCGTTGTGTCCGAGCTCGGACGTAGAGGTTGTATTGCGACGGCATTTTCAGGGAATGTTCCAGATTTCGACGTTCTCGCTATTAATCCATCCGGTCGTCAACTTCAAATTCAAGTTAAGGCGATGCGAGGTGTTTCGTGGCAATTTGATGTTCGCCAATTCCTTGACGTTGACGTTCCCATTGTCGGGAAGAAAAAAGGGAAGAAACAAGTTGTGAAAGGTATAGTCTCGCGATCACCCAAGAATCTCATTTGTGTCTTTGTGATTATTTGCGAATCGGGAACAGATGAATTTTTCATTTTCCCTTGGCGGTCTCTTCAAAAATTCTTTCTAAAGCATTACAAGGGTCGTGAAGAGCCGAGGAATGTCGAATCGTTTCATTGCGCAATTTGGCCCAAGGACTTGCTCCAATACAAGAATAATTGGAAAATAATCCTGAGGTAAATATTTTCAGAACCCCCAGCGGCCTAACCAGTCGCTCAAGCTGACGCGGTCAAAGGTCGGTACAAATTACATTGCTCGGGAGACAGTTCGTGGGTGAGGTAAACCGTGCCGTGTTGTCAATTACTTGATTAACTTGCGGAGCGCGGCCAGCGGCGATGGCACGCGCGCCAGGAAAATCATCGCCGCGATGACGAACGGCTTGTAGCCCGCTTCGCGATACGTCGCGATGCGGTATTTCTCGAACACCCCTTTCGACACTTCGCCCTGCGCGCAGTTCACGCCGGAAATGTCCGCCGGCAGACAGTGCATGTAAAGCGCGTTGCCGCCTTTGGTCAGCTTCATCTTTTTTTCGTCGCATTCCCAGTTCTTGTATTTCGCGTTGTTGGCCAGACATTCCTTCTCCAGCGCCTTCAACCCGTCGCGGTCGCCCTTTTGCAACAGCGGTGTGCGCCGTTGCATCACGCCGTAAGGCGCCCACGATTTCGGATAAACCACGTCCGCATCGCGAAAGGCCTCTTCCATGCCTGACACCACCTCGAATTTCCCGCCGCTCTTCGCGCTGTTCTTCTTCGCAAGCTCAACCACGTCCGGAATCAAGCCGTAGCCCTCCGGGTGCGCCAGCGACACCGTCATGCCAAACCGGCTCATCAAACCGATGATCCCCTGCGGCACCGAAAGCGGCTTGCCGTAACTCGGCGAATAGGCCCAACTCATCGCAATCTTTTTGCCGCGCAGATTTTCCAGCGAACCAAAAACGCTTTTCAGATGTGCCAGGTCCGCCATGCTCTGCGTCGGATGGTCAATGTCGCATTGCAGATTGATGACGCTGGGCCGCTGATGCAGCACGCCCTGGTCAAACCCCTCCTGCACCGCGGCGGAAACCTCGCGCATGTAACGGTTGCCCTCGCCCAGATACATGTCGTCACGGATGCCGATGACCTCGGCCATGAACGAAATCATGTTCGCCGTTTCGCGCGCGGTTTCGCCGTGGGCAATTTGTGACTTTTCCTCGTCGAGGTCCGCCACTTCCAGCCCCAGCGCGTTCGCGGCCGAGGCAAAGCTGAAGCGCGTGCGCGTCGAGTTGTCGCGGAAAATGGAAATGGCCAGTCCGGTGTCGAACACCCGGAATGATCTCTTCGCCCGGTGCAATTCATGGAGGCACGCGGTCACGAGCGTCAGCGCGCGAATCTCCTCGTCTGTTTTTTCCCACGTCAGGAGGAAGTCCTTGCCGGGCGTATCGGTCTTGAGTTTTTTCAGTTCGTTAATTTGTTGCTGTAGCGATTTCATGTTTCTGCTCGCATTGTCGGCGCTGGTAATGGGGCGCTGCCTTTTGGATGGCGTCAATGATCTGCTGATAGCCTGTGCAGCGGCAAAGGTTCCCATTGATGGCCTTGCGAATCTCCTCGCGGGTCGCGAATGGGTTTTGCAGCAAAAACGCATGGGCGATCAGCACCATGCCCGGCGTGCAAAAGCCGCATTGGATCGCGCCCGCGTCCACGAACGCCTGTTGCAGCGGATGCAGTGTCCCATCCGGCGCGGCCATCCCTTCAATCGTCAGGACCCGCCGCCCCTCCACGTCCTTGACCCGCTTGATGCAGATTTTCAGCGGTTCATTGTCAATCAAAATTGTGCATGCGCCGCACGCTCCGATGTCGCACGCGTTCTTCGCCCCGGTCAAATTCAGGTCCTCCCGCAGAAATTCCACCAGCCGTTTCTCCGCCAGTTCGCGCGCAACCTCCATTTCCTTTCCGTTGATGTTGAGTTTCACAGTCTGCACTCCCCCTCCGGCGCTTCCTCCGCCGCCCCGGCCACACGGATGGGCAGCGAAAAATGACGCTGCCCGGTGGCGTGGTAAATGGCGTTGGCAATCGCCGGCGCCATGATTTCATTCGCCGGCTCGCCAATGCTCTTGGCGCCGGTCGGCGAAACCGGGTCGGGATTCTCGATGAGAATGGCTTTCATCTCCGGCAAATCCATCGCGCGCGGGACACGATAATTGTTGAGGTTAAGGTTCGTGATTTTGCCGTCCTTCAGTTTGATTTCTTCGTGCAACCCAAAGCCCGTGCCCATGGCCATGCCCCCGAAAAACTGTCCCCTCACCATCTCCGGATTGATCGCTTTGC
Organism: uncultured Verrucomicrobiae bacterium; assembly: GCA_963813995.1. GTDB lineage: Bacteria > Verrucomicrobiota > Verrucomicrobiia > Limisphaerales > Palsa-1400 > DASRLE01. The sequence continues at coordinate 6,854 of CAWFAZ010000088.1, read as the reverse complement.
CAACATCGTGCGCGGCGACGGCATTGAGCAGCTTCACCTTCCCGGTCTTTTTGTTCACCGTCAGTTCCACCGCCTGGCAGCCATAGACCCATGTGAAGTAGGCGTCGCCCTGGCCCGTGTGCTCGTCCCAAGTCACCCGCGGCGCCTTGAAAATGCCGAAGGCATATGGGAATCGCTGGCTTTGGAACATCGCCTTCATCGCGTCGTCGAACGAAATCTTCTCCGTCTTGCCGAGGATGCCATTGTCCTTGAACCGCACGTCCTCGGGACGGCAATGCAGTTTCTCGCAAAGCGCCCCGGCAATCTTGTTCTTCAACTCTTGCGCCGCCAGCGTGACCGCGCCGCCGCCCATGATCGTCCCGCGCGACGCCACCGTGGTCCCGCTGTCGGGTATGTTGGAGGTTGAAGCCCGGCGGTAGCGGATGCGTCCGATGTCCACCCCCAGTTCCCGGGCGCAGATCAGCATGAGCGCCGATTCCGATCCCTGGCCATTTTCATGGATGCCGGTTTCCAAAAGAATCGAGCCGTCCGCCTGCGCGTTGATGATGGCCGCGCAGAAATCCACGCCCTCCGCCCCCAGGCTCACCCCGCGATAACTCATGGCCAGGCCGATGCCATACAACTCATTGGAATCCGACTTCCCGAAGGAACAGCGGGCCAGCTTCGCCTCATAGTCCATTTCACCCAGCACCGCCTCCAACACCTGTTCCATGGCGACCTTGTGCCCGTCGAGCCGCTGGCCGGTGATGGTCAGACTGCCTTGCCGCACCATGTTCCGGCGGCGGAACTCGATGCCCGAAAGGCCCGCTTTCCCGGCCGCAATCTCCACCATCTGCTCCATCGCGAAATTCATCTGCGGCGAACCAAACCCCCGCATCGCGCCCGTCACCACGTTGTTGGTGTAAACCCCGTACGTGTCGCACTGCACGTTTTCCACCTGGTACGGCCCGCAGCACTGCACCGTCGAGCGCCACGTCACCCACGGCGTCACCGAGCAATACGCGCCGGCATCGGCGATGATCCGGCATTGCACCGCCGAGATATGCCCGTCCTTCGTCACCCCCATCTTGTAGTAAATCCGGTAGGGGTGGCGCTTGTAGCTTTCGCGGATGGACCAATCGCGCCGATACATCATTTTCACCGGCTGGTTCAGCAATTTGGCCGCCAGCGCCGTGCGCGCGCAGACAATCGCCGCCGTGTCATCCTTGCCGCCAAAGCCGCCGCCCATCGGCACTCCCACCACTTCGATCTCCGAAAGCGGAACGCCCAGACAGGCCGATGTGAACCGCCGCGTGCTGAACGGATGCTGCATGCTGCCATAGACTTCAATCACCCCATCGGCGCGCGGCACACAGACCGCCACTTCCGGCTCCATGTAGGCGTGCTCGACGAATTGCGTCTGAAATTTCTCCTCAATGACAAAAGCCGCCTCGCGAAATCCCTGCTCCACGTTTCCGCGGCGGATTTTGTGCGTGTTAACGATGTTGCTTCCGTGGTTGGAGTGGACCAGCGCGGAGTCCGGCTCCATGGCCCGTTCGGGATCCAGCACCGCCGGCAACGGCGTGGCTTCCACCCGCACCAGCCGGGAGGCGAGGATGGCAATGTCGCGCGATTCCGCCACGACCATTGCCACCACGTCGCCGTTATACCGGATTTTGTCGTCGGCAAAGATGCGGTAATCCTGGACGATCTGGCCGCAATGGTTGGCGCCGGGCACGTCCCTGGCCGTGAGCACGCGCACCACGCCCGGATAATTCTCCGCGTCCCCGGTAATTATGGATTCGATCTTCGCATGGACGCAGTCCGAATATACGGGCGCGGCATGGAGCAAGTTTGAAAATTTGAGGTCATCCGTGTACTTTGCTTTGCCGGTGACCTTCGCATAAGCGTCATTGCGCCAGCCTTTGGATTCCAGTTCTTTCACAGGCGCGCTCCTTTCGATGTATTGCAACTCTCCTCGAAACTGGCCAGCGTTGGCTCAATCGCGGCGGGCATCCGGAGGTTGGTCATTGCCGCGTCCACGTCCTTCAACCCGTGTCCGGTAATCAACAGAACAATTTGCTTTTGTGGCCCGATCAAGGTTGCCGCCTGGATTTTTTTCAGCGCCGCCGCCGCCGCCGCCGCGGCCGGTTCGGCAAAAACACCCGTTTTCCGGGCGAGGGTTTGCTGTGCCGCCAGAATTTCCCGGTCCGTGACCGTGAGGGAGAAGCCGTTGCTCTCCAGCACAGCCTTCCTGGCCAGGTGTGCGTTCGAGGGAATCGAGACGGAAATTGAATCCGCAATGGTCGCAGGATGCCGGGCGTTCCGGTATTTCCCGGTCGTGATGTAGTGGTGAATGGCAGAGGAGTTTTCCGCTTGCGCGCACACCAGCCGCGGCAGTTTTGAAATCAACCCCGCCGATTTCAGGTCGTGGAACGCCTTGTACACACTATAAATAATGACCCCGTCGCCGACTGGCACGATGATGGCATCCGGCACGCGCCAGCCGTTCTGCTGCCAGATTTCCAGCCCGACCGTCTTCTTGCCCTCGATGGTCAGCGGATGATACGCCGTGTTGCGGTTCAATCCGCCTTTCGCCGCCGTATATTCCAGCGACAGCCGGAAAGCGTCGTCGTATGACCCTTTGACCGGCGCCACGCGCGCGCCATACAGGAGCATCTGCGCCAGCTTCGCCTTTGGGGCGTTCTCCGGCACAAAAATCAACGCCCGCTTGCCGGCGGCGGCGCACACCGCCGCCAGCGCGCTCGCCGCGTTGCCGGTGGAGGCCGCCACCACGGTCTCTTCGCCCAATCTGTTTGCCTCCGCCACGACCAGGAACGATGCCCGGTCTTTCAACGACCCGCTGGGGTTCAGTCCATCGTTCTTGATCCAGACATTGCTGAAACCCCATTCATCGCCCAACGCCGCCGACCGGAACAACGGCGTCATTCCCATGGCGTAAGCCGGGTAAAATCTGGATTCCACCGCCGAAAACAAATTCCAGTCCGGCTTCGCTTTCCTGAATTGTTTTCGGATGGCAGCATAGTCGAATTCCGCCGTGAGCACGCCCACCAGCGGAATGCCCGGGCGATAGTCCTTCGCGCAGGACGGGCAAAGATAGCGCACCTCTTCGCGCTGGTAGCGCTTCCCGCATGTGCCGCACTTGTAAACGAATTCGACCATGAGTGATTACGCTTTTTTCGTCTTGTCTGCGTGCCTTTCGCGCTGATTCTGCGCTCGTCCGCCGCTCCGCGTCAAGCTGCAATCCAGTCCTGTCACCATGGATTGCTCCCAGATTCGGCGGACACTGTTTGCCGAATTAGTGGCCGGTTGCAGGTTGATTCGCCCAACGCCGCCAGCTCAAATGAAAGTCGCGCAAATGAAAGTCGTATCTTGCCGGACCGCAAAAAAGCATGTATTGTTATACCATGATCGAATCAACCGCCGCAAACATGGCCCGCAATTTCACTGAATTTCTGGCTAAAGTTGAGCGTGGCGAGACTATCCGCATCCGCGATCAGGGACGGATGGTCGCCCGCATGGTGCCGGACTGTGATTTTATGCCGGGACAACAGGCGGCGGAATTGTTCAGGGGGCATCGTGCAGACGCTGAAGCCGCCAACGCCATAGCCGGCGAACTCAGAAAGCTCGATCTGGAATCCGAAAATGCCCTGGATCATTGACACGGATATTTTCATCGAAGGCGAACGCGGCAACGTTGCGTTTGTCGGGTGGCTCCAGAGCGCAGACGGAATTGCGACAGCCGATGTCGTTCGTGGCGAATTCCTTATCGGGGCTTATGCGGTGGCAGACGAAGCCATTCGTCAAAGAGGCGTTCAGTTTTACTCAGTAAAAGGGTCAGTCCTCGGAATCGAGTATTTTACATTCTTCCCTTTTCTTTCTCGCTTATTTGTTCCAGCGCCGATTTCATTTGTTTCAAATTTAGTTCCGTCAACTTACGGCCACGCTGCCAACCGTCAATCCCATGATCCCTTGCTTCCGAGGACCCTTTCATGGGGACGATCTTGGCACTGATTCAGGGGTTTGGCGGGCTTAATCGGACTTCGCCCAAAAGGCGTGGAATATGACCAAAATAACCGATGCAAAGCGATCTGGAAAGGCCTCACCTTCAGCCTATTTGTCTTGAATCAGCCGGGAAATTCCTCCAAGAATGCCCCAAGCATGAAGAGGACTGTCTTCGCCCCTTTGGTTTTTGTGCCAGGCTTGCGGCGCAGATTGAACCCGAAAAACGCGGGAAATCTCCCGTGACCGGAAAATGGAAGACACACCCAATACCGGGTCAGGGCAAACAGTGGAGCCGCAGGGTTCAGGCTCCCTGGCTTCATTAAGTCAGCAATCGAATTCCGACGCCCTGAACGCCGTAATGGCCAGCTTTCTCGGCTGGGCTTTGGATGCATTTGACTTTTTCGTTCTGGTCTTTGTGCTCACCAAGGCAGCGAAGGAATTTGATGTGTCGTTGGCCAAAATGACGCTGGCTATTACAGCAACTCTGGCATTTCGTCCAATAGGCGCGCTCCTGTTCGGTTCGCTTGCCGATCGTTATGGCCGGAGGGTGCCCATGATGTGGAATCTGGTGTTCTTCAGCGTCATGGAGGTGTTGTCCGGTTTGGCGCCGAACTTTTCGACTTTCATGATTTGCCGGGCTCTCTTCGGCGTGGGCATGGGCGGGGAATGGGGCCTGGGGGCCGCTCTGTCCATGGAGAAGGTCTCCCCGCGGTTGCGCGGAGTCGTCTCAGGTTTCCTGCAACAAGGATACCCGTTCGGCTATCTCCTGGCGGCGTGTTGTTTTCGGTTGATACCTGCGGAGTGGAGCTGGCGTTCGCTTTTCTTCATCGGCGCATTGCCAACTGTGTTCGCCATTGGTCTCCTTTACCGCGTGAAGGAATCGGCAGTATGGCAAAAAAGCCGGCAGGAAAGCTGGGCAAGTCTATGCCGGGCCATACTGAAGAATTGGAAATTGTTCCTTTATTTGACGCTTCTTATGACCCTGATGAATTTCGCTTCGCACGGAACTCAAGACCTTTATCCAACCTTCCTCGAGAAAGAGCGCCATCTGACCAAGACCCAGATTGCCGATATCGCGATTATTTATAACATTGGGGCGATACTTGGCGGGGTCGCGTTTGGATTCTTGTCAGATCGTCTCGGGCGTCGTCGCGGCATGGTCTTGGCGTTCATTTTCGCCGCTGCCATGATACCCCTTTGGGTATCCGCAGCAAGCACTGCAGTACTGGCCCTGGGTGGGTTTTGCATGCAATTCATGGTGCAGGGTGGTTGGGGCATTATACCTGCTCACATTACCGAACTTTCACCTGATTCGGTGCGCGGATTCCTCCCGGGCTTTGCGTACCAATGTGGAGTCCTCCTTGCCGCCAATTCTGCGCATTTTCAGAGCCAATTGGCCAAACAGAGGGGTTACTCTGCAACCATGGGGATGATGGCGCTTGTCATTTTCTGCATCGGCGTCATTGTGATCATGTGTGGCCCGGAGCGTCGGGCGGCGCAATTCGGAACAAGTTCAACATCTGATTGACGTCATGCCGCCGCCAACTGCCCGGCAAAGTGTAGATAACCGCTCTGCGCTTTCCGGCTTTTGGATGTCCAACGAACCTTCGACCGCAGAACTGGCAAGCTGAATCGCGCGCTACCGGTTCTGCTCGTTTTACTTCCCTGCTTACCATTATGGAAAACGCTCGATTTTCACCTCAAACCGGCCATATTGACCGCATGAGGCATTACACTACATTCTCGATTTTGCTGATGTTTGCGCTGTGCGGATGCTCTGAGGCTACGCATCCGCCAGCAGAGTTTTCGCAACCGCTCTCAAAAGCCGACCATGTTGTAGTAACAAATCGGTTTTTTGCTTTTGGATCCACCATAGCGGGAGCAGAGGTCAGCAACCTCGCCAAGGCGGCCAAATCTGCCAAGAAGAAAACATCGGGGGCAGACCTGGATTGGATGTCTCCTCGCATCTGGGATGTAGAGTTCTATGCAGGGACGAACCGCTTGGCAGTTATTCCTATAGGTTACGGAGAATTTAAGCAAAAAGGTGTTGAGTATATCGACGACACTGGAGTTGTGGAGGCATTTTGGAAAAAGTTGGAAGAAGATAGAATGCGATGAAGACGATGCCTTCCAGTGTCAGTCCTCACTTGACACAAATTCAGAAAAAGTATCAATGGTGAGGACAGCGTCCTTTATCTGCGATATATGGGCAGGCGCAACACCTCCACCATCTTCCGGGCGATCAAATGGCGCCGTTCTTCGGTTACGCTGCCCTTGCGCTCATCGAATTGCGCCTTGGGCAAAAGGTAAATCTTGTCGCAACGAACCATTGTTTTCCAATCGAGTCCGTCCGCCTCGTCCAATAGTTCTTCGGTCGCCTTGGGTGGCCGGTTCACCTTCGCCGATGTGCAAAGCAAGGCGTTGACTCCTTCAAGATCGCCATTCTGACAGGTCTCATCATTGGAGAGGATGACGGCGGGATGCCGCTTTTCCTTGCTGAATGGGAACATGAAAACATCCCATTGCTTCATGTCCGCTCCCCTTTCATTCGAGGTCTGCGGGAGCGCGGACGACGGACGCTTTGGCGAGCCGGTTTTGTTCCTGGACTTCTTCTTTGCTGTAGCAGTTGGCAAAGTAGCCCGCCGGCCGGATGGGAATGGGGTCTATGGGGGGAACGTGCTGCAAAATGAAGCGGTGTTCTCCGCGCACGATGTACACGGTTTGGCCCTTTCGGGCCTTTTCCACCAGCCGCCCCAAATAAGTTTTGGCCCTGCTGAGGCTGAAACTGTCCGACCGCAAATTGAGTTTTCTTCTTCGGAGCGAACGATTCGCAACCTTCACAGACTAAC
>CAWFAZ010000087.1:0-9432 GCA_963813995.1 uncultured Verrucomicrobiae bacterium | reverse complement strand
TTTTCCTTGGGCACTCGCAAACTCTCCCCCTGGAACTCCAACAGGATGGCGTGATGCACCAGCCGGTCAACGGCGGCCATCGTCGTCATCGGGTCCTTGAAAATCTGGTCCCATTTGGAAAAAACCAGATTGCTGCTGATCATCACGCTGCGCCGTTCGTAGCGTTCCGCCAGGAACGTGAACAGCACTTCCATTTCGTCACGCTCCTGTTTGACGTAGCCAACGTCGTCCAGAATGATGGCGTCAAACTGGTCCAGTTCGCGCAAGCGCTCTTCCAGACGCAGATCGCGCTTGGCTGTCAATAATTGTTGCACCAGCTTGAACGTCGGCACAAAGAGCACGGCGTAGTGATGGCGCAGGATCAACTCCCGTCCCAAGGCGGCCAAAAAATGGCTTTTGCCGCGGCCGGGCAGGCCAATGGCGATGACGTTCTCGGCTCGCTGGACAAAGCCGCCGTCCAGCAAGCTGGGCAGCATCCGGCGCACTTTGGCGGGCAGTTTGGTTTCCTCCAGGCTGCCCAGGTCTTTGCCTTGCGGCAGGCCCGATTGCTTGAGCAGCCGCTCCAGTTTGCGTTGCCGCCGGTCCTGGGCTTCGCTCTCGCACAGGTGCAGCAGGAACTTTCGATAGCCCCAGTTTTGTTGCTCGGCTTGTTGCAGGGTGCCTTCGTAGATCGCCGCCATCGTGCCCAGGCGAAAGGATTTTAAGAGCAAGGCCAGCGCGTCGTTATTCATGGGACACCGGCCTTTCCAGCAACGCGTCGTAGCTGCTCAGTTCCGGCTCCAGCGTCATCTCCGGCCAGCGGACGCCGGCGTCCAAGTTCAAGTATCGCCGCAAATCCGCCGCGCGCCATCGGCCCGGTCGGCTCGGCCCAGCCCACTCGCCGACCAGGGCGCTAACAGCCGACTCGCCCAACTCGGACGCCAGTTTGAGCAGGTGCAGATATTCGATTTGACCGGCCCGCAAACCGTGATCGTGGACCAGACGGTCATACGCCAAACGGAATGACGAATCGGGAAAAAACTCCTCCCGATGCACGTAATGGGTGAAGGCACCGGGCTTGCGCAGCAGATGCCCGATCAAATGCCGATAGTCGATCTTGACGCCGCGATCCCCGGTGGCCCGCGCCAACTCCAGCAGCCGTTCCCGCCCATGAAAGATTTTCAAATGCCCTTCGTAAACCTCGACTTTGACCTCCTGGCCGATCAGCCGCGCCGGCACCGAATAGGTCACCTTCTTGACCCGAATGGTGCTGTGCTGGCTGACCGGGCAGCGCAGTTCGTCATACTCGCTCAAACGAGTGGGAGGCAGCGGACGCAGCGTCTCCCACTCCTCCTTTAGTTTGACCGAACATTTCTGATTGCCCTGGCGCAACGCCGCCCACAGAAACCGGTCATACGCTTCCGCCGCCTCAAAGTCCCGGTGGCCCCGCAAGAGCAGATGTTGCTTGAGCCGCCGTTTCAGATGGCCGTTGCGCGATTCCACATCGCCGTTTTCGTGCGGCTTGCGGATGCCAATGGTCTGGGGCTTCAGCCCGTAGTGCTCCGTCAGCGCCAGAAAATCCCGGTTGAACTCCCGTCCGCCGGTGCCGATGCGATGGGTGGCGGCGCTGCTGTTGTCCATTTGCAGCCGCTCGGGCACCCGGCCCAATTGATGCAGCGCCTCCTGCAAACCGTGGCGCAAACTCAACAGCGACTCGGATTGACAGCGCGTGGCCCACGACCAATTGGAATAAGGCAGCACCGCATGACATAACAAATGCTCCAACGGCACCCCCCGCACCGTCACCGCCAACTCGTTGGCGTCGGTCCAATCCACCTGCATCACCCTTCCGGGCACATGTGCCTGCTCGAAAAACACCTCCTTGTCCCGGCCATGCTGCAAACGCCATTGCAGCACCCGCCTTTGAAACGAGCGCAACGCCGAGCCGGCGGCTTGGTCAGAATAGATGCCCCGCAGATACTCGAACAACTCTTTGGCTTCCAGTTCGGGCGCTTGGGAGAGCATTTGCCGGGCGGGTTCCCAAATGGCCGCCAGCGGATCAGGCCGGGTGCGCCAGCCATGCTTCTGTTGTAATTGCTCCGGCGGTTGGGCCGCCTGGATGTATTTTCGCGCGGTCTGCGGATGCACATCCGCTTTCATCGCGCTGACGACAATGTTCGCTTCCTTCTGATATTCACTCATGAGCTTTCGGTATTGTTTGTTTGTGATCATTTGCGGCGGTTTGGGGATGGCCTCCGGCCATCCCAACCGCCGCCTGATCATTACCGGCTCACTGGTGAATTTTAATTGTCGTCAGTGGTGATTTTTAATTGTCGTTCGACAACGCTCTGTTAGCTTGGCGAATTCTGCCTTGATTAGTTCAAATTCACGGTGGAGACCCTTGCGCAAGTCTGCCAACTCAGCTTCCAATTTTTTTATTCGTCCTTCTTCTTCAGGTGTCATCATAACTTTTTCGTTTGCTGAACGCTGTAATCAAAGCAGAGAAGGCCAGCGGATACCAGCAGAATTGACAGCCTTGAGGGGCGTTCTGACGAACCAGCGGCACCCTTGGCGCACGTTTCGACAGCCTGGCAAGGAAATGGGACAGCGGACAGCAACGCGAAATGCGTCTGGAAAGCGAACCTGCCGCATTTCCAAGCGGGCCACGGGGCTTTGCAGCTCTTTTTCGACGACCAGGGGAACGAGCCTTATCTACAAACAATCTTCAAGGGTTAGATTTGGTGGTGCGCTTTGAAAGGCCAGCCATTGCCGGCCAAGCCGGCTTTATCGTTAATGTAACGGGCTTGTTACGGGTTTGTAGCGGCAAATGTTGCGGGCTAAGTCGTTGACTATCAATGTTGTAGCGGATGTTGCGGGTTTTCCAGACCTACATATCAATCTTGCGTGCCTTGTGCCTCTTCGCGGCAATTTTATGTTTTTGCCGCCATGTTTTTGCCGTTCCCTTTTCAGATGGCTCAATTTATACAGCTTCTGAGGCACCGAGAGACGAAAAGCAGTAACATGTTGCCAGCCGTTGCCGCTGTGTTGCCAGCCGAAAAGCTCAACGAAACCCTTGTAAAATAAGGCTTGTTGCCGTGTTGCCGATTTTTTGGACTTATATCTATCAATCTGCTGTTTGGAGCAGGACTGGATCATGGCCAAATCAGCAAAAGTCCAAAAACCTTGACCTTGGGGGCGTATTGTTCTTGTGCGCCATTGCGCAAAAAATGGGTGGAAATGGCCAATAGGCGTGTTGGGAGCATTGACTGATCAGAGCCATGATGATTCCAATACTGCCAGCGGCATATTTATGAAAAAGGCTGATGGTTCGCTCACAGACGCCCAATTGCGGGCAGAACTGGACCGGTGTGTTTATTGCGAGGAAAAGCCCTGCACGGAGGCTTGCCCAGCGGACTGCTCGCCGGCGGACTTCATCATGGCGGCGCGGGTCGGCGAAAAATCCGACTACCGCCGCTCCGCCGCGCTCATCCTGGGCGCGAACCCCCTGGGCGGCGTGTGCGGCGTGGTTTGTCCGGATTATTTCTGCATGAAGGCGTGCGCACGCCGGACTTTCGACCAACCCATCAACATCCCCGCCGTGCAAGCCACGCTGGTAAAAAAAGCCGGGGAAGCCGGGATGGCCAAATTCAAAACTGCCGCGAGCAACGGAAGGCGTGTTGCCATTATTGGCGCCGGCCCGGCGGGATTGGGAGCCGCGGGCGTCCTGGCTCAACTCGGCTACCAGGTCACGATTTACGAAAAGCGCAAGGAGCTTGGCGGGATGATGAATCTCATTCCCGATTTCCGATTGGATGGGAGGGTGGTGAGCGCGGACATCGAGTTCCTCAAGGGGCTGGGCGCGATTGATTTCAAAACCGGCGGAGCCGCCAATCCCGATCAGCTCCTGGCACAGCACGACGCCGTCATCGTGAGCGCGGGTTTGGATGAACCCCTGCGCTTGAATATCCCCGGCGAAGAACTGGCTCTGTCCTGGCTGGAGTATCTGGGGAATCAGAAGACGATCCGCGTCGCGGATAAAAGGGTGGCCATTCTCGGCGGCGGTGCGGTCGCGGTGGATTGCGCCGTCATGGCGAAGAGGCGGGGGGCGCGTTCCGTCGAACTGATTTACCGGCGCAAACAGGAGAACATGCCGCTGAGGGCGTACGAACGGGATTTGTTGATCGAGCATGGCATTGAGATTTCGAGTTGCTCCCGGCCGCTTGAACTGGTTCATGCCGGCAAACGGGTCAAGGGCCTTCGCATTGCCCGATTGATGCTCCGCAAGGGAAAAGCGCCGCGACCGGAAAACTTTGTGGTCAACCCGAAGGAATCTTCCGCCTTCCGCGAGTTTGATGTGGTTATTTGCGCCATTGGCGGCCGGTCGAAGATTCCGATCAGGAAGGCCAAAGGAATTTTCCACGCCGGCGACATGGTCCTGGGTTCCGCAACGGTTGTCGAAGCCGTGGCCAGTGGAAAGAACGCGGCGGCCGAAGCTGATGCTTTCATTCAAGGCAGAAAGAAACCCCGGGTCCGCAACCGCGCCAAGAGCCGGGTGATTTTAGCGGGCGCGAACCCATGCCCGGTTTCGCTCGAAGCTGATTTTTTTGGCCGCAAGATATTGTCTCCATTTCTTCTTTCCGCCGCGCCGCATACGGATGGTTACGCCCAAATGCGCAAGGCCTACGAGCAAGGCTGGTCCGGCGGTGTGATGAAAACCGCGTTCGACAACGTGCCCATCCACATCCCGGCGGACTACATGGTGGTGATCGGCCCTTCGACCTATGGCAACTGCGACAACGTTTCCGGACATCCATTGGATCGGGTATGCCGGGAAGCAGGCCGGTTGGTGAAGGAGTTTCCGGACCGGCTGACCCTCGCGTCCACCGGCGGTCCGATCACTGGCCGGGATGAGAAAGACAAGACCGTTTGGCAATCGAACACGCGAAAACTCGAAAACGCCGGGGCCATGGGCGTGGAATACAGCCTTTCCTGTCCGCAAGGCGGCGACGGCACGCATGGCGACATGGTTTCCCAAAATGCCGAACTGACGGCCAGGGTCATTGATTGGGTGATGGAAGCCAGCAGCGATGACAACCCCAAGCTGTTCAAGCTCACCGCTGCCGTCACTGCGATTCAGCCGATTATCAACAAGGTCCGGGAAGTCCTGGCCAGGTATCCGAACAAGAAAGCCGGCGTAACGCTGGCCAACAGTTTTCCATCAATGGCCTTTCGCCGGACGGAGAATCGGCGGCGCTGGGAAGAGGGCGTGATCGTGGGCATGTCGGGTGAAGGCGTGTTGCCCATCAGTTATCTGACCCTGGCGCGAGTCGCAGGCATGGGAATCACCGTTTCCGGCAACGGCGGACCGATGAACTACAAGGCGGCGGCCAATTTTCTGGCGCTGGGCGCGCGAACGGTGCAGTTCTGCACGATTGTGATGAAGCACGGGCTGGGGATCGTTGATGAGCTTCATTCCGGGTTGAGTTGGTTGATGGAAGAAAGGGGATTTCGTTCGGTCGAGGAGCTGATTGGTTCCGCCCTGCCGCACCCCTTCACCGATTTTGACGCGCTGTCCGCGACCAAAAAGCTGCCGCAGGTTGTCCGCGAGTTATGTGAGCATTGCGGCAACTGCGCGCGATGTCCGTATCAGGCCATCACGCTGGATGCGCGGGGCGTTCCCGTATTCGACCCCGCGCGCTGTGTGGGTTGTTCGCTGTGCGCGCAGATATGTTTTGCCGGCGCGATCTCCATGCGGAAGCGCACAGCGCGGGAGTTGGCCGCGCTCCAGGAATTCTGAACCCATTTATCATGCTGCGCCCATTGCTCATCGAAAACGGAACGGTCCTCTCCACCGGCGGAAGGCCGTCCGTCCGGCGCAACTGCTCGGTGCTGATTGAAAATGGCCTTATTACGCGGGTGGCGGCGAAGGACCGGTTCGGCCGCTTTGCGGGCCGGCGTCTGAACGCCGCGGGCAAAATGGTGATGCCGGGCCTGATCAACGCGCACAACCATTTTTACAGCACGTTCGCGCGCGGTTTGACCAAAGCGAAGCCGGCCAAAGATTTCGCCGGGGTGCTCAGGAACCTCTGGTGGCGGCTCGATTCGGCGCTGACGACGGAAGATTGTTATTACAGCGCGCTGATTGCCCTGCTCGATGCCATCCGCCATGGCACGACAACCATCGTGGATCATCATGCCAGTCCGCAGGCCGTCGCCGGCTCGCTGGGCGCAATCGAGCGGGCGGTGAAGGAAACCGGTTTGCGGGCGTGTCTCTGCTATGAAGTGTCCGATCGCGACGGCGCGCGGATCACGAAAGAAGGCCTGGCAGAGAATGTTCAGTTCATACGCCGCTGTCAGCAGCGGCAAGACGCCCACTTGCAGGCGCTCTTTGGCCTGCATGCTTCCTTCACGTTGTCGGATGCCTCATTGGAGAAGGCAGCCAGCCTGGGTCACGAGTTGCGCACCGGCTTTCATATTCACGTTGCGGAGGCGGAGGGCGACCAGGCGGCGGCGCGACGCGCGTCCGGCATGAGGGTCGTCGAACGGTTGAAACAGTTCGACATCCTGGGCCGCCGGTCCATCGCCGCGCATTGCGTGCATGTCAACAGGAAGGAAATGGATTTGCTGGCGGAAACGCAGACGGCAGTGGTGCACAACCCTCAATCGAACATGAACAACGCCGTGGGCGTGGCGGACGTCATCGGGATGAGCCGGCGCAACGTCCTGCTTGGACTGGGCACCGATGCCATGACGGCGAACATGCTGGAAGAACTGCGAGTCGCGCTTTGGGGCCAACACCTCCGGGCGGGGAATCCGTCGGCGGGCTTTTCCGAAGTGGTGGCCGCCCTGTTTGTGAACAACCCCATAATTGCCGGGCGAATTTTCGGCCTGCGCTTTGGGGAAATCCGCGAAGGTTGCGCCGGCGACGTGGTGATTTTTGATTACACCCCCCCGACACCGCTGGATGAGATAAATCTGTTCGGCCATTTGGTCTTCGGCCTTTCCCAAAGCGCGGTCTGCTCGACCATCGTCGGCGGAAGGGTGTTGATGGAGAACAAAAGGCTTGAACTGAACCTGGACGAGGAGCGCGTGAACGCGCGCGCCCGCGAGTTGGCAGGGGATTTATGGAAACGATTGTGAGTAAAACTCTGTTAATCAAATCGCCCTGCGAACATTTTGCCTTTCAGTTTGCAACCTCGAACCCCGAATGCTTTCGGGGTTGATTTTGATTTTCTCAAGAGCAGTCTGCCTTGTCAACAAACTGTGAAATTTTCGACATATTGAATAATCATAACATGTTGTCATAAAGGCAGTTGCAAAACACCCCTGAAATTAGTATTTACCCATTAAGCTGAAACTGGGAAGGCAGAAATTCGACGCAATGCTGGCAACGAATGCTCAACCGCCCCCCGCCGCCGGGCCAGTCCTGAAAAAATCATTCGACACCAGCCTATAAACAGGCTACAGTTAGCCCGACTTTCGCAAATTCGGCGATTTTAAAATTGGGTTACGAGGGAAGCCGGTAACTTTTGCCGCTCAGGTTGTCCACACATCCGGCACTTGGTCCTTGTAGATTTTGGGCGGGGGTTGCTCCGGCAACTGCCAGCCCAACTGGTGCAGCAGGATCGCTTGCGCCGGTTCCGCTTGGGTCACGCGCGGCAGGCAGATGGCTCCGCCAGCCCGCAGTTTAAACCACACTTCCAATTGCATGATGCGTCCAAACTGATCGAGCAACTGCCACGGCGTCAGGCTCGGCGCCACCGCCTTGAGTTTGTGCTTCAAACTCACCCACAGGCAATAGCCCAGGAACGCCACCATGACGTGCGCTTCGACGCGCGCTCCGACCCAATGCCAGATCGGTCGCACGGCCAGGTCGTTCTTGAGCGCCCGGAAGACGGCCTCCACTTCGGTCAACTGCACGTACATCTTCCACAAGGATTGCGGGGTGTGGTCGTTGAGGTTGGTGCGCAGCAGATAGGCTCCGTCGCGCAAGGCGGCCAGGCGCAAGGCTTCCCGATCCCATTGCCAAGTCAACCGGCTTTGCTGCCAGTGGACTTCCACATGGGGCCAACCCCGGGGCCAGCGTTCCTGCAACCGGCCCACCCGCATCAATATCTTGTCCGGGTCCTTGAGCTGGCCGCGCCGGATCGCCCGCCGCAGGCGGACCAAGTCACCCATCAACCCGCGCACCTGCCGCCAACGCATCGCTTCTTCTTTCCTGGCCCGATCCGCACTGCGCGCCAGCACGAATGTCTCCGGCCCTTCGGCCAACAGTTGCACCTGGACTTCGTTGGAAATCTTCTGCCAGTCCCCACTCAAGAGCCGTTGCTCATACTCTTTGAGCCGTTGGCGCGGTGTGCCCACCACATATTGAGCGCCGCGTTCCCGCAACGTTTGCAGGTTGGCTTCACTGGCCACCCCCCGGTCAAAGACCCAAATGCGCCGGGCCTTGCCGTATTTGCTTTCGATCGTTTGCAGCGCGCTTTCCAAGGTCTTTTCATCCCGCACGTTGCCTGGCAACACTTCGTAGGAAAGCGGAAAACCTTCCGGCGTCACCACCACCGCCAACAGAATCTGCTCACAATCCGGCCGGTGATCGCGCGAATAACCCCGCCGGGCCTGGTCCACTTCCACCGCTTCGCCCTCGAAATAGGTCGAGGTCAAATCGTAGAGCAACACGTCGAAACTGGCCCCAAAGAGATCGCGCCACTTTTCCGCCAGATGCCGTTCCAAGCCCTCCTTGTGAGCGAGCATCCGATCCAGACAGCGATAAAGCCGGTCCTGCTCCGCCACGCTGGCGTCGGTGTCGAGCAACAAATCCATCGCCGTTTGCGGAAACCATTTTTCGTGGATGGACAGTTCGCTGCGCGGCGCACACAGCCGGTTGACGGCCAACAACTCCACCACTTTGGCCCACGGCACCTGCCCGCGTTCCTCTCCCAGCGCCTGCTGCCAAAAGGCCCGCAACCCCAACTCCTCCCACAGCTTGCACCCTATCCAGGCATCTCCAAAACGGCGCGGCCGCCGCAGCAACAGGCTGGACAGAATAACCTCGGCCACATCGCCGGCCTCCGGAGCTTGTCCCTCCCGATCCGTGAACAGCCGCATCTGCTGCCGTCGTCCGTCCTCGTGGATCGTTTCAATGGTTCGCTGCCAGCGATCCACCTGGGTGGTGTTCAGTTCTCCCAGATGCAACACCGTGCGTTGCGTCACCCGCGAGCGGCTCACGCGCAGACTCTCCCCCAGCGAATAGTAAATGTGCTCCTTGCCGTCTTTGCGCACCCGATGAGTTTTCAGGAACATGGCCCGATCTTCTCAGTTACCACGCCTGTCTGTCCAGAGGGTAGGTTGTCACACACGCCTTGGGTCGCCATTCCGCCTTATAACCCATTGCTACACAACACACCCGCTCATGAAAAAAGTTGAACAGGGCGGTTTTGTGCGAAAGTCGGG
>CAWFAZ010000086.1:0-164904 GCA_963813995.1 uncultured Verrucomicrobiae bacterium | reverse complement strand
TGACTTCAAGCCGGGAAAGCGACGTTGATGTGCTCGTGGAAATCCGACCAGGGAAAACACCAGGATTCCTGAAAATGGCCGGCATGGAGGAAGAAGTATCCAACTTGATAGGTGGACGTAAGGTTGACCTGCGCACCCCGCAGGATTTGAGCCGGCATTTCCGTGAACGCGTCCTGACGGAGGCAAAAGTGCTATGCCTGTAATTGATGACGTTTCCCGTATGCGGCATATTCTTGAAGCCGCGCAAAAAGCCGTCAGGTACACTAAAACCCGGAAACGCGCCGACCTCGATAACGATGAGCTGTTGGTATTGGGGCTCATTCGTTTACTGGAGATAATCGGGGAAGCCCACTGGGGTATCTCTGAAGAGTTACGCCGAAAGTACCCGGAAATTGCCTGGCGGCAGATGTCCGGCATGCGCAACCGCCTGATTCACGGCTATTTTGATGTCAATAACGACCTTGTCTGGGAAACCGTTACCATCGAACTGCCGCCGCTGATTACCCGAATCAAGGCCGTAATTAAAAAAGAAGTTGGTAAAAATGGGGAAATTATTTAACCCCATAAAAAGAAAAGAGAAGCATTTGTTAGGGTCAAAACCCTTGGTTGCTTCTCAATGTCTAACTTTTATTATTATAACATGTCTCTAAACGACTTGTCAACACTTCGTGCCTGAAATCGAAAAATTACTGCGATAATCATTCTCTGCCCCGCGTCTTCCATTGCGAGGGATACCTCTCTTGTCGTTCCTGCGAAGGCAGGAATCTATCAAACAAACCTGAAGGCCGCCATTTGCGGCGCCAGTTCGGCGGAAAAACCGCTGTGTTCCAAATAGTGAGCCAGGTCGTTCTTGGAGGAACTCAAGATCAACAGGCCCAGGGCCGAAGCCCCCAGAACCAGCAGAGTTCCGAGGGTCCATTTCTTTTCAAACCCGGCCGCTTTTTGCCACCAGCGCTTGACAAACTGTGGCAGGCTCCCGGTGCGATTGACCGCCCCGCGCATATAGCGGCGATGGAGCGCCTCCAAACCGTAGCCCGATAAAATAATCAGGCAGACGTTCAAGGGGTGCAGGAATTTAATCGGGTTGCGGATGTTGCTGAGGAATGGCAAATGGTAGATGAACCGATACAAGACGCCATACCGTCCCCACGCCGCCAGCAGTGAAACCAGCGCCGCGATACCCCAAAACCAGACAAACTGCCGCTCATTTTTCGAGTAAGGGGAATTGAGTTTCCGCCAGGAATTGAACAGGCCAAAAAGGGCCAGCAGACAAACCAGCACCCCGGTATAATCGCCCGAGCCGGTGTGCCTCCGTTGCAGGCTTGCCTTGATCTGATCCAGGATCTGTTCGCGGGCGGACAGGTCGTTGCCCGCCATGATGTTTTGAATGTCGGGCCGCAATCCGAGAGAGGCGGCGGCATGGGCGCGGGTCTCCGGATTGCTGCTTTCCAATTCATCCACATGAGGGTCTTCGGCAATCTTGCCCCAGTAGGCGCTGGCCCTGTTCGTGTCCGTTATATAATCCTGCAGGCGATATCCAAACACGCCCGGAATAACCAGGCGCATCGTTTCCAGCTTCGGAAGGCTCCATTGGGTGGTGAAGTGCCAGCGGGCTTCTTTTTCCTCCGCGCTTTGCCCCACGTTGGCCGTTCCCTTGATTTGCGTCCCCACCAGCGTGTAAAGGGTGCTGTCAGAAATCAAGAGCGCAAAAAGCACCACCACAGTCCCCATGCCGAGGGTCTTGGGAATCCCCCTGGCGGGGCTGGACGCCGCTCTCAGGAAATAAAAGACAATAAAAACTCCCACGTAGAGGCTCAAAATGGCTCCCGCGTCGAACCCTTCCATCACCACCATGCCGACGGACAGCCCGGCTATCGCGGCTTTGACCCAAAGCGGCCGAACGGAAGGTGAGACCAAAACAGCCAGGGTGACAAACACCATGGCGGCGGACATGTTCCATTGCCCCAGGCCCCAGCAGGCGTTGGAAAAGAAGTGCATGTTCAAACCCGCCCCCAGGCCGCCGACCACACAAACCGGAGGCGCAAATCCCAACTGCCTGAAGAACAGCCACGCCCCAATGCCCAGAAACAGCATGGTCAACGGCGCGTAAATCTTGAGATAGATCTCCGGCGGGAGAACCATTTGCAAAAGCGTCGAAAACGACGGCGAGGAACTGGGGGAGGAACCGCCAATATAATAGAGGGTTCCCCAATGGCCGGCAAATGTTCCCGGCAGGCGATTGGATGGGTCTATCATCGAGCCCAGCGGGTGGTCGTTGTCCCAAAAAACCTGGTGCGGCAAAAATCCTTGATGGCACAAGACCGCCAAAGCGCCGCCCAGCACGAGCAGCAGCACAAGGAAGCCCCCCTTCTGCTTGTTTTGTTTTGCAGCGGACTGATCTCCATTCATAGCCATTTGCGAGAGGATACGCAAAAATCCAGTGAAGCCAACCGTTAAGTTGGAAAACGATCCTGATTGACCGGGGCCTCCCGGGCAAAATGCTTCAGGAAATCTTCCACAAAAGTTTCGGCGATGAACGGACGCATTTGCGGGCTGTTCAAAAAGGAATCGATGGCGGCCAGATACCCCTCATACTCCCGCCCGGACATGCTGGAAATGTAATCATGAAGTTTTTCATACGTGGGGAAGTGGCGCTTGTCGATGAACGTGTTCGCGGGAACCCAGTCCAAAACATCGGGCGCGCCCAAATAGATGGGCACGCATCCGGCGAAAAAGCAGTCGAAAAGTTTTTCCGACAGGTAACCCTGTTCGACCGAGTTTTCGTACGCCAGGCAGAACCGGTACGCTTTCAAGGTCAGGTGTTTTGAAACCGTGTTTGGACCGATAAAGGATGGAAAGCGCTTGAGTTTCAAAGCTCTGAATAATGGGATTCTGCGGTAGAAAAACCGCAACGGCAGATTCAAGGCTGACATCCTCCCTGTAAACAACGGCTTGTCCCACTCCGTGCCGATAAGGTCAAAGTCCCGGGCGGCATGTGATTCAAACCAGCGAACAGCGCGAATACGCTCGGAGTAAAGCTCGCGCGGATGGACGGAAAACATGAAGCTGTTAATCAGCGCGCAGAGTTTCCGTTCATGAAACGGGCGCGACGGCGTTGGCTGCTGGAATTTATTGCCAGGGTGATAATGAATGTATTTCAGGGGATTGGCAGCGCACAGGTCCTTTTTCCAGGTCAGGACCCGCTTGAAGGGGGCATGGTTTTTGGGTTGATAATTGTCCGGGCGGATGATGGGCGGTTCGCAGAGGATCAAATTCAGGTCTGGATGCTTGAGGCGCAGCAGTCCCCGAAAGTGCTTGTTGAGCCTTGTGGGATAATCGAAGAAGAACACCTTGTCGAACCAGGGGAGGGGTTGCATGTCAAGAGTGGCGACGTTGTGTCCCAAGGCGCGCAAACGCCGCCCGAGAACCACAGCGCCATAAGCCAGATCATCGCCCACGAGCGACTGGCACGGACTGAACATGCGGTTCTGATTATAGTAGGTGTAGAAGTTCCAAAACCCGAAATTCATGGCGGAAGGCAGTTAACGGGACAATCGCTTGCGCCAGGCGTCAACGCATTCCTTAAAAATATCAGGGAGCGACTTGCTCAATTGCCAGCCGGGGTAATGCGCCTTGATTTTTGCCAGGTCGGAGATGTAGCAGATGTGATCCCCCTGCCGGGCGGCATCGACGTAAGTTGTTTTTTGAGCGAGGCCCGTGATGGCCTGCGCCTGGGAAAACGCTTCGAGCAATGAGCAACTGTTCGGGCGGCCTCCGCCCAGATTATAGACTTCGGCCACGCGCGGGGCCTGGAGGAAGCGATGAATCAACTCCGCCACATCGGCGCAGTGAATGTTGTCGCGGACCTGTTTGCCCTTGTAGCCGTAAATACTATACATGCGCTGTTCCAGGTTGCATTTAACCAGGTAGCTGAGAAAGCCGTGCAACTCAACGCCGCTGTGCTGCGGGCCGGTCAGGCAGCCGCAGCGCAGGCAGCAGGTGGGCAGGCCGAAGTAGCGCCCGTATTCCTGCACAAACAGGTCGGCGGCCGCCTTGCTGGCCCCGAAGAGGGAATGTTTGGACTGATCAATGGTCATCGTTTCGGCGATGCCATCCCGGAAGGCGGGATCGGCGTAATCCCAGCGCGTGGCCAGCTCGGCCAGGGGGATTCGATTGGGCGCATCCCCATAGACCTTGTTGGTGGACAGGTGGACAAAGATGATGCCCGTGCTGACGCGCCGCGTCGCTTCCAGAAGATTGAAGGTGCCGCCGGCATTGACATCGAAATCATCGAAAGGCCGTTTGGCCGCCAAATCATGACTCGGTTGGGCGGCGCAATGGACAACGGCATCGGGCTTGATTTCAGCCACGAATTGCAGGACCTGCTCGCGATGGCGAATGTCCAGCGGGTGATGATGGAAATGCCTCAGCTCGCGCGCCAGACGTTGCAGGTTCCAATTCGTATCGCCTTCGGGACCGAAAAAATCGGCCCGCATGTTATTATCGGCGCCGTGAATTTCCCAATCCCTGGCGTCCAGGTATTGGGCGACGGCCGAACCAATCAAACCGCTGCTGCCGGTGACAATAACTTTTTTCATGCGGTAAAACAAAAAAGTATATAGCAACCCCGGGCTTTTGAAAGCACGAGTTTCATTACGGGCCCGCCGCGTGCGCATCTCACTTTTCAGGCATCCGCCAGGGGCAAGTTCCATTGACATGTTTCAACGGGGTGGCAGAGGGCGGGAGTTGGGGGAAAACGAGGAAGCTTTGCCCTTCCGAGCCTAACACGCTCTTTTTCAAGGCTTACTGCAGCCTTATTCTACAGGGATATTGGTCGTCCCGCTGGACAACAACTACTGCCTAAAAATCCCGGACGCCGCCGTGGCGCGAAAAACGATGCAGACAGTCAACAATATCGCGGCGGCGATCGCCGCCCGCCAGGCCGGCCCCAAAAAGCCTTTCCCCGCTGCCCGATGTGAGAAAACATTCGAGTAAATCCAGGAACAACGGGTGGATTCGTGAAGTGGGAAATTATTGGATGCGCCGACGCCGCCAAGCCAATCCTGCGACACCCATGCCGATGAGGCCGAGAGTGGATGGTTCAGGAACATTTTCAAATGCCGTCACAGTGCCGACCGCAGGACCAAAAGAATGCCCAAAGGCGCCTAATGGGCCATCCAAGCTGGTAAAGGTCAGAGATTCCTGGCCTGCGGACTGATTTGGAAAAAGCAGTGAGACCGGGGTCCAATTCATGTCGGTGACGGTGTTGCCTGCAATGTCATATGTAACAACCTGCTGTTGTGAAATGCCAAGAGCGATACCCAGGGTTTTGATCTCAGGAGCGCCCTGGCAATTTCCAGAGAGCCAGAAGTCAAGGGTGACATTGCCTGCGGTGGGTAAGGTGATGGTGGTCGTAATCTGGCCCACAGTGTAGCCATCCATGTCAATGTTTTGCAGGCCGTCGGGTGATTGCCAAAGGCCGCCAATGACATCAATGCTGCTGCCACTGCCGGTGACCTTCCAACTATTGCCCTGGCCAAAGGTCTGGCCTTGAGTATAGTCGATGGATGAGGGATTGCTAACAATGGGTCCGAACGTCGGAACGGATATGGCTTGGCCCCAAGTGTGAGCCACGGAGAGCACAAGGCTCGTCAATATTAATATAGATTTCATAATAAGTTTCATAATGTTTAATAGAGGGTTTTCATTCGGGAACGATGTTATCTTCATCTCCTGCGTGTGTCAAGTTTGATTTTCGGTGCGGTTTTTGACTGTCAACATCATTTAGTGCGTCGCGATGCTTCCCCGCTGCGCGTTCCCGTGTCGTCATCCTGCTTGCTAAAGCCGGAAAGGCCGGGCCGAATGCCGGCACGCGAACGCTCCGCCCCGACAAGTGCCTGGTCGTGAAGTCGCTGGATTCCAGCTTGCGCCCCCCGCCATTCGCGACATGGAATCCACCGCCATCACCGCCAGGGTAATGAAGGCATGGAGCAAAGGCCGCTTTTAGGGGGTCGGTTTTGGCTGTCCGCTGCCGCGGAAGGGGGAGAAATCAGACGTTTCTTTTACTCGCTCTCCGCCGCCGCCAAACATCCGCCTTGCAACCCTGCCGCTTGTTGCTATTTTGCCTCCTCTTTAATTGAACCGGCATGTTAAACTGACTCATCATCTTTCCAGGGAAATTTTTACAAAGTGAGCGCAAAGCGGATCATCATTGTTGGCGGCGGAATAATCGGCCTGGCCACGGCCCTGAAATTGGCCCGGCGAATTCCTGCCGCGCAAATTGTCGTCCTTGAAAAGGAAGACGACGTCGCCCGCCACCAATCCGGCAACAACAGCGGCGTTCTTCACGCCGGATTGTACTACACGCCGGGTTCGCTCAAAGCCCGGCTGGCGGTGGCCGGCATTCAGGAAATGGTTGCCTTCTGCCAGGAGAACGGCGTCCACCATGAAATCTGCGGCAAGCTCGTGGTGGCGGTGGACGAAACCGAATTGGCCCGCCTGCGCAACCTCCACGAGCGCGGCCAAAAAAACGGTCTGCAAGGCCTCCGCCTGCTGGACCGCCGGCAAATGCTCGAAATCGAACCGCATGTGGCGGGAATCGCCGCCGTTCACGTCCCCCAGGAAGGCATCGTGGACTACATCCAAGTCTGCCGCGCCATGGTTAAAAAAATCGAGGCCGCGGGCGGACGCGTCGTGACCCGCGCCCGTGTCAACAAGATTCAAGCGCAAAGCGGGGGGTGGAGCGTTCAGACCGCCGCCGGCGATTGGGAGGCGGATTACGTGGTCAATTGCGCCGGCCTGCACTGCGATCGGGTGGCCGTCATGGCCGGTGAAAAGCGCGACGTCCGGATCATCCCCTTTCGCGGCGAGTATTTTAAAATCAAACCGGCGCGGCAGCATCTGGTGCGCCACTTGATTTATCCGGTGCCCGACCCGCAATTCCCCTTTCTGGGAGTTCATTTCACGCGCTTGATCGGGGGCGGGGTCGAAGCCGGCCCCAATGCCGTGCTGGCCGGCGCGCGCGAAGGTTACCACAAAACCGACATCAACCTGTTGGACCTCTGCGACGCCTTGAGCTTTTCCGGCCTGTGGCGCTTCATGAGCAAACACAAACGGATGAGTTGGGAGGAGATCAAGCGGTCATTCAGCCGCAAATTATTTTGCCGGGCGCTGCAACGGCTCGTCCCGGAAATTCGCGTCGAAGACCTTGAACACGGCGGCGCCGGCGTCCGCGCCCAGGCGATGTCGCCGGAAGGGGAGTTATTGCAGGATTTTTGCCTGGTGCGCCGTCCGCGCGCCCTGCATGTTCTCAACGCCCCCAGTCCCGGCGCGACCGCTTCCCTGGCCATCGGGGGTGAAATCGCGCGGCTTGTCGCCGAAGATTTCAGCCCCGGCCCCGACGGATAATGGGGTCACTCCCGCGCTGGCGGCAGCTTGGGCGGGAAAAAGGATGCGACAATCTCCCGGATGGCAAAAAATGGCAGGCGCAGCAGGTTGATCCAATGCGGATCCTCCTTGCGGACGGTCTGGATGGTTTCCATCAGCAACTTCGGGCTGCGCGCGCGCACCGCGGCCAGTCCATTCAACAAAACGGCCCGGCACGAACAGAAAAACAGGCTGTCCCGCACCAATTTGTCCCATTCATCCCGGAACATTTCCTGGACGGCTTTGTTCTTCAGGCATCGGCGCGTGATATAATACCACGCCTGGATTTTGAACCCTGCTTGATGCTGTCTCACCGTATGGCCCTCGGGAATGAAGCGCCAGGAGGATAATACTTCGTCAATGTAATAAAAATCCCAATGCGGCGCTATTTTCATGCACGTATCGACGTCGCCGGCAAAATCGGCTTCGGCATCGAACGGCAATGTCGTCCGCAACGCCTCGGCCCGGTACAGTATCCCGCTGGGAACGCAGCACGGATATTCCGGCCCCGTCAAAAAATCCCGGAGCACCCGCTTCCGCTCCACCAGGCCGTCGCCAACCTGGTGGCGGTATCGGTACACCATCGTGCGAAAGAGATAAAACTTGGGGTAAATGCGCCGGTCATTCTCGTCGATCAACGCCATGGGCGCCATCACCACGCCGACAGTGGGGTTCTTTTCGAACGCATCGGCCATCCGCTCGATGAATTTCGGTTTGATCAGGTCGTCATCCATCAGAAACTGCACATACTTTCCCCGGACAAAGGAGACGGCGCGAATGTGGCTGGCCAGCGAGCCGATATTGCCGTTGTTGCTGTAATAACGGATGCGCGGGTCCTTGATTTTCGCCGCCATTTGGGCCGATTCGTCATTGGTGCTGTTGTCCGTGATGACGATTTCGAAGTCCTGGCACGTCTGGGCCAGGCACGATGCGACGGCGCGGCGCAAGTATTCAGGCCGGTTGTAAGTGGGAATGCAAAACGTGACCAGCGGCGTGTTCATGGTTGGGGCGGGCAATCAAGCTTCTCCAGCCTTGAGACAAAACCGGTGGCGGAAAAAAGGATGCCGCGGCGCGATGATTTCACGCATGGGTTATGCGGGCAAATTGTGCCGCTGTCAATCCGGGAGGGGGGGATTTGAGCTTTTCCTGCGAGATTTCAGTTGCCCCTGTGGCCGTTGTTGGCGTATCCATGGCCCATGGTTCTGACGAATAAATTGCCCGTTGACCCTTGAACAAGCCCATCCCCCCATGAAAGTCGTTATACTCTGCGGTGGCAAAGGCACCCGTTTGCGCGAGGAGACCGAATACCGCCCCAAACCCATGGTTCCCATCGGCGACCGTCCCATCCTTTGGCACATCATGAAAACCTACGCCGCCCACGGCCACAAAGATTTCATCCTTTGCCTCGGCTACAAAGGCGACATCATCAAGGACTTCTTCCGCAACTACCTCTGGATGACCAGCGACGTCACCCTCCGCCTCGGACGCAAAGCCGGCGTCAGATTCCACAATCACCACGACGAGGAAGACTGGTCCGTCACCCTGGCCGACACCGGCGAGGACACCCTCACCGCCGGACGCATCCACAAAATCAAACCCTTCATCGGCGATGACCCTGAATTTTTCATCACCTACGGAGACGGAGTGGGCAACGTTGACATCAACGCCTCATGCGCTTTTCATCGCCGGCACGGCAAAAAACTCACCATTACCGCCGTGCATCCCCCGGGCCGTTTTGGCGAAATTGTCATTTCCCCCGAAGGCCGGGTCACGCAATTCAATGAAAAACCGCAAGCCGCCGAAGGCCGCATCAACGGCGGGTTCTTCGTCGCCTCCCGCAGCATTTTCGATTATCTGGACGCCTCCTGCGATCAGGTGATGTTCGAGCAAAAACCCATTCGGACCATGGCAGCCGACGGCCAATTGATGGCCTTTCTGCACGACGGATTCTGGCAGCCGATGGACACCTTCTCCGAGTTCAACCTCCTCAATCGATTGTGGGCGGAGGGCAAAGCCCCCTGGAAAATTTGGTAAAAGACTCCATTCCCATCACTGTCAATCATAGCGGCAAGACCCGTGCCGGCAATTGGCGTTTTACATTTGGACAATGGCGAGGCGGAATGGGCGGCAATTGCACGATACGACCCCTCACCGCCCCCTCGTGGCGCATCTGGCGAGGCATGATGCATAGCCTGCCAGAAGACTCCCCGCTGACAAAACAGCTTAAAAAGTGAGGATTGACACAGGCACGAAAGCACGCTGGGAAAATTTAACTCGCTTGGATTAATGCTCATGGTAATTGTATCCATCATAAATGGCCATACAACACTGACCAGAGCCAAATGAGCAAGGGCCACATAGTTCAGGTTGATAACCGCCCATTGGCGGAACGTCTTCGTCTTTATGGCTGCACGGAGTTCATTCGCCTTGACCAGCCTCTTTCCGAGCCGGCGCAACTCGAATATCTCGACCTCCTGCCACGCCGCGGCACCGGGCGAGTGGCCGCTGTTGCCGAGCATCAAGGCACGGCGGTTCTTTATTTGGTGGACACTTGTGGGGATGGAGTCGCCGACGCCAGGATCATCGGCGAGATTCAACGCGAGCTGGCAAACCGCAGCGATCCTGCTTGGCTCGGTGTGATGCGACCGGGTTCGTTGGAAATTTATCCCATCGGTTTTCACGAACATGGTTCGACCACAGCGATTCACACCGTTCTCGAGGGCGACACCACTGCTCCGATGTTCTTCCAGAGCCTCGTGCAAGGCAGCTTCCCTCATAACAATCGGCTTCGCGGCGCCGATTATGTCTTTAAAAAAATCTTCAATCTGCTGACGCAGACGACGGATAAATTCGTTCCCGCGAAAGGGAAGCAGAAATTGCAGCCACTTGACGTTCTTTCGATGGCAGGGCGCGCGCTATTTTTCCGATTCCTGGTAGACCGCCACATCGTGCTGGAAGACGAGTGCGGAGACATCTGTGCGGCGGCAAAGGCAAATGATCTTAAAGACACATTTTCCACCGCAAAAAAAGCAGCGCAAACCTCCGCGTGGCTCGACAGCACGTTCAACGGTGATTTCATGCGGTTGATTGACGAACACATCCCTGCCGACGACCGGCCTGCTCGTGAAAAAGCCTACCTCACTTTTTTCCAAGACGCGCACAAGGAGACCGATGGCGAAATTTTCACCCATCTCGAAGCGATTCTGCGTGGTTGGTGTGCAGTTGGTGGCGACTTCCAGCCCGAACTCGATTGGGGCGATCTTGACTTCGCGCATATTCCGGTGGGTGTGCTCAGTCAGGTGTATGAGAGCTTTAGTCACCGAGCCGACTCCCGCACTGCGCGCAAGACAAGCGTCCACTACACACCGCGAAGTATCGCGGGATTGATGGTTGAGCAGTCGTTTGCCGCAGTAAGAGATCCGGCGGCGGCGCACGTTCTCGATGCTTCGTGCGGCGCGGGAATTTTCCTGGTGCTTGCCTTTCGCCGTCTCGTGCGGGAGCGCTGGCAGCATGACGAGGAACAGCCGCGAACGCGCGCGATACAGGACATTCTTTACAACCAGATTCGCGGTTTCGATATAAGCGAATCAGCTCTGCGCCTCGCCGCGCTGGCGCTCTATATCACCGCCATCGAGGTAAATGCGACCCAGCGCCCGCCGAAAGACCTCAAGTTCCCGAAGAACCTGCGAGACGAGGTTCTCTTCCATTTTGGCGACGATGCGCCGACGGACGACGGGCAGGCGAATGCATCGGTTTTTCCGCTCGGCAGTCTTGGACCAAAAGTGCCCGCAAAGTTTGACAATTCATTCGACATCATCATCGGTAATCCCCCGTGGACACGTCTCCGCGAAGATGAACCCGAGAGCACGGAGGAAAAAGCCGCCGCCCGAGCAAAGAAGAATTCAGCGAGGGCCGAAACCGACATATTGAATGAGCAGTTCACCGAGATTGGCCGCCGGGTTCTGCGCGAGCGTGGGCTGGGTGAATTGGCGCACGATTACGAAAATCCAGACAAGAACCCCGACCTGCCTTTCCTTTGGCGCGCAACCGAATGGGCAAAGGACGGTGGCGTCATTGCTCTGGCAATGCCCGCGCGCATCTTCGGGAGGACGACGGGTAAAGGGTTTGAGGCATGGCGGGCAGTGTTGCGCGGTGTGGCGCTCACGGGGCTAATCAACGGAGCGGACTTGCGCTGGTCTTCGGTCTGGAAGGACGTGAAAATGCCGTTCTGTGTGCTGTTCGCCCGCAACTCGCTGCCGCTTCCAGACCAACGTTTTTTTTACGCTACACCCATCAACGAGCCGGAACTCAACGCCACCGGGAGGTTTCTGATTGATTACGAAGCCACGCAGCCTATAAGTACAGCGCGAGTGGAGAAACAACCTTGGCTGCTCAAGACGGTTTCACTTGGGACATGGCTGGATGTGGAGGTAATGGAGGGGCTAACGACTGCGTTTTCAAAGACGCTGGCAGCGGCTTGGACAGATTGGGATAAGAATGGTGAAAGAACCGGACAAGGCTACAACCGTTCTCCAGGCCTACGTCAGCACCCGGACGAATTCTTAGCAGAAATGAAGGATTTCCAACCAACGGAAAATAGTTTCTTTGTAGAATGGGACTCATTAAGCACCTACGAGGAAAACCACGGGACCAAGACAGCGAAGTGGCCAGGCAACAAACACATCTACCAGTCGCCGCTTGTAATCATCCCTCAGTCACCAGGAAGAACCACAACCACACCGAAAGCCTACATCTCCGCCAAGCCGCTGGCCTTTTCCCAAAGCTACTACGGCTATTCTTGCGCCGGGCATCCTGACGCCGACACGCTCGCCGCGCTGCTGTATCTCCTGCCTCACTCAAAACTGTTCGCCTATTTCTGTCTGATGACGAGTTGACGGAGCGGATTTGACCGGCAGACATTCAATAAGGAGGAGTTTGACGCGCTGCCCTTCCCTGACCTCACCAAACTCGCCGCGAGGGATAAGACTGCCATCTGCAACCTCGCCCACCGGCTCGAACACGATGCCGCCAAGCCTTGGGAAGAAATCGACTCGCTTATCTTCCGTCTCTACGGCCTCGACAATGATGCCGTGCAAATCGCGAAGGACACGCTTTTTGCCGCCGCTTCATATCGCAAGGCAGGCAGGGCTGCACTTGAACGCACCGCTCGCAATTCTCGCGCGGATTTTCTCACTGCGCTTGCAGAATCGCTTGAGCCGTATTTCGACGTGTGTGGCGAACACGTCACAGTGGGCGAGCCAGAATTCCAGCCCGACGCTTGGGATGAGCCATGGTTTTTCCTCGCCGTATCGCGCCGCAGTCAAACCGTCCCCGTTAACCCCAGCTTGCTCCGCCGGGCAATGGAAGCCGCAAACGAACGTGCCGCCAGCCGCATCATTGTCAAAGCTCCAAACCGGCGTGGTCTGCTTATCGGCCTTCTCAACCAGCGACGCTGGTGGACGATCACCCGCGCACGCCTCTGTGCCCAGCACATCATCCGGCTGCACCTTGGAGCATTCGGCCTCCCCGATCAAGAATGACACGGAAAGAGATAAATGGGCTATTCACGCTGGGCCTTCCGCCAGATCGCTACCATTTGCCACATCCCCGTCTCGGGTTGCCGGTGATTTTGCTTGTCCGGCGAGTTGTGCTCAGAGCATTTGAACTGCTTCGTGAGCAAGGTTTCGCGCTCGCTGCTGCGACGGAAGATCAAGTTACCGCCGCCCTTCGCAGCACAATCGAAAATGATCTCCGTCAGTCGGGCAGCGTCCCGGGCTTTAGCCAGCACACCTACGAGATCGTCGTGCGCCAAGGTCAGGTCGCTAATTACGACGGCACCCGGCTCACCAAGGCTCCCGACTTGTTTTTCAAACTTCGTCACGATGAAGGTGAGCCACGGCCTGTTATCTCCGAATATGACGCTCTTTTTATCGAATGCAAACCAGTGGACGCTACCCATGCTGCTGGCGGCAAATATTGCGACGACGGCCTCTGCCGATTCGTAAATGGCGACTACGCGTGGGCGATGGAGGAAGCCATGATGCTCGCTTACGCCCGCGATGGCAGAACCATCGCAGAGCATCTTCACCCCGCAATGAGCGAGCCTCAGCGCATCAAATGCCTGCAAACCGAGCAGCTCCCAGTGCCGATAAAAGTCGCTGGATCGGGTTCCGCGAAATTCGCGGAAGCCGTTCAGTTGAGTCGGCATCGTCGTGGTTTCCCATGGCCGGACGGCAAAGGGCCAGCGACGTCGATTGACGTTTTCCACATCTGGTGTTTCTGCGGATAATAGATGACCGGGCACACCGTTCGTTTATTCCGGCATTTGCGGTTTCCCCCATCCTTATAGATCTCTTCTTCCCCGTGCCTTTGCCTCTTGCGCCCTTTGCGCTATTCTTAAGTCTTTGCCGCGCAAGGCCTTAAACCTGTTTTCATCAAAAATCACAATTTTCTTAAAAATTCTTTCAAAAATCTGTTGACCATATGATATGTTAACTGTATAGTTCGTCTAATGAATGTCCGGGGGGCCGGATCGGAAAGGAAGAAGCATGAAGAAAGAAATTATGAACGGGGTTCAGGGGCTGTCGCGGGGTGCGAAATCCAATATGAAAATTTGCCGCGAAAAGGCGCAAAACGCACAAGAAAAGAAACCCCATTTTGCGACTCTTGCGACTTTTCGCGGCCATTCTGCTGGCGCCAATCAGCCCGTCCAGTTGGGCTCCATGCCGTCAAACCAGTCAAACTGGGTCAAAGTGAGTCAAACCGGGTTGCCCGGTCAAGCCAGCGGACGGAATCGCATGGAAGTCCCTAACAATGAACAGCTTGCAAAACAAACAGCTTTGGTCCGGTCAAACCGTGTTTAACTTAGTTAAGCACGGTCGAAATAAGCCAATCTGCAACGATCTGCAACGACTTCCTTCTTGCACAACCCGCGCCACTCAAAGCACAATGCAGAGCTTCACTGCTGAATGGATAAAATGAGAATCTTGATTACTGGCAACCTGGGCTATGTCGGGCCAAACGTCATCCGCCAATTGCGCCACACCCGGCCCGATGCTGAATTGATCGGCTACGACACCGCCTTTTTCGCCAGCGCCGTGACCTCCGTTGACCCGTTGCCGGAGCGCGAGCTGAACGCCCAGTATTTCGGCGACGTCCGCGCCATTCCACAATCTCTTTTCGCCGGCGTGGACGCTGTCATCCACCTCGCCGCCGTCTCCAACGACCCAATGGGCAAGGCCTTTGAAGAGGTCACCCTGCAAGTCAACCACCTCGCCAGCGTGGCCATCGCTCAAAAAGCCAAAAAGGCCGGCGCCAAGACTTTCGTCTTCGCCTCCAGTTGCAGCGTCTATGGTTTTGCCGAGGACGACGCCCGCACCGAAGCCTCCAGCCTCAACCCCCTGACCGCCTACGCCCGTTCCAAAGTGGCGGCCGAAAACGACCTCAAAAACCTCGCCGGCAAAAATTACACAATCTCCTGCCTGCGCTTTTCCACCGCTTGCGGCATGAGCCCGCGCTTGCGCCTTGATCTGGTCCTCAACGATTTCGTCGCCAGCGCCCTTGCCCTCAAAAAAATCAACATTCTCAGCGACGGCACCCCGTGGCGCCCCCTCATCGACACCAAAGACATGGCTCGCGCCATGGACTGGGCCGTCAGCCGCGAGACTGCCAACGGCGGTCCATTCCTCATCGTCAACGTCGGGACCGACTCATGGAATTACCAGGTCAAAGACCTTGCCCTCGCCGTCCAGCGGGCCATGCCCGGCGTCGAAGTTTCCATCAATAAAAACGCCGCCCCCGACAAACGCTCCTACAAAGTCGATTTTTCCCTCTTCCGCAAACTGGCGCCCCAGCACCAACCCCTCCACGATTTGGCCGGCACCGTCCGCGAACTCAAATCCGGCCTCGAGGCCATCGGTTTCGCCGACTCCAATTTCCGCGAATCCCGCCTCATCCGCCTAAAAATGTTGAACAACCTCAAGACGGCCGGTTATATTGGGGACGACTTGTATTGGAAGTAGTTTCGAGAACCAGGCTCTTATGACGCACACCCTTGCCGAGCTGAAAACTGAAATCCTGCGCCTGGCCAAAGATTTCTCGCGTCTGGCCCACGCCGCCAACCGGCCCGGCTGCGAAACCCCGGACAACGTCCGCCGCCCCCCATTCCTCCCCGGCCAAACCGCCGTTCCCTACGCCGGCCGCGTCTTTGACGAAAACGAAGTCGCCGCCGCCGTCGCCTCGGCGCTGGATTTTTGGTTGACGCTGGGCAAGGAAGGCGAGGCCTTCGAGAATGGCCTGGCGGCGTTCCTGGGCGTCAAAAAAAGCATCCTCTGCAACTCGGGCTCTTCCGCCAATTTGCTGGCTGTCTCCGCCCTCTCCAGCCCCAAGCTCGGCCGCCGCCGCCTCAATCCCGGCGACGAAATCATCACCGTGGCCGCCGGTTTCCCCACCACCGTCGCGCCCATCGTCCAAAACGGCTTCGTTCCCGTGTTTATTGACAGCGACCCCGTCACCCTCAACGCCAAAGTCGAACAACTCGAAAGCGCGTATGCCGCGGGAAAAACCAGGGCGGTGATTTTGGCCCACACGCTGGGCAATCCATTCCAATTGGCGGACGTGGTGGAGTTTTGCAAAAAACACGAGCTGTGGCTGATCGAAGACAATTGCGACGCCCTGGGCTGCGCTTACGACGGGAAGTTGACCGGAACATTCGGCGATCTTTCCACCCAATCTTTTTATCCGCCGCACCACCTGACGCTGGGCGAAGGCGGCGCCGTCAACGTCATTCACAGCCTCAAATTCAAAGCCATCATCGAAAGCTTTCGCGACTGGGGCCGCGACTGCTGGTGCGCCAGCGGCATGGACAACACCTGCGGCAAACGCTTCAACTGGCAGTTGGGCGAATTGCCCAAAGGCTACGACCACAAATTCACCTACTCCCATTTCGGCTACAATCTCAAGCCCCTCGACATCCAGGCCGCCATCGGCAGGGTCCAACTCCAAAAACTCCCCCAATTCATCCAGGCCCGCATCAACAATTGGAACCATCTCCGCCACGGCCTCCGCGACCTGGACTCTGTTTTCGACTTCATGCTTCCCACCCACGCCACCGCATGGTCGCCCGAAGGATTTGCCTGGGACAACTCCGGCCATCAAACCGTCTGCTCCTGGTTTGGCTTCATGCTCCGCGTCAAACCCGGCGCCCCCTTCTCCAAATTTGATTTCGCCCGCCACCTCGACGAAAAGAAAATCGGCAACCGCATGCTCTTCGGCGGCAACCTCGTCCGCCAGCCCTTCCTCGTCCAACTCAAAAAAGACCGCCCCGATGCTTTTCGCGTCGTCGGCAACCTCGAAGGCGCCGACAAAATCATGACCGAAGCCCTTTTCATCGGCACTTATCCGGGGCTGACGCGGGAAATGCTCGATTACATGGTCGAAGTCATCCAAACATTTTGCCGCGGCAAAGCTTGATCATGGCCGATAACCCGTTATCCGCTGATCTGGACCATGTTCTCCTGCGCACCCGGCCGCTCTGGGAGGAATTGCGCGGCTGCCGGTTGTTCGTCACGGGCGGCACGGGCTTTATCGGCTGCTGGCTGCTGGAAAGCTTCGCCTGGGCCAACGACCGGCTGGGCCTCGGCGCGGAATCATTAGTATTGACAAGGAGCCTTGAGGCCTTTGCCCGCAAAGCGCCCCATCTGGCCCGCCGCCCGGATATTCGTTTCCAGGCCGGCGACGTGCGCGACTTCGCCTTTCCCGCCGGCCGGTTTTCGCACGTCATTCACGCCGCCACCGAAGCCAGCGCCAAACTCAACGACGAGCAGCCCGGGCTGATGCTGGACACCATCGTGACGGGGACGCGGCGGGCTTTGGATTTTTCGGTCCAATGCGGCGCGAAACAATTCCTGTTGACAAGCTCCGGCGCCGTCCATGGCCGGCAACCCGCCACGATCACGAATATGGCCGAAGACTGCGCCGGAGGGCCGGATGTCTCTGACCCGCAGTCCGCCTACCCCGAAGGGAAAAGAATGAGCGAACTGCTCTGCGCCATCCATGCGCGCCGGCACGGGCTTGAGGTGAAGGTGGCGCGAATTTACGCACTGGTCGGCCCCTACCTGCCATTGGACACGCACTTTGCCATCGGCAATTTCATACGCGACGCGCTGGCCGGCGGTCCCATCAAAGTCAACGGCGACGGCACCCCCTATCGCTCCTACCTCTACGCGGCCGACCTGGCGATTTGGCTGTGGACCATTCTGGTTCGAGGCGCCGGCAACCGTCCCTACAACGTGGGATCGCGCAACCCGTTGACCATAGCGCAGGTGGCCGGGGCCGTCAGTCGCGCCCTTCCCGGCCATCTGCCGGTGGAGATTGCGCAAAATCCCGTGCCCGGCCAACCCGCGGCGCGGTACGTTCCCGAGACGGCGCGCGCGCAGCAGGAACTGGGCTTGCGCGAATGGGTTCCCCTGGACGAGGCCATCCGTCGCACCGCGCAGTGGCACAAGAACCGGAATAACATTTGAAATCCGAAACAGGCCGGATGATCCAGGCTGGCCTTGACGAAAAAAATAATGAAACGAGTAGCCGATTATATATTTGATCATTTGGCGGACACCGGCGCCAGGCACGTCTTCTTAATGACTGGCGGGCACGCGATGTTTCTGAACGACGCCCTTGGGCGCTGTTCGCGCCTCCAGTATGTCTGCTGCCATCACGAGCAGGCCTGCGCCATGGCGGCGGAATCTTACGCCCGTCTGGCGCGCAAGCCGGGGATCGTCAGCGTGACCGCCGGCCCCGGCGC
This sequence comes from uncultured Verrucomicrobiae bacterium, assembly GCA_963813995.1. Lineage (GTDB taxonomy): Bacteria > Verrucomicrobiota > Verrucomicrobiia > Limisphaerales > Palsa-1400 > DASRLE01. Next base: position 146,678 of record CAWFAZ010000086.1, on the reverse strand, counting down.
CATCAACACTTTGAACGGCGTCTTCGGCGCTTATACCGATTCGATCCCGATGCTCATTATCTCCGGCCAGGGCAAGCGCGAGACGCTCGTGTCCACTTACAACACGCCGCATCTGCGCCAACTCGGCGACCAGGAGGCGGACATCGTTCGCATGGTCAAAGGCATCACCAAATATGCCGTGTCGGTGAGCGATCCGCTGACCATTCGCTACCATCTGGAGCGCGCCCTGCATCTGGCCGTCAGCGGCCGGCCCGGCCCGTGCTGGCTCGAAATTCCGGTGGATGTGCAATCCACCATGATCGACCCCGCCGCCCAGCCGGGCTACGACCCGGCGGAAGACCCGGCGCCGGCAGACTCCGCCCTCCTCCGCCGCCAGTGCGCCGAGGTCGCCCAACGCCTCGCCGCCGCGGAAAGGCCGGTCATTCTGGTCGGATCGGGCCTGCGTCTGAGCGGAGCCGACAAGGAATTCGAGGCGGTGATCCGGCGATTGCAGATTCCAGTCACCTCAGCGTGGACGGCCATAGACGCCCTGGACTCCGCCGACCCTCTCTATTGCGGCCGTCCGGGCACGCTGGGGGACAGGGCGGGAAACTTCTGCGTGCAGAACGCCGATTTGGTGCTCGTGCTGGGCTGCCGGCTGGCCATTCGGCAAGTCAGCTACAATTGGCAGTCTTTTGCCCGCCACGCTTTCAAGGTGCAGGTGGATATTGACCGGGCCGAGCTGGAGAAGCCGGCGCTGGTGCGCCCCGATCTGGGCATTCACGCGGACCTGAAGGATTTTCTGCGGGCCTTGCTGGCGGAACTGCCGGAAACGGGCGCGCCCGCCCGCGGCGAATGGCTCCAATGGTGCAAAGCGCGCGTGGCCAAATATCCAGTCGTTTTGCCCCGGCACCGCGACCCGTCCAAGCCGATCAATCCCTATCATTTTATCGAGGAACTTTTCCAACTCCTCCGCGCCGATGAGGTGGTGGTCTGCGGCAACGCGACCGCCTGTGTCGTCACGTTTCAGGCGGCCCGGATCAAGCGCGGCCAGCGAGTGTATGCCAACGCAGGCTCAGCCTCCATGGGTTATGATTTGCCGGCCGCCGTCGGGGCCGCGTTCGCGCGGCCCGGCAGCCGGATCATCTGCCTGGCTGGCGAAGGCAGCCTGATGCTCAATCTCCAGGAACTTCAGACCGTGGCTCATTACAAACTGCCGGTGAAAATCATCGTTCTGAACAACGACGGTTACCTGTCGCAGCGCATCACGCAAACGAGCTTCTTCAACGGGTTGCTCATTGGCGAGGGGCCTGGGACCGGAGTCAGTTTTCCGGACATGGTGAAAATCGGCCGGGCCTTCAACCTGCCCTCCATCCGGTTGGATAACCCGGTTTTCCAGCCCGCGCTCGCGCAATTCCTGGCCGCGCCCGGTCCGGGGCTGGCCAATGTAATACTTGACAGGGATCAGATGTTCGAACCGAAGTCAAGCTCGCGCAGGTTGGCGGACGGCCGCATGGTCTCGGCCAATCTGGAAGACATGTCGCCGTTCCTGGACCGGGAGGAATTGAAAACGAACCTGCTCCACAAGGAGGATATTTCATCATGCCAGGATGCCTGACCGGCGCCTGGCCCGCCTGTGAAATTGGATTTCAGACCGTTTGCCCTGCGTCTCAGCCATACCTGGACCATCGCCGGCAATCTAAAGACCGGCGGCGCCGATGTCGAGCAAGTCGTGTTGGCGCGCCTGTCGGACAAGGACGTCGTTGGGTTGGGCGAAGCTCCCTGCTCGCCGCGCTACTCCGAAACGGTGGCTTCGATGCAAAACTTCCTGCGGCGGGTTGATCCGGCGAAACTCTCCTTCGATGACATTCCGGGCAGCATGGCTTGGTTGGAGAAATTGGCGCCGATGAACTATTCCCCGAAATGCGCCATCAACGTGGCGTTGCTCGACGGCGCGGCGCGAAAGGCGGGCAAGCCGATTTATGATTGGTTGGGTCTTGGTTTTTCCGGGAAGAAGCATCTGACCTCCTTCACCATCGGCATTGCCAGCGCGGAGGTGATCCGCCGGAAAACAATCGAAGCCGCGCCTTACCCCGTGCTCAAACTCAAGGTGGGCGCGCCGGGAGACCGGGAAAACCTGGCCGCGCTGCGCCAGGCCGCGCCGGATAAAACGGTCCGGGTGGATGCCAACGAAGGGTGGACGACAAAGGAGGAGGCCTTGCGGAATATCGAGTGGCTGGCGAAGGATCCGCATATCGAATTTGTCGAGCAACCCATGCCGGCCGGCACGCCGCCCGCGGATTTGGCGTGGTTGAAAAGCCGTTCGCCGTTGCCGCTCTTTGGCGATGAATCGTATCACCACGCCGGCGATGCGGCCCGGTGCGCGGAGTGTTACCATGGAGTCAACGTCAAGCTCATGAAAACCGGCGGCATCAACGCGGCTTTCGACGCGCTGCGAGCCGCCCGCCAAGCCGGCCTGAAAACGATGATTGGCTGCATGATCGAAACCAGCGTCCTGATCAGCGCCGCCGCCCATCTGGCCGCGTTGGCCGATCATCTCGATATCGACGGCAACCTGCTGGTCAGCAACGATCCCTACCTGGGAGTGACGGCTGAAAAAGGGGTGGTATCGTTTGCGCGGGCGCCCGAGCCGTTCGGTTTGCGTGTCAGGGCCAGGAACACCGACCCTTTCGCGTAATTATTGCAGAGTGGGATTTTCCAGCCGGGCGATGCGTTCGTCCAAGGGGGGATGATCGGCGAGTTTGGCATCTGCGCGCGTAATTCAACACGTAGTTTGACTACGTGGCGCATCGTGGCCACAACTGGTAGTTAAACTGTGTGCTTCAAAAGAAACTAGGTCGTCGCATTGCCGAACTTCGTCGCTCGCAAAAGCTCACGCAGGAGCAGTTGGCGGAAGCACTCGGTTGCTCGGTTGAGTTTGTCAGCCTCGTAGAACGCGGCGTGAATGCCCCATCTGTGGCAAGTTTGGCGGAATACGCCAGGATCCTGAAGGTCGATGTCAGGGAACTTTTTACCTTCGGGGACAAGAAGTGATGAAAAGTGCTTCACTGAATGCCCGATACTTTGAGCACTTGAAGACCACGTTGGCGGGTGTTGTTGCCACGTTGACCTCAAAAGGCATTGAATCACGTCATCTGACTTTTGGAGGAGAAGGCGCGAAGCTCGAAAAGAAGCCGAGGGTGCCCACCGACGCACGCTCCGAATTTCTAGCCAACCGCGCGATGGGCGATTGGGCGGAAAAAATGTTGACGGCTGCTCTGGCTGCTGCGTTGCCGGAGTGGGGAGCGGTGCAATACGGCAATACTGACCGCATCGCGGCGGGCCATCCAGAGTTCAAAACACGCTACCTGGTCGGTTTGGAAGAAACGCGGAGATTTGGGAAACGTCCAGATTTGCTGCTCTTTCCGGCAGCGCTTGCTATAAATAGCGACTTGTCAGAACACGGACACGCGGAGACCGAACCAGTGGTCAAGCAAGCCGTCGCGGCCATCGAGGTGCGATCCAGCAAATTTGAAGCATTGAGATACATGTCAGTGAGACAACAACAACGCGACGCCGGAAACAGCACGGGACGCGAAACGCCGAGTTTCACCGTCAAGGTTGAAGACCTGGTAATTGTCTATCGCTGGCTTGAGCGTTATCGCGTCCCTCAAAGTTACTGCCAAGTTTTCTTCGACTCTGTCTTTGCCATCAATTTCATTGACATTTTTGCCACAATCGCCACCGGCTCCGGTTATTCCATTGAGACACCGGCAAAGAGCCAGGAGAAAGCAACCATAATGATTCCGATCACGCGCGGATTGCAGGTGGGAAAAGCGACCGGATTGCCAACTTTTGCAGCCGAAAGCCGTGTTACCGAACTTGGCCGGCACGATGCCTACGTGGTTCCGCAAGGCGGCGGCTTCGTATTAGAGGCTGAAAAAATGCGCCAAGTCCTGTTGGCACGTTGACTCTACTTACGCTGCTGCGCGCGCAGGCAAGTCGATATAACTGGCGATCAAGGCGTCCACCCGCTCGTTGCGCTGATCCAATGGCAACATTCCCAATTTTACCAGATGTTTGACAAGTGTTTTGGATTCGTCGTGGTTGCAGAGAGGCAACTTCGGACAGGGCAGGGATTCAACATCCTTTGGTTCCAACTTATTCAGGCCGTCGCCGTAAAACCGGTTTACCCGGGCAAATGAGTCGCGGCCCCATGAGCTATTGAGGAAGAGGGTGACGAGAGGGGCGAGGTTTTTGTGCCTCGGTTTGGCATAGAGACCATGAAAACATGTGAGGTTCTTTGCCTCCGACGTGTTTAAGATAAACTTAACAGTCTCACGTGAAAAGACTGCCACCCAAATATCCGCCACCGGACGGTTCTCCGGCAAATACCATACCGGCCGGTGGCTTGGCAGGTGGCGTTGTGGTATGCCTAAGCGTTCGCCGATCTGGAGATAGTTCGTAAAAGCTGAACCGTTATCACTGGGGTTAAGCAGGTAGCATCTCCGATCTGAGGCGATGAGCGCAGCTAATTTCTCCGGGGAGAACACCAGCCCGTCAGCGTCTGTGGCCTTCGTCACACATGGGACGACGTGTAAGAGGCCAAGATTATGTTCGCGCAACCCCGATTTGCTCAAGCAGAAGAAGTCGTTGGCGCCGGTGGCAATACCACGACGACAGTCGAAGTAGTCTCCTACTTTCTGTGGAAAGAGGGGTTTGGCAGCAGGAGCCACTCCGTTAAACAGTAAATTGAGCCACTTATCGTTGGGGTAAAATGTTTTGAGATCGCTGTATTGCATGTTGCGCCCAGAGGCAGGCCGCGACAGAAGATAGTTTAAGAATGTTTGAGCTTCTTCGAGCGATTCGGCTTTCGTTATCAGTGAGAATGCGGATCGGGATCGTCCCTTTTCGAGAAAAATGATTGCGCTTGTCGTTAATGCGTCCGCGAACAAATTCAACGTAGGTTTGAAAACGACGAGACCAGCGGGACACATTGCCTTTTGAATGTGCTTCTTAATTTCCTCGCCGAAGTTCGCATTCAGAAATTCGGCTGGTAGAAGGACAGCCGCGCGACCGCACAACGCGAGGTCTTCCCATATTTTGAGAAGGAAAAGCGCGTAAAGATTTGTAAGGCGGTCAAGGGGTGTCCCAAAACGCTCCTCAAAACCACGCCAAATGTCTTTGGAGTAATCGAGCCGGTGCGCTTTTACGTATGGTGGATTGGCAATGATGCCTTGAAACTGTCCAGCGTCGGAAAGCAAGTAGTCGGCAAGGACAAGCTTTGTTCCTTGAGGAGCCGCGCTCTTGGCCTGACGCAAGGTTTCCTGGTCACGTTCGACCCCAATGAATTTGGCATGAGGATCGAATCGGTGGCATTCGTGCAGCAGGCTGCCGAGACCCGCAGCCGGATCAAGGACGGTCGTCGGCTTTACCGACATAACCCAGCGAGCCATCATCTCGGCAACAAGTTGCGGGGTGGCGACTTGTCCGAGCGATTTCGTCTCGCGTTTCCAATCAACCGCGTCCGCATGCGGGTTTGTCTCACCGACAGCCGTCTCGACAATATTCGGCTCGTAGTAAAGCGAGAGAAAATTTTGATTGTCGCGAACTTTCATTGCCGAAAGACTACCAGCAGTTAAACTACGAGTCAACCGTGAAAATAAAGGAGTTGTATCGTTTGCGCGGGTGCCCGAGCCGTTCGGCTTGCGCGTCAGAGCCAGAAACAGCGACCCCTTCGCGTAATTATTGCAGCGTGGGATTTTCCAGCCGGGCGATGCGTTCGTCCAAGGGGGGATGATCGGCGAAGAGGAGGCCCAGAATGCCGGCAGTCTTGCCGGAAATCTTCAGTGCTTGAAAGGCCGGCTGTTGCGGTCCGGCCTGGTCGGCCCCGGCTTCATGAATGGCCTTGAGCGCCCGGAGGGCCGAAATCATGTGGTCCCGTCCTGCCAGGCGCGCCCCGCCTGCATCGGCCCGAAATTCACGCCAGCGCGAGAACCAGCAAACAGGGATGGAACCCAGGAGCGCGAACACGGAGTACACCAGATTGTAAACCATCCATCTCATGAAATAATTGCCGCCCCGATTATTACGGGAGGAACCTTGGGAAAGAGCAATGGCCACCACCTCGGCCAGAAACATGGCAAAGGCGTTCACAACGCCTTGAATCAAAGTCATGGTCACCATGTCGCCATTCACAACGTGAGTAATCTCGTGCCCCAGCACGCCTTCGATGTCCGATTGCCGCATGTGGCTCAATAGTCCCGTGGACACCGCGACCAGGGCGCGCGACTGGCTCGGCCCGGTGGCAAACGCGTTGATTTCCGGCGAATCGTAAATCCCGACTTCCGGCATGGCGGGAAGACCGGCGGCGCGGGCCAGATGATGGACAGTTTCGACGAGGCGCTGCTCATCGGGGCTTGAGGTGTTGGGATCAATGACTTGAACGCCCATCATCCTTTTTGCCATCCAGCGCGAAATCACCAGCGAGATGAATGCGCCGCCCATGCCAATCACCAGGCAATACAGGAAAAGGGTGTCGTAGCCAAACTGTGCGGCCTGGCGATGAAAAAACAGGTGGGCGATAATCCCGAGGGTCAGCATGACCAGCAGGTTGACCACTATCAAGAGCGTGATCCGTTTGGCAACTTGCACAAATTTCATAATCGTGTCCTTTCTCTACCGGGGATTAGACTCGAATTCCATCCGGGCGTTCATCCCGGATGAGTTTGGCAAATTTTTGCCAAAAAGCAACTTTGGCAAATGCCCTTGGCGGCATCGGTGCGTATCTTGACACTGCTACCCGTGTCCGGCGGATGGGTGGTATGGAGTCCCGGCTTCAGCCGGTAAGGCGTTCACAATTTCAAGCAGGTGAAAATTTTTTATGTTCCCTTCCTTTCGTGCGCCGCGCCGCCTGAAGGCGGGACTCCCAACTCCCTGCGGAACGAGCACGGCACAGCCCCGGAAGCTTTCGAGACACTCCGACGGTGGCAGTGTCAAAATGCGCCCCTTGGCGGCATCGAAGCATATTTCGGTTTGATAATTTTTGCGTCAGGTCTAAGAATGCGTGGCATGATGAGAAAAGGCTGAATGATTCCCACCCATTTTATTAAGCAGCTTCACCATTTCTTTGTCTCATGTGGCCTGCTTCTCGGCTTGTGCGTGGCCCCGCTCTGTGCCGGCCAGGACAATGTGGGACGGGCATCCGCCCCGCCGGTCTTCCTCACCACCAGCGCCACAAACTACAACGCACGGGATTTTCTGCGCGTGGACGGAACAATGGATGCGGCGCTGCAATTCATTCCGGCTTCCGACCCGCGGTTCCTCTATGAAGGGCGTTTTGACTTTGCCAATGCGGCGGGGCCGGTGATGGCCTGGCAGGCCGGCCGCATCCAGATTGATTTTGAAGGAGACAGGCTTGGTTTGCGCTTCGACCGCCTGGACGGGCAAAGCTTTTTTGATGTGCAGGTGGATGATGCGGTTCTGGATTCTGGCGTTGCGGCGTGGCCGCCACCAACGCCTCGCTTTTCAGCGTCCCTTGACGCCCGGACGGCACCATCTCACAATCTTCAAGCGCAGCGAGGCGAACGCCGGAATCGTCCGTTTCAAAGGCATCGAGTTGGCTGCCGGTGCGAAAGCCTGGTCACCCGCGCCGGTCAATTATCCGCTGGCCATGGAGTTTTTCGGCGACTCCATCACCGTCGGGGCCTGCAACGAGGACGGGGCCGGCGACCAATGGACCAACCGCCTCACCCATAACTGTGCCCTCAGTTACGCCACCCTGACCGCCGCCGCCTTTTCAGCCGATTACCGCAACATCGCCGTCAGCGGCATGGGCATCGTCACGGGATACGTCAAAGTCCGGGCCGCCCAAGTGTGGAACCGGACAGGTCCAAGAGCCAATTCTTCCCCCGCCGATCTCAAAGCATGGCAGCCTGACGTGGTTTTTGTCAATTACGGTGACAATGACGACTCGTTCACCACCTCCCGGCGACGCCCTTTCCCGAAGACATTCGCCGACGGTTACGTGGCTTTGATCAAGGATATCCGCCGGGCCTATCCCAACGCCCGCATTGTCCTGTTGCGCGGCGGCATGTTTGGCGGCGCGCAAAGTGTTCGCCTGCGCATTCCGTGGGAGGCGGCCGTGGCGCGGCTCGAAGCCGAAGACAAGAACCTCAGCCATTTCGTCTTCACCCACTGGACCACGCTCCATCCCCGGGTGTCGGACGATCGCGCAATGGCCGGCGAACTCATCGCCTGGTTGAACACCCGGGATTTCATGAAATCCGCGGGCAAAAACCATTAACCGTCCAAACCCGGCGTTTTGGTTGACGTGCTTACCATGACCCGCTTTGCGATTGCCCCAAGCTGAAGCCGTTCCACTGTCCGTCCTGACAGCATTTGGCTTGCATGCCTTGTCGTTCCTGCCCATTCTCATGACCTCAATCTTGTTCGCAGAACCAGGACTGAGGCTCGAAATGAAAGCAAAACACCCTTGCATGAAAAGTCCTCAAATGAAACCACCGTTTTTAGGGCTCGTCGCGTTCGCGTGTCTTTTGCTCGGCAATGCAGGCGGGTTTGCCCAAAACCTCCTGTATTCGGTCACCGATCTGGGCACGCTGCCGGGACTTCCAGACAGCAATCCTGCCGGCATCAACAACGCCGGACAAGTGGTCGGGTCGGCCTATGGCTACGGCGGGTATTCTCACGCCTTCCTCTACAGCGACGGGACGATGCTGGATATTGGGGCTTTACCAGGTGACACAAATACCACTGCCAGCGCCATCAACAATGCCGGACAAGTAGTAGGTTATACCTATCCCTGCACCTTGAACACCTTGGGCTTTCCAAATGCCTTCCTCTACAGTGGCGGGACGATGGCGGGCCTGGGCACTCTGCCGGGTTACTCGGCGACAGGGAGCCAGGCCAATGGCATCAACAACGCCGGACAAGTGGTGGGCGTCAGTTACGGCCTCATCAACGGGCACGCCTTCCTCTACAGCGGAGGCCGCTTAAACGACTTGGGCACGCTGGGCAACCCGGCCAACGAATCCAGCGAGGCCGCTGGCATCAACGATTTCGGTCAAGCTGTGGGAGTTTCGACATTGAACGGGACGAACTATGCAGTTCTGTTCAACGGAGGAACGGTTACCAAGCTTGGCACACTGCCGGGATATTCAGACAGCTCGCCCATCGGCATCAACAACGCCGGACAAGCGGTCGGATCCGCCGAGAACAGCGACGGCAACACTCACGCCGTCCTCTATGGCGGCGGAAGGATGATGGATCTGGGAACTACACCGACAAACTCTGTTGGAGTATATTCACAGAGTGTGGCCACCGGCATCAACAACGCCGGACAAGTGGTGGGTTATGTCTTTAACCCACAAGGGCCTGCCCATGCCTTCCTCTACAGCGGCGGGACAATGGTGGATTTGAACAACCTTCTTCTCAAGGGTTCGGAGGGCAACCTTGCCGAAGCTTATGGCATCAACGATGGCGGCCAGATCGTCTGCTATGGGGGGAACTATCATGCCGTCTTGCTGACGCCGATCGGTAACGTTCGGATAACAGTTATCAACATTACGAACACGGATGTGGTCCTCGGTTTCTCCACTGTTTCCAACGGCCTGTATGACGTTCAAAGCACGACCAATCTCGCTTCCACGCCATGGAGCACGATTGTGAGCAACATTCTGGGCAGCGGTGTTGCGACGAATTACACCGATGTTCACGGAGCATCCTTGTCACGGAAATTTTACCGAATCCGCGTCCATAATTGAGCCCACTTTACGCCGTATCCGGCTGACAGGCCACAGCATAAGGCGACCGGATCAATGGCGATGTGTTCACTTCAGTGGGGCGGAAGCCTTGGATGGCGAGAGGTCCCAGGAAGCCAATTCGGCTTTCGAAGCCGGCTGCTTGCCGGTGAGAAGATCGAGCAGGCGAAGGTACCTCCCAGCGCGCACGTTGCCAGTGTGCAAGGTCTTGTGCGCGACAACCATGTCGAGCGCCGGCAGAATCGTGATAAATTGGCCGAAGGAACCAGTCGCCGTGTAGGCACCGTGGTAAGGGCCGGTAGCGTCTTCCCAGACCCACCACAAATAACCATACCCCAAATCCGAGTCCTGCATTTCGACCGATGGGGTTCGAACGCTGGTGCTGCGGCGCACCCAGTCAGCAGGAATGATCTGGCGGTCGCGCCATTTCCCTTGCCGTAGCATGAGAAGCCCCAGGCGCGCCATGTCGCGGGTCGAGAGCACCATGTGATAGACGGGATACTGTGAGTACGTCTCTTCGACCTTGTACTGTGCTTTGCGGTTGAAGTCCTGCATGCCGATCGGGATTGCCAGATCATCGCGCAGGGCGTCGTAGATATTTTTGCCGGTCATCCGCGCAAAGTCGGCGTCGGCTGCGTTGAAATCCCAGGCGTTGTACATCCAGTGGGTGCCCGGCTCTTTGCTGCCGCGTTTCGGTGTCTTGGACGGGTCGTCTCCCTCATCAACTGGGTGATAGACACCGGAGCGCGCGGTGATCAAATCAATGACTTTGGCGCGCTCTTCGATGGGCAGCAGCCCCCCGACATCGGACATGCCGAGCTCTTTGAGCGTGGCGTCGAGGCGGATTTTGCCGCTGGCCACATACGGCCCGTAGAGCATCGAAAGAACGCTCTTGCGCACGGAAGCCAGGTAGCTGGGCTTTTTGACGTCGCCATATTCGTAGATCACGCGGCCATTCTTCACAACCATCAGGCCAGTGGTATCGAGCGTATGCATGAATGCGTCAACTCCCCGGACGGTCTCCGGTGAAAGGCCATTTGTGTCGCGCTCCCAATTCACGCCGGGGAAAACCGGTTCGGCTGCGACGAGGTGAGTCGAGTCAACCAGCAGCAAACAAGGCAGAATCGCAGCTATCACCGCCCATCGTTGCATAATGTTCCTTTCATTCTCCTCCTATACGACATGGGAGACAGGAAAATCCTTTGAATATCCCTGCATAATTGTGACCTTCCCTTCCATCGTATGCAGCGGGGGAGGAACGGACAAAGGTCTGGCCCAAAAGTTGAATCAAGCCAGATGGGAGCTTATTCAGGCGGCCTGAGCGGCCGCTTTCTCCTTCGCTTTGGCCCTGGCCCACGCCGCCGTTGCCATGAGCGGACGCGGTGGGTGTGATGCCAGGGTGCGTTTTTGGACCTTCTATCATTTAATTGGCGACTGGCGAGTGGAGAGTGCCGGGTGAAAACTGCTTGGGGCAATTGTATGTTCTTGCCCCCATGTTCTTGCCATTCCCTCTTCAGATGGCTAAATTTATACAGCTCACGAGGAAGCGAAAGACGAAAACCAGTAACATGTTACCGATCTGTTACTTCTCGTGTTAGGTTCCTCAACGTTTTCAGTGGAATAGAGGTGGAGTCTTGGTAGTTTTTGGGATGACACCTGAAAAATTATTTCATGAATTGTTGGGTTTGAGCTTGAACTGGGAAGTAGTCGAGAGCCGCTTTGACGCCGCCAGCGGAACGGTCTGCCTGGAAATCAAGGAAACATCGCGTTTATGGGACTCGCTTCGTTGTCCCCAGGATGGAGGGTTGGTTTTTTGCTATGACCATACCGAAGTGCTGACTTGGCGCCATCTCAATATCTTCCAACATCGCTGTGAGATCACCTGCCGGTTGCCGCGCGGCAAGTGCCGCCAGTGCGGCCATGTCTTTCGGGTGCGTCCGCCCTGGGAAGGATTAAGCCTGCACTTCACCAAGGAGTTTGAAGCGTTCGCACTGCTGCTGATGCGCGAGATGCCCATGGCCAAAGTAGCCGAAGTGACCGGGGAGAGCGACATGCGCCTGTGGCGGATGCTCTTTAAGCATGTGGATGGGGCTTACGCCCAAGCCGACTTTGGCAACGTGTGCTGCGTCGGAGTCGATGAGATGGGCGTGCGCAAAGGCCAGGAGTATATCAGTGTGTTTGCTGATTTGGTGGCCAAGCGGGTGATCTTTGCTACAGAAGGCCACGGCCACGAGACTTGGCAAGCGTTTGTCCAGGCATTGGCGGCGCACAATGGGCACCAGTACGCCATCACCCAAGTGAGCATGGACATGAGCGCAGGCTACGAGAAGGGCGTCAAAGACAACTGCCGCAACGCCCAGGTGGTATTTGACAAGTTTCATGTCCTGGCCAATGCCAACAAGTCGGTTGACCAAGTGCGTCGGGCGGAGTTCAGCGTGGGCGGCAACGACGTGCGGGAGTCCCTCCGCCAGAGCCAGTGGCTCTGGCGCAAGAACCCGGAAAACCTCGACCGGGACGAACAGAGCCGGTTGGCCAAAATCAAAGAAAAAAATCTCTGCACCGGCAAGGCTTATCAGATGCGCCTGGTCCTGCAGGACATCTATCGCAGCTCCAACGCCATGGTGGCCCAAAAGCGCTTTAAGGTTTGGTGCCGCTGGGTGCGATGGGTGGCCCGGTTTTACAAATCCTACGTTTTCAGAGCGATGATCAAGCTGGCCAACATGGTGGAGAACCATCTGGCCGGAATCCTGGCCCACTGGAAATGGGGCCTGACCAACGCCTTTATGGAAGGACTCAATAGCGTCTTCAGCGCGGTCAAGCGCAAGGCGCGGGGCTATCGTTCCACGGTTTACCTGATCACCATCCTCTATCTGGTCGCCGGCAAACTCCGCCTGCCCCATGTTTAATTCCACTGAAAACGTTGAGGAACCTTTTGTTACCGGCTAAGTCGTTGACTATCAACACTTGTTGCGGTGTTACGGGTTTTTTGGACATAAGCATTAACCTAACGATTCAAAATTTGGCCGACTTGGATTAATTGCATTGGACGGCGCGGTCGCAGAACTCGCCAGGCCCTTGCTATATCTGGGCCTCGCCGCAGAAAGTTCGGCAAGCTCAAAGCCGGTGCCAGCACCTGCAATAATGTGTCACGCGCCTCCAACGTGGCGCGCCAGCGGCTCAAACTCTGGCAAGCCATATCCCCAGGGGGAAAAAATCTTTGCCTCCAGCAACAGTCGCTCCAGCAGCAGTGCCGTCAGTATCTTGGCTTGCATCCAAGCCCGGGCTGACTGGTCGTTGCTTTTGGGCACATGACCAGTTGAGAGCAAACTCTTCAGGCGCTTGAAAGCCAGTTCCACCTGCCAGCGGCAGCGGTAGAGCGTCAGGGCCTGGCTGGCCGTAAATTCTCTGGGCAGGGTGGTCAGCACCAGGACGTACTCGGCCAATTCCAAGCTTTCCGCACTGGCCTGATAGCCATGAATCTGGGCATTGTCCAAGACTTGGCGCCGCGCCCGCTCCGTCGCCAGCCGGTTCTTGCGGATGGCGCACAAGCGCAGACGATAAACCTTGCCCTGATGAAAAAATTGGACCTTCCAATGATCCGAATTGTGTTTGGGCAAGCCCCGCAGAAGTGCCAGCAGGTCCAGCGCCCTGCCGTGAGGATCCTGCACCGGAAGCGCGGTGGTATGCCAGCGCATCAACAGCGCCGCGCCGCTCTCCAGGACTTTGGCCACTCCAGTCGCTCGGCTGTAGCCCCGATCCACCAAGATGAGTTGATCCTTTTTAAACTGGAATCGCCCCAGGCTCTCACCGCCATGCTGGTCGGTGACTTCATAGTGGTCGCAGACCAGTTCCGGCAGAGTGATGCTGTAGTGCAGACGCCAGGCGCTGCCCGTACTGCCGGGTTCCTGGATGTCCGTCGCATTGATGGCTCGAACCCGGTATTGGCTGGGCCATAGGCACTGGCCCAAACGGTTCTGCTGCTCCGCCAGCAAATGTTGGCAGAGGCTTCCCAGCCAGGCTTCAGCCTTGCGCAACCGCTTGAACAAAGCCACCCCGCTGATGCTGGCCAGCCCCAATTCCCTGGCCCGCAAGGCGGTTTGTTCCAAAGACAGTCCGCCGGCCACATGCATGAGGATTAACCGCAACCACCGCTCACCGTCGGTCAAGCCCCGCGTCCGCTGGAAAAAGTCAAATCGTTTGGCCCGGGCATTGAGATCTTCGGGGAGCCACCGGCGCAGAATCTCCCAATCTTCTGGAAGGCAATCATCATTGTTCATGGCTCCCCAGCATAGCCCGTCCAAACCATTTGGCAAGCCTTTAGGTTAATGCTTATGGATTTTTTGGACCTATCTATCAATTTGGCGTTTCTTGCCATTCTTCGCTTCAGAAAATAAATGTCAGACCTCCAACACCTTCTCGAACTTGGTCAGGTTCCGCGCGCCGTTGGGGGTGACGGTGACAACATCTTCCAGGCGGACTCCGCCAATTTGCGGGTAATAAAGCCCCGGTTCCACCGTCACAACGTGGCCGGTCTTGAGGATATCGTTGGAGGTGAGGCTGATGCGGGGCGCTTCATGGATTTCCATGCCCAAGCCGTGCCCGGTGCCGTGAAAAAAGCCTTGCATGCGGCCATTTTTCCTGCCGGTCTTGTAGCCCTCGCTCTCAAAAAAAGATTGAATGGCCCGGTGAATGTCGGACGCGCGCGCTTCGCAAAGTATCTTCTCGAAGGCCATTTCCTGGCCGCGCGCCACCGTGTCATATAAACGGCGGACGGCTTCGCTGGCCCGGCCCCGGACGACCGTTCGCGTGATGTCGCCATAGTAACCGGTTTTTTGCGAGCGCGGAAAAACATCGAGGATGATGGGTTCATGGGCGCGCAAGGCGCCGTGTCCCGGCTCATGCGGATCGCACCCCTGGCGGCCGCCCGCGACAATGGTGTGGCTGGCCAGGCCGCCGGCCTGGAGGATCGCGGTGTCAATGACGGCGCGCAGTTTTTCACTGGTCAGCGGCGCGCCGTGATAAGTCAACTTCCGGTCGCGTCCCACCTTGGCCGTTTTCAAGGCAAAGAGGCCCTCGGCCAGTCCGACCTCGGCCATCATGAGGGCGGCGCTGATTTTTTTGACTTCGTCGGCCCGCTTGAATTCCCGTTGCGGGAAGACGCCCCCTTTTTTGACCCGGAGTTTGATTTTGTAATTGCGCAATTCGCGGGCCAGGCCGTGGGGGAAATTGGCCGGAACAAAAATTTTGCGCAGCCGCCTTTCGCGCATCAGCAAATTGATGACGGCGGCCAGGCTGGGGCGCTTGACCCGGCGGCGCAGTTTTTCGACGCATTGGTTGTAGGAGAGGATGCGGCAATGCCGGGCATTTTTTCGCGCCCGGTCAATCTCCAGATCGCTCAACACGACGTGGCACTGGCCGTCACAACGAAAATAGATGAAAGGATCAGGCACGAACATGCCGACGGCGTAGAGCATGTTCGCGTCGTGCTCGCTGTCCGCGACGATCAATATATTTTCAGATTTGCTCATGGTTTATGAAACGGCGCGGCAGGCGTCAGTTTGGCGGATGTATTTTTGGTTTGGCGGATGACATTTTTATCTGGATGAGATCAAAACAATTTCAGCGCGGGGACGCAACATCATTCCGGCGCGCCCCATCCCGCGGCCGGCC
Organism: uncultured Verrucomicrobiae bacterium; assembly: GCA_963813995.1. Classification (GTDB taxonomy): domain Bacteria; phylum Verrucomicrobiota; class Verrucomicrobiia; order Limisphaerales; family Palsa-1400; genus DASRLE01. The sequence continues at coordinate 131,250 of CAWFAZ010000086.1, read as the reverse complement.
TCCTCAATGCAAAACAGCCGTGGGCAGGATGTAATAAGGCCGGCCGGCTTCCAACTGCGGCGGGCCAATGCCCAAATCGACCTTGAGCGCGGGGACATCGGACTTGCCAAAAAGATGCGACAGAACAGATTGAAAATCGAAAAGGACGCGGTACTCAACCAGCGAAGCGCCGGGGATGTTGGCCAGTTTTTCGGCGCGCTTGACGGCGACGTCAAAATTGCCCAGTTCATCGACGAAACCCAGTTCCAGGGCGCGCTGGCCGGAAAGAACGCGGCCATCGGCGTAATCCTGCCAATTCTCCACCAGGGCCTTGCCCTTGCCATCGTTCTCGTCGGCCGCATGTGTTCGTCCCGTTTTGACCACAGTCTTGAATTTGTTGTAGGTTTCGTCAATGAGCGACTGCACCATCCGGTCCTCTTCCTGGCGGGTTTTTTGTTCCTCGGGCGAAAGCTTGTCGGTGTCAGGCTCCTGTTCGCCGCTCAACATATCCTTGAAGCGGCCGCTCTTGAAGACGTGCGGACGGATGCCGACCTTGTTCATTAATCCGCGGTAATTCCAAGTGTCCATCAGCACGCCGATGCTGCCCGTGATGGTCAGTTCATTGGCGACGATCCAGCGGCATGGCGCGGTAATATAATAGCCTCCCGATGCGGCCAGGGCGCCCATCGAGGCCACCACCGGCTTGTGCGACTTCTCCTGGAACTTTTGGATCGCAGCATTGATGTCGTCCGAGGCCAGAACTTCGCCCCCGGGGGAATTGACCTTGAGAATGACAGCTTTGACACACTTGTCGCTTTCGGCCGTCTTCAACTGTTCGGAAATGAATTCCACCTGGGTCATGCTCGAATTATCCACGTTCCGGTCCGTGATAATGCCATCCACGCTGATGACCGCTATTTTGTTGTCGCCATTAGTCTGCTCAATCACGACTTCTTCCAAAGCGCGGCTCCGGTCCGTGAACGCGCGGCCGCGGGGCGCGACGGCATGGGAAAAGACCAGCACCCGGCTGAAAAGGCTCAGGCAAAGCAGCGCCAAAAAGACGATGGCAAGAATTCTCCAGACGGAACTGCAGCCCGACCGGCTGGCGCGCGGGGCGGAAATGATCGGCGGCGGCGCCAACGGAGGAGGCGGAGCGGCTGGCGGCGGCGGCGGCTGATGCGGTGGCGGTTGATCATCCATAACAGCCGCAAATTACCGCATCACCATGTGCCGGGCAAGACAGATCGTTCATAGTTAAGCCGCAGGTCATTTCCGCCGATAACCATAAGAACTTATCTCAGGAACGGTGTGAGCGAAAATACGCATCTGTCTCGGTCCGGATCCCCATTCCTCCGGGGCGCTCTCGTCTTGTGCCTCGCCGCGTCCCGCTGCCTGGCGCTTGACCCCGAAAAGACCATCTTCCAATACAATTGCAGGACCTGGACCGGCCAGAACGGCCTCCCGGCCGGCGGCGTCAACGCCATCGCCCAAACCGCCGACGGCTACCTGTGGCTTGGGACCGCCGCGGGCCTTGTCTCATTCGACGGCATTGAATTCAAATCGCTCGGCCTCAGCAATCTGCAAAGCCAGATCGTCACCAGCCTCTCCAGCTCCAGTGCCGGCGGCCTTTGGATCGGCATGGAGCATGGCGCCTTCGCTTACTGCGACGGACAAAACATTACATACCAGGGCAGTGAGGCCTGGGGCGGCGTCAACCTCGACGTTCATTCCATCTTGGAAACCCCCGACCACGCGGTGTGGTTGGCGGCGGAGACTCAATGCGCCAGACTGACCAGGGAGCGTCTCTTTCAAACCATCAGCAGCACCGACACCACTGCGGTCATGCAGGATTCCAAGGGCCGAACCTGGATCGGAACCGCCCATCGCGGCCTTTTCTGGTGGGAAAACGGAGTCCTCAGACAGTTCCCCGGTCATGCCGTTGATTCCCAGGAGATTCGTGCCTTGGCCGTGGATAAGAACGGATGGATCTGGATCGGCACCGATTGGGGGCCGCTTTGCTTCGATTCAAACTTCCTGAGAAAGGACTTTTCCTTCCCGTGGTATCCCATCCGCGCCCTCCTCGTTGATCGAGAGGGCACACTATGGATGGGAACCACCGGCTCGGGCCTGATCAAATACCAGAACGGCACGATCACTTCGTTTCGCAAACAGGACGGTCTGGCCGATGACAAGGTTGCCGCGCTGGCCGAAGACCAGGAGGGCAACCTGTGGGTTGGCACCCAGCATGGTCTCAGCCAGTTCACCGACGTGAAACTCCCCACCTTTGCCAAAACCGAAGGAGTGCCTGCCGGGGTCATCATTGACGTTTCCGCCTCGCGCAGGGGCGGACTTTGGCTGGCAACCGGCAACGGCTTTGCCTACTTCGACGGAAAAGGCAGCAGCACCACAACGCTCCTGGGCCTGACCAACGAATACGTCAACAGAGTCTTCGAGGCAAAAAGCGCAGACATCTACCTCATCAACGGTTACAAGGACATCGAGATTTTCCGCGGCGGCAAAGTGCTCGCCCGCTACACCAACAGCGACTGGCCCACCACTTTTGGCGAAGATGACACCGGCGTGGTCGTCGGCATCGCAAAAAACCTTTTCCGCGTTGGCGCAAATTACTTTTCACCCTTCCAATTTGTCGGCGGTCAGCACCCGGAACTCGGCTGGATTTTCAACATTGCCCCCGGCCGCGACGGCGGCCTCTGGCTGGCCACCGACGCCGGCATTTGCCGCATCAAGGATGGCGCGTTCAAATTATGGACCGCCAATGATGGCCTTCCCGAAAGCCACGTCGTCTGCGTCAGCGAAGACAACCAGGGCGTTGTCTGGGCCGGCCTGAACAAAGGCATCGCCCGGCTCAAAAATGGAAAAATTGTCGCCGTCAATCGCCGCCAGGGCTTGTTCGACAACATCATCCACGCAATCCTCCCGGACAATCACGGCCATATCTGGGTCGATTCCAGCCGCGGCTTCTTCAGCTTTGCCACCCGGGATTTCGATGAATTCGCCAGCGGCAAAATCGATCATCTCATTTGCGCCGATTACACCGGACTGGACGGTGTCAAGAGTTCGGAGCGATTGTATCAAAAAGACACCGGCTGCAGGACGCTCGACGGCCGCATCTGGTTTCCCACGTCGGAGGGCGTCGTCATGATTGATCCCGACCACATGAAAACCCGGTCGGTTCCTCCGCGCATTTACATCCAAAGCACCCGTGTCGATGGAGAGGAACTCAAACCCGGCGGGAAAACCGCGCGCCCCGGCAAGGGTGACTTGGAATTCCAGTACGCCGGCCTCAGCTACATCGCCCCCCAGCGAATCCACTACCGCTACAGGCTCGAGGGTTACAATAAAGAATGGGTTGACGCCGACATGCGCCGCTCCGCTTTCTACACAAACCTCAAACCCGGACAATATCGTTTCCTCGTCCAAGCCTGCAACGAAGACGGCGTCTGGAGTCCCGCCTCCGCAGCCGTTGATGTTGAACTGCTCCCCCACTTTTACCAAACTGGATGGTTCATTTTCCTTGTCATCGCCGCCTTCATCGCCGTCCTCTCCGCAATCTACACCTGGCGGCTCAAGCACCTCACCCGCAAACAGGAACAATTGCAAAAGGCCCGCGACCTCCTCGAAATCAAAGTCGCGGAACGCACCCTCGAACTCCGCAAGGAAATCGAACAACGCAAACGCGTCCAGGCCGAAATCGAAAATGTCCACCGGGAACTCGTCGATGCCTCCCGCCGCGCCGGCCAGGCCGAAGTCGCCACCAGCGTCCTCCACAACGTCGGCAACGTCCTCAACAGCGTCAACACCTCCGCCAGCGTCATCACCGGCCTCATGCGCGGCATCCCCGGCGATGGCATTGGCAAAGTCACGGGCCTCCTCGAGGAACACGGCGACGCCCTGGGCGAATTCCTCAGCCGGGACAACCGCGCCGCCAGCGTCATCAACTACCTCAAGAGCCTCGACAAACACCTCGCCGCCCAGCAGGCCACCGTCATGTCCGAACTGCGCGACCTCGGCCAGAACATCGAACACATCAATCAAATCGTCGCCATGCAGCAAAGCTACGCGACAGTCTCCGGCGCCATCGAACCCCAGTCCCTTCCCGCGCTCGTTGAAGACGCCGTCCGCATGCACGCCGCCGGCTTCGAACGCCACAACGTCCGGATCATCCGCGAGTACGACGAGCTGCCTGATATTCCCCTGGATAAGCACAAGGTCCTCCAAATCCTCGTCAACCTCATCAGCAATGCCAGGCACTCCCTTTGCGCCAAGTCCGTTCAGCAGCGTCTCCTCACCATCGGCATCCATCGCAACGGCGACGGTTTCGTTCGCGTCTCAGTCTCCGACACCGGCGTGGGAATCGATCCGGGGAACCTGACGCACATCTTCGCACACGGCTTCACCACCCGCAAAGACGGTCACGGCTTCGGCCTGCACAGCGGCGCGTTGGCCGCCAGGGAAATGGGCGGCTCCCTTCGCGCCCAGAGCAAAGGCCTGGGCAAAGGCGCCACCTTCACCCTCGAACTCCCGTTCCACCCCGCCGAACACCCCGCCGTGGCACAAACACCTGTGTGATCTGTTTTAAGAGTCTGTTGAATCAGCTTGCCCCGACCATCCGTTTGCGGCAGCAGCCGGAGCGAAGTAGCGTAGCGGAGGCGCGGCAAGAACGTGAAATGGGTTGCCCGGACACCGTGAAATGGGTTGAAAAGGGTGGCTCGGCAAGACGGTAAAAAAGGGTAGAAGTTTCCACTCTGCACAACCTATGCAGGGACCGTGCAGAGTCGATGCATATTGCATATCGATCGGCTTGGTGATGTCCAGCGACAAAGCCTCCCCTTGCATATATAAGCTTTGGCGGTGGAATTTCACCAAGCCGGCCAGATCAGCGGGTTTGAGCTTGGAGGACCATCAGGGCCGCGCCTATCAGGGTGGCCACGGCTCCAACAATCACCCCGGCCAAGGATGGCACTGCCAGCCAGCAGAGAAGCATCAGACCGATGCCAAGGTAGAAAAAGACTTTGGCGGTGTGCTGCCGAGGCACGGCGGACCAAAAGAGGGTGGCGGCTCCGTATATGCCAAACACCAGCGCGGCCAGGCCAACCAGCACGGGCCATTCGTGATGCTGATCGTAGTTGGCAGGTAGGAAAGCGATCCAGACGTATGCAGCGATTGAGGCGGCCAATATGATCAACCATGTCAGCCTGGGTTGCCTGAGTGTTCGCCCGTTCATCATGAACGCACTGTGCCACCGGTGACCAAGATGGTCAACAAAAATCTGAACAGACCAATATTCGCTATCGTCGGATATTGCCGGTTAGGCCAGCGTAGGCTTCGAGGTATTCGATGCGGCGGATGATGTCCTGCATGTCCACTTTTTGCGCGGGGCTGACGTTGCTGTTTTCCATCAGACCGAGCATCCGTTCCAAAGCGTTATGCACGTCCGCCATGTGTTCCGGGTCCCTGTCTTGCGGGCGCTGGTTTCGTAGCTGGCTTTCCAGCGTTCTGGCGTGGGCGGCGGTTTGGCTGGCGTCGATCTGCGCGGCGCCTCCCGCATTGCTCTCGTGCGCCGCTGCGTTGCGAGTGGCCGCATCTTGAGCCGTCGCTATTTCTTGCGGCGTGGCGGTTCCGTTCTCAAGCGCCCGTTGCGCATGGCGTTGAGCGTCCACGCCCTCGCCTCTGGCGCGTGTCTCAGTGGTTTGGTTGTGGATTATTTCCAATGCGGCCGCTTTGGCTTTGGCGGCTTCGAGGTCGCCGGTTAATTTTTGCATCTGAGGGGTCAAACCATAGGGCGTGTTGCCCAAATCATTATTTATTTGACAAAGTTTGAACACGAGCGAAACCGGCCCGGTCTGTAATGTTAATATGATGGGCGTGCATCAAACTCAGAACCAACTGTTCAGCTATCGTGTCAATTTGGAGCACCGGGTGCGTCGGGATCATCCCTTGCGCCGCATCGCCGCCGCCATTGATTTTACTTTTGTACGCCAAGAGGTGGCCGGCTGCTACGGTCGCAATGGCAACGTCGGCATTGACCCGGTGGTGCTGCTCAAGCTGATGTTTCTGCTCTTTTTTGATGATGTGGCGAGCGAGCGCGAACTGATGGAGCGGTTGCCGGAGCGATTGGATTACCTCTGGTTTTTGGGCTATGGCTTGGAGGATCCCATCCCGGACCACAGTGTGCTGAGCAAGGCCCGGCGGCGTTGGGGTTCGGAAGTGTTTGCCAAGGTTTTCGTTCACACCGTCCAACAGTGCGTCCAAGCCGGCTTGGTGGACGGGAGCAAAATCCATGTGGATGCCAGCTTGATCGACGCCAACGCCTCCAGAGAGTCGGTGGTCAAAAGTTCTCCCGAACTGATCGCCGCCTACAAAGAAGCCTACCAGGCGCAGGAAGCCAAACTGGAAGAGGGGATGACTGCTGCCGGATATCAAGCGGTCAACGATCACATGGTCAGCACAACGGACCCTGACGCGGCGCTGGCGCGCAAAGGCGGCGGCCAGAGCCGGCCCCGTTATCATCACCATCGAGCCGTCGATGACGCCCATGGGGTGATCACAGCGGTGGAGACGACGCCGGGCAGCATCGGAGAAAACAGCAAATTGATGGATTTAGTCCAGCAGCATCAATGCAACACCGCAGCCCAAGTTGCCACCGCCGTGGCCGACAGCAGGTACGGCACGGCGGAGAATCTGGCGGCCTGCGTGGCCGCCGGCATCGCGCCGCATTTGGGAGAGGGAAAGAAGGCCGGGAGCCGGCCCAAAGGAGCCGCTCGGTTGTTCGATGAGAGCCACTTTATATATGAGGCAAAGAGTGATACCTACCAATGTCCCGCTGGCCAGAAGCTGGAGCGGCGGCGCCTTCATCCTCTTCGCAAAACTTGGGAATACACCACGCGTCGCGGGATCTGCCAAGCTTGCCCGTTGCGGACACAATGCACGACCGCCAAGCTAGGCCGGTCTGTACAACGCCATGAGAAAGAAGACCTCGTGATGCAAGGCCGGCAGATGGCCCGTAGCGCACGTGCCCGGCAGGATCGCCGCCGCCGCCAACACCTCATCGAAGGCAGCTTTGCCCAGGCGGCCAACGAGCACGGCTTCAAGCGAGCGCGCTGGCGACGATTATGGCGTCAGCAAATTCAGGACTGGCTGATTGCCACGGTGCAGAACGTCAAAATCCTGCTTAAAGCAACAGTCAAGAAGCTACAACCTGCGATGGCGTTACAAATCGGGGGGTTGAAGACGCCCTTTCGAGCCGAAAGACTCACATTCCTGCCGCTATGGACTGCTCCCTCAACTTTCGTCGATTAAAAAAACTACCGACGCGCAAAAGATGCTCCTCCGCCTCTCACCGCTTAATCATGACCATTTGGGCAACACGCCCTATGGTTTGACCCCTTTGTCTGTTGTTCACTTCGTCCAGGTAATCACTCGTTGCCCTTGACCGATTTCACGACCGCGAAGAAAGCCGGCTTGGGCCGGAATGTGCGGTCGAACAGCAGTGGATAGTCGGTCCGCCCGCGAATCGGGTAGTCATTCAGCCAGGATTGCCCGTCGTCAACACCCCAGAACGCCACCCGACTGATCTTCTCGTGGTGCTTGTTAAAAATCCCGAACAAGTCACCGTAACGCTTTGCGAGTTTCTCCTGCGCTTCTTCAGGCAACGCATCGCGATAGGGATTAAGCTCCGCCCCTGTTCCTTTATCCCTGGGCAGAACCGTGATATCCATCTCCGTAATCATCACCTTCACCCCCGACCGGGAAAGTGTCACGATGCCGGCCTCGATTTCATTCAACGGCGGATAATCAAGCTGCCAGTGCGCCTGCACTCCGACGCCGTCAACCCGTCCGCCCTTGCCTCTGATATCCTTTAAAACACGAACAATACTTCTGGCGGCCTCGGGCGTGAGCATGTTGTGCCCATTAAAATACAACTCGGCATTCGGGTCGGCTTCACGCGCATAAGCGAACGCCTTTTCGATGTAATCTTCCCCTATGATCCGGCTCCACTTGGTTCTTATTTGACCATCGCTTCCAATGGCCTCATTCACGACGTCCCAACCGTTAACGCGGCCCTTGTAGCGGCTCATGATCGTGACAATATGGTCTCGCATTCGCTCCAACAGGATCTCGCGACTGACCTGTTTTCCCTCCGAGTCCTGAAACACCCAATCCGGAACCTGTGTCCGCCCAATCAGAACATGGCCGACGATGAACATCTTATTCTTCTCGCCGAAGGCGACGAACTGGTCGGCCTGTTTGAAGTCGTACACCCCGGCCGGGGATGCACATTCTCCCACTTCAGGCAATTCTCGGACGTAATGGCGTTGAACTGTTTCTTTATCAGGGAACTGACGGGTGTGTCCCCGCCCGAAATCTCGTCTGCCGCCACTGCCGCGCCAATGTAGAACTGCTTTTTAAACACGTCCTTGAGCGCTGGAACAGACTCCGTGCCCGGAGGTGTGTTGTCACAATATTTCCAAGCGGATGCTCGTGGTGCCGCGCGACAGCCGGTAATGCCGCACGAAATCGCTGCTGCCGCTAATAACCCAAGAACTGTCCTTATCATAAACCGCGCCTTTCGACATTTGATTGTGACTGAAATGAAAATAAAGCAAACGCTCACCGCCTGACAATTAATATAAAACAGTTTGTTCGAGCATTACAACGGCCAAATGAACACGAATGAAGCGGTGCGGCGGCTTACGGGAGTTCTTCGACGCAAACACCTTGCGCTCGCGACCGAGCGCACTTGCCACGCGAGGCTCAGGCGATATTGCGACTTCCTCAAGGGGCTGCCCCTGCATTTGCCAAGTGAACATTAACTGAAACGGTTTCTGACCATCCTCGCCCAAAAGGAGGTCGCCGCCAGCACACCAAGTCAATCATTTAACGCGATTATACCATTTCCAGTGAGCAATTGCACTATGCCGCTCCTACGGAGCTTTGGATTGTTTAGGCGCGTTACTACAAATATGGCGCTCCTACGGAGCTTGGACTCCTGCTGAATAGTGCAGTTCCATATTGCAAATGGTATTACTTCCCAAATGCGGCCAGACCGCGGCAGAGGCGTCTTGGACAGTCCATCCTTCAATTTCATCCGGGAAGAGTTCATCTTCAAGCGAGCCGCTTGAATCCACTTGCCTCCCGCTCGAAACGTCGTAGATTTTCCCGGCGGCACACGCCAGTGGAAGGGTGGCAGAGTGGTTGAATGTACCTGACTCGAAATTGACAAATATATTTTTCAGGAGTCCTCACACGTCATCCCGGCCTTGATTATCAAGGCTTTACAGCGTTTTCCGTCTGCCTGAATCATCACGAATCCGCCCGAAAATTGGCAAACAGTATCAGATTGCAGTATCAGATTTGCCCGAAACCATAAGGCTTTCCCCACTGCGCGTTCCCGTGTTGCCTGTCCTGCCGTAGTCTTGACGAAGGCGGATCATCCGGCTTGCTAAAAACACCAAGGCCAAGCCAAATGCCAACACGCGAACCCTCCGCCCCGACAAGTGCCTGGTCGTGAAGTCGCTGGATTCCAGCTTGCGCCCTCTTTCCCCTTCGCAACATGGAATCCACCGTCATCACCACCAGGGAGTTGAAGGAAATGCGTCTGATCCACCACGGCTGGTCTCAAGAGCCCAGGGTTAAAGGGTAAAAGAGCAAAAATTAAAGCCCCCTCACACAACGAAACCCAATGCTGTAGACGTTGTACGACGGGCTGTAGTTGCCGCGATTGGCACACCGCACGAGGCTGGCGTTGCTGGCCCAGCCGCCGCCGCGCATAACACGGATGCTCCCAGATGCCGGTCCTGTTGGATTAGTAGTAGTTGGTTGATCATAGGGCGTGCCATACCAGTCCCAACACCACTCCCATACATTCCCTGCCATGTCGTAAAGTCCATAACCGTTCGCCGCAAAATAGCCCACCGGACTCGTGTAGGGATACCCCCCGGTATCGAAGGCCGGATCATAGTCAATGGCCATCGCAAGGTCGTAGGCGTATCCACCCAGTGACCCGGGATCCCCGTAGTAATTCGCCTGACTCCAGGAAATCGTGTCGCCCCACGGAAACCGTTGCCCGCTCAATCCACCCCGCGCCGCCTTCTCCCACTCAGCTTCCGTTGGCAATTGATAGCCGTTGGCCGACCAATTTACATAGGGCGCTACATCCCCAGTCGTATAGACCTGCGTCAAACCCGCATCCGTGTAATACACCGGAGTCAAACCCGCCTGCTGCGACCGCGCATTGCTCCACTTCACCACATCATACCAATCCACCGTCTGCACCGGATTATTCGCCGCCTTGCCAGAACCGGCATTGTCAAAGCCATATCCGTTGGCGATGGCCCAATTATAAACCGACTGCCATTGACTGTAGCTCACCAGGTTCGTGTCCATGTAAAACGACGACACATATATGTTCGTGGGGATGGCATCGCTCTCGCCATCCAGAGTGTCCCCCATCGTGAACGAACCCGCAGGAATGAGCGCCATGCCGTCGGACGTGGTGGTCTGCGCCACCCCAAGCACACAGTAGAACATCGGCACACTGACCGAGATCGTGCCGTTCGAGTTCACTGTCACCGCGCCCAACCCGGCCCAGTTGCTCTGCCACGGCCCGGACGCAGACGACGCCCATTCCACCGTCGCCACGCTGCCTGGCTGCAAATTGGAGCAGACCAGCAGCCCGTTCTGACTCAAGGAGGTTATGACGGGCAATTGGGCGGCAGTCTGATGAACGCCGGCAAACAAGGCCAGCGCGATAATGAGAAAGCGTAATTTTGCTTTCATAATGGATATTGGATTCGAGTTTGGTTGTGATCATTAGATCGATAATCGATAACCTGATTTCAGCCTCATTCTTACACCCCGTCTAATGTCAATGCAAGCAGAGAATCACGTTAAAAACCACATGACCACATAAGGTTTCCAGCAGAAGCCTGCCTCATCACCATGCGGGAAGAGCCTCACTGGACGTTTTGGACAGCGGCTTCATTATTGGGACAGTTATTAGACTATTAAACAAGGTTAAGGGCGACGGGGGGCCGGGCTCCGCCCGGCTCCCCCGCCGCCCCTTCACCGTGTCGTTCATGCCGCCATTTCGGCCTCTTTGATGACCAGCCGTTTGTCCCGTTCTTCCCAGCGCAGCACTTTCAGCGTGACTTGCTGGAACTCCGGCAGCTTCGGAAACGCGACGACGTTCTGCCGCTGAAAGCGATGTCGCCCGTTACGCCTTGGAAGGATTGCCCAATCAAATAGTGGCCGCTGATTACCTTCTGAAATTGCCTGACGAAAAGGCGCTGCTCGCGGAACTCCGACAAACCCGGCAAGCATGGGAAATGCGTCGAACTGTTCGATTGGGCAAAAAATCAGACTCTCACGAATGATCTTGCCGCTGACCTTTATCCGGCCATAATAATTACCGTTGTTATCAACGAGTGGAAGGGTGGCAGAGTGGTTGAATGTACCTGACTCGAAATCAGGCTTGGGGGAAACCCCAACGTGGGTTCGAATCCCACCCCTTCCGCCATTTGTTTAAACTAATGACCAAAGAAAATCAGCGCCCGCTCTGCCGGACCAGATTTTCCACCAGCCGGTTAAAATTCTCCGCCCGGACCAGCGCCTCCAATGGCAGAGACATGCGGTGGCGCCAGTAATACTTGGGAATGGCCGGCACATTGATGCGTTCCGCGTCCACGTCGGGGCGGCGCAGCGCGCCGTCCATGCCCAGCAGGTCCTGCAATTGAAAAATGCTCCACATCGCCGGCGAATCCAGATGCTGGCGGATGATTTCCCGGTTGACCCACGGCTCGCATTGGGACGGCGGCGCGCCGGGGCGCCGCAACTCCTGGTTGAAAAATTTTTGCGTGAGCTTTTTGTCCTCCAGCCACCAGCCGCGAATCGTGCTCATGTCATGCGTCGAGGGCGTGACGACGCTCAGATAAGGAGCGTCCGCCGGACGCGAAAAATCCAGATGCAAGTCCTTGGGCATGCGCTGAATTTCCAGGCTCAACAGGCCCAGTTGTTTCATCACCTCCGGCACACAGGCCGGGACCATCCCCAAATCTTCGCCGCAGATGAGCATGTTCGTGACGCGTTTCAGGGCGGGCAATTTCTGCAGCGCCTCCCGCCTCCAACACCCGTCCTGCCGCCGGAAAAAATAATCCACATACAAATCCTTCAGCCGCGCCCGGGTGGCCTGATCCAGTTGCCGGAAGGAGGCCGTTTGCTCCATGCCCAGCCGGAAATGAAATGCCGCGCCCGCGCTGCCCGGAACCTCGATCAGCAGCACGTTGCTGATCAAATCAAACAGCCCCTCCTTTAGCCGCGCTTCGCGCCTGTCTTCTTCCAACAACGCAAAATGTCTTTCCACGTCCTGTTGCGTCGCAAATTCCGGTTTTAGCGAATACGTTCCGCGCGAGGCGGGATTCAGGAATTCGCGCTTCACGCTCCCGGCGCGCCCGGCGAATATTTCGCGCAACACGGCGTCGTTGATGAATGGCCGGGTGAATCGTTCGTAATTGAAGGCGATGCCGCGCGCGGCGAATTCGCCGGCCTGCACCGGCAGGGCGGGCACGAAATAACCGGGAATGCCTTCGACGGCGTTCCGCGGAATGCTCCAGATGCGAAAGAAGCCGAGAATGTGGTCGATGCGAAAGGCATCAAAATAACAACTCATCTGCGCGAAGCGCCGCTTCCACCAATCAAAGCCGTCCTGCTTCATGCGCGGCCAGTTGTAAGTGGGGAAGCCCCAATTCTGGCCTTTGGCGGCGAAGGCGTCCGGCGGCGCGCCGGCCTGCATGTCGGTGTGAAACAACGCCGGCTGCTGCCAGACCTCCGCGCTGTGGGGATGGACGCCGATGGCAATGTCGCCCTTGAGAATCAAGCCCCGGGCATGCGCATCATCGGCCGCTTCGCGCAGTTGGAGATGCAAATGAAACTGGATGAAGCAATGCAAAGCCATCTCATCGCCCGCGGCGGCATCCCGCGCAGCCAGGGCGCTGATCTTCTTCGCGTCATAGACGCGATGTTCCGGCCATTGGTTGAAATCCGCCGTCCCGAACTTGTCGCGCAAAAAACAAAAGGCCGCGTACGGGGCGAGCCAGTTTTTGTTTTGCGAGAAAAACTTCCGATACTCCGCGCCGGCAAATGTTTCCTCCCGTTGCGCCGGAAAAATCTCCCGCACGAACGCCAGCTTGGCTTTCATCACCGCCTCGTAATCCACCGTTGCCAGCGCGTTGAGTTGTTCGCGCCGGCCGGCCAGGCTTTTGAGCAAATGCCGGGCGCCGGTTCCGGCCAGGCGGTCAAGATTCAGATAGAGCGGATGCAGCGCAAACGCGGAAATCCCGGCGTACGGATACGAGTCCATCCAGGTGTGCGTGGCGCTCGTGTCGTTTACCGGCAGGATTTGAATCAGCTTGAGTCCGGCGCGGCGCGCCCAATCCGCCAGCAGTGGCAAATCCAAAAATTCACCCACGCCAAAACTTCTTGCGCTGCGCAGGCTGAATACCGGCATGGCCACGCCCGCGCCCCGCCACGGCGCGCCTGGCAAATGCGCGAAGCCGTCGTTGACGATCACCTGCACGTCCGGGGGGGCAGCTTCTGCGAGCAGGCGATTCGCGCCGTCCTCATACCGGACAAACGCATTTCTTTCGATATCATAGACGCCGTATTTGTAAGCGACGGGAAAGGGTTCCCTTGCGAAATCAAGTTGCACACTGAAGCATCCGTTCTCCGCGCAGCGTCGCAGCAATACCGGCGCGGCCTGGTTCCAACCGCCCACTGTGATGGCGCCGCCCAGCAGGCAGATGGTCTGTCCCTTCGGCAGCAACGGCGCTTTGACCGTGAACGAATGCGTGGCGACGACGGGCGATTTGGCGCTGACCGGCTCTTTTTCCGTCCGGAGCAAAACATTTTTAAACGGTTCGGTGAAGAAAACATTTTCGACCGCGCCCAAGTCGTTCCATGAATCCATGATAACGGTGTGGCCGCGGGTGAGGCCGGCAAGATCAAGTTTTCGGTCGCCGCCGAAATCTTCAATCACTGAGCCGTCCTGATTGCGCAAAAGGAAGTAATAACTCACCGGCGCTTTGGGCGGGCGCGTGTCCGGCAGGTCGAGCGCCGCCTCCCAGAATTCCTCATTCACATAATGCAAAGGCAGCGCGCTCTCCTGCTGGCCGCCGCCAAACCATTTGTGATCGCCACAAAGAAACAGCGCCTGGCCAAAATGCGTATGGTAACGCAATCGAATGGTGATTTTCATGGGCGGGGATCAGGCGGACGCGGACTTTTCATCCACCCACTGTGCCAGCATCTGCAGGAGCAGGGCAACGCTCAAGACGCTTGAAGGTCACCACCAACAGCGTCAGCACGGCGGCCAGTCCCATGCTCGCCCCGCCCAGGACGAGGGCATTCATGGGTTCGCTGTGCAGATAATTTTTCAAGATGTAACCGAGCAGGCTGGAAGCGGCAATCTGCGGCAGCACGATGAACAGATTGAACATCCCCATCATGACCCCGACTTTTTCCTTCGGCAGCGCGGGCACCAGCATGGCGTAAGGCATGGAAAGGATGCTCGCCCACGCGATGCCGACCGCGGTCATGGCGATCAACAGGTGATACTTGTCTGAAGCCAGAGGAACGGACGCCAGCCCCAGCGCACCCGCCGCCAGACAGAGAATGTGCATCAGCTTGGGGCCGGTGTATTTCGTGCCCCACAGCAGCACGAATGAAAAAATGAAGCAAACGGCATTATACGCGGCAAAACAGAAGCCCGACCAGGAACCGGAAGCTTCCATTGCCACCGAGCCTGTCGCCGCATGAAATATGTTTTTCGCAACAGCCGGGGGAAAATAAACCCAAAGCGTGAACATTCCGACCCAGGTAAAGAACTGAACCAACCCCAGCTCCCACATCCGCCGGGGCAAATGAAAAACCAGCGCATAGATGTCGCCCAACCCAAGAGTCCAGTCGAATTTCCTGATGCGGATGGCGGCCAGTTCCGATTCGGAAGGCGGATATTCCGAGGTGGTAAAAACCGTCCAGAGCACCGCGCCCATGCACGCCGCCGCGCCGATGTAAAACGAGAGCCTGACGGAAGCGGGCACATGTCCCTGCCCCGCGCCTTCGGAGGCAACTCCAAACCAGTTGGTCATCATCCAAGGCAACGCTGATGCAATGGTGCCGCCCAACCCAATGAACAGGGATTGGATGGCAAAGCCTTGCGAGTTTTGTTCTTCGGGAAGATTGTCCGCCACCAACGCCCGGAAAGGCTGCATGCTGGCATTGATGGTTCCATCCAGCACCCAGAGCAGTCCCGCCGCCATCCAAACCGACGGGCAATTAGGCATCAAGACCAGAGCCAGCGAGGCGAGAATCGCGCCGCCCAGAATAAACGGGCGCCGCCGGCCCAGCCGGGTCCAGATGCGGTCGCTGGATTGGCCGACCAAGGGTTGGATGAGCAAGCCGGTGACGGGCGCGGCCAGCCACAAGATGGGCAGGGAATCGTAGTTCGCCCCGAGGTACCGGTAAATGGAGCTCATGTTCGCCATCTGCAGACCCCAGCCGAACTGGATGCCGAGAAAGCCGAAGCTCATGTTCCAGATTTGCCAGAAACTCAACCGTGGCTTCGGCCCGGCGGTTTTTAGCCGGGGGGCGGGTTCATCTCGCACTGCGCTCATGGTGTCATAAACCAGCGGGCTTTTGTTTCAGTGCGCCAGGCCAATCTGGACCGGCCTTGTGTCCGCAGGGGTATGCCGCGCGACCGGCAGACTGCGCTGATAGATGCGCCAGTCAAAACCTCCCAAATGAACCGATGGAAAATCCTGGTTCGGAACCTGGGGCATTCCGGCAATCCGCACCGGCTTGAAATCCCCGCCGTTGGTGACTTCCACCTGCCCGTGGATGGGGCGGTTCGAGAAATTGATCACCACCACGAATTCATTCGTCTCATCCGCGCGCTTGAACGTGACGAGGCTGCCTTCGTTTGAATTGTGCAGCCAAATGACGCGGCCGTTGCGGAAGGGGGCGTTCTCTTTGCGCAACTGGATCAGGTCGTGATAAATCCTGCGCAAAGGCGGGCGGTCCTTGGGCGACCAGAAAATAGGCAGCCTGTCGAACAGCGCAGGGTCGCCGGATTCCGTAGCGTCACCCACTTCCATCCCGTTGTAAAGCAGCGGCACGCCGTCCAGCGTGAACATCAGCGCCGAGCCGGCCAGCGCGCCGCGCACACCAAAGCGCGAGACCGCGCGCGGTTCATCGTGATCGTCCGTGAGACGCATGTGGAGCGAATCGCGCGGGAACTGCCGCAGGCTCTCCTCCCACGAAGCGCGCAGCTTGGAGGCCGGCGCGCCTTTGATCAGCACATCATTGAGCGTGCCCATCAGCGGCCAGGCGTAATCAACGTCAAATGCCTTCACCAGCAGATCGGGCTTGCTCGCCTCGGCCAGCAACACGATGTCCGGCTTGACGCTTTCGAGTTGGGCGCGCGCCGCTTCCCAGAAATCCGTCGGCACATTCCAGGCGACGTCGCAGCGGAAACCATCCACGTTGCACGTCTGCACCCAATACTTCATCATGGCAATCATGTATTGGCGCAGCGCCGGGTTCGCATAATTCAACCCCGCGACATCCAACCAGCCAGGATCCGGCGGGATGATTTTGCCTTGCGCGTCTTGCAGGTAATATTCCGGGTGCTGCTGCATCATCGCGTTGTCCCACGACGTATGGTTGGCCACGATATCCATGATGACCTTCAAACCGCGCTTGTGGGCTTCGGCGACAAGCCGTTTGAAATCGTCCACCGTTCCGTAATGGGGATCCACGGCGTAAAAATCCTTGATGGAATACGGGCTGCCAAACTCGCCCTTGCGGCACTTTTCGCCAATCGGATGGATCGGCATGGTCCACAGGATGGTCACGCCCAAATCCTTCAATTCATCCAGGCTCGCGATGACCCCGTCGAGATTTCCGGCGGGGGAAAAATCACGCGGGAAGATTTCGTAAACCACGCCGTCGCGCAGCCATGCCGGGGACGTTCGCGCCGGGATTTGGGAAAGATTATCCGCCCGCGCCGCAGGCTGGCACAATAACACCACCGCCAGGGAGCCGATGATGATTCCAAGTTTGCTTTTCAAAGTGATTGATTCTTGTTTGCGCTGTTGTGCGTGTCCGTGAATTCCAGGCGCATATTATCGGAAACGCCCTGTTTGCACAACCGCATAAACGTGCGGGGGAGATCAGTTTTTGAAACCTTGCAGTTTGCAAGGCCGGGGCACAAAAAAATCCAAAATCCACCTTTGATTTTCTCAGGACAACTTGCGTTGAAGAATACCGCCCCGAAAAAAACGGTGAAAAATTCGACATTTTGAATAGTCACAACCAGTTGTCAGCAAGGCACTTGCGTAATCGGCAATTATTTGCAGTTGACAATGGTCAGGTTGCGGCGCTCCGACTGGCAGTTTTTCAGAACTTTCGTCGGGCCGCCATCTCATCGCGCCGTGGCTGCCGCAGCGCAGGCGGAAGCCTTTTAACGATCAGGTTGACTTGGACTTGGTTTAAGAATTTGACCACGGATGGCACGGATTTCACGGATGCCCTGACAGATCATGGAAAACCGGGTTAACCGCGAAATATGCGAAAGACGCGAACTCCGAACTTCTTACAAATCCGGGCCTGCACGGCACAGAGCAAATGCTGATCTGCCGCCGCTCGGAAGCTGTGGCGAGACAAGAGGCTGAATGCTAAAGGCTAAAGTCAAACCGGCGGCGACGGCGGATCACCACCCCGTCACAAAGGAGCGTTGACTTGGACGGGTTATGGAAGGAACAAGACTTGCCGGGCTTGGGCAAACGGGATAAAAGTAAAGTGGCGCTGGCGCGGCGGTTGCGGCAAGAAACGACGATGAAGCTCAAAATTTAATGCTTACCTCTGAAACCAAACGCCGCATTGATGCCTGCCGCGACGTACTCGTTGGCAAGCTCCCGCTGCCCTCCGACCAGGTCGAACTCATCACGCTCGCACTGATCTACAAGTTCATGGACGACCTCGACGAGGAATCCGTGAAGCTCGGTGGCAAACGCTCCTTCTTCATCGGCGACCTCGCAAAATATCGCTGGCGCAATCTCCTTCCGCAAACCGTCTCCGCCGAGCAGCGCGTCACGCTCTTTTCCGAAGGAATCGAGGCGCTGGGAAATCCAAAGAAAGCCGCGCACCTGCCCGGCCTCTTCCGCGACATCTTCCGCAATGCCTTCCTGAAATTCCGCGACGGGCGCATCCTCACGATGTTCCTTACGGAGGTGAACGGCTTCGCCTACTCGCACAGCGAGGAACTCGGCAACGCCTTCGAATATCTCCTCCAGTGCATGGGCACACAGGGCGAGAACGGCCAATTCCGCACCCCGCGCCACATCATTGATTTCATCGTCGCCTGCCTTGACCCGCAGCCGGGCGACAAAATCCTCGATCCCGCGTGCGGCACGGGTGGATTCCTTGTTTCCGCCTACAAACACATCCTGGCGCAAAGCACCTCGCCCGGCTCGAACATTTCCGGCGACCGGCTCACGCACGACCAGCGCCAGAAACTCTATGGCAATCTCGCCGGCTACGACATCACCGACCTCATGGTGAAGCTGAGCAAGGTGAACCTCTTCCTCCACGGCTTTCCCGACCCCGCCATCCACATCTACGACACCCTGAGCAACGATGCCCGCTGGCACGAGAAGGCCGACCTCATCCTTGCCAACCCGCCGTTCATGACTCCCAAAGGCGGCGTGACCCCGCACACCCGCTTTGGCGTCGCAAGCCGCAAGGCCGAGGTACTCTTCTTGGACTACATGCTTGAACATCTCAACGCCAACGGTCGCGCCGGGGTAATCGTTCCCGAAGGCATCATGTCCAATGAGCAAGGCGCACAGACAAAACTTCGCAGAATGCTCGTGGATGAGGACATGTTGCTCGCCGACATCACGCTACCGCACGGAGTCTTCAAACCCTACGCCAGCGTGAAGACTCATATCTTGCTGGCGGACAAATCTCTTTCCCGACAATCACGCGAGATTCTGTTTGTCGAAATTGAAAATGACGGCTTCACGCAAAGCGACACCCGCCTGCCAATTGAAGGCAATGAACTTCCCGCTGCACTGGAGGTTGTAAAGGGCTTCAGCCAGGCAGTCGGCCAGCACCGCCCGTGGAAACGTCGGAAGAAGGGAGTAATGGCATTCACGGTTTCCAAGGACACGATTAAGCAAGATGAGGAACGGAATCTTCTTGGCCGCTGGTATGACCTCCCAAACCGCATCACACACCGACCAGACATTCCGCTCCGTAGGCTGGGCGACATCTGTGACGTTAAAGATGGTCTCTCGCCCAACATGGCAACGCCGCCGGGCGATTACGCTCTCGTTGTCCCTGCAGAAGAGAGAAAAACATCAGACCACTGGGACTTCGAAGGTAATGCGGTTTGTATTCCGCTGGTTTCGTCTGCCGGACACGGCAAGGCTGACATCAAACGCCTCCATTACCAAGAAGGGAAGTTTGCTATAGCTACGACAATGTGCGCGCTCTTTTCAAAAAACGAGAAAGAGGTAATTCCGCGTTATTTGTTTATACTACTAAGTCGTCTGCGATACCAGATCCTCGTTCCATTGATGTCTGGTGCAACCAACATCACGATGAGCAGCACGCAACTGCTGAATCTTGTAATTCCCGTTCCGAAGCCGGAAATACAAAAGGAAATAATAGAGGTTTACTTAGCCGAGGAGCACGCAAAGCAAATTGAAGAAATAGCGTTGAGCCTGAAACGGAGCGCGACCAACCCGGAGTTCTTACGTTTGGCGGAGAAAGTCTTCGAGACAGCTGAATCACTGTTGAAAACCGCAGCAAAGAAAACACATGTTGAAACCATTCTTGGGCCGGAGGACGAAGAAAAATGAAATTGTTGGATACTGAGCTAAGGTTTCTTCTGGCCGAACTGGACGCGGAGGCGGCACAGATGGGGGCGGTGCGGTCGCTGATCCCCCGCTTCGAGGCCAAAATCCAATGCGTCCTCGACCGGGGGGAATGGTGCGGGGGCCGGGGAATGAATTAGAGCTTTTACTTGTCACGGTTTTGGGTTAACTTGCGCTGAAATGTTATTTGAACGCCAACGCCTGCTATTAACGATGCTGGACGCCCTTGGCGGGCCGGTGGCGAACACTGATTTCCAGAAGCTGCTGTTTCTTTACACGCAGCAATGCGAGGAATCCCCCACCTACGAATTCGTGCCCTACAAGTTTGGGGCGTTTTCGTTCACGTCCTACGCGGACAAGCGGCGGCTGGCGGTGGCCGGCCTCCTGACGGCGGACGAAAACCAGTGGCAACTCACGGAGGCAGGACGCCAGACAGCCCGCAAGGAGGCGGTGATGCCGCTGATGGTGGCGCGGTTTTGCCGCGACCATGCCAGGCTCCGGGGGAATGCGCTCATTGCCGAGCAATACCGGAAGTTCCCCTACTACGCGACGCGCAGTGAGATCGTGGAAAAAGTGTTGCCGGATGCCGGGTCGCGCCAGCGCGTGATTGAGGCGCATCCGGAAAAAGGTCAGCCCGGACTGGTGACGATCGGCTATGAAGGCCGGAGTCTGGAGGCGTATTTGAATCTGCTGCTCAAGAATTCCGTGACGCTGTTGTGTGACGTGCGCCGGAATCCATTGAGCCGCAAGTATGGATTTTCCAAAAGCACGCTGAGCAAGGTGTGCGAAGGCGTGGGGATTCGTTACGAGCATTTGCCGGAGCTGGGCATTGATTCGGGGGAGCGCCGCGACCTGAAGACACAGGCGGATTACGATGCGTTGTTTGTCGAGTATGAGCGCAAGAGCCTGCCCAAGCAGAGCGAAGCGCTGGCGAAAATCCGCGGCTGGATCGGGGAAGGCGATCGGGTGGCGTTGACGTGTTTTGAATTATTGCCGCAGCAATGCCACCGGCATTGTGTGGCGGAAGCGCTGGCGCAGGGCGCGGGAAAGGATTCGGCGGTGGTGCATTTGTAGGGACAAGGGTTATGCCCAAGGAGCGCGTGCTAATCACGGTCAAGACCTACCCGACGCTGTCGCGAAAATACGGCGAGACCGTTTGCACAGCCGGCGTGCGCGCCGATGGGTCGTGGATGCGGATTTATCCCGTGCCGTTCCGACGCTTGGAGGAGCAGGAGCAATATAAGAAGTTCGATTGGATCGAAGCTGATTTCATCCGAAGCCGTTCGGACATCCGCCCGGAAACGCACCACCCCGCCGACCCCACCAAGCTGCTCCCAAGCGGCCACATGGGAACGGAAGACAACTGGCGGGAACGGCGTGAATTGCTGTTGAAGCGGGCCACGGTTTACGAACAGCTTGAGCCGCTCTTCGTCGGCGCGAAGGAAAACCGGCTGTCTTTGGCGGTTTTCAAGCCGGCTAAGATTCGTGGTTTCATTTGGGAAGATGACGACCGCGAGTGGGATGAAAACAAGCTGGCACAAATGCGGAATATGAACCGGCAAACTGAACTCTTTGCCGAGGAGTCCTGGCGGCAGGCGTTCAAAGTCATTCCCAAGCTGCCATACGCCTTCTCGTATCAAATTGAGGATGTAGCCGGCCGGAAAAGCACCATGCAAGTTTTGGATTGGGAGTGCGGCC
Source organism: uncultured Verrucomicrobiae bacterium (assembly GCA_963813995.1). GTDB lineage: Bacteria > Verrucomicrobiota > Verrucomicrobiia > Limisphaerales > Palsa-1400 > DASRLE01. Next base: position 109,618 of record CAWFAZ010000086.1, on the reverse strand, counting down.
AGCTTTATTGGAATTGCTTCCGGCGATATGGCGAGGAGTCGGTGGCGCTGGAAAAAGTAAAAGCCAAGTATCTGGATGAGTTCGGCAAACGCGATTTGCATTTCTTCCTTGGCACGACGCAGCAATTTCATGGCTTCGCGCCGAATCCGTGGATAATCGTTGGGGTGTTCGCGCCGCCGCATCAACACCAACTTGAATTGGGGGTGGCTTGATATGATTCGATCATCCGAAGCCCAAGCGCGCATCACCATCAACAAGCTACTGGAGGAAGCAGGCTGGCGTTTCCTGCCTGATGCGCAGGGGCGGCGCGAGAACATCATCTGCGAGCACCGTGTCACGCGGCGGGTGTTTTCCCCCAGCCAGGACTTGGGCAATGATTTCGAGCACGCGCCGCAGGGTTTCGTGGATTACGTGCTGCTGAACACCGACCAACGGCCGGTGGCAGTTACGGAAGCCAAGCGCGAGAGCATTGACCCGCTCACCGGCAAGGAGCAGGCGCGCAGTTACGCGGAGAGCCTCGGGGCCAGCCACATTTTCCTCAGCAATGGGCTGGTGCATTACTACTGGAATCTGCGGCAGGGCAATCCGGTCAAGGTATCGCGTTTCCTGCCGCTAGCAGACTTGGGGAAGGCGGCAGAGTGGCGGCCCGATTCCACCCGGCTCGCCGCCGTCCCGGTGGATGAGAATTACATTGCCGTTTCGCAGGATGCCGCGTGGCTTTCGTATTCCCCAGCCGATCGCGCGGCGGTGATGGGGAACAAGAAAATCCGCCTCCTGCGCGATTACCAGCTTGAAGGCATTCGCGCGCTGCAAAAGGCGGCGACACCGCAAAACCACCGATTTCTTTTCGAAATGGCGACCGGAACGGGCAAGACGCTCTTGAGCGCGGCCATCGCCAAGCTGTACCTCCGCACCGAAAATGCCACGCGCATTTTGTTTCTCGTGGACCGATTGGAGCTGGAGACTCAGGCGTGGAAGAATTTCAACGCCTACCTCGCCAACGACGGCATTCAGACGGTCATCTACAAACAGCGGCGGGAGGAGTGGAAGCAGGCGCAAGTGATGGTGACGACGATTCAAAGCCTTGCGGCCCGCAACCGCTTCCTGCATGAGTTTGCCCCGACGGATTTCCAACTCATTATCAGCGACGAGGCGCATCGCACCATCAGCGGAAACAACCGGGCCATCTTTGAGTATTTCATCGGCGCAAAACTCGGCCTCACCGCGACACCCAGGGATTACCTCAAGGGTTTGGATGACAAGGCGCGGCAAAACGATCCACGCGAATACGAGCGGCGGCTGCTCCTCGACACGTACCGGACTTTCGGCAGCGATGACGGCAAGCCAACGTTCCGTTACACCCTGCCCAACGCCGTTCAGCATGTGCCGCCCTACCTCTGTAATCCCGTCACGCTCGATGCGCGCACGGACATCACCACGCAAATGCTTTCCGACGAAGGTTACGCAGTCACTGTGCCGGCCAACGAGGAGAGCCAGGAGACCGAACTTGTTTTCGGCAAGCGCGATTACGAGCGGAGATTTTTCTCGGATGAAACCAACCTGAGCTTTGTCCGCTGTTTCCTGGACAACGCCAAGTGCGATCCAGTTACCGGCGAAACCGGCAAGGCCATCATGTTTGCCGTCAGTCGCAAGCACGCGACCAAGCTGGTGACATTGCTCAACGAGGAAGCGACGCGCCGCTGGCCGAAAGAATACGCCGCCGGTTCGACGTTTGCGGTGCAAGTCACGTCAGAGATAGCCGGAGCGCAGCAGATGACGATTGATTTTGCAAACAACAACCTTAATGGCAAATCGAAGTGGCGGGGGGAAGAGTTTCGCGATTACGACACGAGCCGAACCCGCGTTTGCGTAACGGTGGGGATGATGACCACCGGCTACGATTGCGAAGACGTGCTAAATGTGGCGCTGGCGCGACCGATTTTTTCGCCCACCGATTTCATCCAGATCAAAGGCCGTGGGACGCGGCTGTTCACGTTCCAACATGGCGAGGGCGCAAGTCAAAGGACTGCCAGGAAGGACAGCTTCGCCCTCTTCGACTTCTTCGCCAACTTCGAGTTCTTCGAGGGGGAATTTGATTACGACCGGAAGCTGTCGTTGCCGAAAGGGCCGCCCGAAGAAGGCAGCGGAGGTGATGGCGGCGGGGGAGGTATTCGCATTGAGGATTTCACCAACACATCGCCTGACCCGATGGCCACTGTCATCCGTGATGAGGTTGGACTTTTCGGAATGCGGATTGACCGCGAAATGTATCGCGAGCGTTTTGCACACCAGGCCAGCGAGGCTGTCGCCAGTGACGCTCTTCTGCGGCAAGCGTACGACGCGGAGGACTGGCCCGCGGTCGAGACACGCATCCGCCGCCTGCTGTTCGAGAAGCCTCAAGAATTCTGGAATCTGCCAAAGCTTCAGGAGGTTTACAAAACGGATCGCTTGCCGAGTTTGCGGGAAATACTCGCCCGAGTGTTCGGTTTAGCTCCGAACATCCCGACGCGCGGCGAGCTTGCGGATGAAGCGTTTGAACGTTTCATCACCACGCAAGAAACCAGCGCCACTCACAACCGGGAATTGCGCATGGTGTTCGTGGCTTTCCTGCTGGATGAGCAAAGCCGGATGCTGCTGGAGGAAGGCAGGTTCGCTGAACTGCGCGCTCGTGACGCAAGCCTCTTCGGCTCACTGTCGCAGCTCAGCCCCCAGGAGCGGGAGGCGTTGATTGGTTATCTGCAATCGCAAGTGCGACTTAAGGAGTTCGAGCGGGTGGCGTAGCTCATCGTCACTCCAGAACCCCCCAATTTGTTCCCACCGGAGAATTGAGGTCGGCGCTTGTCTTGCGGCGCGGGTTGACGCATATTTGGCGCATGATCACGCTGGCCGTTTTTTCGCTCCGCCCCGCTGCGCGGGTGTGGGTGGCGGCGGGATGGATGTTCCTGGCATCGGCCTCCTGCCGGGCGGATATCATCTGGAGCGATTTGGGCGCGACGCTGGCGCATGAGACGGGGCCAGGCTCGGATATTCTGGGAGGGGCGGTGAAACGGGATGATGCGGCGACGGACAGGCTGTATTTCAAGTTTCATGTGAACCCGATATCGGATGCGGGCACGGAGCCTTATTTTGCCGCGTTCGAGCTGTACGAAGGGGACACGGAACGGCTGGGGGTGGGCAATGCGCTCCAGGCCTGGGCCTACGGCGCGTTTAATGTTTTTGAGGTCGGCAAAACCAATTTCAATGTTTTCGAAACCGGCAGGACGAACAATGCAACCACGGATTACGGCATTGACTTGAATTCGTCGAAGCCGGCGGCCGGGCAGTTGTATGAGCTGCCGCGCAAGGGGATTGAGCGGACGATTGTTTTTAAAGCGCAATATGTGGCGGGGGGCAAGGATTTGGTGACGGTGTGGCTGGATCCGGATCTTGGGCCGGGCGCGACGGAGGCCAACCAGATGGAAAGCCTGACGACGAAGTTCGCCGCGAACGCGTCGTTCAACCAAATCCGCCTGCGCCACGGCGGGGGCGGGGATGGCTGGACGTTCAGCGAGATGGCGATTGCAACGTCGTTCAGCGATTTCGTGGTGGACGAGAGCGGAATAAAATCGGGCAACGCGGGCCTGACCATCGGGCGCGGGCAGTTGCCATTCACGTTCCGGGTGTGGCAACGGGAGCAGGGGTTGCCGCAGAATTTCGTGCGGGCGCTGGCGCAGACCAGGGATGGTTACCTTTGGGTGGGGAGCGATGCCGGGGTGAGCCGGTTTGACGGGGTGAGGTTTGTGTCGTTCGGTTTGCCGGAAGGGTTTCAAGCCGGGCCGGTGCAGACGCTGTTGGGGGATGGGCAGGGGGCGCTGTGGATCGGGAGCGTGGGCCGGGGGTTGGGACGATGGCAGAACGGGCGGTTTACGGCGTTTACCACCCAGGACGGACTGCCGTCGGATTCAGTGAATGCGCTGGCGGAGGACAGCGAAGGGAGGCTTTGGGTCGGCACGGAAGCGGGGTTGGCGGCATGGCGGAATGGGCATCTGGATACTTCCAGCGCCCCGGCTGAACTGGCCGGAAAACCGATCACGTCGCTGTTCAGCAAGCGCACCGGCGCGATGTGGATCGGGGCGAAGGGCGCCGGGGTGTTCAGTCTGCGGGGCGGGGAACTATTGAAGGTGCATGACCCGGTCTTCGATAATTTGCTGGAGGATCCGCATTGCCTGCTGGTGGATTATGAAGGGCGCATCTGGGTCGGCGCGGGTGATGACTCGGTGCTGTATCGCGAGGGGGAGCAGTGGCGGCGCTACCGGTTTCCCCGTCACCTGGCGAGGCACTACGTCAGCGCGCTGGCGGAGGATGCCGACGGCACGGTTTGGGCGGGGTCGGTGAGCGAGGGTTTGTTCCAGTTCAAGCATGGGAAGCTGGTGGCTGTGAATGCGAGCAGCGGTTTGTCGGACAATTTGGTGGAGGCGCTGCTGGTGGATCGGGAAGGAAAACTTTGGGTGGGCACGCACGGAGGCTTGAATCGGCTGCGGCCCAAAAACCTGTCCGTGATCAGCTATAACGAGGGGCTGGGCAACGGCGCAGTGCAGGGCCTGGCGGAGGTAACGCCGGGTATGATTTGGGCGAGCAAATCAAGCGAGGGCCTCTATCTTTGGGATGGCCGTTATTTCAGGCCGCTGCCCGCCGCAGGCTTGTCGCCGGGGGATGGCCGGGCGGGAGCGCTGCTGATGGCCAGGGACGGCAGTTGCTGGATGGGCGGCGCGCGCGGGTTGCTGCAATTCAAGGACGCGCGCAATGTTGAGATCGAACCCGGGTTGGCGGCGTTGACCAACCTGGACGTGAGTGCGTTGGGACAGGATGCGCAGGGCAGGCTGTGGGTGGGGACACGACAAGGGGAGCTTTGGTGGCAGGACAATGGGCAGTGGCTGGCACAAAAGAACGGCCAGCACGTCCATGCGATAACAGCCATTGTGCCGCAGCAGGATGGCTCCACATGGGTGGGAACCGCCGGCGATGGATTGTTCAGTGTTGAAGGCAGGGCGGACGGGCATTGGAGGAAACGGAACGGATTGCTGAGCGATTGGGTCCGCACACTGTACCCGGATGCGGAAGGCACACTTTGGATCGGAACGGGCGGCGGCGGGTTGAGCCGGTTGAAAGAGGGGAAGGTGGCGACATTTACAACGCGCGAAGGGCTTCCCGACAATACGATATCGCAAATACTCGAAGATGACGCGGGCAATCTTTGGCTGGGAGGCGACCGGGGCATTGTTTGTGTGAGCAAGCATGAATTGGAGGATTTGGCGGCGCAAAAGATAGCGGCGGCGTATCCGCAGGCCTATGGCCGCACAGAGGGCATGTTGTCGGAGGAATGCATCAGCGGATTTTTTCCGATTGGCCTCAGAACAGAATCAGGGCTGCTCTGGTTCCCCACGCAGGAGGGGATTGTGGTGGCTGATCCACATCACCAAACGACGGGGATTCCCGCGCCAGCGGTGGTGCTGGAGGAGACGCTGGTGGACGGGGTGCCGGATGCGGCGGAATCATTGCGTCTTGGACCCGGCAAGCACCGGCTTGAGTTTCGATACACGGGCCTTAATTTCGATGCTCCCGAACGGGTGCGCTTCCGGTATCGGCTCGAAGGACTGGATTCCGATTGGGTGGAAGCCGGCTCGAGCCGCTCGGCCTCCTTTCCTTATGTGCCGTTCGGCAAATACCGATTTCAGGTCATCGCTGGAAACGGGGAAGGGGGCTGGAGCAAGACGGGCGCAAGTGTCTCGGTAACCGTGCAGCCGCACTTATGGCAGACGTGGTGGTTTCGGGTGCCAGCCTCGCTGGGATTGCTGGTCATCATCGCGGCAACCTCGCGGGTGATGGAAAAGCGCAAACTGCACCGCCGGTTGGAACAATTGGAGCAGGAGCGCGCCCTGGCGCATGAACGGGAGCGCATCGCGCGCGATTTGCACGATGATTTGGGTTCGTCCCTGGCCCGCATTTCGCTTTTGAGCGGCCTGCTCAAGGCGGACCGGGACAATCCCAGCCAGGTCGAAAGCCACGCGGTCAAGATTTCCCAGTCCGCCGATCAAACCGTGCGGGCCTTGGAGGAGATTGTCTGGGCGGTCCGGCCCGGGAGCGATTCGCTGCAAAGCCTTGTGGAATACATCGCCCACTTTGCCAATGAATTATTCGAAGGCGGCGGGATACGTTGCCGGCTGGACCTGCCGCACGATTTGCCGGCGCTTCCGCTGCCGCCGGAAGTCCGGCATAATATTTTTTTGGTCGTCAAGGAAGCGCTGGCCAACGCGCTCAAACATGCCGCCGCGCGCGAGGTCCTCATCCGCGCCAAGGCGGCGGGCAACGCGTTGGAAATCATGGTGCAGGACGATGGCAGGGGGTTTGACATCAACGGACAGAGCCGGGGCAACGGGTTGGGCAATATGCGCCGCCGGGCGCAGGCGATAGGCGAGAACGTGACCATCGAGAGCCGTCCCGGCCAGGGAACCACCGTCAGATTGAGCCTGCATTTTGCGCTGATTCACAGCAACGGAAAGGCCGCAGCTTGAACTTCGCCGCCGCACGTTCAGTGATTGCCGGAAGGGGCGGTTATATGCCATGAATGGAGCATGACAACTGTTATACTGTCATGACAGAAAAGACCCAGATCAAAGTGGCGATCGTGGATGATGACGAGGGCATCCGCGCCAGTCTGGCAACGCTCATCCGGCGCGCGCCGGCGCTGCGCCTGACGGGCGACTATCCTGACGCCGAAACGGCCCTGAAAGAAATCCCCAACCGTCCGCCGGACGTGGTGCTGATGGACATCAACCTGCCGGGGATGAACGGCGTGGAATGCGTCCGGCAATTGAGAGCCATCCTGCCCAAGGCGCAAATTCTCATGTTGACAGTTTATGAGGACAGCGACTCGCTGTTCAATTCCTTGAAGGCCGGGGCCAGCGGCTACCTGCTGAAGCGGACCGCGTTGGCGCGGCTGCTGGAGGCGATCCACGATGTTCACGGCGGCGGTTCGCCCATGACGCCGCAACTGGCGCGGCGGGTGGTGCAGTTTTTTTCCAAGCCGGCCGGGGACAACTCGCCGGTGTCGCGCCTGGCGCCGGGGGAAAGGGAATTTCTGGACCAACTGTCCAAAGGCTACGCTTACAAGGAAATCGCGGACCGGATGAACATCAGCATCGACACGGTGCGCAGCTACGTGCGCACGGTGTATGAGAAACTGCACGTGCATTCGCGGACGGACGCGGTGGTGAAATACCTTCGCGGGTGACGGCGGGGCGCGGAGCGTTCACTTCGTCGAATCAGGAAGCCCCCGTTTGGGCGACGCCGTCACACCGCACTTATTGGTAAGGTGTGCGCTGTGCCATCCATGCCAGATCCTTGCAAGGGTTACCAGCCGGGAAGCTGATTCCACCGGGTCCAAGATCTTGTTGATACTCATATAGGACCCGCAGATTGATTCGAGAATCCGTCCATTTATGGATTTCGGCATGGCCATCGGCAAAACTGATTCCACAGGCATTATTGTGAAAGCTCCCCGGCAGTTCAGTAAATTCACCCACCCCGTTTGTTTCGGCGGGGTTAACATAAAGAATGGAGTCATCAATCCAATCAGGATGCTCATCCATGAACACCCAGCTCATGGCAGCCCCCGGCGAGGTAAAATTGCCCGCTTTGGTAATGGCATTCGTGAGCGTCCAACCTTCAAATGCATATTTCTCTCCACCCCCAATGTTTCCATCCATGGCAATACTGCGATCACGAGTCGCCCATCCGGCTGCGTGCTGGGCCGCACTGGCGTAAGTATCGCCGGGGCAGCGAAATACGGCCAGTTGATTGCCGACGTACGGCCCCAGTAACGCATAAACTCTTCCATTCAAAGGTATTCCGCTGAGGAGGGCTGTGTTGGTGTTGTCAGAAGGAGGAGAACCAACACCCCACGTCAACCACCCTTCGCACCAGGCTGGCGTTCCCGGCGGAGTCGGTGGTGACCAATTTCCAAAATCGTGGTAGTCATGATTATCGGCAAGAACCTCATGGTTATCGCCGGCATACATGCTCCAAGCCAACTGCATTTGCTTCTTGTTGCTCATGCATTTAACCGAAAGGGCCGCCGTTTTTGCACGGGCAAGGGCGGGCAGCAACATGGCCGCCAGTATGGCGATAATGGCGATGACCACCAGTAATTCAATCAATGTAAATGCCTTTTGACGTTTCATATCTGAATGTTCATTGCCGCCCCGATCAGCGCGTGGCTGACCGGGGCGCGCAACAACCAATCACCTATTGAGGCCCAATCAACTCGTAGTACACATTACCGCCCCCGATGGGGTAGCTTATGCTGACATTTGTGCCGAGCGCCGCGCCAGGCGCAATGCCCTGCAACTCGTTGCCAGGCGTGACAATTAAAGTAGCTCCATCGGTCGCGGGCAGTGGCGTCCAAGTGATTGGCGGAGTCAGGCTGGTGGTGCTTTGCAATTGAACCGTGGTTCGTCCGAGCCATGACAGCACTACGTTATCGGCAGACTGGCTAATCGCCAAATTGCCGAATGACGGTTCCCCTGTGTTCCCGTTTCTATTATTGGCAAATAAATCCGTCGGCATGATATAACCCGAACCGCTGTTGATAATGCTGCGGATGTAACGGTAGTGGTTGTTGCCACTGGGAGCCTCGTTATCTGCCCCATCGATGCCATACTTATAGATCAGATTGATGGACTGGCCTGCGTTTATGGGCAGGGTAATCGTGTAAAGATTGCCGGTGTCACCAATTTGAGTCATTGCATAGTCGGGGTCCCCCACACTACCCCATGACCACCAACTGCCGTCAGAGCCTTCGTAAACGCCGTTAATATAAACGGTATCGAAATCTTCGTTTTGTGCTCCGCCGAGGAAGGGTCCGCCGCTATTACAGGTGTCATCATTGCCGCCCGGAGCCGCCGGTGTCATATCGACGGTAAAGGTCACCAGGCAGGGTCCCGGAGTGACGGCACTTATATTCAGGTCACTGAAAAAAACTGGGCCGTTGACGTAAGACGCGTTCGCACCTGTAAGATACAGAAAGCGATTTTGCGTTCCGGGATATTCATTGGCGGCCGAAGGGGTTTCCCAGATGCCTTCCGAATTCCCCGTCCACGGCGCGATCTGATATTTGAACAGATGCAACGCACCAGCCGCGTCCACAATAGTTTGCGTGTAGTAGTAAATATTCTGGTTGGGCGGGGCCTCCTCCGTCATAGCCGGGCCGGCATAGTTATTGAAGTCTCCCTGGAGATACACCGTGCTGGTGCCATTCGTGAAGTTGCCGTTCAAAATCTGGACCGACATGTCCACTTCAAACGTGATGACGTTCGTCACGGTCTTGCTATACTTCACATCACTGAACCATACAATTGGCAGCACTTGAGGTTCGTTAAAGCAGAAGCGGTTTTGACCATTGTCGGGATCACCTGTAGTCGGGTTCTCATATACAGTGCCGCCGTTGTTGTAAACAAATTTGTACTCATTGGCGCCGCCGGGAGAGGCCGACCAGGTGGTGTAAGTGCCCGTATAAGGCAGGGAAACTATGTTGCCATTCTGGATAACGGGAGATCCTTCTGTCAATTGGAAGCTGTTGTTCCAGCCTTGGAAATAGCCGTAGCAATAAACGGGGTAACTCGTGTTGAAAGCCCCGGTATTGAGCTGCTCGGCCATATCCACCTGGAAAGTAATGCTGTTTTCCACGGGAGTGCCGGCATCGCCAAAGTACTGCACAGGCAGCAGCAGGCTGCCCCCGCTGGTGCTGGGAAGAGTCGCGCAACGATTGTCATAGTCGTCCGGATTCTCCCAGTTGTTTTCGTTAATGACGATCTTGTAATCCACCACCCCTCCATTGGCGTCGTCCTGGTCATTGACTGTTCCGGTGTAGAGGTTGGGATACTCCTCGGTGGGGGCAGCGGTCAGTTGCACGCCTCCCCATCCATAGAACGTCCCGTTAACCCATAAGGTATCGCCGTTACCCGGGTTAAATGAGGACCCGAGCTGGGGCGTCATATCAACTTGGAACGTTAAGATTGATGATGAGGCGGATGCTGCTGCGGCGCTTAGGAGCAAAGCTCCCATCCAGAGGCCGCGCTGGATGGCTTTTGTGGATAATTTTGTATTCATAATGTTTTTCTATGTTGACTTGTTGGGTCGCTTCTTCAAACGTAGCACACCCACGTTCGTTCCGCTACCGCATGTTTGTGCTGTGAGGTTTGCCTCGTCAAAGGCCGGCCACAGGCTTGCGCCTGGCAATTTGTCGGACCTGGGCCATTGATGAATTGCAAGTTCTTCGTAATCAACATCTTAATTTTAGCGCCAACATGGATCAACGTTGCAAATCAACAACTTACGTCAAATCCGACAGGCTGCCAGCCTACAGGTTGGGGACTAAAACTGCAACATGAATCATTTGGCGGCAGCCATGTAGGCTCGGGCCGATTTGTTGGTCGGGTCCAGGCGCAAGGTTTCGGCAAATTCCCGCCGCGCGCCTTGCGGGTCGTTGAGTTTGAACAAGGCGACGCCCAGGTTCAGGTGGCCCATGGCGTATTGCGGCTGAAGGCGGACCACTTGTTGGAATTCCGGTTTCGCCTCCGCGAACCGCCCATGCATGCCCAACTCCCCGCCCAGCGCGTAATGCGCCTCCCAGTTCGCTCCGTCCAATTCGAGCGCGTGCCGGAAGTTTTGCAGCGACTCGTCCGATCGCTTCAAGAGCGACAACGCTTTGCCCATGCAAAGATAAGTTTGCGGATCGTTGGGCTGCAACGCCGCCGACCGGCGATAGTTCTCCAGGGCTTCATCGAGCTTGCCTTCCACGGCGGCGAGTTTGCCCAACTCAAACCAAGCCTCGGCGTAGCGCGGATGAAGAATCACCGCCTGGCGAAAGGATTCCCGCGCTGAGGACAAGTCCCCTTGCCTCTCCAACAACTGGCCTTCGGTGAGAAACGCGAACGGGTTGCGCGGCATCAACTGCCGCGCTTGCTTCCATTCCAGCGCGGCTTGCTTGAAGTCCCCGGTCAGTTCGAGGAATTCCCCGTAGTTCTCGTGCAGCAGATAATCGCGCGGCGCGCGGGCGATGGCATCGGTGTAGAGAGAGCGCGCATTGGTTGCTGCCGTTGCGTCCCTGTGCCGGAGCATGCTGTCAAGCCGGGCCGACAATTCGGAGACGCGCCGCTCGTTGTTGAACTGGCTGTTGAACGGCGGCCCCTCCATGCGCCGCTGCACCTCGTGCAGCACGTTCCCCCGGTTCCGGTCCGTCAAGCCCAGGCGCGCCTCGCAGATTTCCTGGGAGGCCCAGCCGCCCTGTGCCTTGGTCTTGACATTTTCGGGCAGGAGCCGTTCGGCCTGGGCCGCCCACAATTTGGCCAGCCGGTAATTGCCGTCGAAGTTCAAATGGACGTGCTCGTAGAAGGTTTCCTGGCCGGGAATGCTTCCGGGTTCAGGCAGGGAGGCCGCGGCGTCGCATAAAACGAGGTCCGGCCCGCCCAGTTGCTGGCCCGTTTCCCGGATGATGCCGTTGATGCGCGAATCGGCCCGGAAGACAAGCGCGTCACAGTCGCACGCTTTCTGGAAATGCCCTGCTGCGTCGGCGGCATCGTTCAACTGCAAGAGGCATTCCCCTTCGCGGAATTGGGCTTCGGCCATTTGCGGGTCCAGCGCGACGGCCTCTCCAAAATCAGCCGCCGCCAGCTTCCAGTCGTTGCTCATCTCCGCCCCGCGTCCCTCCGCGCACCAGCGGTCGAATTTCTCCCGGTCGGGTGGCGCCAGACGGCTGGAATTGAGCGAGGCAAAGGGCGGGCAATCCTTGAGGTTCACCGCGACGGTATTGAGGATGATGGCGGCGCCGGCGTTGCGGCCCGCCCGCAGGATGTCTTGCAGGTTCCTCTGAAAATTGTTATAGACGGCCTCCTTGCGCGGGTCATCCGGGGCCAGTTGATTGCCGAGAAACATTTCCAACCCGTGCCAAACGCGCGGCGCGGCCGCGTGGCCTTTCAATTTCCGTCCGAGGTTCATGAGCAGTTGGCCGACGCGCGTTGTCTGCAAAGCCAGCCCCAATCGCACCACCGGCCAGGGAGGAGCTTTGGCGCCGAAAACGGTGGCCGCGCCAAACGGCCCGATCATTTCATTGTTCCCCATGTAGATGATCCAAAGGTCGCCCTGGTAGCGGGCGCATTCGCGGGCGATGGGCACGATGACATGGGAACTGATCGCAGTGATGCCAAAGTTGACCACCTCGAAATTCACGCCGGGATACCGTTCCCGCAACAAGGCTTCCAAATACCGGCTCGCCGCAAAGGCCGGCTCCGGATCACCTTGCGCAGCCGATTCGCCAAAAATAAAAATGCGGCATGTGCCCGCAGGTTTCACCGGCTCGATCATCAGCGGGCCGGGCCAGCGGGACAATTCCGGCGGAAAAAAGCGGAGGCTGAAGTTTTCATTGTTGAGCAGAACATCCCGGCCTTGGAGGCGGACCTTCTCGAACAGACTGGTCGTGTAACCGCAGCCCGCCAGGCGCAACGCCGCCTCCAACACGGCCAGTGCCAGCAACGGCATGACCAGGAGCGCCGCGATGCGGAACAGCCACTTATGGCGCGGAACCAGGGGCGGGGCTGCGGCCTGCGGTGCTTTGGGGCGCGGTTTCAATTGTGCCAACTAAGTCGCACGAACCCGAACCGGTGGCAATCACATAAATTGGCGGCAGGGTTCAATGAACAACGGTGGGCCAGCCTGATTGCCCGGGCGGCATCACTGCTGGATCGCCTCGATTTGATAGAATTTTTGCGGCGCCGAGTTCGAGTCGTAAAAGGATGTGGTGGAACCCTGGCTCGGAATGTTGGTGCTGATGAGTTGAAACGGCCGGGCCAAATTGGTCGTCGCCCACACCTGATAAGTCACGTTCGACGCGCTGGCCCACGAGACAAGCTGATGGTTGACGCCCCCCAAGCCTGAAATGATCAAAGGCGGGGCCACAAGGACTGACATTGCGTCGCTTAAAACCACGCCGGTGCTGCTGTTGGAATAAACGAGCTGGAGATGGTTGGCGCCCAACGTTGTGCCGGGCGAACTGAGCTTCCAGAAGTAGAAAAAGGAGTTCATGTTGGAGCATGCCGGGGGATCAAACCCCGCGAGACGAATCAGGTTGGAAGACTGAGACTGCAACACGCCATTGATGGTCAGGTAGAAGAGATTGGGTTGATTTGTGTCCAAGTTAGGAGTGAAACAGGCGCGAATCGTGTAAGTCGTATTGCTGGTCATCGTGATAATGCTGCCGTTGGACGGCGGACTGGAGAACTGCACGATTTCCTCGGGCCCGAGCGTGTTGACCGTCGCGGTGAGCATGGTGTAATGGTTGGTATAGAGGGCCGTGCCGTATTCATTGAGCTTCACATAAATCGTCGCAGTGCCGCTGGGGGGGACCTTGTTATAAACAAACCGGAACTCCTGCAGATAATTCGGATATTGGAGGCTTAACGAGGAATCGGGGCTGGCCAGTGTGGCCGGAAGGAAAATGGGCGCGCCGTTGGTGTCATTACCAATGCCATTCGTCTGGCCGGTGTTCACATCGTCATTGGCGTGGTCAGAGTCTTGAATGTTAAAGGTCGCGCCGGTGACAGTGCTGTCGGTACGCACGATCACGGTGTAATTGCTGCTGCCAATCGTGCTGCCGCCGGCCGGATAGACAATAACACCTGTAGGCAGCGGGCCGTCGTAATAAAACGTCTGCAAAAACGTGTTATACACGCTGGATTGGCCCGCGCGCGGCAGGAAGGCGCGGGCGCGCAGGATGTGGAAACCGGACTGCAAACCGGTGACGGTGTTGGCCGGGTTGAGGTCGTTGTGCAGCCAGACCACGGCGGCCGCCGGGTTGAAATTCGTGATGGCCGCTTGCGTCACGCCGAACAATTTCGAGCCAGACGGCTCGGCGCAGGAAATCGGCTGGATGCTCTGGCCGGGATTGACGCTGCCGCCATAAAATAACCCGACCTTGTAACGCACCTGTATGCCGGCGGCCTGCGCGGGAATCGTGCCCTTCCACCAGTCAATGTTGGTTTGCGCGCTGTCATGGTTGACCCAGTTTCCCTGCGCCACCTGTGTCTTGCCCTTGCCGATGCCGAACGCGCCTTCGGGATTCGAACCGTCCGTTGTGTAATAAATGAAGCAGGTGTTGATTTGAAATTCGTAGCCGACCTTGACCCAGACATCCACCGCCTGGCTGGAGGTCGGGCTTAACGGATTCATTTGCGAAGGGGGGCTGTTGCTGAGTGCCGTGACACTGTTCGTCGGGTCATGCCAGACCCAGTTGGCGGTCTCGTTGGTAATGGATTGTCCGAAGCCGGAACCGGAAGCCACATTGCTGGAGCCGCCGACGGTGTAATAATACGTTTCCGCGCCGAGCGAGACGATGGTGTTGCTCAAAACATTGCGGGCGGCGAATTTTTCCGGGCCGTTGCGGAATTGAAACGCGGTCTGTTCGTAACCCAGGAAAACATCATCGGCGTAACCCGGAGGGTTGTCGCGCAGGTCAAGAAAGTTGGTCGGGGCGATGCCGGCCTGGAAATTCGTCGGGCCGAGTCCCATCTGGCTGTTCAAATCTGCGCCGCCATCCAGCTTGACAAGCGTGTTGGAAGTGGAGGCGTCGCTGCGGACGAGGATGTCGAAGTTGGCGTTGGTCACGATCGGGACGTTAATGGCATAGGTGAGATTGGAGACGTTGCCTTCCCCGGGGGCCATGACCGGAAGCCCGGTGTACGGATCCACGCTGCCGCGCATTTTGAAGGGGAAGAGCGGACTGTAATTTGTCGGGCCATTCGTTCCGTCGGTGCGATAAATCGTGATTTGAGGGGCCATACCACCACCCTGGCGGAGAATAATGGCGTTGGTCGAAGAATTCGCCTGGCTCGGCTGCGGCCATTGAAGGCCATACATGACCCACGACATGGTGGGAATGGTCAGCTCAATCGCGCCGCCGCCCGAGGCCAGGGTCTGGCCGCCGACATAAATCAGCCGATTCGTCGCTTGGGCGGCATTCGCGGTGGACGCCGCTGTGGACAAACTCGTTGTCGCACCATGCACCAGCAAGTTTGTATAAGCGCGACCGCCTGTCGGCGAAGAACTGGCCAGTTGCGTCAGCACCGTGCCGGGCGGAAAACCAACCACGATTCCCAAACCGCGCGAATTGGAGACAGCGGTGGAAGTTGTGTTGGAAGGATTCAGATAATATCCATCGCTGGTCCGGCTCACACCGTCATCGAATGAGATGTCGCCGGGATAACTGGTCTTGTCATTCATGCCGAACAGCACCACGTCCTGCGTCTGCGGCGCGGAACTGTTGCCTTCGCGGTAATCGTAGCGCTCGAACATTACGATATTCTGGTCGCTCCAGCGCGACCAGGTGCCGCCGCGCGCAAGCTGGTTATGCACATACATCATGTCCGGCAGGGTGTTATCGCTGAATTCACCGAGATAATTGGCCAGGGATTCAGTGGGCGTCGAGTTGGCGACTGTGTTATGATTGAAGCCATCGGCATAAGCCATCGGCAACCCCTCGTGCATGAAGAAATAAGAGTCCCCGAATTCCTGGTTTGGGAAGAATTGAAAACCGGGGTCTTGCACCATCGGAAAGTTGACAGCCTGCGCTCCGCTGAAATTGCCGTTGCTGTCGCAATTGCCCTGAGACCACGTTGGCGCGCTGAAATCGCGACCGTCCATGCCGGACATGGAATCGCCGTCCTCCAACACGTTTTCGAAATAGTTGAAAAGCGGAAAGTTCTCCAGGCGCATGCCCGACTGGAGATAGTCATTAAAGTCACTGCCGGCAGCCAGCGCTTGCTGTTCGTATTCGCCGAAAAGCATGGCGTCATTGCGCGGCGCCTCGGTGTTGAACAAGCTGTTGCGATTGCCATCGGTCTCGATATAACCGTTGCCGGTGACGTTGCTGCCGTAGCCGTGGACGTAATCATACATCGCCTGGATGGCGCCGGTGTAACCGCTAAAGGACGGGTCATCCGTCTGGCCGGTTTCCGCGCCAAAAAAGCTCAACGGCACTTGCTTCACCGCGTCAAGCCGGAACCCGTCGCATTTGGTCATGTAAAGCTCCCACGCCACCGCGCGACATTCATAAGCAGTCACATCTTCCGGCACCGGCTGGCCATTGCCATCGAAGGGCCGCCAACCTGCGCCACCCCAACCGATGCCCAACAAGGGTCCGTTGGTGTCCATGTATAAATCCGGCCGGCCCGGAAACCGGACAAACACCGGCTTGTTCGTCACATCGCCCCAAGTGGCGCCAAAGTTCCAATTGACCGTGCCCGGTTCATTCGCCAGATCACACAAGCCTTCGAGGGGGTTGTTTTCGACCTGCTCGGCATAGCACCAATCGCTGATGTTCGGCCAGTTTGTATATCCGCCGGAAATGACCTGCAGGTGAAAATCCGCCGGAAGCAAACCGGGGAAATAATTGGTCGGCTCGCCACCCGGAAGCCCCGGTATGGCACTTGCCCGGTGGTTCATCACGTTGTCGAAATAGACGCGTATGCCGAAGCGATGGGCGGTTTGCACCATGTTAAGCAAATCAGACTGAGTGCCATAGGCGGTGGCAATCGTCCCACACTGGTTGGTGCCGCCCAGGTCAAACGGGTCAAATAAATCGTAGCCGACGGAATAAGTGCCGCTGTTGCCCTTGGTCGGAGGGGGCAGCCACAGACTGTCGTAACCCGCCTCGGCCATTTCCGGCATTCTTTGTGTTACCTGGCTCCAAGTTTGTCGGAACAACGACAGCATAGCTTCGGCCCGGACGCTCTGGACAAACAGAAACGAAAACGCAAAAATCACACAGTATTGGATGCGACGCGGCATTATCATACCATACACGAAGGATCGGGCCGGGGCAACAGCATGTTTATGCGGGCTGGGTGGAAACGCCTTTACGGTTTGGTGTTGCGCAAACGATAAAAGACGGAACCGGCGGAGGCAACGGGGTGGATGAAAACCGCCGCGGCGTTGGTTTGGAATTGCGTGGACGGCACTTGAGCCCACGGCGGGGGATTTCCCGTCAGCACCGGGCTGGAATCCAGCACCCACCACCCGTAGGTATTCGGCCAGGAAAGGGTCAGGACACCGTTGGTTTGCCCGAGGGTGAGCTGCGGCGGAACGGGCGGGGTTTGCGAAAGAATGAGCGCGCTGTAAGGCCCGATGGTGATGCTGCCCGTAACCGGGGAGCCTTGGGCGGTCACTGTGGCCGGCCCGGTGTTGCCATAGTCCGGTCCGTAGTTGGTTGAGTCGCTGTTAAAGTGAACGTACCAGACGCCCGCTTCGGGGAAAGCCAGCGAGTAGTTGCTTTGGATGTTGCTGGAGCAGTTGGCGATCACGAACACGTCCTGACTGCTGTTGGCACTGGCCCATCGCCGATAGGCCAGCAACTTGTTCACGTTGTCCTCCTCATATATCCGGCACTGGCCGCCTTCCAAACCCGGAGTGCAGCCTTGCGCGTCGCGACGCACGCTGATGAGATCGTGGTAAAGCCGGACGATGTAGCTGTAGGTGTTGGTTTTGG
This sequence comes from uncultured Verrucomicrobiae bacterium, assembly GCA_963813995.1. Taxonomy (GTDB): domain Bacteria; phylum Verrucomicrobiota; class Verrucomicrobiia; order Limisphaerales; family Palsa-1400; genus DASRLE01. The sequence continues at coordinate 92,046 of CAWFAZ010000086.1, read as the reverse complement.
TCCAATCCACGGGCCGGCTGGAATCGAATTGCTGGTTCTCAAGCATTTCCTGGCCCTCGAATATCATCGGCACGCCCGGTGCGGTGAAGGTGAGAACGGCCCCCAGGGTGGAAAGTTTTCTGGCCCGGTAGCTGCCGGGTGCGCTGGAGTCAATCGCGGTGACCAGGCGGACGGCGTTGGTCCCATTCAAATCGCCGACCACATCATGCGATTCCAGATACACCACCCGGTTAAAACCCGCCTGACCACCAAAGAGGGTGTTGGTGACGATGGGATAGGCAATGTCCGCCATGTTGCGCCCGGAATCCAGGGTATCGGCCAGTTGCGGGGTGAGCCATTGGTAAAAACCCAAGTCCCAGGTACCGTCAAAGCCGTAGCCGGTCACATCCTCGGCGATGCTGATGATGCCGGAATTGGTGTGAATCATCTCGTTGATTTCGGCGATAAGCGTTCCGGCATCGGCGATGTAGCCGTAGCCGGTGGCATTCATCATCAGGCCGGGGGTGTCCCAGCGGAAACCGTCCACATGGCATTCGTCCAGCCACATGGTGAAGTTATCCTGAATGTAATTGCGCACCTGTTGCGTGCTGTAGTCCGGACGGGAACCGTAGCCGGTGCAACAGAGATCATTACTCTGATAAAAGTAAATGCCCCCTTCATTGGGCGCGGTGTACCATCCGTCGAAATTCCACAGGTCAAGATCGGTCGGCCCGTAGTGGTTGTGGACCACGTCAAGCAAAACGGCCAGGCCGCGCTTGTGACAGGCCAGAACAAAAGTCTTGAATCCGTTCGGACCGCCGTAGGCGTAATTATCGGCCGCGAACGGGTCGGCCGGGTCGTAGCCCCAATCGCTCAAGCCGGGGAATTCCGCGATGGGCATCACTTCGACGGCGCTGACGCCCAGGCTTTGCAGGTAGCCGAGCTTGTTGGTGGCGTCGATGAAGCGGCCTGGCAGCCCGGAGCCGGAACGCGGATCATAGAAGTCACCGATGTGAAGTTCATAGATGACCAGATCCTCCAGCGGCGGCCGCACCGCAACGTCGCCCGTCCAATTATAAGCCTTCGGGTCATAGATGATGTCGTTATAGCCGGAGCCGGCCTGGACCACGTAGCGGGTTCTGGGGTCGTGCTTCCAGGGCTGGCTCATGTTGGTGGAATTGATGTAGTATTTATATTGTTGACCCGTGGACGCGACGGGCACGTCGGCGGACCAGACGCCGGTCCAAACGCTGTTGCTCAACTCCTTGCCCAACGGGGTCGCGGTGGTGGACCAATTGTTAAACTGGCCGGGGACATGGACGCTGGCCGCGTTCGGAGCCCAGACCCGGAAAGTGACGCCGGACCCGGGGGAATTGCTGTATGGCGTGGAGCCCCATCCGGGCTGGCTGGATTGGGCGAGCACCGCGGTTGCCATGGACAACGCGGCGCAGACAATTCTTAGACAGGTCATGGCGTTAAAATTGGGTTTCTCTGGGTTTTAAAACAGGCTCTAAGGCGTTAATTTTATCCCGTAGAAACGCTCAACGGCATTGGCGGGCACGGGGTCGGTGTGGGAAAGGATGAGTTGCAGCGGTCCCGCGACGTTGGACGCGCCGGGCAAATCGGTCCAGGGGTTGGTCAGGGTGTTGCGATAGACCACCTGGTAGCCATGCCCCGGCATCGAGGCCCAATTGAGGGTGAAGCCCACGCCGTTGGTCAGCGAGGCGCCGAGCAGAACAAAGCCGCGCGTTGGATCAAGCAGGTTAAATACTCCGCTGCCATTGGAATCATCCAACGCGATGGCGGGAATTTCCAGGAAGCCGCCCGGGTTGATGTTGGGGCCGGAACCGGCGGGGCATTGCGCCACCAGCGCGCCGCCATTGGTGGTGACGTAGGCCGCGGCGCAGAGATAAATGTTCGTGGGAATGTGACCGAAGGCGAGCAACAGATCGATGGCGCCTTCCATCGCGCCATTGGTGGCGGCGGACTTGGCGCAAGGATAGTTGGTTTGAGTGTCATTGAGATACCAACTTATGTAAGTATTCTGGCTTTCGGCGGCCAGATACGGCTTGTTCGTGGCCACGGCCACCATGCCAGCCTTGGCCCAAGGCGCGGGATTGGTCGCGCTGGCCGACAATTGGTCGGTCACGAAAATGAAGCAGTCGTTCGGCCCGCTGTCTCCGGGCGACCCCGTGGCAACGTAAAGAATCGTCCCGCGCAAGGCCGCGTAAAGCACCATCGCCGAGTTTGAAGCGAGTTGATAACCGGGGTAATCGAAAGCGCCGTCCAGCACGAATGCCGGGATGGTGACGGCCAGCGTGTTCGTGCAGACTGTCGCGCTCGGGGTCGAGAAACCCACACTGTTGGAGGCCACGATCGAGTAGCAATAAGAAGTGTTCGTCATCAGGCCCGTGTCCGAATAGTTTGTGCCGCTGGTCAGGGCGACCGGCGAATCGCCGCGATTGACGATGTAGCCTGTCGCGCCCGCCGCCGCCGACCAGGCCAGATTGATTTGATTGGTCTGCACCGGGGTGGCGGCAAGGTTCTGCGGTTGGGACGGCACTACGGGATTGGTGTTCGCGGTGACAGTGAAATTCCAGTTCGCCCCGCTGTTGTTGGCCCAGGCGCCGCTGCCGTTGTTGAAACAGCAATTCAACTGCGTCGCGGTATTCGGAATGGTCACGGTGTATTGCCAGAGGTTGGATGCGAGCAGAAGAGTCATGGGCGCGTCCGGCGAGACGACGGGATTCCATCCGTTCCAACCCAGATGAATGTCCACGCTCGTGGCTGAGGCGATGGGGCCGCCGGCGGGATTATATTGAATGGTGACCTGCGACCCGGCCACCGGAGTCGCTGGCGCGACGCAGACGGCGCCGTCGCATCCGCTGCCATTGCCGCCGCCGCTGCCGCCCGAGCCTGCGCCAACCCAGACATGCTGGATCGGCGACCGGCTGGCATTGCCCCGGCTGTCCGTGGCGCTGACATAATAATCCACGTAGGCATTGGTGATGCCCGTGACCTTTGTATAATAATAATCCGCGATGTATTGCGGCGTCACGCCCAGCGTTGGAGTCACGACGCGCAGAGTCAGGTTGGAAGTGATCCAGGGGCCGGTGTCATGTCCTCCGGCGTAAGTCTTGAACTCATCGCTGACCGGCGGGTTCGTGCCGTCGATGCGGAAGAACAGGGCGGCGTTCGTGATGCCTGACACATCGTAGGCATAAGTCCAAATCCAGAAATCCGTGTTGGTCTCGACGATCAGCGTGTAACCATATTGCACGCCGAAATTGGTGCCGCCCGGATTCCAGGGATGGCGTTGCGGGATGAAAACAGTGGGCGGCGTGGTGTCGGCCGCGGGGTTGGCGGACAGGATCGGGTCCACATTGCGCACCGCGTTGGATTGCGCAACGGTGGAGCGCTCGCATTCGTCGCCCGTGCAGCCGAAGTAAACAAATCCGCTGTCCAGAGAAGCCAGATAATAATGCCAGCCCAAATCCACCGCGCTGGGCGCGCCCGAATAGCTGCCGGGATCGCGCACCTGATCAATGTTGGGCGTGATGCCCGAGATTTGCTGGGCGGTTTTGACCCGGTTTTCCGTGGCGGTAATCACGCGCCAGTTGTCCGCTTTGTCGCTGATTCCCTGGCTCGGGTCCACCACATTTTTGCCGTTGGCGGCGGTGTAACTTGGGGGCCAGTGCCAGTTGATGAAGATGGGCGAACCGAAATCGCCGTCCGCAAAGACCCAGCCTCCGTTTTCGACATGAACGATATCATTGGTGGCGGGAGGAAAATCCTGAAGGAACTGTTCAATGGTAGTCGGTTCGTAACCGAGGCTGCCGGCCTGGCCGGCCAACTCGTTAACCCACTCGTTGTAATATGAATAGCCGCCGCTCCAGGCATTGTCGCCGTCATGGGCGAAGAGTGCCAGCGCCGGTTTGGCGGGATTATTGCGGGCCTGCAAGGGCGCGAGCAGGTCCAGGTTCCAGGTGCTGTAACTGTCCATCCAGCCAAAGGCCTGATCGGCCGGCACGACCATCAGAGTCGAGGCGGCGCCGGTTTGCGGATTAACATAACGGGCATAGTGAACCTGGAATCCGAAGGGCATGACCTGGGTGGGCGCGCAACCGCGCTGAATCGAGAGCCGCTGATAATTGGCCGCGCCCTGGGCGGGATCGAGTTGGTCGGCCAGGTTGGGCAGGTCGCAATTCTCGCCACCCGAGCCGGTGACCACCGGGAAATCCGCGCAGGCGCGCGCCAGATGGTTGTTGGCAACGATGGACCACGCGATGCCATTGCTTTGCAGCGTCGGAATCATGTATTCAGCGAAGCAGGTTTCGGCGGGAAAATAGCCGCGCGACTGGGGCGGGCTTGTGCCCCAGAAGATTTGCATCTGTCGCTGCTGAATGAGCAGTTCCATCTGGAGAGTGGCCGCGCTGACGAGCGGGGCGAGGGCGTGATGGTAAGTGAAATTCACCAGGTCCAGGCGCGGATGCCCGCCGGAGGTGGTCCAACTGCGCAATGTCTGGTTGTCCTGATTCCAACCCGTGCCATAACCCAACTGGCCGGCCGCAGCGAGACTTTGCGCGTTTTCGATCAGGGCGCCGGAGAAACTCATCTGCGCGCCGGAATTCGGGTAACTCAGGATGCTGGAGAGCGCAGCATACGGCGAGGTCTGATAGGCGTTGACGCGGTCCGCTTCGCCGAAAACGCTGCTCAACACTTCCGGGCTGGGGTCGGGCCGGCCGGCGTTCTGCTGCTGGATGGTGTCCCAGGCCCGTTCATAATGGTCAACGCCGTAATCGCGGCGGTTCGGCCAGTAAATCGGCTGATGCATATGCCAGTGGAACGAGGTGTGAACATTGGTTGTGTAGGCGCGGGCGGGCGCGGGGATCAGGCAGGCTGCCGCAACGATGACGGCAAGCCCCGGGCAGAGTTTAGTTTTCATGTATAACCAGTTGCGAACCCGCTGCGATTCAAGCGCCCATCATGGGGCTTTCGACAACGCTTCGGGCCTGGACAACAAGACAGTATCCACCTTTCCGGGCGGAAAATCTATCGCATCTTCATGCGGTCATTCCCCCGGGGTGCATCCGTACACTGCTACCATTGACCGAACGAAACCCTCTCCCCACTTCGTGGGGCGAGGGAATCGACAGATCGCACGGTTGCAAGTTCACTGTTTTGGGGTGGCGGTTTCCGGCTCCCAGCCTTAATCTTCATCCGAAAAAGTGAAAAGCGCCCCTCAACCAGTTCGTTGCCAAATCTTGTCATGCAATTATTGATGAACACGGTTTTAACGGGAGCACTCATTGCCGGCGGGTGGTTGGGAATGGCCTGCGCCAGGGCGCAAAGCAGCGTTACTTTGGCCGAAGGCCCGACACGGACAACCATGTCGGTCAGTCAATCAGGCGACCTCCGCACGTACGAACTGACGAGCACCGCAGAGTTGCGTGATAACAAACCGGCGGAAAAGCGGATCACGTTTTCTGAAGCGAAGGGTCATGCCAGACTCCGGACCGGCAACGTGCTCTTCGACGGACTCTACGCCATGGCGGTTCACGAGGCGTTGCAGAATTCCGTCGCGCAAATCAAGGACGGCGCTTACGGCAAGGGCCAGCCCGTTGAACTCGAAGCCTGGCAGACGGGGGAGTTTTGGACCTACGTTTGGACGCGCGACCTGGCTTATTCCGTGCATCTGGCCCTGGCCGGGTTCGATTCGCGGCGGACCGTCAACTCGCTCCTCTTCAAGACCTCGGTTCTCAAATCCTCCGTTGCGGGCGGGTTCACCAACCAGATCATTCAGGACACCGGTTCCGGCGGAAGTTATCCGGTTTCCAGCGACCGTATAGTTTGGGCGCTGGGGGCGGGCGAGACGTTGAAATACCTCGACGGCGCGGAGCGGGAAAACTTCCTCAAAAGGGTTTATCCGATCCTTTGTGATACCATCGAACAGGACCGGCGGCTGGTGTTTGACCCCGCCGACGGACTTTACCGTGGCGAGCAATCATTTCTTGACTGGCGCGAGCAAACGTATCCCGGTTGGACCAGGGACAACGTGCTGCCCATCGCGATGTCCAAAGCGCTCTCGGTGAACGCCGCCGATTACTTCCTGTTGAAGACCACCGCCGGGTATTCGAGCTTGCTGGGACGAAAAACCGACGCCTCCCGTTATGCGGCGTGGGCCGGGAATCTGAAAGCGTCCATCAATGAACATTTCTTCGATCCTGAAGCCGGCCTTTACAGCACCTGTCTGCTTTCAGACGGGGTGTATGACATCCGCGTTCACCGTTACGATTTGCTCGGCGAGTCGCTGGCCATCCTGTTTGGGGTCGCCGACCAGGCCAGGGCGGAAACGATACTGAAAAATTACCCCGTCGGATCGCACGGGCCGCCGGTCGTCTGGCCGCAGGAGCGGACAGTGCCTGTTTATCACAACCAGGCCATCTGGCCATTTGTGACCGCTTATTGGACCAAGGCTGCCCGCCAGGCAAACAATCCCGATGCCGTAAACCTGGGCGTTCGCTCCCTGGAGCGCCTGGCTGCCTTCAACCTTTCCAATATGGAGAACTTCGACTTTGTCACCGGCCAGGCGGAAGTAAAAGGCAAAGCTTTGAATGGCCCCGTCATCAACTCCCGCCGCCAACTCTGGTCGGTGGCCGGCTACCTTGCGACGATGCAGGACGTCGTCTTCGGTTTGGAAACTTCCTGGGACGGCATTCGTTTCCGGCCTTTCATCACGGCGGAGATGCGGAATGAAACCTTCCCCAACAGCGATCAGATCGAACTTCGGGATTTCGCCTGGCAGAACACCCGCAATCAGGTGCGCGTGCATCTCCCCCCGGCCCATTCACAGGCGCGCGGCGTTTGCGCCGTTCAGCGCGTGGAACTCAACGGGAAGAATATCGGCGACGAGTTCGCAACCGCGGATTCGCTGCAACCCGCCAATCAATGGGACATTTACCTTCAGGACCCCAAAGAATCTCAGGACGCCGCTCCACTGCGAATGGTGGATGTCTCAAACGACCGGGCACTGTTCGGGCCGGTTCAACCGACATGGGACGACGCTCAGCAAGCAGGCATCACCGTTCAGGATGGACGCCTGGCGTTGCATTACCACCACGATGACGCCGCGAACGTCCTCTTTAACATCTATCGTGATGGACAACTTTGCGCCAGGGGCATCCGGCAGACGCGTTGGACTGATCCCTTGTCCGCCGACTACCGGGACACGGTGCATTATTACGCAGTTGAGGCGGTGGATTCTCAAAGCGGCAACGCCTCGCACCTCAGCCCGCCCCGCTGCTACGGGACGGAAGATCAGCTAAAGGTGATTCCGGCCAGGGACATGCAGAATCGCGGAGGAACGCTGATCGCCGGCCACCACTTTGAGAATTGGGGCAAACCCGGCGACCAACTGCTGACAAGGAGCTTCAAGGTGAATCGCAGCGGCCATTATGTTATTCGCGCGGAATTCGCCAACGGCTCCGGGCCGGTCAATACGGGCATCACCTGCGCCGTGAAGAAGCTGGAGATCCGCAAGGCCGGATGCAAAGAGGCGCTCGCCTGCGGTTATCTGGTCATGCCGCAATCCGGTGATTGGAAACGGTGGGACATGTCCTCGCCGGTCAGCGTGAGCTTCAAAGCGGGGGAAGAATACTCCATTTGCATCAGTGAAGACGAATATTCCCGAAACATGAGCTATTTGAAAAACAACGAACGCTATACGTCCGGGCCGGGGGGTGGGGAAGGAAGCTACAACCATGTCAACATCGCGGCACTGCATCTGTTCCAAATGCAGAGCCTGCGCGTTCCTTCGCTTTAACACCGAAAGAGTAGCTGGTTTCATTTTATCTCATGCGTTATCGAATTCTTGGCGATACTGGGTTGCGGGTGTCGGTGATCGGGATCGGAACCTGGCAACTGGGCGGGGAGTGGGGTCGCGTCTTTTCCCAGAATGAGGCCGATGCCATTTTCGATCAGGCTGCCGCCAGCGGCATTAACTTGATCGATACTGCGGAGTGTTACGGGGATCATACCTCTGAAAAATTGGTTGGGGAATACCTGGCCCGGCGCGATCGCTCCCGCTGGATTGTGGCGACAAAGTTCGGACATCACTTCCGCGGGTTCATGGAACGTGATGACGTTTTCAGCGCCGCCGATGTGCGGCGGCAATTGGAGGATTCGCTCCGGTCTTTGCGCGTGGAGCGCATTGATCTTTATCAGTTTCATTCGGGGTCGGATGCGCTTTTTCAGAATGATGAGTTGTGGGCGATGCTCGCGGAACAGAGGCGGGCGGGGAAAATCCGGCATTTGGGGATTTCCATCCTGGGCAAGGGGAGCGAATTCCAGGCGCGCGAGGCCCGGCGGTTTGGCGCGGAGGTTCTTCAGGTGGTTTATAACCGGCTCGATCGCCGGCCGGAGCAGATTTACTTTCCCCACGCGCAACGCGACCGCCTTGGCATTTTGGCGCGTGTGCCGCTGGCCAGCGGGTTGTTGAGCGGCAAATATCGTCCCGGAACCACATTCGCGCCGAACGATGTCCGCGCCACGTTCGACCCTGCAAGAATGCGGCAGGACTTCGCCGAAATCGAACGCATCCAAAAGGAGGAAGTCCCGCCGGGGGTTCAAATGTCGCAATATGCCCTGGCCTGGTGTCTGAAAAATCCGTTGGTGACAGCGGTTATTCCGGGCTGCAAGGACCCCGCCCAAGTCCGCGCCAATGCGGTCGCCGCCGATTTTATCGGCGGAATGACTAATGACGAAGCACGAATGACCAAGGAATGACGAATCGGCGAGGGGCGTTAAAGCATTTTCTGATAGAGATGGGTCAATCCGCGCTGGGCGAATTCGGCCGCCAGCATAATCAGAATAATGGAGAGAACCGGGGCAAAATCAATTTTCCCCACGCGGAGGGGCAGCCTTTGCAACGGGCGCAAAAGCCGCCGCGTCGTCGCATCGACAAAATTCCACAAGGCGAATTCACCCAGATAGACGTAGCTGTTGAGCAGGTACAAAATCAAAAGAGCGATGACCAAGTGCTTGAGCGTCAGATAACCCGCCAGCCCGATGACCGCCCCCTGGGCCAGCAAGCGCCCCGGGGCGTTGGCGGGCACCATGTTGAGCCGGGCCAGCAGCGGATGGAGCAGACACCAGGCCAGCGCGGTGACAGCCAGCGGCAGGAGCAACTTGATTGCGCCCGGCCATCGTTCCAGCCTGCCGAGCCAGACGCGCACCAGACGCTGGACCGGGTCGGCGTCGGGAACCTGTGCATTGACCCACGAGAGCAAGAGGAGCCAGAGATAAAAAAACCCCAGGGCCACGCCGAAACTCAACACTGAAAACAGGATCATGCGCCCCGGCAAATCGCTGCGAAACGACAAGGTGGTTGGACCGAGAAAAATCCGCGGGCTCCAATGAACCGGCTGGCCCGCCTGCCAATAAAAGACCGCCCGCGCCGCCAGCAGGACCGGCAAACCCGCCCAATAATAATAGCGCGGCCGCGGCGGCCCGGCGGGACGAAGGGTCGAAAGGAGCGACGTTCCGGGCCGGCCCCCGACAGGCAACTCGGCGGCCCGCCAATTCAGCCAGAGCAGCAATCCGACAATATTCAAAATGAAATTGATTAGAGTCAACTGTTAAGATCAGGATTGGGATCAAGATTAGGATCAGGAACCGGAAAAGGCCAACTAAAACCGGTTTGCGCCCGTTCGGGGGTGTGGGATAAAATTCTTCGCGGGTTTTGCCTTTCTTTTTGAAGCGCCGGGAAAAATCCGAAGTCCATCTTTGAAATTCCCAGGAAAACCCGCCCAAAAAAACAGTGAAATATTCGCGGTTTTGGTTTTTCCCTGATGTCTGACGGCTGTTTTGATTTGTTGCAACTGCTTTATCTTGTGATGTTTGCGACTTGCGCTGTTTTTTCTTGACATTATTTCTTGTTGACACGTTGGCCTTTACAAAAACGCTGAAATCGGGAAAATTTAAAGCAGAAATGTCTTTGAAGAATTTGACCACGGATTCCGAAAAGAATTTCGATTTAAGAAGTAAGAAATCTGAAAAACAGCCAAAAGTCGAAGCGCGTAGCGGCTGTCGGCAGACAGCCGGTGAGTGCGGCGCTCTGCCGAGCCGCCGCTACGCTTAATTCTGCCTTCTTCCTTCTGCCTTCTTCGGGGTGCCCGGAAAGATTATGGAAAACCGGGTAAACCACGAAATCATTTTGCCACAAAGACCCCAGCGCGGCCAGCCGCAACCGAATCCGGACTTGCCCGCAGATCACGCCGATTAACGCAGATATGGAATGAGAATTCTTCATCTGCGTCCATCTGCGTGTTCAGCGGGCAAAGGCCTTTTTTCCCGTGCTTTGCGTTCTGCGGGAAATAATCCAGATGGCAGGAATGTTTGGCAGAGGCCAGGCAACATGGATTCAGTCTGGCAACGCTCGATCAACCGCTGTCAAAAAGTTTTGCGGATGAAAGGCAGCGGCAAAAAAAAGATTGACCCGCTGTAGCTTTTACACTACATTGCCCCGGTGCTGATCACACCAAAAGAGTTGCTGGCCTATCGAACGCGTGAAGGGCGAACCCCTTTTAACGAGTAGCTGGACGAACTGGATGATCAAAACATTGTGGCGCGCGTGCTCGCCCGTCTGGCCCGGGTTCGGCGGGGGAATTTGGGCGACTGCAAGAGCGTAGGCGAAGGGGTGTCCGAATTGCGCGTGGATTACGGTCCGGGGTATCGGGTGTATTTCGCCCAGAAAGGTCAGACGCTGGTGATCCTGCTGTGTGGCGGGGATAAGCGCACACAGGAAAAGGATATTCAGCGCGCCAAACAATACTGGCACGACTATAAGCAACGAGAGTAAGAATATGAAAAATGCCGTGAAATTTGAAGAAATCCTCAAGCCGCGTCTTCAGGACTCGGAACAAGCCGCGAAATATCTGACCGCTTGTTTTGAAGAAGGTCCTGATGTTTTCCTGTTGGGTCTGCGCGACGTTGTTGAAGCTCAAGGTGGAATTGGCCGGGCCGCGAAATCCAGCCACCTGAACCGGGAAAGCCTTTATCGTCTGCTATCGCGTCGTGGAAATCCGCGTCTTTCGAGCCTCAACGCCGTTTTGTCTTCCCTGGGGTTGAAAGTGCGTTTTACCCAGGCTTGAGCCATGCGGAAGAACCGGGTCTGGTGGAACTGCTGCATTGAAATGGATGCGGCGGCGACGGTGGATCCCCTTTTCAGCGGAAACCTCCGAAAAACGCTGGTATATCAAACTGGCGTGTCGCCGCTGGGGTTGTTGCGCAACTGTTATGACTATGCCCTGAACGATTCGACGGCGTTGACTGGAGTATTCGAAGCCGTTCGCGATGAACTGCGATTGCCCGGTGCGCGGGCCATTTTTGAAGCGATCAAGAGCGTCAACGATTTTCGCAACACACGAGTTGCGCATCAAGAAAAGCCGCTGACGAATCCCGATGAGACAAAAGCGGCGTTGTTGAAGTGGGTGGAAACATTGGCGCTTCTTTGGCAGGAAAATACGGACACGATTTACGCGCGAAAATGTGTCGTGACTTTGGCGGGCGTCACGCCCAGAGCGCAGGCTGCCGGAGGGTTCTCGGCAGAAATCAACGCGGATTTTCCTGAAATACAACTTGGCCCTCCCGGAAAACTTCCAACCGAGTATGCCAATCGACTGCAAATCGAACTGGCGCGATTGATTCAACCGCTGGCGGATTTTCGTTTTGGCTCAAATGGCGTCCGCGTCGAGTGTGAAGAGATACGATCCGGGTCGCTGGCATTTAAGATTGTCGTGACCGCGCTCTCAGGTGGAGTGTATCAGTTTGTGAAGGACTACGATAAACTTCGTGTGAATGCCGGGCTGCTCACGAATGACATCAAGCGAGCAGCCGGAAAGATCAAGCGATCTGTTGCGAAGTTTCTCGGTGATCCAGATAATCCGTTTAAGAAATGAGAGTCAAAAGGAGTCTATTGGGCCGCATATACATCTCTCCCGCAAGAATGGGATTGCGAAGAATTTTTCTCACACCCCCGTTCGGGCGCCTGCCGCCAGATTCTGTTGCGCCTGGATTGAAATCCGGTAAAGTAATGCAAACGAAAGGAATTCTTATGATGACTCGAAGACAGGCTCTGAAAACAACCGCGCTGGCCTCGGTGGCTTATGCGGCCGCGTCACCCCTGCGCATGGCCGACGCCCAACCGGCTCAAGCCCCGGCCGTCACAAGCGCCTCCGGCGGCCCCTACATTCTGCCGCCGCTGCCTTATGCGTTCGATGCCCTTGAACCGCATATTGACGCCCGGACGATGCAAATTCATCACGACAAACATCATGCCGCTTATGTGACGAATCTGAACAAGGCTGTTGCCGAGTTTCCTGATCTCGGAAAGAAGCCCGTTGAGGATTTGCTCAAGGACTTAAACGCCGTTCCTGAGAAAATTCGCGCCGCCGTGCGCAATCAGGGCGGCGGCCATTACAACCATTCAATGTTCTGGCAAATGATGAAAAAGAACGGCGGCGGCGAACCCGTCGGTGAACTGTCCAAGGCGATTGACAAAAAGTTCGGCAGCTTCGCTGAGTTCAAAACCCAATTTGCGAAGGCGGCGGCGGGCCAGTTTGGCAGCGGCTGGGCCTGGCTTGTTGCGGACGGCGGCGATTTAAAAATCGAAGCCACTCCGAATCAGGACTCGCCCGTCAGCGCAGGCCAACAACCTTTGCTCGGCCTGGACGTTTGGGAGCACGCGTATTATTTGAAGTATCAGAATCGCCGGCCCGATTACATTGCCGCCTGGTTCAACGTCATCAATTGGGATTACGTCGCGGAGAGATTTAAGAAGTAAGAATTAAGAAGTGAAGAAAAAGTCAGGGTTCGACGGAGTCTCACCCCACCGATTTCCTGATTTCTTAATTCTTACTTCTTAATTCAGCATTGATCATTTCCCGGACCAATTCGGCGCTGGTCCATTTGTTGCCCTGGAATATCTTTCGCACCCGCCCGCGCGCATCCACAACCACGGTGCGAAGATTGTGGCTGATGCCGCCGTTTTCAGCCCAAAAAATCTCGCCAAATTGATCGGCCAACTCGCTGATCTGGACCGGATCGCCGGTGAGAAAACTCCAGTGGCCGGGATCGTAACGCGCGCTTTTGGCGTAGCTTAGCAGGCGTTGCGGCGTGTCGTTTTTGGGATCGAATGAAATGGAAAGCAAATGCCACCGGGCCGGCGCGCCCGGCATTTGACGGAGTTGCGCGGCGGCTTCGGCAAAATTGCCGGCCAGGCGCGGGCAAAAATCCGGGAAGGGACAGCTTGTAAAGAAGAATGTGAAGGCGAGCACCCCGCCTTTGTACCGGCCCAGGCTGACGGCTTGCCCCAACTCGTTGGTAAAATGGCAGTCGGGCAGCAAATCCCCCTCGTCCAACGGCTCGACGGCGCGGGAAATTTGCACGGCCGGCGGGGCGGGCGATGTTTCCGGGGATTTTTGGCGTTGGGTGATGCCTTCAATCCAGCCTTCCTTGCTGGTGACGATGAGGCGAAAGGAAATGGCATCGCCGGGTTTCAATCCGCGCAACTCTTTCGGGTCGCGGACTTCGAAGGGCATGGTCATGGCGGCCATGTAATTGGAGACGGCCTCGTGCCGGATGACGACCGTTTTGCCGTCCGGCTCCAATTCCCTGACCAGGCCGTTGACGACGAAAGTTTGTTCCGGCGTTGGCGCGGGGACGGACTGTTTGTGGCACGCAGTCAGAATCAGCACGGCCCACAGGCAGCGATAAAGGGCGATTGGCAATGTTTTTTGCATGGTCGAGTCGCAATTTTTGGCCAATTATTAACAACAAACGGCAATTGACTCTGCCCCGGCATTTGATAGAGTCCAGCCGTTAGGAACTCGCCAAACCCGCGAGACTACAAGGATCAATTTTTATGGCAAAAACATCATTAAAGTCCCAAAAATACGTTTATCTGTTCGGCAATAAAAAAGCCGACGGCAATGGCAGCATGAAACCTTTGCTGGGCGGCAAAGGCGCAAATCTCGCCGAAATGACCCGCATCGGACTGCCGGTCCCTCCCGGTTTCACCATCACCACCGAGGTCTGCACCTATTATTACGCGCATAAACGAAGTTATCCAAAGGAATTGTGGGCCGCCGTCAAGGACGCCATCGCCAACACCGAGAAGATTCTGGGCAAACGCTTTGGCGACGTGGAAAAACCGCTGCTGGTCGCCGTCCGCTCCGGCGCGCGCGATTCGATGCCCGGCATGATGGACACCATTTTGAATCTCGGCCTCAATGACCAGACTGTCCTGGCGCTGGAAAAGGTCAGTGGGAATCCCCGCTTTGCCTGGGATTGCTATCGCCGCTTCATCCAAATGTATGGCGATGTGGTCATGGGGGTGCAGAAAAGCCCCAGCGAAGACCACGAACCTTTTGAAGTGGTGATCGACACGCTCAAAGGCGAACTGTTTCCCGGCAAACAGCACGTCGAAGACACGAAGATTGACGTCAATGGCCTCAAAGAGCTGGTCAAACGTTTCAAGGCGCTGGTCAAGGAGCGGACGGGCCAGGAGTTTCCGACCGATCCCTGGGAGCAACTCAAAGGCGCCATCGGCGCCGTCTTTGGTTCCTGGATGAATGATCGCGCCATAGTTTATCGCCGCAAATACAATATTCCCTCCGAATGGGGCACGGCCGTCAATGTCCAATCCATGGTCTTTGGGAACACGGGCGACCGCTCCGGTTCCGGCGTTGCGTTCACGCGCAACCCGGCCAGCGGCGAAAAGGTGTTCTACGGCGAATTCCTCATCAACGCCCAGGGTGAAGACGTGGTGGCGGGCGTGCGAACGCCCAAGCCGGTGGCCGAGTTGGCCAAAATCATGCCCGAGGCCGCGGCGGAATTGGAACAGGTCCGCCAAACCCTCGAAAGCCATTTCCGCGACGTGCAGGATTTCGAGTTCACCATCGAAGACAGCAAGGTCTTCATGCTCCAGACGCGCAACGGCAAACGCACTGGTTTGGCCGCCATCCGCTTCGCGGTCGAAATGGAAAAAGAAGGCTTGATCAGTTGGGAAGAGGCCGTGCAACGGGTGCCGGCCGAGCAGTTGGACCAGGTCCTGGCGCCGGTTTTCGACCGCGCCGCCGTCAAATCCGCCAAGTGCATCGCCAGGGGTTTGCCCGCCGGCCCGGGCGCGGCCACCGGCCGGATTTATTTCAATGCCGACCGGGCCGCTGAAGCCGAGCGCCGCGGCGAAAAGGTGTTGCTCGTCCGCGTCGAAACTTCCCCGGAAGACCTGCGCGGCATGATCGCGGCCGAAGGCATTTTGACGGCTCGCGGCGGCGTCAGTTCACACGCCGCCCTGGTCGCGCGCCAGATGGGCAAGGTCTGCGTCTGCGGCGCCAGCGCGTTGCAGGTGGACTATCAAGCCAAACAAATGACCGTCGGCGGTATGACTTTCAAAGAAGGGGATTTCCTTTCGATTGACGGCACCGTGGGCGAAGTCTATCCGGGCGAAATCAAAACCGCGCCGTCAGAAATCATCCAGGTGCTCATCGCCAAAACGTTGCAACCCAAGGAAAGCCGCACCTTCCAATACTACGCTCAATTGATGAAATGGTGCGACAAGGCCACGCGCATGAATGTCCGCACCAACGCCGATTCGCCCGACCAGGTGGCCAACGCCATTGCCTTCGGCGCGGCTGGCATCGGCCTGTGCCGGACGGAGCACATGTTCTTTGAGGGAAATCGTATTGACGCCATGCGCGAAATGATCCTGGCCGACAACCTCGACGACCGGAAAAAGGCCCTGGCCAAGCTGCTGCCTTACCAGCGCGACGATTTCGCGGGCATCTTCCGGGAATTGAAGGGGTTGCCGGCGACCATCCGGACGCTCGACCCGCCCCTCCATGAGTTTCTGCCCCACGAGGCGGAGGCGCAGAAAGACCTCGCCGCCAAGATGGGCGTGCCGGTGGAGAAGATTCAGAGGCGGGTCAAGGAACTGCACGAATTCAACCCGATGCTCGGCTTGCGCGGCTGCCGCCTGGGCATCGTCCACCCGGAAATCACCGAGATGCAAATCCGCGCCATCATGGAAGCCGCCGTCCTGGTGCAAAAGGAAGGCATCCCCGTCAAGCCGGAGATCATGATCGTGCTCGTCGGCTTTCCCAAGGAGTTGCAAAATCAGTTGGCCGTCGTCCAGCGCGTCGCCGAACAAGTGCAGCAGGAGCAGAAGACCAAGGTCAAATACCTGGTCGGCACAATGATTGAAATTCCCCGCGGCTGCCTGGTCGCCGACGAAATCGCCCAAGACGCCCAATTCTTCAGCTTTGGCACCAACGATCTGACCCAGACCACTCTGGGGATGAGCCGCGACGATTCCGGGCCGTTCCTGCAACCTTATGCGGAACTGGAAATCATCAAACAAAATCCCTTTGCCACCATTGACCAGGTTGGCGTGGGTCAACTCATGAAGATGGCCGTCGCCCTGGGCCGCAAGACCCGGCCCGACATCAAACTGGGCATCTGTGGCGAACACGGCGGCGAACCTTCCAGCGTGAAGTTTTGCCATCGCATCGGTTTGAACTACGTCAGTTGCTCGCCCTTCCGCGTTCCCATTGCGCGGCTGGCCGCGGCGCAGGCCGCCTTGGAAGAGAAGAAAGCGGCTGTCAAAAAGAAATAGGCCCGCGTCCAAAAAAGTGGAAACACCGGGGAACTCGAGCGGCGAGGCGGAAAGAAACAGGACCTGGCGGGCCTGCGCAGAGGGGTTCAAGGCAGAGTGGCGCTGGCGGTGGCCGGCTGCCTTGAATATTCCATGATTTTGCTTTACAACTTTTCAACGGTTATGTAACATGCCGGGGTATGGTCAGGTTCTTTAGCTTCCGTTCCTTCAAAGGACTTCAAAGCAGCCCATTACCGCGCTGGCGCGGCAGTTGCAGCATGGCAATTGACAGGCGATTATATGGGACCCGTTTATGAGCAGGAAATCTTTATCGATCCAACTATTTGCCATTGGATTGCTGGCAGGACTGCTGACTTTCCCGGGGAGAGCCGAACTTCCGCTGCACTCCGTCCGTTACTTCAACCCTTATCAGGACCCGACCAGTTGGGGCAATCCGACGTGGCTTTCCGCCGTTTCTACAAGCGGTTCAGCGACCGTTTCCAACGTCAGCAGCGCCCTCCCTGTCACCAGTGTAAATGGCGTGTCCGCAATGGTCATCAACTCTGTCGATTCTTCCGGTTCCTGGAATGTTGTCTTCAAAATCAGCCTCAATCCGCTCAACTGGCTTCGCACCGGGGCCAATCCAGCCCTTCACCTGTGCCTTCTGTGGGGCCATATTCCAACCAACGGCAACTGGAACATGGATGTGGAGATCAGCGGGAACACCGGGAACACGACGAACGGGAACACCGCCGGCGCCGAGACATCGACTGTCCTGCTAAACAGCTACGTCACCGCCTCCACCAATGGATGGCAGGACGTTTATATCCCCGGCTCTGACTTTATAGCCGCCAAATCAACGATTGATCTTACCCACGTCTGGCAAGTTGAGCTGGCATCCATATCCGGGAAGACTTACAAGGATCATTGCATCCTCTACATCTCCGCCATGGATGTTGTGCCTTCCAACTCCCAAACCAACTACAGTGAATTCGCCAAGGTCGATCAACTCGGTTATCCGCCGTTGGAACCTTCCAAAATAGGGGTGATCAGTTGGGAACCCGGCGCGATTACAACTCCGCCGACCAATTTCAACATCGTCAACACGAACGGCCAGACTGTGCTGACCGGGCCGATCACAGAATTCGTCCCGCTCAGCATTTGGCAGGCTGGCGGGTTTGACGTGGACGGAGATGTGGATTATCAGGCGGACTTCGGCGCATTGCAGACTCCCGGAACCTACACCCTGCAACTGCCGGAATTGGGCGTCAGCTCGCCGCAGTTTGTTATTGCGACAAATGTTTATCAAAAGCTCTTTCGCGACACCCTGCGCTACTTTTACTACCAACGCGCCACTGTGGCCATCACCAACCCGTATGCCGAAAGTTATACCCGCGTCGCCTGTCATCCCGAAGCCACCAACGCCGGTTACAACTACGCTGCGGCCAACGGCCATTTCAATTTCGGGACCAAAACCAACCGCAATGCCGGCGGTTGCTGGTTCGACGCCGGCGACACCCATGTCGATGTCCCCAATACCGCCACCGCCTGCTGGTTCCTGCTGGAAACCGCCAAAGACTTCGGGACCAACGTGCCAGCCTATTCGCTCGATCTTCCCGAATCCACCGCCGGCCAAAGCGACCTCGTCCCGCTCATTTACAATGCGCTTAACTGGCTCGGACTGATGCAGGCCACCAACAACGGCAGCGAATGCCATTATATCAGGGTCCAGTCGAACAACAACAAGGAGCAGGTATCGGACATCAGTTCCATGGCCACTGCCTGCGCTGCCGGGACATTCGCCAAAGCTTGCACGATTTTGGGGCCGTCGCTCACGCCCGCCCAAAGCGGCGTCCTCCTTTCCAACGCCCTATTGGAGTGGTCCTGGCTGCAGGCTAACACCAACATGATGCAGCCGCGCCTTCCCCTTGTCAGTGGCGTGGATGGGGGCGGGTGGGACACTTCATGGGGTGGCTCCAACTTCGACAACCAATGCCGCGCCTACGCCGCCGTGGAACTGTTCATCGCGACAGGGCAGGCCGTTTACAACAACTATTTCATCTCGCAATTCAACGCGAATGGCGACGCGACTTTGAACGGCCCCGTCTTTGGCGCGGACCAAACCGGTTGGGGCAGCGACAACGTCATCACCTACCTTAGCAGTGCCGGTCCTTTGAATTTGGCCTTCATGGATTACGCCTGCTGCACCAACGCGGGCGTGAACACCAACATTCAGACCATCTTGAAAAATGCCTTTCTGAATCAAGCCAACTGCCTCACCAACTACACCGCCTGTTCCGACTATCGCATCCCGATGCTTTATCCCGGACATCTCTACTGGGGCTCCACCGGCGGCGTCGTGGCCCCTTCCGGCATGGTTCTGGCCCGCGCCTGGCAATGGACCGGCAACGTCGCTTACCACACGGCCGCCGCCCAGGCCTTGCACTACATTTGCGGACGCAACCCTGTCAGTCGTGTTTTTCCCAGCGGTTACGGACAAAACTACCAGTACAACGCGGACTTCTATTCCCAATGGTGGACCAATCTTCTCGAGCAACCTCCCGGTATCGCCGGAGCCAGCATCAACTGCGACGGTTCCGCCACGCCTGTCGTGACCTACCCATGGAAATGCCACATCGATACTCAAGACGCCGACCAGACCGAGCCGGGGGTCTATTGGAATTCCGCGGTCGCGTGGCTGGCCGGTTATGTCTCCAACGATTCCATGCTGCGGCCGACGCTGCAAATCATTCCCGCCGGTAGTCTGCTATCCATCACGTGGCCCCAGGTCTCCGCCCCTTATCTTCTTTACCAAACCACGAACCTGACTGCGACACCCGTTTGGACTGTTGTGACCAATGCCGCCGTCCCATCCAATAAGTTCTGGACCGTCAGCGTGGCCCCCACCGCCGCCGCGGCTTATTACTGTCTCCAGGCACAATAGCGGATGAACGCAAGGCAGAAATAGTGTTTCAATAAACGAACCGGCGGTTGTATATTGAGCCAAGGTTTTTGTGAGGTGATTCACACCACTTCCATCGGGCATTTGGGGGCGGAGTCCAGAAAGGCCTGGCCGTATCTTTTCGTCAGGATGCGATTGTCCAGCACAACGATGATCCCCTGATCGGTTTTGGTCCGGATCAGGCGCCCGATGCCCTGGCGAAACTTCAAGACCGCTTCCGGCAACGAGTATTCCATGAACGAATTGCCGCCGCGCGCTTCGATGCTTTCAATTTTCGCCTCGACCAGCGGATGGTCCGGCACCGCGAAGGGCAGCCGCGTGATGATGACGTTGGACAACGATTCGCCGGGCACGTCCACCCCCTGCCAGAAACTGTCCGTGCCAAAAAGCACGGAATCGACGTCCTGCTTGAATTTTTGCAGCATGAGCGAACGGGGCGTGCCGGTGCCCTGCACGAAACATTCCAGGCCCAATTCATCAAAAAACGCCTCCATGCGCGCGCTCACTTCCAGCATCAACTTGAAGTTGGTGAACAGCACAAAGGCCTTGCCGTGCGTCATCCGGATAAAATGTTCGATCCAATGTATCAGGCTCTCCTGATACTGCGCGTCGCGCGGATCGGGCATCTTGCCCGCGACGAACATTTTCATCTGCCGTTCGTAATCAAAGGGCGATCCGGCTTGCAGCAAAACGGACTTCTCGCCTCCGACTTGTTTGGCGAAGTAGAGCAGGGGCGACGTTTTCACGGCGCCGGATTCCTTTGCCTCCTGCCCCGCGGCGACGGCCAGGGTCGCGCTGGTCATGATGACCGAGGTGTCCGCTCCGAACAATCGTTGCCGCAGATAATCCGCCACGTTGATGGGCGCGGCGTTCAGGGCCAGGTTCCGTTGTGTTTTGCCCGTGCGCTCCACCCAATAGACGTGTTCCGGGGCGCTTTGGCTCAGAAAAACGGCGACCTCCTCGCGCAACTCGGCCAGACGCCGGTTGCACTCGGCCAATTCCTGCGCCGTATCCTTGTCATCTACAGTTTTAATCAACGCGCTGACTTCCTCGCGCAGGCGTTGCAGGGGCAGGGTTAGGTTGTCCTCCACCAGGTCGGCGCGGCGGACGCGCAATTCACTCCAGCGGCGCGGGGCGTCCCCGCCTCCGGCGCGTTCGACCGCGATGGCGTCGCAGGCCTTCTCGACCGCCGCGAAAAACTTCTCCGCCTCCTTGAGCACATCCTCCACCAAATGTTCCCGTCCGCGGCGCAACACCGCCAGCAGCCCCTTTTTAGTCTGCGGATTCCAGAGCCGTTGCAGCCCGTAGCGCAATTGCGCGCTGGAAACGCTCAAGCCTATGTGGCGCGACGCAACCTTCTCCACCGTGTGCGCCTCGTCAAAAACGACAAAATCATTCTTGAACAATATCCCGCCCTCCAACTCCTCCTCCACTCCGCCCAGGTGCATGAAGAACAAAGTGTGATTAAGCACCAGGACATCCGCCGCCAGAATCCGGCTGCGGGCCTGTTGAAAGAAACAAACCTTGCCTCCGTCCTTCGCAAAATCGGACGAATGCCCGCACAATTTTGGCGAACACAAACCGCGTTCGGAACAGACCTGCTGCCAGACCCGCGGGTCCGGCTCGATCTCAAAATCCGACAGGCTGCCGTCCCCGGTTTTTTTGGACCATTCGTGAATGCGCCGCAATTCCTCCTCTTCGGGCGAGGTGAAAAGCTGGCCGGCCTGCCGGGCCACTTTTTCCAGGCGGCGCGTGCAAAGATAATTTTGCCGGCCCTTCAACATCGTGAAATTGAACTTGACCGACAATATTTTGGCCAGCATGGGCAGGTCCTTGTCGATCAGTTGCTCCTGCAAATTGATGGTGTGCGTGGAAATGACGGCCTTCTTGTGGTGGGCCACGGCAAAAAGAATCGACGGAATCAAATAGGCCAGGCTCTTGCCCACCCCCGTGCCGGCCTCGACGATCAAATGCTCCTGCTCCTCCAGCGTCCGCGCCACGGCCACGGCCATCTTCTGCTGATGCGGGCGATATTCGAAGTTGCGCGATTTGGACAAGATGCCCTTCGGCGAAAAAATTTGCCCGACCAGTTCGATCAGGCTGGCGGGCTTTCCCGCCGGCGGGTCTTCGACCAAACGAATCATTGCGCCGCTTCCGGCTCGTCGTCGCGCCGCCGCCGCGCCACAACTTCCTGGACGGCTTTGTTTTTGACAATCATTCGTTCGGGCAAAATGCCGCGCCATGAGACGTTGGGATAAATGAGCGAGCCGCGCCCGATGATGCTGCCCGGGCTTAAGACGGCGTTGCAGCCGATCTCGCAACCGTCCCCCAGCAACGCGCCGAACTTGCGCAATCCGGTGTCGAACGGCGCGCCGTCGATCTCCACCGCCACCGTCCCGCCGAACAAGGTGAAATTGGAAATCTTCACCCCGGCCCCCAAATGGGCCTTGTAGCCGAGGATGGAATCGCCCACGTAATTAAAATGCGGCGCCTGGGCGTTGTTGAAGAGCAGGGAATTCTTGATCTCGGTCGAGTTGCCGACCATGCAATTATCGCCGATGATGACGTTTTCGCGGATGTAGGCATTGTGGCGAATCTTGCAATTGCTGCCGATAATGGCCGGCCCCTTGATCATGACACCGTCTTCCAACAAAGTGCCTTCGCCGACAAAAACCTGTTTGCCAATGAAAGCCTCCCCTTCGCAGCGGTTGTGCAAACTGGGGCGCAAATGGGCGGCCAGAAAGGCGGCGATTTTCGGCAAAGCCTCCCAGGCATAACGGCAGCCGTCGAAAATCGGGGCGTGCCCGGTTTGGCTTAAATCAAACAATTCAGAGGCTTCGAACATCGCGCCAAGGGTAGGCGCAGTCCGGGCAAAGTTCAAAGGCAAAAAGCCGCCATTGCAAAAATTCAGTTGCGTCCCGGCATAATCCTGCGAAATTCCAGGAAAACGACTCTCAACCAAAGAGAATTATGAGCGAAGAAAACAAATGCACAAAACCCGGCCAATTCGGTTGGAACGAACTTGACACGTCCAACGTGGCTGCGGCCAAAAAGTTTTACGCCGGGATGCTGGGCTGGAAGACCCAGCCATTTGGCAAGGGCGGGGATTACACGCTCTTCAAGAAAGGCAGGGACATGGTCGGCGGCCTGATGAAATGTCCCAAGCACGGAAAGCCCGCGCAATGGGTCCCCTATGTCGTTGTTGACAACGTGGATGCCACGGCCAAAAAAGCGGCCAAGCTCAAGGCCAAAATCATGATGCCGCCGTTTGATATGCCGGACGTGGGACGCATTGCCGTTTTGCTCGACCCGCAAGGCGCGGTCATCGGAATCTTCAAACCCAGGTAACAGTTTTCGGAGTGTTCACCATCCTTGTGTTGGTTCGAGAATCAGTCAGGCAGCTTTTTGGAGCCAATCCGCCAGTGACCGCTGCCGGCGTCACGCAATGATCCCGAATCGCGGGGGAATTTTACAATTTCACCCCCGGTGATTTTTCGTAAGCTGACCCCATCCGGCACAATTCGTCCAGCGTTTCTGAGAATAATTCATAGAGTAGTTTCAACCGCGCAACATCCTTAATCTCACCCGCGACTTGGAAGTAAAGTTCGTCCACACCTTGGGGAAAACCACGGCTGCCCCAAAAATTTTGTTTGTCGTTCAGGACAGAAAAGCGGATATCCGGCTGGGCGCTGATCAATTCGCGGATTTTTTGATTGGAAAAAAGCCTTCGCAGTTTTTGTTCATCATTGCCTTTGATAATGAAAGCCTCATCAAACTCCGGATGGCCGACGGTCACATCCTGCATCCCGAACCACTTGCCGATGCCACTGAAAACACCTTTCCGGTAAATGATGAAAGTGAACCCGTCTGGGTTGACATAGGGTGCCTGCATTCGTGTATAAGTGATGAAAGTTTTGCCAGCCGGAACAATAAAGGTGTCCAAGGTGACGGTCCATTGACCATGCGTCGCTTCAATCTTTTCACCTTTCCAAAAACTGGCGGCGATGTAATTGCCGCCCGTCTCGGCGCAAAATTGCTGCCAGATTTCCGCTTTGCTGGGGCCAAACCACTTTCGTAAAAGGCTCATAATAGCTTTGCTGAATTTGTCTCACATGCTTCGGCAACGGTCTATTACAAATGGCCACTCATTTTGGAGTCAGGAAGTCTTTTCAACCTCGGATGGAAACGGATGGGCACGGATTCTTTCTTCAGACAATTCCAGCGGGTTTAATCCGTGTTTTTTTGCCTGGCTGCGGCGAGCCGCTCCTTTTCCAAACAAATTCTGTCGGATTTCATGCGGCGGCGGCGATATGCTTGGAAATGATGAGCGATTTGGATTTGCTGGATCAATACACGCGGGAGAACCGGCAGGAGGCCTTTGCCGCGCTGCTGGATCGCCATTTGAAACTGGTTTATTCGGCGGCCTTGCGCCAGGTCCGCTCGCCGGAACTGGCTGAAGAGGTGGCGCAGTCCGTCTTTGCCGATCTGGCCCGCAGCGCCGGCAAGCTGGAACCACAAACCATTTTGACGGCGTGGCTTTACCAGGTGACGCGCTGCACCGCCATCGACGTGGTGCGCCGGGAATCGCGCCGCCAGCTTCGCGAGCAAATCGCCGTGGACACAACCAACATGAACTCAAACCCCTCCGAATGGACCATGATCGAGCCTCTGTTGGATGAAGCCATGGAGGCGCTCGACCCGCCGGATCGCACCGCCATCCTCCTGCGTTATTTCGAGGCCAAAAGCCTGCGCGAAGTCGGGCGGGCGTTGGGAACTTCGGAGGACGCCGCGCAGAAGCGGGTCAGCCGCGCGCTGGACCAGTTGCGGGAATTCTTTTCCAAGCGCGGGCGGGCTGTTGGCGTTGGCGGATTGGCCGCCGTCATTTCCGCCAATGCCGTCCAATCCGCGCCCGCCGGCTTGCAAGCCGCGATTTTAAGCAGCGCCGCCATTTCCGGGGCGGGCGCTCCCATTGTGGGAACCATCGGAATTACCAAAACACTTGCCATGACCACTCTACAGAAAGCACTCATTGGCGCGACGTTCGCCGCCGCCGTGGGCACGGGCCTTTACGAAGCGCAACGCGCCTCCACCCTCCAGGAACAGATGCAGACACTCCAGCGGCAACTGGCTCCAGCCGCCGGACAGAACGATGCATTGCGCCAGCAACTTGAAGAGTCCAACCGCCAATTGGCCGCATTGCAGGCGCAAAACGAGAAGCTGCGCCGGGCTGCCGCTGACGTTCCCCGCCTGCGCGGCGAAGTCGCGCGATCGCGGGAAAACACGCCCTCCTCCAATAATGATCCAACTGCTGTAGCGGCGAAATCGTGGCTGGCCCGGGTCAGCCAGCTCAAAGAACGGCTGCAACAAACGCCGGGAGCAAAAATTCCTGAGTTTCAATTCCTGACCGAAGAGGATTGGCTCAACGCCGCCAAAGGTGATCTGAACACGGACGAGGATTACCGCCGGGCTTTGAGCAGCTTGCGAGGCGCCGCGGAAGACGCGTTCATTACAACGGCATTAAGACCGGCGTTGAACCAATTCGCGGAATCCAATAATGGACAGTTTCCCACTGATCTCTCTCAATTGCAGCCCTGCTTCAATCCGCCGGTGGACGATTCGATCCTGCAACGTTGGGAGGTTGCGCCCCAGTCCACCGTGCCCAGTGTCGTCATCGGAAATACGTTGATTACACAAGTAGCCGCAGTGGATGCGGTTTATGATCAGCGGTATGCCATTGGGCCGAAGGGTAATTCGGGCACTACCAGCGGCTCCCATGTTTGGGACACGCCAGGAGAAAGAGCCAAACACTAAACTGCTCATAAATAAGATTACTGCATTCCCCCGCCGTGGCAAGGGGTTCCTCACATTGTAACTTTTTGCGCTTTGGAGCATTCTTTGAATGATTCTTCGCCTTTGCCGGCTTTCCGCATTATCATGCCCCCTTGAAGAAGGATTTGCATGACGCCAAAATTATTTTCTGAACTGGGTTTGTCGCCCGAATTGTTGAAGGCCATCGGCCAGCTCGGCTTCGAGCAGGCCGCCCCCATCCAGGCCGAAGCCATCCCCATCCTGATGCAGGGCAGGGATGTGGTCGGGCAGTCGCAAACCGGGTCGGGCAAGACAGTGGCATTCGCCGCCCCGGCCATCGAAAAAGTCGATGTGGCCCGGCGCGACACCCAGGTGCTCATCCTCTGCCCCACCCGCGAATTGGCCATCCAGGTTTCCGAGGAGGTCCACAAGCTGGCGCTCTTCAAGCGCGGCCTCCATGCCCTGCCGGTCTATGGCGGCCAATCCTATGACCGCCAGCTCGCCGGTCTCCGCCAGGGCGCCCACATTGTCATCGGCACACCGGGCCGCGTCATGGATCACATGCGCCGCGGCACCCTCAAGCTCGCCGCCGTCAAAATGGTCATCCTCGACGAAGTGGATGTCATGCTCAACATGGGCTTCCGCGACGACATTGAACTCATCCTTCAAGCCACGCCCAAGGAACGCCAAACCGCCTTTTTCTCCGCCACCATTCCCCGGCCCATCCAGCAATTGATCGAGAAATATTCGCGCGACCCGCAACAAGTGCGCCTCGAGCAAAAGGCCCTCACCGTCCCGACTGTGGATCAGGTGTATTACGAGGTGGACCGGCGCTTCAAACTTGATTTGCTCACCCGGCTCATCGACATCAACGACCTCAAGCTCGGCATCATCTTTTGCAACACCAAGCGCATGGTCGATGATCTCGTCGATCACCTCAACGCCCAGGGCTATTCCGCCGACCGCCTCCACGGCGACATGACCCAGATGATGCGCGACCGTGTCATGCAGAAATTCCGCAAATCCGGCCTCGATTTCCTCGTCGCCACCGACGTCGCCGCCCGCGGCATCGACGTGGATGACGTGGAGGTCGTTTTCAATTACGACCTCCCTTACGACGGCGAGGATTACGTCCATCGCATCGGTCGCACCGGCCGCCAGGGCCGCGCCGGACGCGCCATCTCGTTCGCATCCGGGCGCGAAGTTTTTCAGATTCGCAACATCGAGCGTTACGCGAACATTCGCATTCAACGCGGCCAGCCGCCCACCGCCAATGAAGTCGAGGAAGCCCGCACAGTGGTGTTTCTCGACAAACTCCGCGCCACACTCACCAGCGGCGAATACAAGCGCCATGATCGTCTCATCGAACGCCTGCTCGATGAAGGCTTCGCCTCCACCGACATCGCCTCCGCCCTGATCCATCATTTGCAGGGCGGCGACGACGCCCCCGCCAAGCCCGCGCGGCGCCCGGAGGAACACCGGCGCGCCGAACCCGCGCGGCGCCAGCCCTGGCGCGAATCGCGTCCGGACCGCGCCGAAGATCGGCCCGCCCGCCCGCAACGATTTCCGGAACGCCGCGACGTCCGTCCCTACCCTCCGCCTCCGCCCCGAATCCAACGAACCGAACATCCGCCCCGCCCGGAACATCGCCCGCCGCCGCCGCCGGCCGTGCCCGCTCCCGTTGCGCCCGCAGTCGTGGCGAAACCGGCAATTCGTTCAGCGCCCAAACCGCCGCCCCGGGAAATTGTCCGCCCCGTTATTGCCAGGGAACCCGGCAAGCCTGTGGAAGCAAAGCTTGCTGCCAGGCCCAAAGAAAGACCCCGGACGCAACCCTTTCAGAAGCGATTGTGGATGAACATCGGCGGGGAAATGGGCATTGTCCCGAACGACATAGTCAATACGATTGCCGGGGAAACCGGCCTGCCCGGCAACATCGTCGGCGCGGTGGACATTCGCGGGCGGCATCTGTTCGTGGACGTCGTGGCCGAACATGCCAACGGCATCATTGCCAAGCTCAACCGCACCCAGATCAAAGGCCACAAGATCAAGGTCAAGGCGGCGTGAGAAGTGTTACCGGGGCCGCGCTAATGTGCCGCGGCCCCGGTAACACTCATCAAGGATTTTATCCCAATTCCAATCCTTGAACTCCTCGGTCAAGTCGCCGCCGTGAAAGGTGGTGGGCTTCCACTTCCACTTGGCGGTTTTGGACTGCTTCTCCTTGAGCACAATGCGGAGTCCGGCCTCGGTCAAAGCGCGGAATGTGGTTTTTTCTGTTCGGGCAAGACGTTGCACACGGGGGAAATGGCTGGAGCATTTTAAATATAAATGTGGCCGTATGCTGTTCGGTTTCGGGGAGCGCGACCGTCTCGGTCGCACTCGTCGGCGTCTCGCCGACGAGACATTCTACGGCTGCATCTTTATTTAAACTGCTCTAATGACGAAATTTCGTCATTCGAGCTTCGTCATAATTGGTCATTCGTGCTTGGACATTCGTCATTTTCGGTAATACTTTCCCATGCGGCTGATTAAAATAGTATTGACCTGCCTGGTTGCGGTTTTGCTTGGGCAGGAGGGCTTCGCGGCGGGCAGGGCGTCACATGTGGTCCTGATCGTCTGGGATGGCATGAGGCCGGATTTTGTTTCGGAGGCGACAACGCCCGCCCTCTTTGCCCTGGCCCGGGATGGAGTGACTTTTTTGCATCATCACCCGGTGTATGTCAGCTCGACGGAAGTCAATGCGACCGCGCTGGCCACCGGCGTTTATCCGTGGCAAAGCGGCATCATCGGCAATCACGAGTTTCGCCCCGCCCTCGATGCGTTAAAGGGCATTGACACCGAATCGCTGGCCATCGTGCGCCGGGGCGATGCATTGACCGGCAACCATTACCTGGCGTTCCCAACCGTGGCCGAAATCCTGCACGAGCACGGCCTTCGCACGGCGGTGGCCGGAAGCAAGCCGGTCGCGCTGCTGCACGATCGCGCGCCGCGCCCGGCTGGTTCTTTGGGCGTTGATGTGTTCGCCGGGAATGTCCTGCCCGGGACGATGGAAACGAGCTTGGTGAAGGCGCTGGGGAAATTCCCGGAGGCGGGGTCCAATAAAATCGATCTGGACCAATGGACCACGCGGGCGTTGACCGGTCCGCTCTGGCAAAAGGAGGTCCCCGCCTTTTCGGTGCTGTGGCTGGCCGAACCGGATTATTCGCAGCATGAAACCGGACCGGGATCAAAGACCTCCCTGGCCGCGATTACAAGCTCGGACCGCAACCTGGCCCGGGTCCTCAAAGCTCTCCAGGAAAAGAATCTGCAAGATTCAACCGACGTTATCGTCGTTTCCGACCATGGTTTTTCAACCATATTGGAGAATGTTGATGTCGCGGCCACTCTCAAGGAGCACGGCTTCCATGCCTGGCGCAAATTCCCCCAAACGGAAAGGAAGAGCGGTGACATCATGGCGGTCGGCGACGGCGGGGCGGTTTTTTGTTATGTTGCCGGACACGATCAGGCTCTCATCGCGCAGATTGTCCATTGCTTGCAAGCGCAGCCTTACAGCGGAGTCATTTTCAGCCGGCCGGCGGTGGACGGCGCGTTCCCCATGGCGGATTCGGAGCTTGCATCACCCGCCGCGCCGGATGTTGTCGTCACCCTGCGCTGGACTTCCGCGGAAAGCAAAAACGGCACGCCTGGTGCGATATATTGCGACGGTAAAAGTTACGGTCCCGGACAGGGAATGCACGGCACCTTGAGCCCCTGGGACATGCACAACCTCTGCATTGCCTTCGGCCCTGATTTTGCCGGAGGCATGAAAGATTCCCTGCCTAGCAGCCCGTTAAAAAAAGGCGGTTTTTTCGTGATCGCCGCATAAAACTGAATGCAGCAGTTGTCATGACGGTTATCAGGAACAGCCCGATCACATCCCAAAACATGCTCTCCGTCCCAGTTGTTATCCTGTGAACTATAACCGCTGTCAGCGTCAGCCACGCCAAACCGGCTAAAAAGCCGCCCCACGCTCCTTCATCCGCGTTCCGTGGCTTTCTCATTCCCCATACCTTGCGCAGCAGTAACCCGAGATTGTAGGCCGCGCACTTGAGCGTATAGGTTTTACTCACGTTGGTCTGGCCTCGCAACCACGCTCGCCTTCCCCCGCCGGTCTCGCAGACATGGGCAAAGGTCCGTTCGCACCGTTCACTGCGCCAGCGGTTCAATTGCCGGCCCTTGGGCCCGCGCACCCGCCGCCGGTTGGCTCGAAAGGCCCGTTCTTGCTCCACCGGTTTGTCTGTCCAGCACCGTGTCTTCTGCCGCCGCTCCGGAATATACGTGCGCAGGCCGTTTGTCTCACACTGTGTCAACAAATCATTGTCGTGATAGCCCTTGTCCATCACCATTTCCTCAATCTGGGTGGCACTGCCCGCCAAGACCAGATTGGCTTCGGCCAGGCTCAATGTTACCGGCCCGCTCTGCGGATCAGATCTGTCGGCAAAGGTGACCGTTGTGGCTACAATAGCTTCGCTGGCCAAGTCCACCGCGTGCTCGGCTTTGTAGGCCAGATGGGTGCGCCCGTCTTTCATCTTGGCAATCCGACTGTCCCGGTCGGTCGGACTTTCCCACTGCTGATTGGAGACTTTCTTGTCCTTGCGTCCCCGATCCAAACGCCGCAAATCTTCTTCGGTGGGATTCTCGATGCCCTCGGCTTTGGCCAGTCCCCGCAGATATTCTTTCCAATCCTCCCCGGTGTCTTTGCGCACGATGCTCTTCATCGCCGCGTTGGCCTCCAAGGTGGTGGCGTCAATGGCCACCGCCTTGCCCCGCAACAGCCCCTTCTCCTGCAAAAGACTCAGGACAAACACAAAGACCCGGTCAAAGACCGCTTCGGGCAACCGCTGTCGAATCATCGTCATAGACACATGCACCGGCGTGTCCTCGGTCAACCGGAAACCTAGAAAGGCGCGCAAGCCCAGGCTGTCGGCGCAACGCCAGGCGATGCCGCGCTGGCTGTCCAGTCCCTCGAAGTAGCCGATGAAGAGCATGCGAAAATAAACTCCGGGCGGAATGCCTGGCCGGCCACCCTCCTTGTAATAGGGTTCACAGAGCTTTTCAACAAATTCGTCAAAGCCCGCCTCATTCAGCACGGTGTTGAGTTTGGTGTAGAAAGGGTGGCCGGGGCCAGTGGCCAGCTTCGCGGTCGGGATGAACAGTTCGTCTTGTTTGGGAGTGCGTCGTCCAATTGCCATGATTATCTGACGCTCCAGCGTCAAAATTGTTCAGTCAAATATACGGTATTCTTTAGTTTTTTAACGGGCTGCTAGCGGCAACATTGACATTGCGCCCACGATACTCTGGATACTGGGCATCGAACCGGAGAAAAAAATGTCCGGTCGCGTCCTGGGCGAAGCCTTGACCGTGGCGGCGCCGGAGATTCAATCGAGCGCGCCCCGGCATCGCCAGACGGAATGGAAAGGCAACGGATTCCTATGGCGGCAGTACCCTGGACACATCCCAAGTCAACGGAGTGACATATCTTGACCAGGGCAATGGCGGCCAAATCAGCCAATAAGGAAGAAATCTATTGGGGACTTGGCAGCGAAACAGGGAGTTTCATTATTTCGATTACGTCGGCCCAGAGGCGATCCGCACTGTCAATCTTGACGATGCCTCCGACTGGAATGCCCTTGATTCCTGCGTAAGCGTTCGTGAATTCGTAATCCTTGAGCCAAAGATGATTCTCGAACGTGTTTGAGATGCAATCCTGAAGCTCACGGGACAAGTCGGATCGCCAGCCAAACGAAATGGCGGGGAAGGAATTGGTCAGGAGCGGATTGACCCCGTCACCGCTCAAGTAGATCTCCTGCACGCGGTCCCACTTGCCGGAGACTCTCAGAACATCGTCTGCAACGCACGCGGCTAAAATCTCGCCGGAGACAACCTTTTCGATCAAATCGCCCTGGTGGTTGCATGGCGTTGTATTCCACTTATGGCGTCCATCCGTCATAACCAACATCGGTATCCGGTAACTGGACAGCGAGGATGGCACCCCGACGCCAAATTGCAGATTGGCATGGCTGTCCAGGACAGTGGCAAGCTGTGTCAAGTTTGAGCATGCGGCAACAAATTGAGAGAATTTGGGACTGCGTGTAACTATGAATATTGGCCGGTACATCAGCGGTTGGTTATTGGGATCGGCAAGCACAAACGATGTCTGATAATGATAACGCGGGGGGTCCAGGAGCGCCGTGGCGGTATTTCCACAACTTAAGGCAAATATCTGCTGAGTCGCTCCGGACGCAAGGACGGACAGTTGGTGGCTTGTGGTTTTGAATCCCTCATTAACTTTAACCTGTATTCTTTTGGCCGGAATTCCCTTGTCCAGATTCGCCTGGAGATCCCGCTTGAAATTCCTCCAGGCGAGCGCGTAATCACCTTGATCGCCATCTATGACAGGGGATATGACAAGAGAGTCGTCCGCAACCGGCCTTTGAGCGCCATTCTGCGCCGTCCCATACGGCGCGGCGGCCTGCAACAATATCGCTCCCAGCACACAGGTTTTAATCAGGATTGATTTGATTTTCATGGAACATCCTTTTTTGATGAACACGACGAAAAACTGCCGGAAGAAAGCGTGAAAAAGTCTGCTCTCTCGGAACCTCCCCAATTCTGCGGTGAAGTTGTGCTGCTCCGGCATGAAGACCTTGAACTTTTCACAGGGCTTTAGTCTGCTCGCAGCATTACAAATCCGTCAATCCACATAAATCGCCGGGTGCGCATCTTGACACTGCTACCGGACGATCTACCAATTCCCTCGCCCCGCGAAGCGGGGAGAGGGCTAGGGTGAGGGGTCTGTTCCTTCGAATGGTAGCAGTGTACGGATGCACGCATCGCCGGCAGCGCCTTAATTCGAAATTCATTTGTTTGTCGCGGGATGGTGGCATGGTTATTTTTTTGCTTTTGGATACCTGCAATCCGTTCGCTCTGGCGACCGCGCCACAGCGAACGGCATTGTCAGCCGCAGGCTCTCGTGTATAGTCATAACTGATGGCAGTCCAGAACCGCATTGTTAAGGTCCAGAAGCGCAACCGCGCACTGGTGAAGTTCGACGACACCCGCATCCGGCGGGCCATTTTCCGCGCGGCTGCGTCCATCGGCGGTTTCCAGCAGGACCTCGTGCCCGGCGTCAACGAGACGATCTTCCAGGCCCACGGCACTGACGATAAGATCGCCGGGTTTCTGGCCGACGCGGTGGTGGTTTGCCTCAATTCCGACCCGCACCACCTGATTTCAAATTTCCCGCCGACCATTGAGATGATCCAGGACGAGGTGCTGCATGCGCTGCACAGTTACGGCTTCCAGAACACCGCCGACGCTTATGAATGTTATCGCTGGGGCCGGCATTGGCTGCGGGAAGGGGCCATTACCGCCGATAAATTTGTCGGCAACGGCTTTCCGCGAGCGCAGATGGACCAGACGCTGGCCTGGAACCGGCAGCACGGCTGCGACACCGTCGCCGGACTGAACGAGATTGTCCGCAGCGGGAAGATCAAACCGCTGGTGGACGAATCGCTCGCCCTTTACGAGAGTTCGCTCGATGAGGCCGCCGGGAAGGTCATGGGGCGCCTCAATGCCGGCGACAAGCTCCGCATGATGTGGGTCAGCGGCCCCAGCTCTTCGGGCAAGACCACCACCACGGTCAAGCTCACCGAGCGCCTCCAGAAGCAGGGCTTGCGCTTTCTCATGCTCAACCTGGACGACTATTTCTGGTCGCTCGTCGACCATCCCACCGACTGGATCAACGACCGCAACTACGAAACCCCCGAAGCGCTGGACATTCAGTTGCTCAACGGTCACCTTGCCCGCTTGCTTGGCGGGGAAACAATTGAGAAACCGATCTACAGCTTCAAGGAAGGCCGCCGCACCGCCACCAAACCTATCAAGCTGGAGCAGGATCAGATTCTGCTGCTCGATTGCCTGCATGGGCTGTACCCGCCCATCACGGAAGGCATCCCGGGTTCGTCCCAGTTCCGCCTCTACATCGAGACCCAGAACGTCCTCTACGAACACGACGGCAGCAACCAGCGGCGCACACAATTCACCGACGTACGTATGCTGCGGCGGATGCTGCGCGACGCGCAGCACCGCAACCACAGCCCGCTGCTCACCATCCTGCACTGGCATTACGTCCGCTCCGGCGAACTGTTCAGCATCATCCCCCTCAGCGGTGCGGCTGATCACGTCGTCAACGGCGGATTCCCCTTCGATCTGCCGGCCCTCAAACCGTTCTTCTGCGGCCCGGAGGGGTATCTGCCCCGCGCCGAGGATTTCCAATCCTACACCGGCTTTTTGGACGCGCGCATCCGTTTTGACCGGGTGAAGCATCTGCTGGAATCGGTCGAGGGCCTCAGCCGGGAGCAGGTCCGAACCTGCGACATCATCCCGGGCGATGCGGTGATCCGCGAATTCATCGGCGGCAGCACCATTAAGATTCCGCATAACGAATAACCCGTCTGCACATCAGAACATTTCTGGCGCTGGTATTGGGCATCACCCTCGGGGCCGCGGCGGTCTGGTTTTCCATAATCTTTCCTGGCATCCGTGAAATCCCTGAAATCCGTGGTGTGACGGCTCAAACAGGGGGGTGCCGCAACCCGACCAAAAAGCAGTTACATGTTGCCGCTCTGTTGCCGATTGTGTTGCCAGCCAAGTCGTTGACTACCAACACTGCGGCGGATGTTGCGGGTTTTTTGGACCTCCTATCTATCAATCTGGCAGAGACGGACCATGACGAATGGTTGCTTGGCATCATTGGTCATTTGGACATTGACCCCGAAAGACTTCGGGGTTGATTGGTCATTATGATTTCGTCATTCGACATTTTCCCCACAGGTTGAAGTTTGGCCTCCGTCAGTGTTGATGGGTGTCCAAAAGCTGAGATGGCCCATGCCTACAGGAATGAGTCCGCCAGCCGTGCCACCCCTTGCATGGTGCGGGCGGCCAGCGGACGGCGGCCCCACTCTTCTGCGGTGAGCAACGCGCTGTGCGCAAAGTATCCTTCCTGAATCCGACACAGTTCGGCCACCACCTTGGCGTCGTAAAACAATATGCCGATCTCGGCGTTGAGCGCGAAGGAGCGGATGTCAATGTTCGCCGAGCCGATGTGCGCGACGTCGCTGTCAATAGTCAGATATTTGGCGTGCAAAAAACGCGGTTGATACAGGTGTATGTTCACACCGGCCTCCAGCAGTTCATCGTAAAAGGAGCGCTGGGCCAGTTGGGTGAGAGTCTGGTTGGCATGGCTGGAAACGACCAGATGCATGGCCACGCCGCGCCGGGCGGCTGACAGCAGCGCCTCAAGGAACGGCTCATCGGGTACAAAATAAGGCGTCGTCAAGACCACGCGCTCGCGCGCGGCATAGAGCAGGGTGATCATCAACTCCTGCCCATTCTCCCGCCGGTAACCCGGGCCGCTGGGCACGACTTGGGCGATGGAATCGCCTGCCTGGCCCGGCTCGGGAAAAATCTCCGGGTCCTCCAGGGGCGTGTTCGTTTCCAGAAAACGGTCGGCCAAAAAAACGGCCTGCAATTCCCAGGCCGCCGGACCGGCCACGCGCACGACCATCTCCTCGTTTGGGAACCCGGCCACGAATTGGCCGTTGGTGATGTTCTGGGACCCGGTGTAGCCGATCCTTCCATCGATGACGGCGATTTTCCTGTGATTGCGCAAATCGAACCGCGCGGCATTCCTCCGGAAAAGGCCCACCGGCAAAAGAGGCGTCACCTCGATTCCTTTGGCGCGCATCTGCGCGGCCAGCTTTCGCAAAGCGTGCTTGGAGCCGACGGCATCCAACAGGACGCGGCATTTCACGCCCCGTCCGGCCGCGCGCATCAGGGCTTCCGCCACGCGCCGGCCCGTGGCGTCATCCTCGTAGATGTAATATAACAAATGGACGTGCTGACGCGCCGCATCGATATCGGAAACCAGCCGGTCGAGCGAGGTGGCGTAATCCGTCAGCAACTCGACTTGATTTCCGTTGACCGGTTCAAAATCACCCAACCGGGTGGCCAGGTTGGCGAGCGGTGTCACGTTCGGCGGCAGGCTGGGCCGGGGGCCACGGCGGGAGAGCATCTGCTCCTGGACGATGCGGATTTTTTCGGAGGCGCGCTCCTGGCGGTCAATCCGATATTTTGGCAGATAAATCCGGCCCACCAGCCCGTAAAAGAGCAGGCCGGGCCAGGGCAGAAGAAAAATCAGCAGCAGCCAGGTGCGCGAAGCGGCGGCGTTGCGCTGCCGCGGCACATAGACCAGCATCACGAGCCGGATGACCCATTCGCTGATCAGGTAGATGACGCTCCAATGGATCAAGTTATTTTCAGTGTTGCCTTGGCCCCACCCGCGTCACTTTGCCATCCACGTCGGACACCAGCACTTCGTTGGCGTCCTCCAGGGGCACGACAGTGTTCAAGACGGTCACGCCGAGTTTATGTTCCCAGAGCAAAGTTCCGCTCCGGGGGTCGATGGCCAGCAGGAGGCCGTTCGGGGTTCCATAATAAAGGACTCCTTGTTTTTCGACCAGCATGGCGGAATTGATGTCGCAACCCAAATGGGCGTCCAATTCCCACAGCTTTTCGGCATGGTCCGCGGCGGTGGTGAAGGCGAGAATCGCGCCGTTGGTCATGGTCCGCGCGTAAACGCGGGAACCGTCCTCGGCCAATCCGATGGACTCGCAGACCTGCCAGGCGTCGGTGCGCCAGATCTCATTGCCCGTGGCCAGGCCCAGAGCCGTCAAAAGCCGGCCCGGCCCGACAACGAACACCTTCTGGTTCGCCGCGACGGGCCAAAAGGCGGCCGGCGAATACATCACGCCCGAATCGCCGGGGCTTTGGCCCTTCCACTTCCAGAGCAATTCGCCGGTGGCCGCATCCAGGGCGTAGAGATGCCCGTCCCCTGCGCCGAAAATGACCCTGCCATTGCAGACCAGCGGGCGCGTTTCGACAACACCGCCGACGCCCGGAAATTCCCAGACCCGTTGTCCGTCCGCAAGATCGAACGCGCGAAATGTGCCGTCGCCCAGGCCGATGTAAACAATATCATTTGCAATGCAGGGCGAAGCCACGATCGGTTTTCCGGTGGCAAACTGCCACAGCTTTTCGCCGTTGGACGCCTTGAGAGCGTAAAGGCTGCCATCGACCGAGGCGAAGACGACCCGGCGGCCGGCCGCCGCCGGCGTCGAATGGATCGGGCCGCCGGCGGTGAATTCCCATGCCGGCGCGCCGTTCTTCAAGAAGAGCGCCCGCATTTTTCCCGCGCCATCGCCCGCGAAGACCCGGCCGGCCGCGACCGCCGGGGAGGAAGCCATGGTCCACCGGGCGTCAAACTGCCATTGTTCGCAGACGTTTGAATATTTCGAGTTGACTGAAAAATCGGGGCGCGGCCAGTGATTGGCCGGGGCCGCGTAATCGTGCTTTTGCAACGGGATCATGTCCCGGGGCGGCTCGGTTCCGCCGCCCGGGTTGCCTTCGCCAATCGTCATGACGCCGTTGGCCACTTCGACCAGGGTGCAGCCGCCCGGTTTGGGAAGGGCCTGGAGATGGACCGGCCCGGGGCGGCGGGCACGCCTTCAAAATTCATTTTCTCATCGCCACAGCCGCGGCCCGCGAGCACGGCTTGCGTGTTGAATTTCTTCAATTCATCCAGCACGGCGAACCAGTTGTCGATCCCGTCATCGAGAGGGTGATGGGTGACGAAAATAACCGGCTGGTCTTTGGGCAATCCGGCCAGCGTGGCGTCGAGCCAGCGCACATCCTGCGGCGCGAAATGGCCGCCGCCCCTCTTCATCACCGGCCTCTGGGGCAGGCCGATAAAACAGTATCCGCCCGCGTCAAACACAAACCGGTCCGACCCCCAGATGCGGCCGAACTCCGTCGCTCCAGACTCCGACCCTTGGCAGTCGTGATTGCCGGGAATGACGTGGCAGGGCAGATGCAGTCCGTCCAGAATGGATTTGGCCAAAATCAATTCCTCGTGGGATCCGGACTGGGTGACGTCGCCGGAAATAATGACGAAATCAAACCCGTTCAATGAATTGATGTCGCGCACGGCGGCGCTCAAGTCCGCCGCGCCGGCGGGACTGCCGACCTGCGTATCGCTCAACCAGACGAACCGAAACGGGCCTGTGTCAGCCCGGCTCAGGAACGGCAAAAGAACGGGCAGGACAACAAGGAGAAGGAAGCGTCCGTACTGTTTCATTCTGTCGATCTTCATGCGGCAGTGTCACGTTTGTCCTGCAAAGATTAAAGATTATTTTGCCGGTGCGCGCTGCTTTGTTGTAACGCGGGCGCATCCCGGTTTTTCCGCCGTCGCGCTCCGCGCTATGGCAGGACAGGGGGAATCGGACCTTCGTCTCAGGCTTGGGAAGCCCCGGGGAATGTTTAACAACGCTCTGGAACCAGTTGCAAACCCGCCCGGCCTGCCTTAGACTTTTTCAGAGGATTCGGCGCTCCGAATCCCCGTGAGAACGCCAGTCATGAATTCTCCATTGCTTATTCTGGCTTCCGCCTCGCCGCGCCGCGCGGATTTGTTGCGGGAGTTGGGATTCCAATTCCACGTCGTGCCCAGCGCGGCCGGGGAAATCCACTCCGAAGACCTCAGCGCCGGCGAAGTCGCGCAACTGAACGCCTATCGCAAGGCCCGGGCCGTTTCCAAAAAATTTCCCGATGCCGTCACGCTCGGGGTCGATACGGTTGTGGCGCTGGGTTCGGCTCTCTTCGGCAAACCGGCCAATCTGGCTGAAGCGGAACGCATGGTGTTGGCCTTGCTGGGCAAGACCCATCAAGTGGTCACGGGGGTTTGTTTGATTCACCTGCGCGGGCATCGCCAGAAAAGTTTCTGGGAGCAGACCGACGTCACATTTCGGACGCTGACCCTGCCTCAAATCCGGCATTACCACGCCCTGGTCAATCCGCTCGACAAAGCGGGCGCTTATGGCATCCAGGAACACAGCGGGGTTTTGGTGGAATCCATTTCCGGTTCCTTCAGCAATGTGGCGGGCCTGCCCATGGAACGATTGCAGGCCGAACTGGCCGCCTTCGGGATTCTGCAATCGGCGGCGTCTTAGCCCCGGCCTTTGCGAGATGCAGAAATACTGGCACGTCATCAAAATCGGCCTGGCCAACACACTGGTCTATCGCTTCAATTTTTTCTGTCGGGCCGCCTTCAGCCTCATCCCGCTCCTGGCCACCATTTATCTGTGGCGCACCATCTATCGCGGCCAAACCGGCACGGTGGCGGGTTACAGCCTGGCGGGGATGATTTCCTATTATCTCATGGTGACCATTGTCGATACCCTCACCGCTGTCACGGAAGACGACTGGCAAATTGCGGCCGACATCAAGGACGGCAACATCAGCCAGTTCCTGCTCAAACCGATCAATTACCTGGCCTACCGCCTTTGCCTGTTTTTTTCGGGAAGGTTGATTTTTACGGCTGTGTCGCTC
The DNA here is from genome assembly GCA_963813995.1 of uncultured Verrucomicrobiae bacterium. Taxonomy (GTDB): domain Bacteria; phylum Verrucomicrobiota; class Verrucomicrobiia; order Limisphaerales; family Palsa-1400; genus DASRLE01. The sequence goes on along the minus strand of CAWFAZ010000086.1, from coordinate 53,167 downwards.
GTGCCGGTCGGAATTTTCATATTTTGCTGGCGCCATTATTTTGTCGGGCCGGATGGCGGGATGGCCCTGGGGTGCTTTTTGCTGGCCACTGTTTTGACGGGCCTCCTGCAGTTTTTCATGTCCTACACCATGGCCCTGCTGGCCTTTTGGCTGCTGGAAGTCTCGACCCTTATTTTCATGGTCTTCGCCTTCGAATATATCGCGGGCGGCCATTTGTTCCCCTTGAATATTTTGCCGCCGGTCCTGGCCCGGGTTTTGAGTTACACGCCGTTTCCCTATCAATTATATTTTCCAGTCGGCATTTATCTGGGCCAGGTGAAGGGGATGGCCCTGTGGCGGGGCCTTCTCATCCAGTCGGGCTGGGTGCTGTTCTTTTTTGTCCTGGCGCGCGTGGTGTGGAGCCGCGGCATTCGGAAATACTCCGCGGCGGGCGGTTGAAGCATGAGTTGCAAAACGTCATAAACCAGCTTGCCTGCTTGAAATTTACACCGCACATTTTTCCCATGTTGACGGACGAAAAACTGAGTCCTGAACAAATCGCAGTATTTCGGCGCATGACGCCGGAGCAACGCTGGCGGGCGGCGCACCGTCTTTACTGGACGATGCGGCGGCACAAGGCGGCATTCCTGCGCAGCCAGCATCCCGATTGGCCGAAACAAAAAGTTGACGACGAAGTGCGCCAAATATTTTCCCATGCCCGAAGCTGATTTAATCCAGTTGTTCGCGCAGCCGCTGAACCAAATCGGTGTTCGTTATCTGATAAGCGGCAGCGTGGCTGCAATGCTTTACGGCGAACCTCGCGTTACGCATGACATTGACTTCGTTGTTTTTCTGCGCCCGAGGGATGTGGCAAAACTCCCCGGAATTTTTCCAATCCCGGAATTTTATGTGCCGCCCGCAAACATCATTGTCATTGAGATGGCACGGGAGCGGAATGGCAGCGGGTTTCCCAGGATTAAAATTGCGATTATGATTAGGAACGGTTGCCCAAAAAACTGAAATGCGCCCTGAAGCATGAACCCCAACCCTTCCAACTTCGCGGAACGGCTTCGCCGCCATGCCGCCATCTACCTGGCGCTGTGGCGCAATTCCGTCGTGCGCGAGATGAGCTTCAAAAGCAATTTCCTGCTGTGGATCGTGGTGGAGTTGCTTTGGTTTGGTTTGCAACTCGGCTTTATTGGCGTCATTTACCTCCATACCGATCACATCGCCTCCTGGAGCAAATGGCAGGTGGTCATGCTGGTCGGGGCCGGCCATTTTATCCAGCAACTCTTCCAGGCCTTCTTCCTGACCAATTGCGTGCAACTCTCCGAGCTGATCCGCACCGGCCGGCTCGACTTCATGCTGTTGCTGCCGATGAACACCCGTTTTCTCATTTCGTTGCGGCAGGTTGATTTGGGCGGGTTTGTCAACGCCGCCTCCGCCCTGGCGGTCATGGGCTATGCGGCCCGGCAATTGCATCTGGTCCCTGACGCGGCGCAAATCGCCGGGTTTCTGATGTTGTGCGCGGCCGGGATCCTCATCCACTACTCGTTGATGTTTCTTTTGGCCAGCGTCGCCTTTTGGACCGTGCGCGCCCAGGGAATCGTTTGGGGCTACTACAGCCTGTTTAATATCGCGCGCAACCCGGACTCGGCGTTTCAAGGTTTTTTCCGCGCCTTCTTCACTTTTGCCATTCCGATGCTGCTGGTGGCCAATGTGCCGGTGAAACTGCTCCTCAACCTGGGATCGCCCCGCGAAATGCTCTTGCTCCTCGGCATGGGCGTGGTTTGCTTTTTGGCTTCAGAACTGTTCTGGCGCTTCTCCATGCGCCATTACGCCAGCGCCAGCGCGTGAACCGATGGGTCATTTCAAATTTCAAATATGAAATTTGAGATTGTCTGGCGTCCATCCGTGGTTAAACTGTTTTTTCCGAGTTCACCGATCATCCCGGTCATCCGCCAGCAAAACCGCCCCCAGCGCCAAACATCCGCCCAGCACCACCGCCGCCGCGCAAAACAATTCTTTCTGCCACGATAATGGATGCGGACTTTTGCAAACGATGACCAGCGCCAGGGCCGCCAGCAGAATATCCCCGCCAAAAAGATACCAAGCCGGCACAACAGATTTTCGGGTGGACGCGGCCTCCGGCGGCTTGGCCGGGGTCGTCGGTTGTCCGCGCATCAGCGAGCGGACGCCCGAACCGACCGGCGCAGTTTCCGGCGCGAAGGGATCGCCAGCCTTCCTCGCGCCGTCGTCCAGAAGCACCTCCAAATTTCGACCCAAGACTTGCTTTGCCATGCCGCCAAGCGTGGACAAAAAATCGCCCGGAAACAAACCTTATTTCCAACCGTCAGAACGGGGACACGGCTGGCTCATGAAGCCTTCGGGGGAGACCCGGACGCGCGGCAGCGCGTCCCTACCGGGTCCAATGTGGTAGGGACGCGCTGCTGCGCGTCCGGGGCGACCGCAACGAGGAACGGTGGTTTCTTCATGAGCCAGCCTTGCCTCCGAGATGTGGTCCCCTGTCCGACATATCCCGCTTACCGCCATTCGGCACTCCGGCCTCTGCTCCTTGAAATCTCCAATCTCCAATTTTCAATTTGAAATTCCCTACGGTCGTCAGCCGTTTGGCCAGCATGGATTTGCCCGTGCCGGGCGGCCCGATCAAAAGCAACATTTTCACCCGATTTCCCGGCCCGGTTGACAGCAGCGGATTTGTTGGTGGACAGAGCGAGCGGGGCGGGGCATTCTGCTGACATGGCTCCTCCAGCAGAAACGACAATGAGCCTGAAATGGATCGCACAACACCTGGCGATGGGCAGTTGGCCCACGTTTCGAACCTGCTCGTAGCCCAGAGAAAACAGGAGAGTTTAAAAAGTGAGAACTGACACTTGTACTGAGCACGTTAGTTGAATTTCCATTATGAAAAGAATAATTATAGGTCCGAGCATGGAAAAGGACGGCAAGCCTGTGGTATCCGTGAACCCTGACTTGCTTTATCTGGATACGTCGGTTTGGATCGAACTCCTTCAGGCATATCGGGCGAGAAAAGACCGCCTCATTCAAAGAATTGCCATGGCCGTTGGAACTGATTATAGACTCTTGGTTTCCACGGTTAACTTTTTCGAACTGATAGGAACTTCCGGAGACATTTCAGGACTCTTTACTCCTGCGAGGGTATGAGTTTTGTCAGCGGGGCGTCCTGAAAAACTCGGGCCGCAGCAATTGCAGTACGGGCGGAAACGGTGTCACCATAAGGACCAGTTGGTCAGCTAACCAGCAGGTGGGCTTACGGGAGATGCTCGAGAAATACTCTTGGAGTCACTCTCCGTTTCTGCGAATGAGCACCGGCGCAAAGCACCTACATGGGGACCGCCCCGCATACCTGAGTGCATGTAAGCGCCTGACCCGTTTCCGTCCGTCTGCACAACGATAAGAGGACAAAATGAACGCGAATTCAAGCAGTATCGAGCGGGTGATTGGCTTTGACGCCCACCCGGATAGTTTCACGGCGGCGGTTCTACAGGGGCCTACCCCGGCCGCCGCTGTCGTGGAAAAAATGTTCAACAAAGTGCCGATGGGCCGGCTGCAGAACTGGGCGCAAAAGAACACCGCCGCCGAAGACCTGTTCGTGCTGGAAGCTTCGGGCAACAGCTTCCAAGTCGTGCGCACCCTGGCCGCGGTGGGACGCCGCGCCCTGGTCCTGGAGAGTTGCCACCTGGGCAAGCTCAAGGAGGCTCATGCCAATAATGACAAGATCAGCGCCGTGCGCATCGGCAAGGCTTATCTGGCTGGCACGGCCAAAACCGTCTGGGTGCCGGACCTTCGCACCCAAGAGCGGCGGGACTGGTTTCATGCCCATCGCAAGGCCACCAAGCGCACCACCCAAATGAGCGCGCGCGTGCGTTCCTATCTCAGCGACAATGGAGTGCGGCTCAAAAGGAACACCCGGCTGGCCAGGATTGGGGAGGTCGAAGCGCAAATCCGCGCGGCGCGCCCCTGGTCTCCGCGACAGTGGCAGGTCATCGAAGGGCTGCTGATGGAACTGCGCCACGCCGAGACACAACGCCAGCATTGGCGCCGGCTCATCGCCCAGGAAGTGCTCTCCGATCCCGATTTGTTGGCCATCGCACGGCTCTGTGGAGTACGCGAAATGGTGGCCTTCGCTCTGGGTGCTTTCGTGGGCGATATCAAGCGCTTTAGCGAACCCAAAAAGCTCGTCAAGTACATCGGACTCAATCCGGCTTTTGATGACAGTGGAGAAACGGAATGGAGCGGGGGCGTCGGAGGCCATGGGCACAAAGACCTGCGGTGTCTGCTGGTCGAGGCGGCACAATCGCTTTTGCGCTGCTCCAAAAACCCCTTGGCGCAGTGGGGCGGGAAACTGCTGGCGCGCAAGGGCTCGGTCAATCTGGCCGTCTGTGCCATGGCCCGCAAACTCGCCGTGGCCGTCTGGTACTTGATGATGGGCCGCTGGACCACTCTGGAGGAGATCGAGGCAGGACTTCAACTCAAAGTCGGCAAAATGATCAGCCAGATCGGAACCGCAGGACTGAAAAAGCTGGGCAAAACCAGGAAGACCTTCCGTGAGGAAATCTTCCAATCGCTCAAAACCGGCAAAGTGTATGTGCTCTATCCACCCAGGAAGTTCACGCCAAAGGTCGCCCTCGAGCGCCCCTTGACCCTGGCCCAAGAATATGGATTACGCTGAGTTTAACGCTTTGAGCCGCGGCTTGCGCAGCATCCCGGAAAACAAAAATCCCGGCACCAGAATCGGCACCGGGACGGATGCATCCGCAATCCACGGGCGGCTGGGCGCTCAGGTTGCACTCCTGCAGAGCCCTATCCTCCCAGCCGCAAACCCACCTTACACACAAAAGAAAAGTTTTCCAGGCTTTCCCGTTGACAAACCACATACCAGTATTTTGGAGCATTAGATTATGTGCGGCAGACGAGTGTTCTACAACCTCCGTTCATCCCTGAACAAGAAGTTCGACGATTCGTAAGGCAAACTCAAAATGAGGTGAGAATCCTCGACCCGGAAAACTTTGCCATTAAGAATATCACACAGGCATTCGGGGAGAGAAAGAACGGGAACACCCAATGGTTTCAGGACAAAAGACGCTGGTGGGATGAATGCAACCAACGCGACCGAGTCTTGAATCTCGACGCTGATCTATATGAGCTAACAAATGTTATCCAATATGGGTCCATGGAGGAGATGCTCAAAGCGAGGATCGAGGTACTACACGGCCCGCTTGATGAGGTGAAGGCAAGAAGGGAGCAACTCGCTAAGAAAAAGATGAGCCATAAGGGGACAAAACAGATTCCACCAGAGGGAAAGGAGATTATTCAGAATATAAGACACAGGATAGACTGGCATCTTCGTGAGAAATACGGAACCGAGAAGGTGAGCATGGTGGCATCCAAGCTAGGGATTGTTTTCCCGGGATGCACCAGAATTGCGCGAGATATTGCAAGGAGTTCCCTACTTTCATTGTCTGCTGCAAGGAAAGAGATGCCCGCGATATACTGGCAAGCAAAAGTAGATTACTACAATCGCTACTTCGGTCGGCAAGGCGCAAGTGGGCAATTGGGCGACAGAAATCACGCAGTGTATATCCCATACTGCACCCACTTCGGAACATGCGACAGCAGACTTGTTAAGGCTCTGGAGAGCGAGTTCAAAATAGCATTCGTGGAAGGCGGCTTACGCCTTTTTCGAACATCGGCAAACAGTTGAGTGCGCAATACAATCTATCCAGTGAAAGAGTCATAAACGGGTCTAAACGGGTCAGTCCCGCATAATCGCATATTTTCGTTTTCTTCGCGTGTCGCGCAGCAGCATCGCCAGGGAAGCCGCCGCGCCCATGTTTAATCGTTTCGCAACCCAGTTTGAGCTTCATGGTCATCCCTTGCCGCATCGGCGCGCCAGCGCCACTTTATCTTTAGTCCGGCGCGCCCGCCCTTTCTACCAACGGAACTTCACGGTGTCGGCACGGACATCTGGCGAGCCACGAGCACGTCAATCTCGCCGCGGTGGTCCTCGTAATACGCGAGGCACTCATACACTTGGGCGCGGGTGATGTTCGGGAAGCAGCGAGTGACAACGCTGTCCACAGTTTCACCATTCTGGAGAAGGCTGATGACGTCGTGGACACCGACTCGTGTGCCCTCGATGATGGCGTGGCCGCCGCGCACGCCCGGCTGGCGAGTGATGTAGCGGTAACCGACAGTCGCAGTGTCTGACATGCAAGAATATTACCACACTCCCGCCGCTAATGCGAAGCGATTTGTAACGCCGATTTGTTATTTGCGATTTTTGCGCTTCTTCGCGGCCATTGCATGTTTCTGCCGGATGGATCATCGGAACGGATTGATGGCCCGAATGCCGCCATAGTCCTGGCCATGATTGAAATCTTCGGTGTAAATCTCGCTGGCGCCCGAGGCGCGCGCGGCCGCCAATATGAGCGCATCCCAGAGAGACAGTTGCCACCGGCTCTGCTCGTCCAGCGCGGTCAACAGGATTTCCAGGGAATTGTCCACCACAGGCCAGGCGGCGTAGTCGCGGATGATCCGGGCCGCCTCGGCCTTCGCAACGCCGCGCTTTTCAAGATTGACATGCATTTCCTGCAACACCTGCACGCTGATGGCGGTTTGACCCGGGGCGCTCCAGCCTTGCTCGACCAGCCGCAGGGCCGCGGAGCGTTTGGCCGGCGCGTCCTGGTCGTACGCGTAAAGAAGAATATTGGTGTCAAGGAACCGGGTGGCGTTCATGGGCTTGATCGCGGGTCAGGGGCTTTCCTGCAAGCCGCAGGCCTTTGTGCAGACGGTCGAGCGCCGCCGCCTGGGCGTCTGGAGCCTGCGTGATCGAGCGGAGGACTTGATCCAGTCCGGCCAGGATCAGCGCCTTAAGGGTGGTGCGACGCTCGGCAGCAGCGACTTTGGCTCGATGCAGAATTTCATCGGGCAAATCAATCGTTGTCTTCATAAGCAATAAATACAGTAATATGGCCATAAGTCAAGCCTGCAAAATGTTGTTAAGGGACGTGAATTCAGCAATATGTTGCCGACCGTTGCCGCTGTGTTGCCAGCCGAAAAGCTCAACGAAACCCTTGTAAAATAAGGCTTGTTGCCGTGTTGCCGATTTTCCGGACCTCTATCTATCAATATACCGGGTGTCACGTCCAAATCTGCCGGTCCAGCGAGCGGTATTGAATCGCCTCGGAGATGTGGTCGCTGGTGATTTTTTCCGAGCCGGCCAGATCGGCAATCGTTCGCGCCACTTTCAACACCCGGTCATAAGCGCGCGCGCTCAAATTCAAATCGGCCATGGCGAATTTCAACAGCTCCTTGGTCGCTTCGTCCAGAGCGCAATAAGTCTTCAATTCGCGCGGGCCCATGCGCGCGTTGCAGGTGATCGTCCGCTTGTGTGCAAACCGTTCCTGCTGCCTTTTTCTCGCCGCCACCACCCGCTCGCGAATCGTGGCCGAATCCTCGCCCGTCCGTTCGGCGCTGATGTCGCGGAATTTCACCTGCGGCACTTCGACGTGCAAATCAATTCTGTCCAGCAACGGCCCGGAAATGCGCCCCAGGTAATTCTGAATCTCGCGCGGCGAACTGCGCGATTCGCCCGGCATTTTCCCATCGGGCGTCGGGTTCATCGCCGCCACCAGCATGAACTGCGCGGGGAATGTCATGCTTCCCGCCGCGCGGGAAATCGTCACATGGCCTTCTTCCAACGGCTGGCGCATGGTTTCGAGCACGGCGCGTTTGAACTCCGGCAATTCGTCCAGAAACAATACCCCGTGGTGCGCCAGGGAGATTTCTCCGGGAGTCGGATTCGCATTGCCGCCGAGCAGGCCGGCGTCGCTCGCCGTGTGGTGCGGCGTGCGGAACGGACGGCGCGTGACCAGCGCCTGTCCGGGCTTGAGCAATCCGACGATGCTGTGGATTTTGGTGGTCTCCAATGCCTCCTCCAAAGTCAGCGGCGGCAAAATGGTGGTCAGCCGTTTGGCCAGCATGGATTTGCCCGTGCCGGGCGGCCCGATCAAAAGGACGTTATGCCCGCCGGCGGCGGCGATTTCCAACGCCCGCTTGACCGATTCCTGCCCCTTGACTTCCGCCATGTCGGTTTCTTCCGTGAAAGACTGCTCGAAAATTCTGTTGAGATCGACTTTGGCCGGGTCGATTCTTATTTCCCCTTCCAGAAAAGCCACCGCTTCGCGTAAGTCATGTACAGGAATGACCTGCAACCCGTCCACCACCGCCGCCTCGGCCGCATTTTCCACCGGCACCAACAGTCCCGCGCTGCCCTCGGCCCGCGCCCGCCAGGCGATGGGCAGCACCCCTTTGACCGGACGCACCACGCCGGTCAGGGCCAGTTCCCCCACCATGACAAAATTGTCCAATTGATCGGCCTGGAGTTGGTCGCTGGCCGCCAACATCCCGATGGCAATCGGGAGATCGAAGCCAGGCCCTTCCTTTTTCACGTCCGCCGGCGCGAGATTGATCGTCGTCCGGCCCATCGGAAATTTGAAACCCGAGTTGGTCAACGCCGTGCTGACCCGGTCCTTCGATTCCTTCACTGCCGCATCCGGCAACCCGACGATGGCGATGACTGTATCCCCCCAGCCGGAATTGACCTCCACCTCGACAGGGAAGGCTTCGATGCCATTGACAGCGGCGGACAAAACGCGGGCCAGCATGGGTGGATGTTGGGCGAACGCGGGCGCAAGGGCAATGCGGTTTTTGCGCCCTTGTGGGAAGAGCGGGAGGCGCCGTGACCTGCATTCTCACGTAGCCGGTTAACATTTAATATGAGGCCGTGGCATGATAAACGCATTGACCCCTCGCCAAATATCTGAGAGGCTTGGGACATGGGCAAAGTCATCGTCAAGATCAAGCTCACGAATCTGAAGGACGCCTTCCTCAAAGCGGCTGGCACCCGCAAGGCCAAACCCCGCGAAGTTGAAGTCGAGGCGCTGGTGGACACTGGCGCCACACGCCTCTATCTCAAGCCCACAGTCATCAAGAAGCTGGGCTTGGAACGAACCGATACCGTGCGCTCACGGACGACCAACGGCGACGTCCTCCGCTATAAATACGAGCCGGTGCGGCTTGAACTGATGGGGCGTCACGAGAACTTCGATGTGGTTGAAGTGCCGGAGGAGGTGCCCAATCTTCTCGGGCAAGTGGCTTTGGAGGTGCTTGATTTCGTGGTGGACTCGCGCGGCCAAAAATTGGTGACCAATCCCGCCCACGGCGGAGAGCAGATGACGGAGGAGTATTCCGAGCGATGACCTGTCGGCTGCCAAAGATCGTTCCGGCGGCTCAATCCACAAAAGAGGTTATTTCAACCCGATAATTACTACGGTCGTATCCCCCCAGCCGGAGTTCACCTCCACCTCGACGGGGAAGGCTTCGATTCCATTGACAGCAGCGGACAAAACACGGGCCAGCATGGGTGGATGTTGGGCGAAGGCGGGCGCAAGGGCAATGCGGTTTTTGCGCAGCGCAAACGCATCAATAATCTCGGGGTCACCCGTCCGGCTCTCATTAACACCGCGGCTTTAGCCCGGTGTTGAGGAGGCGTAAGGCAGACTCCAGCCGTTTTAACGGCTTGCCGTCGCTCGGGGGAAACCGTTGGAAACGGTTAAGAATGTCGCAGACCGGCTATCACACCGGGCTAAAGCCCCGGTGTTAATGAGAAACGCCAAGATTTAGATGCGTCTGCCCTGAGGAAGCCAGCGCCGCTTCTTGCATGGTGTGCGCGGGATCATTTACACTTTGCGCCGCCGTAACCGGCCAATATGGACCCGCCAGATTCCATCCTCGCGCCAGCGCCCGCCCTCCCGCCGGGCGAGGCAAGCAAGCGCCTCCTGCCCTGGCTGGTCGCCATGGCGTTTTTCATGGAGTCGCTCGACACCACGATTCTGAACACCGCCGTCCCCGCCATCGCGCAGGCCCTCGGCGTCGTGCCGCTCAGCATGAAGTCGGTGCTGGCCAGTTACACGTTGAGCCTGGCGGTCTTCATCCCGGTCAGCGGTTGGGTGGCGGACCGATTCGGCACGCGCCGCGTGTTTTCGTGCGCCATCGGCATCTTCACGCTGGGTTCATTTCTGTGCGGCGTCTCCAGCAACATCCATCTGCTTGTCGCCTGCCGCATTCTGCAAGGCTGCGGCGGGGCCATGATGGTGCCGGTGGGCCGGTTGACTTTGGTGCGGTCGTTCGCCAAATCCGAACTCATCCGCGCCATGACCTTCGTCGTCATCCCGGCCCTGATTGGTCCCATGCTCGGTCCGTTCATCGGGGGCCTGATCGTGGGGTATTTTCCCTGGCGGGTGATCTTTTTTGTCAATATTCCGATTGGCCTGCTGGGCTTGTATCTGGTCTATCGGCATCTCCCGGATTATCGCGAGGAGCAAACCCCTCCGCTCGACTTCATCGGACTCGTCCTGTTCGGTTCCGGCATCGCGCTGCTTTCATACGTGCTCGAGGTGTTCGGCGAACATACCCTGAGCGGACGCGAAATACTGGGATTGCTGGCCATTTCCCTCCTGCTCATCACGGCTTATGGCTGGCACGCGGTGCATGCCGCATTTCCCCTGCTGCGCCTGGCGTTGCTCCGCCTCCGCACTTTTCGCGCGGCGGTCATCGGCGGCTTCGTGACCCGCATTGGCATCGGGGGCATTCCCTTCCTCCTCCCGCTCCTTTACCAGGTTGGCCTCGGTTTCACGCCCATTCAATCCGGCCTGCTCATGATGCCGCAAGCGGTGGCGTCAATGAGTCTGAAACTGGCGGTGACGGGCATTCTGACCCGTTTTGGCTATCGCATGATTCTGGTTTCCAACACCATCATCATCGGCTTGCTCATCCTGCTTTTTGCCACCATTGGCGCGGGGACGCCGATCTGGCTCATCGTGGCGGAATCCTTCGGCTACGGATTCTTCTCCTCGCTGCAATACTCGAGCATGAACACGCTCGTCTATGCCGATGTCACCGAGGAGGAGGCCAGCAGCGCCAGCACCATCGCCAGCACCCTGCAACAAATGGCGATCAGTTTCGGCGTCGCCTCGGCCTCGCTGGCCGCGGCCATTTTCATTCCCGACCGGTTTCGCTCCCAGCCGCCGGAAATGATTCACGGCATTCACTGTGCGTTTTTCGTCCTGGGCGGATGGACCATTCTGTCCACCCTCGTTTTCCGGGAGTTGAAACGCGGCGACGGCGACTCCGTAGCCCGCCAGAAGGGCGCGTTGCCTGCTGGCTGACGGAAAAAATATATTGGGCACACATGCAGAGCCAATTCTCCAGCCCGAAGGGCCAACGGAAATTAGCCAGCCACGAAGTGGCTGGTATGCCCAAGAATTGAAATCCGTCCTGAAGGGGACGGTGGAATCGGCGGGCTGAGACTAAATGAAAGTTATGTCCTTCGTCCCTTCAGGACGTAATTATAGCGTGGCGTTCACCAGACACTCCGTGTCTGGCTAATTTCCGCCGTCGCTCCGCGACCACTGAATCCGCCCACCGCGAAGAATTCCGTCCTGCACTCCGCATTGCCCTCCATCACGCCTCGTCTTGACAATACGCGCCACGCGTTCGGAGGCGGCTTCGATTTGATCCATCGCAGTAGCGTGCGTGCAAGTGCCCGGCGTGTCCTTTCACGACGCCATGCGCCACATTATCGGCACTGACTCTTTTGATAATTACGTGCTTCCGAAACCGACCCTTTCATTTTTACACCCCCGATGCACCGTCGTCCCGCCAGCAACACACTACCCGCTGACGATGTGCCGACAACTTGGGCAAGACTTTGTTTGCCCGGCATGCCCTTAACCTTGGTGCCGCAGTGGCCGCACTCAATCCAGTTTGAAAAACCGCTTCTGGCGGCTTACGTGGATTCACTTAAAACATCTGACGCAGGGCTAAATCGCTGGTCCCTCGGCTCTGCCTCGACATCGATGATTTCCATAGCCGCGACGGCATCTTCCATGAACCTCAAGCTCATACCAGGCTTGGATACGAGCTTGGACGACATCATAGAATTCCAATTGGGACTCTGCTGGAACGTGCGATTAGCAGAAGACGGACAACTACACTGACATCCACAGGCCATAGATATTCCTTTTGTTACCCGCAAACTTTTACTTTGCGGAGTGTTTAAACCGAATTAGTCACCATTCACGGCCTTTCGGCCGGTAAGGCTCATCTTGAGCTTGATGAAGAATGAACACATTCTCCCCAAAAATGCAACACAAAAATCATCAAAAATCAACAAGGTCGTATTTGTGTGCCCATCGTCAGGTTCGATAATAAGGATAGCTTATTGTCCTCATTCAAGATGTGGTGGAATCCATGTGTCAAGAGCATCTGGCGACACATCTTCGGTCAAGGACGCATATAGCTCAAGCACCTGTTTGGTATAAGGCAGCTTGCACGCGCACTGGACGCGCTTCAGTTCGAGCCCCATGTAGTCGCCTTGAAGTGCAGACGACGGGCAATAGTCGCAGATGTTCCCCAAGGGACATTTTAGGCAGTCGGCTTGGCTCAGGGCGATATAATCATTGTAAACTTTCCATGCCCGATCCGTGGAAACGCCAAAAGCCATGTCACCCAAGGAGAACCTATCATTCTGGGCAACCTTGTCGCACAAGAAGTATTGGCCGCTTGTGGAAAGGAAGATACGGCGCTGGCCGGGGATGCAACATCCGTTTGGATCGATAGCTTCAGTGCCGCTCTCACCTTGAGCTTGGCGGAATCTAGCGAGGTTCTGAGAGAACAGGCCGGACTCAAAGACCGCGCCGTCGAAGTCACCTCTGACGGCTTTCTGGTGCATCTGACGCAGCAGTTTAGAGAACTCGACGCAATCTTGTTCTTGTTCTGACATGTCGAATTCCATATCGCAGTTTGTTATTCCCACTGCGGCGACAAGGAATTGGTGGCCCTTGAATAGTGGGTGCGAGTCAAAGAAGGCGGCACGCTCCAGATAACGAAATGGCGGACATAGCGTGACGATGTATCCGACCTGATTGAAGAACGCCGGGAATTTGTCGCGGGTAGTTTCCAGGGCACACATAACGGTGTCGAATGTGCCGGAACCATCACGGTGGATACGGTTGTGGTCGTGAAACTCTTTGGGACCATCGATGCTGACTTTCAGCATGACACGGTGCTGGGAAAACAATTGCAGCTTCTCCTCATCGAGAAGCGTCCCGTTCGTGGTGAGCGAGTGTGTGATCCGTCCGCTGAGCGACGGATATCTGACCTGATGAACCTGACGTAGGATCTCCTTGATAAGGTCGAACTCAAGCAGCGGTTCGCCCCCGTAGAAGGTGATCGCTAACTTCTTCTCCGGATTTTGAAGTGTCTTTTCTGCCCGGGCAATGAACTGATCAATGGCGAGCAAGGCGGTATCAAGGCTCATGGAATCAATACCATGCACCCGCTGCCCATGGTAGGCACCAGAAAACGCGCAGTATTTGCATCGCAGATTGCACCGATCCGTGACGTTCAGAATCAAGATTTCGGCGTGATTATTGATCTGATCGTCGAAGTATTCACGCGAGACGCCGCGCATCTCCGCAAAGAATCTACTCCCTTCCAACCGGTGGGGACTCCTGGCAATGTTAGGATTTGCAGGGACAATCTTCCGAGAGATGATGTCATACTCCCAAGAGTTGCCGCGATAGGATTTGAAAGCAATCTTTGGCATAGTCTTATCCAGCTTACTATTTCGGTCGTGCCGGAGGTGCGACGCGGGGACCCATTGCGGTGGGCACGAGCAGGGGAGAGCCGCATTGGGGGCATTGCACCTCTTGCCCAGCACCCGATTCGTCAATCTCAATACTCTGTCCACAGTTTGTGCAACTGAATGTGATGTCCATAGAGGGGTCGGTTCGTAGTTTCTTTCATTAACTGGCTCACCGCTTCTTCCTTCGCTCCCAGCCCTGCCAGTAGAGCAGGGGCGACAGATATGTTTTGGTTCCCATTTGCATAAAGGCGTCAGTTCCTAAAGTCGTCAGTTCCTAACATTTCAACATTTTGATGATTTGGACTCATGGCGGCCTCCGGTTGACAAAGGGTCCCGTTCCCGGCGGACGCCACGCTTCATCAGTTGATTTTTGCGCCATGCCCGGAGAATGCCGCCCCCCGCCCGCTCTGTCCACCAACAAATCCGGAAAACGGAGACAGACAGGATGAACAAGATTAACAGGATGAAATCTTTCACTGACTGATCCGTTCTCCTTCTTCGATTCCAAAATCCTGCCGCGCCCGCCAAAGCTTCCGGGCGTCGGCGGGTCCATCCTGTGCATCCTGTCAGAATTCTTCGCGTCTTTGCGTCCTGGCCCTTTGCGTTGCGGGAAAGTTATGAAAAACTGCCAGTCGGCGCGCCGCAGCCTGAAAAATGTCAACTAGAAATAAGTGGCGCTTGTGTAAACCTCTTATCTACAACCTGTTATGACTTTGCAAAATGCTGAAAATTTCACTGTTTTTTTGGTCTTGAGAAATTCAAAAGCATTTCAAAATGCAAGGTTTCGAGCACGGTAATGGGAAATCCCTGAACAGACTTGACACGTGGAAATTTTGGGGGATTCTTGGGCCGCCATGATTATCAGACTCAAGACAGCCATGCTTGTTGCTTTGGGCGCAAGCCTGTTTTCCTGCCGTGTCCAGGCGGTTGATTGGACGCAATTCCGCGGGCCGAATCACGACGGCACAAGTCCTGAGAAGATTTTGACGAATTGGCCGCAGACCGGCTTGCGCCAGATTTGGAAGGCCCCCCTTCGGGACGGCTTCAGCGCCCTCACCGTCGGCGGGGGCAAAGCCTTTACCCTGGTGACGCGCGCAGTGGAAGGGGCTGATCAGGAAGTTTGTGTGGCACTCGACGCGAACAGCGGCCGGGAGCTTTGGTCCACGCCCCTGGGCGTCGCCCAATACGATGCCGGCGGCAACAAAGGCACGCCGGACAACGACGGTGGGGATGGTCCGCGTTCGACCCCCACATACGACGATGGCAAGGTTTATACTTATTCTTCCCGGATGGTGTTGCAATGCCTGGATGCCGGCACTGGGAAACAAATCTGGGCCTGCAATTTGATAAAGGAACATGCCGGCCGGAACATTCATTGGGAAAGCGCCGCGTCCCCGCTCATCGACGGCGGTTTGGTCTTCGTCGCCGGCGGCGGGGCTGGACAGTCGCTGCTGGCCTTTGACAAGCACGACGGGCGCGTGGTGTGGCAGGGCCAGGACGATAAGATGACCCATTCCACCCCTGTTGCCGCGACCCTGTTGGGCCAGCGCCAGATCATTTTCTACACGCAGAGCGGGTTGGTTTCCGTCGTGCCGCAAACGGGCGCGGTCCTGTGGCGTTACCCCATCCGGTTCTCCGGTTCGGCGGCGATTTCGCCTGTTGTTTCCGGGGACATGGTTTATTGTTCGGCGGGCTACGGAATCGGCTCCAGTGTCTGTCGCATCAGCAAAACGGCCAATGGCTTTGCCGCGACACCAGTCTGGCATCAGCCGGCCGAAATTATCGCCAGCCATTGGAGCACCCCGGTCTGCGCCAACGGTTATCTCTATGGAGTATTTGGCCAGGCGAAATTTGGCCTGGCTCCCCTCAAATGTGTCGAAATGGCCACCGGACGCGTGCTTTGGTCACAGGGCGGATTCGGGCCTGGGGGATGCACCTTGGTCAACGGCCATGTGCTGGTCTTGAGCGATGCGGGCGACTTGGTATTAGTCGAGGCAACCCCGACGGCCTACACCGAGGTGGCGCGGAGCCATGTCCTGGCCGGCAAATGCTGGAACTACGCCAGCATCAGCAACGGCCGCATCTACGCCCGCAGCACAAGGGAAGGTGTCAGCCTGGATGCTTCCGTCAAATAATCATTGGGGCGCGTCCCGGTTTTTAGCGACCCGATCCTGGGCGCGCCCAAATAGAGCTTGTTTATAGCGGCAATTTTGGCAGCATGGTGCGGCTCTATGCGGCACACAACGGCGATGAACCGGCGAAGTTGCCGCATAATGTGAATGGCATGAAAGTTGCGTCAGGACGTTTGAGGTAAGTTTGATTGCAATTGTTGGAAAAAAAACAGTGGAAAGACATGCGCACACTAATTTTAATGCTTGTTTTTGGTTTTGGATTGTTCTCCAGTCGCTTTGCAGCCGATGGCCAGGCCCAGGTGCAGGTGACTCTCAGTTGGAATGCCTCGACGAATTCCAATGTGGCCGGCTATTATCTTGCCTGGGGCACCAACAGCGGAAAGTTTTTTGCCACGAACACCTACCCTGCCGCTCAAACCAGCGGGACCATAAGCAATTTGGCGTACGGCACATTGTATTACATCGCCGTGGCCGCCTTTTCCAGCAAAGGCCAGATCAGTCCGTTTTCCAGCGGGATCACTTTTAGCAGCAACGCGCCGCCTGCTGTCACCAATGCGACTGTCAGCAGTCCGCCGCCGCCGCCGCCGCCACCGCCGGGGCCGGGCAAGGTGGGCAGTGGCGCACCACCGCCCGGCAGCTCCGGATCCGGCACCGGTGCGACGGGAAGTTCCGGTTCCGGTTCCGGTCCATCCGCCGCTGCTTCGTCCACCAATGTTACCCAGGCGCAAATATGGGGCATCCCGCCTGTCCTGAAACTGACCGTTTCCAATGGCCAGCCGAATTTGAATATTGGCGGAACAGCAGGCGCGACCGTCACGGTGCAAAGCACGACCAACCCGGTCGCGCGTTTCTCCTGGACGACAATCACGAACGTGGCCTTGACCAACATCGCGCCCATGGAAACCAATGTGGTGCCTGGCCAACCCCAGGACGCCATTGATCTGGCGTATGTTCCCGCCGCCCAAATCGCCCCGCTGCCCACCACAACGTCTTCCGCCAGGATGCAATTCTTTCGTGTCGTCATGCCCTATGACTACATCATTCTGGCCGGCTCGGTGTTGCCGGGCCAGGGATACCCTGCCAGGCTCATTATGGTGAACATGCCGGGGCTGAATGATGATGCTTGTTACGTCAGCCAGGCCGGCAGTTTCATTCATTACACCCAGACGAATTCCGCCCTGCAACTGGAAGGGTCCGGTTCAACCATCCGGCAGATTGCCTCGACCCTGGCCGGTTCCCTGAATCTGGACTGGACAACAGCCTCCGAATTCATCTACACTAACGGCGTGGGTGAGATCCTGGCCACCGTCGTTGAAGCCGATCCAGCATCTTCAGACCCCGTTGCGGGGACAGCCCCGACCAGTAGTATTGCCATTAATTTTTGACTGATTGAGCAGCGCGCATGAAAGAGAAAATTGAGCAGCGTGTCATCGGCCTTTTTGTGCTGATGTTGGCCATCCTTGTCTTTATCGCCATATCCGCCATGAAGGCCCCTCAGGAGGCCAAAGAAAGCAGCGATTGGGTCAATAAAACCCATGCCATCGTCATCGAAATCAATGGGGTTCTCTCCTCCCTTCATGCCGGCGATTCCGCCTTGCGCACTTACCTGCTGACCGGCGACCCGCGCGATCAGGGCGCTTATCGCTACGCCTATAAGACGGAAATGCTCGAACACTTGGAAAGGGCCAAAGCCCTGACTCATTCCCGCGAAGAGAAGGATTTGCAGATGCCGCAAATTCTCAAATTGGAAAACCTGATCAGCAACCGCATGAGTTTTACCGGGTCCGTCGTCCAGGCCCGCGCGAAAGGCGGCCTTGACGCCGCGCGCCAGCTCATGGTCGAGCATTCTGACGTCGAGTCCATGGGCGAAATCCAGTTCCTGGTCAAAAACATCACCGATCAGGAAAACAGTCTGCTCACGAAGCGCGATCAAGACTCCCATTTGAAGGCGCTGGCGACGCGCAACACGGTCTATACGGGCGTAGTGGTTAATTTTGTGCTGCTGGCTTTCGTGGTGTGGCTCCTGCGCGATGACCTGGCCGCCCGCCGTCGCGCCACCCTTGTCTTGGAGGAAGCCAACGCGCAATTGGAAGCCAAAGTGCAGGAACGGACGGCCGAATTGCTCAAATCCAACCAGTCCCTCAAACAGGAAAACCTTGAGCGACGCTGGTCCGGTCAAGCCCTGGACCATCAACTCCGCTACAGCCAGCTTATCATCAATTCCATTGGCGAACTCGTTTTCGTCATCAGCAGAGCCTTGAACATCAGCCGCATCAACCCGGCCGTCTCTCATCAAACAAGTTGGGAACCGCAAGAGCTGGTCGCCCAGTCCCTGGATCGCGTCCTGCGGTTCAGCGCGGAAGCCTCCGCCGGGTCGCCCCCGCAAAACCCCGTCACCTTTGCCATGCACGAGGGCCGCGAAATTCAGGACCGCGACGCCCAGTTGCTCACCAAATCCGGCAAGACCGCCCCGGTGCGCTACAGCATGATTCCCTTGCGCGACCACGACAAAGTCGTGGGGGCGGTCATCACCGTGCGCATGCAGAACGGGCCGCAAAAACCAGCCTGATCCAGAAAGGACCACCGCCTATGAAGAAACACATTCTATCCGTCGATGACGAACCCGATATCCGTGAATTGTTGCAGGAGGTTCTGACCATCAGAGGCTATCGCGTCTCCACCGCGGCCGAGCCCGAGCTGGCCAAGAAGATCGTCAAGGAAGACCCGCCCCAATTGATCATCATGGATTTCCAGATCGAAGAGGGCGACGGCTTCACTTTAATTGAGGAGTTCAAGAGGCTCGCGCCGACCACGCCAATCCTACTCCTGACAGGCGCCGTGTTTGACCGCCAGGTCGTGCGCGACACCATTCAAAAGAAGGTCGCCAGTTATCTCGACAAGACGGCGTCCCTGAGCACGATTGTCAGCGAGATTCAGCGGCTGCTGGGCGATTCCCAGGACGCCCCGGCCCCCGCTTGAACGCCTCCCGCGGTGATTTTAGCCAGAAACGCAAGATTGATACATAGGTCTGGAAAATCGGCAACACGGTAACAAGTGTGAAGGGGTCAAGCCCTGAAGGTGAAGGGGTCATGAAGTGAAGGGGTCAAGCCCGGAAAGCTGAATACCACAATTATTATTCCGAATTCCGGGCTTGACCCCTTGACCCCTTTCGGATTTTTTCGCGCAGAGAGCGCGGAGAGCGCGGAGAAACACCAGAAAATAAAATCAGCAATTAATTTATCTCTGCGGCCTCTGCGACTCTGCGCGGAACAGTGCCTTCTGGGAGCGTTTTGGTTGCGGCTTTGCCGCGCTGGGCTCAGTGTGCCGAATTGGGGCCTGGCTTCAGACCATCGGCCCCTGGTAACCGGGTTTACCACCGAGGATCAATGATGGTTTGCGGAACTGTTGCAGCAATTTCGACCTTGCAAAAACGATCAACACAACGTCTATGGCGATCGTTGGCACGCAAAACGCAACGATGGGCAGGATCAGGACAAACAAAATCGTCAGGCCCGCCGCCATTTCGGGTTTTTTACAAGTCAGCGCCAGCCACATGCCGAACCAGCCCAGGGCAAAAAAGTCCGCAACGGGTCTTCCAATCTGGTAGATAGCCAGGAGCGGAGCATAAAAACCCAGAAGGGGGGCGGCGGCGAATGTGATGGCGTAATTCGCTCCCAGCATCGCGCCGATCTGCGCGGCGATCAATACAATGATTGGCCAGAGAAAAATCTGTCTTAAAGCCAGCCATTGGCCGTGCAGCATGGCCTGCCCGGTTAAAGGCGTGGCGCAGAGCAATTCCAGTGATTCTGCGCGGCGCGCTTCGCTAAAAAAACGGCAGGCCTGAATGGCAAAGAAAACCTTCAGCAAGAAATAAAAAGGCCACGCCAAAGAGGCGGTAAAAATCCCGGCCACCGGTCCCAGGCGGCCGACTGTCAGCAACAACAATCCCCCCGATATGGCCAGTCCCCACGCCACCCACCGCAGCCGCCGGGAATCGTCCAGCAGCCATAAAACCGGATTAATTTCCAGCAGTTCGCGCCGCCTTTGCGACTTTCCGGCGAGAACCTCTCCCGACAAAAGCCGCCGCCGGAAGCCCGTCCCTTCCACAGGCTCGATCAAATGCGGCAACCGCCAACTGGCCACGCCCAAAAAGATCCAACCCAATAAATGGGAAACGCCGAGCGATAACCAAAAGGTTCGGGCCTGGTACATATATCCGGCGTCACTCGCCAATAGAAAAGGTTCAGCGGGGCTGAGTATGCTCAAGTAAAACAGCGGACTTGCGAACCCGGCTGGAACGAACGTCATGCAGACAAGCGCGATGCGGGCCGCGGCAACAAGCCCCATGAGCAGGCAGAGGGTGTTGGCCATGGCGCGATACGACGACAGGGACCGCGAAGAAACCCAAGTGGCCGCCGCAATGGAAAAAAAGAGCGTGTTGATCAGCGCCAGCGTCATCCGTCCGAACTCCTGGCCGGTGACGCCGCCAGCCAGCAAACTCAACCCGAGAATGGGGAAAACGGCCAGCAGCCCGTAAAAGGCGTTCAAGGAAATGGCCATGAATTTCCCCAAAACCACATCATAGCCCTTCAAGTCAGTCAAAAATAAAAATCCCAATGTTCCCTCGCGCCGTTCCCTGCTCAGGCAATCCGAGGCCAGGAAAACGCCGCCCAGCAATGCAACGATGAAAACGTAATAAGAGAGGCAGTTGAACACATATTTTCCGCCAGAGCGCGGGCTTAAGGCGGCGGCGGCAAGCGAGGCAAGGCCGGCCAGAGTCAGCGCCAGCAAAGCGGCGGTGCAACGGATGACAAACGTGCTCTTCCGCCGCGACGCCAGGCGCAACTCGCGTTCAACGATGGGGAGAAACGTCATGGCCCGGCATTGTTCTCTTTTCGCTTTGTCCTGCCAAGTGGATAGTGTCCGGCCGGGATTTAACCCGAATCATTAGCGACATGCTCAAGAGTTCACTCAAAGGGTGAAAGTGTCGGAAGCGCGGGTTCCGTCGGCGGGACGCCGACGGATGCGACCGAGACGGTCGCGCTCCCCAAAAGTCGCTAATGATTCGGGGGATTTAATCCTCGACATTTGCCGGCACAGCCAGTATAAGAAAATGGCGCACATGAATCGCCATAATCGTTCCCGCACCCTGACCAGACGCGGCGCAATTGCTTTTGCTTGCGTCTTTGCTTTGGCCCACCCGGCATTCGCCGCCCCCGTCACCGCCGATACCGCAACCAGCGCGGTCCAAGGCTGGTTGCATCAGGACCGCCAGCCACTGGGCGCGCCGTTGTCCGCCAAAATCAAAAGCGCGGAAGTGGTCAAGAATGCCGCGGGGGAGATTCTATATCATGTTGTGCAACTGGACCCTGCCGGCTTTGTCATTCTGCCCGCCGATGACTTGGTTGATCCGATAGTCGCGTTCTCCGCCGCCGGGAGCTTCGACGCTTCATCCAAAGGACCGCTGGCGGAGTTGGTCAACCGCGATATGCCCCGGCGCATGGCGCGGGCGCGGGCGGGCGCGCCGGCGGCTTCCGCGTTGAAGTCCCAACATAAATGGCACGCCTTCCTGGCGGGTTCACCCAATCCGCCGCCGGATTCGGAGGAGAACAGCAACATCGTCGTGGTGTCGCAAATCTGGGTGGCGCCGTTTGTCCAGACCCTCTGGAGTCAAAGCGCCGACGTAAGCGGTGGTATTGCCTGTTACAACTACTACACGCCGCCGTATGGCGCGGGCAATGTCAACAATGACCCGTGTGGTTGCGTCGCCACCTGCATGGCGCAGGTGATGTACTATTTCCAATATCCGAACACCGGCGTTGGAACGAACGGCTTTACCGTTACGAACAACGGTGTTACGCAGACGAACCGGTTGCTCGGCGGCAATGGCACAGGCGGCCCGTACCTGTGGACCAACATGCCTTTGTCGCCCAACAACCCCACGACGAATCAGGCAATTGCCATTGGCGCTTTGACTCATGATGCCGGAGCCACCGTCCACATGGCCTATGAGCCAGCGCCAACCGGTTCGTCTGCTTATACCTACCTTTTCCAGCAGGCCCTGACGAACACGTTCAAATTTGCCAATGCCGATTACTACGAGGAGGACAATAACGGCATCAGCGGCACAAATTTGCTGAATGTGATCAATCCCAACGTGGACGCCCGGTTGCCCGTGTCGCTGGGCATCAACGGGAGTGCCGGCGGGCACTGCCTGCTGGTTGACGGTTACGGCTACAGCGCCTCGACGCTCTTTCATCACCTCAACGCCGGCTGGGGCGGGGACGACGACATTTGGTACGCTCTGCCCAACATCAATACCCCTGATAACTTCGATTACACGATCATCCAGGCCTGCATTTACAACGTTTATACCAACGGCAGCGGCCAGATCATCAGCGGACGTGTGACCGACCCAACAGGCGCGCCCGTGGCTGGCGCGACGGTCACGGCGGTGCGCTCCGGGGGCGGCACTTCTTCGGCGACAACGGATACAAATGGAATTTACGCCCTGGCCCATGTCCTTGCGGCTTCGACCTACACATTGACCGTCACCAATGCCGGCGACTCCTCCGCCACCAATAATTATTCCACCGGCACTTACGTTTACAACCAGCTTCCCAGCGGCAACGTCTGGGGCGCTAATTTCGTTTTGGCACCGCCGCTGCTCGTCATTCCTGAAACCGGCTTTGCCGCCATCGGGCCAGTCGGCGGCGCTTTCAGCGTGGACTACCAAATTTACACCTTGACGAACACGTCCGCCTCTTCGATAAATTGGATGCTGTCCAACACCAACAACTGGCTGAGCGTCACTTCCACCAACGGCACACTGGCGGCGGGCGGGGCTTCCAACCTGACCATCTTTCTGAACTCCGCCGCCAACAGTCTTGCCGCCGGGACTTATTCCGGCTCAATTTGGATCACCAACCAGAACAATGGCCGCGCGCACCAACTGCAATTCTCCCTCTCCGTGAAAACAGCGGATTATCCGATTGCGGTGACGGGTTTCAACTTGGATGTGGTGGTCGAAAATACCGCTGTTGGCGGCAACACCTACAACTATGCCGACGCCTTCGACCCCAACTGTTCTTTTTTTTCTCCTTCCGGCCCTGTTTGCTTTTACGAAGCAGGACTGACCGCCATCGATTATTTTGGAGGGACGGCTGTGCTGGGTCTGTCGCAAAGCGGGCTTTTGACCAGCCTGGTTGATAAGGCGACAACGTTTCAGCTTGCCCCGTATAACAATAGTAATGTGCTGTACCTGACCTCGGCATCGAACTCGGCTTCGCTCACTTTGAACACGCCTGCGGCCTACAAGTCCTTGAGCGTCCTGGCCGCCTCGGCCCAGGGCGGGGGCAGCGGCACATTGGTCATTCATTTCGCGGACGGCTCGGCCAGTTCGGCCATCGCTTTCAACGCCGCCAACTACCTGACAACGAACACCCCAGGCTCGGGCGCGGCCATGACGAATTTCGGCTTGCTGATCACGGGCTATTACAATGAGTTTGGCAGCGTTGACAACAATACCTTTTTCCCCTCTCTTTACCAGACTTCCATCAACCTCCAATCTCTTGGCTTGAATACCAAGCCGATCAACTCGATAACCTTCACCAGACCCGGCGGCACCGGCACCACGGCCAGCACCGTTACCGGCGTGTTCGCGCTCAGCGGCACGGAATCGCCTTTGACCAACTCCCCGGTTTCCTTCGTCACCAGCCCCGGTTCCTTCAGCCTTTCCGGCGGCAAATTCACGATGGAGTTGACCAATCTGGTCGGGCAGGGAGCGGTGGTGATTTCCGCCTCCACCAATCTGCTGCAATGGGTTTCCATTTACACCAATCCATCCGGCTACGGCACGGCCTCCTTCACCGATTCCAACGCCTTCGCCTTTCCCCATCGTTTTTATCGCGCCACCACGCCGTAAACGCCCGGGCAGAAATAAGAAGTAAGAATTAAGAAGGCAGAATTAAGAAGTCGGAAGAACTCAGTGGCTGAAGATGCCGTATTTGACCACGGCCAGGACAAAGCCGGTCAGGCCGACGATCAACAGCCAAAAGATTCCCTTGGCTGCCAGCGCCACGCCCGTGACCAGAACCGCAGCCATTATGAGCCAAACCAAAATGACCAGAAAAATATTCATGCAGCAGACACTCTAACCGGCTCGCGCGCGCAAGCAAGCCTGGAGAGAAGTTTTTGACGGCGCGCGGGAACGGACGCCCGCGGTCACTTGCCGGGTCCAAAATGGGAAAGCGGCTTGAACAAGCTGTTGTCAAACGTGAATTGCCAGGCGATGTAACATTGGAACTTCGTCGGGCCGTCGATGGATCGGCCGGCGGAGAAAAGCAAATGTTGCTGCTCGCTGAAATCAATGACCGTGCCGATGTTGAAGGCCGTGTCGCCGCGACCGCCGGATTGCAGCGGCGTTCGATGGTAAACCTCGGCCCCAATAAGGACGTTGGTTAATACCTGCTTTTGCAGCAGTCCGCCGGCGTATTGCCAATCCTGATTGCCGGCGCCGGAATTAATTCCATAGCCGCCGCCGCCGTAGGCCGTCCATGAACCCCAGCTCTTTTGCAGCCACAACGGCAGGAACGCCTGCAGGGAGCCGTTGCCCAGATTGTCCCGGGCGCTGCCCGTGGGGACTTCCAACAAGGGGAAAACGCCCACTTGCGGCATGCGCTCCGTCTCCTGGATAAAGCGGTATTTAATGCCCAGTTCGGTGTCGCCGCAGCCGTAATGCGCCGGCCCGGCGGACGGCGCGTCGTAGGCCAGCGGCGCGATGACATGCAGTTGCACGTTGGAAACCGCGCCATAATTTAATTCCACATGCGGCGCCGTTCCGGACCAATCGCGCCCGACTTTGAAGTCCATGGAAGCAATGTAAAACTCCCAATGCTGGTATTCCACCGGTTCCGGATCATCCGTCAAGAAGGGCGGCCCCGCCTGCGTCTCCAACGCCCAGAGCGCCAAAAACACAGTCATGCAGACTCTCAAGCGGTTGAAAAACGAAAGGGGATTGCGCATGGGCCGCCGGCGAAAGGGTCGTTAACCGCCCATCAAATAGAACCCACAAATGATGAGGACTCCGGCCGCGACCCCGGACACGAGCAGGCTAATCAAACGGTTGACCGGAATCCCTGGTCCCAGACCGTCATTGGCCTGTGCGAACATCCAGCCGAACGCGGCAAAGAGGAACAGGATGATGACGCCATGAGAAACCCAATGATGACCGGTCAGGCTCCGCAATCCCGCCATGACGGTTGGAATTTTCTCTTTCGCGACCACGAACAGCGCATTCATCACGCTGGCGAGCGCCAAAGACAGCCCGAAGGAAATTGTGTATTTGGAGACGCTGGTGTTTTCCATGTTCATTCGCGTTCTTTTAATTTTACTTCGGCAATAAGGCCACTTTTACACCCATGGCAATCATGGCTCCGTCTCCCTCCATCAGCAAAGCCAGCACAGCAATCATGCCCGACACCCAAAGCACCACCCGGCGCGCGTCCCGGTTCGCCGCCAAATTGTTGGAAGCGGCGATGGGAAGATAGGTGACGAGCAACAGGAGCATGATGACCAGGTGTTCCTTCGTTTCCATGAAGACATTGTGGGCGAACGGCCAAGGCCCCTTCAGAATGATGTTTTTGTCCGCGTTGTAGAAGCAGACATACCAATAGCCGCCAATCAAAAAAGCGATCCACATGGCCACCGCGGCGGCCCGGCTCATCCTTCTGATCCGGGCTTGATTTGTGGCGGAGGCGTGCAACACATCCACAAAAACCCATACGGCGGCGAGGAGGCAAGCCATCCCAAAGAAAACATGCGCCATCAAGATGAGTTCATTCATATTTGTTGGCTGATACCAGTGTGCGCGCCCCATCCTTTCGCACCGATTATCTCACGAAAATGATATGACTCCCAATCTCATGGGCCGATTAGATTGGGGAATGCCAGGGAACCCTGTCACGCCTTGCCGCCGAACGTCACGAAATCATCGATGTCCAAAATGTCGAACCAGGTGCCGACATCCTTGCGTTTGGGAGCGAGTTTGGCGTGATATTCGTTGAAGAACTTTCGCGTTTCCAAATCGGTCGCGCCACGCTGCTCCTGCGCCGCGGACCAGGCGGCGATTTCAATCGCGGACCGCTTTTTTTTGGCATGGGCTTCAATCCAATCGAGCATCTCCCCATCGCTTTTGTCCCGCGCCAGTTGCTTTTTCAATTGCAGGGCGTCGATGCCGGCAAAGCTGAGAAACTGCTGGTCCAGCGGGCAGTTGAAATGGAATTCGCCGGCCTTGCCCATGATCGTGGCGCGGCCTTTGTCAAGCATTCGAGGCAGTATGGCGAAGCCGCCCAGCCGGACTCGGGGGCTGCGCGGCGGCCGTTGGTTCAAATCAGGCGCATGAATTTTCATAAGTTTTCGCAAGTTTTTGCAGGGTGTTTTCTTTGTCGGGGGGCGGGAACTACGGGTTCTCCGCCAGCAACTTTTCCAGGGTTGCGCTTTTCGCATGGCCCAGGGCCATTGCTCTTTTGTAATGCCAGCGGGCCAGTTCGAGCGACGGCGGTTGATTGCCGGCGTAAACGACCGCCAGATTAAAATGCGCATCGGCGTAATCGGGATCGCTCTGCAACGCCTTGCGCAGCGCCGTCTCCGCCGCGGGCCGGAGTCCTTTGTCGGCCAATACGCAACCCAGGTAGTTCTGCGTGGCGGAATTGGTGGCATTGAATTTGGCCGACAGGCTCAGGGCGGCGAGCGCTTCATCCAGCTTGTCCTGCCGATAGCGCAAGAGACCCAGCATATACAAACTGGCCGGGTCATTGGGATCCACGGCCAGGGCATGTCGCAGCGTCTTCTCGCAATCAGGCAGATGGCCGGCGGCGAATTGCGCCTCGGCCAGATGGGCCAGGACATAGACGTTTGTCTCATCCTGTCGCAGCACTTCATTGAATTTTTGTTCGGCGGTGTCGTAATCGCGTTCCATCGAGGCGTGCAAGGCATCCGCCCACAATGCGCCCGCGCCCGGCGGCAAATCCTTGCTCGAATAAACATGTCTGGCCTGGAGCGCGGTTTCCGGGGGTTCGGCCGGCGTGACGGCGGGCGGAACGGCGGGCGTGACGGCGGGCGGGGCAGCGGGCGTGGGCGTGGGAGGCTTTTCCAAAAGGGCCAATTCCTCCGCGGTGTAAGGAACGGGATTGGCCTCAAGAACGGCAATCCGAGCCTGGAGTTGTTCCACCTGTTGGGCCAGTGGCGGGCTTTCCGAACGGGCGGGAGCCGTGGCGGGGGCGGTTTCCCTGGCGGGTTGTTCTGGCGGGGCGGCGGCCAGTTTCTTTTCCAACTCATCCCGCCGCTGCCCGGCTTGTTGGAGCGCCGCGCGCAAGCGCAAAAGTTCCTGGTTGCCATGGGCCTCGGCATCCGCCAGGTCTTTCGAGCGCTCGGCCAATTCCTCCTTCAATTTGTCACGTTCCTCAATGCCTGCTTTCGCGCTGTCCGCAGACTGGGCTTCCGCCGCGCGCGCTGCTTTCACTGAGTCCAACTCACTGTTGGCGGCGGCCAGTTTCTTCTCCGCCTCGACCAAGGCTTCTTTCAGCCGGACAATCTCCGCCTCGTCTTTCGAGATCTCGGCCAGTTGCTGCTTCAACTGGTCGCGTTCCTCGGGAATTTGTTTCGCGCCTTCCGCAGGCTGGACTCCTGCCGGGCGCGCTGCCTGCAACAACGCCAGCTCCTGATTGGCGGCGGCCAGTTTTTTCTCTGACTCAGCCGCGGCCTCTTTCAACCGGGTAATTTCCAACTGGGATTTCTCCTCATCGGCCGCGGCGCGGGCCTTCAAGGAGGCGATTTCCTGGCTGAATTCCGCGGCCTTTGCGGCGGAAACCGCGCTGGCGTGGGCGCTCTTCTCCTGGTCGAGGGCAACGGCCAGCAAATCCCTTTCCTTTTCCAGTGCGATAATTCTTGCCTCCGCCCTGGCCAGTTCCGCGGGACTGACGGCGGCGGGTTGCACCGAGAGCGCCTCCTTGAGTTTCCCCTGCAATTCCGCGTTGGCGTCGGTCAAGGAGTGGATTTGTTCCTGAAGGCCTGCGATCTGCTGCGCCAAAGCCGCGACGGAAGGCTGGGCGGCGGCGGAAAGCTGAACCAGGGCCGGCACGGCGGCAGGCGGCGCATTGGTTGCCGGCAGGAATTTTCCGAGCGCCTGAAGTTTCTCCGCCAGGTAATCGAGCCGGAATTTCACGATGTCGGGATTCCACGTCGGATGCTCCGTCTGGAGTTTCTGCAAATCGGTTTGAGCCTGGAGATAGCGGAGGGCGGCGCTTTCCGAATGGCCGCTTTCCACCAAACTGTCCGCTTGGAGAATCTCGTTGTAAATATCCAGATACTGCTCGTCCGATCCGGCGGCCAGGGCGGAACCGGTCAAGACGAGAAAAAACGCCGTGATTGCAATCCATCTCATACCCGCCAAATGTAACGAAGCGGGGAACGACTTGGCAAATCATTCCGACAGATGAAGATTGGCCATCACCGGCTCCAGCGCCTTTTTCCACACCGCATAACCCGCCGCATTCAGATGAAGATGGTCAGGGCGGAAGTCCCCGGGGTTCTGATTGCCTTTTTCATCCGCGTAAATTCCCCAGGTGTCGCACAGGGCGAAGTTTGGCTCGCCCTTGACGAACTGTTCCACCAGGGAATTTGCCTTCTGTATTTTCTTCGTGTAAGTCCGCGCGTTCCCATCCGCTCTGGGCATCACTTTGCAGACGATCACCTTCAGTTTGGGATTGTAATTCTTGATCGCCAGGAGAATCAGCCGGATGTTCGCCGCCACGTCATCGGCATCGGCGCCATCCCCCAGGTCGTTCGTCCCAATGAGCAGCACGATGGCGGCGGGGTCCAGGCTCAACACATCCGCTTTCAGGCGGTAAAGCACTCCGCTGGTAATGTCGCCGCCGATGCCGCGGTTGGCCACTTTGAATTTCGGAAAATCCTGCGCCAGCGTGCTCCACCCCTCCGTGATGGAGTCTCCCAAAAACACCACTGCCCCGACATCATTGCTCGCGGTCGCCTTCCATTTTGCATGATCGCGCGCCCACACTCCCGCCAGCCCGTTCCACACTTGTGGCGGCACTTTGCCAGGCAGCCGATCAAGGCTTGGAAATTGCGATGCGTCGGTCGCGCTGTCCGGCGCCAGGGCCGCGCCGTTGATGATTTGGGCGCGGGCCAGAGTGGCTCCGGCGCCTGCCAGAAGCAGCGCGGCGCACGACAACGCCAGGGGCATCCAATTCTTGCGGACGGGAGGTGTAATATTCATTTGAGGATGGATTATGGGAAGGTGACAAAAAAATCCAGCACGATTTTCATCCAGGCAAAATTTGTGCTGGCCAAAACTGCCGTCCCGCACTGATAATGGGACCGGCACATGAACGGCATGAAAAATGGTCCAAATGTTGTTTCGGCTTCTTCCGAGCCGTCGCAAGGCATCGACAGCCTGGTGCGTTTTTGGGCGTGCTTTTTCCTTTGCCTGATTGTCCTGGGAATTATTTCGGGTCTGATGCTGGCGGGACTTTTTCTTTTGATGGGTTACCGGGTGTTCTGAACAAACGAGGCGGTGGAATTTCCGTTCTGTGCCGAAAACACTTTATGATTTGATCCCCCGGGACGGGATACCCGGCAATGACGCGCTGCTGGGCCGGTTTCTCGAATATGCGGAGGAGCGGCAACTCCAGCTCTATGCCGCGCAGGAATCGGCCATCCTCGAGTTGTTCGAGGAGAAGAACGTCATCCTCAACACGCCCACCGGGTCGGGCAAATCGCTCGTGGCCGCCGCGCTGCACTTCAAGGCCATCGCCCAGGGCCGGCGCTCGGTTTACACCTGCCCGATCAAGGCGCTTGTCAATGAGAAATTCATGGCGCTCTGCCGCGAGTTCGGCCCGGACAACGTCGGCCTCTGCACCGGCGACGCCTCGGTCAATCGCGACGCCCCCATTCTCTGCTGCACGGCGGAAATCCTGGCCAACATCGCCTTGCGCGAAGGCGCCCAGGCCGGCGTCCAGGAGGTCGTGATGGATGAATTCCATTACTACGCCGACCGCGAGCGCGGCGTGGCCTGGCAAACGCCATTGTTGACTTTGCCCCAGGCCCGCTTCCTGCTCATGTCCGCCACCTTGGGCGACACGACGTTTTTCGAGGAGGAACTGACCCGGCTGACGGGCCGGCCCAGCGTCAGCGTTTCGTCCGCGGATCGTCCGGTGCCGCTGGAGTATGCCTACTCGGAATTGCCCCTGGCCAAGACGCTCGAAAGCCTCGCCGCCGAACGCAAAACGCCGGCCTATGTCGTCCATTTCACGCAATTGGAGGCCGCGCAAAGCGCGCAGGATTTCACCAGCCTCAATGTCTGCACCCGCGAACAGAAGAACGCCCTCGCCGCCGCGCTGGAAGGGTTCAAGTTCAGCAGCCCTTACGGCCCGGAGATTAAAAAATGGCTCAAACACGGCATCGGCCTGCATCACGCCGGTCTCCTGCCCAAGTACCGGGTGCTGGTCGAGCAACTCGCCCAAAAGGGCCTGCTCCAGATCATCTGCGGGACGGACACCCTCGGCGTGGGCATCAACGTGCCCATCCGCACCGTCCTGTTCACCCGCTTGTGCAAGTTCGACGGGCAGAAGACCGTCCTCCTCAGCGCGCGGGTTTTTCACCAGATCAGCGGACGCGCCGGCCGCAAGGGATTCGACGACCGCGGCTGGGTGGTGGCGCAAGCGCCCGAACATGCCATCGAGAATCTCAAGCTCGCCGAAAAATCCGCCCGCGACGGCAGGAAAACCGTCAAGCGCCAGCCGCCCGAGAAGAACTTCGTCAACTGGGATAAAAACACCTTTGCCCGCCTGATCGCCGCGCCGCCGGAGCGGTTGACTTCCCGCTTCCAGGTTTCACACGGCATGCTCCTCAATGTCCTCAGCCGCAAAGGCGACGGCTGCGGCGCCATGCGGCAACTGATCCGCGATTGCCATGAATCCCCCAAGGCGAAGAAGGCGCACCGGGAGCGCGCGTGGCAGTTGTTCCGCTCACTGCTGGACCGCAAGATCGTGGAATTCATTCCCAAGACCGAAGCCGGCGCGACCCTGCGCGTCAACATCGATTTGCAGGACGATTTCTCGATGGACCAGAACGTTGTCGCTGTATTTGCTTGACACGATTCCTTTGCTTGACCCGCAACAGCCGGACTATGCGCTGGTTCTGCTCACGCTGGTTGAGTCCATCGTGGACGATCCCGACATCATCCTGCGCAAACAACTGGACAAGATTAAAACGCAAAAAATGGCGGAGATGAAGATGGAGGGGCTGGAGTACGATCAGCGGATGGAAGAGCTTGAAAAGCTGGAATACCCCAAGCCCAACCGTGACTTCATTTACTCGACCTTCAACGCCTTCGCCGACCGGCATCCGTGGGTGGGCCAGGAGAACATCCACCCCAAGTCCATCGCGCGCGAGATGTTTGAGTCCTTCCGATCCTTCTCCGATTACATTCGTGACTACGAATTGCAGCGGGCCGAGGGCGTCCTGCTGCGCCATCTCAACGGCGTTTTCAAGGTGGTCGCCCAAACCGTGCCCGACACGGCCAAGAACGAACAAGTGCGCGAGATGGAACTTTATCTGGCCACGATGATCCGGCAAATCGATTCCAGCCTGCTGGACGAATGGGAAAAAATGCGCGATCCCAACTACCAGCGCGCGGAGACGAAGGAAGCCCGCCCGCCCGGCGCCGAGCAGGCTGAGGCGGACTTGACGCAGGACCACAAAGCTTTCACCGCGGCGATCCGCAACCGCATCTTCACCTTCCTGCGCGGCCTGGTCATCGGGGATTTCGAAGCCGCCATCGCCAGCCTCGCTTCGCCGGAAGACGCCACCGGCCAGCCGTGGACACCAGAACGACTAGAGCAGGCGCTGGAAACCTACCATGCCGAGCACGAGCGCATTTGTCTGGACCCCAACGCCCGCAACCTGCGCCACACCTACGTCACCCCATCCGAAGACAAGAAGACCTGGCGCGTGCAACAAATGCTGGTTGACCCGGAAGGCCACAACGACTGGGTGGCGGAATTCGAGGTGGACTTGGGCGAGTCAAAAAAGTCAGGCGAGCCGGTCCTGAAGCTGCGCCGCCTGGGCAGCCTGGGCGGTGGTTAGCAATTATGGACGAGCTTTCTTGTGCGAATAATATAAACTGGATAATAATAAAGTCAGCGGCTCAGAACCTGTTTGAGAACTACGAGGGATCCTCGTGGTTTCAAACAGGCTCCAAACCAAAAACCGTCAAATTTGCCAGTAAGCGCACCCGATCACGGCCTAAAGACCAGGCGATAGAATTTGCTCGGCGCGCTGGGTGTCGGGTTGACCACGGCGGTCGTTACAATGTTGCCAGTAGTGCCTCCGGTTTCCGTGAAAGGCAGCGCGGAATCCGCCCAGACGCCGCTGGACAGGTCGGTGGTTTCCTGCAGCTCATACGGACTGCCGGACCATGTGATGTTGACTGCGCCACTGGATAATGCGGCCGAGAGCACGGGTGACGTGCCAACCGAGGTCACGTTCGCCGGAGCCGGGCCATTGTCAGGCGAACCAATGCCGGCGATCATTTGGGGAGACAGCGCGATGGCGTGGAACTGGATGCTGGAGACGTAGAACTCACCGTTGGGGGAAACAGCGGTTGTCGGGGCGCTGAAGACCGTCGGCGTGCCGTTGTTCCAGTTGATGTTGGTGAACGCGATAATGCAGCAAGGGCATGGGTTGATGTTGATGGCGATTTGGCCGTTGAGATAAGCGATCATGTTGGCGCCGATTCCATCCTGGGGATCATCCACCACCAAGGCCACGCGGTTCCAGGTATCCACTGCCATGGGCGCAGCCGCGGGGTAGTCAAACGGCACTCCGGCGGTGGAGCCGGTGATGTGCAGGTTGTTCGACGCGTCCAGAGTCAATGAAACGCCGTCCTGCCCGCTGCTGCCCAGGTTGCTGACGCAACAAGCAATGCTTTGGTAGAGCGTGCTGGGAGTTCCCAATGAGGTGTCCGGCTCATAGATATCCATAATGACCGAGTAGCTGTTGTCGGAGGTGCTGCCGGACGCGGCGATGACGGGCACCTCGATGGTGGCTCCATCCTGCGGGTTGATGTCCATGACGTTGACGATCTGGCCGCCGGGATCGGGCAGGCCAAAGTCCTCCGTCGTCCCAACGCTGATGGCAAAGTTGGTGGTGTAGCTCGTCCCAGCCAGAACCAAGTCAGGACCGTAGGTGGCGCCGAGCGGGTTGGTCAGATCTGACACGTTCCACCAACCCCACTGCCACCACCATGGCGGCGTCACAGTCAGCCGGACGTATCCGGTCACGACGCCGCAAGGATTGGAGATGATGACAGAGTAGAGGCCGGCGTCGGAGTAGGGAATCGAGTGGAGTTGCTCGGTGGACGTGGTGGCCCCCGCAATGTTGACATTATTGAATTGCCATTGGTAACTCAATGGCGGCGTCCCGCCAGCGTGGACAGTGAATGTGGCTGTGCTGCCCACCTGCAAGGATTGCGCCGGAGTGATCGAGATGATGGCCGGCGGCGCACAGGTGGTGCATACGGAGGCGTTGGTGAATTCCACCCTCAACCCGGTCGGGCTGTCACCACCCGCCGAGTTTGTCACCACGAAAAGAATCGTATTGAGGCCTGAAACGAAGCCGCTGTTAATCGTAAAGGGCGTCCAGGATGCGAATCCATAGGGCGCCGCGATCGTGTTCCCGGTCGGGTGGCCGTTGATTTCCATCTGCACCGCGCCATTGTCCGCCGCCCACCGGCCGGAAATGGAGGCGGAGGCGGGGTTCGCGCCGGCCGGCAGCGTGAACCGGTTCGTATAGGTGTAATAGCCGGGCTGGCAATAAATTAGATCATAATTCGGCGGGAAATACGTGGTGGGGGCAATCCACTGCGAAACGTGAGTGACTTCAAGCCAGGACCACAGATTAGTCACCACCACGGCATCCGGCGCTGTGTAACCAGTGGGCGGCGTGAGGGGCGCCAAGTCTAAGAAGTAATGCGGATCAACCGCGCTTGGGGCCAGCAATGTGCCGGTCAAACTGATGCCGGTGTTGGTCAACGCACTGAGGAAGGATTCCTCCCCGACGACATTCAGCGGGATGACTTTCGTGGCTATGGCTCCATTGCAATCCGTGACGGCAACGGTGACGGAAGTAATTCCCGGGCCAACCGGTGTGCCACACGGCGGCCACTGGGTGATTATCGGAACAGATAGCGGGCAGGCGCAATCCCTGGCGGTCACATGCACGCAGGGCACCAGACAGTTGGTCACGGTCAGACTTGTCGGCCAGTCCACCACAAGACCCGCTTTGGGCACCCCCTCGACAAGAACCACGCACGAGCTCGAATTGCCGCAAAGGTCGGTCACAGTCACGGTGACATACGCGTCAGGCCCTGCAACAATCGTTCCGGCCGGCGGCGATTGCGAGTACACCAAATCGCACAGCGGCGTGCAGTTGTCCGTCGCGCTGACTGAAATGCGGGGTATGACAAGCAGACAATTGGAATTCAATGTCACGACATAGGCGTTGGTTGGGCAGTTGATCACCGGCGGTGTGGTGTCCACCACGGTTACTGTCTGGCTGCAGGTGTTGCTGTCGCCGCAAGCGTCGGTAATCAGCCATGTATTGGT
Organism: uncultured Verrucomicrobiae bacterium; assembly: GCA_963813995.1. Taxonomy (GTDB): domain Bacteria; phylum Verrucomicrobiota; class Verrucomicrobiia; order Limisphaerales; family Palsa-1400; genus DASRLE01. The sequence continues at coordinate 18,620 of CAWFAZ010000086.1, read as the reverse complement.
GATGATCTGCGGGCAAACCCCGTTGGTCACTCTGCCGATCGGGGTGATGAGCACGTTGGTCGTGGTGCCGCTAAAGTTGTTGGTGCAGCAGGACGTGGCCGTCGGCTGATCAAACGTCCACTTGCTGCCGCACTGCACCGTCTTGTTGGTCGGGCACTCCACCTGCAAACAGTTGGTGCAGGCCAGGACTGTCACCGTGAATTCGCAGTTGGTGACGAATCCGCAGGCGTAAGCCGTGACTTGCACATTGGACGTGCCTATGCTGAAACAAGTGCCGGAAGGCGGGTTGTAAACCAGCGTCAATACGTTGGTGCAGCAGGCGGTGGCCGTGGCCGAGTAGAAGACCGGCGCGCAATTGCTGCAGGTCGTCACCACGATATTCGACGGGCATGTCAAGTTGATGCAATTGGTTGGGCAACATTCCACCGTCACTGTCTGGCTGCAATTGGTGCTGTCGCCGCACAAATCTGTGATCAACCATGACTGGGTGATGGTGACCTGCTGCGGGCAAACGCCATTGGTCACGATGCCGCTCGAGGTGATAAGCACGTTGGTCGCGGGGCTGGTGGGCGATGCGTCATACTCGTTGGTGCAGCAGGACGTGGCGGTCGGCAGATCAAACGTCCAGGCGCTGCCGCATTGCACCGTCTTGTCGGTCGGGCACTGAACCTGCAAACAGTTGGTCGGACAGGGCGTGCAACAAACGTAACCCACCGTGAAGGCGATGCCGTCGCCCGGCTCCTGGGTCACGGCAAGAGTCAGGTATGGATAGGATGGCCCTGATGATCCGAACGGGGGATAGGTATTGCCATTAATGTCCGTCCCGCTCCCCGCTGGCAGGCTGGTCGTGGCCAAATTATTGGTCGGTTGCAAAACCGCCCAACCCGTGTTCGCAGGGTCGCCAACACCATTTAATGAATAGGCGCTGCCCACAAGTGTTCCGCTGGTGCCCGGAACCGCTCCTCCATACAGACCGTCCAGTGTGGTGTTGGCGGATGCATACCCATTGCCACCGGGCGCATTGGCGGCGAGGTCATACTCGGCCCGGAACGTCACGGGTTGGGATACGGTTGCGGTGGTGGCCTCCGCCAGCCCGACAACACCCAGATACAAGGTGCAATAGTTGGGCGGACCGTCCAGGAAGTAGAAATTGACGTTGTAACTAATGGGGGAACCATTGCCATTATAGAAGTCCAACAAGCTGCCATAAGTTCCCCACGAATACGCCCCGTATCCCGCCTGCACATCTTGAAAACTCCCGTACGCCTTCGGCACGTTGTCAAGATTCTGATTCAGGAACCAATAGAGTATATTGGGAGGGTCGGGGAAGGTTTGTGTCACAAGCACATTTCCATAGCATGGCAGGTTGGTGATGATCCAGGTGCCGTTCGTGTTGCCGCCCGAAGGATCCGGGAGAAGCGCTGGTTCATTCGTTGCCGGATACTGGAGCCATTGAATCGTCTCCGGACCAACATTGGATCCGCAACATACATTGGTGCAGCATCCTTCAACCGTCACTGTCTGGCTGCAATTGGTGCTGTTGCCGCAGGCGTCGGTTATCAGCCAATCCTGGGTGATGGCGAGTTGCGGGCACGCGCCGTTGGTCGTAAAGCCGGTCGAGGTGATGAGCAGGTTGGTCAGGGTGGTGGACCCCGTAATGTAGTTGGTGCAGCAGGACGTGGCTGTCGGCACATCAAACGACCAGTTGCTGCAGCACTGCACCGTCTTGTTGGTCGGGCACTGCACCTGCAAACAGTTGGTCTGGCACGGCAGCACGGTCACCGTAAATTCGCAGTTGGTGATGAATCCGCAGGCATAGACGGTCACGTCCACGTTGGACACGCCCACATTGAAGCATGTGCCCGGAGGCGGATTATAAACGATGGCCGAGACGTTGGTGCAACAGATGCCATTGACGGTGGCGTTGGCCGAGTAATAGACCGGTACGCAATTGCTGCATGTCGTCACCACGATATTCGAGGGGCATTCCACAGCAATGCAGTTGGTCTGGCATGGGAGCACTGTCACGGTAAAGCTGCACGAGGCGGTGTTGCTGCAGCAGTCCGTCGCGGTGCAATTCACCGTGGTCACCGTTCCCGGCGCGAAGTAAGAGCCTGAGGGCGGCGTGCAGACCACTGTCCAATTGGTGCAGGCAAGGTCCGTGACCGTCGGGGTGTAGAATTCCTGAATGTTGGTGCAGTTCGTCACCACAATGTTGCCCGGACACTCAATCTGCAAACAGTTGGTGACAAGATTCGTGATGGTCAGGGAGAACACCGTGCCATAGTTTGAAATACCGCCTGTCTCCGCCGTGCCATAGAGGGTGTTGCCCGAGATGACCAATCCGGTCCATGGCGAAGCCCCGTCGCTGCCGCCGGTGAAATTATACAAGGTCGTGAAACACGAGCCATCGGTCTGCACGGCGAAGACCGTGCCCGCTCCGAAACTGCCGCCAGCCGTCGTCGTTCCAAAGAGTGTGTTGCCCGATAAAACCAAGGCGCAGTACGGACGATATCCCTCGCTGCCGCTGAAAGAGTGCAGGATCGTGTAACCGGTGCCGGAGGTGCTGACAGAAAAGACCGTGCCCACACTCGAACTGCCGCCGCCATCCGTCGTCCCATAGAGGGTGTTGCTGGATAGCACCAATCCGCCAATCGGATTGCCACCGTTGGTGAAGTCGAAACTCTGCAGAGTCGTGAAACCCGAGCCAGAGGTCTGGACGCCGAAGACGGTGCCATTGCCGCCAATGGCGCCGTTGGCCGTCGTCCCATAAAGGGTGCCGCCGGATAAAACCAAACTGTTGTCATACGGAGTGGATCCGTCGCTGCCGCTGGTGAAATTTTGCAAGGTGGCATAACCCGAGCCAGAGGTCTGGACGGTATAGACCGTGCCCCAGCCCGAAGTGCCGCCTTGACTGGTTGTCCCATAGAGGGTGCTGCCCGATAAGATCATTCCTCCATACGGCTCATACCCGCCGCTCCCGAAATTATACAACATCGCATAACCAGAACCCCCGGTCTGGATGGAGAACACTGTGCCCCCGCCCGAACCGCCGCCGGCATCCGTTGTCCCATAAAGGATGTTGCCGGATAAAACCAACCCGCCCCACGGATACTCCCCATCAGTGGGATAACCAGCGAAACCATGCAGGGTTTGAAAGCCCGTTCCATCAGTGTTGACTTTGAATACAGTGCCATTGCCCGAACTGCCGCCAAAACCCGCCGTGCCATAGAGGGTGTTGCCCGATAGCACCAATTGGCCAAAAAGCGGATTGGCTCCGTCGCTGCCGTTGGTGAAACTATAAATGTTGGTAAAGCTTTGGAATGCCAATGTGCAGCTCGATCCGTTGGTGCATCCGCACGGAATAGTGCCGTTGGTGCAGCAGCCCTCAACCGTCACCGTCTGGCTGCAATTGGTGCTGTCGCCGCACAGGTCGGTAATCAGCCAGGTCTCGGTGATGTACACCAGCGGGCAAACCCCGTTGGTCACGATGCTGGACGACGTGATGAGCACGTTGGTGGCCGCGCCGACCCCCGAGTTATACTCGTTGGTGCAGCAGGACGTGGCCGTCGGCTGGTCAAACGTCCAGGTGTTGCTGCACTGTACCGTCTTGTTGCTGGGGCACTGAACCTGCAAACAGTTCGTCGGGCACGGCAGCACGGTCACCGTAAAACTGCAGTTTGTCGGCGGCGTGCTGGCACAGTCGGGATCATAGGCCGTGACCTGCACCGTGTTGGTTCCGAGTGGGAAACAGGTGCCTGAAGGAGGGTTGTAATTCAACAACACATTACTAAAGCAACACGAATTGGTGGCCGTGACCGAGTAGAAGACCGGCACGCAACTGCTGCAGGTCGTCGCCACGATGTTCGACGGGCAGGTCAAGGTGATGCAGTTGGGCGGACAATTGGTGCCCGACAACACTATCACGGTGAAACTGCAACTGTTGCTCAGGCCGCAATAGTCCGTGACGTAGCAATCCACCAGGTTGGTTGTGTTCGGCGCAAAGTAAGAGCCTGAGGGCGGCGTGCAGACCAGTGTCCAACTACTGCAGCAAGAGTCCGTGACCGTCGGCGCGTAGAACACCGGGAGGTTGGCGCAGGGAACCACAATGTTGCTCGGACACTGAATCTGCAAGCAGTTGGTCGCACAATTGGTGTCTTGCTGCACGGTCACGGTGAATGTGCAAAAGTTCGTGTTCTGGAAGCAGTCCATGGCCGAGCAGGTGACTGTCGTGGTCGTGCCCACGGCAAAGATGCTGCCCGAGGGCGGAGTACACACCACATTCGTGTAAAGAACGCCGCAGCACATGTTGGAGGCTGTGGGGTTGTAGAACTCTTGAACATTGAAGCAGGAAGTCACCACGATGTTGCTTGGACAGTTCATGACCAGCAAACAGTTTGTGCTTGTTTGGGCCGATGCTTTTGTGGCAGGCAACAACATCGCAACCAGAGTGTAACAAACGAATCCGAGCAGACGCATTTTCATCATTTTCATGGTTGAATCTTTCAAAGCCGGCTGGACGATGGCACACGACAGCACCGACTTGGGCTATATCCCTTTATTAACGCATCGCCAGCGCAAAATGCAATCATTATTCGCATTTTTTATGCAAGTATTATTATTACTAATATGCATTGACTGATTACATCAGGTGCGTTTATGACAAAACCCCGATGGAGTTGCATTTCAGCCGGTTTGCGGTGACATGCGCCCCCCTGCGATAGGCCCGGGCCCGGCAAGTCCTGTTCCTGCCAGCCGCCGTTTGAGTTCCTCCCGCGCGTTTCTCCCGCCGGGACATGAATCTTTCCGGGCATCCGGGAAATCCGTGGTCAAATTCTTAAATCCTTTGCGGCTTTGCGTCCTTGCGCCTTTGCGTTTAGAATGTTAACCACTTTGGCGAACATGGTTTGAAGAATACGGCGTTGCCGGAGAAAGACATTTAACGCAAAGCCGCAAGGGCGCAAAGATTCAGAATTTTATGATTATAGTCCTAAAACCCAATATCTCGAAAAAAGACGAATCCGCCGTCCTCAAAGAAATACGAAAACTCGGCTACCGCCCCCACGTCATGCGGGGCATCCAACGGGTCGTCGTCGGCGCCATCGGCGATGAACGCACCCACCAATCACTGGAAACCCTCACTTCCTGGCCCCAAGTCGAGCAGGTCATGCCGGTGCAAAAACGTTACAAACTGGTCAGCCGCGAAGGCCAAAAGAGCAATTCCGTCGTTTCGGTCCGCAACAATCCCATTGGCGGCAAGAAATTCCAGGTCATGGCGGGGCCGTGTTCGGTGGAGAGCGAGTCCCAATTGCTGGCCACGGCCCACGCGGTGCAAAAGGCTGGCGCGACCATTCTGCGCGGGGGCGCCTTCAAACCGCGCACGTCCCCTTACGAGTTCCAGGGGCTGGGCGTGAAGGGGCTGAAACTCCTGGCCAAGGCGCGCCGCGAAACCGGCCTGGCCATCATCACCGAACTGCTCTCCGAAAACCAGGCCGGGCTGGTGGCCGAATATGCCGACATCATCCAGATTGGCGCGCGCAACTCGCAGAATTTCCAATTGCTCATCGCCGCCGCCAGGACCGACAAGCCGATCCTCCTCAAGCGCGGCCCCTCCATGAGAATCGAGGAATGGCTGCTGGCGGGTGAATACGTGTTGTCGAATAACAATCCCAACTTGATCTTTTGCGAACGGGGCATCCGCACGTTCGAAACTTACACCCGCAACACGCTGGCCCTTTCCGCCGTTCCCATCATCAAGAATGAATCGCATTGCCCGATCATCATCGACCCCAGCCAGGGATCGGGCCGGGCGGATTTGGTGGCGAGCCTTTGCCAGGGCGCGGCGGCGATGGGCGCCGACGGCCTTTTGATCGAAGTCCATCCCAACCCCGCCGAAGCCTGGAGCGATGGCGCCCAACAACTGAGCCTGGACGGGTTCGCGCGATTGATGGAAAGCCTGAAGCCGTTCATCGCGGCGGCGGGCCGCGAGCAGGGGGCGCGCGCATCTTGACACTGCCACTGTCGGAGTGCCTCGAAAGCTTCCGGGGCTGTGCCGTGCTCGTTCCGCAGGGAGTTGGGAGTCCCGCCTTCAGGCGGCGCGGCGCACGAAAGGAAGGGATCATAAAAATTTTTCACCCGCTTGAAATTGTCAACGCCTTACCGGCTGAAGCCGGGACTCCATACCACCCATCCGCCGGACACCGGTAGCAGTGTCAAGATGCGCCCGTAGGCGGCTGGCAGGCTTTTTTGCGCTTGTCAACCGGCGCACGCCTTCTATGCTGGCATTCAATAAAATTCGTCCCCAAAAAATATGAATAGAATCATTACCATCCTGTCGGGCCTTGCGTTCATCACTCTGGCGGCTGCGGCCGGGGCGCAGGATTGGCCGCAGTGGCGCGGCGCCAATCGAGATGCAAAAGTCGCCGGCTTCGACGCGCCCAAAAGCTGGCCGGACCAATTGCATCAGAAATGGAAAACCGCAGTGGGCGTGGCCGATGCCACTCCCGCACTGGTCGGCGACAGGTTGTATGTCTTTTCGCGCCAGGAAACCGATGAAGTGACTCAATGCCTCGACGCCGCCACCGGAAAACAAATCTGGATGGACAAATATGCCGTCAAGGCCCTGACCGGGGGTGGCCCCTCGCAGCATCCGGGACCGCGCAGTTCACCCACGGTGGGGGAAGGCAAAGTGGTAACGCTCGGGGTGCGCGGCGATTTGTCCTGCCTGGATGCCTCCACCGGCAAGGTGATCTGGCGCAAAAATGATTTTCCCGGCCTGCCCAAATTCTTCACTGCAATGTCGCCGATCATCGTCCATGGCCTGTGCGTGGCGCATCTGGGCGCGGAGACCAACGGCGCCATCGTCGCTTACGATCTCAACAGCGGCAGCCAGAAGTGGCAATGGACCGGCGACGGCCCGGCCTATGATTCTCCGGTGCTGCTGGCATTGGGCGATGCCAGACTGATCCTGTTGCAAACGGCCAAAAAAATTGTGGCCATCAACGCGGCCGATGGAATGCTCGCCTGGCAGACGGACTTCGCGCCAAAGGGCATGGCCCAAAATACAGCCACGCCCATCGTGGACGGCCAAACATTGATCTACACCGGCGCCGACCGCGGCACGGTGGCCGTGGAACTTGAAAAGACGGGCGACACCATCACGGCGAAGCCACTGTGGAGCAACCCGGCCCTGGCCCCGCGATTTGCCTCGCCGGTGCTGAAAAACGGTTTGCTTTATGGCTTGTCGCAAAAGGGACAATTCTACTGCATCAACGCGCAAACGGGCAAGACCGCCTGGGTTGAGACTGGGGACGGACGCGGAGGCGGCTTCGGCTCCATCGTCGATGCCGGCGCGGTCCTGATGGCCTTGACGCCCAAAGAGCAACTCATCATTTTCCAGCCGACCGACAAGGAATACACCCAAGTGGCCAGCATCAAAGTGGCGGACACCCCGACCTACGGGTACCCGGTTGTAGCCGGCAAGCGGATTTTTGTGGAGGACCAGGATTCAGTCACGCTCTGGACCCTGGAATAGTTTAATAAGGAATTCGCCGCAAGCGAGGCACGGGGTCAAAAGCAACATCCGCACTAATCACCGGCTCATGGTAATAGCGGCAGAAGCCGGCAATCCAGTTATCATTTTCCCCGAGGCGCTGCCCGACGGCGGCCAACTCGCGGTCCACGTCCGCCGCGGCCTCCGCGATGCCTCGGTGCACCGCGTAGATCTTCCACCACTTGAAATAATCCCAAGCGGCAGCCGAATTTTCGAAACCGGCGGCGACCTCCGCCAGGCTGATGATCGACGTTCGGATGATTTCTCTGCGATGGTGTGCCAGGAACGTCCGCGCCGGGCCTCCCCGGCCCTGCGTTCCCTCGTTGGCAAATTGAATCAGGAATGTCGTGTCGGCTATCACTTGCGTCCGCCGGATCGGCGGCCCCGTTGGTTCAGCAAACCTTTGAGCGCCAATGGCTCCACTTTGGGAGGCGGCTCATTTTCGTAGGCATCAAGCAATTCGCCAGCCGTCTCAGCGGGCTTATGGACGTGCCGGCGCAGCACTTTGGTGAAGGAATCTCCGTTGTCCTGTTTGAGGGAGGACAATAACTTGTAAACATCATCGTCTATGGTGATGGTCTTGCTCATACACGAATCATACACGAATAATGCCGCTCCTGTCAATGGGCTGATTTGAACATTTCCAGGAATTCCCCCTGCCTTACCCTGGCTGGCGCCCTTTGAGCCACCCGGAAGGCAAAAGAATTTATGTACTGGACAATACGCCCCAGTCTCCGAAGCATTGCTCTGCATGGCGTTCGATTTGCTGACTGGCATCAAATGGTATCTGGTTTTTCTATTTTCAACGACTTGCACGAAGCGGCGCACGCTTGGGCCGCCTTGAAACTCGGTGATGATACCGCGCATCGCGGCGGTCAGGTCACATTGGATCCAACTCCGCATATTCGCCGCGAACCCTTTGGCATGGTCGTGGTGCCCATCATTTCATTCCTCCTGAGCGGTTGGATGATTGGCTGGGCCAGCGCGCCATACAATCCCGCCTGGGCCGCCGCCAATCCGCGACGGTCTGCCTTGATGTCGCTGGCCGGCCCTGCGGCAAACCTGTTGCTTGTGTTTCTTGCAGCCATCTGCATTCACGTGGGCATGGCGTTCCAATTTTTTGAGGCTCCCGCGCAGGTCAAATTCGCCGTCAACTTGCTGTATCCGGGGGTCGGCTACAGATAGTCAATACGAAAATAAAAGCGCATATTCTCCTGTTGGCGGGTGCATTATTCTTCGCCCTCCCCGGCCATGCGCAAACTCGCGTCACATCCAGGGCTGAGGCCCTTAAAATCGTCCACGCATTGAATTATCAGCAGGGCGATATCCCGTTGCGCGGAGGATTGGCCAAACTAAATGTTCCAAAAGAATTCAACTTCCTCAGTCCGGACGATGCCCAAACCGTGCTCGTCAAACTCTGGGGCAATCCGCCCGGCGAAAAACTTCTCGGCATGCTGATACCCACCGACAAAACCCCGCTGGACAAGGGTTGCTGCGTGGTGACGATATCGTTTGCCGAAGACGGCTAAGGAAGGGGCTTAAGATTATGGATCAAAAATTTGGGGAAAGGGCCGCGTATATTTCGAGCCGCGCGGCTGCGGTGTCTGCCTGCTTGTTTATGGAGGAACTGTACACGAGTAAGGCAATGTCTCGCAACTCACTTCCGCCGTCCTCGCAGCCAGAGGGAAACTATTGCGGTTCATTATATCGTAGGCAATCAAGGTGTCCCCCCGGTCAAGAATGAACACCTGAAGAAAATTAAGAACTATGAGTTAAGAAAACACTGACTCGATCCCTCCGACTTCTGAATTCTGCCTTCTTAATTCTTAATTTCCCATGAACTGCCTGTCAATTCTACGTTTTCAGGGCGGAGAGGGGTTGCAGGCCGATGGTTCCCTTCAATTCCGCCAGGTATGCGGGTGACTTTATCTTGTGATACGTTTCCCACGCGGCTTCCAGTCTGGCCGCGATGCCGAGGCGTTTGGCCTCTTCCGCGTAATTTTTTTTCTTGAGGAAATTTTGCAGGTAAGTGGCGCGGTCGCGCCACAGTTGGATGTCGTGCTCCTGTTTGGCGGCGAGACGCGCGGCATACCAACCGCTGTCCAGGACGTTCTGGCGCGTGAACAGGGCGCGGAACCCGGGATGGTCCAGGCCGCGGCCCTCGTGCTGTCCGTGCGCCATGATGTGCAGCAATGCTTGCAGCGGCGGGCAGGCCCAAGCCGCGCTGCCATCGGCAAAATACCGGAGCGCGGCTTCCTTGTGCGTGCCAACTATATTGTCCATCCCGTCCGCGAACACGGCCAGGTCCTGTTTCTCGGGGCGCAGGATTTCGTCGGTGAAGACGGCGTGCGGATAATTGAAGACGCGCCCGAAAAATGTCCGGACGAAACTGGCGGTCATGCGCCAGCCCAGGCGGCTGGACAGAACCTTCTTGTTGTCAAAGACAAGGTCCTCGCATTTTTCAAGATAGCCGTTTTCAATCAGAAATGCCGGCTGCCGTTCGGCCGGGGCCATCCGGCACCAGACTTCGGGAATGAGGAGGCTGATGTCATGATCCACCCGCACTTTCGGCCCGATGTATCCCGCCGAGGAGATGAAGCCGTCGTAACCGGTCAGCGCGTAGGAGACGAGCGCGGCGTTCAAATCAATGATGGGCGGCAGCGCGTTGAACGGGCCTTTGGTCAAGGCCCCTTCCGAACCAGCCCCGGTGGTGGAGGGCGATTTGCCGGTCATGCTCGAGATCCATTCCATGAACAGCTCGGGCAGTTCCAGGTAATGGATGGGATTGAAAACAGCCAGCGACCGGATATGCGAAACGGGGTCGGGCGGATTATTGCGGCGGCCGGGCATGACGGCGTTGACGGGCGTATAAACGGGGGCGTCGAGGGGAAGGCGCCGTTGCAGGCGGGCGGCCATTTCGGCCAGGTAGGTTTCGCGCGGATGGGCCAAATCCGGCCGCTTTTGCAGGTAGCGCGGGTTTTTAGAGGGCCGGCCATCAATGAGTCTCGGGTGGGAGGACGACGCGAAATAATCCGGCCCGCCGTTCCCGGCCGCTTCCAGGATCAGCCGCCGCATCGGCTCGGTATATTTGACAAAACCGATGGCATCCTCGGCCAGCGCCCGCGCGTCCGCCTGCCGCAAAGGCTCGAAATTGGACAGGAAATTACCCGGCTCCGACAAGTCCTGTTCCGTCTGCTTGTCATAGCCGGGATGAATGGCATCATCCGGCCGCTGGAAGAGCCGGGCCTCGCAATTATGGACAAACTTTACCGAGGGATTGGAGTAATCCGGGTTCAAATGTTGCAGCCGTTCGGCCGGAACAACGACCGACGCCGTAATGTCGTCCTCCATTTGCACCTTGGCGGCTGGAAAATAATCTTTGCGCAATCCAAACACCCGCCAGGAACCGTCCGCGTCATAACCGACGCGCAGGAAATTGGAGACCAGCTTCCGGTTATGGAATTTCAATTCATTGCCGGGCGTGCCATTGATGATATCGACGCTGAAGTATTCCCGCCACGTGTCGCCCCAGTCCGGTTTGTAAAACCGTTTCACGACGAAAACCAGTTCGAGGATGTATTGCGGAATCGAGTGGAGCCATTGGTTGAATTGGTCCGAGTAATCGCGGTCCGACGGAGTGAATAATTTGATGACCGAGCCGAGCGACCGCTCCGGACTGAGGATCGGGCGCCGATCCGAACCCGTTTTCGACGGGTCCTTGAAACGATCCGAGTAATCCCGGTGGACGAGGGCCGCCACCTGGTCGAAGTCCTTTTTAAAATCCGCCGTGAACACCGGCCCGTGGATGATGGCGTCGCTGATGGACTTGGAAATCTCGGATTTGCCGCCGCCGGAAACGGTGCAGGGCTTGTGGCAGAGGGTGCCTTCGGCCACCGTGCCGATGAGCCGCCAGGCGCGGCTGGCGGAGGGCGGCTCCATTCGCACCTTGTAGCCGGAAGGCCGCACGTAAATTTTGCCGGCCAGCAACTTGAGCGTCTGCCGGCCCCTGGCGGAGGGCCAGCTCACGGTTTGTTTCTGCAAATCAAAGTGAACATCGCGCGGCACGTAAATGATATCGGGATGTTGTTTGTCAACGGCATGGCCTTCCGGCTGCAACTCCATGGCCGCGCCAGCCAGTTGGAGGACTTCCTCGAACGAGTGGCCGCGAGAGCGCACATGCTTGTCCGAATAAAATTCCTCGCCCAAATCGTAGCTCGCATAAACCAGCGCGCCCCCGGCGTGTTCCTCCTCGCAGAGGCCGTGGAGATTGGCGGAGTAACTGATCTGCGTCTTGACCTCCTTCTTGCAATAGCCGAAGTAATTGTCGGCGATCACCGTTACGATCACGCCCCGGCCATCGCGGGCCGTGACTTTGAAGGCCGCGCCGTTGTTGTAAAGTTCCTGCTCCCCTTTCCAGCACATCCCATCCCGGCGCTGGCGTTCGGTGGCCTGGTCCCAGTGGGGCAGGCCGAGGCTTTTTTTGGACAGCTTGACCAGGTGCGGCGCCAGGATGACGCAGCCGCTGTGCCCGGTCCAATGTTCCGCATCCAAACCCGCGTCGTTCTCCGGCAGGAACGGATCACCGGCGTTGCCAAAAATCGATTCGATAAAATCAAGATTGCACACCAGGCTGCCCGGGGCGAAGAAGCGGATTTCCATTGACTGCCCCGCAATGAAACCCGGGACCGCCGGACAAACCACCGGCCTGAGCAGGAGCGAAACGAAACATTCCGCCTGGGCCGCCTGGCTGGAGGTGAAAGGCAGCCGCAACAACTCCGCCGGCGGTCGCAGGGCCAGGTCCAACAACCGGGCAAAAACCGTTTTGGGCACCGCGATCTTGTCATCCGGTATCGGCAATCCGCCTTCGGCCACATGAAAAACGCCCCGGGTCGTGCGACGGTCATTGACCGGATTATGCAACACGCCCTGCCGCAGACGATAAGACCGTACAAGGTCGGAAAGGAACTCATCGCGGTCCGGCGGCAGGGACAACTCCCGCGCCAGTCCCGGGCTGTCCAAAACAAAAGTGCGCGCCGGCAGTTTTATGGCCAGGCCGGTGTCGTAGAGATAATCGCGCAGAAAATGGTCAATGCGCCAATCCGCCGGGCACAGATAATCGGCCAGCAAGCGCATGGTTTCCTGCTGGCGGGAAAACATGGGCGCGGCCAGGCTGGGGAACCGGCTCATGGCGCCATCGCCAAAGGTGGGACAACCCGTCATCGCCAGCCGCAGATTTATCCCTTCGATCAGCGTCTCATTGAGCCGGCGTTGCAACGTCGTCCCCTGCCCTGAAGAAGCGTCGGAAATCATCGCCATGACTATTCTTAAACGAAAATCCCGCCCGCGCAACAAATAATCTTCAGCCGGTGCTGAAACTTTGACTTCACAGCCAGTCAAAGGGGTCAAAGGGTCACAAAGCTAACATGGGTCGTCAGGTGCAGCGGTTTTTTCCTCACCTGACGCCCCATGTTAACTTTACATTGATAAATGCCGCCCGATCCTGCTCATCCTGGCAATTCGCCTCACGCCGGTCACCCCGGTTCAACACATGATAGGCCGCTCCCGGATATTCGATTCTGGGCTTTCTGGCCATGGCCGCATCTTAACCAAGTGCCGCCCTTTGTCCACAATTATGTGATTATGCCGGCTTGACCGCTTTATGACCCCTTTACAAGTTTTTCGACGAACTGTTTCAAACACGCCCTAATGGTTGTCCTTTCCAAAAAGCCTTTCCACGGCAACAGCAATGCGTCTATCGTCACGGCTGTCGAGAAAGCCCGACGGTCTGGATCCGTAGCGCGGCTCAATTCCTGCATCTATTCGCAACTCAACATTGTTTGTGGCGTTGTTGGTCGTCGCCAGCAACTGCTGGATCCGCAGCCCATCCTCTTTTGTGGGCTTGTACCGCATGTTCGCACCGCCACCGAACCCCGATGGCGCCCGTCCCAAATCCTCCCTTATGGGTTTGTGGAGCGATGCCGGCTCCTGCGCATCCATCGTGTCGAACAGATTCTCGAAGCTGCTCCATCTCATCGAAAATGGAATGAAATCAGTGTAAATTAACGGCTCCTTTGATCCGATGGAGGAGCGCTCGGTGCCAAAGTTGCCACGGTAGATTGCTTCGCCGCAAGCCATCAACACGAATCCCACTCTCCGATGCTCACACAAATTATATAGTCTTAATGCGGCTTCTGGAGTGACAACGAAGGTATAATTGGTAGCGTTCCACGCGACAAAGTCCGCATCCGAAAGAATAGGCCGGGCCATCAAGTTCAAGCCGTCCGGCGCAACATTGCTGTCCACCAGCATTTTGCCGGCAATTCGTGGATCCTCCAAGTCGTCAGCCACAAGGTAAAAAGCCAAAAGATTGGTCGTAAAAGATCTATTCGTACGCACCTGCTGAACGCTCTCCTGACTAAAAGCAGCGATCGCCCAAACACAAATTCCAAGGCAAAAACATAATTTCCTTTTGCTCATATCGCAAAAGTAGCACATCCTGCATTCCAGTCAATACAGAACTTGGCAAACTTAATGAAGGCGTGTTTATTTGTGGTCATAATCTATTCCATCGTTATCATTAGCGCATTTAATATCACAGGTTTCAGTAATCCCCACTTACCACGCGGTAACCACAATATTATAACCCCCGGAACCCTCGCCGTTGAAGATACCCCAGCCAAGATCCGGAACGAATATCTGAAGATGCTGTGTGTCACAATAACTTTTATTGATTAGAAAAGGACCCCATCGATGGAAATACAGACCTGAATTGCCCCATTTAGACACATAGACGCCAGCCGCATATTGGTTATTAGATGAATCATAGTAGGGCACCGGTATCCACCCCACCAGTAAGGCAGAATGCTGTGGAAATGTACAAGGACCAATCGTGTCAAGGTCGCAGGTCGGCAATGGTATTATGGGTTGAATCCAATTGACAAGATCGGTTGGAAAAAGAAACTGCCCGACTTGAAACCCTGTCTCCTCGTCATTGACGTAGGTTCCACGAAGACCTTCCAAATCCGAGAGCTTAAATAGATAGTCAGCATAACCCGCGTTAATGCTGTCGTCTTTGGCCATGGACGTAATCAAACTTTTCATGCTTTGATCGTCCCAGTTCAAATTTGGATTGGTCATATAGTCGGCGCAATTGGTGCCTTCGTCCATCCACCAAGCCTCATCCTGATCATAGTAATATTGAGGACTATTCAGAGTGTCGAGCATATAAGGCGCCCAGGCAAAATCATGACAGTTGCGCATATATTTAAATTGACAGCTACTATAACAAAGGCCGATATCTTGGTAATATTTTATATCCTGTCCTTCTACTATGTTCCACTGGCGAGCACCGAGTGGATATATCCTTGCCCATCGGGCGACCGGAAAGTTATCAAAGAATACCGGCGGCACATAGTTGGGGTTATTCCTTTGATAAACAGATACCCCGTTGACGAACGGCTCTTCCATTGTGTATCTGAATCCCCAGACCGCGGGCGCGTTAAGACCAGGACCGGGAGGACCTTGGCTGAAAACACGGGTATAATCAGCAAGCAATATTACACAAATGAGGAATGTTGTCTTCATACATTTGGGATTAAATAATCATTCGTCGTTGACGTTAAGGGCGATACGGTAGGGCCAATGCAGCGCCCACTCCGGCGATGGTTGAGGAGACATCCGCTGGAAGAACGGAGATTTGAAGGTCATTAGCATCTGAGGCGCTCAATGGCGGCAGGACGACTGCAGACGGCAGCGCTGCTTGAACACTGGGGACATTGTAAACAGCGTACATGAGCTGGATTGGCGCTGTGGCGAGGGGAACATCCCCGTCTGCAATAAAGTAATTTGCATCCCATGTTGCCAATTCGAAAAGCATTACGAGCGAATCTTGGTCAAGTGCATTGAGCGATGCATCAAGTCCCGCCATGTAACACACAACGTAATAATCCAGGCAACAAGTTGGCTCTGGGGTCTGGCACTGGGACGCCTCCATAGCGGGCAAGTTTATCAATTCGAGGTATTGAAGAGCATCATCTCCAAAGTCTGGCAGTCCCTGGACGACATTCAACATGGGCACCGTTGCAATTGGAGTTGCGGCAGCGTTGTAAGAAATGGAGATATTGTTTCCGCTTCTCCAGATAGATCTAAAATAGGGGCTTCCTATGGCGGCATTGAAGAGTTGCCAGCTCGTCGCAATGCTTGTCCAGGATGCATCCGGACTCAGAGCCGCTTGCATTTGTTGAAAAGTTGCGTTGTTCCACGCGGCGCTGCCAGGCACCAAAGGATAGACGTACGGAGGCTCGCCAGGCGCAATATCGACCGCGGAGATCGGTCCAAATCCTCCAAGTTCGAATTGATTATTGATCGTCTGTTCGAGCTGGACATAGTAGGTCCCAGGTGAATAGTACATCGCATTCCATGTTATCAGACAACCGTCATTACTGCCTGGATCGGCCCTCAGAAACCCAGCCGCGCTGCCATCAACCAGCAAACTTAGACTGCCAATGCTTGATACCCCAACGAGATTTGCCGGTGCAAAAAATGTAACGATATTCGGATCCAATCCCGGTGGTTGTTGCACCAGCGTATGCGGATTACTTGTATCAAATGGCTGCATTCCCAAAGCCTTCTTTGCCTGCCCGACCAGACCGTCTCCCGACAAATCAACATTGTCGTACACTGAATTAGTGGGGTCCCAAACCCCGGGGACGGTGTATTGAGTTGTCCAATCCGTTTCTCCCAAAGCAATGGCGTTAGTCCCTGTCGCTCCATTTCCGAGCGCATCCTCGACATAATCCGGGATTCCATCCCCATCCGTATCAAGCGGGACCCAGCCGCTGGGGCTATTGCTCGCCGCCAAGTAATGCAGGCCAATATCAACCTGCGAATTGGTCTGTTTAGTCTGGCTCAGCTGGGTCGTGTAATGATAAAGCCCCAACTGATCCGCCGTCGTGCTGCCGTTGGTGGCCAGCAACGTGTTTGTCGCCATGTAATAATTTCCAAACGGGCCGCTTTGATACGGCGGCGGGTTTGTCAGCGTTTGGTCGTTGGAACCATCCGCAGTGCCATCACCAGTTGGGCAATTCGAGGTAAACTGGCCGGACAATTTACTCAGGAGCACATATTCCCATCCGGAATTTGTCCACCAGCCATTGTAATTATAATCCAAAGGCTGGTTCTGCCCCTGCAAGAATCCCACCATGTCGAACAAATTGTTTTGTAACTGCCAGTTGCCCTGTGATGTTGTGAACTGATCCAGCGCGAGAACCCCATTTTTGAACAGGTTATTATATGCCTGGAACGGAAGATCGACATACGGACCGTCGTCATCATAGCCAGGTTGCAGCACGATGACAGTGTCCTCAAATAAATTGTTGATCCATGAAACTGAGCCAGGCGGGTTTGCCGTGCTGCCGTTCTGGTCGCCCAAAAGGATCTGCCCGCCATAAAGGCAGCAATCCTGCATGTTCCAAATCACCGAACCGGCACACGAAAATGGAAATTGATTCGCCCAAGCATCGCCCAGTGACCAACCCGCCGCCACCCCATAGTCAGGCTGTGTCATATAAAAGTTGCAGAAGCGCAAACTTATCTGCGGCGCGGCGTCCCAGTTGTCGTTTGGATACGGGGATGGGACAATGAAGGCCGGACCTCCGTAATAAGCCAGGCCGATGTATGCATTCCACGCCTCGCCCCGCGCAAACGGCCCCTCCTGGACCAGGGTGTTGTCCGTAAACGTTATCGGCTGGGTGGGCGTTCCCTGGCTCGTCAACAGGGAATTGTCGGCCAAATTAAGCCCACAAATGTAATCATTGCGAAAGCCGATGACCGTGCCGCGAAGCACCGTGATCGTGCCACCCTGCACGACCATGTTAGCTATCGTGTAGTCCAACGGATCGTACGCGTACCCCAAATCAGGCGATCCGCCCGTGTAGCGCGCAGCCTGCGGAAACAACGTCAACTGGCCCGAAATCGTCATGTTGGTCGGAAACGAAACAGGAGCATAAGTCGTCTTGCGCGCCAGATCAAGCAGCATTCCCGGGCTGACATTGACCGTGCCATTGCCGCGATACGGGCTGCCCGCCGGCAAATAGTAATTCCCATCATTGGCCGATTGAAACGGCCACGCCGATGGATTGGCGACATTTTGCGTGGATATGACAGGCCCGTCCCCGATCGTTCCAAAGACAACGCAGTTTGTCATGCACAAACGAGAGGGGGGAAACTCCGAGTCACAAAATGAGACAACATCAGCGGTGACCTGTTCCGCGTCCACCTCGGCGCAGTTGTTCTGTGCCGCCACCGCGAAATTACAATCGGCGAACAGGACGTTGTGCAGTTGATTGGTTGAACAACCGCCCGGCAGCCTGCTGTTGACCCCTGAATTGCAGGCCACAAACTGGCAATCCCACACCTGCAACACCCCTGAATTCGTCGGCGTCGTCACCGCCTGGTCCGCATAGAAAAACCGCAGATTGCTAATCGAAATCGAGTTTTCGCTGTGAGCGTCATCCAAATTGAGATAAATCCTGCCAGGGGACACAGTTTCTGGATTCCCGGTGGAGGATAATTCGGGAATTATGCCGCCACTCCCATCACCGACAAATATTATCTCCCCTTGCGAATCGTCATCCATGGTCGTCAACGTCGCGGGCCGATAAGGCCCGGTCTCGCAATTCAAAGACCCATGCACAATCAGGCCGGTATTGGCAGACCCAGGCGCGGTCTGGTAAGGTCCGATTGCTATGGGATTGCCGAAGTCAAATTTGATCACGGCTCCCCCCTCAATAGTCGTGCCTCCATAAAGATCGGCCGCACTCCGATGAGGCGTGGCTGAACAGATAAGATAGGTCGTATCGCCTCTAAACGTATAGTTTTGACGCGGTCCAATCAGAGGCAGGTATCCAATTCCGCCAAGCCCGTAGCCAGCAAGGCTCGCACTGCTGCTGAGAATTGAATTTGTCGGATCTGTCCCACTCGAAACCATGAAGGTGAAGGGGTGAAGGGGTTGAAGGGGTCAAGCCTGGAAAGTTGAATACCGCGATTATAATTCCGAATTCCGGGCTTG
>CAWFAZ010000085.1:0-9804 GCA_963813995.1 uncultured Verrucomicrobiae bacterium | reverse complement strand
GGCCGCTCATTTTCTGGAAGCCTGGGGCGATGCCCGCACAGCCGACGGCACGATCGTTCCCATTCAGCCATTGATCGAGCCGTTGTTCGGCGGACTGACGGAATTGGAAGTACTGGCCTTGATAGGCGGACTCAGCCCGTCAAGTCCCTACGAAATCGTTCGCCAAACCTTCAGGGACATCGGTGGGAACGACGAAAATAATTGGCGGAAATTTTTGCACGACGGTTTCCAGGCGGGCAGCGCCCCGCCCCAGGCCGCCGTGCATTATCATGCGGCCGAATTGACCGAAGCTCTGGGACAACTCAAGCCCATTGGTCCCGCGCCGACCCAGAACAAGCTGGATGTCGTCTTCTATCGCGATGCCAAGATGGATGACGGACGCCACAACAACAACGGCTGGTTGCAGGAACTGCCCGACCCGATCACCAAGCTGACCTGGGACAACGCCGTTTTGATCAGCCCCAAAACGGCCCGGGATTTGGGCGTTTTCACGGAGCGCCTCGGCCAGAATCAAAAGTTTTTCAATTACACCGTTGACATCATGCTGGACCACTTCGTCGTGCGCGGCCCGATTTGGGTTCAGCCCGGCATGGCGGATAACACCATCGGACTCGCCCTCGGATATGGACGGGAGAAAACCGGGCGCGTCGGCCGGGGCGCTGGTTTCAACGCCTATCCCCTCCGCACCAGTAAAGCTCTCTATTACGCGTCGGGCGCGAAACTCTGCAACACCAAAGACCTGAGCTACGAATTGGCCAATACCCAGAGCCATTGGCACATGGAAGGCCGGCCTGTGGTGCGCGAAGCCAATTTGGACCAATTCCGCCAGCATCCCGGCTTTGCCAAAGGCATGAGACCGGAAGCGCCTCCTGTCATTGCGCCGCTTTACCCGAACCCGCTGGATGAAGCCAAAAAACTGGCCATGCATCAATGGGGCATGTCCATTGATTTGAACCGATGCGTCGGTTGCTCCGCCTGCATGATCGCCTGTCAAAGTGAAAATAACATCCCGATTGTCGGCAAGGAAATGGTCGGCAAGAGCCGCGAAATGCACTGGATTCGCATCGACCGCTACTATGCCGGACCGGACGAGGACCCGCAGGCCGTGACACAGCCGATGCTCTGCCAGCATTGCGAAGCGGCCCCCTGCGAAAGCGTCTGCCCGGTCAATGCCACCTCGCACGATGACGAGGGTTTGAACGTCATGACTTACAACCGCTGCGTTGGCACGCGCTATTGTTCCAACAACTGTCCCTACAAGGTCCGCCGCTTTAACTTTTTCGATTACAACCGCCGCCCGCTTCATCATCTTTACAAAAGCCCGCTCGTCACCGCAACGGACGGCGAATGGGAATTCATGCGCTGGCTCAAAAACCCGGACAAGGGCAACCTGCCCGGGGACGAATGGCAACTGGCCCGGCTGGTGAAAAATCCCGATGTCTCGGTCCGCATGCGCGGCGTCATGGAAAAATGCAGCCTCTGCCTGCAACGCATCGAACAGGCCAGGATCGCGGCAAAGGTCAGGGCGCGCGACACCGACCATATCCGGCTTTCGGAAAAGGAAGGGACAGTTCCGAAAACCGCCTGCCAGCAGGCCTGCCCCGCTGAAGCGATTATTTTTGGCGACATTTCCGATCCGGAGAGCCGCGTCAGCAAGGCCAAGGCGCAGGAGCGCGACTACACCGTTCTCGAGTTCTTGTTGACCAAGCCGCGCTGCACTTATCTGGCCAGGGTCCGCAATCCAAACCAGGAGATGCCGGACTACAAGGAACATCCGATGCCCTACACGACTGAAGAGTTTCTGAAAGCGGAAGAGACATCCATTGATGGCAAGGGAGGATCGCACTGATGGCTCAATCACCCAAAAGCTCAGTGGCGGAAGAACAACCCACTTTGCGCGTGCAGGGGCCGCCGGCTGAATTGGAGCGCGTCCCGCTGGTGGCCAACAATCGCAGCCTCGGTTGGATTTCCGACCGGATTGCGGGCGTTATCGAAGGCAAGACGCCTGGATGGTGGAAAATTTGCTTCGGCATCAGCTTCACCTTCATGGTCGTCTGCTTCGCGATGATTCTTTACCTCATGTCCACTGGCGTGGGCGTCTGGGGCTTGAACCATCCGATCATGTGGGGGTGGGCCATCGTCAATTTCGTATGGTGGATCGGCATTGGCCACGCCGGAACGTTGATTTCCGCCATTTTGTTCCTGCTCCGCCAGCGCTGGCGCACCTCGATCAACCGCGCCGCCGAGGCCATGACCATTTTCGCCGTGATGTGCGCGGGTATTTTCCCGCTCATCCATATCGGGCGCATCTGGTTCGGTTGGTGGCTCTTTCCCATCCCCAACTCCAACGGCATCTGGCCGCAATTCCGTTCGCCCCTGATGTGGGACGTCTTTGCCGTTTCGACTTACTTTACCGTGTCGGTGCTTTTCTGGTACATGGGCTTGATTCCCGACCTGGCGGTGATGCGGGACCGCGCCAAAACCAGGATCAGGAAATTCGGCTACGGCCTTTTTTCCTTGGGCTGGACCGGTTCCAACCGGCATTGGAGCAATTACGAGAAAGCCTATTTGATTCTGGCCGGACTTTCCACGCCGCTGGTGCTCTCGGTGCATTCCATCGTGTCTTTGGACTTCTCGGTCTCGCAACTCCCCGGCTGGCATACCACCATCTTCCCGCCCTATTTCGTCGCGGGCGCCGTTTATTCGGGCTTCGGCATGGTGCTGACGCTCCTGGTGCCATTGCGCCGGCTGCTCAAGCTGGAGGACATCATCACCGTGCGCCATGTGGAAATGATGTGTAAAGTGACTTTGGCCACCGGCTCGATTGTGGGTTACGCCTACGCCATGGAGTTTTTCATTGCCTGGTATGGCGGCAATCCTTATGAGCGGTTTCTGTTCTTCCACAACCGCGCGGCGGACCCGTACATTTTCGGCCCGCTCATGCATACCACACCGGCGCCCTATTGGTGGGCTTTCTGGACCATGGTCACCTGCAACGTGATCGTCCCGCAACTCTTCTGGTTCAAGAAATTCCGCACCAGCATGTTGATCGTTTTCTTCCTGTCCATCCTCGTCAACATCGGCATGTGGTTTGAACGATTCGTCATCGTCGTCTCTTCCTTGCAACGCGAATTCCTCCCGTCCAACTGGAGTTATTACAGTCCGACTTGGGTCGATATCCTTCAGTACTTGGGAACGTTCGGATTGTTTTTCACCTTCTTCCTGTTGTTCCTGCGCTACGTGCCTTTGATTGCCATCGCCGAAGTCAAAGGCGTGACGCCGCAAGCGGACCCGCACCACCCGCTGGGTGGCGCAAAACCCGGAGGGAAACACTGATGCCATCGAACACTTACGCGATCATGGCTGAATTTGAAACGCCGGCCGCGACCCTGCATGCCGCGCAAAAGGTGCATGACGCCGGTTACCGCAATTGGGACGTTTTCACGCCCTTCCCCGTTCACGGCATGGATCGCGCCATGGGCATCCACAACTCGAAAGTCGGCTGGTTTTCTTTTATTGGCGGATGCATCGGTTACGCCACCGGAATGCTGATGATTTGGTTTATGAACGCCCACGATTACCGAATCCAAATCGGCGGCAAGCCGATGTTCAGCCCATTCGCCGCCTTCCCGCCTTCGTACGAATTGACCATTTTGTTTGGCTCCTTTGGCGCATTGCTCGGAATGCTCTTCCTGAATCGTTTGCCAAGACTGCATCATCCGCTCCTCAAGAACCGCCGCTTTGCCCTGGCCACCCACGACCGCTTTTTCGTGGTCATCGAAACCAGTGACGCAAAGTTTTCCGACGAGGAAACCCGCCGGCTGCTCGAATCTTTGGGCAGCGGACACATCGAATGGGTGGAGGAATAATGCGCTATTTTCTGCTCCTCTTTCTTTTGACGTGCGTCGCGGTGGCCGGCATTTGCGGTTTTCAAGGGAGCCAGACCCGCCGCCCGCCCATCGAGCTGTTTCCGGACATGGTCCGCCAAAATAAAGTGCGCCCGCAAACGCCCAGCGATTTTTTTGCCGACCAGTTATCCTCGCGCCCGATTCCCGCCGGCACGGTGGCCCACACCGCTCCTTATGTCATCAACGGCCAGCCGTTGCTCATCGACGGGAAACCGGTTTATGCCTATGAAGATTCCCCGGTCAACACCGGGCGAATCCCCGGCGCCACCAATTTTATCCCCAACAATCCCCTGCCCTTGACGCGCCAATTGCTGGATCGGGGCGAACAGCGCTTCCAGATCAATTGCATGCCTTGCCACGGCCCGGTGGGCGACGGCAGGGGAATCACCAGCAAATACAACATGTTTTCCATGGCCAACTTCCACGACCAGCGCCTGGTCAACATGCCCGATGGGGAGATTTTCAACACCATCACTTACGGCAAGAACTTGATGGGCGCCTACGGTCCGAATGTGACGGTGGAGGATCGCTGGGCCATTATTTATTACGTGCGGGCGCTGCAAAGAAGCCAGTTGGCTTCGGCCGGGGATGTGCCCGAGCCGGACCGCGCCCAGTTTAAAAAATAATCTTATGAGTTCGGACAATCACACTCCACAGTTTGCTCCGCTGGATTTATCCAAATGGCGCAATGTG
Organism: uncultured Verrucomicrobiae bacterium; assembly: GCA_963813995.1. Taxonomy (GTDB): domain Bacteria; phylum Verrucomicrobiota; class Verrucomicrobiia; order Limisphaerales; family Palsa-1400; genus DASRLE01. The sequence goes on along the minus strand of CAWFAZ010000085.1, from coordinate 5,203 downwards.
CCCTGGATACTGATCGCTGTTGGCGCGGCCGGCGCGATCGGCGGAACGGCCATGAGCGGGAATCCTGTGAAACAGTTCGCTTTTTCCTGGCTGCTGGCTTTCATGTTCTATTTGAGCCTCGCCTTGGGCGGCTGGTTCCTGGTCATGGTGCATCATCTCGTTGATGCCAGTTGGTCAGTGCCCATCCGGCGTGTGACGGAGGCCATGGCCTGCCTGTTGTGCCCAACCATGTTGATCCTCTTCCTGCCCGTGGCCTTGCTCGCGCCCAAAATCTATAAGTGGATGGAATCCGCGGAACAAATGCATCCCGATCACGCTCTCAGCTCCAAATATCCGCTGTTCACGACGCCGGGTTATTACATTGCGGCGGCGGCCCTTTTTGCGGTGTGGTGGCTCTTCTCCAATCGCCTGCGCTATTGGTCGCTGCAACAGGATCAAACCGGCTCGGCCTCTTGCACCAGCAAGATGCGCATCTATTCGTGTCTGGGCATCGTTTGTTTTGCCTTTTCGCTGACTTTGGCGGCCATCATGTGGATGAAGGGCTTGACCGATGAATGGTATTCAACCATGTACGGCGTTTGTTATTTCGCCGCCTCCGTCTGGACAACCCTTCCCACAGTGTATGTCATCACTCTCATCCTGCAACGCGCCGGGGTCTTGAAAGGCCTCGTCAATGAGAAAACCTACTACATGATCGGCTCCCTCTTTTTCGCGTTTACGGTCTTCTGGGCCTACATCAACTTCGCGCAATACTTCATCATCTGGAATGCCAACATGCCGGAAGAGACCTTTTGGTACGTGCTCCGTGAAAAAGGCACATGGGATTACGTGGGCAAATACGTTATTATTTTCGGACATTTCTTTGTTCCATTCCTGATGCTGCTGCGGATTGACTGGAAACTGAAATTGTCCGTTATGGTGCCCCTGGCCGCCTGGGCATGGCTGATGCATTTTGTCGATATTGAATTCCAGATCATGCCGGCCCTGCACGCGGACACCATTCTTACTCCAGGGCTGCTGGCCGACATTGGCTGCGTCTTGATATTCGGAGCTATTCTGGCCAAAGTCTTTATTATCTCGTTCAACCGTTATCCGCCCTATCCGCAGAAGGATCCGCGCATGGCGGAAGCGCTGGACCTTTACATCCCGCAATCCGCTGATATTCCAACCGCATCGGAGCGCGCCAAATGAACCCGGAATCCTGCCGCCAAAAAACCCGGATCGCCGCCAATATCCTGGCCATCCTGGGAACCTTCCTCGTCATGGCGTTTCTCGTCGGGTTGATGCGGCATTACACCTCGACGCCCTCGCTCTCCGCGGATCGCGCGGCGGAGCGCATGAGAATCCTGGCTGACTTCAAGGCCGTCAACGCGCCCCTCCTGGAAAAATATGATTGGCAGGACAAGGACAAGGGAATCGTGCGCGTGCCGGTGGCGCGCGCCAAGGAGTTGGTTTTGGAAGAGTGGCAAAATCCCGCCGCGGCCCGTTCCAATTTAATGGAGCGGGCGGCAAAGGCCTTTGCCCCCGCCTCCAAACCGCCCGAACAGAAGAATCCTTATGAATAGGCTGTTCCGGCCATGAGCGTGACTGCTTTTCCAGCGCAAACAGCCCCCTGCCCGCCGCCCCAGCCTGCGACGAACGAAATCGAGGCTTCGTGCCGCCTGCCGCTTCTCGGCCTTTTTGGCGGCGGCGTTCTTTGGCTTTTTCTCGGCACGCTTTTTGCCTTGATCGCGTCGCTCAAGTTTCACAATCCCCACTTTCTGGCCAACGAGCCGTATTGGACCTACGGCCGCATTCACGCGGCGCACAGGACCGCCCTGCTCTACGGCTTCGGCGTGCCCGCCGCCTTGGGCGTGGGACTCTGGCTGCTGTGCCGTCTCGGACGCGCGCTGCTGGCAGGCCCCGGGGTTGTCCTCATCGGGGCCATTTTTTGGAACACCGCCGTCGCCATCGGCCTGATCGCCATTCTCTGCGGCGACAGCACCGGGTTTGAGTCATTTCAAATGCCCGGCTATGTCAGCGCGATTCTATTCGTCTCTTATTTGTTGATCGCTCTCTGCGGCGTCCTGACCTTTCACCGCCGCGCGGAAGGACGCCTTTACCCATCGCAATGGTTTGTGCTCGGATCGTTCTTTTGGTTCCCGTGGATATTTTCGACGGCCTCGATGCTGCTGCTCTGCGCGCCGGTGCGCGGTGTGATGCAATCGTCCATCGCCTGGTGGTACGCGCATAATTTCAGTTCGATCTTCCTCGGTTTCGCCGGCTTGGCCTCGATTTTTTACTTCATTCCAAAACGGCTGGGCCGTCCGTTGCACAGCCATTATCTGGCCGCTCTGGCTTTCTGGACTCTCGCTCTGTTTGGCAGTTGGGGCGGCATTCCCGGCGGCGCGCCGCTTCCGTCCTGGATCATCAGCCTGGGGGTGGTCGGCGCCGTGCTGACGGCGGTGCCCGTGCTGGCCGTGGCCGTGAATTTCCATCAAACAGTCCGCCACGACCTTGGTGCCCTGGACGCTGATCTCACCCTGCGTTTCACCTATGTCGCCCTGGTTTTTTGGCTGATCGCCGGCGCGCAACAGATTGTTGGCGTGCTTCCCAACGTGAGTGCGCTGACCGATTATACCTGGTTTCCCGTAGCGCATTGGGAGCTTTTTCATTACGGCTTTTTCGCGCTCGCCATGTTCGGCGCAATTTATTACATCGTGCCGCGCCTTCTTGACCGGGTTGATCCGCCCGCCTGGTCCCCCGGGCTGGTCAAAGCGCATTTCTGGCCCACCTTTTTCGGCATCCTTATCTCGTATATCGCCCTGCTTGTGGGCGGCGTGGGCCAGGGTTTCCTGCTCAACGACCCGAAGTATTCCTTCGCTCAAGTCACACGCGGCACTTTGATGGCGCTGCGCGCCAGCACACTGGGCGACCTGTGCATCGTCGTCGGCACGTTCTTTTTCCTGCTGAATTTTGCCCTGCTTCTCTCGCGCCATTGCCGCCGCTGCTGGACTGAAACACGAAAGGAGCGCGCATGAACAGCGGTCCCCTGCTCTTTCTGGGTTTGTTTGTGACCATGGCCTGTTCGTGGCTCAGTTTTGTCCTTGGCCCGCAATTGCAAATCGGCGACATGCGCCCAACCACCAATATCGTGGTCGGAGCCAGCGGGCAGATTTATCCCAATCCTGAACCCGGCGCCGCCCGGCAAGGCGCGGAGGTTTACCGCGCCAACGGCTGCGTTTCCTGCCATACCGAACAGGTCCGCCCCCTGGACCTTGGCTCGGACATCAATCGCGGCTGGGGAGTCCGCCGCAGCACCGGATACGATTATCTCTTCGAACAACCAGTCCTGCTCGGTTCGCAACGGGTCGGTCCCGATCTGGCCAATGCGGGCAGGCGGATGGATGCCGCCGCCGTGCTTCTGCATCTCTATGAGCCGCGCGCCCTCACTCCCGGCTCGATCATGCCGCCCCACCCATTTTTGTTTGACAAACGCAAAATTCAGGGTGCTCCGTCCGCTGACGCCCTGCAACTGCCCGCGCCTTTCGCGCCGCCTCCCGGCTATGAAATCGTGCCCCGTCCGGAAGCCCGCGCGCTGGCGGCTTATGTGACGAGCCTGCACCAGGACGGCTATCTTTTTGAAGCTCCGCCCCCGCCTTTGCCTCCGGGGAAAACGAATGCTCCCGCGAAGCTCCCCACTAATTCTCCCGCGAAATGAGCCAGAACGACACAAAGAAACCCGCCAATCACGACAACTCCGAGCCGGGCGCCGGATTTGCCACGGTCCCGATCTGGCTGATTATGCTGTTTGGCGTCTTGTTTTATTGGAGTCAGCTTTATCTGAGCGATCACGCCGGCGGTTTTGACAAACAGGTCTATGCCCCCTTCGATTCACTGGAGCAGGTGGTCGCCATGAATCCCAAGAGTGCGGGCGATGAATTTCGCTTAATGGGCCAGGACATTTTCAACAAGACCTGCACCGCCTGCCATCAGCCATCCGGCATGGGCAAAGAAGGCACGGCGCCTCCGCTGGTCGGCTCCGAATGGGTCCTTGCGCCGGGGCCGGACCGGATCGCCCGCATTGTATTGAATGGGTTGACCGGCCCGATAACCGTCAAAGGCAAGGAATGGAACCTGACCATGGTACCGTGGAAAGACGTCTATGATGACAAGCATCTCGCGGCGGTTTTGACCTACATCCGAAGCACCTGGGGCAACAATGCGACGCCAGTGAAACCCGAGCAAGTAGCCGCCGCGCGCAAGGACGTCCATCCCGGACCCGAAACTTCCCCCGAACTGCTACAGATTCCCGTTCAGTAATTCAGTTGAAACCGGCGGACAAAAGGCTGAATGCATCGCGCGGGAGAAACTCAAACGGCGAGGCTGGAACAGGACTTGCCGGGTCTCTGCAAAAGGGCTAGAGTTTTGCCATGAAAGCAACACTGCCCGAACCCGAAATCGTGACGCGCAAAGGCAAACCCGTCTCCGTCATCATCCCCATCAAGGACTACGAAGAACTGTTGGAGCGTGTGGAGGACAGGGACGACGCAGCGTGGCTCAAGCACGCCCGCCGCAAGCCCCTCCACTACCGCCCGCTGGAGGACTACCTCGCCGAGCGCAACCGCAAGTGACCGTGTATCGCATCCTGCTTGAACGGGCCGCCGAAAGAGACCTCACCCGCCTTTCGTCCGAGATGCACGACCGCGTCATCGTGGCGATTCAAGCCCTTGCGGCGAACCCGCGTCCGCCGGGCTGCCGCAAACTGGCGGGCAGCAAAAGCGACTGGCGCATTCGCGTGGGGGACTACCGGGTGATTTACGAGATTGTCGACGAGATTCGCGTCGTGCGCATCAACCGTGTGCGTCACCGGCGCGAAGTGTATCGTTGATAAAGTGAAAAAAGAGATTTTCAACCCCAGAGCGGGCAAAAAGCCGAATGGAAAAGGAAAAGGGGAAAAGGCAGGATTGGAACCTGACCATGGTACCGTGGAAAGACACTTACAATGACAAGCAACTCGCGGCGGTTCTGACCTACATCCGAAGCACCTGGGGCAACAATGCGACGCCCGTGAAACCCGAGCAAGTAGCCGCCGCCCGCAAGGACGTCCATCCCGGCCCGGAAACTTCCCCCGAGTTGCAACAGATTCCCGTTCAGTAAACATGCGTGACGGGGTCAAGCGCGGAATTTGGAATTACAATTGCGATTCAGCTTTCCGGGCTTG
>CAWFAZ010000084.1:0-19995 GCA_963813995.1 uncultured Verrucomicrobiae bacterium | reverse complement strand
CCACCCGAATCATGACCGGCGGCGGCTTGACCACCGGCAATTTGGCGATCCTGGCCAGCGCCTTTTTCATCGCCGCGTTGGTGGCCTCATGGCACATGAATATCAGCGGCACGCTTTCGCCCTCGTGACCTTCGGGCTGGATCACCGAGGAAATCCCGATCTTCAATTCCGCCAGAACGGCCGAGATTTTTGCCAGCGTGCCGGGTTTGTCAATGACGCTCAAACGAAGATAATAACGGGACACAACTTCATCGATGGACAGGACTTTGCCATGGCGATCATGCGGCACGAAGGGCGGAATGCGGCGGCGGGTGCCGTGTTTGTAATCCAGCGCCGCGTCCGCGATGTCGCTCAACACCGCGCTGGCCGTGGCGTCCCTGCCCGCCCCGCGCCCATAGAAGAGCGTGTCGCCCACGACGTCGCCGCGCACAAAGACCGCGTTAAAAACATGATTGACGCTCGCCAGAACATGGGTGTCCGGCACCAGGGCCGGATAGACGGAGGCCTGCACCGCCTGGCCCGGGCCGTTTTTCGCGCCGGGTGATTTGCCTCCCTTGACCACGCCGAGGAGTTTGATGGTATGGCCCAGCTTCCCGGCAAATTCGATGTCCGCCCGGCTGATGGCCCGGATGCCCTCGACGTAAATCTCCCCTGGCCGCACCCAAAAACCGTGGGCGAGCGAGGCGAGGATGCCGATTTTGTGTTGGGAATCAAAGCCGTCAATATCCAGCGCGGGGTCGGCCTCGGCGTAACCGAGGCGCTGCGCCTCGGCGAGGGTCGGTTGAAAGTCGGTGCCTTCCAGTTTCATGCGGGTGAGGATGTAATTGCAGGTGCCGTTGACGATGCCGTAAATGTGGGTGATGCGATTGCCGACAAAGCCCTCGCGCAAGGCTTTGATAATCGGAATGCCACCGGCGACGCTGGCTTCGTAATAGAGATTGGTCTGGTGTTGCCGGGCGGCGGCAAACAATTCCTCGCCATGCGCGGAGAGGAGCGCCTTGTTGGCCGTGATGACCGGCTTGCCCAGTTTAAGCGCCGTCAGAATCATCGTCCTGGCGAGGGTCGTTCCGCCGACCAGCTCGATGACAACATGGACTTGAGGATCGTTGACCACGCCGGCCCAATCGGTCGTCATGAGCGAGGCCGGGATTGGGTAGGGGCGCGGTTCGTCCAGCGCCTTGACGGCGATTTTGCGCAGTCCGATTTTGATCCCGAGGCGCGACTCCAGGAGGGCGCCGTTGTTTTCCAAATGATGGAAAACGCCGCTGCCCACCGTGCCGCCGCCGATCATGCCGATATTGACCTGTTGCATAAGCGTGCCAACAGTGGCAAAAAATCAGGGCCAAAACAAGCCCGGTCTTTACTGGCCGCTCGCTGCAATCGCGTCGATTTTTGTTTTCGCCGTCGTCAGATACGTTCCGAAATCATCCAAAACAAATGGGGCCAATTGATTACGCACGCCGTTCGTGTCCCTCATGTCCCCCGATGTCATGGTGATGACCGATTTCTCGGCTCTGCCAATTTTGGAAATGGTCAGGCCACTTCGGGTGTGAAAGCTGGTCTCAAACTTGTCCATGGGCGCGACGGAGGTGTTGGCCTGTGAAATCAACGGCACGCTCCGGATTACGGCGTCCAGCTCATCGTAATCGATGTAATCAACCAGTGTCGTCTGGCCAACCTTGGTGCGCAGGCAAACCGCATAGACGGTGTTGGTGGTCTGCTGATTCACCAGCCGCTCCACCCGGATTTCCACCGGATAATTGACCTGCTTGTCCAGTGTGCCAATAATTGACATCCCCCTGACCAGCAACACGTCCGGCGTGGCATTGAAGGCGTCGAAATAAGTCCGCGGGGCATTTGTCGTTTGCGCCTCCACGGCGGCGGCGAGACCAAGTATCAATAATAATGTTAGTTTCATAGAGGTGTCTTTCTCATTGTCAAATCACATAATCAACCCCTCCGGCCGGGTTTTGTTCCAGGCGGCTTGCGCGTTCGCACAAATCGGCCACGGTCACCCGTTCCATGATGCTCACCACCGCCTCCCGCGCTTCCTTCATCACTTCGCGAATCGGGCAGGTCGCTTCATCCGGGCAGGTGCAGCGCTCATAAAAGTTGTCGCTCGCGCAACTTACTGGCGCCAGCGCCCCTGTCATATACCGGATAACGGACGCCAAAGTAATGTCCTTCGGCGGGAGCGCCAGCCGGTAACCGCCCCCGGCGCCCCGCTTGCTCTCCACCACGCCCAGGGTCTTCAAGTCATTGAGAATCTGTTCCAAAAACTTCTTGGGAATATTCTGCTCGTCGGAAATCGTTTGAATGCGCACCACCTCCTGGCCGTAATGCCGGCCCAGCACCAACAGCGCCCGCAAGGCATATTCCCCTCGAACAGAAAGCTTCATTCGCATAACTCTAGTATTTCCACTGCTTCAGTCAAGATGCGCCTCATCGGGGGAAATGCCTAATGACGAAAACCTAATGACCAATGATTACAGGCCGGCAAGAACTGCTCTTGCGTTGGCGGCGAAGCCGGGCCATTGTTGTCGCGGTTTAATGGAGCGCACGCGCTTGCGGGCGCGGCGGAATTGAATTTCATGCAGCTTTATCCAAAACATTACTGCGGCGTATTCGGCATTTACGGCCACCCCAACGCGGCGGAATTGACCTATTACGGCCTCTATGCCTTGCAGCATCGGGGCCAGGAAAGCGCGGGCATCGTCTCGTGCGACGGCCGCCAATTCCGCGAATACAAACGCATGGGGCTGGTGTCGCAGATCTTCAACGGCGAGATACTGCATAATCTGGTCGGCCACATGGCCGTCGGCCATACCCGTTATTCGACCACCGGTTCGTCGCATTTGCGCAACGCGCAGCCGTTGACAGGCGACAGCAAACGGGGCCAACTGGCCATCGCCCATAACGGCAATCTGACCAACGCGGCCGCATTGCGCGAAGAATTGGAGGACAAAGGCGCCATATTTCAAACGACGGTGGACAGCGAAATTGCCCTGCACCTGCTGTGCCAGCCAAATACCGGCGGCAACGAGAATAACCTGTTGCAAACGGTCCGGCGCATCGAAGGGGCGTATTCGCTGGTCATTATGACCGAACAGGAATTGATCGGCGTGCGCGACCCTTTTGGCTTCCGTCCGCTCTGCCTGGGCAGGGTCGGCGAGGCCTGGGTGCTGGCCAGCGAAAGTTGCGCGCTGGATTTGATCTCCGCCAAATACGTGCGCGACATCGAGCCGGGGGAAATCGTGCTTATCGATCAAAACGGGGTGCGGAGCCTGCAAGCGTTTCCAGAGCACCAGCAACGCGCCTTTTGCATTTTTGAATATGTCTATTTCGCGCGCCCCGACAGCACCATCGCCCGTCGCAACGTCTATAAAGTCCGCGTGGAAATGGGGCGCGAACTGGCGCGGGAGCATCCTTTGCAGGCGGACCTGGTGCTGCCCGTGCCCGACAGCGGCAACTGCGCGGCGCTGGGCTATTCACTGGCCTCGGGCATTCCTTATGAAATGGCCTTTGTGCGCAATCACTACGTGGGCCGCAGTTTTTTGCAACCCTCGCAATTGATCCGCGATTTTGACGTGCGGGTGAAACTCAATTTGATCGACGAGCTGGTCAGGGGCAAAAGGGTGATCGTGGTGGATGATTCCATCGTGCGCGGGACAACGTGCAAAGCGCGCGTCAACAATTTGAAGGAGGCCGGCGCGACGGAAGTGCATGTGCTGGTCAGTTGCCCGCCGCACATGAACCCGTGCGTCTATGGCATCGATTTTCCCGACCGCAGCAAATTGATGGCGGCGAGCCATTCCATTGACGAGATCCGGCGTTATCTCAACGCGGATTCACTGGCCTATTTATCCGAAGACGGCATGGTTCGGGCGACCGGCCTGCCCAAGGAATCCTTTTGCATGGCTTGTTACAACGGCAAGTATCCCGTGCCGTACGACGCGGAAGTGGACAAACACATCATGAAACGGCGCCGGGCGCGCATCGAAGGCCTGATGGACGGCCTGGAGAAAGACGCGATGCAAATCAAGCTGTTGTAGATGCTCCAAGAGCGCCCCTTCCAATCATAATCTTGATCCTGATCTTGGGGCTGCGTTGATAGGGCGGACACACGTAGGGAGAGCCATTGAAAGGCAAACGGGTTGTGCCAGCCATGTCGTAACTTTTCCGCGGAAGAACATAAAAGAACAGCCGCCCGTGAGGGCGGCTTGCTCAACGATCAACCCAACCAAAACTTTTCAGATTTTATTGCGGCGACGAAAGGCCAGGAGGCCGGCGATACCCGTGCCAACCAACGCCAGCGTGGAGGGTTCAGGGGTGGACTCAAGTGTCATCACAGCAGGGCCGGTTGACGGGTTCCAAGTATTGCCTCCATCGAGGGAGATATCGGTGAATATGTCGAAGAAGCTGGTGATCTTGTATTCCCCGGCACCGATGTCCTCGATGGTCGTCTGGCCGGTGGAAGGTGTTTGTGGATCGATCCGAACGAAAAGCCCATTCCCCAAACTCATGTCCAATTGCGTCATCTGGGTGTTGAAAGTTCCCGGGCCGCCCAACCCGGTGAGCCGTTGGATAATGGTGTCTGTGGCGTCTGAGGGGCCGGTTCCGACGAATGGGCCGGATGTATTGAGGGACGGGATGCTCACGTCCACAAAGACATCAAAGAACGATTGGGCCGGTAACGTGTCACCCACATTTACAGGGAGGCCGGCCGGTTGCAGGCCGGATATGACCATACCTCCGAGCATGACGGGGCCTGCACCAGGAACATTGTAGCTGATCTGGCCGGGAACGACGTATTGGCCATTGGCTGGATCAATGGTCGGAGTGGTCGATATATCCTGGGCCAGGGCGGAAGAGCCGGCGGCAAGCAGGATGGCAGTTGCCATGCCATAAATAATTGTCTTCATAGGCATATTCACAATTTTCTTTGAAACTTTTTAGACGAATCAGACTTTTACATACTACACGAAGACTTGGTTCCCTTGCAAGCAAAAAACACGAAATGGTTAAAGTATAAGCGTGGATTAGGTCATTAATCAATAACATTAGTTTATATTATTCTTCAAGGGCCATCGCCAAGAAAGTGTTTTGGAGGCGACTTTCGCAAGTTGTTGATGGAGAAGGGTGGGGTGGCCAACGGGACTCGAACCCGCAACAACAAGCTCCACAAGCTTGGACTCTACCATTGAGCTATAGCCACCAACCCGCCTTAACAGTAGTTTTTTGCGGCGCGAACGTCAAGCGCGGCATTGGTCATTTGCCCTCCTGCACCACGCTGCGCACTTCGCCGGTCTGGAGCCGGGTCTTTAATGTTTGACCGGGGCGCGTTTGTTCTTTCGACCGGATGATTTTTCCGCCGGCGGCGTCCAGCGTGATCGAGTAGCCGCGCGCCAGCACCTGCTCCGGGCCGAGCACACGCAGACGGGCCTGCAAGGCGTCGCCGCGCTGGCGCAGACTGCGCAGATAATGGCGGGGCCGCTCCCGCAACCGGCGCTGCTCCCGGGCCAGCGCCGCGCGCCGTTGCGCCAGCAGTTGGCCGGGGCGGACACGGTCCAGCCGGACGCCGAGGTTTTGCCCGGTGAGGCGGCATTTTTGCAATTGTTGACGCGCGCAACGGGAGAGCGCCAGTTGCAGATCATCCAGGCGTTGCAGGCGCTGATGGAGCATCCGGCGCGGATGGGAAGCCCGGAGCCGCTGCCAGAGTTGCTGGAAATGACGGCGTTCGCCCAGCAACCGCCGGCGGACCAGATCGCGCATTTGCGCGCGCGCCTGCGCCAGCCATTTGCCGCCGGCAAAAACCTCTTCGGTCAGAATCTCCGCCGCCGCGCTGGGCGTGGCCGCCCGCAAGTCGGCGGCAAAGTCGCTGATGGTGAAATCAATTTCGTGCCCGATGGCGGAAACGACGGGGAGGGCGGAATGGAAAATGGCGCGGGCCACAATTTCCTCGTTGAAGGCCCACAAATCCTCCAGGCTGCCCCCGCCGCGCGTGAGCAGGATCAAATCCAGTTTCCGGCCGGAGATATTCGACCATTGATTGAGTTGCGCGATGGCCGCGGCGATTTCCGCCGCCGCGCCCGGACCTTGCACCGCGCAGGGCGCGAAAATGATTTCCAGGGACGGATTGCGCCGCCGCGCGACATGCAAAACATCGCGAATGGCGGCCCCGGTCGGCGAGGTGACCAAGCCGATGCGTTGCGGGAATCGCGGCAGGGGCCGTTTCCGCTCCGGCGCAAAAAGGCCATCGGCGGCCAGTTTCTCCTTCAGTTTCTCGAAGGCGGCCTGCAACGCGCCGACGCCCTGAAGTTCGACCGCCAGCACGCGCAATTGATATTGGCCGCGCGGTTCATACACGGTCATTTCCCCTTTGAGGATGACCTTGCGCCCGTCTTGCAATGCCGCGCGATTGGCCGGCGCCTCGGTCCGAAAGACAATGCAGTTCAACTGGGCCGCCGCGTCCTTGAGGGTGAAATAAACATGGCCGGAACTTTGCGCGCGGCAATTGGTGATCTCGCCCGTCACCCAGACCTGGCCGACGTGCTGTTCGAGCAGGCGGCGGATGTCCGCCGTCAAGTCACTGACGGAGAAGACGCGCCGCGCGGCTTCCACCGGGAAAAGCTCGCCGCCAAAATCCCATTGCGATGTGGTCTGTTTCGGCATTCAGGCCTCGAGCGGTTCGGAAATCCGGCGGATGTGGAGCGCGCGCCCGGATTCATTGTCGATTTCAATCAACGCGCCTTGCAACAGGATCCGGCCCGAAGCCACGCCGAATTTCTGCGGCGTGTTCGTGGCAAAGCGCTCAATCACCGGCGCGATTTCGCGCCCCAAAACGCTCTCGTGCGGCCCGGTAAAACCCGCGTCAGTCAAGTAAGCCGTGCCGCCCGGAAAAATTTGTTCATCCGCCGTTTGCACATGAGTATGAGTGCCGACGACCGCGCTGACCTGCCCGTCCAACATGCGGGCGAGGGCGATTTTTTCCGAAGTCGCCTCCGCGTGCAGATCGACAAAAATAAGTTTGGTCATCCGGCGCAGGCGCGGGACTTCGGCGCGGGCGCACAGGAAGGGATTCTCCAGCGGCGGCATGAAAGTGCGCCCCTGCAGATTGAGGACGGCGACCGGCGGCAGCTTCTCCGAATGCCAGAGCGTGCTGCCCTGGCCGATGACGCCCGGCGGATAATTCAATGGCCGCAAAAACCGGGCTTCCGAAAGCAAGAGGAAATTGGCCTCCTTTTGGTCCCACAAATGGTCCCCGGTGGTCATGATATCGACGCCCGCGTCAAAAATTTCAGCCGCCGTGTTGACCGTGATGCCCGCCCCGCCGGCCGCATTTTCCCCGTTGGCGACGACCATGTCGAGGTGGTGCGCCTGACGCAATTTTGGCAGGAGTTGCCGCACCGCGTACCGGCCCGGCTCCCCAACGATGTCGCCGACAAAAAGAAGCTTCACGGCAAAGAGATTAATGGGGAACGCCCGGCTGGCAAGCTTTGTGCTAAAACCCGTTGATCACGTCGAGCAGTTGGCGCAGGCGGCCATATTGCCGGCGGTCAAAGCCAAAGGCGATGCGCGGCAATTCGAGCCGGTCGTTGTCTTCCTTTTCCTCGGGCGTGGGTTCGATGATCTTGAATTTCTCGCCCAGGATGATGTCGCCAAAATCATCGTTGAGACTTTCAATGGCGGACGGGGACGGAACATTCTTGAGGCGCAGGACGAGCAAATCCTTGACAAAGCGGCTGGAATGGTAGTTGCGATAAAATCGGGTGATGATGCGCACGGCGTGGCTGGCGTTGTCGGCAATTTGATAGAGGAACAGGTCGTCGGGCGAAATCATCTGGCCGCGCAAAAGGTGTTCGCGGATGTTTTTGTCCCAGACTTTCCAGTAGGCGCCGCCGGGGCGGTCGAGCAGGACCAGGGGCACCAGGCGGCTTTTGCCGGTTTGCATGAGGGTCAGCGCCTCGTACCCTTCGTCCAATGTCCCGAATCCGCCGGGGAACAAAACAATGGCGTCGGAGTGCCGGACGAAGGTGAGCTTGCGGGTGAAAAAGTATTTGAAGGAGATGAGCTTTTTGTCTTTCTCGATGATCGGGTTGGCGGCTTGTTCCCAGGGCAGGCGGATGTTGGCGCCGAAACTCATTTCCAGTCCGGCCCCTTCGTGCCCGGCTTGCATGATGCCCGGGCCGGCGCCGGTGATGACCATGAAGCCGGCTTCGGCGATCTTGCGGGCGAATTCGACCGCTTCGAGATATTCCTGGCGCGTGGGCAGGGTGCGGGCGGAACCGAAGATGGTGACTTTGCGCGTCTGTTCGTAGGGGGCGAAGAGGCGGAAGGCGTAGCGCAATTCGCCCAGGGCGGTGCGGATGACCCGCACGTCGCCACGGTCCTTCACGTCTGTCAATAATTTGAGGGCATTGACAATTATTTCTTCGACCAAATCCGCATTATAGCCGCCGCCCTTTGCCGCAATCAGGTCCTGAATGCGGCTTTTGATAATCGGGTCAACCTGGCTCTTTTCAGCCTTTTCCACCCCTCTAAACTATCGCGTTGCGCGGCAAATGCAATAACCTTAAACTGCCCAGCCGCCGGAACCCGACCGGGCGGCGCGAAGGTGAAAAAATGACAATGGATTACAAAAAGACGTTGAATCTGCCGCAAACCGGCTTTCCGATGAAAGCCGATTTGATCGCGCGCGAGCCGCAACGCCTGCAACAATGGCAAAACGCCAAACTGTACCAGAGAATTCAGGCCGCCCGCGCCGGCGCGCAAAAATTTGTCCTGCACGACGGGCCGCCCTTTGCCAACGGCGATGTCCACATCGGGACGGCGCTGAACAAGATTCTCAAGGACATCATCATCAAACATCAGGGCCTGCTTGGCCGGGACGCGCCTTATGTGCCGGGATGGGACTGCCACGGGTTGCCCATCGAATTCAAAGTGACGCAGGAAATGCGCAAAGCCGGCAACCCCGGCGCCGATCCTGCCACGACTCGCAAAGCTTGTGAAGCCAACGCCCGCAAATACATTGATCTCCAGCGCGCGCAATTCAAACGCCTCGGCGTCCTCGGCGATTGGGAAAATCCCTACCTCACGCTGGACAAGGAATACGAAGCCGACGAACTCCGCCTCTTCGCCGACATCGTGGACAAGGGCTTTGTCTATCGCGGCAAAAAGCCGGTTTACTGGAGCATCCCGTGCCGCACCGCGCTGGCCGAAGCCGAAGTCGAATACGCCGATCACGTCAGCCAAAGCGTGTTGGTGAAGTTTCCCGTCGTCGGCCGGCCAAACACGTTCGTCGTCATCTGGACGACCACGCCCTGGACGCTGCCCGCCAATCTCGCCGTCGCTTACAACGAAAAGCTTCAATACGTCCAGGTTCGCGTCGGCGAAGAAAATTACATTTTGTTTCGCGGATTGCTTCCTGCCGTCGCCGAAAAATGCGGCTGGGCAAATTTCACGGAGACTCCGCTCCCGACCGGGCAACTCGCGACGATCCAATACCAACATCCCTTTTGCAATCGCACCGGAAAACTTTTCGCCGCCGATTTTGTCACGAGCGACACCGGCACGGGTTTCGTTCATATCGCGCCCGGCCACGGTTTGGACGACTACAATCTCGGACGGCAAAACGGCCTGCCGATTTATTCGCCGGTGGACAACGACGGAGCCTTCGCACACACCAACGATTTGCCCGCCGAACAACAGATGCCCGCCGGGATGGTTGGCAAATCCATCCTCGAAAAACACGGCAAGAGCGACGCCAACGAAGCCGTTCTCCGCGAACTCCGCATCCGCCAGGCGTTGTTGCATCAGGAAAATTATCATCACAGCTATCCGCATTGCTGGCGCAGCAAAACCCCGGTCATCTTCCGCGCCATGGACCAGTGGTTCATCCAGATTGACCATGACAAATTTCGCGAACGCGCCCTCGCTGAAATTGACCAGGTGGGCTGGGTTCCCGAGTGGGGCGTCAACCGCATCAAAAGCGCGGTGCAAACGCGTCCCGACTGGTGCATCTCGCGCCAACGCTCCTGGGGGGTGCCGATTCCCGCGTTTTACGACGCCGGGGGCGGACTGATTTTTGACGCCCAAATCGTCCGCAACACCGCGGACCTGTTTGAGAAACACGGCTCGAACATCTGGTTTGAAAAATCCGCCGCCGAACTTTGGCCCCTCGTGAAGCCGAAGGACTGGAAAGGCGCGGAGCCTGCCGCCAAATCGAATGACACGCTGGATGTGTGGATTGATTCCGGCTCCTCCTCGCGCGCCGTGTTGATGCGGCGCGCGGAACTGCAACATCCGGTAGGGACGAGCTGCTGCTCGTCCGAAAAATGGCAGGCGGACGTTTACCTCGAAGGCAGCGACCAGCATCGGGGGTGGTTCCAATCCTCGCTGCTGCTGTCGCTGGCGGGCAACGGCGCCGCCCCGTTCAAAACAGTATTGACTCACGGATTCCTGGTGGACGCCGACCGCGACAAAATTTCCAAAAGCAAGCAAAGCCAGGGCGGCTACGAAAAGCCGCAAACCGCCGAGGCCTACGTCAAGAAATATGGCGCGGACGTCGTGCGGCTCTGGGTTGCGTCGCAGGATTATCGCAACGACATCGTCGTCAGCGATGAACGCATCAACAAAGTGGGCGAAACGTATCGCGCCGTCCGCAACGCGCTGCGCTACCAACTCTCGAATCTCTACGACTTCGATCCGGCGAAGCACACGGTGGCCGATGAAAAGCTCACCGGCCTTGACCGCTGGATTCTCGGCGAGTTCTCGAAGCTCGAGACCGAAGTCCTCGCGGCCTGCGACAAATACGAATTCCATGTCGTCTATCAAAAAGTCAGCCAGTTCATCGCGGTGGAACTCTCCGCGATTTACCACGACGTCATCAAAGACCGTCTCTACACCGACCCGGCGAATTCGCGCCGCCGCCGCTCGACGCAGACCGCGCTGCACCGCCTCGTGACCGGCCTGTGCCAGATGCTCGCGCCGATTCTCGTCTTCACGGCGGACGAGGCGTGGGAATTTGTGCCGGGGAAAAATGTGAATTCCGTTCACGAAAGTCTGTCGAAGCATTACGGCACTCCATTAATGTCGGATGACATTAAACAATGGGGTTGGCTGAAGGATTGGCGTGAAAAAATTCTTCCTGAATTGGAAAAAGCGCGCCAAGCCAAAATAATTGGCAAAGCTCTGGAAGCAAAAGTCGAAATCGTCATTCCGCAAGCTCAATCGCAGTATTCTGATCCCGAATTGCTCCGTGAACTCGTCAACGTATCCGCGTTAAAAATTACGGCTGGTGAACCTGTTTCAATTTCCGTTTCAAAAGCGGACGGCCAGAAATGCGAACGCTGCTGGCATTGGGAAACAGACATCGGCCGGAATGCCGAACATCCGACCCTCTGCGGCCGCTGCGTTCTGGCAATCCAAGACACTGCCGGATGACGGACGAGCTGCCAGAGCCAGGCGTCCCCGCGCCGGAAGCGATCCGCCAAAAGGCCCGGACTTTCATTCTGCAATGGATCGCGCAACGGCAGGGTTCCCCCGCCGAACTCATCCGCGCGCTGGAGGAGGAGGCCGGCTGGCCGGCGCGCCATTGCCTGGCGGCCATCCTGGACGAATTGCGCGCCAGCCGGAGCGGGCCGGAATTGGACCGGAAATATCTGCTGTACACGCTGAGCGAGGGAGCGGTCGCCGAAGCCCTGGCCGGGGGCATGGGGCCGCATTCGGAACATCAATCGTCTCTCGACGAACTGTTTGCCCGCAGCCGCCAGTTCCGGCACTCGAAAAAATTCTCCGCCGCCGTCGATTTCATCGCCCGATTTCACGAGTATTCCCCGTTCAACAACATGCTGGTTTTTTTGCAGAATCCGATGGCGACCTATTTCGCAACGGCCAGCCATTGGCAGAAAGCTTTTCAGCGGACGATCAAGGACGAAGCGCGCGGCACGATCATCCTGGCCCCGCGCACCCCGGTGCTGCTGGTCTATGATGTGGCCGACACGGACGGGCCGCCGCTGCCGGAAAAACTGGAGGCCTTCACCCGGACTTCGGGGCGCTTCAATCCGATGATCCTGGAGCGCACGATCAAGAATTGTGAACGGGACGGAATCCGCGTTGAACGCAAGCCCATGGGACAATTGCGGGGAGGCTTCAGCACCGCGCGGGTGCGGGATCAAAATTGGAAAATGCGCATCGGGCTGCGGGAGGAACTGGACGAAGGCGCGGCCTATGCGGTGCTGTGCCACGAGTTGGCCCACGTTTATTTGGGGCACCTCGGGGCCGACAAGGAGGGCGGGTGGCCTTATCGCCTGAACCTGCCGCTCAACGTGGCTGAAATCGAGGCTGAATCGGTGGCCTACATCGTTTGCCGGCGGGCCGTATTGCGCACGCACTCGGCGGAATTTCTGTCCAGTTATGTGGAAGACGGTTCCGACCTGGATTCCATTAGTATTGACCTTGTCAGCCGCGCGGCGGGCCGCATCGAAGACATGGGCCGTCGCCTGCTGCCGCCGCGTGAAAAGCCGGCCCGAACGGGGCGCTGAGAGGCAAAGTTTAAAGTTTGAATTTTCGTGGGATTTTGAGAGTTTTTCCCCGTGGCTTACCACCCAAACCCATGGATGATCCTGCCTTTTGCGCTTTGGCTCAGTCTCATCGCGCTGGCTCCTCTTTATTTTTCGCAATGGTGGACCAGGCATTATGGCAAGCTGGCCCTGCTCTTTGCCGCCGCAACCATCGGCTGGTACCTTTTTGTTTTGCCGGCGGACGCTTCCCAAACCGTCCTCCGCACCGCCCACGATTATTTCAGTTTCATTGTCTTGATCGGATCGCTCTATGTCGTCTCAAGCGGCATCCAGATCACGGTGCAGGGCGAAGAGGGGCCGTGGCGGAACGTGTGCTTTCTGGCCTTGGGCGGCCTGGCCGCGAACGTGCTCGGCACGACCGGCGCTTCCATTCTTTTGATTCGTCCATGGCTTCGCCTCAATGAATCCCGCGTCGCGGCCCATCATGTGGTTTTTTTCATTTTCATCGTGGCCAACATTGGCGGCGGGCTGACGCCGATCGGTGATCCCCCTTTGCTTTTGGGATTTCTCAAAGGCGTTCCGTTCTGGTGGGTCTTGCGGCATTGCTGGCCGGCCTGGCTGTTGAGCATGGGATTGTTGCTCGGCGCGTTTTATGTCATTGACCGTCGCCATTATGTTCCTGCGTCCCGGGTGGCCTTCGACGAATCGATCTTCGTCGGCTGGTGGAACGTCGTTTTTCTGGCGGCCATTGTGGCGGCGGTGTTTGTCTCGCATCCATGGTTTTTGCGGGAAGGTTTAATGTTGGCGGCGGCGGCCGGCTCCTTTCTGACGACCGGGAAAAAAGTTCATGAGGCGAATCAATTCCACTTCGGACCGATGCTCGAAGTTGCCGTTTTATTCTTTGGGATTTTTGCCACGATGATACCGGCCCTGGATTGGCTGCAAGTCAATGCGCGAAGCATCCTGGGGCAGAATCCGTCCCCTTCCCTGGTCTATTGGAGTTCGGGGGGCCTTTCGAGCGTGCTGGACAGCGCCCCGGCCTATCTGGCCTTTGCCAGCGCGCTCTCGGGGATGTTCGGAGGCATGGCATCGCTGCCGCAGAATGGCGCCGCCCATCTGGCCGCGCTGAGCATTGCGACGGTTTTCTTTGGGGCGGCCACTTACGTTGGCAATGGCCCGAACCTGATGATCAAAGCCATCGCCGAGCGGCAGGGAATCCGGTTGCCCACTTTTCCCGGTTATGTCTTTAAATGGGCTGTGCCGATCCTGTTGCCTCTGCTATTCATTGTCTGGATGATCTTTGTTCGCCAGCCATGAGATTCGGTTACAACATTTTATTCGTCATATTTTTTTGGCTGAGCGCGCCGCACTATTTTTTGAAAATGTGGCGGCGCGGAAACTGGCGGGCCGGATTCGGCCAGCGTTTTGCGCGCTACAGTCCGGAACTGAAAGCCGCCCTGGCCAAACGCCCGGTCCTCTGGCTGCACGCGGTCAGCGTGGGCGAAGTGGGGGTTTGCTGGCAATTGATCCGCGCCCTGGAACCGCATCTGCCCGGCTTTCAGATACTTGTCTCCACCACCACCTCGACGGGCATGGCGGAATTGCAACGCCTGCTGCCGCCGCATATTCAGCGCATTTATTACCCGGCCGATTTTGCCGGCGCGGTCCGGCGCGCCATGAAGGCCATTCAACCGCGCGCCATTATCCTGGTCGAGGCCGAATTATGGCCAAACTTCCTCTGCGAGGCCATTGCCGCCCGGTGCCCGTTGTTCCTGGTCAATGCCCGCATCTCGGACCGTTCCTTGCGGAATTACCGGCGCTTCGGCTTTTTCTTCCGGCCCATCTTTGCCAGGTTTTGCGGCGTCGGCTGCAAGCAGCCCGAGGATGCCCGGCGCATGACCGAACTGGGTTTCCGCGCCGAAGCCGTGCGCGTGACGGGGAATCTGAAATTCGACGCTGCCCAACCCGGCCCGCGCGCGGGGTTGGATGTTCCTGCTTTACTGCGCCAGATCGGTGTCGGCGAAAAAGCGATGCTCCTTGTGGCAGGCAGCACCCACGCCGGGGAGGAGGTCATTTTGGCCGAACTGTTGATTCGTTTGCGCCGCTGTTTTCCGGGCCTGTTCCTGGTCCTGGCGCCGCGTCATTTCGAGCGCGCCAAGGAAGTGGCCCGCGAACTGGAAACGCGCGGAGTCAAATACATCTGCCGGAGCGACATCCCCACCGGCGACCCCATCGCGCCCGGCCAGCTCGAATGCCTCCTGGTCAACAGCACCGGCGAACTGAAATACTTTTATGAGCAGGCGACCGTGGTCTTTGTCGGCAAAAGTTTGACCGCGCGCGGCGGCCAGAATCCCATTGAACCGGCCGCTTTGGGCAAGCCGGTCATCTTCGGTCCCCACATGCAGAATTTCGCTTCCGCCGCGCAGGCGTTCGTGGGCGGCGGGGCGGCGGTGCAAGTGCAAAACGCGGCCGGCCTGGAAGCGGCCCTGGCGGAATTGCTGGCCGATGAGCGGCGGCGCGCTGAACTGGGCGCGCGGGCGCGGCAGGTGGTCCAGCAAAACCTCGGCGCCACCGAACGCACGGTGCGGTTGATTGTTGAAGGACTTCATCCCGCTCCAGCCTGATTACCTGATGAATTGCGGCCAGGACAAAGAGCTTCCATTCTTCGGGAAATGGGTTATCTTTCCTCCATGAAACCTGTGTTGCAGGCAATGCCAATTGAGCCGGAAAAGTTGAAGCCCGCTTTGCATGACAAAATCGAGCGCATGGACGGTTTGCATCTATCCTTGCTCAACCGTGTCCTGCTGCAACTGGAGGCAGAAGAACTCGCGGGACGCTTGAGCGAAGGCTTCGACAAAGACCATGAGCAAGGCCTGCTGCGGCGTATTCCTGAATTGGTGAAACAATTTCGCGATGAGCACCGCTACGCATGACGGTTTGCCTGGATACCAGCGTCTTTCTACAGATGTTTGGCCGGAAACAGCCATTTTATCCCATCCTGCGCGCTCTACTTGACGGCGGGTTCATACTTGCGGTTTCAACAGAAATCCTCCTGGAATACGAGGAGATCATAGTCAAACTCTCCGGCGCTGAACGCTGGCGCGATGTGGCCGCGTTTTTGGAACTGCTGACGCAACTTCACGGCAACATCCGCCAGGTCGAACCACATTACCGCTTCGGCGTGGTCGTGGCCGATCCGGACGACAACAAGTTCTGCGACTGCGCGATTGCGGCTGAAGCTGATTTCGTAGTAACAGAAGATAGCCACTTTGGCGCGCTGAAATCGGCTGGCTACAAGCCTCAGCCCATCACGCCCGACGAATTCATCCGCCTGCATTTGTCTGCAAGCTCATAGCATGGATTATCGGCGACGCATCACAAGTGATCCGCTCATCCATGAGGCAAAATTCACCCAACATTCAGAATCGCCGGGTCGCCGTAAAGGGTGAAGGAGCCGGCTCGCTTTATTCTTAAATCCATGAGCTGGCCGCGGTGGCGCTCGTGGCCTTCAAACACAACTATCTTGTTGCAGCGCGTCCGGCCCATCAATCGGGCGGGATTGTTCTTGCTCGGTCCTTCCACCAGAATTTGCATCGTTTCTCCCACGCGCTGGTTGTAGCAGCGCCGGCCTATGGCGTTGATCTCCTCCAGCAATCGCGCATGGCGTTCTTCTTTGACGGCCGACGGCACTTGATCGGGCATCGCGGCGGCCGGGGTGTCCTTGCGCGGGGAGTATTTGAAAAGGTAAGCGTTGTCGAATTGCGCTTCGCGGACCAGCGAGAGTGTCTGCGCGAAATCTTCCCCGGTCTCGCCCGGAAAGCCAACGATGAGGTCCGTCGTGATGCCGATGCGCGGCTGGACCCGGCGCAACTTTTCGATGATGCCAAGAAACCGCTCCCGCGTGTAGCCGCGATGCATCGCCTTTAATATGCGGTCGCTGCCGCTCTGCGCTGGAAGGTGCGCGCTTTCGCAGAGCTTGGGCAATTCTCCGTAGGCCGCAACCAGATCGTCGCCATACCCTTTGGGATGCGGCGAGGTAAAGCGAATGCGCTCCAATCCGTCGATCTCGTGGACCGCGGCCAGAAGTTGGACGAAGCCCGACTGGCCGTTCTTTGCCGGGAGGTCGCGCTTGCCGTAACTGGTGACAATCTGGCCCAGCAGGGTGATTTCCTTGACGCCGTTTTCAACCAGGTGCCGGCATTCCGCAACGATGTCCGGTATCGTCCGGCTGCGTTCCTCCCCGCGCGTGAACGGCACGATGCAAAAGGTGCAACGTTGATTGCAGCCTTGCATGATGCTGACAAAAGCGGTGACCGGCGCGGCGTGTCCGTTGCCCGCCCGCCGGCCATGAAGCAGATGTTCCCTGATCGTCGCCTCGCTGCCCGCCTCGGTTTCGACGTCAACAATTTTGTCCCGTTTGCCGGCGAGAATGTCGTCCAGGTGCCCGGCTGTGCGATGGAATTTTTGGGTGCCGACGACGAGATCCACGTCGGGCAATTGATCAATTAACTGGCGTCCGCGGCTTTGCGCCATGCAACCGAGGAAACCGAGAACAACCTCGGGCCGCTTGCGGCGGACACGGGCGGCAATGTTTTGCATTTTGCCGACGGCCTTTTGTTCCGCCATATCGCGCACGCTGCAAGTGTTAAGCAGGACGACATCCGCCGCCGTCTCGGACGGGGCGAGGGTGTAGCCCTTCGCCACGAGCTGCGCGGCCACCGCCTCCGAATCGCGCTCGTTCATCTGGCATCCGTACGTCTTGATATAGACACTGGGCATATCACCCTTTGGCGCGAGTCGGTTTGAAGGGATAAAACTCGACATCACACTGTTTTGCATCACGAATGGCAGAATCAGTCGTGATCAGCGTCAAATTCAAGGTCGCAGCCGTGGCCACAATAGTCCGGTCAAACGGGTCTCCATGAAAATCCCTTGAAAGGTCATTCGTCTTTGCGGCAATTGCCGGGGTTAATTCCAACAGTTGCAAATCAGCGGACAATCCTGCCGCGAAAAATTGCGGCAAAGTGCCCTGCAATTCCAACCGCCCCAAGCGATGCAGTATTGCCGTCTCCAGCAGGCTGACGCTGCAAAGCCCTTTCATTTCATCGGTTTCTAACAGCCGCCGGAAGCGCTCCGGCAATGTGCGGGGAAGGGTCACGCCGTTGATCCAAGGCGCGGTATCGAGCAGGTATTTCAAGCCAATCCCTTCCATTCAGACCGCGGAATGGGGTCGGGCGATACGGGTTTTTTCACGCCAAAATGCTTCCCAGCCCCCACAAAGGAGAGGGACTGGTTCGCGGGAACAATGCGGACATAAGGCTTGCCGAAGCGGGTCACCAACAACTCTTCCCCACCGGCCACCAAGTCAAGGAGATCCGCGTCCCGGCGCAACGATCGCAACGTAACGGTCTTCATGTCAGACAATATGTCAAACAATTCAGGTTTTGGCAAGGGGAAACTTTAATGGATTACGCTGCCACGATCCTGGCCGTCCTGGATTGGGCGGCGCGTTTGCGCTGGGTTTCGTTCAGGATTTTTTTGCGCAAGCGCAGGTTCTTCGGGGTGGCCTCGACGTATTCATCGGGGCCGATGTATTCCAAAGCGCGTTCCAACGAGAGGCGCAAGGGCGGGTCCAGTTGAATGCCCTTGCCATCCCCTGTCGAGCGCATATTGGTCAGCCGTTTGGCTTTGCACGGGTTGACCGGGATATCGGTCTCGCGGGCGTTTTCCCCGACGATCATTCCCTTGTAAATCTTGTCGCCCGGATCGACCATGAGACGGCCGCGTTCCTGCACCATGTTCAAGGCGTAGGCCATGGCCTCGCCATCCTCCATGCTGACCAGGGAACCATTCTTGCGCGCCGCAATTTCGCCGCGGTCCGGCCCGTATTCGTGGAACAAATGGCTCATCACCCCCAGGCCGCGCGTGGTGTTGACCAGGTCCGTTTCGAAACCGATCAACCCGCGCATCGGGATCAGCGCCTCAATCGTGACGTCGTTGCCATGATGTTCCATGCTCACAATTTCCGCTTTGCGCCCGGACAGGTTTTCCATGACCACTCCCATGGCATCCTTGGGAATTTCCAGGAAAAGCTTTTCAATCGGTTCCAGCAAACCGCCGGCGTCGTCCCTGCGATAAATGACTTCCGGGCGTGAAACCAGCACCTCATAGCCTTCGCGGCGCATTTGTTCGACGAGAATGGCGATTTGCATTTCGCCGCGCCCGGCCACGTTGAATATATTCGGCAGATCGGTCGGGGCGATGCGCAAGGCGACGTTGGTGCGGACTTCCCTGGTCAGCCTTTCCCAGATATGGCGGGCGGTGACCAGTTTGCCGTCCAATCCGGCCAGGGGTCCATCGTTGACGGCGAACTGCATTTGAATGGTCGGCGGATCAATCGGCACAAAGGGCAGCGGCTGGCGCATGATATTGTCCGTGATGGTCTCGCCAATAAAAACATCCTCGAACCCGGCCACGCCGATGACGTCGCCCGCATGGGCCTCGGTGACTTCAATGCGCTTCAATCCTTCAAAATGAAAAATGGCGGTGATCTTGCCGGTGGTTTTCCGTCCGTCGCCGTGCAAACAGGCGGCGGCGTCGCCCACGTTGACCTTGCCGCTGTAAATTTTGCCGAAGGCGATGCGTCCGAGGTAATCGGAATAATCGAGGTTGGCCGCGAGCATCTTGAATTCGGAGCCGGCGTGGGCGCGCGGCGGCGGAATGAAATCGATGATGGCCTGGAACAGCGGCTCCATGTTGGAGCTTTCATCCTTGATGTCGATTTTGGCGTAACCGTCCCTGGCGCTGGTATAGACCACCGGAAAATCCAATTGCTCGTCGGTGGCGTGCAGGGAAACGAAAAGATCGAAGACCAAATCCAGCACCTTGTGGGGCATGGCGTTGTCGCGGTCTATTTTATTTATGACAACAATCGGCTTGGCGCCGGCCTCCAGGGCCTTGCGCAGGACGAAGCGGGTTTGGGCCTGCGGGCCATCGGCGGCATCCACCACCAGCAAAACGCCGTCAATCATGTTCATGATGCGCTCGACCTCCCCGCCGAAGTCGGCGTGTCCGGGAGTATCGACGATGTTGATATGGTAATCCTTGTATTTGAAAGCGGCGTTCTTGGCGCGGATGGTGATGCCCTTCTCCCGTTCCAGGTCCATGGAATCCATGATGCGTTCCTCGGAGGAAATGGCCTGATTGGCGCGAAAGGTGCCCGATTGTTTGAGCAGGCAATCCACCAAAGTGGTCTTGCCGTGGTCAACATGGGCGATAATGGCGATGTTGCGAATGTGATCCATCTGTCGGGCCGCGCAACGTGCCTCACCCTGGGGAAAAGTCAAGTTTTATTTTGGTTGCCGGCGTGTTGCCGTGCTGCCTGGCGCAGAAATGCGCCCTCCCATACCGGGCGGGCAATTGCTTTGGGCGCGACAAAGCGTGCTCATGGGAACAGGCTTGAAGAGGTGAGGGG
>CAWFAZ010000083.1:0-41454 GCA_963813995.1 uncultured Verrucomicrobiae bacterium | reverse complement strand
CAACAATCGAATTTCTCAGACCAACCCTTCCAGGGTGGCTGGCATGCGTTCCAAACTATGTTTAAGACTGGCCCGGCTGATGGCGTTTTCGTCCTCGGTCTGGTGGGCAAAGAGCATCTTCCAACCCGTGGTCTTGCGCCACAACTCCGGGTCCTTTGGAGGCAGGCGGCCGCTGTAGCCGATCTTCCCCTGTTGCACCAGTAAATCCGCCACTTGCACTGCCGCGGCCACAAGGCCATGCGTCGGCGCCAGTTCCGGTTGATGATGAAACTGCACTATTTCCACGAACACCTCGGGCAATGTCTGTTTCTGCAAGTAAATCGCCCCCAATTCCGCATGGTCCATGCCCAATACTTCCCGCTCCAGCTCCATCAAATCCATTTCGGCTTCTGTTCGGTGAATATAAATTTCCGCGAAATGCTCCGGGAAGGCCGAAGCCATCGTGATCTTGCCCACGTCATGGATCAATCCCGCCACATAATCACTGTCCGCCTGCTGTGATTGAACAAGGTCAATGACCTCCCTCGTCATCAATGCCGTGCCAATGCAATGGTGCCAGAATCCCCGCCACTCCAGCCGCGTGTGGCCCGCCAGGATTTGAAAATCCTCGATAATCGGCGTCACCATCGCCAGTTGGCGAATCTGTCTCATGCCAAGGTAGAAGACCGCCTCCTCAATATTCTTGACCGGCTTGGAAATCCCATAATGGACCGAATTGACCAGCCGCAATAACCGCGCCGTCAGGCTCGGATCGCGCCGGATGATCTCTGCAATCTGCGAAGTGTACCTCTGATCGGACCCCAGCAATTCCTTCAAGGCATTCTCGATGCTGGCCAGCGACGGCAGGCAAGGGCAGCTTCTGAGCCGGCTCTCAATTTGCCGCCTGTCCAACCGCGGACATGGGGCGCGTGTGGAATTGACTGCAGTCGTCATTTTCCACTCATCGTCAAAAATCCGGCGGAACTTAAGCGCCCGGCATGATTAAAGTTCGCGGCCAAAACTTCCGATACCCCTCCGGATAGCTGTTTTGAGAAACAATGAAATCAGACCCATGAAGCAATGCCTGTTCCGGGACTGGCAAGGCTCGTTTTTTGTCCTCTTCGCTGCTCTGAGCGTGGCGGCCGCTGCTTCGCCTGGCCCGGGCTGGCTGCCGCTGGTGGGTCCGCCTCCCTTGCGCTTTTCCCCGGCGCCCCGGCCATGCGCCAACCGGTTTGTTTTGCCCGTTCCTATGCCGGCGCCGGAACCCGCACCCGTTGCTTCCCAAGCCCAAAAGGCGCCGCCGTCGCGCTCACTCCCGCCGGCGTCCTCCGCGCCGGAACCGCCCGCCATCATCCTGCGGGCTGGCAATGGGGTAGCGCAACCGCCGGTGGAATCCTCGCCGCCCGATGCTGTGGTTTCTCCCCAGATGTTGCTCAAATATTTCACCAAATCCACCAACAGCACCGCTCCGGCCGCCGCCCCGCTCGATTTCACTCCGCCTAAAGCTGCCGGGGCGCCTCCCAGCAGGGCCACTTACGAAACCGGTCCATGATGCAATTCTTGTTCCATAGGTCCGGCCTTTCACTCCTGCTCGTTTGCGGCGCAAGTTGCTGCCAGCTCTGGGCGGGTGACCTTGTGCCTTCCAACGCCCCTTCAGACTCTTCCCCAACGGATTCGACTCCCGCTCCCGGACTGGGTCTGCTCCCCACCCCCGGGACTGTTCCAGCAAAGGTCGCTGCCGTACCTGACAGCCTGAAAAAGTTGCAACTCCAACTCGATTTGGGCCGGGAACAACGACGCCAAAAAAGCACAGCCCTGGCCGCTCAAACCCTCACCGGACTTTTGGCGGCGGATGCCCCGGCCGAAATCAAGCGCCTGGCCCTCTTCGAACTCGCCCTGGTGGCGCAGGACGACAATAAACTCGTCCTCGCAGAACAGATTTTCGGCCAGTATCTCCATAATTATTTTGAAGACCCCAGTGCGCCGGAAGTTTTGTTGCGCCAGGGACTCATCTATCGCCAGATGGGGGTGAACACCCTGGCCGTTTCCAAATTCTACGCGGTTATGTCCACCGCCCTCAAATTGAAATTGGAAAACATGGATTATTACAAAAAGCTCGTCCTGCAAGCGCAGATCGAGATCGCCGACACCTATTATCAGGAAGGAAAATACGAGGAGGCGGCCGACTTCTTCAACCGCCTGCTCAAGTCAGGCAATCCCGAATTGGATCAAATTCAAACTCAGTACAAACTCGTCCGCTCGCTCTCCTACTCGACCAACAACGCGGAAACAGTCGCCCAGGCCCAAGTTTTCCTCAACCTTTATACCAACGCCGCCGAAGTGCCCGAAGTCCGCTTTTTCCTCGCCTCCTCTTTCAAAAAGCTGGGGCGCAATAACGACGCCATGAAGCAGGTTCTCCTTCTTCTCCAATCCCAGCAGGAAAATGTCCACAACAATCCTGAAATGTGGACCTATTGGCAGCAACGCGCTGGCAATGAGATCGCCAATCAACTCTACAAGGAGGGAGATTACTTGAGCGCCCTCCAGATTTATCTCAGCCTCGCCGAACTGGATAAATCCCCCGCCTGGCAACTGCCTGCCTGGTACCAAACCGCCTTGATTTACGAGCAACTCCAGCAATGGCAAAAAGCCATTGAAACCTATCAACGCATCCTGGACCGCCAAAAGGAATTGACCGATGCCACCTCCACACCCAGCCTCCTTTCCTTGTTCGAGATGGCCAAATGGCGCAGGGATTACATCGGTTGGATGCAAAAGGCCAAAATAACCCAGCAGTCGTTTGTGCTCAGCCAGGGCACCAACGCCTCACACGCCACCAAACAATGAACTTTCCCCAGGAAATCAGCGACGAACTAAACGCCCGCCTCGCGCTTTGCCACGAACTTCTCCAGGGTCTCGAACGCGAGGGCCGGGCGCTGCGCCGTCCGGACAACCCATCGCTTTTCGAGTTCCATCAACTCAGGAAGAAGCTGCTTCCCTCCCTCAACCAGTCATTGGACGCCCTGCGGCGGCATCGTCTGAAGTGGCAGCAGCTCAGCCGGGAGGAACGCGCCCGGCATCCTGAAATCGGCCTGTTGTTGCGCCGGAACCAGGACCTGACCATGAAGATCATTATTCTTGACCGTGAAAACGAGCAGAGCCTGCTGCGCCGCGGCCTTGTTCCGGCGCGTGAACTGCCTTCCGTGAACCGCCAGCGCCCTCATTTCGTGGCTGAGCTTTATCGCCGCCAGAGCGTGGCCTGACCTTGCCCATTCATGCCATCGCTTGCTCCGGCTGGAACAAGAATGGTGGATTGACGGTTCCGTGAGAATGCTTTACTGAACTCACCAATCAACTGTTTTATGGCTGAATTCAAATTCTCCTGCCCCCATTGCGGCCAGTCTATCCAATGCGATGAACGCTGGAGCGGCCAGCGGCTGCCTTGCCCGGGCTGTCACACAACAATGATCGTTCCCGAACTCGCTTCCCCGGGGCCGCCTGCTGCGCCGCCGCCGGCCACGCCCCGGCCCCAGGCGCGTCCCACCGTTCCCCGCAAGGCACAGCCCCCGGGTTACTCCGCCAAAAAACTCGCCGCCATCGCAGGCGGCGTGCTCGCCTTTGGCGTCTTGTTTTATTTCGGGCTGGGATGGGCCGATGCCTTCCAAAAGCGTTTCAACGAGAAACAGCGCCAAATCGCCGCCAACTCCGGCGGCGGTGAACTGGTCCATATCGCCAAGCTCTATGAGGTGCTTGACAAAACCGAGCCGGATGCCATGGGCCTTAACAATCCCAACCGCCTCACGAAGCGCCACGGAGGCCCCGCCGCCGACAGGCTCCTGCAACCGGACACCCCGCCGCCCAATCCGGCCGAAAAGCTGCCGGTTCTCCCGGCCGAATGGACCCTGGACCTGCAAGCCGCGAAGATCCCCGAGGGACGCGCCAACGGCGCCATTTCCGGCACAAACTTTGTCATCAAGGCCGCGAGCCTCCAATCGTCCAGCGGCGCGGTTATCCTGAGCTTGCGCCAGGGCGACAATGCGGCCGACCCCGCGTTTTTCATTTATCTGAGCGCGAACGCCGGCGAAACCGCATTGGGCCGCACTTGGAGCATTTCCAAGGAAACCAAGGGCAAAGGCACGCCGCAGGTGGTCAAACGCTGGCAACCGAACGATCGCTTCGCGCCGGTGCAAAAGACCTTCACCTCCGGCTACGCGATGCAACTGGAACTGGGCAATCCTTCCAACAGTTGGATTCCTGGGAAAATCTTTCTCTCCCTGCCGGACAAAGAGAAGACTTTCCTGGCCGGCCTGTTCTACGTCGAATCGTCCGGCAGCCAATAAGGCGCGGGCCATCAATTCTCCAGAAGGATGGATTGCAGTGTGCCATAAGCCGCCCCTTGCGGGGAAAGCACACTCTGCATGAGATCAATGCTTCCGACCTGCCACTCCCCAAAGTCGCGGTTCTGTTCTCCGGCCAAAGCCTCCGCTACCTGTCTCCGTCCCGCTGGATTCAATTCCCGTGCGCGACCGATCGTCAAATGGGGGTGGAATGGACGGTTCTCGCCAACGCAACCGCCGGCCAGCAAATGGGCATCAATCGACTTTTTCAGGCTTTCCAAGGGCCGCAAATCGCCCGCCAAGCCGGCCCAGATGATTTGCGGCCGGCTCCGATTCGGAAGACATCCCAACCCCGCCACGCGAACGTTGTGCTGCCGATGTCCATGGCAGGCGGCCTCCAAAGCCGATCCGATTTCGGGGATGCGCGCGATGGCAATTGCGCCGAGGAAATTCAATGTGAGATGGACTTGTTCGGGCCGGGTCCATCGAATCGCGCGCGCCGGGATGCCCTTTGCCAGACCCGCCACGGCAGCGCACAGGTTTGTGACGATGTGGGCCGGCGGGAAAATTGCGATGAACAGGCGTTTTGTTGCGTTTTCGGGCATTGCGGGAAATACAGTCAAATGGTTGGCGGAACCTGCAATTCGTAGCTGACGATGGACAGCGCGTAGAGGGCGGCGGTATCGCTGCGCAGGACAAGCGGGCCAAGGCTGATGGGACGACCGCCGACGTTTCGGATGGCAGAGAGTTCGGAGTCAGTGAAGTCGCCTTCGGGGCCGATCCAGAGACGAATCGTGGCCGGCTGTCCTTTGGCGTCGGTTTGGAACGAACGGAAATATTCGCGGGGATGCCGGGCATCGCGTTGCAATGATCCGACGAGCGATAAATCGAAACTTTCGCCGCGGGCCAGCAAGTCGGGCAAGGTGACCGGAGCCTCCACCTGCGGCAGCCAGCGTTGGCCGCATTGTTTGATCGCTTCGACGGCGGCCTGCCGCCATTTTTCGGCTTTGTGCTGGACGGCCTCGTTTTCCAAGCGCGTTGCCACGCGCTCGGAGAGCAGGGGAATGATGCGAAAAACCCCGAGTTCCGTCGCCTTTTGAATGATGGTTTCAAGGAGTTTTCCCTTTGGCACGGCCTGAACCAGAGTCACGCGGCACGAAGGGGCGGGAGAGAAATGGGTTTGCCCGACCGCCAGGGTCACGGCCTTGCGGTCCACCGCGCGGACCGCGCATAAAAATTCACGGCCCGCGCCGTCCATGATGACAACCTGCTGGCCGATCTTGATTCGCAAAACGTCGAGCGCGTGGTGGGCTTCCGCGCCGGCCAATGTCAGTGTAAGGCCCTGGCATTGCGTCGGTGGAAGGTAAAAGCGGTGCATGAGCGGCGTCAGTGAAACAATCGTTTTGCCTTGTCAAAAAAACCTTTGCTGATGGGGTGGACGTTTTCATCGCACAGCCTGGCGAATTCCTCCAGTTTGTCCCGTTGCGCCGCGTTTAATCGCGCCGGAACTTCCACTTGCACGCGCACCATTAAATCGCCGTTGCCGTAACCCTGGACATTTTTGACTCCCCTGCCCTTCAAGCGAAAGACCACGCCGGTTTGAGTGCCGGGGGGTATTTTGATTTGGGCCGTGCCGTCCAGAGTGGGCACTTGAACTTCCGCCCCAAGGGCGGCTTGGGCGAAGCTGATCGGCACTTCGCAGAGCAGATCGTCTCCTTCGCGCTCAAAAATCTCGTGGCGTTTGACATGCAGCACCACATACAAATCCCCGGCCGGTCCGCCGCGCACGCCGGCTTCGCCGTTGCCGGAGGAGCGCAGGCGCGCGCCTCCATCCACTCCGGCGGGGACTTTGATTTTGATTTTGGAGATGCGTTCACGCCGGCCCGTGCCGGCGCAGGAGCGGCAAGGCTTGTCCACGACCCGCCCGCGTCCTTCACAACGGGGACAGGTTTGGGCAATGCTGAAAATGCCGCGCGAACTGATGACCTGGCCGCGTCCGCCGCAAGTCGCGCAGGTCTTTGTCGTGGCGCCCTGCTCCGCCCCGCTGCCTTTGCAGGTGTCGCATTGGCCCATCTTTGTGACGCTGATTTCCTTTTCGCAACCCTGGGCGGCTTCCATGAAAGTCAGTTCCATGTCATAGCGCAGATCGTCGCCACGTTGCGCGCCGCCGGCCCGGCGTTCGCTGCCGCCGCCGAAAAAATCATCGAAAATACTGGAGTTGCCGAAGACTTCGCGGAAAATATCCGCCGGGTCGTGGAATCCGGCCGTGCCCCGGCCGCGGGCGCCGAGAGCGGCATGGCCGTATCGATCGTAGGCGGCGCGGGTTTGCGGATCCATCAGGACCTCGTAGGCTTCGCCGAGTTCCTTGAATTTGTCTTCGCTCGTTTTGTCGTGCGGATTGCGGTCGGGGTGATATTTAAGGGCCAGTTTGCGATAGGCCTTCTTGATTTCCTCGTCGCTGGCGTTTCGGTCCGTGCCGAGGACCTCGTAATAGTCTCGTTTTGACATAGTTGGATTAAGCCGCCGGCTTTTTGGCCACGATGACCCCGGCCGGTCGAACCAGTCGATTGCGAAACTTATAACCTTTGCGGATTTGCTGCATCACCTCTCCTTCGGGAACTTCGGCGCTTTCCTGCTGCGAGACCGCTTCGTGCAGGTTATGGTCGAAAACTTTGCCCCGGGCATCAATTTCCTCCAAACCGGCGTCGGCCAGAGCGGACTTGAGTTGGTTATAGACCATGAGCACCCCGGCCTGGAGCGATTGGGCGGCGGCGCCATCGGAGGCGGCGGCGGCCAGCGCCATTTCGAAAGTGTCCAAAACCGGCATCAATTTCTGGAGCAGGCTTTCATTGGCGAAAGTGACGGCGTCCTGGCGCTCGCGGGCGGCGCGTTTTTTGTAATTTTCAAAATCGGCCGCTTCGCGCAACAGGCGCTCCCGATATTCGTCGGCCTTGGCAGCCCGTTCTTTGAGTTGTTCGATCTGCGGCGGCGTCAACGGCCCGGGCACGATCAAGTCTCCGACATGTTCGTCCGCCTGCTTTTCGTCCGCCTTGGCGGTCTTGGCGTGTTTCTTGTCAGTCTTACTTTCCATGCGTCCAAGAATAAATCACAACTCCGGCTTGTGGCAATGCCCGTCAGTGGGGTGCATCGCGGAAGAAAGGCTGAAGGCTGAAGGCCAAAGTTATGAAAATCCGGGGCCTCCCCAACCCACGATGCACCTCAACGGCGCTGCTCAAATGAACCAATGACGAAAACTTGGCCGGCGTTGACCTGGTCATTCGAACTTCGTCATTCCCTCTTCATCTGGGATGCGCCTCCGTCAGAGGACCAGAGTGGGGCAAGGGACGTGCTGGAAAGTATGTTCCACGCACACGTGGGTCGCGCCGATGCGCTGGAGGCAGTTGCCAACCGCCAGGCGGGCCAACTCGGGTTTGTTGCACTCCCGGCTGAGATGGCCCAGGTAGAGCTGCCGCAATTCCGCCGACATGATCTGCTCGAGCAGATCGGCGGCGGCATCGTTGGAAAGATGGCCGTGCCGGCTCAATATGCGCTGCTTCAAACTCCAGGGCCGCCGCGGGTCGTCCTGCAACATTTTTAAATCATGGTTGGCTTCCAGAAGAAGGACGTTGGCCGGCCGGATGCGCTCAACCACCAATTTTGTCACATGTCCCAGGTCGGTCAGAAAGCCGATGTTGCCGGCGCAGGTTCGCAAAAGAAATCCGACCGGATCGCAGGCATCGTGCGGCACCGGGAAGGTGTCGATCGTCACGTCGCCAATGGCAAACGAGTCGCCGGTGACGAAAAGGCGCGCGTCGATTTGAATTTGCAGTTGCGCTTCGATGGCTTCCCGGGTCAGGCGATTGCAATAAACGGGCAGTTGCAAATTTGCGGCCAGGCCGGTCAGGCCGGAGATGTGATCGGAATGTTCGTGCGTGATGAGAATGGCCTGGACGCTTTCCGGGGCGCGGGCGATGGTGGCCAGACGCCGGCGAATTTGGCGCCCGCTAAAGCCGGCGTCGATCAGAATGCGGGTCTCCGCCGTTTCCAAATACGCGCAATTGCCTCCCGAACCGCTGCCCAAAATCGTCAATCGTACCGCCACAGACTGACCTTAGAAGGGGTGGCGGCGGCGAGCAATCTTTTTCTGATTTTTCGAATTTCGTCGAATTCGCTCTTGAGCTAAAACGAAATGCCGATAACATATATGCAATGTCTCAGGGATTACATTTGTCACAGCGAATGTCGCTTTCACAAGTGCTGGCGCCGCAGTTGCAGCAGTCGCTGGCACTGCTGCAGGCGCCGACGCTGGAGTTGAAGGCGCTGGTGGAGCAGGAATTGCAACAAAACCCGCTGCTGGAGGAGGTGCCGACGGCGGAAGTGGAGTTGAATGAGAAGATCAAGAACGACGAGGCGGACGACGGGGCGATGGCCGCGGCCGATCTGGCCGAACCGCCCGCCGATGTGAAATTTGATCCGGCCACCGAAAAGCCGAGCAATGCTCCCGTCGATGATTTTCAGGCGGAGTTCGAGCGGTTGACGCAAATGGACCAGGAATGGCGGGATCATTTTGCCCAGACCAATTTGCCCATGCGCCAGGGGCCTGAAGCGGAGGAGCGGCGGCAGTTCATGTTCGATTCCCTGGTGGCGGGCACCTCCTTGCAAGAGCATCTCCTGGAGCAGATGCGCTTTTCGGACATGACCGATGACCAGAAGCCGATGGCGGAGATGATCATCGGCAACATCGACGACCACGGGTTTCTGAAGGCCACGGTGGAGGAGCTTTCTTTTTCCACCAACCTCCCGCCGGAGAAAATATTGGGGGTCTTGAAAACCATCCAGACCTTTCATCCCCCCGGCGTGGCGGCGCGCGATATGCGCGAGTGTTTGCTGTTGCAATTGGAGCGCGCGGGACGCGAGAAAACCCTCGAATACCGCATCGTGCGCGATTACATGGAAGCGCTCAAAAAGCGCAAAATGCCGGAAATGGCCCGCGGGCTGGGCGTCACCGTCGATCAAATCCAGGCCGCCGTGGAGCGCATTGCCCACTTGGAGCCGCGCCCGGGCCGCGAATTTTTGCCGGACGACGACCGCTACATTTCCGCGGAAGTTTTCGTGCAAAAAATCGGGGACGATTACGTCGTCACGACCAACAACGAGCAAATCCCCCACCTGCGCATCAGCAACACTTACAAGGATATAATGTCCAAGGCCGATGCCCCGGCGGAGGCGCGCGAATACATCCGGGAAAAAATCCGGGCGGGAAAATTTCTGATCAAGAGCCTGCAGCAACGGCAGCAAACCATCCTGAACATTGGCAACGAGATTGTCAAACGGCAGCGTGAGTTCATGGAGAAGGGCGTGGCCTGTCTCAGGCCGATGACCATGGTGCAAGTGG
Source organism: uncultured Verrucomicrobiae bacterium (assembly GCA_963813995.1). GTDB lineage: Bacteria > Verrucomicrobiota > Verrucomicrobiia > Limisphaerales > Palsa-1400 > DASRLE01. The sequence goes on along the minus strand of CAWFAZ010000083.1, from coordinate 31,743 downwards.
CCGAAGTGGTGGGGGTGCATGAGACGACAGTCAGCCGGGCCGTTTCCAACAAATACATCGACACGCCGCAGGGGATTTTCGAAATGAAGTATTTCTTCACCTCGGGCATTCAAACGGAGAGCGGCGGCGGGGTTTCCAACACCAGCGTCAAGGACATGGTGGCGGAGATGTTCGCCAAGGAGAATCCGAACAAGCCCCTCTCCGATCAGGAGATCGTCAAGATGCTGAAGGAAAAGGGCATTGTCATTGCCCGGCGCACCGTGGCGAAGTACCGCGCTGAATTGAGCATTCTCCCCTCGAACCTGCGCAAAGTTTATTGACACCGGCGGCCCCGGCCGGATCATTTTTGAGGCTTCCAGGCTGCTTTTGTCCGGGCCTGGAGTTCCTCCAGTTTCGATTTCAATTCGTCCTTCTCCGACCGAATCATGCGGTCGATGAAAAGAATGCCGTTGAGATGATCCAGTTCGTGCTGGATGGCGCGGGCGAGGAGGCCCCCGCAGCGGAACTCGATCTTTTCCCACTTTTCATTCATGGCCCGGACCTCCGCCACGCCGGGCCGCGAGATATCACTGAAGATTTCCGGAAAGCTCAGGCATCCTTCCGGCGCGGCCACGCTTTCGCCGATGGGTGTGACTTCCGGATTGATCAAGACCAAGGGCATGACCGCGTTGGCGTCCTCCTCCCTGCCGCCCCGGTGGAAGGTCGATGGCCGGTCCGTCGCGCCGCGCACGTCCAGCACTGTCAACTGCAAAGCTCGGCCGACCTGCTGGGCGGCCAGTCCGACGCCCTTGGCGGCATGCACCGTCTCCAGCATGTCGGCGATCAGTTGCGTGATTTCGGCATCAATCTTTTCCAGGCGCGCCCCCTTCTGGCGCAAGACCGGATTGCCATACTTGACAACTTCCAGAATCATGGGCGCGCAAATGGCACGGCGGGATCCTTCATCATGTTCGCGGCCTGGGCGATGGAGGGGCTTTGCCCTGTGCGCACATAATAGCCGCTGGCGGCCACGCCGGTCAGGAGGCTCATGGCATTGCCCAACCCGAGCAGTTTTCCCAGACAGAAGCCGGAATTAAAATGATCGCCCGCCCCGGTCGTGATCAATGGTTTGGCGACATACGGTCCATCCACCAGGTCAACCTTCCCGCCGCTGATGGCCAGCGCGCACGCCACCGGATGGATGACGAGCGTGCCGATGTTTAATTTCGCCGCCACTTCCAAACCCAATTCAGCCAGACTTTCAGGTTCGGCCGTTTTCGGCCGGAGTCCAAAAACCCCGCCGATTTCGTGGGCTTCCTTCTCGTTCAAGCCGAGGATGACGTTGAAATATTTTTCAAATTGTCCGATCAAATCCAAGGCCCGCAAGATGTCCTGGCGGGTTCTTTTCTCCGGGTCGGCCAGATCGAAAAACAAGAGGCGCCGCCGCCCTTTCATTCCGGGGCAAACCTCGCGCAAAAGCGCCGCCCAAAGATCACTCATGTAAGGCAGCATCGTCCAATTGACGAAGCCGACGAGATCGGCGCTGCCAAAATTCGCGGCGAATTTTTCCCGGCCGAAGCGGGACTGGATGTTCTCCCAGGTCATTTGCTTGAGCGAGGCATGTTTGCCGATCATGATTTTGCCATCCTCGAATTCCACCGCGTCGGTCGTGCCCGGATCAGCGATGCTGTGGACCTCGGCGCGTTTGGCAAAATCCTGGAAGACGGGGTGAAGATTGGGATAGCCGAGCAGCCCCAGATAAGTCACCTGCAATCCAAGACCGGCCAGGGCATTGGCCATAATCGGGCCGTTGCCGCCCAGTTTTATCATTTGGCTGACCAGTTCGAGGTTGGCGCTTTTGCCCGCGGCGCCGGCGAGGCGCTCCGCCAGTTTGGCAATGGTTGGAAGGCGCTGAAAAACTTCCGCGCTCTCACGCTTGTCAACGGCGTGCAGAATTTCGTCCACGAAACCATCCAGGCCGACGAATGCGCTCATGGTGGAGGCCCGTCCGGCGTTGGCCAGCAGGGCTGACGCGCACTGGGCGCGAAGGTCAGATATGTTCATAGCGGCTTATAGCGGGGGGTTCAAAAATGTCAGAGGGAATCGGCAGGCACGCCCGCGACAATCAGGATGCGCTCCAAGTCAGCGTCGTTGAAGAATTTAATCTCGATGGCGCCCCTGCCTTGTTGATAGCGCACCGTGACTTTGGTTCCAAAACGTTCCTGCAATTTGTCGCGCAGGCCGGCGATGTGCGCGTCCTGGGTGAGCGGAGGGACCGGAGTTTTTTTGGCGGTTTTTTCGCCGGCTTTGTTTTGCAGGAAGGAAACCAGTTCCTCCGTCTGCCGCACGTTCAGCGATTTTTTCAAGACGCGCTCCGCCGCGAGCTTTTGTGCATCGGCGGAGGAAAGGCCGAGAATGACCTTGGCATGGCCAACCGACAACCGGCCCTCGCGCACCTGGGCCTGCAATTCCGGCGGGAGCTTTAAAAGACGCAGGGCATTGGCCACCACCACGCGGCTGCGGCCGACCTTGGCCGCCGCCTCTTCCTGGGTCAATTGGAATTGGCCGATTAACTGCGCGTAACCCTGCGCCTCTTCAATGGCGTTCAGATTTTCGCGCTGCAAGTTTTCGATGAGGGCCAGTTCCAAAACCGCCCGGTCATCCGCCTGCCGCACGATGACCGGCACCTCGGCCAGACCGAGCATTTGAGCGGCGCGCCAGCGTCGTTCCCCGGCGATCAATTCAAAATTCCCGCCCTGCGCCCGCACGATCAAGGGCTGGACGATGCCTTGCTCCTTGATCGAATCGGCCAATTCCCGCAGGGATTCGGGCGCAAAATCCTTGCGCGGCTGAAAGGCGCAGGGACGGACCCTGGCGACCGGCACACGCTGCACGCGTTCGCGCGCATCGCTCCCGGCGGCCGGAGCCGGGGCCTGGAAAACATGATCGCCCGGCCTGGGGGCCGTGCCGACGCCACCCAGCAACGCGCCAAGCCCCCGCCCTAAAACTGGTTTAGCCATGACACAGAAATTAAGGGCAAAAGGACAAAGGTAAAAGGGAAAAGATACAGGAAGTTTCTAGCCCATGGCCATGGCGGCGCTGGAGATCTCGAGCAGTTCCTTGGTGATGTTGGCCTGGCGCAATTTGTTGTACTCCAGCGTCAGGTCTTTGATGAATTGCATGGCGTTGTCGGTCGCGTTCTTCATCGCCACCATGCGCGCGCTGTGTTCGCTGGCCTTGCATTCCAACAGAATCTGGTAAATTTCAAAATTCAAACTGTGCGGCAATAATGCGCCCAAAACCTGTTCCTGGTCCGGCTCGAAGACAAACTCTCCGACGGAACTTTGCGGCGCGGGATGCCCGGCGTCCGCGCCGATGCCGGCCCTGGCGCGCTTGATTTCGCTGATGGGCAGCAGTGGGCGGGTTTCGGGCTTTTGCACCAGGGTCGAGACGAAATTGGTAAACAGAATATCGATCTGATCGACTTCGCCTTTAATGTAAAGGTCGCGGGCAAATTTGGAGATGGCCCGCGCTTCGGCAAACGACGGAGTATCCTTGTAGGTGAATTCAGCGATGAGCGGACGCCTGGTCCGCGCGATGAATTGGGAGGCCTTGCGCCCCGCCGTGATGAAGGCCGTGTCCGGGGGGAACTTGGCGGCTTCGCGCATCAGGCTGCTGTTGAGGCCGCCGCAGAGGCCCTTGTCGGTGCTGACGACAATGACGCAACGTTTTCGGACGTCGCGCTTCTCGACCAGCGGATGGCTGAAGTCTTTGCTGCTGGAGACGAGCGCGGACAACACTTCATTCATCAAATTGGCGTAAGGGCGTCCGGCCACAGCGGCCATCTGCGCCTTGCGCATCTTGGATGCCGCCACCATCTGCATCGCCTTGGTGATTTGGGCGGTGTTCCTGACCGACTTGATGCGCCGGCGAATGTCGCGTGTGCTGGGCATGCCGCTATTTGTAAGTTTGCTTGAACTCGATCACGGCGGCTTTGAGATCGGCGATCAACGGGTCGCTGAGAGCTTTTTCGTTGCGGATTTTTTCCATCAACGCGCTTTTGCGGCTGGCCAGGTAATCAGAGAGCTTGAATTGGAAATCTTTGATCTTGTCAACGGCGACATCGTCCATGAGGCCGTTTTGCACGGTCCAGAGGGTCGCGGCCTGCACTTCCACAGGCATGGGGTTGTATTGAGGCTGCTTGAAAACTTCGACGATGCGCTTGCCGCGTTCCAGTTGGGCCTGGGTTTTGGCGTCGAGGTCCGAACCGAATTGGGCAAAGGCCGCCAGCTCGCGGAATTGGGCCAGGTCCAGCTTGACGCGGCCGGCGACTTGTTTCATGGCCTTGATTTGCGCGGCGGAACCGACGCGGGAGACGGAAAGGCCGACGGAAATGGCGGGACGGATGCCCTGATAAAACAAATCGGTTTCGAGATAGATTTGGCCGTCGGTGATTGAAATGACGTTGGTGGGGATGTAAGCGGAAACGTCGCCCGCCTGAGTTTCGATGATGGGCAGGCCGGTGAGGGAGCCGTTGCCATATTTTTCGCTGACGCGCGCGGAACGTTCGAGCAAACGGCTGTGCAAATAAAAAACGTCACCGGGATAGGCTTCGCGGCCGGAAGGCCGTTTCAAGACGAGGGAAACCTGCCGGTAAGCGACGGCGTGCTTGGAGAGATCGTCGTAAATAATCAGGGCATCCATGGCGTTGTCCATGAACCACTCGCCCATGGCGCAACCGGCGAAGGGGGCGAGATATTGGTTGGTGGCGGAATCCGAAGCGCTGGCGCTGACGATTATGGTGTAGGGCGTCGCCCCAGCCTCTTCCAAAACCGCCATGACGCGGGCGACGTTGGATTGCTTTTGGCCAATGGCGACGTAGATGCAGTAAAGCGGGCGATAGCCGGTGTTTTTGGCCGCTTCGGCGGCCCGATTCAAGCGCGCCTGGCTGATGATGGTATCGATGCCAATGGTGGTCTTTCCGGTGGAACGGTCGCCAATGATCAACTCGCGTTGTCCGCGCCCAATGGGGATCATGGCATCGATGGCCATGATGCCGGTCTGGACGGGCTGGCTGACGGGTTGGCGCTTGATGATGCCCGGCGCGATTTTTTCGACGGGATAAAATGTTTCGCTGGTGACGGGGCCTTTGCCGTCGAGCGGCTGGCCGAGGGCGTTGACGACGCGGCCCAAAAGGGCCTTGCCGACGGGCACCTGGAGCAACTTGCCGGTGGTGCGGACTTCCTGGCCCTCGGAAATTCCAGTGTAATCGCCCAGGATGATCGCGCCGACTTCCGTTTCCTCGAGGTTCAAAGCCAGGCCGATGACGCCGTTGCCAAAGTCAAGCATCTCGTTGAGCATGGCATCGGAGAGGCCTTCGATCTTGGCCACGCCGTCGCCGATTTCGCGGACGGTGCCGACGTTTTGTTTGGTGACACCGGTTTTAATGCCCGAAATTTGGGCTTCAATATCTTGCAACAATGTGCTCATGTGTTTAACAATTCTTCAAAAGCATTCCTGCAAAGCCGCCAGGCGGCCTTGCACACTGCCGTTATAAACATCGCCCCCGACTTGAATGCGCAAGCCGCCCAGCAACGCCGGATTTTCCACGAAAACGAAACTCAGGCCGGCGCCGTATTTCCCGCTCAATTCGGCCTGCAACTGTGACTGGAATTGAGGGGAGAGAGGCGTCGCGCTTTCCACCCGGGCGGTGCGGCGGGCTGTTTCGAGTCTGACCAGGCGCTGAAATTGGGTAAGGACCGCCAGATAGCCGCGGGGCTTGTCCCGGATAACCGACTGCACAGCCTGCCGGACGCGATTGTCGTCCAGCACAGCGTTGGCCATGCAGGCGCGGAGGAGTTGTCGCGCGTCGCGTCGGGCTTGTTTGGAAATTTTCATCCGTGGCGTTGCCTGGAGCCGCTAAGCGGCCAGTTGGCGGCGGGTTTCCTCAGACAGGCGCTGCTGATCTTCCGGCGTCAGCACCTTGCCAATGACCTGGCTGGCCGTGTGGACAACGAGCGTGCCGACTTCGCGGCGCAAATCAGTGAGCATGCGGCTGCGTTCGATGGCGGTGGCTTCGCGCGCCTTGGCGATGATCTGCTCGGCTTGGGCGATGGCTTTTTGCGTTTCCTGCTCCTGCACGCGCGCGGCGGCGGCCCGGGCTTCCTCGATTAGTTTTATGGCCTGAACATTGGCTTTGTCCAGAGCGTCCCTCTGCATGGCCTCGGTGCGGGCCAATTCCGCCTTGATCTTGTCGGCGTTGGCCAGGCCCTCGGCGATGCGCTGGCGGCGCTCCTCCAAAACGGCGAGGATCGGCCTGTAGGCAAATTTGACGAGGAGCCAGGCGACCAGCGAAAAGCTGATGACTTGGGCGATGAAATGCGGCCAGTCCAACCCGAAGGTCTTCGCGGTGTCGCTGGCATTTTTTGCCAGGTCGCTGCCGATACTGCCGAAAAGAATCATATGTGTCATAAATCGCGGGAAAGGCTGGCGCGGAGCACCGGCTCCGCGCCAATTAAGTTATTAGTGTCCACCCAGGAAGAGCGCGTAGAAGACAATGGCTTCTGCGAAAGCCATGCCAATCAAACCGATCGTCATGATTTTGCCGAAGGCGCCGGGGTTGCGCCCCACCGCTTCGGAAGCTTTCATGCCGACCAGTCCCACGCCAATGGCCGAACCCAGACCGGCCAAACCGACCTGAATACTGCCTCCCATTTCTGCCAACATAGGCGTTACCATAATGACCTTTCTTTACTTGTTTCTTTTGTGTCCGACAGCCCCCGCAATTGAATACGGTCCGGCCGCCGAAATTTCAAATTCCTAATGTTTTCCTTTCGCATGCGCGTCGTCGTCATGCATGCAAATGACGCTGGTAAAACCGGCGGTCAACAGCATGAACACAATGGCCTGCACAAAACCGACGAGCAGTTCCATGAAATAAAACGGAATCGGGATGATGACGCTGCACAACGCCCTGGCCCAGGCCGGATGCCGTATCAGATGCGACATCGCCTCCATCAGATTCTCGCCCGCAAACATGTTGCCAAAAAGACGGAAACTAAGGGAAATCGGGCGGAACGCGATGGAGATGACTTCGATCACGCCGACGGCAAAAAAAATGACAATCATCGCGTATTTCATTACTCCCTGGTTATCGCCCTGGGGGCCAAAGATGTGGAGCAGAAAACCCCAGATGCCATTGGATTGCAGCGCCCAGACAAGCCACATCACCATGAAAATGCACGCCATGGCGAAGGTCATGTTGAGGTCGGCGTTGCCGCCGCGGAGCCACGGCCGCGTCACTTCAAAACCGTGCTCCGTCGGCACACCCCAGCCGATGGTGCCCACGCCGGGCACCAGTCCGAACCAATTGGTGAAACAGATGAAAATAAAAATGGTGGCGAAAAACCAGAATGTCTTTTTAATCAGATCGTCCCCTACGATCTCCGCCAAAAAATCATGCAGGCTTTCCACCAAAAACTCCCAAAAATTTTGCGCGCCAGCCGGGACTGCCTGCATGCTCCGGGTGGCATATCGGGCGAAGCAAATGATGCCCAAAGCGACGATCCAAGTGACCAGCATGGAATTGGTCACGGGGAACGGGCCAATGTGAAAGACCGTCGAGGCGCTCGCCGGCAAGCCCTCGGATTTAGCTTCGGGTGCTGGCTGTTGTATTTTCCGGGCAAGGTGGAAGAAGGGAGCTGGCCGGCCCTCCGATTTGGTTTCGGGCGTCGCCGGGGTCGGGGTTAAACCATTGGAGGAAGCCGGGCTTGTCGTTTGGGCCTGCAACCCCGCCAACGACAATCCAGCCAAAACCATCAATAAAACTGTAATTCTAATCAGTCGCACGGACTTAACCATTGCCTCAAGGGAACACCGATTCCGTCGGTCCTTCATTTTTTGCATTCGACGAAACGGGGGAAAAATTGCCTCATCGTGAAGCATTTCACAAGTGTTTTTTTTGACAGTGTTTTTTTGGAGAAATGTATTGCGCGGGGCTTGCATTCAATTTGGGCGGTCAGACGCTTGTTGGGCCTCAGGGTCCCAACGCATCAGCAAGGCATGCAATTCGATCTTGGCGCTGCCGATGCCTTGGGAAGCCGCTTTCTCCAGCCACTCGCGAGCTTTCGCCAGGTCCTTCGGAACCCCAAACCCATCCCGATAACGCGCTCCCAGGCAATATTCGCCATACGCATCCCCTTTTTCCGCCAAGTCCATTACCCGGCGCAACTCGCGGGCCTCGGGATCTTCTTCCGAGGTTGTGCCCGATGAGAGTGATGAGGCTGACGGTTGCAGATCCCTGCCTTCCAAACTGGCGCCTTCAGGCGGAGGTGGCGGCAGGTCGGGACCATCTTGATCGGAGTCGAATGGGTTTCCTTTCTGGTACATGGGATACGAGTCCGGATTGATTCCAAATATCTCGTTCCATCGCCGCTCCTTTTCTTCATCGCTCAATACCTGAAGGGGGGGATTTTCTTTCAGTATTTCCTCCTTGAGCTTCTCGCGGTCGGATTGTTGTTTCTGGCGCTGCAATTTCAAGCGATCCTGCTCGAGGCGCAGCCATTCCGCCCCATGATCGCCCCGGCGCAACGCCACCACATCGTGACAAAGTTCACGCAACAGCTTCCACGCCGCCGGGTCATTCTCATTTTCGATCAACTGGCGCGTGACAACGACATACCGGCCCACCAGCCACACAGCCAGTTTATCCGCGAGCGCCTTTTCCCCGACTTTGTCCAATTCCAGCCCCTCTGACACGACGCGATGCGTCTCGTCCAGCGTGGCCTGCTGCATTTGCCAGTCGCGATAGCCACCCTGCCTCCACTGGCAAAGATTGACATTATTGATTTTGTGACCGTCGAAGTCCCTGGCCAGGACCGCCTTAACCTCGTCATTTGAATTCAGCCAGGCGATGATGTCGCGGCCCTTTTCACCGTTTTCAAGGCGGCGATTGACTTGTTCACGAACAGGCCCGGGCAAGCGGGCTATTTTTCCATTTCGGCTCACAGGTTTTTGGGTGTTTAAGGATGGGATTTTATTTCTTTTACTTTAAATCACTTTAAATTACTTTAAACTACTTTAAATTGGGGTGGAACCCCGAATGTTTTTCGGGATTGATTTGTCCCGCTTTGACTTTGACGGCGCTGCACGGTTCGCGATGATTTGGGAGCGCGACCGTCCCGGTCGTGGTGCGGGGCGTCTCGCGCCGCACTCCCCCTCTGTTTTCCAAAATCGGTCTTTGCCCTGTTGATGTGCAGAGTTTCGTCCTGCGCAATGGGTATGGGGCGAAAATGTGTTTGGCGGGACGCCCAACACCGCGCGCGAGACGCACGCGCTCCCCTCCTCCATCCCGACATGGCCCTAACTGGTCATTCATTAGACAAACTTTACAGTTAATATATTTTTTCGTCAACAGATTTTTAAAAGAATATTTAAAAAAGTGTGATTTTTTCGCAAACTGCTGTAACACACTGCGTTACAACACTTTAAGAAACTTTTTAACCACGGGGGCGAAGAAAATACTTTTTAACCGCGAAATACGCGAACCCCAAAAGTCTTCGGAGCAGAAGTGCGGAGAAGAGGTTGCAGGCTTATTCTGCCAGTCCGGAAAAGCCAGCCGTCTGGCTGGCGTCATACCTTCTGATTCTTTCACGGATTTCCATTTCCCAAGCGGCCTCCACCTGGGCCTCCATCTCAGGCTCCACGCTGGAGAGGATGCGGTGGGCCAATGTGAAGCGCTGGTCTTCGGGGAGGAGCAATGCCTCGGACGCAATATTTTCGAGCGACTTCATGCGGGGAATTTACTGCGAGTGGCCAGAATTGGCAAGCCATCATCCAGCCATCATCCAAACTTTGCCTTGATTCCCAATCCCCCCCTAAAAATGACCAGGATTAGGAGGGGAACCCAGACTTTAGTCCTCCACCGGCACGACGAGGCTTTCCATGATGTAATCCTTGCGCTCGGGGGTGTTCTTGCCCATGTAAAATCCCAGAATTCCCGCCGCGTCCGGTTTGGGCGCGTATTCCACCTGGCTCAAGCGCATCCGGTCGCCAATGAATTGCTTGAATTCGTGGGGGGAAATTTCGCCAAGGCCTTTGAAACGGGTGATTTCACAGGTCTTGCCCAATTTGGCCGCGGCCGCGTCCCGCTCCGCCTCGCTGTAACAATAGATGGTTTCCTCCTTGTTGCGGGTTCGAAAAAGCGGCGTTTCCAAAATGTAGAGATGGCCGTCATGCACCAAATGATCGAAGAACCGGAAAAAATAGGTGATGAGAAGATTGCGAATGTGCAGGCCGTCAACGTCGGCGTCGGTGGCCAGGATGACCTTCTCATAACGCAGGTTTTCGAGGGTGTCCTCGATGTCGAGGCTGCGCATGAGGTTGTACATTTCATCGTTCTTGTAAACGATGTCGCGCTTGAGGTCCCAGACGTTGAGCGGCTTGCCTTTGAGGACGAAGATGGCCTGGGTGTTGACATCGCGGCAACTGACAATCGAACCCGCCGCCGACTGGCCTTCGGTGAGGAAGATCATCGAGCCTTTGCCCCTGCCTTTGGCTTTGTCAAAATGAACCTTGCAATCCTTGAGCTGCGGAATGCGAATGGTGATGGCCCTGGCCCTTTCCCGGGCGAGTTTTTTGACTTCCTGCAATTCCTTGCGCAATTGCTGGGTGTCGTTGACCTTGGCGATGATTTTATCGGCCACCTCCTTGTTGCGATTGAAGAAATGCAGCAACTCCTCGCGCACGGTGTTGACCAGTTCGCCGCGGATTTCCGTGTTGCCCAGCTTGTTCTTGGTCTGTGATTCAAAAACAGGGTCCTTGAGACGAAGGGAGACCGCGCCGATCATGCACTCGCGCACGTCATCGCCTTCGAACTTGCCTTTGGAAAATTCGTTGACGGCCTTGAGCAGTCCCTCGCGAAAGGCGCTCAGATGGGTCCCGCCGTCGGTGGTGTATTGTCCGTTGACAAACGAAAAAAAGGTTTCCCCATAGCGGCTGTTGGTGTGGGTGAAACAAAACTCCAGCGTTTTGCTGGAATAATGCAGCGGGTTATAGATCGGTTCGGAATTGTCCGTGCGCAAATCTTCCAGGACGAGGTTGAGCAGGCCGTTGCGCGAGACGAAGGTCTGCCCGTTGTAAAGGAGCTTCAGGCCGGTATTGAGGTAGCTGTAATGCCGCAGCCGCCTTTCCACAAATTCAGGCCGGAAGGCGCTGTCCTTGAAAATCTCCCCATCCGGCACAAAGCGAATGAAAGTGCCGTCCGGTTCGCCGGCGGCCTTCCCATTTTTCTCGTTCTTCAACTTTCCCATTTTAAAACTGGCTTCGACAAATTCGCCGGCCCGATGGCTCCGCACCAGGAATTCCCTGGAAAGGGCGTTGACGGCCTTGGTGCCGACGCCGTTGAGGCCGACGCTGAATTGGAAGACGTCATCGTTATACTTGGCGCCGGTGTTGATTTTGGAAACACAATCGACCACTTTGCCCAGGGGAATGCCCCGCCCGAAATCGCGCACGCTGACGGTGGCGCCTTCGATGCTGATCTGCACTTCCCTGCCAAAGCCCATGATGAATTCGTCGATGGCATTATCGACGACCTCCTTGAGGAGAATATAACAACCATCATCGTAATGCGACCCGTCGCCGATTCTCCCGACATACATCCCCGTGCGCAGGCGGATATGTTCGAGGGAGGAAAGCGTCTTGATTTTGCTTTCGTCGTAAACGTGTTTATTGGACTCGGCCATAATTGAGAAGTGTGAATTAATTATGGTTCTTCCTCGACCCCTTTGAATTCGACGCCGAGTTCCTGGCTGAGCCATTGGCTGAAGGCTTGAGCCTTTTCCTCGCTCCAGCCCAAAGTGATCAATTTTATGGACTGGGATTCCGCATCCAACCCGCTGCGGCTCAAGGCCGGAAGGTAGCTGAAATGCGTTCCACTGGGGCTTTTGCTCACACGCCTTTGCATGGAGACGCCGGAAATTTCGCGGCGGGCAAGGATGAGGGGTTTCTGGCGCCCGGCCGTTTGCGGAAGTGTGACGGTTTGAGAAGCCTGGTCTATGCGCAAATCGTAGATGCCAGACCCGTTCCTGAGCGCCCGCCACACGAAAACCGCGCCGCCCGCCGCCAGGACCACGGCCCAAGTCGCCTTCATCAGGCGCAGCGTTGGATCAAATCCGCTCGCGATCACGACGGGAAAGGCGGCAATAAACGCGGCGGCGGCGCTGCCATAAAAACCCGCTGCCTTCGCCGGTATATCCGCCAGCGAAACACGGGTCTCCCCTGGTTGCCTGAGGATCCGCACACCGCCGGCCGGCCGGATGCGGGATTTTTCCCGCAACCGCGTGATCATTGCGCTCCACAGTGTATATGTCAAAACGTTCAATGGCAGGGCAAAAAGGAGGAGCAACAAGTCGCATCCATCAACGCCCGGCTCCAGAAGCGCGTCGGCGGGATTCTTCGGGTTGTAATAGACTGTTCGGAACGACCAGCGTGGATGATCCTCGACAGTGGCATCCCATTCCAAAGTCACATTGTGATCGTCGTAACGGTAGCGATGGCCGGTGTAGTCCACGCCGTCCACGGCATAGTTATATTCAATTTCGACCCCGTGGCGGCTCATGGCTGAGTGCCCGACTTCGCTCCGAACAATTCTGCCCCGGGTGGTGGAAAAGTTCAGGGCGAAATATTGGCGCACGGTTGTCTCCAGCAAGGCATAGGTGCCCGCGACGATTAAACCCGTCCAGCAGACCAGCAGCAACAAAGGGTAATTTAAGCCGGACTTGCGCATCCCCGCCATTGTGCAACAGATTTGATTCCTGACAAACCTGAAAATCCGCAAAATCTGGCGGCTTGTCAACCGGGCGGGTTCGCCTTAAAATGGCGGCTGCATTATGAAAACAAAGAAATCCAAATCCACCGGCAACAACAATGCGGCCTCGCGCGCTTGCTCCAGCATCGTCCTGGATGGTCCCGAACGGGCGCCCAGCCGCGCCATGCTCTATGCCGTCGGCTTCAAGCGGGATGATTTCAAAAAGCCGGTCATCGGCATCGCCTCCACCTGGAGCATGGTCACGCCGTGCAATGCGCATATTGATCAATTGGCCCGCGAAGCCGAGGCCGGCGCCAATCGTGCCGGGGGAAAAGCCATTATTTTCAACACGATCACCGTTTCCGACGGCATCTCGATGGGTTCGGAGGGGATGAAGTATTCGCTGGTTTCGCGCGAGGTGATCGCCGATTCGATTGAAACCGTGGTGGGCTGCGAAGGGATGGATGGTTTTGTGGCCATTGGCGGCTGCGACAAAAACATGCCGGGTTCGTTGATGGCCATGGCGCGTTTGAACCGGCCGGCGGTTTTTGTCTATGGCGGCACGATTCTGCCCGGATGCATCACCGGAGATTCGCGGAAGCTGGATATCGTTTCGGTTTTTGAGGCGGTGGGCGCTCATGCCACCGGGAAGATCGACGACGCGCAATTGCAGAAGGTCGAGGCCTGCGCCATTCCGGGACACGGCTCTTGCGGCGGGATGTACACGGCCAACACCATGGCCAGCGCCATCGAAGCGCTGGGCATGAGCCTGCCCAACAGCTCCGCCCAAAACGCCATTTCCAAGGCGAAGAAGGAAGATTGCCGGCGCGCAGGCGCGGCCGTCATGGCCATGCTCCAACGCGGCTTGCGCCCGCTGGACATTATGACTCGCCGCGCTTTTGAAAACGCCATTACGGTGGTGATCGCGCTGGGCGGTTCGACCAATGCTGTTTTGCACCTGCTGGCCATGGCCGATGCCGCCGGGGTCAAATTGGCCCTGGACGACTTCACCAAAATCGGCAAACACGTCCCCGTGCTGGCTGACTTGAAGCCCAGCGGAAGGCATCTGATGTCGGAATTGGTGGCCATCGGCGGCATCCAACCGTTGATGAAGAGGCTGCTCGATGCGGGTTTGCTGCACGGGGATTGCCTGACCGTCACCGGCAAATCATTGGCCGAAAACCTGGCCCATGTCCCGCCCTATCCGCGCTTCCAGGAAATTATCCGGCCTCTGGATGATCCGATCAAAAAGAACAGCCACCTGGTGATCCTTTACGGGAATCTGGCCCCGGGCGGGGCCGTGGCCAAAATCACCGGCAAGGAAGGGACGCATTTTGAAGGAACGGCGCGGGTCTATGATTCAGAAGAGCAGGCTTTGCAAAAAATTTTGGATGGCACCATCAAAAAGGGCGACGTGGTCGTGATACGTTTCGAAGGCCCAAAGGGCGGACCGGGCATGCGCGAAATGCTGGCGCCGACCAGCGCCATTTCGGGCAAGGGTTTGGGCAGGGAAGTCGCTTTGATCACCGACGGGCGGTTTTCAGGCGGCACACATGGCTTTGTCGTCGGGCACATCACGCCGGAGGCTTATGTGGGCGGCCCGCTGGCGCTGGTCAAGAATGGCGACCGGATCGTGATTGATGCGGAAAGGAGCCGGATCAGCCTGGGAATTTCGGCCCGGGAAATGCAGGCGCGCCGGAAGGCCTGGAAACCCATCAAGCCGCGTTACACCCGCGGAGTCCTGGCCAAGTACGCCCATGCCGTGACGCAGGCATCCTTCGGGGCGGTGACGGACCAGAACCTAAAGCTGGATTAAGCGGATTATCTTCCGGACAGATAAGACTCCATCTGAGAGATGGTGGCGCTTTGGGCGGAGATAATCCAATTGACCAAGTCGCCGATGGAAATGAAGCCCACCATTTTTCTACCTTCCAATATGGGCAAGTGCCGGATGTGTTTCTCCGTCATCAGCCGCATGCAATCCTCGATGGTGTGGTGGGGAGTGACGCTCACGACGTTGGTGGAGATGATTTCGCGCACGAGCGTCTTATGGGAAGTCTTGCCTTCCAGGGCGACTTTGCGGGTGTAATCGCGCTCCGAGAAAATGCCGATCACCTTGTCCCCCTCCACCACGGGCAATGCGCCGATATTCTTTTGGGCCAGCAGTTGAATGGCTTCGAACACAGTCGCGCCGGGGGAAATGGTCCACACGCTGGTTCCCTTGTGATGCAAAATTGTTCCGATGTTTACACTTGTTGTCATGCTAATACTGACTATAACCCCCGTCGGCGGCAACGCCAGCAAAAAATTCAGTTTGGAGCGAATAATTCGGTTTGCAGCACAAAGCCCGTTCCTGCGCCTACCTGGGATGGATCGTGGTGTAAGTGACAAAGGCGATGTTCCGGCTGTCCGGCGACCACGATGCGACGTTGATCGTTCCCTGCCCGCCAAAAAACTTCGCCAGGGTGGCGATCGTGCCGCCGTCGGCCGGCATCATGCGCAGCATCACATCCCGGTTGGCCGGGTGATCATTGGGCTTGACGTCTTTGTCAAACGTCAGGAACACCATGCTCCCCCCGTCCGGTGAAATGTGGGCAAACCAATTGTTGTGATCGTCATCCGGCGTCATCTGTGTCTGCTCCGACCCGTCGGTCTTCATCCGCCAGATTTGCATCAAACCCGACCGCTCGGAATTGAAGTAAATGAACTGGCCGTCTGGAGAATACTCCGGGCCGTCATCGAGTCCCGGGGCGGTCGTCAGCCGCTTTTCCCCGCCGCCTTCGGCTGGGATGGTATAAACATCGAACTCGCCGTTCCGCTGCCCGCAGAAGGCCAGCGTCCTGCCATCCGGTGACCATCCGTGGAAGTACGATGGTCCGGTGGGCGTAATCAGCTTGAACGCGCCTCCGCCGATGGGTCCGACATAAATCTTGGACGGGTCGCCGGCGCTGATGGCCAACCGTGTCCCGTCCGGCGAAATGCCGTGGTCGTTGTTGATGTTCCCCACACCTTGAATGTTGATGGGTTCCGGTACCGTGCCATTGGTGATTCCGATCTTGTACAATCTCCCCCCGCCGTTGAAGATCAGGTGGTTGTCCCCGGTCCAATTGGGCGCCTGGATGTTGATATTGGTGTGATAAACGATGGTGCGGTCGGTGGAGTTGATGGGCATCAATTCCAAGGTGCTTTGCACCTGTCCCCGGGCATCAGTCGCCAGCGGCGGCAGCGTCTTCAGTTCCACCTTGGAAAACTCCGCCTGCTCAATCGTATCATCGTCATGGGCCGACACCGCCAGCCCCACATAAAATGGCTTCGTCAACGGCAGCTTGAAGGAGCCGCCCGCCGGATGCAACTCCTCCCCATTGTTTGAAATCCAAAACGAGACATAATCGCCGCGCTTCTCCAGCCCGATCCGCGCCGGGCCGGGAAAACTGGATTGTATTTCCTGGGTGTTGCCTCCCTTGGCTTCCCGGAATTGCAGCGACGTCAACCCGACCCCGTGTTGGGCCACATCGACGTACGGCGAATCCGGCTCCAGCGATTGGCGGATCATCAGGCACGCCTTGCGATGGGGGTTGCCGCCGGGTTTGGGCCATCGGACGCTGGCCGAGAAACTCAGGTCCCCGGACATTTTCTTATAGACAAATTGGAAGTCGTCGGTCCTTGCCCACATGTTGCTTCCGCCGCCGGAAACCAAGTACGTCCCGGCAGCAGGATCGCACACCACCGATCCCGCGTGGCTTGGCGAGCCGATGTCCTTGTTCATGGAAAAGAGGCCGGGCTTGGCCGGTTGCGCCAAAATGACGTTGGCGCTCATGACCAATGATGCAAATGCGATGGCGGCGATTGTTTTCATAATGCGTGTCAGGGAGCATGATTTGGAAAGCCCGCCCGGAAAGAAAGACTTTTTTTCAGGCGGATCAAACCGATGCTGCTGGCGTGCTGCCTTGATTTCCTGCTTCCCTGCCTCACAATTTCCGCCATCATGACTCCCCATGCTTTCAGAAATTAAATCTGTCCATTTCGTCGGCATCGGAGGAACGGCCATGGCCGCGGTCGCGGCGGCCTTGCGCGACCAGGGCTATGCCGTCTCCGGTTCGGACCAAAATGTCTATCCGCCCATGTCCACTTTCCTGGCCTCGAAAAAAATCGAGGTCATGCTGGCTTATGCCGAATCGAACCTGGCCGCGAAACCGGACCTGGTGGTCATCGGCAACGCGATTTCGCGTGGCAACCCCGAAGCGGAAGTGGTCTTGGAACACAAGCTGCGTTATTGTTCGTTGCCCGAGTTGCTGAAGGAATTTTTCATTCGCGGCAAGCGTTCGCTCGTCGTCGCGGGAACGCACGGCAAGACGACCACGACCTCTCTTCTGGCCTGGATCTTCGAGCATAACGGGTTGAATCCCAGCTTCCTGATCGGCGGCATCCCGAACAATTTCGGCGCAGGGGCCCGTTTCACCGACAGCCCCTGGTTCATCATCGAGGGCGACGAATATGACACGGCCTTTTTTGACAAGCGCAGCAAATTCGTTCATTACCTGCCGGAAGTCGCCATCATCAACAACCTGGAATTCGATCACGCGGATATTTTTGAAAACCTGGGCGACATCCAAACCGCCTTCAAACGCCTGATCCATCTGATCCCCCGCAACGGCCAGCTCCTGGCCAACGGCGACGACCCAAACCTGGCCCCGCTGCTCGACGTCACGCATTGTCCGGTGAAACGCTTTGGTTTGGGCGAACAGAACAGCATTCAGGGCTTCAACCTGCGCTACGGTCCGACGGCAACGGAGTTTGAAATACCCAGTTTCAAATTCCATCTGAACATGGTCGGGGAATTGAACGTGCGCAACGCGCTGGCGGTGGTGGCTTGCGCCAAACATTGCGGGTTGTCCAACAAACAAATCCAGGGCGCCTTTGACACCTTCAAAGGCGTCAAGCGCCGCATGGAAGTGCGGGGCGTCGTTGGCGGAGTGACGGTGGTGGACGATTTCGGGCATCATCCGACGGCGATCCGCGAAACGCTGGGGGCGTTGCGCTTGAAATACGCGCAGCACCGCATCTGGGCCGTGTTCGAACCCCGCTCCAATACCACCCGCCGCAATATTTTCCAAAGTGAACTGGCCCTGGCGTTTCACGACGCTGACGCGGTGGTGGTGTCGCAAATCGCCCGGCTGGAACTGCTCAAGCCGGAGGAAAGGCTCGATCCCCAAAAACTGCTCAAAGACATCCAGTCGGACGGCAGGACTGCCGTATATTTGACAGATGCGGATGCCATTGTGGCGCATTTGAAAAAGGAGGCGGCGGGCGGCGATGTCGTCTGTGTTTTCAGCAACGGAGGTTTCGGTGGAATTCACGAGAAACTTCTGGCCGCGCTCGGCGCGCGAAGATTATGACCAAGTCAGTCGCGCGTGATGGTGCCTTCGATTTGTCCGTGCGGCTCGTCTGTCGGCAGGAAAAGCTCGTTGCGGTTTTCGAGGCCGAACGGGGCGAGGTTGATGAGCAGGCAATGTTTGTTGGGCAATGTCAGCGTGATCTTTGAAATCTCGGGCGCGGCTTTCAACGCGGCTTCGCCCATTTGAAAAAGCGTCGCTTGCACCGAAGGACTGTAGGTGGAAGCGAAGACCTCCAGCATCGCCTCCAGAATCCGCGCGTTGGTTTGAGAATAGCTCGCCGGCTGCCCGGCATAAAACCAGGCCGCGCGCAGTTGGGTGGCGAAGATTCGATCCTTGGTCTCGGGCAGCGTGGTGAATTTGTCACGGACATCATAGCCTTCGAATCCAGACTGGGTGGTTTTGAGGATCAGCAAATCGTTGATGCCGGATTGAATGGTGGTTTCCTTGCGCGAGCAGGTCACTTCGGCGAAGGGTTTTGCCGGGCTTTTTTCGGCGAAACTATGGGCGTGCGGCCGGCCCCGGACGGCTATGCGCTCCCAACACCGTTCGGAAAGGCGCACTTGGGCTGTCTCCACCTGGGGATAAGTTTTCAGAAAATGCCGGGCGACGACCAGGCCGAACTCCTCGGTTTCCGCGCCAAGTTCTTCCTTCGCCAGAACATTCACGGTGTTCTTCATGGTGTCGGTCGGAACCACCAGACGGTTGTCGGCTTTGGTGTAGGAAGCGTCGAAGCCGCCTTGCAGCACGACCGAAATATCGAGTTCCTTGAGCGAATGCCGCTCGTCGCCGCGCGCGACTTTCATGACGCGAACGCGCGCCTTGCCGTAATGATGACGCAGAAGTTTCATATCGCTTTGCCAGATGGCGTGGCTATCGTAAAGAAGTCGTCGCGAATGACACGCTAAAAACGCAACCAGATGCAAACGCGCCACAGCATGGCTGAACTGAACGCTCTCAGCGCCGGGGATTTTGTCCGCGTGACGGGACCGGTATTCGAACGCTCGCCCTGGATCGCCCGCCAAACCTCGGGCCGCAGGCCGTTTGCCGGAAGGGACGAGCTGCTGGGCGCGCTGTGCGATACCGTTCGAAACGCTCCGGACGACAAAAAACTGGCCTTGATCCGCGCGCACCCCGACTTGGCGGGCCGCGCGGCGCCGGCGGGCACGCGGACCGCGGAATCCTCGGGCGAACAGGCCGCCGCCGGATTAAACAGCCTGACGCCGGAGGAGGCGGCGCTGTTTCACAGGCAAAACGAGGCCTACCGGCGGAAGTTTGATTTCCCGTTTATTATTTGCGCGAGGCTGAATAAAAAGGAGGCCATTCTGCAGGGGTTTGCGCGGCGGCTGCAAAATTCGCGCGATCAGGAAATCCGCGCCGCCCTGGAGGAAATTTTTAAAATCGCCGGCCTGCGGCTGCGCGACTTGATTGTG
Source organism: uncultured Verrucomicrobiae bacterium (assembly GCA_963813995.1). Classification (GTDB taxonomy): domain Bacteria; phylum Verrucomicrobiota; class Verrucomicrobiia; order Limisphaerales; family Palsa-1400; genus DASRLE01. The sequence continues at coordinate 12,130 of CAWFAZ010000083.1, read as the reverse complement.
GAGTGAACCATGACCGCGAAACTGAGCACTCATGTACTTGACACCGCGCGCGGCCTTCCGGCGCGGGGAATGCAAATCCAATTGTGGTCCTTGAGCGGCCCGCAGCGCCAGTTGCTCAAAACGGTCCGCACCAACGCCGACGGCCGCACCGACGCCCCGCTGCTCGGCGCGGAGGAAATGCGCCCGGGCGAATACGAATTGGTGTTTTTTGTCGGGGATTATTTCGCCCTGCAGCCCGGCGCGGCGTCCGGCCCCCGGTTCCTGGACCGCGTGCCGGTGCGCTTTGGCATTGCGGACGCGGCAGCATCGTATCATGTGCCGCTGCTGTGTTCGCCGTGGTTTTACAGCACGTATCGCGGAAGTTGAAGACGACATGAATCGCCGCCGAAGCGACAGCCGCGAATCGAACTGGGATTCGCGATTATTTGGGTGGCGGTTTCTGGCTCCTAATCTTAATCTTAATCCTGATCTTAATCCGAATGAATCGAAGGAGATTAGGATTAGGATTAAGATGAAAATTTAGATATGTCGATACTTGCTGGAAAGATTGGTTTGGTCGTCGGCGTGGCCAACAAACGGTCCATCGCCTGGGCCATCGCCCAGGCCTGGCGCGACGCCGGCGCCACGCTCGCTTTTACCTACCAGGGCGAACGGCTCAAGGACAACGTCGCGGAACTGGCCGGCGCGTTCGGGGCCGACACGCTGGTTCTCCCCTGCGATGTCGCCAGGGACGATGAAATCGCCCGCGTCTTCGCCGAAGTCGGCGGCAAATTTGGCAGGCTCCATTTGCTCCTTCACTCCGTGGCCTTCGCTCCGCGCGAGGCGCTGGAAGGCGATTTTTTGGGCACCACCCGCGAAGCCTTCCGCGTGGCCCACGATGTCAGCGCCTATTCGCTGGTCGCGCTGGCCCGCGGCGCGGCCCCGCTCATGACCGAAGGCGGCAGCATCGTGGCCATGACTTATTACGGGTCGAGAAAAGTGGTGCCGCATTACAACGTGATGGGCGTGGCCAAGGCGTCGCTCGAAGCCTGCGCCCGCTATCTGGCCCATGATTTGGGTCCGAAGAAAATCCGGGTCAACTGCATCAGCGCCGGCGCCGTCAACACACTGGCGGCCCGCGGCATTGCCGGTTTTTCAGACATGCTCAAACACTACGAAGCCCATGCCCCGCTCAAACGGAATGTCCTTCCCGACGAACTGGGCGCCGCGGGAACCTTTTTGGCCAGCGACGGCGCGGCGGCGATTACGGGCCAGGTCCTCTACGTCGATTGCGGCTATCAGATCATGGGCATGTAATCCGGTTCCTGATCTTTTATGTGAGAAGGCTCTCCCTCATCCCGGCCTTCTCCCCAAGGAGAAGGAGAATTATTTGCCGCGTCTTTAAAAAACCTGCTGCGATATTGGCCAGACGGTCAGCCGATAAAACGGAACCGCGCAAAACCTGTTCCTTCTCCCTGGGGGAGAAGGTTAGGATGAGGGCGAGCTAAAAAACTAACTTTCCAATTCTCCCGGCCTGGCGCGAAAGCATCGCCCGAATTCCTCCATCAATTCTGACAAACAACATGTTGACATGCTAGGCGACGCCTTTTTAACCCCTTCAGAAACTATTGACGGCATCGCCACCATACGCCGCTAAGAGCGTGTTTTGAAAATGCTTTATTCATATTGACGCCAGACGTTTGACCATCAGTCGAATCATGCAAATCCGTATCATCGCCTCGCTATGATCAAGCCGGACTTCATAGTCACGGCACAGCCGCCGCGATTTGCTCAGCCAGCCAAAGGTGCGTTCGATGATCCAGCGTTTGGGCAGGACTTTAAAACCCCGGGCGTGATCACAACGCCGCACGATTTCCAAACGCAGTTTGCCAAAGGGCCGCAACTCTTTGACCCACCGCACCAACGCTCCCAGATAGCCACCATCGGCCCAGATGATTTGCAGTCGTCCAAACATATCCACCAGCGCGCCAATCAAAATGGGGGCGGCGTCGCGGTCCTGCAGGGCGGCGCTGGTGATCCTCATGGCCAGCACCAGTCCCAGAGTGTCCACCGCCAGATGACGCTTGCGGCCCTTGATCTTTTTGCCCGCGTCGTAGCCGCATTCGCCGGCCTGATCGGGGGTTTTAACGGTTTGGCTGTCCACAATGGCAGCGGTCGGCGCCACCTGCCGCCCCTCGGTCTTGCGCAGCCAGTCGCGCACGGTGTCATGGATGAAGGTCCAGGTCCAATCCTGGCTCCACTGCCGAAAGTAGCCATAGACGGTTTGCCAAGGTCCGAACTCCTTGGGCAGATAGCGCCAGGCGCAACCGGAGCGGTCGACATAAAAGATGGCGTTGACCAGGGTGCGACGCGCCAGCTTGAGCGGGCGGCCGCGTTTTCCCTTGCCGCATTTGGGCGCGGGCACCAGAGACTTGATTTGGTTCCATTCTTCATCGGTCAGATCACTCGGATATTTGATAGGATGCGTTTGCATCCATTCCATCTATGACAGAAGGGTAATGTTGTACAACATAAGCAACTTACTTATGATTGACGGTTTGCCATTTTCAAAACACGCTCTAATTTACCGCCTCCCGCCCATTGCTAAATAATTCCGACAATACCTATCGAGCAGGCCTCCGAGAGCAACATCAGCGGCATCGTGCTTCTGAGGGCTTCTTGCTTTTGAAAGATACTTCATCAACCAGGTGGCCGTAAGTTTAATGATCATAACGTTGTGAGTATAATACATCTCCTTTAGCCAAGGTAGCTCCTTCTCTTTTCTTAAGGACTCATCGGCGTCTCTAGTGATTATAAAGCCTAACTTACCATATTCATGGCAAAGATAGCTGAGCATCTGACGATACTCAACGGGACCGATATCTGCGTAGTTTTTAACCTCAAATAAAACCTGTCTGCTTTGGTAGCTCTCACAAATGCGCTTCCATAGTCAAGTCCAAATGACTGGCAAGATCGCCCACAAGCGCTTCTGGTGGTGTTGGTCTCTCGAGGTACGGTTCGATTGTGTGTCGCATGTTGGCTGTCACTGATCCTGATGTCTGGTTCCAGAGCCGTAGTGACGCGAGAAGATTATTGACGCCGGAAATCTGGGAGAACTTAAAATGCGTTTGCAACGCTCTGCCGATCTCCATGATGAGAGCGTAACGCCAACCGAGTTTAGCGGCGGCACGCACTAGGTTTATCCTGCTTTTGAAGGGAGCAAGGACCCCTTGGAGGCTGATCGTTTCGTAATCCTCAGGTGCAATGGTAATTACCTTTGTATGAGAGGAATCTCCCCAATGCTTTTTTAATCGAAGGAAGAGCGCGCTTTTGCCTGCGCCGCGCCGTCCGACTATGACTGTGCGATCTGCGGATTCCAGCAATGATCTGTAATCTGGGCTATCGTAGAACGCAGCATCGAGCATTTTCTGGTCGAATTCTGCGCGTAAATCGCCAAGAATGTTTGCTTTGGAAGGAGTACGGGTGCTCATGCTATTTCACGATTGAAAGCAGCCCACTACTGGGGCGGCGCGGCGGCGGCTGGTTCTTCGCCCTCTTCCTTTTCTTCGCTGATGACCGGGGCGATGGCTTTGAGTTTGTCGGGGCCTTCCAAATCAATTAGTTTGACGCCTTGGGTGTTGCGACCGGCTTCGCGGATGTCGCTGACGCGCGTCCGCACCATCTGGCCGGTCACGGTGATAAGCATGATTTCATCCGCATCTTTGACGGTCAGCGCGCCGATGACGACGCCTGTCTTCTCGTTGGTCTTCATCGTGATGATGCCCTTGCCGCCACGGGATTGGGGGCGGTATTCGGCAAAATCGGTGCGCTTGCCGATGCCGTTTTCACCGGCGACAAGCAAGGTCGCATCGGACACCACCACCGCCAGGGCAACGACGGCATCGGATGCTTCGAGGTTGATGCCGCGGACACCAGCGGCGCTTCGGCCCATGGACCGGACATCGGCTTCCGAGAATCGAATGCTCATGCCTTCGCGCGTAATAAGCACCACGTCATCGCCGGGGTTTTTAACTTCGTCCTTTTCAACAATGCTGCCGCGAGTGAGCTTGGCATCAATAAGGGCGTCGCCTTGTTCAATGGTGATGGCAATGATGCCGCCTTTGCGGACGTTGCCAAATTCGTTGAGCGAAGTTTTTTTGACAGTGCCTTTCTGGGTGGCAAAGAAAACTTCGTCTTGCTGCGTCCAGGTGATGTCCTCCTTGTTCGGGCCGGTTTTGGCCAGGACACGAATGAGCGCGGCGATGTTTTCCCCGGCCTTGAGTTCGAGCAGGTTGGCGATGCTGCGGCCCTTGGCGGCACGGCCCATGTCCGGGATTTCGTGGACGCGCTCGACGTAGACCCGCCCGGTGTCGGTGAAGAACATCAAGTAATCGTGGGTGCTGGCGGTGAAGAGATGCTCGATGAAGTCCTCGGCCTCGCCCGGCGCGGCGGATGTTTCGCGGGTGGTCATGCCGATGACGCCTTTGCCGCCGCGACGCTGGGCGCGGTAGGAACTGACATTGGTGCGCTTGATCAACCCGGCATGGGTGATGGTGATAATGACCCCTTCGTTGGCGATCAGGTCTTCGATGGCAATATCGCCCTCGTCGGGGATCAGCTCGGTCAAACGCGGGGTGGCGTATTTTTCCTTAATCTCCTTCAATTCCGATTTAATAATGGCAAAGACGCGCGATTCCCTGGCCAATATGTCGAGCAAATCCTTGATGCGTTCGAGCAACTGCGTGTATTCGGCCCGGACTTTGCCCATCTCCAACCCGGTCAATTGGTAAAGGCGCAATTCGAGGATGGCGTTGGCCTGGGCCTCGCTGAAGGAATAGCGTCCGCTGGTCAGGCGCGCCTCGCTGCGGATGACCACGCCGATGTGTTCGACCTGCTGACGGGTGAAATCGAAGGCGAGCAGCTTGATCCTGGCCTCTTCGCGGTTGTTCGACTGGCGGATGATGCGGATGAATTCATCCAGGTTGGCCAGGGCGATAAGATAGCCTTCCAAAGTTTCGGCGCGCTCCTCGGCCTTGCGCAATTCGAAGCGGGCGCGGCGGATGACGACTTCGCGGCGATGGTCAATGTAGCAATTGATCAGCTCCTTGAGACCGAGGGTCTTGGGGCGTCCGTGATCGATGGCCAGGGAGTTGACCGCGAAGCTGCTTTCCAGCGCGGTGTGCTGGTACAAATTATTTATGACAACTTTGGCAATGGCATCGCGCCTGATCTCAATGACCACCCGCGTGTTTTCGTCCGATTCATCGCGCACGGCGGTGATGTCGGTGATGACCTTTTCGTTGACAAGCTCGGCAATGCGTTCGACCAGGGTGGCGCGGTTGACGTTGTAAGGGATGGCGGTGATGATGATATGCTCGCGGCCGCCTTTGAGTTCTTCGACGCCCACTTTGCCGCGAATTTTGACGCTGCCCCGGCCCGTCTTGAAATACTCCTTGATCCCTTCCAGGCCGCAGACCATGCAGCCGGTGGGAAAATCCGGCCCCTTGATGTGTTGCATCAATTGCTCGATGGTGATTTCGGGATTATCAATTTGGGCGCAGATGCCGTCGATCACTTCACCGAGATTATGCGGGGCCATGTTGGTGGCCATGCCGACGGCGATGCCGGTGCCGCCGTTGACCAGGAGGTTGGGAAAGGCGGCGGGAAAAACGGTCGGCTCCTGGTGTTCCCCATCGTAATTGGGGACGAAATCCACCGTGTCCTTGTCCATGTCAAACATCAGGGCCGCGCCCAGATGGCGGAGGCGGGCCTCGGTGTACCGCATGGAGGCCGGGGGATCGCCCTCGACCGAACCGAAATTCCCCTGCCCTTCGATGAGCATCTCGCGCATGGCCCAGGGCTGCGCCATGTGAACCAGCGTCGGGTAAATGGCCATGTCGCCGTGGGGATGGTATTTTCCCATGGTCTCGCCGACGATCCTGGCGCATTTCAATGTCTTGCGCGTGGGCAGCACGCCCAACTCGTGCATGGCAAAGAGGATGCGCCGCTGCGAAGGCTTCAACCCATCGCGCACATCCGGCAGGGCGCGGGAAATAATGACCGACATCGAGTAATCCAGGAAGGAATTCTTGATCTCGTCGGCCACGTTGATCTTCTCAATTTTTTCGTTGGCCGCAAAGAGCGGAGTGCTCCCGACCGGCAATTGATTCGTCTCGTTGGGGTCATTCTGACCGGGTTCGTCTGGCATGGAAATTAAATAAAGTTAGTGGGACCGCGCGGGTTTTAGACGTCCAGATTCCGCACGTTCAGGGCGTTGTCTTCGATGAATTGGCGGCGAGGCTCGACTTCATCGCCCATCAGTTTGGTGAACATTTCCTCGGCTTCGACCAGGTTGGTCATATCGATGCGCAGGAGCTTGCGGTTCTCCGGGTTCATGGTGGTTTCGAATAATTCCTTGGCGTTCATTTCGCCCAGGCCTTTAAAGCGTTTGATCTGGATGCCGCGTTTGCCGGCCTCCTTGACCCCGGCCAGGATTTCAGCAATGGAAAAGAGCGGCTTGAACGTGGCCCGCTCGCCTTCGCCCTCGATCAATTCGAACAGCGGCTTGTCCTGCGCGGAATAATGCTCGACGTTCAGGCCTTTCTTTTCCAACTGGCCCAGCAAATCCATAACGGCTTTGCTCTCGTGCAACTCAACGTGCCTGGCGCGGCGGGTGTTGCCGTTTCTTGGCTTGTCTGTTTTTTCCCGGTCGGCCCTTTCGATCAGGGTCGTATCGGTCTCTTCGCCGAATAATTTCAGGTCGGAGTTGTCCGTGCCAAACTTGTCCAGCTCCTTCTCGGTGTGGAAGTAGTGGACGGTTTCATCGTTGCCATCGCGCACTTTGACAAGGTGCCGGGGCAATTCGTGGGTGGCGGGGTGGCGATGCTCGATGTAGTCGCCAAAATCACCGCCATGACGGCGGAGGGATTGGACGTATTTGTCGAGGGACTCGAGCAGTTCGAGGATTTCGCCCAGTTGCTTTTCGGACATCTCCTTGTTGGTCGCCAAATCGCGCAAGCGGACGTCTTCCGTGCCGAGCTGGATGAGAATTTTGTTCATCTGCGCGTCGTCATCCACGTATTCCACGCGCTTCTTGCGGGCGATTTGGTAGAGCGGCGGCTGGGCGATATAGACAAAACCCTGCCGGACCAATTGCGGCATCTGCCGGTAAAAAAATGTCAACAATAAAGTGCGGATGTGCGAGCCGTCCACGTCCGCATCGGTCATGATGATGATCTTGTGGTAGCGCAATTTGGCCCCGTCAAACGCCCCCTCCCCTTCCCCGTCGCCGATCCCGGTGCCGATGGCGGTGATCATGGTGCGGATTTCGGTGTTTTGCAGCACCTTGTCCAGCCGGGCCTTTTCCACGTTGATCAGTTTGCCGCGAATGGGCAGGATGGCCTGGAATTTGCGGTCGCGCCCCTGCTTGGCCGAACCGCCGGCGGAATCCCCTTCCACGATGTAGAGTTCCGTGTTGGCGGGATCGCGGTCCGAGCAATCGGCCAGTTTGCCGGGCAGTCCGCCGCCGGTCAGCGCGCTTTTGCGCACGGTGTCGCGGGCCTTGCGCGCCGCCTCGCGGGCGCGGGCGGCCATCAAGCTCTTGTCAATCACCTTGCGGGCCACGGGCGGATTGGCATCGAAGAAACTCATCAAACCCTCATAGACAATGGACGAGACGACGCCTTCGATCTCGGTGTTGACGAGCTTGACCTTGGTTTGCGATTCGAAACGCGGATTGGGCAGCTTGACGCTCAGGACGCAGACCAAACCTTCCCGCACGTCGTCGCCCGAAATGGCCGGGTCCTTTTCCTTGAGCAAATCATTGGAGCGGGCGTATTGGTTGATGGCGCGGGTCAGCGCCGTGCGGAAGCCGGTCAGATGGGTCCCGCCGTCGGTATTGGCAATCGAGTTGGCGAAGCACAGGATTTGATCGGTATAGCTGTCATTGTATTGCATGACGCAATCCACGATGACCTCATCCTTTTGCCGGGCCAGCACGATGGGCTTGGGATGGAGAACCTCCTTGTTGCGGCCGAGCTGCCGGACAAATTGCTCGATGCCGTCGCGATACAGGAAAGTCTCCTTCTTGTTTTCGACGCGCTCGTCCTTCAAATTGATCTCCAGGCCCGGATTCAAAAAGGCCAGTTCGCGCAGGCGGTTAGCCAGCAAGTCGAATTTAAACTCGGTCGTGATGGTAAAAATCGTCGGGTCGGGCTTGAAGGTGATGAGGGTGCCGGTGCTTTTGGATTTCCCGATGACTTGGAGTTTTTGCTTGGTGATGCCGCGCTCGAAGGACATGTAATAGACTTGGTTGTCGCGCGAAACCTCCACTTTGAACCAGTCGGACAAGGCATTGACGCACTTGGCGCCGACGCCGTGAAGGCCGCCGGAATACTTATAGGCGCCCTGCCCGAACTTGCCGCCGGCATGTAAATTAGTCAGGACCAGTTCGACCGCCGGCATCTTCCATTTGGGATGGGTATCCACCGGGATGCCGCGTCCATCGTCCCGAATGGAAACAGATCCATCCACATGAACGGTGACGTCGATTTTATTGCAACAGCCGGCAAGATGCTCATCGATGGAATTGTCCAGGACTTCGAAGACAGAATGATGCAGACCGCGTTCATCGGGGTCGCCGATGTACATTCCTGGGCGTTTTCGGACTGCTTCCAGGCCCTCCAATTTATCGATTTTCGACGCGTCGTATTTTTCAGTACGGTCAGGCGCGGTATTCATCATTTAACAATTTCCCTCATCAAATCTGCTCATTAAAAACACTCTATGCGCGATGGATTTTTGATGTCCTCCGCCACCCGATAAATTTACGAAATTATCGGCAAAGAGACAACCCTTAATTTGAGGTTTTTTTGGGCCGGAACCACAATTACTGGTGTGTTTATTTTGAACGCCCCACCAAAGATTGTGGTCGCCGGGCAAGGGGGCAAATGCTAAATGCTAAAGGCTAAATGCTGAAATTATGTGAGCCTCCCCTGATTTGATGGACACTGCGATAAAACGGTTGGAAAATGGTGAAACCGCACACGCTCCAGCGGAGTTCCTTCCCTGGCCAGGATTTGGCGGACCGAGGCTTCCATTTCCCCGTGCCAAACGTTAATATTGACTTCCCCTTGGGAACCGGCGCCGGCGCGTCTGGGGCTGCATGTTGTGCCTTCACTGGAGAAACTGAAAACTGAACATTGAACACTGGCAAACTATTTCGCTTTCGGACAATCTATGGCCTTGAATAAATTTTCGCTCAATTCCAGTCCGGTTGTTCGGTTCCTTGCCGCAGCCTTGGGCGGACTTCTGCTCAGCGCGTCCTTTCCGGCCATCGGGATGGCATGGGCTGCATGGATCGCGCCGGGATTGATCCTCTTCAGCGGTCTCGGGGCAAGGAGCGGCCAGGCGTTTCGGATTGGTTTTGTGGCAGGGTTGGTTCATTTTCTGAGTTCGCTTTACTGGCTGCTGAACATGCCATTCACCTGGCAGGGCATTCCCATTGCACCGGCAGCCGGCTGGCTGGCTTTAAGCGCATATTGCGCGCTCTATCCCGCCATTTGGGTTTGGTTGTGTTGGAAGTTTTTCCCGGGAAGTTGCGGCACGGCGGATCAATTCATCGCCATGGGCTGGCTGCGGCGCCTGGCTTGGGCCTTTGCGGCAGGGGCGATTTGGACCGCCCTGGAATTCGCCCGCGGGAAAATGTTGACCGGCTTCCCGTGGAATTTCCTGGGCGCGTCGCAATACCAATTGCTGCCCCTGATTCAAGTCGCGGCCATTACCGGCATATATGGCGTTTCTTTTTTGGTCGTTTGGACCTCCGTATCGCTGTGCGGCGCAGCCCTGGTCCTGGCGCGGCGGCCCGCGGCGCAAAGCTTATGGGCCGGCGCGGGATTGCCGTTGCTCGCTGTGGCTGGCGTGGCGAGTTTTGGCGCCGACAAACTGGCATCCGTTCCGCCGCCGGCCAAAGAGTTGAAAGTGGCCCTGGTCCAGCCCGGCATTCCGCAAACGTTGATTTGGGACCCCACAGGGGACAGGGCGCGTTTCCAAACCGTGCTTGACCTTTCAGAGCGGGCGCTGGCCTCCAACCCCCGGCTTTTGCTTTGGCCCGAATCCGCCGTGCCAGACCTGACTCCTGAAATCCAGCAGGCGATTGCCCAACTGGTTCACAGCCACGAGACATGGCTGGTTTTTTGCGCCGGCACTGCCGAACCAGCGGCCACCGGCACAACCGATTACTTTAACAGCGCCCTCCTCTGTAATCCGGACGGCGTGCTTGAAGCCATTTATCACAAGCGCCGGCTGGTCATTTTTGGCGAATACATTCCACTGGTTCGCTGGCTCCCCTTTTTGAAATGGCTGACGCCCATTGGCGGCGAAGTGACTCCGGGAGATCGCCCGGTCGAATTCGAGATCAAGAATCCTTCGGCCAAAATGTCCGTCCTTATATGCTTTGAAGATATGTTCGCACAGGAGGCGCGGGAGCATGTCGGTCCGGATACCGATTTCCTGGTCAATCTGACCGACGACGGCTGGTTTGGTCATGGCGCCGAGCAATGGCAGCAGGCCGCCAGCGGCATATTTCGCGCGGTCGAAAACGGCGTCCCGCTGCTGCGCTGCACCAATGACGGGCTAACCTGCTGGGCCGACGCCCAGGGCCGTGTGCGCCAGATTCACAACACGTCGGGCAATGTTTATGCTCCCGGTTTTATCACCGCCCAAATCCCCTTGCGCGCGCCGGGTGATCGCCGCCAGACATTCTATAACCGGCATGGGGACTGGTTCCCTGCCAGTTGTTCTGGAATTGGCCTCGGATGGCTGGCCGCGACAATCTGGAGCCGCAGAAGGTCAAACAGATTGCCGACCAATGCGCCAGATGGGACTGTCCAAAATTGAGCAAGACTGTCCAGAATTGAGACGGCTCTCCGGCGGTTTCCGGCGGAAGCCCCGGCCAATACGCCGTGCTTATTAATGGCACACCCCCTGCTTGATGATAGAGCATGTTGTTAGTATGAGAGTGACTATCGATTACATACGGTTCCAAGTGATTCCACCGGTTTCCTTCGGACTTTTTTTGGCCGTCGAAGGAATGGTTCTATATGGGTTGTATCGGGCGATTGTTACACCGTAAACAAGACCGAGTCCCGCGGCCTTTCTCTGAAAGGCCGGCCCTGCCGGAGTAGCTGATTCAAAAGCCGGCGCGAATAAACCCGCGCCGGCCTTTTTCTTTTTTGGATGGCGGTTTCTGGTTCCTAATCCTAATCTTGATCTTAATCTTAATCCCAGTTGCACGAAAGAGAGTAAGATTAGCAACGGCCGCCCAAAAATGAATTGTCTGGACCTGACCTTGCCCACGCCCGCAGCCAATCTGGCTTGTGACGAAGCCTTGCTGGATGCCTGCGAGGAGCAGACGGGCGGCGAGGTTCTGAGATTCTGGGAACCTCGCGATTATTTCGTCGTTGTCGGCTACTCCAACCGTGTCGCGCTGGAGGTCAATGAGGCGGCCTGCCTGCGGGAAAAAGTGGGCGTGTACCGGCGTTGCAGCGGCGGCGGAACTGTTTTGCAGGGGCCAGGAGGCCTCAATTACTCACTCATCCTCAAGATCGATGGAAACGACGCGCTGCAAAACATCGCCGCGGCCAATCGCCACATCATGGGGCGGCACAGGGACGCCTTGAGCGCGCTTTTGGGCCGGCCCGTGCGGGTGCAAGGCCATACGGACCTTTCGCTGGCCGGACAGAAATTCTCCGGCAACGCCCAGCGGCGCAAACGCCATGCGCTGATTTTTCACGGTACCTTCCTCCTGCGCTTCGATCTGAGCCTGATGGAAAAATTTCTGCCCATGCCCTCCCGCCAGCCGGATTACCGGGAGGGACGTCCGCACGGGCTGTTTCTGATGAACCTGCCCGCGTCCGCCGAAGCTGTGAAAGACGCGTTGCGCCAAACATGGTCGGCCGGGACTGCCCTGGATGTTTTGCCGGATTACCAGCGGCTGGTCGCGGAAAAGTACTTGAGGAATGACTGGAACTTGAAGTTTTAACGGATTTGCCGCGAAAAATGGCAGGAAACGCAATATTGATACATAGGTCCAAAAAATCGGTAACACGGTAACAAGTGTTGATAGTCAACGACTTAGCCGGTAACGCGAGGT
>CAWFAZ010000082.1:0-240076 GCA_963813995.1 uncultured Verrucomicrobiae bacterium | reverse complement strand
TCGATGCTGCGCCAGTCAAACTCAGTCAAACTGAATCAAACCAGTTCTGTTGGTCAAGCTGGCGGTCCGAATCGTATGTAAATCCATAACAATGAACAACTTGCAAAACAAACAGCTTTGGTCGGGTCAAACCATGTTAAACGTAGTTAAGTTCAGGCCTGAACCCGGTTTTTCAACGCAGCCCGTCGTACCACGGAGCACAGGCTTCACGGCTGCTGATCGTCTTCCTCGGACTAAAAACCGCCCTGCGCAGAAAGCCCGGCCATTCGCCGCCCGAATAAAGCCGCATTTTCCGGGCGGAGGTGAGCAAGGGATGGCGATGCAATATGACCGCTTCCCTGCCCTGCTCCCTGGCAATGAAGCGCGGTTTTTGGCTGGCAATCTCCGGCTCATAATCTTAATCTTAATCCTGCATCGCTTCGATTAGGATGAGGAGAGGGTGCTCAAACATTATTTATGGAAAACGAACGCAAAACGCTGGATGACCGGCAAAAAATGACCGACTTGGAGCGCATCCGCCATTCCTGCGCCCACGTCATGGCCACGGCCATCCTGCGCCTCTGGCCCGACGCCCAATTCGCCGCCGGCCCGCCGGTCGAAAACGGTTTTTATTACGATGTCGAACTGGAGCATCGCATCTCGCCGGAAGACTTCGGGAAAATCGAGGCGGAGATGAAAAAGGAAATCAAGGCCAACCATACCTTCGAAAAAATGGTCGTCACCCGCGAACAGGCGATGAAAGACGCCGAAAGCGGCCGGTTGGGCGCGCTGGCCGAGCGCCCCGGCAACCCCAGCAAATTTAAAATCGGCAATCTGGCCGACATTCCCGAAGGCGAGCAGATCACCTATTTCAAGAACGGCGATTTCATCGATCTCTGCGCCGGGCCGCACGTCATGCGCACCGGGAACATCGGCGCGTTCAAGCTCACCACCGTGGCCAGCGCCTACTACAAAGGCGACGAAAAGAACCCGCAACTGCAACGCATCTATGGCACCGCGTTCAAGAACAAAACCGAGATGGAGGCTTACTTCAACATGGTGGAGGAAGCCAAAAAACGCGACCACCGCAAGATCGGCCAGGAGATGCACCTGTTTGCGATGGATACGGAATACGTCGGCCCCGGCCTCCCGCTCTGGCTCCCCAAAGGCACGGCCATTTTGGAGGAACTGGAAAAGCTCGCCAAGGAAACCGAGTTTGCCGCGGGCTATGTGCGGGTGAAGACCCCGCACATAGCAAAGGAGAAAATGTATCTGACTTCGGGGCATCTGCCGTTGCTCTACAAGGATTCGATGTTTCCGCCAATGACATTTCGTGCAGAAGGCGACAAAAAGGTGAACGTCGAACCACAAGCTCGCTCAATTGAACAATCAGACCAGTTGTTGCGAAAAAGCATGGAGCAAATTTTCCCGCGCTTGAACGATTCAAATTATTCACTTCAAGAATTTGAGAAAGATTTTTTGCAGAAGCCTGAACAAGTTCGGAATCTTCTTGAAAAGTCAGCTATTGCAACAGTTTTTTCCAGAAGCAAATGGGCGCAGTTGCCTGAGCCAGATCGTTATTATTTGAAAGCCATGAACTGCCCGCATCACCACCGCATTTTTGCGGCGGAACCGCGCAGTTACCGCGATTTGCCGTTGCGGTTGGCTGAATATGGCTGCAATTACCGCTACGAACAATCGGGCGAGTTGTTCGGCCTCATGCGCGTCCGCTCGCTCAACATGAACGATGCGCATATCTATTGCGCGCCGGAACAGTTCGCGCAGGAGTTCAACGCGGTCAACGAAATGTATCTCAAGTATTTCAAGATTTTCGGCATTGAGAAACATGTCATGCGCTTCAGCACGCACGACCCGGCCAAACTCGGCCAGAAATTCGTCAATGAGCCGGCCCTCTGGATTCAAACCGAAAACATGGTGCGCGAGGTCCTCAAGAACAGCGGCATCAATTACGTCGAGGTGCCGAACGAAGCCGCGTTTTACGGCCCCAAGATTGATGTGCAGGTCTGGAGCGTCATCGGCCGCGAATTCACTTTGGCGACCAACCAGGTTGATTTCGCCGTGCCCGCCAGATTCGGACTCGTCTATCGCGACAAGGACAATACGGACAAGACGCCGCTGTGCATTCATCGCGCGCCGCTTGGGACCCATGAACGTTTCATTGGATTTCTGATCGAGCATTACGCGGGCAATTTTCCCTTGTGGCTGGCGCCGGACCAGGTGCGCATCCTGACCATTGGCGACGACGAAAAACTGGTCAATTACGCCAGGCCCATCCTGGCGGAACTCCGCGCCCATCAAGTGCGCGCCGAGGCGGATTTTGGCACCGACAAAATCAACGGAAAAGTCCTGCGCGCCGAGGAGGCCAGGGTGCATACCATGCTGGTCATCGGCCCGCGCGACATGGAAGCCAACAACGTCAGCGTCCGCCTCCATGGCAAAGGCCATCAAGGCGCCAAGCCCAAGGGCGAAGTGATTGCGGGCATTCTGCAAGCCATCAAAGAACGGCAAGCGTAAATCAAGCTGAGCGCGGCCAAATGAAACCACAGCCACTGAGTAAGTATTCTCACGTTTTACTAATTGGCTCGCCTGTTCATTTTGTTGGCGATCCGACGCATGCCAACTCTCGTTGGTTTGGAGCGAATAATCCGCTACTGCCTGTTACGGTTTCTCCATCAGAAGGTCACACCCATACACCCAAAATTAAACGATTCGCCACCGATGGCAACGACGCCTTGTGTCAATTCTTCGCTTGCGTCGTGAGCGGCGAGCAGTTCTTCAGTTCTTACGTCAGTCGAGTCGCCCGACGAGTCTGGCAAAACTCTCGCCTTCATCGCTCTTCGGCGCGGCAAGCGCGTGGCTACGGTTCATTTCCAAGGATTGAGGACTTTGCAGCCCATACGCTTGAACGGTGCGGCGTCGCGCGTGACGATTCGGTGGCCGCGTGAGCGGACGATGGCGGCGATGAGTGAATCGCGCAAAGGCAGCGGTCCGTTCGCGTGGGCGGTCATTTCTCCCCAAATCGCCGCCGCGCGAGCATCAAAGTTTAACACCCGATATTTCCCAGGCAGGTCGGTCGCGAAACGTTTAACACTATCATAGTCCGTGTGGTCCGGCGACAAACAGTGAAAGCCATGCCACACCTCGGCCAGCGTGACGGTGGTGACGAAAAGATGAGCGGGGTCCTGTGTGTACAACCAACTGAGGAGTCCGGGATTAGGTCGCGGCTTTCTCGTCTCGCTGACGGCATTCGTATCCAGCACGAAATTCACAGCCGAATCCGTTTGACCAAATCGTCAGGCATCCTCGGCGGCTCCCAATCGGTCGTGCCACGAACGGAGTCCTGCCACGCCTTCAATTTTTGCATGGAATGGTGAATCGCTGCTTTTCGACGCGATGTTCGGGAACGCTGTTTCAGAGCAGTTCCATTTGGCTGCCGTGCGGTCAGCCAACCCAACAATTCGCGGGCCTGGCGGGTAGAGAGCTTTTTGACTTTTCTTACAGCGAGTTCAACCGTGCTCATGCCGGATACGTTAGCCATGAAATCGGTTTGGAGCAAGCGGGTTTTGTGTCGTCATCGCCAGAATCGCCAGAATCGCCTCGACATTTCGCCGGAGATTCCACAGTCTTGGGCGATTGCACTATGAATGAATTCAAATTCTCCTGTCCTCACTGCCAGCAAAATATTGAGGCAACACCCGAATACGCCGGCGTTCAAATCAATTGTCCAAGTTGCCAGGCACCGATCGTCGTGCCGAAAACCCCGACCGCCCCCGTCCCGCGGCCGGGCAAGCTCACGAAAGCTCCTTCGACGGTGCATTACGCCGCCACCACCCCGGTGATGGCGACGGCAATGGCTCGAAAGGCCAAAAAGCCGCGCATCGGCTTGTACGTCGGGTTGGGCGTGGGGGCCGTTGTGGCGGTGGCGGCGATCCTGTTCGTGCCCAAGTTGCTTGACAAATACCACCAGCACCAGGAAGCGGCTGCCGCCGAGCAGGCGGCGACCAACACCCCGCCGCCGCCCCCCCCCGATCTGGAGGCGGACGAGATTCTGAAAAAGGTTGACGCGACTTACAAGAAATTGACCAGTTACAGCGTGCAAGGCATATCGGTTGGGACCATTGATATGTCGCAAATCAGCCCCGCAATGAAAGAGCCACAAACGTTGACGACAAAACTGTCGCTTCGATTGGGCAGGCCGGACCTTTATCGAATGGAGTGGGAGCGGGAGGCTGGCACGCAACAAATCAAAGGCGCCGTGTGGGCGGCCGGCAAGGGGGATTTTGTTCACACGGGAACCACCACCACGAAATTGAAGAACCGGGAATTGGCCTTGACCACGGCAGCGGCCTCTTCGGGCACCCTTGGCATGTTCATCGCGGCGTTGTTTTTTGACGAAACCAACAGCCCGGCCGCCACGCTCAAGAATTTTGCGAAGACGAATAACCAAACTCTCAACGGCCAGAAATGCTACGTTTTGACCGGCCAGATCGCTTCCCGGAACGTGCTGTTCTGGGTCCACAAATCGGATTTCCTGATCGCTCAGGCCGAACTCATTTTGGGTGGAAAAGTTGATGAGGCGTCGCTGGCCGGCCTCACTCTTGTGCAAAAAGCCCAAATGGAAAAGGCGTCGAAATTGAAGGGGAATTTTATTGAAACCTACGAGAACATTGAAGCGAACAAAGTTTTAAACCCAGGCGACTTCGAAACCGCTTTTCCTCCCAATGCGACTCCGATGACCAGACAACCGCGGCAACCCAGGCTTGGCAGACCTGGCCGTCCCACGCCCCAATGAGAGCGGGCCATCTGAGGCGCTAATTCGTAATCTTAGTCCGAATTGCACAAAGAAGATTGGGAGCCATGATTAGACACGGCGATAAAGGCGGCGGCCTCCATCTCGGCATTGAAATCGGCGGAACCAAACTGCAAATTTGCGCGGGCGATGGCGCGGCGCAAATTCTGGAGCGGATTTGTTTTCCCGTGGATATGGCCGCGGGCGCTGCCGGTATCCGCCGCAGACTCGAACAAACCATTCCCGCCCTGGCCCGGCGCATCAAACCTGCCGCGATCGGCGTCGGATTTGGCGGGCCGGTGGATTGGAGGATGGGCCGAATCTGTTGCTCGCATCAAATCGAAGGCTGGTCGGAATTTCCCCTTGGCTCATGGCTTTCCGATTTGGCCCAGGCGCCCGTGCGGGTGGATAACGACGCCAATGTGGGCGCTCTCGGCGAAGCATTGCACGGCGCGGGCGCGGATTTTAAAATCGTATTTTACGTCACCCTGGGCAGCGGGGTCGGCGGCGGATTGGTGGCAGACGGCAAGATTTTTCACGGGGCAATGCCGGGCGAAGCTGAGATTGGCCACATTCGCCTGGACCGCTCGGGGACAACTCTGGAAAGCCGTTGTTCCGGTTGGGCGGTCGATGCGCGGATACGCGCCGCCGTATTGCAACATCCAGCCAGCCCGCTTGCGAAATGCGTCGGCAACGCCACCGCCAACGAAGCGAAATTCCTGGCCGCCGCGCTTGCCGCCAACGACCCAATGGCCAGACAAATTTTAGGCGAGACCGCCGACGATCTTGCCTTCGGCTTGTCACATGTTACGCATCTATTCCATCCGGAAGTGATAGTATTGGGCGGCGGTTTGTCACTAGTCGGCGAACCGCTGCGGGCTGCGGTGGAAGGATCATTGCGCGGTTACGTGATGGAGGCATTTGCGCCGGGGCCGAAGATTGCGCCATCCCGGCTCCGCGAAGACGCCGTTCCCATCGGCGCATTGAGTCTGGCTATACAATGATATAGAGCTTGTTTTGGCGGGCGTTCCATGCTTAATTGCCTTCGTCTCCTGAAGGTTGCCAGGCTCTTTTGGCGCTCACATGCTATTTGGCTCGCAAGAACCTGGCTTCGAGTCTTATGAAAACCGACATGAAGAGTTGCAGGGTGACAAGGCCGACTCGGGTTAAGCCGCCGGACGCCAAAGCCACGGCCCAATGCCCAAGCGAAAGCCAGGCCCCGTCGTTGACATCGGCGGCAGAGGCCGAACCCCCGGAGTTTTTCGCCTTCAGGGAGTGTCAGGACCTGTTCCGAAAACGGCTGCGCGAGCCGATGCTCAGACTTATTCCCCAACTGACCGGCCTGCGCCTTCATGTCTTGTGGCACGAACCGCTGGAATTCCAGGGACCCGGTGCAATGCCCGTCCTGTGCCCGATGGCGCGCCAACGAGCGGGCGCGAAAGGCCGGCAGCCCAAGCGCTGCGAGTCCTGCTTGCAGCATCGTTGGAAACTCACCTTGCACCCGGCAAACCGGGACCGTCGGTTCATCGGGCAGTGCGGCATCACCAACTTCTGTGCCTGCCTTCAGGTGAATAATGCCTGCCCTCTCACGCTGGTCTTACAGGCGAGGGTGGCGTCTCATTCTCCCTCACCCCACAGGGTCAGCCAAGGGAGAAACACCCGGTTCTGGGCGAAGCACGCAGGGAAACCTGTTTCTCCAGCCGCCTTCCATGACGCGATGGCTTTGGCGCGTCTGATCCTCCACGATTTGGAATCCACCGCCCAGGCCCGGATGGCAGGGAGCGGATTGAACGACGCCTTGCGGAGGTTGAACAGCACTGAAACCGAGGCCACGCGCCTGCGCGGGGAACTGCGCCATCGGTTGCCCGGCCTCCCGGAATCCACGGTCCAACCCGGTTTGGGAAGCCACGCCCGGAAGCTCGTTGAGGCGATGCTCAACTACGTGCATCAGCATTACCACCGCCCGATCAACTTGGACGAACTGGCTTCGGCCATGAAGATGAACGCCTCCTACCTCTCCGCCCTGTTCAGTCAAACGACGGGCGTGACCTTCCATCATTTCCTGGAAGAAGTTCGGCTCTCCAAGGCCAGGGAGTTGCTCCGTGATCCTCGAAACCGCGTTGGCGAAGTGGCCGACGCGGCGGGTTACGCCAGCCCGGACTCCTTTCGTCGTGCCTTCAAGGCCCACGAGGGCCGTTCGCCGGACGCCTGGCGGGCGGGGCGTTAATTTGGCCTCTATCGCCCAAAATCCAAAGAAACGTCTGCTTTTCCAAAATCTTGCCTGTTGCGGAACCACGCCATCGGTGATGAAATGGTTTGTATATTAATCGGAAAAACGTGAATAATTATTGAGAAACCATTATGAAGACAAAAGTATTGTACACGCTGGCCGCCGCCCTGGCAGCCAGTCTTGCGGCCACCACGGCTCATGCCCAAGCATCGGACGAGGTCATCTACACTCCGACCAGTTATGATGTCTTCCTCCCGGAAAACGGGACATCCCCAGCGTCGGAGTACCTACCGGCGTTCGCGCAGGCGGCCAACTTGCCGGACCAAGTGGTCCTCATGTATGATGGAGTGCCGGGCCAAAGTGAGTTGAGCGACGCCCTCTGGGTGCAGTCGGGGTACTTCTATTTCGAGTCTGACTACAACGAGCAGCCGCTCATCTATTATCCCGCTTCGGGCGTCACCACTGTGGCGGCGAGCATTCAAGAAACGGGAGAATTGCAGGATGTGGGAGTGTTGCTGTCTCCTGCATTGCCGCCCGGAACCTTGTTGGTGTCAAGTGATGTTCCCGAACCTTCCGTGCTCGCCCTGATCGGCATGGGCGGGACGGCGTTGGCGGCGTTCCTCCGCCGGCGCAAAGCCTAAGTGCGGTCAGACAACTGCGGATAAGGCGTCAACCGGGTCGAGACCCGGGTGGCGCAATCGTCTCTCTGCGGTCACCCCGGTTCATAAAGGGGTTCCTAACATTGTCACTTTTTGCTCTTTAGGGCGTTTCCCTCGATTCATGGAGCCGTTGATGAAGCGATGGCCATGCCCCCATTCTGAATCGCTGACAAATCCATTTCAGTGACTATGTGGTTTCCTGCCGCCGCCGCGCGGCCAGGGCTGCTTTCACCCAAAAATATTTATTGCTGCCGCGTGGCCATGACCAGATTTCGACGAATCTTCTCGCGGTTGGCCGCGTCGTAATATTCCACCGGATTATAGTCATCGGTCAGCACAAGGCCGTGAGCCGGATCGGTTTTCAGAATGGTGGCGCAGGCTTCTTGCACATGCTGGCGACAAGCCACATGCACTTCTGAAAAGTCGGGCGAGCTTCGCATTGTCATTTCCGGCTGGTCGGATGCGACGAAAAACAGGTTGTGTACGTTGTCGTTGTCCGCGCCGTGGATGCGCACGCTGTGAAAAACAGCCTTCAATGTTTTGTCCAGCGACGCCGCGAAAAAATCTTTGCCCTGCCCCGTCCCGCCGAAAGTGTTGATGACCAGCACGCCGCCCGGTCTGAGAATCCGCCGCATCGCGGCGAACGCTTCGCGCGACATCAGATGTGAGGGTGAGGAATCACCAAGGAAAGCGTCGAGAATGATGGCGTCGTAGCGTTGGACGGAGCGGTTCATAAAATGCCGCCCATCGTCAATGGTAAGATTGAGTCGCGCCGGTTCGAGGTCGAAAAATCGTTCGGCGACCGGCACGACAGCGGGATTGATTTCCACAACGTCCACCCGTGCGCCCTCCTGCGCGAATTTCATCGGCACGATACCCACGCCGAGGCCGATGCAAAGCACCTCCTCGATGTTCGTCGTGTAGCTGCGCGCAAGGCCGTGCAACATGTAAGCGAACGCGGACAAGGCTTTCTTCAGACGGAGATCATAGTCGTTCTGGTCAAGGCCGTCGTTCAGATAATAACGGTACGCCCCATCATCCATGTCAATCACCTGTAACCGGCCAAAATTTGAATTCGCGCGATAAACTTCGTGCCATCCTTTGCCCCTGGCTGGTTGCTGATCCTTCGCCACACCACTTCCCCCCAGCAACAGGGCAAAAATAATTCCAGCCACGACCGGGGCGGCGGAACTCCGCTTCCGTCCCCAACCGAAGAAGTAGCCCGCAGCCACGGCCATGACCGCGCCGGAAGTCGCATACATGGTGATTGAGTTTGGCAGAAACGGAATGAACACGTAGCCGATGAGCACCGTGCCCGCGAAGCTGCCGAGCGTGCCGATGGCCGTGAGTCGTCCGACGTTTCCGCCCACGCCAGTGACAGTGACAGTCAACACGCGGATAAAAAATGGTCCGGCCATTGCGAGCAACGCCAGCGGCACAAAGAACAGAAATGTCGAGGCCAGCAACGAGCCAACTGCGAGGTTGAAGTCGAGGCACCACCAGACCACCGGGTCCACAACAAGCACGGTGAGGCAGAGATAAACAGCCGCCACCAGCACGGCCCAATACAGACGGCTTAATTGCGGCGAACGATCCACGAGCCGACCCCCGGCGTAGTAGCCGATTGCCAACGCGACGAGGGTGACCGCGATTTGCGCCGTCCAGACAAAGTGCGACGTGCCGAAATACGGCGCAAGCATTTTCGCGCCGAGGATTTCGACAATCATGATGGCTGCGCCTGTTGTCGCCGCCGAGAAATAAAGATACCGGCGCAATCCCGCAGAGAGCGGTGTGGCGTCGGCGGGCGCTGTGGGTTTCGCTTGCAAGTTGTAAATGGGCCGGTTCCCAGAATTGCAGCATTATTCATAATGGGGTCGCCGGGCATGTCAACATTTTGTTTGTAAAGGGGTTCGTGCGCATCTCAGTTTCTGTACACCTCTTTTCAATAGTTTGCTGGAAAGATTGTAAATGCCTGATTTTACGCATGTTACGGAAACTGTAGCAGGCTCCTGCTGCCAAGGCTTCTTCACGGTTCCTCTCAAGTTACAAGTTGGAAACCGGACTGCTTTCGAGAGAAGACCTGGGTTGGCATAGACGACTGTACAAAAACTGAGATGCGCACAATCCTCGCCCAAGGCCGATTCAATCCTCCCTGACAGCGTCAGTCGGTGAATTTCGCCCGGCATTCCGCCCGGGAAATTTTTCCGCGCGGGCCGGCGGGGAGTGATTCGACCAACCGCCAGCGGCGCGGCACCTGCCATGACGGCAGCGCTCCCAGGAGAAATTGCTTCAACTCGGTTTCTCCCGCGCTGGAAGCGACCACTGCGACAATCATCTCCGTCCGCCCGGAATCGCCGCCGGGCGCGCCAAACACCAGGCAATCGCGCACGAGCGGATGCGACAGCAGCGCGCGCTCAATGGTCTCCGGCGACACCTTGCGTCCGGCCACATTGATCTGGTCGCCCGCGCGGCCCCGCAGAAAGACCCGTCCATTTTTAAGTTCGGCCAGATCGCTCGATTGAAATCGGCCGGCGCGGAGCGATGCGGACTGTCGGGGCCAATAAGTTTGGCCGACAGCCCGGCTGCAAACAATCAAACAGCCCTCATTGCTCAAAGACAGGTTCACGCCCGGCATGGGCGCGCCAGCCAGCGAGCCGTCCGCGCGTGGCGCGGCCCCGGCGTCGTAGGCGATGCCGCCGCATTCGGATGCGCCATAAAAATTGTGGATTTTGATTCCGCCCGCCGCGAAGACCGACTGCTCCAAATTCAACGGCAGCGGCGCGCCCGCGGAAATGGCCAAACGCACTTGGGCAGGGATGCCGGCGGCCTCATGCCAGGCCCGCCACAGAGCGGGCACGGCGGCGAGGGTAATGGCGGGTTCCTGATTTCCCGCGCGACGAATGATTTCCGGCAACGGCGCCGGCGCGAGGATCAGCGGAATGCCATGCAGCAAAAGCGGGAGCACCAAATTGGAGAATCCGTAGGAATGGGCCAGCGAAATAACACCCAGATTCGGCCAGTCGGGGCGCAAGCCCATCGCTGACACAATTTGGGCGGCGTCGGCGGCGAGTTGTTCGGCGGTGAAGGCGATCAGCCGCGCCGCCTCTGTCGTGCCCGAGGTCCACTTCAGATGCGCGCAGTCTTTGGGTGGAGGCGTGACATCCGGCAGGGTTTGCCCTGTTTCGAGCGGGCAGACGATTTTTCCCGAACGCCACGCGGACAACAGCGAAAAAATGAACTCGGGCGAATGGCCTTGCGGGCAAATGATTTCTCCGGGTCCGTCCGCCGCGCCTCGCCGGCGGCGAACAATTGCGCGAACGTCCAGCGCCGCCCGGAGGCAAGGTCGCGCAACGCAAGGTCGTTGCGCCGGGCGTCCACCGTGTTGTGCCAGCTTTCGTAAAGCATTGCCAGGGGGTCAATACAACCCCAATTTGCTCCGCAAGCCAATTACTTATGCCGCGAAATTCTTTTTCCCTCTTGACCTTGGGCGGGCGGCACCCTAAGCACTGACCATGAAAATTTGCCTCTTTGGCATCACCAGCATCCCGACGGGCAACCACAACATCAAGGACGCCCGCCTGGACCAAGCCGATAAATTGGTGGAAGCGCAGAAAAAGTGTTATGCGCAGGTTGTTCTGGCCGACGAAAAGGAAATGGCCGTCTGCGACGCCATCCTCACCAGCCGCGCCGCCTTGAGTGACTTGCTGATGAAGGACCTGGATTTTGTCGAGACGCGGCTCGGACGCGATGCGGGCGAAGCGGAGAAGAAGGTGCTGCAAAAAATGGCCGAAGGGTTGGTCAGCGAAACGCCCGTCTCGAAGCTGGGATTGACGGCGGAGGATTTGGCTGCGATTTCGGCGCATGCCTTTGTCACCAACCGCCCCGTGGTGGTGGCCGGCGAGGCGGAATTGGCGGCGCCGGACGCCCTGCTGGTTCGGGCGTTTGCGGAGAGCGGTTACATCTCCTTCCTGACCGTCGGCGGCAAGGAGAACCGCGCCTGGCCCATCCGCGCCGGCACCACCGCCTGGGAGGCGGCGGGCACCGTCCACACCGACATGCAGAAGGGGTTCATCCGCGCCGAGATTATCAGCTTCGCCGATTTCGCGGCGGCGGGCGGGGAGACCCAGGCCAAGCGCGCCGGCAAAGTCCGGCTGGAATTAAAGACTTACGTGATGCAAGACTACGACATCGTGAATTTCCGGTTTACCAAATAAATCGTCACTTCGGCTGCCCCGCCTCGATCTGGTCGAAAAAGGGGCCAAGTCGTTTCTGGGCATACTTGGAAGAGGTTATCATCATCGCGAAAAACAGCGGCACCAGCAGCAGCAGCAAGGCCGCGCTCCACCAA
This sequence comes from uncultured Verrucomicrobiae bacterium, assembly GCA_963813995.1. GTDB lineage: Bacteria > Verrucomicrobiota > Verrucomicrobiia > Limisphaerales > Palsa-1400 > DASRLE01. The sequence goes on along the minus strand of CAWFAZ010000082.1, from coordinate 228,050 downwards.
TGATGGGGGCGGAACCGTTTCACATCGGGCGCATAAGAGAGCAAACTCAGCACTGCCGCCAGCACCCCCACGGCATCCAGGCTGGCGCGCTGCCAATAAGTTGAGCCGTCCAGCCGCACCCACATGCCAAATTCGTCAAAAGTCAGCGCCAGTCCAATCCCATAGGCGACGGCGGCGATTTTCAAGGTCCGCCCCGTTGGATCCCGAAACAGCAGAAAAGCGCCCACGGCCACCAGCAGGAAAATGCCGTAATTCAAATGATGAATATGGCTTCCCCCCAGGTGCAAATACAGGTCCGGTATCCTTCGATCCATGATCAGATACACCGTGACGCGCGCCGCGATGAACATGACCAAAAACGAAAACAGGACCAGCCGGGCCATGTGCGCTTCATCGGGATGGCCCAACGGTTGGGCTATGGGTGCATTCTGTTCGATGCCCCATTTTTGCGCCAATCCGCTTGCCAGCGCAACCCTTTCGCGCCTCTTTTGTGCGACCCCTTTGATGTCCCAGCCAAGGTTGGCACACAAATAACCTCCGCCACCCCTGAAGAAATTGGCGACGACCAACCCCTCTTCGGACCGGGCAGTCTGGGACTGGACTCGGTGGACGCCCTGCAACTGGTCGTCGCGCTGGACAAGAGCTATGGCCTGAAAATACCGGACGCCGCCGTTGCGCGAAAAACGTTAAGGACAGTCAATAATATTGCTGAGGCGGTTGCAGCTTGTCAGGCCGGCCGCCAATAACTCTCCCCGCTTTGCCGGGTTGTTCGCGCCAACGCCGGCTGCCCCGGTGGCAAGCTCCGGGGGCAATTGCCAATCCTGTTCTCTATGGCGGGTCGAGTGTGAAGGCCCCGCTCTGATTGGTTCCAAGGAAGTAGCCTTGGGCGTTTGTCTGGCCTTGCAGTTGCAGGATCACGCCGTTGACTTTGATCGTCTGCCTCGGTTCGACCGGATTGGCGAAGCTGCCGCTGATCACGCCCGTGCTCTTGCTGATCGTCAGTTTCAGCTTGTTGGTCTCGTCCAATGCGTTGGTGAGGGTGATCTTGTCGCTGGTTGAAAGAGTGACGCCATTGGTGATCGCGAAGGGCAGATCGCCTCCCTTCAAAATCGCGGTGAGATTGGTTGGCAATGTGTTTGTCGAAACGTAAAGTCCTCCCGCAAGCGTCACGTCTTGATTTGTAAATCCTGAACGATACACCGCCTTCCTGGACGAATTGGTTTCGTTAATCCAACTGAGCGCAGCGGCGTTCGTGATGGTGTTGTTGGTGAAGTTGAAGTAATTCCAGCCCCATAACGAACCTTTGCCGCCGTAAAGGCTCACATACATCGGCCAAAGACCGTCCTTCGACACCACGCTCGATTGGCTGATTGCCGTCCCATCTGCCAAACTTCCGGCCAGCGTGATGGTCCCCAAGGCGCTCACCTTCACCGTCCCATAGCTGACGCCAAAAGGGCCGGCGTTGGTATTGGTCGTGCCGGGGATGATCAGGGTGTACTGCCCTTCAAAGTTGGTCGCTTTCTGCGAGCTGCTGAACACATCGCGGTCCCCGTTCAATTCGGCGGTGAAAGTGTCGTTGCTGACGGTTCCACTGACCGATTGATCGGCGAAATCCAGTTGCAGGGTTATGGTCAACGAAGGAATTCCGTGGACTGGTTTTGAAACGATGTTCGTTGTCCCGCCAAGGTCGAACTTCCCCGAAAGCGGCACAGTCTGGCCGCCCAAATCAAGATGGCCGGAGACCGCTCTGGTGCTGGTAACACTGAACAAAAACGAGCCGGAATTGGTCTGCTGCCGGGCGGAGGTTGTCGGAGTAAAAAGGCCTCTATAAGTTCCCTGCGCCGCCAGGAAAACATTAGTCACGAAATTGGCCTCCAACACGAGATTTGACTGCATGGTAAACGTGTAGCCGGCTGATAAGCTCAGCACAGAGTAGGGCTGGTTCGTTCCGCCCACCCAGCCGGCGAAAACGTTTTTGGCCTTGGGCACCGCCGTCACCTTGTATGTTTTCCCGATCACCAAGGGCGTTGGCCAGGCTGCGTGCTGGATGGTTCCGTAACCGTTTGTCAGGAGAATCAGCCCGTCGGGCGGTGTGTTTGAAGGTATGTTTGAAGGTATGTAAAGGCCGGTGGCTATCGTGGTCGCTCCGTTTGTGATCATAATAGTTTGATTGGAAGGCGTGATCCAACCGGAGATGGGTGTGAACGAGACGGTGTAATTGCCCGCTGATACATCGGTCAGTATCGCTCCGCTGTTTTGGTCTGGGCCGCCGTCCACCTGCCACAGAGCGCCGGCGCTCACCGCCACGGAAGGCGCGATGGTTACTTGCAAAGAACCTTGCACCCCGATGGGAGCCTCCGATGTTGGCACACTGATGCTGGAGCCGTCGAATGTAACCGCGGTGCCCGCCAATGCCCTGCCTGTCATGGTGCTGGTGCTGGCCATGGTGACGGCTGTACCAGCCATTATGGTTCCATTGAACACGGCGGACGTTCCAATGCTTGCTAAAGTGCCTACTTGCCAGAAAATGTTGCCGGCCTGTGCGCCGCCAGCCAGGATGACCTGAATCGAGTTGCCCACTGTAAGACCGGCTGCCACCTGGAAAATCCAGACATCATTTGAGCCGCCCGTGCCCATGAGTGTGAGGTCCGACCCCGTTATCGAAGCCGGACTCGTCGTGAATTTATAGAGGCCGGGGGCAAGGGTCAGCCCGCCGATATTCCCGGCGGCTCCCGGATTCACGGTAACAGGAGCTGTAGCTGTGCCTGCTCGTCCAGCGGCGTCGATGTACGCCGCGGTAAAATCGCCGATGGCCGTGGTTAACAAAGTCGGATCCGGCACCGAACCCGCCGGCCCGGTGGCATCGACCGCATAAATTGTCCCGATCACATCAGCTGGAACCAGGTCTATTTCGTAAGACCCGGCGGCGGGACTCGTCCCGACATTCCCAGTAATGATGCCGCCCCCCGTGGTGGTGATTCCCGACTCGGAAAGAATCGCGAACTGGGCAGCCGATCCCAAGTTGACTGGCGCTGGACCTGCCGCCATCAACGCCTGGTGCGAGGCTATAAAGGCCACAGCAAGGACGAGGTTCATAAGGATCTGTTTCGTTCCATTCACTTTAAATGCCCGTGAGGCGAAGGCGATGCGTTCCATGTTTTTCATGGGGCTACTGTAGTTTGACCGGGTTGCACTTCGCTATGGGGTGTAACCCTACCTTGCTCCCCGATTCCTCGTATCATGTGTTTCGGATGGGTGAACCGCTGATATCTCAGGCGCTGGCGATCTTGTCGGCGAACACCAGCGCGCCGGTCGGGCAATGGCGCACGCATTCCTCCGCCACCATCCGCAAGCCCTCCTCGATGGGCCGGTCGAACGGCGCCGCCACTCGCACGTCGAAGCCGCGCCCGATAAAAGTCAGGCCCAGCGGTTCGGCTGCCATTTCGGTCAACTTCACGCAAATCCCGCAGAGAATGCACTTGCCCGGCTCGAAGATGACGCCGTCGCGCTGGAGTTGTTGCTCGAAGGGCCGGCGCTCCGCCCGGAACCGGCTGGCGTCGGCGCCATAAATTTGCGCGTAGTGCTGCAGCAGGCAATGGCCCGACGACCGGCAGTCGCAATGCAGGCATCGCGCCGCCTCTCGCAGCGCCTCGCCGCGGTTGATCCCGGAGCAACGAGCGCACGCCGAGACGCTGTGTTCCTGGCTTGCGGCGCGCAGGAATTCCCGCAGTTCGCCCGGTTCCAACCGGCCCATGATGCTGGAGAACGGTTTCTCGGGGCGGCGCGGCGGCTGGCCAAGCAAATATCGGTGGACGCACTCGGCCGCGGCCCGGCCCTCGGTCATGGCCCGAATAACTTGCTTGACAGGCTTGACGCAGGCGCCGGCGGCAAAAACATTGGGCGGACCGGCGCGACAGGTGGACGGGTCGGCCTTGAGAGCGGCGCCGGCCAGCGGCACCCCGAGTTTCCCGCCGTCACCTTCGGCCAATTCGCCGACCGTGATCAGGATGGCATCGAACCCGCGCTGCAAACCCTCCAGAGTCGTTTGACTCCCCAATTCGATGCCGGTTTTGAAATCAATTCCCATCCCCGCCAGCAGCGCGAGTTCCGCCTCGAGGACGGCGGCGGGCAATTCGTCCTCCGCCACGTCCCGCAATTGCCCGCCTGGTTTGGCGTTGCGGTCAATGACCGTGACGGCGTGGCCGCGCCGCGCGAGATCATGCGCCGCCGTCAGGCCGGCCGGCCCGGCCCCAACGACCACGACGGACAGTTTGCCGGGAGCGGCGTGTTCGGACAGGCACACCCTGGCTTGCCTGGAATCCTGCTTGAAATCGTGCTCTGTCAAGAATCGCTCCATTTCGCGGATCGCCGCCGGTTCATCGAAATCGCCGCGGCGGCAGCCTTGTTCGCAAGGATGGTGGCAAAGGCGGCCCAGCACTCCCGCCAACGGCAACGCCTGGCGCATGGTTGTAATCGCCTCGTCCAGGCGCCCCGCCTCGATCTGCCGGATCATCGCGGGAATGTTCAGTTGCAGCGGGCAGAGGCGGTGGCATGGCGAGAGACAATCCCCCACATGGTCGCTGAAAAGCAATTCGAGCGCGGTGCGGCGCGCCTCGTGGACTTCCTCGGTTTCGCTCTCGATGACCATGCCGGGCGCGACCTGCGTGGCGCACGAGGGCGTCAGGCGGCCCTGGCCGTTGGCCGCCACCTTGACCAGGCAAACCTGGCACGAGGTCAGAGGCCCGCACTTTTCAAGATGGCAAAGGGTTGGAATGTCCAGGCCGATCTGCCGCGCGGCCTCCAAAACCGTCTGGCCCGGGGAAACCTTCACCTGCGTCCCGTCAATGGAAATCTTGAACGTGCTCATGTGACCTCGATGGCGTTTTCCGGGCACACCTTGCGGCAGGTGTCGCAGCGTGTGCAGATTTCCAGGTTGATTTCGTGCCGCGCGTAGGGTGTCATCGCAATGGCGTGGACCGGGCAATGCTGGGCGCAAAGGGTGCAACCGGTGCAGGCGGCGGTGACCTGATACTTGACAAGAGCGGCGCACTGGCCCGCCGGGCAGCGGCCTTGCAAGTGGGCCTCGTATTCGTCGCGGAAATAACGCAGGGTCGAGAGCACCGGATTGGGGGCCGTCTTCCCCAGGCCGCACAGGCTGCCGGCGCTGACCTGGCGCGCCAGCCGTTCCAGTTCATCGAGTTGAGCGCGTTGCGCCTGGCCCGCGCAAAGCTTGTCCAGAATATCCAGCATCCTCTTTGTCCCGACGCGGCAGAACGTGCATTTGCCGCACGACTGGTCCTCCGTGAACCGGAGAAAATACCGCGCGATATCGACCATGCACGACGAGTCATCCAGCACCACCATCCCGCCCGAACCCATGATCGCGCCGGCCTCGCGCAACGATTCGTAATCCACCGGTATGTCCATGAGGCGGGCGGGCACGCAGCCGCCGGACGGCCCGCCAATTTGCACCGCCTTGATCCGGCGGCCTTCCGCCGCGCCGCCGCCGATTTTTTCGACAATCTCGCGCAGAGTTGTCCCCATCGGCACTTCGATCAATCCTCCACGGCGAATTCTTCCGGCCAGGGCGAACACCTTGGTGCCTTTGCTTTTGGCCGTGCCGAGGGCCGCGAACTTCTCCGCCCCGTGGCGAAGGATCCACGGCGCCAGGGCCAGCGTTTCCACGTTATTGATCAGGGTCGGTTTGCCCCACAGGCCCGACTCGGCGGGGAAAGGCGGCCGCAACCGCGGCATCCCGCGCCGGCCTTCCACCGAGGCGATCAACGCCGTCTCTTCGCCGCAGACAAACGCCCCGGCGCCTTCGACAACGCTCAGACGCAATGGAAAGCCGGCGCCCAGCAAGGCCGCGCCCAGCCAGCCGCGCTTTTCCAACTCCGCAATCGCCGCCAGCACGCGGCTGACCGCCAGCGGATATTCGTGGCGGATGTAGAAAACACCCTCGTGCGCGCCGACGGCCACCGCAGCCAACGCCATCCCCTCGATGACACGAAACGGAAACGATTCGAGAATCATGCGGTCCATGAACGCACCCGGATCGCCTTCGTCGCCGTTGCAGATCACATACTTGACATCGCCCGGCTGCTGGCGGACGACGCGCCACTTTTGTCCGCTGGGAAATCCCGCCCCGCCGCGTCCGCGCAAGCCGGACTTTTCGATGGTGGAGATGACTTGTTCGGGCGAAAAGGTGCGTTTTGTTTTCTCCACCGGCGTTTCCAGGCATCGCCGGAGCGCGGCGAAGCCTTCATGGGCGAGGTATTCATCCAGGTCCAGCGGGTCGAGTGCGCCGAAATGTTCGGTGGCGATATGCACCTGGTTTTCGAGGAAGGCGCGAACGGCGGGATCGCGTTTGCTCATGGAGAAGCGCGCCACCTGCTGTCGCGGCGCGGCCTCCTCCAGCAGCAGGCTGTCCAGCATTCGTGTCCAGAGTTGGCCGGCACGGCGCAAAAAGCCGCGCTGGGGAAAATGCCGCTGCATGAGGGCGCCAGCCTGCTCCGGTGTCAGGTCCGAATAGAACATGGGCGCCTGACCCGGCACCGCGACCTCAATCATCGGCGTGCGATGGCACATGCCCACGCAACCCACGCGCTTGATGGTCACATCGCCGCCGCATTGGCTGGCACTCTCGCGCAACGCGTGAAACAACTGATCGCTGCCCTTGGCCATGCAGCAGGAACCGAGGCCGACGTGGATTTGGGCGAAGCCATTCGCGTTCGCCTGACTTACTTCCTCGGTGGATTTCACTCCTGCCGAGGCCGTCTGCCAGGCAAGGTGCTCGCGGACTTGGTCCGGAGTTTTCTCCGCGGACGCGTATCCCATCGTCGAACCGTCCATTTTCACCACGGGCGCGAGCGTGCAACAACCGAGGCAGGCGACCTGTTCAATGGTGAACTCCTGCGCCGCATCCGTGTCGGCGCCCGGAGGAATGCGCAGATGCCGTCGCAACGCCTCCTCCACCTTCTCCACTCCCGCGACATGACAGGCCGTGCCGCGGCAGACCCGGAGAATATGCCTGCCCGCCGGCTTGTGGCGAAACATATCGTAGAAGGTCGAAACACCTGAGATGGCAGAGGGTTGAATCTCGCTCAGCTCGCTCAAACGCACCAACGCCTCCTTGGGCAGGTAACCATGATGTTCCTGGAGCGCCTGTAGAATCGGGATCAGCGCCTCGGGTTTGCGCCCGATCCGGCCCACCGTTTCCTCGACAAATTTGAGGTCCACGCCTGGCATACGTCACGGTTGTTTCGCCAGCCTGGCGCCCGCCGGTCCGAGGCAGTACAGGTTCGTCACTCCGCGCAGGAAGACATGCCCGTTGGCAAAGGCGGGGCTGGCGTCGAATTTGTCCGGCAGTTGGGTTCGCCCCATTTCGTGAAGTTCGCGTCCGGCTTGCAGCGTGACCAGCGCTCCATATTCACCCAGTATGAACAGCCGGCCGCCCAACAGGCCCGGCGATGCCTGCACCTCCGTGTCCAGATTCGTTTCCCAAATTTTTTTCCCATCATTCGCCCCAAAACAGGTCGCCATTCCCCCGCTGGTCACGGTAAAAACGAGTTCGCCGTTGCCAACCGGGCTGGCGATATCGGGGACATTCTCCTCAGTGGCCCAAGCCACGCCCGTTTTGCTCACATCGCCCGTGCCGTCGGGCCGCAGCGCCATCAGCCTGGTTCCCGGACTGAGCAGGAAAACAAAACCGCCGGCGAACACGGGCGACGGCACCACTTCATTTTCCAGCAATTGCGCGCGCCAAAGCTCATTGCCGTCGGCCAGCGTGTAGGCGATGACCCAGGGATTGCCGAGGGTGATGATCTGCGTTTTGCCCGCGGCTTCGATGACGATCGGTGTGGCCCACGACGCGGGCACGGGCCGGCTGCGCTCCCACAAGACCCGTCCACTGGCGCCCTGCAACGAAATCAGTTTCGATCCCGCCGCGCGCGTCTCGCCCTGATCCAGTTGGATGAGCAAGTTGTCGCCCCACACCGCGAGCGAAGCAGCGTAACCGTAAGGATTCTTCAACGGGCCGAGGTATTTGGTCCACGCAACCGAACCGTCGAAGTTGAGCGCGCCAAGGTCGCCATTGGCGAAGATGGCATAAACACGCCGCCCGTCCGTCGCCATCGTCGGGGCCGCATAGCCGGTGTCCTCCGGCGCCTCCGGAGCTTTGGACGGGTTGCCGGGCACATTTTCAATCGCCCGTTGCCAGAGGAGCGCGCCGCTGGAAGCGCTGTAACAGAAAACTTCACGCCGATCCGCCGTGCCGCCGGAAATGAAAACCCGATCTCCCCAGACAATCGGTGAACTGTGCCCCGGCGCGGGGATGGCGGAACGCCACAGGATGCTGGGCATGGTTTTTAAGTCCCAAGCGGCTGCCCCGCTGCCGTCCCAGCCCCGGAAACGGGGCCAATTCGTCTGGAATTCAAACAAGGAGGCCACCTCCTCGACCGGCGCTTCCTGCTCGCCGGTTGGGACGAGGAGTTTTTGCCAGGCGGCCTGGTCGGGGGGCAAAACGGAAGTGTTGCCAAGTCGAATTATCAGCAGCGATCCCGCAACCACCAGACCCACACCGGCCAGCGACCAACGCGCGCGCGAGGCCAGTTTTATGGACTGTTCGCCGGCATCGGGTTTGGGTTGCGGCAGTGGAAGCGTTTTTTTGAGAGCCGCCGCTTTCCCGGCTGCCAGCACCAGCGCCAGCGTCCCGCCCAGCAGCAGCCAGGCTCCGGTTTTATCCAGCGCGAGCCGATGGCGAAAATTCCGGCGAAACTTCAGGTCGAGTTGGCGAATCTCCTCTTGCAGCGGCTTGTTTTTCGGCCCGGCGGCCAGCTTTTCCCTGAGCGCGAGCAGTTGCGGAGATTTCCACGGATCGTTGGTGGCAGCCTCAAAATGGCCATAAACCATAACCCCGCAAACCAGCAGACAGAACACGCCCGCAACCCAGGCGGTGAGCGCAAGCGCGCGGTGAAGAGGAGAAGTGTTCATGATGGCGCGGGTTCCTCAACCGCCGGCGTCAAGCCGAGGCGAACGCGTTCATTGGGGCACGCGGTGAAACACCGGGCACAGGCGAGGCACGCGCCGCGGTCCGGCTCATAATCAGTCCGGCTCGGACGCACCGACAACGCCACCAGTTTGACGCCAATGACCAGTCCTATCCAGCCGCCAAACAGCAAGCAGGCCAGATCAAAGCGGTGGCGCAAATCCGCCGCCGCTGTCAAAACTGCTTTCGGATCCCCGCCGGCGCGCTCCAGTGAAAGCGACTCCGGGGTCATCAGACCGTACTGTATTGGATGGCTTTGCTGGCGCGTGTAGCGCTCGGCCAGAGCCACGGCGGGATGAAGTTGCGCGGCAGCCGGGCTGAGTTTGGAGCCTGCCCACACACCGGCGACAACCAGCACCGGCAGAAGCGCCAGCAGCCAGCCGAGTCGTTTGCGCTCCGCGCCCAGCCATTTTGGATTGGTTCCGGACGGGGCGGGTTCGCGCATCGCGCCGAACGGACAGGACTGTTCACAAAGGCGGCATTGCGTGCAGGAATCGGGCGTGACGCGGACGCGCCATTTGGAAGCCAGCGACGCCAGTCTCAGCAACCCGCCGTAAGGACAAAGAAACCGGCAATAGGGCCGGCCCACAAACATCCCGGCCAGCAGAAAGCCCGCTCCGGCAGCCAAGATGAACATGCCGCCCGACAACCGAAAGAAGGGAACAAACGGATCATAACGGCAGATCACAAATCCCGTGCCGGTGCCGGCGTAGATCAGTCCCGCGCCCAGAAACAGGTAAGGGACAACGCTGAGCGCCTGTTCCAGCCACAGCGGCACGGCGACGGGCTTGATCAGCACGAAATCCTGAAGCGCTCCCTGCGGGCACACCCCGGCGCAAAAGGCCCGGCCCGCAAACAATGCCACGACGATGGGCGCGAAGCAGAAAATCAGCACCGTCACCGGCACCGTGTAGTCCGGGTTGAACAGTCCATAGACGATGTTTTGCGGCGAGCCGATGGGGCAGATGCAGCCTTTGCGGTAAAACCCAAAATACGCCAGCGAAAAGAGCGACAGCCAGAAAAGCCCGCGCCGCGAGCGTTTTTTGTAAATCAGCCAGACCGCAATGCCCAGAGCGGCGAGCAACACGCCCGCATCCGCGTATTGCAGCCAAAGCTGGCGCGCGGCGGGAGTGGAGGCGGAGGGGAGGCGATAACCGTTTTCAAAATCCGGCGGCGGAAAACGTTGTTCGGCGCAAACCATCAACGCCAGGAGCAACATCACCCCCAGCGCACTGATGAATTTCAGACGGCGAAGCATACCTTAGCGGCTGGTGGTTTTGAGCAGGTAGGGATGCTCCACCGGCACGCGGCGGAACGCTTCGCCGGGACAGGTGCGGGCGATGGCGCACTCGTTGCAATTGAGACAGCGGTCATGCCGGATTTGAAGGAAGAGCGAGCCGTTGCCGAAGCGGCTGCAGCCCTCCACACATTTGGCGCAGCCGATGCAGAGTTGTTCGTCAATACTATATTGATAATAGGGGTCTTCGACGTAGGTGCGCTGGAGGGCGGCGGTCGGGCAAAGCTGGTTCTCCGCCGCCGTGGTCAGTTCGTTTGGTTCCGGCCAAAAAAAACCGGTGCAAAGCTGGCAGTAGCCGCACACCGCATAGGCGTGGACGCATTTGACGGCGGACTGCTCCAACACGCACTGGGTGGCGCAGTTGCCGCAGTGCAGGCATTTGGCGGGGTCGATTTGCCACACCCACGCCGCGCCGGTGCTCCGGGTGGCCAGCGCGCCAGCCGCCACGCCCAGGCCCGTCATGGTCATCAGCCGCGCGCCGTTGCGGAGAAATTGCCGCCGTGTCACCGGTCCGTTCACTGGAGGTTTGGCGTCCATCGGTTTCCAGGTTTCTTCAGCCTTTCCGCTTCATCACCCGCACGTCACTGGTGACGATGTCCAGGATGTGGATTTGCCCGCCGGAATCCACCGCGGCATCGATTCCGCCGTGGATGCAATCATTCAAGTCGGTGCAGGCATGTGCGTTTTCCGGGAACGATTCCGATCCCGCCACCACCGACTCAAACTCGCCGGCCGCGCTGTAAATTTTCACGCGCGGAATGCCCTTCTCACAGGTGACGATCCGCCCGTCGGCCAATGCGGTGAGGCCGATGGGATTGCAGCAGCCGCAGAAGCCCTCGATGGCGGCGGTGGGTTTGCCCCAGGCGCCCTCCAAATCCCCGTCAAAGGTGTAGGCCTCAACCCTGTGCCGGCCCGGATTGTTGACACGCAACAAGCCGTCCCGATGAATGATCACGTCCAGGAACGGACTGGGCACGATGAATCCCGGCACATTCCGGGCCGCGTCCTTCCGGCCGATTCGGCCGACGATTTTTCCGATCCGGTCGTAGCGCAGCACGACGAGTTTCCTGGCATCCGCCGCAAAGACATCCTTCCCGCCCGCCGCCAGTCCGGTAAACCATGTCTTCGGATCCGGCGACTCCCAACGGGCCACGCGCCCGCCCTTGGAGTCGAATACCTCGATGTGGTCGCGCAGGCCGGCGAAAATCGCGCCATCCCGGGCCACAGCGACGCAGCAGGCCGGCCCCGCCAGCGCCAATTCCAATCCGCGCTGCCCTGTGCGGCTCAGGCAATTAATATAGTTGCCCGCGCACACATAGAGTTGGTCATCCGGCCCGATGGCCAGCCGCCGGGCGTCCTTGTGCGGAATCGGCCAGCGCATCACTTCCTCGTAGGCAATGAGTTTGGGATCAGTCTTCTGGAAACGGGAAATGTCGTAGGCGAAAGGGTTGGCCGTCCCCTGCCCTTCCGCGCGCGCCTCCGCGCCGCCAGCCAGACCGATGATGGCAGCGGTTTTCGTCACGACACCGAAAAATTCCCGCCGGTCGAAAAGTTCGAATTCGGGTTTCATGGTTGCCTCGATGAAGAATGGCCGAGCACTTCCTTGGCGGACAACGCCTGGGGAAGTCCGCAGTCTTCAAAAGCCTCGCAACCCCGGCAAATCCCGGCGCTGATGCAGACCTGGCCGGCGGGTCGGGCGGCCTGGCGCGCGACCAACTTGCCGCTAACCGCAGCCAGCCCGCCAAGAGCGATATAACGCAATCCGTCGCGCAAAAACTGGCGGCGGCCCGCGCTGGAATCTGGAGAACGTTTATTCATGGCTCAGCCATGTTCATAAGTTTCCGCCCTCCTGTGGCAATAGGCTAAACTTCTTTTGTCCAAGCCTTGACATTCCTTGGCCTGTTTTATTCAGATTATTTGGCTGTCCCGGACACGATGGCTTTTTCTTCTTCGGTCAAATTCTTAAAACACCGATGGTCATTAAACCGTCCAACCAGTCCAAGCCGGCTTTATCGTTAATGTAACGGGCTTGTTACCGATCTGTTACTTCTCGTGTTAGGTTCCTCAACGTTTTCAGTGGAATAGAGGTGGAGTCTTGGTAGTTTTTGGGATGACACCTGAAAAATTATTTCATGAATTGTTGGGTTTGAGCTTGAACTGGGAAGTAGTCGAGAGCCGCTTTGACGCCGCCAGCGGAACGGTCTGCCTGGAAATCAAGGAAACATCGCGTTTATGGGACTCGCTTCGTTGTCCCCAGGATGGAGGGTTGGTTTTTTGCTATGACCATACCGAAGTGCTGACTTGGCGCCATCTCAATATCTTCCAACATCGCTGTGAGATCACCTGCCGGTTGCCGCGCGGCAAGTGCCGCCAGTGCGGCCATGTCTTTCGGGTGCGTCCGCCCTGGGAAGGATTAAGCCTGCACTTCACCAAGGAGTTTGAAGCGTTCGCACTGCTGCTGATGCGCGAGATGCCCATGGCCAAAGTAGCCGAAGTGACCGGGGAGAGCGACATGCGCCTGTGGCGGATGCTCTTTAAGCATGTGGATGGGGCTTACGCCCAAGCCGACTTTGGCAACGTGTGCTGCGTCGGAGTCGATGAGATGGGCGTGCGCAAAGGCCAGGAGTATATCAGTGTGTTTGCTGATTTGGTGGCCAAGCGGGTGATCTTTGCTACAGAAGGCCACGGCCACGAGACTTGGCAAGCGTTTGTCCAGGCATTGGCGGCGCACAATGGGCACCAGTACGCCATCACCCAAGTGAGCATGGACATGAGCGCAGGCTACGAGAAGGGCGTCAAAGACAACTGCCGCAACGCCCAGGTGGTATTTGACAAGTTTCATGTCCTGGCCAATGCCAACAAGTCGGTTGACCAAGTGCGTCGGGCGGAGTTCAGCGTGGGCGGCAACGACGTGCGGGAGTCCCTCCGCCAGAGCCAGTGGCTCTGGCGCAAGAACCCGGAAAACCTCGACCGGGACGAACAGAGCCGGTTGGCCAAAATCAAAGAAAAAAATCTCTGCACCGGCAAGGCTTATCAGATGCGCCTGGTCCTGCAGGACATCTATCGCAGCTCCAACGCCATGGTGGCCCAAAAGCGCTTTAAGGTTTGGTGCCGCTGGGTGCGATGGGTGGCCCGGTTTTACAAATCCTACGTTTTCAGAGCGATGATCAAGCTGGCCAACATGGTGGAGAACCATCTGGCCGGAATCCTGGCCCACTGGAAATGGGGCCTGACCAACGCCTTTATGGAAGGACTCAATAGCGTCTTCAGCGCGGTCAAGCGCAAGGCGCGGGGCTATCGTTCCACGGTTTACCTGATCACCATCCTCTATCTGGTCGCCGGCAAACTCCGCCTGCCCCATGTTTAATTCCACTGAAAACGTTGAGGAACCAAATGTTGCGGGCTAAGTCCTTGACTATCAACACTTGTTGCGGTGTTGCGGGTTTTTCGGACATAAGCATTAACCTAAAGGCTTGCCAAATGGTTTGGACGGGCTATGCTGGGGAGCCATGAACAATGATGATTGCCTTCCAGAAGATTGGGAGATTCTGCGCCGGTGGCTCCCCGAAGATCTCAATGCCCGGGCCAAACGATTTGACTTTTTCCAGCGGACGCGGGGCTTGACCGACGGTGAGCGGTGGTTGCGGTTAATCCTCATGCATGTGGCCGGCGGACTGTCTTTGGAACAAACCGCCTTGCGGGCCAGGGAATTGGGGCTGGCCAGCATCAGCGGGGTGGCTTTGTTCAAGCGGTTGCGCAAGGCTGAAGCCTGGCTGGGAAGCCTCTGCCAACATTTGCTGGCGGAGCAGCAGAACCGTTTGGGCCAGTGCCTATGGCCCAGCCAATACCGGGTTCGAGCCATCAATGCGACGGACATCCAGGAACCCGGCAGTACGGGCAGCGCCTGGCGTCTGCACTACAGCATCACTCTGCCGGAACTGGTCTGCGACCACTATGAAGTCACCGACCAGCATGGCGGTGAGAGCCTGGGGCGATTCCAGTTTAAAAAGGATCAACTCATCTTGGTGGATCGGGGCTACAGCCGAGCGACTGGAGTGGCCAAAGTCCTGGAGAGCGGCGCGGCGCTGTTGATGCGCTGGCATACCACCGCGCTTCCGGTGCAGGATCCTCACGGCAGGGCGCTGGACCTGCTGGCACTTCTGCGGGGCTTGCCCAAACACAATTCGGATCATTGGAAGGTCCAATTTTTTCATCAGGGCAAGGTTTATCGTCTGCGCTTGTGCGCCATCCGCAAGAACCGGCTGGCGACGGAGCGGGCGCGGCGCCAAGTCTTGGACAATGCCCAGATTCATGGCTATCAGGCCAGTGCGGAAAGCTTGGAATTGGCCGAGTACGTCCTGGTGCTGACCACCCTGCCCAGAGAATTTACGGCCAGCCAGGCCCTGACGCTCTACCGCTGCCGCTGGCAGGTGGAACTGGCTTTCAAGCGCCTGAAGAGTTTGCTCTCAACTGGTCATGTGCCCAAAAGCAACGACCAGTCAGCCCGGGCTTGGATGCAAGCCAAGATACTGACGGCACTGCTGCTGGAGCGACTGTTGCTGGAGGCAAAGATTTTTTCCCCCTGGGGATATGGCTTGCCAGAGTTTGAGCCGCTGGCGCGCCACGTTGGAGGCGCGTGACACATTATTGCAGGTGCTGGCACCGGCTTTGAGCTTGCCGAACTTTCTGCGGCGAGGCCCAAACCCAGATATAGCAAGGGCCTGGCGAGTTCTGCGACCGCGCCGTCCAATGCAATTAATCCAAGTCGGCCAAATTTTGAATCGTTAGGTTAATGCTTATGGGTTTTTCGGACCTCCTATGTATCAATCTTGCGTTTTGCCTCTTCGCGGCAATTCATCTTTGGCTGCAGCGTCAGCCGCGCCGGGTCTTTGTCATAAATGTCGGCTTCAGGCCGTTCCCAATCGTCGGCGAACGTCTTCAATCGCGCGCGAAGTTCGGCGGCTTGAGCCTCGTCAATTCCCCGCGCCCGCAAGTCAACGTCGCCCGCCTCAAGGTTGTGGAATAATCTCGATGGCGTTGATCTCGGGGTTTTCCGCTTTGGCCGTGAAGGTAATCTGCACATTGCCGTCGCTGACTTCCACAGGGACGCTTTCGACGCAGGCGCGCAACGCACCGCCAGCTTTGACCCAGATGTCAAAGTCTTTAAACTCATGCCCCTGGACGTTGAATGAAAAAACTCGCTGGCCTGGCCCCGTGATCCCTTCGTAGGTTTCGGCGAAATGAAGCTTGACCAGGTATTTGCCGTTGAGAACAGGGTAAGTGAAGGAGGTCATGCCGTATCGTTCTGTCAGATAAAGGGAGGGTGTTTTCGTGTTTTCGATTTTAAGTTCGGGACGAGATGTCGCATCCCCGTCTCGAAATCCCTGCTCGGGGAGCCAGACGTTCCCTTCGGAATCCTTGAACGGTTCCGAAACGCCGGCTTTGATACGGACGATGGGCTGCGGTTTGGTTGGGTCGGCAGCCGCGGGCGCCGGTGTGGCGGGAGCGGCGACGACCGGCATTGTCGCTTGCGGTTGAGGAGCCGGAGCAGGTTTGTTGGCTGATTGACAGCCAGCCAGCAGCAAACCAGCCAGAGCCGAAATGGAAAGCCCGCTTAACCACGGCACCGTCTGTTTTATCTTGCGCATAAATTCCTTGTTTTGTTTTGTCAAATAGAGTTCTTGTTTCATAGATGGCGCAAGAATGGAAGCTTTCGAGAGCAACCGCAAGCAAAAAAATGTTGCCGGCCTGTTTTATTTTCGTTGGGAGGCCGCTGATACGTCCAGACAGACCAGGCGCGTGAAGTCGCGCGCCAGCAAACGTCCCCCGGCCAGCGCCATCGGGCCCCACGACTCGCGGCCTTGGAGCACTTGCGCCTGCGCCAGGAGGTTGAAGCGCGTCGGGGAATCCTCCACCAGGCTGAGTTTGCCGGAATCGTTCATCACAAGGAAAAGGCCGTCCGCAAACAGGAAGGAACCCAGCCCGAAGGGATCCCCCGCCGGGCTGGCCCACAGAACTTTGCCGTCGAGACCCAGGCAGACGAATTGCCCATTGGGCCGCGTGCCAAACAACTGGCCCTCGTGGAATATTGGCGTGTGTTGTGTCGCGCCGAAATCTTCGGGACCGAGCTTCCAGACCGTTTGCGGCACGAGCCTGCCGCCCTGGTCCTGGAGTTGGAGGAGCAGACTGCCGGCGTTGTAGCCGCCGGCCAGGAAAATTCTCCCGCCTTCGAGAACGAGCGGCGACGGCACGGTGGCGATGCTGATTTTCCACGCGGCCGTTTCCCAGAGCAGCGTTCCGTCTTTGGCTGAAATGCCGGCCACACCGCCGCTGCCGCAATAAACATAAAACCGCCGCCCTCCGAATTCCATCGGCATCACGGAGGAATGCGTCATCTTCCAGTCGTGCGGATTGGGCGCGCGCCAGAGGGTTTTCCCGGTTTCAAGCTCCACGGCTGCCAGCATGGCGTCATGGCCGCCGGGAGCCAGAATGACGGCTTTTCCGTCGATGAGCGGGCATTGGCCGGCGTACCACGGCGGGACGGTCGCTCCATATTCCGTGACAAGGTTCATTCCCCAGCGCAATTCCCCCGTGGCAGCGTCAAGACAAAGGACATCGCACTTGGGATCCATCGCAACGACAAATTTGTCCGAGACCGCCGGCACGGTGCGGGTCATCCCGTGGTTGCGCTTGACCGGCATCGTGTAAGCGTAACGCCAGATTTCGCCGCCATCGGCCAGCGAGAGACAGCGCAGCGCGTTCTGCTTTTTGTCGTAGTCGTAATCCATGAGATAGACGCGCCCTTCACGAACGGCGGCGCCCGCATAACCCTCCCCGCAATCCACGGCCCACAACTGGCGCGGCCCGGCGGCGTCCCAGGAGCGGGCCAGAGGCGTGGTTTCCGGGCTGATGCCATCCCGATTTGGCCCGCGGAACTGGGGCCAGAGACCGGGGAGATTCCCCGGCTGGGCATTGCCCTGGATAAGTTTGCCGGCCAAAATTGGATTGACTGCGGCCGCGCCGTCGGCGCCCGGCGGTTGATCGGCGCCGGGAAGGCGTTCGGAGAGGGCGTCTTCACCCTGGCGCGCCCACCAGAAAACAAGCGCGGCCACGGCAAAAATCGCCGCCAGCAGCGGCAAGGCCAAAGCGTATCGAGAACGATCAAATTTCATTGCGGCACCCGGAAAACCCTAATGTTGATCCCGTGGAGAAAACAATGTCAAAGCGTTGAACATCACGAATCCATTGGCAGCCCCCAATGGCCAGGGAAATGCGATCACCTCCCCTTTCATTCCGGAGTGACAAGCACAACATTCGGGAAAAGAAATCCGCTCATTCCTCGCCGCGAGTGAGGGCCATTACACTCGTTGTCGTCGCGTCCGGGCGGGCAGCGCCACGCGCGTGTTCCAACCAGCTTTCAACGGGTGGCGGAGTGGCGCGCCGTGTCCGAAGCGTTTCCAGCCAGCCAGCCAGTTCATCCACTCGCGGAGCGGGCAGGTTTTCAATGGCGGCTTCAATGTCAGCGATCGTACTCATGGTCGCAATCTAGCACGCCGTGCCACCAGCGACAAGACATTGGTATTAAATGGCTGGCGTTGGGTTCCACGCATCGGCCTCCAGTTCAAACAGCAGATCGTCGCGGCAGATGCCGCACTGCGCCGCGATGAACGGCAGCGAACGCAGGTCCCGGGCGGCGCACCAGGCCGCGAACGCCGGAATGTCGGCCCGATTCTTGAAATAGACCGTGGCGCGGGTGATGTCCGAAAACCCAAAACCGCGCGACGTCAAAATGGCTTCGACCACCTCCATGGTCTGATCGATTTGCCGGCTGAGGTTCCCCTGCCATAACGTCTGCCCGCCAGGCGCAATGCTGGCCGTGCCGGAAATCAAAAGACGCCGGCCGTGCAGCGAAGAAATCTCCATGGCCCGGCTGAATGAACTGCCATAGGCGGGCGCCGGACATTGCAAGGGGGAGGCAACTTCCGCAATCTGCGCGGAGGCGTGGAGCGGTTGCATTGCCCAGGCGCCGGCCACCAGCGCGGTTCCAGCCGGGTTTCGGCCGGAAACACCCGTGCTGGCCGGCAACGATCCGGGGCGAAATTGGATGCGCGAATACGCTTGAGTTCTGGCCTTGTTGAATGCGCCGTACCACGACAGGAGATCATCGAGGTGGAACCAGGTCCGCACAAGATCGCCCAGCGAAAAACCGGCTTGTTCCAGGGCTGCTTCCAGATTCCCCAGCATTTGCCGGAATTGATCGGGGCGCGAGGCGGAACTCAAATCCGGCCCCAAGCCGCCCAGCAGACAATGTCGAATGCCGCCCTCTTCAAACACAGAACCGGCCACGCGCCCGTTGAGCGTGATCGGGGTCACCCGGCCGGCACTGAAAGCGAACGCCTGCATGCCGGCAATCGGATGGTCATCGCACGCGGCTCCTTCCACCCAGGTGACCGGCCAATCAATCCGGCCGAAAACCCGCCGCATGGCTTCGTCCGCGGCCGGGTGGGCGTTGACAGAACCGAATATCATCAAATTGACCAATGTCGTATCCGCATCCTTCAGCGCGAGCGCCAGCCGGCTGAACATCTCCATCATCCCTTCCCCGGGCAGCGGTTTGACTGCAAAAGAAGATTCCGAGCCAGGCGACAGTTTGGCGCAAGCGCCGCTTTGTGAAAGGGCGCTCGGACCAGCCTTGGCGGACGAAATCGAATACATCACGTTGGAATAGACGCCGGCTCTTTCGGAGCGGTTACAAAGCGCACCGCAATGGTGGCGCTTTTTATTGGCCGCCGGTGCGTCCTGTGAAATAAATCTCCACGCCGGCGCAAATCTCATCGGGCAAATAGGGAAGCTGGTTCATGACTTCTTTGAACTTTCAGCCTCCAAGTCCTTTTTCAATCGGGCGAAGGCGGATTCAAAGGAGGCATGGTCTTTCCAGTTGGAAAAGTCGGGGATGAAATACTCGCGCACTTCCGCCGCCAAATCCTTGCCGGTGTTGGCATCAAAACAAGTCCAGTCGCGCAAGGTTTCAAAAGCTGTCATAAAATCAGGGAGCAAAGAAAAGACCGCCATACACTTTCAAATCAATAATTTTTCCTTTGGCGGCTTGTTTTTTAAGCCAACTTCGCGCGCTATTTAACGGCACTTTATGCACAATGACGGATCTTTCCTTTTTCGGTTTGCGCCAAACGGCACCTGTCATTTTGATAAGATAGTTTTTCTCGCTCGACACACCGGGTGATGGAGAGACGCCTGCCGGAGCGGCGTGAGACGGCACGGTGGTGAAGTCGGGGAATGTATTCATAACACAGATTCCATCATCCAAATGACTACCACGATGATGGAGAAAAGCAAGCCAACGATTTGTTGGCCTAATTTCATCCAAAAAAGGGAAAGGCAAAACATGAAATAGCCGCGAAGAGCAAGACACGCAAGATATGGATGATTGGTCTGGAAAACCCGCAACACCGCAACAATCGTTGATAGTCAACGACTTAGCCCGCAACATTTGGTTCCTCAACGTTTTCGGTGGAATAGAAATCCGCCACGACCGACCACGATCTGCTGTCCGAGTGATTTTGTGATGCCATGTTTCAGGGCCATTTCCTATATAACTCCTTCTATATGAGCTTCTTCCTCTTGGAGCCGCCGCACGGCGGCGGCCTGCGGCTTGGGAGCTTCGCTCCAGGCCGACCCCCAGATAAGGCTTTTAATGAGAATCTATTCCACTGAAAACGTTGAGGAACCCAACATTTGCCGCTACAAACCCGCAACAAGCCCGTTACGTTAACGATAAAGCTGGCTTGGTCCTGGCATTGACACTGGCGTATTTGCTGGCGCATTGGGCGCATCTTGACATTGCTACTGTCGAGATGCCTCGAAAGCTTCCGGGGCTGTGCCGTGCTTGTTCCGCAGGGAGCTGGGAGTCCCGCCTTCAGGCGGCGCAGCGCACGAAAGGAAGAGAGCATAAAAATTTTTCACCCGCTTGAAATTGTCAACGCCTTACCGGCTGAAGCCGGGACTCCATACCACCCATCCGCCGGACACTGGTAACAGTGTCAAGATGCGCCCCGGCGCATTTGTTGGTGCATTTGTTGGTGTACAGAGCGGGCGCGGTGCGGCATTGTCATGGCATGCACATCGGCGATGCTGTCACCATTGATGAAGTTGTGTTTGCCCAGCCGGGCGATTTGGAATTGCTCGGCGCCCGCTCGCTGGAAGGCTTGAACCTGCGGGTTGATTCCCGCGCCAAAAAACTGGTGGCGGGCGGGCCGATTCTGGCTGCAGCGCGCACGGTTGTGAAAGCGGTTCAAAACACTTTTTACTGAAAGAGAAAGGGTCCTCGGAATCAAGGAATTATGAAACTGAACCGCACTGACGCGCGGAAACTGAAACAAATGAAATCGGTGCTGGAACAAATCAGCGAAAAAGAATAATGAACAATGCAAAATACTCGATTCCGAGGACTGACCCTTTCACTGACCCTTTCATGGCAATTTTGTCCAGGCGTTCCTGGGCCTGTATCAATACAAGTGATACATCAGTTCTCACTTTTTAAACTGGTTGACGGCGACCGGCTTGTAAAGGGGTCAAGCCCGTAAAGGGGTCAAGCCCGCATAACCACATATTTTTTCTTTCCAGGATCGCGCAGTAGGTTGGCCAGGAAATCTGCTACACCCACGTTTAATCGTTTGTAAGCAGTAAAGGAGTGTCCCCCCTATTGATTGGCGGGTGGCGGGGGTAAAGTCGGGGAATGTGTTCATAATTCAATTCCGAGGCGGCGATGAAATGCGGTCAATAATTCAAGCGCGTCGGCACGGATGTGAATGAATTCATCCACCCCGGCTTTTTTGTGGGATTCGACCTGGGCCGCCGGCAATCCGGCCAGAACGATGATGGCGTCGTTTCGTTGCGCGCGGAGCGCCTGGGCCAATGGCGGCACAAGGGCGGGATATTTTTCGTCGGTCGAACAGATGACCGCGATTCTCGCTTTTGACTCGCCAAAGGCTTTGGCGGCGTCTTCGGGAGTGCGAAAGCCTTCGGGCGAAATGACGTTGTAGCCGCCGACGGCAAAGAAGCCGCGCGAGAAATCCGCGCGCGCTTTGTGCTCCGGCAGCGGCCCCATGTTGCATAGAAACACAGAAGGACGCTCGACGTTTTGGATGGCGGCGCGCAGGCGCTCAAAGCCTGTGGCGGCGCGGGTAATGCAAACCGGAGTGATCCGGCTGCACGGGCTGTCGTGAATGCGAATGGCGCGGGCAATCTCCCCCAGCGTGGCGCCGGCCGCGGCTGCGTCCACGCAGGCGTCGAACATGCGCGGGCTTTTCAGATCAATCACTTTGGTGAGTTTCTGGAGGACAAGTTCATTGTCCGAATCTTCCAAGTTTGTCCTGTGCGAAGTGATCTGAAAAACGCGGCGTTTGTAAAATGCCTCCACGTCCATGGCCGGACGTTCGAGCGCCAGTTCCTTTGCATTGGCGTACTGGTTGACGCCAATGATGGGATCACGGCGGCGATTGATGTCTTTGATTCTCTCAACAGCGGTGGCCGCAACGGCATTTTGTGGAAAACCCGCTTTCAATGCCGCCTCCATGCCGCCCAGTTTCTCGACTTCCTGAAAAAGCGCCCAGGCGCGGTTGGCGAGTTCGGCGGTGATCATTTCAACATACCATGAGCCGCCCGCCGGATCGATCACCCGGCCCAACTCGCACTCCTTTTGCAGAATGAGCTGGGTGTTGCGCGCAATGCGCTGGCTGAAATCGTCGGGTTGGCGGATGACCTCGTCGAACGCGCCCACCTGCATGCTGTCACAGCCGCCCAAAACGCCGGCCAATGCCTCGACGGTCGTCCTCAGCATGTTGTTATAGGGATCCAGAACGGTCTTGTTCCATTGGGAAGTGCGAACATGGAGCGAAAGTCTTTGGGCCTCTTCACCGCCGCCCGCCGCAGCCACGGCGCGCGACCATAACATCCGCAAAGCGCGGAGTTTGGCGATTTCCATGAAGAAATAGGTGCCGACCGTCACCGCGAAACGCATCCGAGGGGCCACCGTCCCGGCATCGAGGCCGCGGCGATTCATTTGCCGGAGATATTCAACGCCGGTGGCCAGGGTGAAAGCCAGTTCCTGCGCGGCATGGCCTCCGGCTTCGTGCCAGGAACGGCTGTGGACGCAGATGGTTTGAAGGTAAGGCGCGCCGGCAGCCGCCCAACGGAGAAGCGCCGCCATTTCGCGATAGGCGTCTTCGAGAGATTGCGGAAGGCAGCCCTCGTGGGACAAGACGCCGAGCGGGTCCATTTCTATGCAGCCATAAAGGCAGGCGGGCGCTTTCTTGCGCTGGCGGGCCAGCGCCACCAACAGCGCGGCGAACGGCATGGCCGACGCCCCGGAGCGAACGAACAGCCAGGTGTTCCCGAGATCAATGCCTTCCAGCGCGCGGTCAAGGTCACCGACGGTTGCGATGGACAGTCCGCCAGAACCGACTTCCTGCGGTTGCGCCCAATCGGGATCGTGGCCGTTGCGGGTGGCCTTGTCCAAAACGATGTTCAAGGCGTTGAGGCCCCTGTCCAGTGAATTGCGGGCCGCGTGATTGAATTCAGACGGGCTGGAGCAGTTGATTTCCTGGGAAATGGCCCACGGCTGGCCGGCATAACCGCTCGCCCTGGTCCCTCGCACAAAAGGGATGAATCCGGGAAATGAACCCAGGTGGGGGAGATTCGCGATGTCTTCAGGCCGGTAGATGGGTTTAAGGGCGATGCCTTCGTAAGTCGATGTGAACATTCGTTTGTCAAAAGGAATGCCTTTCAGCTCGGTCTCGACGAGCCGGTGCCAATCGCCATAGCCGACAGGCGGAAAATCCGCCAGCAGCCGGTCTGTCCCGGGTTTGGATTCAGTCGGATTCATAAACAGTTTCCACGGTTCAGCCTTCCAAAGTCTCGACCAGCACGTCGTGCCGCCGGCCGTCCAGGGTCACGAACAAACGTTTCCCCCGTCCGTCGCCTGGGTGGATGGGAGTCGGAGCGGCCGCAGCCGGGACCGGAGACGGGGCGGCCGCTTTTGGCTTGAACAAGGCTTCGACCTGTTGCGGGTACATCGCATAGAGGACGACGATTTCATCCATGACAGGCAGGCCCTTTTCGGCGCACTGCCTGCGGTATTTTTCCAGGCCGGGTTCAAGGAGGTCGGCGGGACGGGCCGTGACGGGCTTTTTGCCGGAGAGTTTTTCGACTTGGGCAAGCACATTCGGATCAATCTGGCCGGGCGTTCTGCCGTATTTGCCAAGGGCGATTTCCTGGGCGGGCTGGCAGATCATTTTCCAACGGCCAAACTTGACGTTCATCAGGGCTTGAGTGCCGACAATCTGCGAGGTGGGCGTCACCAGCGGCACCCAGCCCAGCGCCTCGCGCACCACTGGAATTTCGCGCACGACTTCATCGAAACGCCCGGACATCCCCTGCTCTTTCAGTTGGGTGCGAAAGTTCGAGAGCATCCCGCCGGGAACCTGGTAAATGAGAATATCGCTGTCCACCCGTTCGTTGGCGGGGCTGGTGAATTGTGACAGTTCCTCGTACACGCCCTCAAAATAGCTTCGCAGTTGCGCCAGTTTTTCCGTGTCGAATTTCGGGCAGCGCGGATGACCTTCCAGCAGCGCCAACATGCGTTGCGCATCGGGCTGCGCGGTGCCGTTGGCAAAGGGAGCAATCGAAACCTCGACGCAATCCACGCCCGCGTCAATGGCCGCCAGATAACTGGCCGCGCCCAAGCCGGCGGTATCGTGTGTGTGGAGTGTAATGGGAATGCCGATCTTCTGTTTCAGTTCGTGAACAAGGTCGTAAGCGATGCGGGGTTGCAAGATGCCCGACATGTCCTTGATACCGAGCGAATCGCAACCCATCTTCTCCAACTCGATGCCCATCTTGACAAAGTTCCCGACGGTGTGAACCGGACTGATGGTGTAGCAGAGTTCCCCCCGGGCGTGTTTTTGGCACTTCTTGACCGCGCGAATCGCCGTCTGGAGGTTGCGCACATCATTCAGGGCGTCGAAGATTCGGATGATGTCCATCCCATCCTGGCACATGCACCGCACGAATGCCTCCACCACGTCATCGGGGAAACTGGCGTACTGGACAATGTTTTGGCCGCGCAAAAGCGTGATTTGCGGGGTCTTGGGCGCGGCCTCTTTAAGGGTGCGCAAACGATCAAAAGGATTCTCATTGAGGAAGCGCAGGCAGGAATCAATGGTGGCGCCGCCCCAGGTTTCCAGACCGTTGAATCCCATTCCGTCAAGAATGGGAGCGGCGGGCAGCATCTGGGCGGTCGTCATGCGCGTGGCGGCCATCGATTGATGTCCATCCCGCAGCACTGTATTGTTGAATAAAACCGTTTGCACCATCTGAATGACTAACCGCCGCGCCGGGGAAAAGCAAGCTTCCCATTTTTTGCCAAACTGATTATTCTAGACGACCTTTGAGGGATTCCGTCCAGTGCGGCGTATTAATAAATGTGAACAAGAATAAAGTGAGCACCAACGATCCTGGCAACCACGACGAAGCGCTTCACAGGCTGCTTAACGAATGGCGCACAGACGCTCCCTTGCCCCAGCGTTTTCAGGAAGCAGTTTGGCGGCGCATTGAACGGGCACAAGCGCCAGCCGCGCCCTGGGTTTGGGATGTTATCGCCGATTGGATCGGCACGGTGCTGCCACGGCCGGCCCTGGCTGCTTCTTACGTCGCCATCCTTCTCACTATCGGCATGACCGCCGGTTGGACGCAGGCACGGCAGGAAATCGCGCGGGTGAAGGGTGAACTTGGGGAACGCTACATCCGCGTGCTCGATCCTTATCAGCCTCCCCGCCAGTAATTCGATGAAGAAAGGCGTTCTCATTCTCCTTCTCGGTCTGGCCCTGGCAGCGGCGGCTTACGGCTGCATTTACTTCGTCTGCACATCGTCTGCGCGGAATTTGGAGCGGAGCAGCCAGCCGGAACTGGCCTGGCTGAAGGAGGAATTCCACTTGAGCGATTCGGAGTTCAAGCGCATTTCCGAACTTCACGAGGCTTACCTTCCTCAATGCGCGGAAATGTGCCGGCAGGTTGAGGCCCAAAACCAGCGGCTAAAGGCATTGCTCGCGGCCACCAATCAAATGACGGCCGGGATCGAATCAGCCGTTGCGGAAAGCGCCCGATTGCGCGGCGAATGCCAGCGCAACATGCTCAGGCACTTTTACGAAGTCAGCCGCACGATGCCGCCGGAACAAGGACGCCGCTATTTCGCCTGGGTGCAGGAAAGAACATTCCTGTGCAGTGAAGGCATGATGCACAACAAATGAAACGGGCAAACTCGTCACATAAGAAAAAAATATGAAAAAAACGTTAATAGCCATTGCAACGCTGGCCTTGTTGGCTGGCACGAACAACCTGACGGGGCAAACCAATGCTCCGGCGGAAAGCGCCAAAACTCCCCTTAAACCCTACCCGCTCAAATACTGTCTTGTCTCCGGTGAAAAGATTGGTGAAATGGGCAAGCCGGCTTCCCTCATCTACAAGGGGCAGGAAATCAAATTCTGCTGCCCGGATTGCGTGAAAGACTTCAAAAAGGACCCGGACAAATTCCTCAAAAAGCTGGCAGAGGAAGAAAAGAAGGCGAAGAAGTAAACGATTATTGTGTTGCACGAGCACGATGACCCGCGCAATACGGGCGCGGCGAAACCAGCCGCCGACCAGCAGGACGGCCGGGAGATGGCGCGATTGGCCGCCGGCCACGACGCGGCCCTGAATCAATTGATGGAGCGGCACGCGGAGAAGCTGTTTCATTATCTGGTTCGCGCCTTGCAGAACGAAGACGACGCGGCGGACCTGGCCCAGGAAACCTTCGCCCGCGTTTATCAAAATCGCGCAAAGTTCGATCCGCGTCAGAACTTCTCCACCTGGCTCTTTGCCATCGCCAGCAACCTGGTGCGCGACCGCTATCGCTGGCGCAAACGCCATCCGCAGGTCTCACTCGACGCCACAAATGAGGCCACTGGAAATGATTTTGGCGAATCGCTTCCCGCGCAGAATCCTTCACCGAGCGAGACGGTGCAGGCTCGGGAGCGAGCCGAAGTCGTGCGCCGCGCCGTGGCCGCGCTGCCGGAGGAATTGCGCCTCCCGCTGATCCTCGCGGAATACGAGGAGAAGTCACACGCGGAAATCGGCGGGATTCTTCGGTGCTCGGCCAAGGCCGTGGAGGGGCGCGTCCACCGGGCGCGGCAGCAACTTCGCGCGAGCCTCGGTCAGTTGCTGGAGACGATGTGAATGGACAAAGAAGGTTGGGGTTTTGGCAAAGGATATAAAAAGGGATTCACGCACCCGCGGCGTAGTAAGGAGGGAAAGGCGAGAAAATCGCCAACGACAAAATAAACAAAGTCATTAACGACGAATAGAAAGTTAAAATATGAAAAGATCAAACCACATCCTCATCGCGGCGCTGGCAGGAATCGCCCTGTCATTGATCACTGTTTCGGCGCAAACCCAAGTCAAAGGCGGGGAAAAACTTCTCCAACTAAACGGCAGCGCCTTCACCACGATAGTCTCCCCCGGCGCTTACAAGCCCATGTCCTGCCCAAAATGTCAGGACATTTCGTCGAACGTGCGCGATCTCACGGCGAAAGGCGCGAGCACTCTTATGGCTAATGGCGCACCCGTCAAAACCGTGGTCTCGCATGGGTGCAGAAGCTGCAAGACAACGACGGCCACAGTCGGCGTCGGCAAGCACACCACGACCGCGGCCAGCCACACCTGCGCCAGTTGCGGCTCTGTGAGCATGGCCTGCTGCGGCGCAACCAAAGGCACTGAAGTTGCCACCAAAGGGATGGGCAATTAATCCGGCGTCGCGCCCCTCACCACCAGCACACCTGACAATCCGCAGGGGTTGGCGGGCGTGTTTTTGTCGGAGATTTACCCTGCGGATAACGAAATCTTCAATTATAATTAAATTTCGATGTGCGGACACAAATCAGGATTGACCAGGGCGATGGCAGCCTTCTGCTTGACTGTTCCTGGCCTGCTGCTCAGCGGCTGCAAAGGCATCCAACAGCCCGGCGAACGCCAGGCCCGTGGTAATCTGGCATCAGTCGCTCGTCTGTATCCGCCTCAAGGTCAACGCCCGTCTTTGCCCTCGCTTACTACGAACGCGGCGTTGGGCGATTTCCTCACCTATGCCATGCTCAATCAACCGGAAATCGAGGCCGCCTATTTCGATTGGGCAGCATCGGTCGAACGCATCACCGTCGAACGGTCGTTGCCTGATCCAAAACTGACGTTTCAAGCATACATTCAAGATGTCCTCACCTCCCTGATGCCCGGTTTGATGCAGGATTTTCCCGGGCCCGGCAAGCTGAAGGCGGCCGCCAACGTGGCCAGCGCCGAGAGCAAGGCGAAGTATTTTGCCTTTGAAACCTCCTTACTGCGAACGGCCTTCTCGGTCAAGCAGGCGTATTACCAGCTTTGGTTTCTCGACGAGAAAATCCGCATCGACCGCCAGACCCTCGGCCTGCTGGCCGACCTCGAAAGGAGCGCGCGCGCCCGGAACGAAGCCGGCCAGGTCACGCTTCAGGACGTGTATCGCGCGCAAATTGAGCGGGACAAGCTTGCGACCGAGATCACCGGTCTCGAAGATTCGCGCCACCCGCTGATCGCGCAACTCAAAGGCGCGCTGGGACTGAGCCGCGAACAACCGGACCCGCCAATGCCGACACGATTTGAATCCACTTCGCTTGACTTGAATGGCGATGAGTTGCTCGACATCGCGTTCGCGCGCAATCCACGCCTTAAAGCGATGGAAGCAGAGGTGCGTCTAGCCGGGGCGTCCATTGCGCTGGCCCGCAAATCCAAAGTGCCCGATTTTTCCGCCGGGTTACAGGCTGAGGTTTACACGCCTCCGTTTTACTGGCCGCAGGCCAGCATGAGTTTGCCAGTCTGGCGCGACAAAATCGCCGCGCAAATCGCAGCGGCTCAAGCCAACAAGCGCGCCGCCAACGCCCGACTCACTTCCGAACAAATCACCCTCACGGTGGATTTCGCAATGAAGTCCTACGATTATCGCGAAATCACCCGCAACCTGAGACTCTTGCAGGACAAACTGATTCCCAAAGCGCGCAAGTCTCTCGAAATCGCGAGGGCCAGCTATCTCTCGGGAAAAATTGATTTCCTTAACCTGATCGATGCCGGGCGGACGCTGTTGAACTTCCAACTGGAGGAAGTGGAGGCGCGCACCCACCGCGAAATTATTCTGGCTGACTTGTCGCTGTCCATCGCCGGGATCGCGCCCGAAGGCGCGCCGATTCTGACGCCTTCTTCGAGCGATTCTGCCGCGGCCAGGAATCTCACACACTAAGTTTGATATGAATAAAATCATCACCTTCTTGCTTCTGATTACTACGGTGGTCACCGGTGTGTTCATCGCCGGTTGCTCTCAAGGTCACGACCAGAGCGGCGCCACGGCAACCCAGGAAACGAAAACTCTCTACACTTGCGGCATGCATCCGCAGGTGATTCAGGACCATCCCGGCAACTGCCCGATCTGCGGAATGAAGCTGACGCCGATTCGCAACAGTGAGTCGCAGACCATCGCCATTGACCCGGTCACGATTCAGAACATGGGCATTCGCACCGCCACCGTCATGCGCGGGCCGTTGCGCCGGGTCATTCGCTCCATTGGCGTCGTTGATTACAACGAAACCACGCTGGGCGAGGTGACCACCAAATTCAAGGGTTGGATTGAAAAACTTTACGTCAATGCCACGGGCCAGTTGGTGATGCGCGGCGATCCGCTGTTTGAAATTTACTCGCCCGAACTTTACAGCGCACAGGTCGAGTATCTGCTGGCGGCCGGTTCGCCCGCGAACGCCACGCCCGACGTTGACGAAATCCGAAACAGCGCGCGCACCAAGCTCAAGTTCTTCGACATTTCTGACGGGCAGATCGCCGAACTGGAAAAAACGCGCCAGCCACAAAAGACCCTGCGCATCCTCGCGCCGCAGGACGGATTCGTCATCGAAAAAAATGTCGTCGAAGGCCAGATGGTGGACCCGGGCATGAAGATATACCGGCTGGCGGACCTGGGATTGGTCTGGGTGCAGGCGGACATCTATGAACAGGATTTGGTGTATCTCAAGCTCGGCCTGGAGGCGACCGTGACGCTCTCGTACCTGCCGGACCGCGAGTTCCGCGGGCGCGTCACTTACATCTATCCAAACGTGGATGAGAAGACCCGCACCGCCCATGTCCGCATGGAGTTCCACAATCCAGGCTACTTCCTCAAGCCCGGCATGTTCGCCACCGTGAAAGTTGTCTCCGAACTGGAGCCTTCCGTTTTGCTGATTCCCGACATGGCCATTCTGCGCAGCGGCGAGAAGACCACCGTCTTTGTGGCGTTGGACGGCGGAAAGTTTGACCCGCGCACCGTCACGCTCGGGCCCCAGGCGGAGAACGACGAGTATCAAGTTCTCAGCGGATTGAGCGAGGGCGAGCGGATTGTCACATCAGGCCAGTTCATGCTCGATTCGGAAAGCCAGCTTCGCGAGGCGATCCAGAAAATGATCGAGCCGCAGAAGGCGTCAGAGGGTGAGGGAGCCGGAGTGTCTTCCACACTCAACGCCACCAACGCTGCACCCTCCACGACCGCCGAGGTTGTGAAATACATCTGCCCGATGCCCGAGCATGTCTCCATCGAATACGATCATCCCGGCAAATGTCCCATTTGCGGCATGACGCTTGTGCCCGTGTCTCAAGCGATGCTGAAGAAACTCCAGCCTGGCGGGAAGGTTCTTTACTACACCTGCCCGATGCCTGAGCACAGCGACGTGCGCTCCGACAAACCGGGCCAGTGCCCCAAGTGCGGCATGACGCTGATTCCGGTTATGGAAGCGCCGCCACCAACGCACTCCAACAGCAACATGACCACGCCTGAGCACAATCACTGAGGACAAAAGCCGATTATGCTCAAAGGGATCATAGATTTTTCGCTCAGGAACAAATTCATCGTTCTGCTTGGCACAATGGCGCTCGTGCTGGGCGGCGTTTATGCCGTGCTCAACATTCCGCTCGACGCCATCCCCGACCTGTCGGACGTGCAGGTTATCATCTACACTGAATGGCCCGGCCAGGCGCCGCAAATCGTCCAGGACCAGGCCACCTATCCCATCACGACCAAAATGCTTTCCGTGCCGAACGCAACCGTCGTGCGCGGCTATTCATTCTACGGCTTTTCCTTTGTATATGTGATTTTTAAGGACGGTACTGACCCGTATTGGGCGCGCAGCCGCGTGCTTGAATATCTAAACGGCATGGGCGGACAACTGCCGCAAGGCGTTTCGCCCACGCTCGGTCCGGATGCCACCGGCGTCGGTTGGGCGTTCATGTATTCGCTCAATTCCACCCATCGCGACCTGGCCGAACTCCGCTCGATGCAGGATTGGTATCTCCGCTACCAACTGGCCTCGGTGGAAGGGGTTTCGGAAGTCGCTTCCATCGGCGGCTTCGTCAAGCAATACCAAGTGACGGTGGACCCGGCCAGGCTGCGGGCCTACAACCTTTCCATCTCCGATGTGGCGATGGCCGTCAAGCGCAGCAACGGCGAAGTGGGCGGACGTTCCATCGAATTGTCGGAAAAGGAATTCATCCTGCGCGTCAAGGGTTACGTGCAAAACCTGGATGATCTGCGCAAAATTGCCGTGGGCGTGGGCGGCAAAGGCGTGCCGATTCTTCTCGGACAGGTCGCCAACGTCGAATTCGGTCCTGACATGCGGCGTGGCATCGCCGAGTTGAACGGCGAAGGCGAAACCGTCGGCGGCATCGTGGTGGTGCGCTATGGCGCCAATGCCCGCCAGGTCATCCTCGACGTAAAGAAGAAACTCGACGCGGCGATGAAAGGACTGCCGCCGGATGTTCATTACACGGTGGCCTACGACCGTGGCGCGCTGATCAATCGCGCCGTCAAAACGCTCGAAGAAAAACTCCTTGAGGAAAGCCTCATCGTGGCGCTGGTCTGCCTCGCCTTCCTCCTGCACCTGCGCAGTTCCCTCGTGGCCATCATCATCCTGCCCGCCGCGGTCTTGATTTCCTTCCTCGTCATGTTTGGCCAGGGCATCAGCTCGAATATCATGTCGCTGGGAGGCATCGCCATCGCCATCGGCGCGATGGTAGACGCCGCCATCATCATGATCGAAAACGCCCACAAACACATGGAGCGTGACCAGGGCAAAAAACCGCATTGGGACATTATCCGCGACGCGGCAGTTGAGGTTGGCCCGACGCTGTTTTATTCGCTGCTGGTCATCACGGTATCATTCCTGCCTGTGTTTACGTTGCAATCGCAGGAAGGCAGGCTGTTTAAACCACTCGCCTTCACCAAGACGTATTCGATGGGTGCCGCCGCGTTGCTTTCCATCACGCTGGCCCCGGTGCTGATGGGATTTTTCATCCGTGGCAAAATCCCATCCGAAGAGAAAAACCCCATCAACCGCCTCTTGATCTGGCTCTATCATCCGGCGATTGATCTCGTCATCAAATGGCGTTGGGCAGTCGTCACTACTGCCGCATTGCTGGTCGTTTGGGTGTTCTTTCCGTCGAATGCCCTTGCCACCCGCCTTTTGCCCGACGGCAAGCTCAAGGAGTGGGCCTTCAAAGCCGGGAAGTTGTTCCCTTACCAGAACCTCGGCTCCGAATTCATGCCGCCACTCTACGAAGGCGATTTGCTCTACATGCCGACGACTTTCCCCGGCATCTCGCCCACGAAGGCGCGCGAGGTCCTCCAAACCACGGACCGAATCATTCACCAATTCCCTGAAGTGCAGCATGTTTTCGGCAAGATTGGCCGCGCCGAGACGGCCACCGACCCGGCTCCATTCGACATGAT
This sequence comes from uncultured Verrucomicrobiae bacterium, assembly GCA_963813995.1. Taxonomy (GTDB): domain Bacteria; phylum Verrucomicrobiota; class Verrucomicrobiia; order Limisphaerales; family Palsa-1400; genus DASRLE01. The sequence goes on along the minus strand of CAWFAZ010000082.1, from coordinate 195,818 downwards.
CGAAACCACCATCATGCTCAAGCCGGAAGAAGCATGGCCGGTTGCGGACATCAAGGACGATTCCGGCAATATCATCGCTCACCGCCGCCGCACTCCCGACGAATTGGTGGACGCGATGAACGCCGCCGTGCAAATCCCCGGCCTCAACAACGCCTGGACCATGCCAATCAAAACGCGCATTGACATGCTGGCCACCGGCATCAAAACACCTGTGGGCATCAAAATCGCCGGGCCGGATTTGGCGGAATTGGAGCGCGTCGCTTCACAAGTCGAGGCGGTGGTAAAAGCGGTGCCCGGCACATTAAGCGCCTTTGCCGAGCGCACCATGGGCGGCAACTACATCCAGATCACGATTGACCGCGATGCCATTGCACGTTACGGCCTGCGTGTCGGCGATGTCCAGGAGGTGCTCGAAGTGGCGCTTGGCGGAATGCCGTTGACGACCACCGTCGAGGGCTTGGAACGTTACGCCATCAATCTTCGCTACAGCCGCGATTTCCGGGAGAATCTTGGCGCCTTGCGTGACATCAGCGTGCCCACGCCCGCCGGCGCGCAAGTGCCGCTCGGCCAGTTGGCCAAAATCGAAACAGTCCACGCCCCCATGGGCATTAAAAGCGAAGCTGCCGTGCCCAATGCCTGGATTTACGTGGACGTGAAGGGCATTGACATTGGCACCTACGTCCAAACGGCCATGCGCGCCGTCAACGATGCCGTTGCCAAAGGCCGGATCAATCTTCCCAACGGCTGCAACATTTTTTGGAGCGGCCAATACGAATACATGCAGCGCGCCAAAGCGCGGTTGATGATCGTGGTGCCCCTGACGCTGCTCATCATCCTCCTGATCATTTACCTCAACACGCGCTCCGCGATCAAAACCGCCATCGTCATGCTGGCCGTGCCGTTCTCCCTTGTCGGAGCGATTGGTGTGCTCGCGTGGCTTCACTATAATATGAGTGTGGCCGTGTGGGTGGGCATTATTGCCTTGGCCGGTCTCGATGCCGAGACGGGCGTCGTGATGCTCCTCTATCTCGACATCGCCTGCGACCAGTGGATCAAAAATGGCCGCATGCGAAGCGTCACCGACCTGCGCGACGCCATCTATCACGGCGCGGTCAAGCGCGTCCGCCCGAAAGCCATGACCGCCTGCGTGATTATTGCGGGCTTGGCGCCAATTCTCTGGAGCCACGGCGCCGGCGCGGACGTAATGAAGCGCATCGCCACACCAATGATTGGCGGTGTGGTCACTTCCACCATCATGGAACTTTTGGTCTATCCCGCGATCTTTTACGCCTGGCGCGCGCCGCGCGTTGATTCCGCCGCTGCAACACGGGCGGAAACCTGATTCTCCCCAATCCTGAACTTCGCCAAGAAACGGCTGGCAATTGCCAAAGAAGGTTTGGCCAAACCCCAGTGTTGATCGTAAAGCATGAGTTCATACAACATATTATGAACCCGGCAAAGGAAGTGTCATGTGAACCAATGCCTCCGCTGGCAGAGGCCATTGCCGCCCATCGCTTTGCCGCGGACATGAAACCCGAACACCTGCAGAAATTGCTGGACGTGGCCATGTTTAAACAGTTCGAGCAGGACCAGATTGTTTTCAGGGAGGGTGAGCCGGCAAACCGCTTTTACCTGATTTGCCGCGGCAAAATCGCGCTGGAATCCAGGGACAGTGGCCAATCGGCCCCGGTGGTTCAATATCTCGGCGAAGGCGATGTGCTGGGCTGGTCCTGGCTTTTTCCGCCGTATTACTGGCATTTTGACGCCCGGGCTGTCGAACCGACGTCCGCGATTTTCTTTTACGGCACCCGTCTGCGCGGACAATCTGAAGAGGACCCGGCTTTCGGCTACGAACTCATGAAACGTGTGGCCGCGGTGGTGATCAAGCGGCTGCAAATCGTCCGGGTGCAATTGCTTCAATTGCAACAGGAATCAAGTGGAAAAGCTTCGCCCGCCTGAGAAAATTCCTTCTTTTGCCGGGGGTGATTCCGTCCACTCAAAACACTTCGGCCTTCAATCCGGTCTCCGTTTTGATTCGCCGGCAGATTTGGGCCAGACTTTGCAGGGGGATATGCCCGCAATCGGAATACGCCGTCGGACGGGTGGCCGAATAAATCTGCACCAGGGATATCATCGCCCCGCCATTCTTTAGTTCGACAAGGCGATGGATGTATTCGTCAATTTCCTCCTCCGGCGGTTCCTGCTCCGCAATCAGCGGAAACAGGCTCTGGATGACAATCGGATGCTTCCTGCCAACCCGGCAGGCATTCTCCATGACTTTGCCCAGCGGGACTTCGCTGCGGTTGACCCGGTCCATGTAATCCTGCGTGCCGGCATCGAGTTTGATCCAGATTTCGTCCTCCCGGATAAAGTATTGCAGGCCCTCCTGGACTCGCTCCAATTCCAACCAGGTGCCATTGGTGATGAGAACCAGTTTAAAGAAGGGATACAACCCCCGCGCCCGCACATGCACCACCGCCTGCACCGCTTGCGCAAACCTGCCGCACATGGTCGGTTCGCCATCACCGCTGAAAGCCACATGGCGCAATCGGAGCAAATCACTGCTTAACGCCCCGTAACCTGCCACTCGTCGAATGGCTCCCGATTGGATCAGGATCAGGGTCTTCTCCAACTCCGCCGCCATGACGCACACATCCAGCTCCTGCTCGACAGGTGGAACAGAGCGGTTGACCTCGCAATAGATGCAATCGAAATTGCAGAACTTGTCCGGGTTCATGTTAAGCCCAATGGACAGGCCGCGCGCCCGGGCCGAAGTCACCACATACACAAACCGGTTGCCGAGAAAATCCCGGGGACAGCCGAAGGCTGTTTCGGTCTGGTGTGCGCGCCCTTCTTTCGCCTCTTCAATCTCACATGCTTTCGCGGACATAATCTTTGTTTGGAGTCAAATTAGCTTCGGTGCGGCAAAAGCCGCCACACCATCCTTGCTAAATGCTTGCCGCTTTTTGCTCCAATTAAACGTCGCCTTTTTTACTTTTTAAAAAAAGGCGTTTGCTCCAACCCGTTGAAGATGAACTGCACAGCCACCGAAGCCAGGAGCAGCCCGAACACTCTTTATCTTCCTGCGTTGTCGAGAAAAGACTGTTCCCTTTTGCCGGGCGGCGGACATTATTAAGTGGATGCATCCATCAGATGACATGCAGTTGCTGCAGGAATACGCCACCGGCCGTTCCGAAGCGGCCTTCACCTCGCTGGTCTCGCGCCACATCAACCTGGTTTATTCGGCGGCCATGCGCTCGGTCAACAATCCTCACCAGGCCCAGGACATCACCCAGTCGGTCTTTGTCATGCTGGCCCGGAAATCCCGCGCCTTGCGCCGCGGCACCGTCCTCTCCGGCTGGCTTTACCAAACCGCCCGCCTCACCGCCGCCAATTTCATCCGCACGGAAATGCGCCGCCAGCTCCGCGAACATCAGGCCCTCATCCAATCCACCATGAATGCCCCCGAACCGGAACCCTGGAACCGCGTCGGCCCTTTGCTCGATGAGGCCATGTCGCATTTGAACGAGAAGGATCGCAACGCCATCGTCCTCCGCTTTTTTGAGGGCAAACCCCTGAAGCAAGTCGGCGATTCTTTGGGCGCGACCGAGGACGCCGCCAAAATGCGGGTCAACCGCGCGCTGGACAAATTGCGGGACTTCTTCCACCGCCGCGGCATCACCGTGCCGGCGGCCGCCCTGGCCGGGGCGATTTCCGGGAACTCGATTCAAGCCGCCCCGGCGGGCTTGGCCGCGTCGGTGGCCGCAGGCGCCGTTCAAGGATCGGCCCTGACCGTCTCAACCTTAAGTTTTGTGAAAGGAGCCATACATATCATGACCTCGACAAAAATCAGCGTGGCCATCGGCGTGGGCGCCGCCGCCATTATCGGGCTGCAATGGCAGCAAATTTCCACCGAAAAGCAGACCGTCAAACAGCTTGAGGCGCAGGTGGCGCAACAAACGCAAAACAGCCGCGTCCAGCAGGCCGAGATCGCAAAGCTGCAAGAGCGAAGCGCCATCCAGGCCAAGACGATGTCGGGCATGGAGCGGGACGTCGCCAAAGCCCGCGCCCGCTCCAGCGCCGCGCTCGCCGCCAAGCCAGCCGCCACCGCCGGAACAAAAGGGAACGCCTTCGCCGAGATGTTCAAAGACCCGGCCATGCTCGAAGCCATGCGACCGACGCAACTCGCGACGGCAAAAATGATGTACGCTCCGCTGGTCAAACAACTCAATCTCTCCCCGGAACAGGCGGACAAGTTCTATAACATAATAGTTGACGATGGATTAAAGAGTCTGAAGGCCATGCAATCGGGAAATGTCAGCCCCGATGCCGGGAAATCAATGGAGGCCGATCTCCAATCATTTTTGGGCGACGCGGGTTTCGCCCAATACAAGGATTACGTCAAGAATGACATGGCCGACCAAACCGAGTTCACGGCGATCAAAAACGACTTCGGGGACAATCCGTTGAGCGACACCCAGCAGCAGCAACTGCTGCAAGCCATGAAAACCGCGCGCCAAAGCGTGACTGCCAACAACCCCCTGGATCTTTCGCAAGCGAATCCTTCCGACAAGACGGCGGTGATGGACCAAGCCATGCGACACCAGATGCAACAGCAGGAGCAGATCAACCAGAACGTCCTCCAACAAGCCGCCGCGTTTCTTTCGCCGGACCAACTGCAAACCCTCTCCACCTCGCAATCCAACATGATCTCGATGCAGAAAGCCATGGGACCGATGATGCAAAAAATGTTCACCAACCCACCGTCCGGGCCTTAGCATTCAGCCTTTGGCCTTTCCCTTGCGCCCCGTGGCAACACTTAAAGGTGTCATGGCAAAAAAACCGGCTGATTTCTATTGACAACGCGGCGGGGAGGTGGCGTGATGGACGACTATATCGGGCTAACGTGCATGGCTAAAAATTCGCGAAGATGCGGTGCCGCAGCAGGTTCGGGCAACACAACGAAATATGATGCCCATCATAGCGTGTTGGCCAAAGCGTATGGCGCGCAGGCCGATTTGCGCCGGGAATTGGCCGATTCAAAGGCCGCCGTGGCGGAACGGACGGAAATCCTCAATATTTTTGCCGACTGCGGCGACCCGCAGCGGGCCTGGCTGCTGCTGGAGGATTATTTCGAAAAGCTCTCCCTCTCGCGCAAGGATTTCACCAGCCACGATTGGTGGACCAAAGTCATCTCGGCCCAGGGCAAGAAGCGGCTGGAAGAAACGGCCATTCTTTTTCTCCGGTCCAACCGGCCCCTCCCCGCCGAGTTGCAGCCCCACGCCAATTTGCGGCGCTTTGCCGAAATCGAGCACGGTGAAAGGGAGCAGCACCTTGTCCGGCAGCTCGAACACTGGCTCTTCCCTTCGGCCCCGGCCCATCTGGACGCGCCACGGGCCTGTCTGCGGGTGGTTTGCGAACCAAAACCGATCGGCGAGGATTCCGCGCTGCATGGATTGTCGGTCAACTTTCATCTCTCACGCCTCCGCACCGGGGAGAAGGCCAGGACGCTGGCTGAAATTGTCGATCTGACGACGCGCGCGGCGCATGAGCAGGAACTGTTTTCATTTGACGATTGGGAATTCATCGAATGGCTGGCCCAAACCCGCGCGGACCCTGAAGGGCTTCGAAAATCATTGGTGTTGACCGGCTTGGAATTGTTGCAATGGCTGGTGCGCTGGGGCGACAAGGGCCGGTTGCAAATCGCCGGGAGCCAGGACCCCGTCGTTTTCCACGGGCATCTGGCCGAATTGGAACCGCGCCTGGAAACGGTCAACGGCGAATTGTTCTTTACTCATCAAATGGCCCTGCCCGGAGGCGAAAAACATCCCTTCGGCGGCGTCCGATTTTTCGCGGGCCGGCCCTCGATTGTCCTGGTCGGCCATGCCTTCTACCTGCTGCGGAGCGCGCCGCCGGACGACTTGCTCAACTCCTGGGCGCAACAGAAATCGCTGCCGGTCAGCAAATTAAGCCACAGGCTGTTGACCAAGTTGCGCAAGACCCAATCGTGCCATGGAATGGACTGGGAACAACTCTGTGTCGTGCATCGGGCCTTGCCCCGGTTCACTTTCGAATTGGTGGATGATGCCGTGCGCCTGCGTCTGTTGGCGCGGAGCGATGGAGAGCAGCGCCCGTGGCATTGGAACGGTTCGGAATGGGAATGCGATGTGCCGCGGGTCGAGACCGATGGGAAACCAAGAATTCTGGATGATCCACGCCTGGAAAAAGCCATCCAATGGCTGCGGCGCCTGGATTGGTTCACGCCCGAACCGGGCCTTTGGGTGGGCGACGCCAATGATAATTTTCTCGGCGCCTTTTCCGCGGTCTGGCCGGAGCGGCCGGAGGAGGCCGAAATATTTGGGCAATCCGGCCTTTCACCGCTTGTTCCTCGCCTCCCGGCCTTTGCGGCCCCGGCTCGCCATCAAGGGCAGCGGCATTGATTGGTTTTCCATTTCCGCGGAATGGCAGGCCGAAGGCGTCAAACTCACCGCGGCGGACTTGCAGCGGCTGCAATCGGCCACCGGACGATTTGTTAAATTGCCCGACGCCGGCTGGCTCGAACTGGACACGGCCGCGGTTCAAGCCGCGCAGGAAGCGTTCGCGGATCTCGGTGTGGAGGGACTGGTTCCAGTGCCGCAACGATTGGGATTGGAACAGGCGGCGCATCTGGATGAAGCCGGCTTGCGGCGTTTTGGCGATTCCGCAATGGCCCGGTCCTTGCGCAAAAGTCTGGCGGAATTCAGCGGCATTCCTTCCATGCCTCTTCCCGCAATGATCAACGCCGAGTTGCGGCCCTACCAGCGTTCCGGCTTCGATTTCCTGTGCCATCTCAGCCGTCACAAGCTGGGTGGAATCCTGGCCGACGACATGGGCTTGGGCAAAACGCTGCAAACCCTTGTTTGGCTTTCCTGGCTCAAAGCCAACAACCGCCCCGACCGGCCGGCGCTGGTGATTTGTCCCGCGTCGGTTGTCCACAATTGGCGGCGGGAGGCCAACCGGTTCACCCCCTCCCTCACCGTCCTCATCCTGGAAAGCGGTTCGGCCCGGCACAATCTGCGCCGGCAGATTCCCGAACACGATTTAATCGTGACCAATTACGCCTTGTTGCGGCGCGACCTGGAAGCGTTGCAAAAATTTTCCTTCCGTGTCGTCATTTTGGACGAAGCCCAATTCATCAAGAATCCCGACGCCCAAATCACCCAGTCGGTCAAACAATTGCGGGCCGATCAACATCTGGCCCTGACCGGCACGCCTTTGGAGAACCGCTTGCTGGACCTTTGGAGCATCGTGGATTTTATCCAGCCGGGCTACCTTGGAAATCAACAAAAATTTAGCGAGAAATACGAGCCGCGCGGCGATAACGCGGCGGACGAGCAACGGATTGCGCGGCGGCGGCTTTCGGCCAGGTTGCGCCCGCTGCTGTTGCGCCGCATGAAGCGGGAAGTGGCCCGCGATTTGCCCGACCGCATTGAACAGCGGCGCGATTGTGAGCTGGGCGAGGCGCAACGAAAGCTTTACCTGGCCGAATTGCGCCGCAGCCGCGAACAGGTCATGAACACTGTGGCCGAACGCGGCTTGGGCAGAAGCACCATTCATGTCCTGGCGGCTTTGACCCGGTTGCGCCAGATCTGCTGTCATCCCCGCCTGGTGGGCAACGATTCCGCCTCCGGCAAAACAGAAACCCTTTTTGAATTGCTCGAACCGCTTATGGCGGAGGGCCAGAAGGTCCTCCTTTTCAGCCAATTCGTCCAAATGCTCAGAATCCTGGAAAAGGATTGCGCCGCCCGCCTGATCCCCACCCACATCCTCACCGGAGAAACCAAGGACCGCCAGGAAGTCACCCAGGCCTTTCAAAGCGATCCCAATGGCGCCGTTTTTCTCCTCAGCCTCCGCGCCGCCGGAACGGGTTTGAATCTGACCACCGCCAGTTATGTCATTCTCTATGATCCCTGGTGGAACCCGGCGGTGGAAGCCCAGGCCATTGACCGTTCCCACCGCATTGGCCAGACCGACACCGTCAACGCCTACCGCCTGATCGCTCCCGGCACCGTTGAAGAGAAGATATGGGAATTGCAGCAGCGCAAGGCGCAGACCATCGCCGACGTTCTAGGCGAGCAAGGCTTCGCCAGCAACCTCTCCCGGACCGACTTGGATTACCTGTTCGCCGAGGATTAATGCGGTCCCGGCGGAGATCTGGTTTCTCAATTGCCAACCAGCGCCTCTTTGAAGCCCGGAAGCCAGTCGTGTTTCTCAATATCATACGCCTTGAAAATCACTCCGAAGTCGAAGTAGCACCAACTGAAGCCGTTCGCCTCGAACTTTTCCCGCGCGCTTTTCGTCCACGTCACCCGGCTTTGATTGTCGGCAACAGCAATGGGCCCGAACTCACCAATCGTGACCGGCCGCTTGTTTCTCACCGACCAGTCTTTGACGAGCTTGAGATCGGCGTTCACCACAGCCAGTTCCTCTGCATTGCCCGACCATGTCTTTCCCAGCCATTTGTCGGATCCTGCCACCCAATGCGCCCCCTGATGAGTGAACTCGTACGGCAGGTAATATCTCACGCTGACAATCACATTCCTTTCCCCGTCCGGAATGGCCAGCTTTTCAATCGCCCCATGATATGCGTAATCAGCCGCGTCAATGATCAGGGTTCTGTCTTTGTCTCCGGCCCTGACCACCGCAAGGATTTCAGGAATCAACGCGTTCCACTTGTCGGATGTGAGATTGTCGTGCGGCTCGTTCAAGACCTCGAAGAACATTTTTTCGTGGCTGTAATTGCTGAAATGCGCGGTCAATTGCCTCCAGATGGAGAAAAACAGCTTCCGCCAAACTTCATCTGCCGGTTCTTCATAAAGCTTGTTGAAGTGATGAATGGTGATGATGACAGCGAGCTTCCTCTTCAGACACCAATCCACTAATTCGTCCACGCGCCGCAAGAATTTGTCATTGATCTTGCCGGGGGAAGTTCCGCTGACGTGAGCCGGCCAGCAAATCGGGAGCCTGACAGAATCAAATCCCGCATCGGCCACGGCCTGGATATATGATTCCTGGATTGTCAGCCCCCATTCTCCTTCTTTCGGGGCCTCGAGGGCGTTGCCAAAATTCATTCCTCTCCCGATGCTCCTGTTTCGAACGAAAGCCTTTGATCCTTCAATATTGTTGCCGGAATTGTCTGCGGCGTTTGCCGGGACAAGCAGGAAAAACATCAACAACGACAAGTGAAACAATATTTTTATCATTCAAGGACTATTGACCGGATTTCGTCATTCGAGCTTCGTCATTAATTGGTCATTCGTGCTTCGACATTAGACATTCTTTATAGAGCGGCTGCGGCGAGTGATTATCCCCCATCGACAACATGGTTCCCAAAAACCGGCTTGTGTCCCCCCGTCATCCCGCCAGCGGCTCCGCCATCGTGCGCATCTGCACCTCGATGATCCGCGCCCCCGGCGACTGTGTGCAGACCAGGAGCACCACAGCGGCAACGTCCTCCGGTTCGAGCATGCCGGATTGCTCCACCCCCTTTTTGGTGCGGCCTTTGCCGATCGCGAACTCCGTTTTGACGCCGCCGGGGCAGATCGCGCCGACTTTGATGCCGCTCTCGCGAAGCTCGCGGTCCAGCGCCTGCGCAAAACCCACCTGCGCAAACTTCGTCATGCAATACACCGCCTCGCCAGCGAAGCCATAGACGCCGGCCATGGATGCAATCATGAGGATCGTGCCCGACTTCTGCTGTAGCATCACAGGGACGGCATGGCGCGCGAAAAGGAAAGTCGAGCGGACATTCGTGTCCATCATCTCGTCGTATTCCTCCGCGGAAGTGTCCTCCAGCTTCTTGTAATTGCCCATGCCGGCGGCGTTGATCAGGATGTCGAGGCGGCCGAACGCCTTGGTGGCCGCTTTGACGGCTTTAATCGCGGTGCCTTCCTCGCGGGCGTCGCCGGTGACGATCACGACCTGTCCTCCGAGCGCTTCCACCTCCTTTTTCAACGCCTCGAGACGTTCCTTGCGGCGGGCGGTGAGAACGAGTCGGGCGCCTTCGCCCGCCAATGCCCGGACGCAAGCCCGGCCGATACCAGAGCTGGCGCCGGTGATGAGCGCCACTTTTCCGTGCAGTTTATTTGCCATGCTATTTTCTGGGTTCGATGTTGACCGCGTCGCCAAGCTTCCAAATTATCTGCGTTGTCTGCTCAGGGGCCATGCTCACAGTCGATGCAACGTTTGTTGGCAATAAAATCTCAGTTCGGGCGGAACGTCCCGCGTGGATTCCGCCGAAAACGCCTAAAAAACTCAACACATCCCACGAAGCGGAACGCGGCACTGATCCCACCCTTAGCCCGCTTCGGAACCGCAACAGTTTTCCACGCCCGCGAGGATATTTCCGCTTCGCCATAACATCCACCAGCACCTTTTTGCCCTGTAGTTCCGTCGGCAACATCCACGGCGAAACAGCTTTGCCATATGCGCCGGCTTCGCAACTGATGGAGAGAGTTGCGTCCGGGAGATGCCGTTGAGGCGCAAGGAAACGTTCTGAGGTCCGTACCATCACAGTAGCTTGACAGGCTCGTTCATAGCGATTTTGAAAAAAGACCAAGAAATGGCATACGCCATTGATCACTTCAGTTCCAACAACGAACGCAAAACCATCCTTTTCAAAAAACTGCCTGAACCTGTTGAGGAAATCTGGCGCGAGGTCCTTCCGTCGCGATGCCCAATAATAGAACCCAATTGTCCATGTCACAACCGCCATCGCGCCAACGCGAAACCACCAGACACCCGGCTCCTTTTTTGCAGGAATTAGCCATGCGACGCCGCCGATCATTATCGCAGCCACCGTGCAAACCATCAGATTCTGTCTCGTATTCTGCTTCATTTCCCTTGTGCCGTGCGGGAGGCCAAAATGAATGTTTGAAAGTTATTATGAGGCCGGTCCGTTCGAAAGGTGTCAATTCCGAACATGTCAACATTTTGAATATCCAAACTCATAGAGGCCTGCGGTTGACGGATTGTTCGATTCCCGGAGGCCGCCAAGCTTCATCAGATGATTTTAGCGCCATGCTGGGATCATGGCGCGTTCAGCCCGCTCTGTCCACCAACAAATACGGAAAGAAGCCGAAACGTGGGTGCGCTGAATACAAGGACCAGAAAAATTAACCGCGAATTACCCGAAACACGCGAAAAGATTGAAGTGATGGCTGCGAAAGAACTCAACCGCGAAAGCTTTCGGGGTTGCGTTCTGTGCACTGCAATCCGTCAGAATCACGCATAGCCGCGAGGATTTTTTCGCGCAGAGAGCGCGGAGAGCGCAGAGAAACACCAGAAAACAAAATCAGCAATTAATTTATCTCTGCGGCCTCTGCGACTCTGCGCGGAACAGTTCTTTCTGGGAGCGTTTTGGTTCCCGCTTTGCCGCGCTGTGTTCTTTTGCGGCCAAATGCCATCTCATTTTTCGCGTATTTGGCGTATTTCGCGGTTAAAAATTCCATTCAAGTCCTTCCCCTTCAAGCTGTTGCGCCATGCGGACACCGATTACAAAATTAGTTTGAAATATGTGTTGTTGTGATGAATTTATATGCTATTATATAGTCTGATGATTGACTAAATTAGACCATGCCGAAAAACTGAAATATTGAAACAACAACAAACCCCTCCACATTATGAATGCCCGCAATGGTAAAATCGCCCGCCTGCCCCGCGAAGTCCGCAAGCAATTGAATGAACGCCTGGAACGATCCGAGGAAAGCCCCCAACTGCTCGCCTGGCTCAACGCGCTTCCGGAAGTCAAAAAGATTCTGCAAAAGGACTTCGCCGGCGTTCCCATCAGCCCGCAGAACTTGAGCCAGTGGCGCCAGGGCGGTTTCGAGGAATGGCTCGCCCGGCGCAATTTGTGCGAAGACGCCCGGGATTTAACAGAGTTGGCCGAGGAGATGGAGGACGAGGATTCGCCCATGGTGCTGGCCGACGACGTGGCCCAGGTGCTGGCCGCCCGTTTTGGCAGCCTGATTGCCAATTGGAACGGCGAGGTGGACGAGAAGTTCGAGGCCAAGTCGAGGGTGCTCAACCGCCTTTGCCGCAGTGTGGTGCAGTTGCAGCGGGGCATGCATCGGGCCAAACGGGAGGGTTTTGAATTAACCTGCAAGTGGGAGGAAAAGGAGACAGCCGACGAGGAAGTGTTAAAGAAAAGAATGATAAAGCCATGCTATGACATGCTGAAATTGCCGGTGATGGCCAAAATGTTCGGGGGCGGCACGGCGGGCCGGAAAATCGCCCAATACATCCTGGCGATTCAGAGGGGAAATCTGGACGCCGACTTTGACCTCTTGCCCACCGACAAGTACGAAATGGAGGAAGCCGCTGAAAAGAAGGCAAAACCAGTCAAACCGACCCGCAAGCGGCGGACTGTTAAACAGGCCAGGAAAACCAACCCCCGCAGGGTGGCTAAACCGTTGCAGGAAAAGGAGATGGAGTGTACAAAGGAGACGGATTCCAGCCCCGACCAGTCAAAGTCAGTCAAAGTGAATCAAACCGATTTGGCATCGGCACATAATGACGGATTAGGGGCAGAACCAGGAGCCGGTGAGTCGAAGAAAAGCCCTGAAGATGCTTCCAGTCTCCTGTGTCCCACACGTCAGACTAATCCTGCAAGTCCGACCAGTCCGATCCCTCCGGAAGAGGATTCCATTGTCAATTGTCAATCAAGCAGGTTACTCTCCTTGCGCGTGAAGGAATTGAAATGAATCCGCCGGAAATGACCAAAGCCCTCGCCTGCGCCGTGCGGGCCGCCCGCCAGGCCGGAAGCCTGATGCGCCGCAACCAAACCTCCGTCAAAAAAATCAACCAGCAGTCCCAGCACGACATCAAACTGGAACTGGATGTCCGTTGCCAGAAGCTGATTGAGAAGACCCTGCTGTCCGCTTTTCCGCATTCGGCGGTTTTGGGCGAGGAAGGCGTGGCCGGCGTGGCCGGCGCCGACTGGCGCTGGGTGGTTGATCCCATCGATGGCACGGTCAACTTCACTTACGGCGTTCCACACGCCTGCGTCTCGATTGCTTTGCAGCGGCGCGCCAGGGCTTCGGATGATTTCTCAACGGTCATTGGCGTTGTTTACGATCCCTTTTGCGACGAGCTTTGGACGGCGGCGCGCGGCGGTCCGGCGCTGTTGAATGGCCGGCGCATTCACGCCAGCCGCAGAAAAGATTTGGCCGAGGCCATCGTGGCCATTGGCTTTTCCAAAGACACCGCCAGCTTGCGCGAAAATCTTCCGGTCTTCAACGCCGTGATCGGGAAAGTTCGCAAGATGCGGATGATGGGCGCCGCCGCCCTCTCCCTGTCCTACGTGGCCGCCGGCAGATTCGACGCTTATATTGAATCGGGCGTTCACTTGTGGGACATCGCGGCCGCCGGCTTCATATTGGAATGCGCGGGCGGGGAATTCTGGCGCCGGCCCATTGCCGGCAGTCAAGCCTGGCGGATGCTGGCCAACAACGGTTTGCTGCGCCGCAAGCTGGAACGCATCGCCCGCGCCGCCAGGGCCTGAGTGATAAATTGCTTGGTTGCGGGCGGGCGCATCCTTATAATTCAAGGTATGGTCCATGTCGGTATCGGTTATGATGTGCATCCGCTGGTCGCGGGCCGCAGGCTCGTGCTGGGCGGGGTGGAAATTCCCCACCCCAAAGGGCTGGACGGGCATTCCGATGCCGATGTTCTGATGCATGCCGTCTGTGACGCCATCCTGGGCGCGCTGGGCGAAGGGGATATTGGCGGGTTCTTTCCCAATACCGATCCGCGATGGCGCGGGGCGGAGAGCAAAGTTTTTTTGCAGGAGGCGGCGCGGCAGGTTATATTTCGCAACGGCAGGATTATCAATGTCGATGCCACCATTGTCGCCCAGCAACCCAGGGTGATGCCGTACGCGCCAACGATGAAAATGAATATCGCGCAAGCGTTGGGGATTCAGTTGAAACGAATCGGCATCAAAGCGACGACCAACGAGCGGCTGGGCTTTATCGGGCGCGAAGAAGGCATCGCGGCCATGGCGGTGGCGGGCGTCGATTTAACGGAAGGAGACTGATGCCGAAAGCAGAAATCAGTTGGAAACGCACGACGCCGGAGGGGGAAACCGTCCAGTGCTACGCCCAGCACGTCGGCAAACAGTGGATTTTCTACCGGCGTGAAAAACGGTTCGATCAATGGGCGGAAGTCCAATGCCCTCCTTTGGAGGATTGGCTGGCACTGCTCGATTCGGTGCAACGGCGCATCAACCGCCAGTTGCTGCGCCCCGAATCGGAAGCGCGCCTGCGGAAAATCATTTTGGAACGATTCCCCGGAACAGAGAAGGGGAGACTTGAACAAAGGCGGCAGCCGGGTGAACCCGACGGCGGCTCAATTATGAAACGAAGCCCGGTCATCTTGGTCACCCCCAGCACGGAACGAAAAGGCGCGGAGTTCGCCGATGCGTCCGTCAGCCTGTCCAATTGTTATACGGACGCCGTCATCGCGGGCGGCGGCCTGCCCCAGATTTTTCCCGCCACCCGTTCGCGCGCCGTCATTGCCGAGGCGGTGCGACGCTGCGATGGAGTCCTGATGACCGGGGGCGATGATATCGATCCAAAACTGTATGCCAGGGACCTGCCCGGCGAACTGGCCAAAACCGTCGGCCCGCTGGAACCGGAACGGGACGGATGGGAAAAGGAAGTGATTGCGGAAGTGTTTGCGCAGCGCAAGCCGCTCTTCGGCATTTGCCGCGGCCACCAGATGCTCAACGTGGCATTGGGCGGGACGCTGGTGGTCAACATCGCCACCCAACTGCCCAACCCGTTGAACCACCAGCGCATGGACCGCAAAGACGAACCAGTCCACGATGTCAAAGTCGTCCCGGATACGCTCCTGGCCAAACTCGCCGGGCGGCAGAGTTTTGCGGTCAACAGCACGCACCACCAAGCCATCGGCGAGCTGGCGCCACAATTGCGGGCGGTGGCGCAAAGTCCGGATGGGGTGATCGAAGCGGTCGAACTGAAGGACGCCGGGCGGGATCCGTTTCTTCTGGGGGTGCAATTTCACCCGGAACGTTTAATTGACAGAAGCGCGGTTTTCCGGCAATTATTCAGTGGATTTGTTGAAGCCTGCGCCTGCGGGCGCGAGAAAAATTTATGAAAGAGAAAATCATGATCGTGGATGACACCCAAGGGGTGCGGGAATTGGTCGGAACGATTCTGGAACGCGCCGGTTATGAGCCGCTGCCGAAAGCCAACGCCGCCGAACTGCTGGCCTCTTTCACCGAAGCGCCGCCGGATGTCGTTTTGCTGGACTTGGGATTGCCGGATGGCGATGGCATGGTCTTGCTGCCGCAAATCAAGAAGCAATGGCCGGACACGGAAGTGATCATGCTGACCGGGAATGCCACTTATGACAAAGCGGTGGAAGCAACCAAGCTGGGCGCCTATCATTTTCAAGCCAAACCGTTCGATAGCAAGACATTGCTGCTCCAGGTGGAGCGCGCCCTGGAACATCGGCGCAAGAATCAGGAAGCCAGTTCGTTGCGCAAGGCGGTGGTGACATTGTGCGGGGGCGAATCGCCGATTTTTCAGAGCCTTTCCATGAAAGCGGTCGTGCGCACCATCGAACGCGTCGCCCCGAGCGATGTTTCCATTCTCATCACCGGGGAAAGCGGCACGGGCAAGGAAGTCATCGCCGATTTGATCCACAACTTAAGCCCGCACAGCAAAGGGCCGCTGATAAAAATCAATTGCGCGGCGCTGCCCCGCGAGTTGATCGAAAGCGAATTGTTCGGCTCGGTCAAAGGGGCCTTCACCGGCGCGACGGCCGATCGTGAAGGATTGTTCCGCCTGGCCGAAGAGGGCACGCTTTTGCTGGATGAGATTTCCGAAATGCCGGTTGACACCCAAAGCAAACTGCTGCGCGTCCTGCAGGAAAAGGAAGTCCGGCCGGTCGGCGGAAGAACCAGTTACAAGACCAATTGCCGCCTCATCGCCGCCACCAACCGGCCAACCGACGATGCCATCAAGGCGGGCAAGCTGCGCGAGGACCTCTTTTATCGCATCAGCGCCATCACGGTCCACCTTCCGCCGTTGCGCGACAGGCGCGAAGATATTGTGCCGCTGGCCACGGCCTTTTTAAAGCGGTTCGACGCCCAGGCGGGCCGGAATATCAGCGGGTTTTCAGATGCGGCCAGGGAAGCATTGCGGGCCTTTGACTGGCCGGGCAACGTCCGGCAATTGCAGAACGAAATTCAACGCGCCGTCCTGATGTGCGAAGGCGCCACAGTCGAGGAGCGGGATTTGTCCATCATGGCGGCGGCCACTTCACAGGAAAACCCGGATCTGACGCTGATGGAAGCGATGGAACGAAACACGATTTTGCAAATGCTCAAAGAAACCAACGGCAACAAGCTGGAAACGGCCAAGCGATTGGGCATTGGCCGTCAGACCTTGTATAACAAGATCAAAATGTACGGCATCGAGACATAGTCCCGGCTATGGTTTTTTAATTTTCCCAATAGAAATCCGCCCCGAAAAAAACCGTGAAAATTTTCCTCATTTTATCCGTTAAGTAGTCATAACATGTTGTCAGCAAGATATTTACAAATAACAATCCATGCAATCAGACGGGTCAAACATCGCGAAAGAATTCGCGAATCGGCCTCCTCACGGCCTTGGCGACTCGCAGCAGGGCTTCAATGGAAATGATTTTTTCTCCCCGCTCGACCTCTCCGATGTATTTCGGATTTAATTCCGCCAATTCACCAAGTTTCTCCTGGGTCAGATGCGTGTTCGTACGAAGCCGGCGGATCGCTTCGCCAATGATTCGACGATGTTTTAACACCGGCTTTCGCTGTTTCTTCGGGTCTGCCACAGAACCCGCAAGAATAGGAAAAACCCGCGCAAAGTTGACACCAGCAACATGCTGGTATTTTTTTGCTTGCTTTCCAGGAAGACCAATTTAGAAATGAGCCCATGAAAAATTTCCAGCGACCTTGCCGACACCTGATTCGGGCCTTCACGCCCGTCATCTTTGCCGTCCTCCTGCCGTTCGGGGGGGTCTGCCAGCCAGCCCCGTCCACAAACTCGTATTCAAATCCGTGGCTGGATTATTGGTCATTTAGCGACACCAAGAACTGGACGACCGAGCTTGGCTATGCCCCTGTCTCGTACACAAACTTGGGCGTCTCTTATTTGGGGGACGGCGCTTCGCTGGTGGTGGATTCCACGAACGCCGCCTGGCTGCAATATAACGTAGTGGAAGAAGATGGAATTACAAATCTAACTGTGGACTTGGGAAGCGTAATGCTGTGGTTTGCCCCGGATTGGAGCAGCCAGAACCAGGGCGGAACCGGGCCGGGTGTTTGGGGGCCGCTGGTTGAAACCGGCGCATTCACCACCAACGCGAATTATGGCTGGTGGAGCTTGTATTTGAACCGCCCGGCTCAAACGTGTTTTTCTCGGCCCAGGACGGGATCGGGGACCAGAACCAATTACCTTTCGGCGCCCATTTCCTGGAACAGCAACCAGTTCCATTTTCTGGCGCTGACGTATTCAAGCACCAATTCCGCATTGTATGTTGACGGGGTTTTTGTGACCAACGGCCCCGGCGTCGCCATTTATCCCGGCCCGGCGGTTCTCTCCAATGGATTTTGGCTGGGAAGCGACAGCACGGGAAGCAACCAATGCCACGGAATCCTCGACGACGTCTCGACCTACAATTACCCACTGGATGCCGGCACAATCAACGGCGCGTTTGTGCTGTATGAGGTTTTCTATCTTCCCAACATGGCAAATATCGCTCAAGCGCCGTCCACCCCCGAAACGTTTCCCGTATTTGACGCGGTCGCCGGGCCGGGAAACCTGCAGGCGATCAGCACGAACACCAGCGGTTGCCTGACCAGCAGCAACGTGTGGATAACCAACACAACGGCCACGGTAACGACGAATGGGGCGGTAAATCTTACGTTTACCATTGCTGGCGGATCCAACGGGGTGGCCTACGATGTTTTTGCCACACCGGCGTTGACGCAGCCCCTTACGAACGGAATCTGGACCTGGATGGGACAAGGCTATCAGTGTGTCAACTATAGCATAGAGGGCTTGACGAACGGCGCGGTTTTCCTGCTGCTCGGAACCCCGCAAGACACCGATCAAGACGGATTGACCGATGCCTACGAACTGCTCGTCAGCCACACCAATCCCACCAACTCCGATACCAGCGGGGATGGGATGTTGGATGGCTGGAAGGTTCTTTGGGGAATGAACCCGCTGACCAACAATTCAGCCTTGCCATCGCAAAGGGCCAATTACATTTACGATGGAACCGGACGGCTGGAAACCGACTCAGGAATCATCGCCGAGATATTCCATTTCGATGCTGAGGGAAGCATTACTAACGACCTGCCATAAAGGAGGACAACCAATGAAAACAACGATAATCTCCATTCTTGGCCTCCTTTTCACTGCTGGTTTTTGTGTCGCGCAGGACGACTTGCCAGCAAACTACGGTGACGGCTGGTATATGGCGACCAATTCAACGACGGCGAATGAGACCGACTTTTTTCCGGAAATATCAAACCCGCCCGTCACGGGAGGAACGAGCGCCATAGCTGAGGCCATAACGCCCGACATTTCCGCTCTGGCCAGGAGCCTGATGAACGACCCCACGCGCATCTACAATTACGTTCATGATCATATCCGCTACGTTCATTACTTCGGCGCACACAAAGGGGCGGAAATGACCCTCCTCGAAAGCAGCGGCAACGATTTCGACCAATGCGCGCTGCTCGTCGCGTTGCTTCGTGCGGCGAGCTTTTCCCCAAGTTATATGTTCGGCATGGTATCGTTTCCATACGCCACCAATACGCTGCTGGATTATCAGCATTGGGTCGGAACGACACTGCCCAACACCAATTGGGGATCTATAAAAACAAATGTCCAGGTTATCAATGGGAACGTTGGCTACCCTTACTTTACATATACGGGAAACACAAATGCGCTGTACTTTCATCATATTTGGGTGCAACTGACCTTGAATGGAACCAATTATACCCTTGATCCCGCCTTTAAAGTGAACATACCTGTGGCGGGAATTAATCTGGATGTGGCCGGGCAGATCAGCACAAATAACCTGCTTACTGACGCGGCGGGCACGGCCACCGCCGATTACGTGCAAAATCTCAATGAAGGCGCGATTCGCGCGGATTTGGGAACCTATGCCGCAAATCTTCTGCACTTCATTCAGACAAACAATCCGAACGCCTCGGTCCAGCAGATCGCGGGCGGATCAACTGTCGTTCCTTCAACCGGCCTGAACCAGCCGGTCGCTTTCACGGTGCAAACCGGCAGCGGAAACTGGCCCACTTCCCAATGGCAATATATTCCAACAAATCTGATGGCTGTTCTGATTGTCACCTTGCCGGGGACAACCAGCACAACCAACAGCTTCTACGTTCCCGGCTTGCAGGGCAGCCGTCTGTCGCTGGTTTGCACTTCATCAGGCCAGGCGCAGCTATACCAGGAAGACACTCAATTGACGAATGTCCAAACGACCGGGTCAGGCAGCACATTCTACCCGACGCTCACATTCCAACATCCGTTTGGCACTTGGAATTTCGCCAGCAGCAACGGTCTCGCGCGTTCCTCCTGGGCAGACCAAACCTTGACAAACGCCGCGTATCAAAGAACCAACGCCACCTACGTCTTGCTTTATGGCTTCGACGCGAATACGGCGTGGCTCACAAGCCGGCAACGGCAACTGGACCTCTACCGCCAACAGGGCAATAGCGACACCTCCCCGCAAGTGACGCAAGAAACCCTCAACGTCATGGGCCTGAGCTGGCTGGCCCAGACGGAACCAGCCGTACAATTGATCGCAAGGCAGGATTCCATCCTCTATCACTTTCTCCATCGGCTTGGCCGTATGGGTCAAGAAAGTGGTCATGGGTATTTCATTGATGTGTATGGACAGGGCGTAGCCGTTAGTCCGCTCGATACGGCGAGTTTATCTGTTACATTCAACCAGAATCAGGTCTTCCAAACCACCGCCTACCTTGAGAGCGCCTTTGAATACGCCCTTATCGAGCAATGGCAATCCAGTGGTCTGGTTGCCGCATCCACGACAAAATTACTCGAATTGGCCAGCACCAACGGGCAAAAGATTTATCTGGCCTCGAGCAGCAATTGGACTGCCGGAGCGTACGTATCCACCAACATAAGTAATTATAGCAGTTCGCTAGGCCTAGGCAGCTATATTAGTGCAGGCTATTCCTTGCTGCTTCCCCAAAACGGATCGATTCAGATTGCGGGCACCAACAGTTGGGCCGGATCGGGGTTTGTCGCCTATTACAATGTGTCTGGCAACGAAACCATTGCCATGTCGATCACTCCCGGCGTCAATGGCGGCTACGCCAGCGGTCTCTCGTCTTCTCCAAGTGCTTCCACTGTTGCCGGTCTTTACCAGGTTGAGCCAAACTATTACACCCTGCAATCAGCCACCATCTCATGCCCCACTCAGCCCAAAGGCGACCCGGTCAACATGGTCGATGGCAGCTTCCAAATCTCAGCCGCCGACCTTTCGCTCGGCCAAACGGAACCGCGAGGACTGAATTTGACCCGGTATTATTCATCCGCCCGCCGCAATTCCAATCCAGCAGGCATGGCGCCCGGCTGGCTGCACAGCTACTATTGCACTGCCGCGCCGACGAGCAATCCGCAGGCGGGCCTTGGCGGCACCACCCCGCAACAGATGGCCCCGCTGCTGGTGGCGGTTCGGGCAATGCTGGACATTTACAACAGCGGCCAGCCAGACCCGAAAGCCTGGACTGTCACCGCCTTGATCGCCGATTGGGGTGTTGATCAATTGAGCAACAACAGCGTGTCAGTAACACTGGGCAACGATGCGGTGCAATTCGTCAAGCAACCGGATGGCTCCTACACGCCACAAGCGAATTGCACCATGTCACTCATCCAAACCAACGGCGCCTACTGGTTGCAAGAGCGGCACGGGCGAACATTCAAATTCGGCACCAACACCCTCTTGACCAATATCGTCGATCAATATGGCCAGTCGTTAAACGTAACCTACACCACAAGCAATTGGGTTCACACAGTTACCGATTGGACAAATCGCACTCTGACTTTCAATTACACCGGCCCCAATCTTGCTTCTGTTTCCGACGGCACGCGCACCGTTTCCTACGGATACACCGGCGGCGACCTGACATCTTTCACCGATGCCGATGGCAATATATTCACCTACCAATATGATACCAACCATCAGGTCATTGCGACACTGGACGCGCTGAACCGGCTGGTCGTGACCAACAACTACGACATCAATGGCCACATTACGACGCAATTGACGCAAGGGGCCACGAACAAACTGTGGCAGGTGTTCGCCGGCGGGTGGCAAACAGCCGAGATAGATCCGATGGGCGGCCAACAGAATTACTTTTTTGACGACCAATCGCGCCAGACGGCATTTCAAGACGCCTTGGGCAATCTCACCCAAACGGTCTATGACGGGCAGGATCATGTAATCACGAACATCTCGCCACTCAATGAAGTTACGCAGTTCTTTTACGATGGCAACAACAATCTGACCGAAACGATTGACCCGCTCGGCTTCAGTAATGTGTTCACCTTTGACTCAAACAACAATCTCATCGCCTCCACCGATGCCCGGACAAACACGAGCCATTTCGGCTACAACGCCCAATTCAGCTTGATTGGCCAGACCAACGGCAACGGCGACTGGACGGTGCTTAGCTTCCACTCAAACGGAACGCTGGCCAGCCGCCAGGATTCCGCCGGGACGACGACTTACGGATATGATACGAACGGGACACTCGCCAGCATCTCGTATCCAAGCCCGCTTGGCAGCGAAAGTTTCGTGAACAACGCTCTGGGCGATCCAACCAGCCACACGGACGGGAATGGCAATCAAACCACCTTCGCCTACAACAACCGCCGCCAACTCACCAATACGATTGCGCCCACCAACCTCACCACCAAGATAACCTATGATGCCAATGCGAACCTTTCGACGACGACCGATGCGCGGGGTTTTTCCACCAGCAATACATGGAGCGTTACCCGGCATCTGCTCGCCACGACCTTCCCCATCACGCCGCAAGGCACTCCGGTCATCACCAATACTTACGACGCGCGCGATTGGCTGGCCGAAACGCAGAACCCCCTGGGCAAACCGACCTATTACACCAACGACGCCGCCCACCGTCAGATTGCCGTTACGGACCCGCTGCAAAGGACAACTCGTTTCGCCTATCAGCCCGTTAAAAAACTAAAGAATACCGTATATTTGACTGAACAATTTTGACGCTGGAGCGTCAGATAATCATGGCAATTGGACGACGCACTCCCAAACAAGACGAACTGTTCATCCCGACCGCGAAGCTGGCCACTGGCCCCGGCCACCCTTTCTACACCAAACTCAACACCGTGCTGAATGAGGCGGGCTTTGACGAATTTGTTGAAAAGCTCTGTGAACCCTATTACAAGGAGGGTGGCCGGCCAGGCATTCCGCCCGGAGTTTATTTTCGCATGCTCTTCATCGGCTACTTCGAGGGACTGGACAGCCAGCGCGGCATCGCCTGGCGTTGCGCCGACAGCCTGGGCTTGCGCGCCTTTCTAGGTTTCCGGTTGACCGAGGACACGCCGGTGCATGTGTCTATGACGATGATTCGACAGCGGTTGCCCGAAGCGGTCTTTGACCGGGTCTTTGTGTTTGTCCTGAGTCTTTTGCAGGAGAAGGGGCTGTTGCGGGGCAAGGCGGTGGCCATTGACGCCACCACCTTGGAGGCCAACGCGGCGATGAAGAGCATCGTGCGCAAAGACACCGGGGAGGATTGGAAAGAATATCTGCGGGGACTGGCCAAAGCCGAGGGCATCGAGAATCCCACCGAAGAAGATTTGCGGCGTTTGGATCGGGGACGCAAGGACAAGAAAGTCTCCAATCAGCAGTGGGAAAGTCCGACCGACCGGGACAGTCGGATTGCCAAGATGAAAGACGGGCGCACCCATCTGGCCTACAAAGCCGAGCACGCGGTGGACTTGGCCAGCGAAGCTATTGTAGCCACAACGGTCACCTTTGCCGACAGATCTGATCCGCAGAGCGGGCCGGTAACATTGAGCCTGGCCGAAGCCAATCTGGTCTTGGCGGGCAGTGCCACCCAGATTGAGGAAATGGTGATGGACAAGGGCTATCACGACAATGATTTGTTGACACAGTGTGAGACAAACGGCCTGCGCACGTATATTCCGGAGCGGCGGCAGAAGACACGGTGCTGGACAGACAAACCGGTGGAGCAAGAACGGGCCTTTCGAGCCAACCGGCGGCGGGTGCGCGGGCCCAAGGGCCGGCAATTGAACCGCTGGCGCAGTGAACGGTGCGAACGGACCTTTGCCCATGTCTGCGAGACCGGCGGGGGAAGGCGAGCGTGGTTGCGAGGCCAGACCAACGTGAGTAAAACCTATACGCTCAAGTGCGCGGCCTACAATCTCGGGTTACTGCTGCGCAAGGTATGGGGAATGAGAAAGCCACGGAACGCGGATGAAGGAGCGTGGGGCGGCTTTTTAGCCGGTTTGGCGTGGCTGACGCTGACAGCGGTTATAGTTCACAGGATAACAACTGGGACGGAGAGCATGTTTTGGGATGTGATCGGGCTGTTCCTGATAACCGTCATGACAACTGCTGCATTCAGTTTTATGCGGCGATCACGAAAAAACCGCCTTTTTTTAACGGGCTGCTATGACGGCGACAGTCATCAAACCAACGCAACGGATGCCATGTCCGACCAAACGGCCCAATTCTGGAACGCAAGAGGCAATCTTGTGAAGGTTATTGACGCCGCGACCAACATTGTGGGAAGGGCCTACGACGGCGCGGGCAACTTGATCTTTCTGACCAATCGAGACAGCAATGTCTGGCGATTTCAGTACGACGGGGCCAATCGCCTGACCAACACGATCAGTCCCCTTGGCTATGGAGCAACCAATAGCTATAATAATCGCGGGCTGCTTGCCGCGACTACGAATGCGCTGGGTCAGCCGACTTTGTTTGGATATGATGCCCGCGCCAGAATGACGAACAAACAGGACAATCTCGGCACCATCAATTACCAATACGACGCCAACAACAATTTGACGCTTTTTACCAATTCGGGCACTGGTGTAAAACTGTCGTGGGTTTATGACGCCTATAACCGTCCCACGAGCTTCACCAACGCTGCTGGATACGTCATCCAATATCGCTATGACAACAACGGGAATCTAACGAATTTAATTTACCCGGGCAACAGGGCTGTCAAGTACCACTATGACAGCTTGAGCCGTTTGACCAACGTGACGGATTGGGCGAACAGGCAGACCGTCTATACCTACGACTTGGCCGGGCACGTCACCAGCCTCACCCGCCCCAACAACACACTTCGGACGATGGGGTATGACGATGACGGGGAATTAACCAACATCGTGGAGCGAACCACCGATCAGTTCCCCATTGCGTTCTTCACACTGCACTATAATCGGGCGGGCCGCAGCGATTGGGAATTCAAGGGGCCATTGCCGCACACCAACACCCCGCCAACAAGGACAATGACCTTCGATCAAGACAACCGTTTGAAAACGTTCAACAGCGCCAACGTGACAGTTGACTACGATGGCAATTTAACGTATGGTCCGCTTACGAACAACACGTTTGGCAACTATGCGTACGACGCTCGCAACGAACTGATGAGTGCGGGCGGACTGAGCTACGGCTATGACCCGGCGGGAAACCGGACATCGCTGACCAACGGCACGAACGATACAATATACATCATTGACCCGGTCAGTTCGCAAGTTTTGATGCGCATCACCGGCGGCCTGACCAATTATTATGTTCATGGAAACGGGCTGCTCTACGAAGTCGATGAAACCGCCACGACGACTACTGTCTTATATTACCACTCGGACATTCGCGGGAGCACGATAGCCCTGACCGATGTCAACGGAAACCTGACGGATCAATTCGAGTATAGCCCTTACGGCATGACTACCTATCATGCCGGAACAAACACGACGCCCTTCCTCTACAACGGCCAATTCGGCGTGCAAACCGACCCGAACGGCCTGCTCTACATGCGCGCCAGATATTACAATCCGTATATCTCCCGGTTCCTAAACCCCGATCCAAGCGGGTTTGCGGGAGGGTTGAACTTCTATTTGTTTTGTAACGGGAACCCTATCAGCGAAGAAGACCCGTTTGGATTGGACCCTGGATATGGTAATCCAGTTTCCGGTCCCAGCGGGCCTGTCGGGCCATCAAGTGCATTCGAGCCAGGAGGGGTGTTTTATGTTCCCAGGCCCGCCGTTCCCGCCAATTATACAGCGCCAAACCCGACAGGGATGGGAACGATCCTACTCGATAGCGGAGCTTCTTATTATGCTGGCTTCGGCGGCGGTGGAGGCACCCAAATCATCCAATTGGCCAATGGGCAGATTGTTACCTACGGATACACCCAGGTTGGAGCTGGTTTCGGAGGTCTCGGAGGCTATGCGGGAGGTGGCAAAGTCTATAATGTTTACCAAGCAACTGATTACGAAGGTGCATTTTCGAGTGTCAGTGGGGGGTTGGCATACGGCAATGTAGGAGTTGGCGGTTCCATTTCCGGCCAACCCCTGCCAGGGGAAAATGGTGCCGCCAGTATCACTGTCGGGGCTTCAACATTGGGCGTAAGTGGATCTCTCCAATATTATGGGATTATTGGGGCAACTGAGCCAACGGTTTCATCTACGGGGAACAACAGCGGTTCACAAAGCGGTTGGGTCAATAATGGAACGAGCTTTTTGTTGCCCCTGCCATCCAGCCAATCAAGTTCTTCATCCACGGGAAAATAGGCGAGACCATGACAGCAATTCTTGTAGTGGTTGCGATTGTGGTGATTGCAACGATTCTTTATCAAATGTCGCTGTTTGATCGTCTCATTCGATGGGAATACGATCACCATAGAGACCAATGGGAGCGTGACGGAAAACCAGATGGCTATTTTTGGCGCGCCGGGGAATGCAAATTTTGGTCGAGTGACATGGCTAAAAAGCGTCTTACTGGTGTATGGTTATTTAAGACACCCGGTTGGGCCGCGACAAGTCCAGAATGCCGTCGATGGCTTGCTCAGACCCGCATCACGTCATTAGTGGCGAGCCTTATTCTTTTGGCTGTTTTGTTTGGAGCATTTTATCGACGGTAGCAATTCCCCGCTTCGCCGAGACTGAGCCGTTTGATTCCCCTTGAAAGACTACGCCTCAAACGTCTCAGACTCGCCGAAGCCCCAAAGTCAGTCTGGCCGTGTCGTCCTTGTCAACAGGATTGCGCCCCGTTGCCATCCGCAACACTGTTGCCAATGCCGCCACCGCCAGAGAGGTTGCGGCAGGGGAGGAAGATGCTTTTAGGGTGTGAGTTGTTGCTGTCCGCTGTCGCGGAGGGGGAAGAAATCAGACTGTGCTTTGACTCGCTCTTGGCCGCCGCGAGGGGCGGCATTCTTTTCTTTAGCCGCTGGCTGTCTGGCTTGCGGTGGGTTGCGCGGCGGTGGTTGACGTGGCGTGTACAGAGTTCGACTTCAAGCAACCTGACCGGGGGCGGCGCTGGCGCGCCGCTCCCCGGTCAGGAACCGCCTGAAGTGTCACAACTGAGCGATTGCCCAAGGTTGTGCCCGACGGCCTCTCTGTTACCGAATGGCCCGGGCCGCCATCGTGCAATGGCTGCCCAGGTTTGCTCGATGCAGCTTGCGCCACGTCGAGTTCGACAGAATGAGGTGGCAGTGCTCGCTTCCAAACTTGCGCATCTCGTAATTTTGTTCCGATTGCGAAGCATGGCCCAGGCCCTTGAGCACGTAGCCGACGCCGTCGAGGTCGTCGCGGTAACGCATCACCCTGGCCCACCCGCCGCCGAGATGTTGCCAGAGGGCCATCAACTCGAAGTTCAGCGAGGGGCAGAGTTGAGCCGGGGGCAGCCCTGCCAGTAAACAGTGAAAATGCCTGCGCCCGCCGATCTCGCCCGCTTCCTGGCGCAGACACCACAGGAGGCGGGGAAACTTGACCGAAAGCCGTTTGCCAGTCTGCCGGAGGAAGGCAAACCACAGGGCCAGGCGAACCCTTTCCGGCAGTCGCTCGGACTTGAAAGTCAGCGTGCCAAAGAGTTGCCAGCCAATCTGTGTCAAATGAAAAGCTTCGGGTGTTTCCATAAACGAGTGCAGCGGTTCCGGCCCGGAACGCACCTACGCTCCGGGCCGGAAACCAACGGTTAAAACCCCCATCAGGGGAAATGCCGCGCAGGGCTGAGATAGGAGGCGGGAAGGTCTGCCGAGATTTACCCGACGCTCGCGGGCGTCGCTGGACTTACTCCAAAGCCGTTCAATGGCTCCAACGTGGTGACGATGCCACAGGCCGGGCGGGCGGGCAAGCGAAATTGCGCCGGGAATTACCGTTTTGTTTTTGGGGCCGCGCGGTAATTAGGCGGCCTTGGCATGTTGCGCCACCAGGGCCTCGACGACTTGGAGAATCTTCTGTTGTTGACCTCGCGGCAGTTGCGAGACTGTTTCAAAAACGCGTTTGGCTTTGCCCGCCGGGCCGCCGCGCCGGTTGCCATTCGCGGGCGGGTTCAGCAGTTCTTCCACGCGCACACCCAGGACGCCCGCCAGCTTGACCAGTTGATCGGGACGCAAGGCCACGTCGTTCCGCTCCCACAAAGCATAGGAGGGCTGCGAGATGCCCAATTGCGCCGCGACTTCACGCTGGCTCAGGCCCGCTGCTTCGCGCACCGCATACACACGAGCGCCGAAATCAGAGCGCTCGGACTTTGAAGGACGACCCGTTTTCATGCCGTCAGCATAAACGGGGAGGAATTTAATTATAGATTGCGCTTGCATTGTTATTGATAATAACTATAACTCACCGGCATGTCAAAATCTTTCAAATCGGGCTTGACGGGTTCCGCCAGGCAAGCGGCTCCCGCGATGCAAAAGTTCCGGCGACCGCTGGACGTGTTGGACTCCGAAGTGCTCGATTGCGTCTATGGGCAATATCCGTGGGACGATTGGGAGCGGGACGCGCTGGCGGCGGGGGTGCCGAAGGACTTGGCGGGCCTGGGCCGGTTGACCGTGCGAGAGGCGTATCAGCACGGATGGGACGACCGCTTGAAGTCCCTGTGCGGCTGGTATGACCGGGGCAGGCGCATGATACGGCTGGCCTTGCGCTCGCCCAAGACCGCCGAAAAACGCTGGCAGCGGCTGCTCGACACGGACGGCTTGCGGGGCGAGTACGACGAGAAAACCGGGCAGTGGGTTTCGTGTTATTGACGTTATGCCCTGGCGCATCCCCGAAACCGACATTGACCAGGTCAAGCGGCAGACCGATTTGCTGGCCCTGGTGAGAAGCCGCGGCATCGAGTTGCAGAAGCACGGCGCGAAAGACTTTGTGGGCCGCTGCCCGTTCCACAACGACCAGGACAAGCCCAACTTCATCGTGACGCCGGACAAGGGGCTGTTTCACTGCATGGCGTGCGGCAAGGCGGGCAACGCCATCCAGTTTGTGCAGGCCCACGACGGGGTCAGCTTCCGCCACGCCTACGAACTGTTGCGCCAGAAAAGCCCGGCGGTGTTCGCGGCCCGCCCCATGCGGCAGAAGTGCAGCGTAATGAAGATGCCCTGCCCGCTGGAGGCGGAGGCGGAGGACGCGGCGCTCTTCGCCCAGGTGTCGGCTTATTATCACCGGCGGCTTGCGGAGATGCCCACGGCGCGGGCTTATCTGGCCGGGCGGGGATTGGACTGCGATGAGATGATAGACCATTTTCAAATCGGCTTTGCCGACCGGACTTTGGGCCTGAGCATGGCGGACAAGAACCGCCCGGAGGGGGCCAGGTTGCGCTCGCGGCTGACGCGGCTTGGCTTGTGGCGGGAAAGCGGGCACGAGCACTTCAATGGTTGTGTGGTCGTGCCGTTCCACGACGAGGCGGGCAACGTGGTCAGCTTCTACGGGCGGCGGGTGCAGAAGGGCTATGTCAAACATCTCTATCCGCCCGGCCCGCATCGCGGCTTGTTCAACCGCCAGGCATTCCAAGCGCGGGAAATCATTCTGTGCGAGGCCGTCCTGGACGCGCTGACGTTTTGGGCCAATGGCTTTCGCAACGTGACGTGTTTGTTTGGCACGGAAGGCTTCACCGACGAGCTTTGGGAGGCGGTCAGGAAAGTTCAGCGTGTCCGCATCGCCTATGACGCGGACGATGCCGGCGAGCGGGCGGCGCAGCGGGACGCGGAGCGGTTCAAGGCCCACGGCATCGAAGTCCACCGGGTGAGGTTCCCGCACGGCATGGACGCCAACGAATACGCCTGCAAGGTCAAACCGGCGGACAAATCGCTGGCCTTGCTGCTTGAACTCGGCGGCAGTGGGCGGAGCAGGCGGAGCCA
Source organism: uncultured Verrucomicrobiae bacterium (assembly GCA_963813995.1). GTDB lineage: Bacteria > Verrucomicrobiota > Verrucomicrobiia > Limisphaerales > Palsa-1400 > DASRLE01. The sequence continues at coordinate 166,351 of CAWFAZ010000082.1, read as the reverse complement.
TCCCATCCCGTTGCGCCGGAACCACGTGTTGCCGGAGGCTGCAACACGTCCCACACGCCACGCCCGCGCCCTCTCTTTCTTTAGCTGCTTCTCTTAGCGGCTTGTCCGCCGTGGTTGAAACTTCCGCCGCTGTCAAAACCACGGACAAGGGGGAAGAAGCGGCTAAAGAGGAAAAAGCTCGCCCGCGTCCACCAAGGCCCGCGCCGTCAGGCGCATTGGATGCAAGCCCCGCTTGCCCCGCCGTTGCGTCAATCATAACGCCACCCTGCTTGCAGCCACGGGGCGACGGCTGGTGCCTCGACCTGGAAGGCCGGGAATACCGGGTGGGCGGGCTGGAAAAGACCCTGGGCACCGACGCGCTCAAAGTGGCCTTGCGCTTGCGCGTGACCGCTCCCGGCGAGGACTTGTTTCATCTTGACCAGCTTGATCTCTGCCGGGACATGGAACGCCGCCGTTTCGTGGAACGCGCCGCCGAGGAAACCGGCCTCACCGCCGACTTGTTGAAGCGGGACATGGGCCGGTTGCTGCTGGCCGTGGAGCAGGCGCAAATCGAACTGGCCCGGCCGTCCGAGAGCATGGCCCCGGCCGTCGTCCTTTCCCCGGAGGAACGCGAGGCGGCGTTGCGCTGGTTGCGTGAACCGAACCTGCTTGAACGGTTGCGCCAGGCGTTCCACCAGGCGGGCATCATCGGCGAGGAAACCGGCACGCTTGTCGCGTATCTGGCCTGTGTCTCGCGCAAGCTGGAAAGGCCGCTGGCCGTCATCATCCAGAGCGCCAGCGCCGCCGGGAAAACAACGCTGATGGACGCGGTCTTGAACTTCTTCCCGGAGGAGGAGAGAGTCAAGTATAGCGCGATGACCGGCCAGAGCCTTTACTATCTCGGTGAAACCAACTTGAAGCACAAAATCCTTGCGGTCGTTGAGGAAGCCGGGGCCGAGAAGGCCAGCTACGCCTTGAAGCTGTTGCAGAGCGAAGGCGAGTTGACCATTGCCAGCACCGGCAAAGACCCGGCCACCGGCAAGATGGTCACGCAGGAATACCACGTCGAAGGCCCGGTCATGATCTTTTTGACCACGACCGCCATTGACCTCGATGAGGAGTTGCAGAACCGATGTTTGACGCTGACGGTGGACGAGAGCGCGGAGCAGACCGGGCGCATCCACCAGGTGCAGCGGGAGCGGCGCACGCTGGCCGGACTCATGGCCAGGGAGGAACGCAAAGCCCTTTTGAAAACGCTCCGCGACGCGCAACGGCTGTTGCAGCCCGTGGAGGTGCTCAATCCCTACGCGCCCGCCCTGACCTTCACGACCGGGCGCACCCGCAACCGGCGCGACCATGAGAAATACCTGACGCTGATTGACGCCATCGCGCTCTTGCACCAGCACCAGCGAAAGGCAGCGCCTTTACCCAATGCGCCTGACGGCGCGAGAAACTACATCGAAGTCACCCTGGATGACATCGCCTTGGCGAACCAGCTTGCGCCGGAAGTGTTGGGCCGTTCCCTGGACGAGTTGCCACCGCAGACCCGCCGCCTGTTTGACTGCATCCGGGAACTGGTCAAGAAAAAGGGCAAAACTGGTGGCCGTGCGCAAGCACTCACCTTTAGCCGCCGGGAGTTGCGGGAGGCTTGCGGGTGGAGTTTAACCCAGGTCACCGTCCACCTGGCAAGGCTTGTGGCCCTCGAATACCTTGCCATCCGGCACGGGCGTTTGGGCAGCGCGTTCCTCTATGAAATCCTCTCCGATCTGGACGCGCCGGAAGCCGTCATGCACATCGGTTTGATTGACGCGGCCAAACTCCGGCATGACTACAAACCCAACCTGACGGCTTTTGCAGGGGGGGTGCCGGGGCAAAACGGGCAGGTAACGGGGGGTGTCCAAACCGGGCCGACACCCCTTGAGCCATTGCCAGTCAACGCTTTGGGGCCAACCTGACGGGGTGACGGAAACGCGCATCTGGAGTGCTGACGCACGGCCACCATGAAAACATCGTATCGTAACCGTAAAACTTCGTCGCAACCATGAATGACCGCAAAGGCTTCGCGCGGGTCAACGCCATGACCCAACGCAACCCGCAACAACGCGGGAAGGCGGCGGCGACGCCCGCCCCGGTGGAACACGGCGGGCCGGACGCGCTGGCCTTCTGGCGCCAGCCTTATCTGGACGCTCTGGCCTCCCGCAATTACTCCCCGGACACCTTGCGCACACGCCATGACGCCGTGACCTTCTTTCTGGCCTGGGCCGCCGAGCGCGATCTGCGCCAGGCCGCGCAGGTGACGCGCCCCATCCTGGAAGCGTATCAACGCTGGCTCTGGCGTTACACCAAGGCCAATGGCCGACGCCTGGGCTGGCGCACCCAAAGCCTGCGCCTGGGCGGACTCAAGGACTGGTTCCGCTGGCTGACCCGCCAGAACGTTCTCGTTCACAACCCGGCTTCCGAGTTGGAACTGCCCCGGCCCGAAAAGCGTTTGCCCCAGGAAGTGTTGACACAATCCCAGGTGCAACTGTTGCTGGCCGTGCCCGACGTGGGCGACCCTTTGGGCGTGCGCGACCGCGCCTTGTTGGAACTCTTTTACTCCACCGGCATCCGCCGCGCCGAACTGTGCCGCCTGGAACTGTCGAACTTGAACACCGAACGGCGCACCCTCCATGTCCGGGGCAAGGGCAACAAAGACCGCATGGTGCCGGTGGGCGAACGCGCCCTGCACTGGCTGGAACGCTACTTGCGGGAAGTCCGCCCCCGGTTGAGCCTGGACACGCGGACGCAAGCCTTGTTCCTGACAGGTTATGGCGAGGCGTTCAATCCCGACGTGGTGACGCGCATGGTGTCCGCCTGGTTGAGGCGGACGGGGCTTTCGCGCAAAGGCGGCTGTCACACGCTGCGGCACGCTTGCGCCACGCACATGCTGGAACACGGGGCGGACATCCGGTTCATCCAGCAGTTGCTTGGACACGAACTGTTGGACACCACCGCCATTTACACCCAAATCAGCATCAAGCAGTTGCAGGAGGTTCACGCCCGCTGCCATCCATCGGCGAAACTGGACGGGGCGCAGAAGCCGCCCGCAAATGCGGCTTCCCTTCCCGCGCCGAAGGAGTAGGCTTGCGGCGTGGTTCAGGAACGCGCCAGCCGATTTTCCTTCTTAGCCGCCGGGCCGCTGTCAGCGGACAGGGCATCGCGTCCATTGCCGACCTCCCCCCATCAAAATCGCGTCAGGGGTTCGCGGGGTTGTCCATCGGGCCGCTTGTCAGGGCGGGGCCGGAGAACACGGGGCAGGACGCCCGGTTTGCGGGCTTGCGGCTGCGAAACCGCATCGGGTCGGAAGGAAGGGGTACAAACCGACCCGAACGGTTTGCTCTACATGCGCGCCAGGTATTACAACCCGTACATCTGCCGGTTTTTGAATCCCGACCCGTCAGGGTTCAATGCAGGGTTGAACCTGTACCAGTTTGCGAACGGCAACCCCGTCAGCTATTGGGACTCTTCCGGCCTGTGCGCGGGTGGCACCCCGGCGAATCCGCAGAACCCGTTCAATATCAATTACAACTCTTCAAGTTCTGGCACATTGTTCGGCAACGGGCTGAACAACACCGTATCGGCGATCGGTCAATCTATGGGTCAGGGACTTTTCGACGCCTATAATGGAGTTATGAACGTAACTGCTCTCGGCAAAACACCTGGCTATAGTTGGCAAGCATCACAAAACACTTACGCACAGATTTGGAACCAGGAAGATTCGGTAGCCACGCCTGCCAATCCAGCGGCCACGCCCTATGTTGAAGGCGCGCTCGGTGTTTCGGGTGCTGCCGTTGTCACCGCTGGCAGTGTTGGAGTTCTTGAAGCAACCGTTTTGGGCAATCAATCAATTATGGTCGAGGGCGTGCTTGGCGGCGGAAATTCAGGTAGTGGTGGATTGCTACAATTGAGAGTGCCCGGCGAGCCACCAATCGTTAGGTTCGACTATCATCCAATACCGGGAAGTGGCGGCTCACCAGTTCCACACATTGATAGTCCGCCTTTGGGCTGGAGTCATTGGCCTTGGTAACAATTACAATTATGCAGATCAAGATAGATAGCGCAACTGAATTAAAATCAGTGGCAACGATTCTTCACGACGCGAGGTTCACGGTTAACGGCATTGATTATGATGCGACGGCACACATGTTCATTTTGAAATGTTGGGCGTGCGAGCCGAAACCCAAAGGCGTTGGTGTTACTAGCGGTTGGCAAGCGCATCGCCTATCATTCACCAACGTCACTGGATGCAAAGTGAATGTGAAGGAAAAGGTGTCCTATTATGAGCTGGCAACCATCCGATTTAACGAGCGGGACTCCAGACTGGATGTGATTACTCATTATGGTGTTGATATCAGTTTGCAGCTTGGACAACTCTACGGAGCATTGACGGAAACGGGCGAGAGGCGCGAGCATTGGAAATGACCTTCGATCAGGACAATCGTTTGAAAACGTTCAACGGCAACAATGTAACAATTGACAACGACGGGAACTTGACGTATGGGTATCGGCAACCAATAGCATGGGATGTGCCACCTATTTAAACGGTGCCAAACGAGCTTCACGTTACTCACCTGCCCTGCCACAATGGGGAGGAGTGTGAGGCTTCCCAAGCCCGCCACGATTCAGTTCCCCACAAGGGACGTTCGCTGCGCGAAACGTGGTCACTTATCATTCGGAACGCCTCAACACAAGGGCCCCCCACATCCAGTGCTGTCCAAGTCAACCAAGGGCGCTCCGGCGCTGATCACCGCCGGTTCCCTGCCAACCGAGTTAGAGGCGCGACTGCATTTGGCTCTGGCAACATCTTGCGGGATCGCAATGGCCGGGACAAGTGATAAGGTTTCCGCCGCATGATCCCTCCGGTGGAAGCGGGCGCATCTTAACATGTTTGCCGCCGTAAATGGGTCGGTGATCCTTCACTTTCATTTTAGCGCCGCGCCTTTAATTCTCCTGCAGGCGGAAGAACTGCTGCCTGCCGGTGATGGCGTTGGTGTGAGGACTGGTCGCGTTGGCCACATTGGTATAGACGCCGGCCACATTTGTGGCGGATTGCAGGGAAAAGGCCGCATTGCTCCAACTCAACGTCACATGGCCGCCGCTCAAAGCGATATTCAGCACGGGAGCCAAACCAGGCACATTCAACGCAAACACAGTCCCGTAACCATAGGAGTCGTCAGCCTGTGTCGTCCCATACAGCGTGCTGCCCACCAGCGCCAGTCCCGCCTCCGGACTGGCCCCGTCGCTGCCATCACTGAACGAGTAAAGATTGATAATGCTGCTGAGGTTTGTGCCGACCTGGAATACCGCCCCCCAACCGTTAGCCCCGCCATTGGTTGTCGTTCCGTAGAGCGTGTTGCCCAATAACAACAGGCCCGCCTGTGGATTGGCCCCGTCGGTGTAATTGAAAAGGCAACTGTGGAAGCCGCCGCCGTTTGTATTGACACTGAAGACCGTCCCATTATCGAAGTAGCCGCCCCCGGACGCCGTGCCATAGAGCGTGCCGCCCGACAACACCAACCCCGCCTCCGGATAAGCCCCGTCGCTGCCCCCGGTGAAACTGTAAACATTGCTGAAGCTGCCGCCCCCTGTATTGACCCTGAAGACCGTCCCATAGCCCGTCCCGCCATAATACGGCCCATAGGTCGTCCCATAGAGCGTGTTGCCTGACAACACCAGCCCCGCCTCCGGATTGGACCCGTTGGCGCCGCCGCTGAAACTGTAAATATTGGTAAAAGCGGTGCCGTTTGTATTGACCCTGAAGACCGATCCTGCACCGGACTGGCCGCCAATAAACGTCGTCCCATAGAGCGTGTTGCTCGTCAGCACCAACCCCGCCTCCGGATCAGCCCCGTCGCTGCCGCCGGTGAAACTATAAATATTGGTAAAGCCGCTGCCGTTTGTATTGACTGCGAACACTGTCCCGTAGCCCGAAGCGCCGCCCAGCTCGGTGGTCCCATACAGCATATTGCCCGACAAGACTAATCCGGCCTGTGGCCCGCGCCCGTCGTTGCCGCCGCTGAAACTGTAAACATTGGCGAAGCCGTTGCCGTTTGCATTGATGGCGAATACCGTCCCGGCACTCGAACTGCCGCCGGCATACGTCGTCCCGTACAATGTGCCGCCTGACGCCACCAAACCCGCTTGCGGATTGGCCCCGTCGCCGCCATTAAAATTCACGAGCGTGGTGAGGGTTTGCGCCGTGGCGCAGGTTCCCAACGACAGCAACGCCATGATGAAGCGGAAGGGTTTGACATTGGTTTTCATGGGATTATCTCCGGCAATTCTCACACATTTCCTTTCAGCGCCGCGCCAAGCTGGCACATCCATTAAATTCTATCGCAGTACAGGGCCGCGTCAAGTATCCTTCTGTTGAAATGATGACGGAAGCCAGGACCGCCCCGCTGTTGGATTGGTTGCTGCGCCAATATCCCGACACGCCGAGGAGCCGCGCCAAACAGTGGATCCTGGCGGGACGCGTCAGCGTCAACGGCGTGGTGATCCGCAAACCCCATCAGAATATCGCGGACCCGAAGGATGCGCTGGAACTGGGTGGACGCCGCGCCGCCACCCTGGCCTGCGGTACCGGGTGGCAGATTCATCCGCGTGTTTCGTTGCTTTATTTGGATTCCGCCCTGGCCATTGTCAACAAAGGTCCCGGCCTCATTTCTGTGCCAGCCTCGAATTGCGACCTTTCCGCGCTCAGCATCCTGGCCGACTTCCTGGCGGGCAAACTAAAAGCCCGGGACCGGGGCGTCGCCGGAAAGTCGCTGCCGCCTGCCTGTCGCCGGCTTGAACCGTTGCCGGTTCATCGCCTGGATCAATATACCAGCGGCGTTTTTTGCATGGCCACCAACCCCGCCGCCCGGCGCCACCTCATCGGGCAGTTGCAGGCGCGCACCATGAAACGGGAATATGTGGCCTTCGTGGAAGGCCGTTCCCGCGCGCCCAAAGGCACATGGCGGCAATGGCTGCAATTGAGCCGGGACGAACTGCGCCAGCACGTCCTTTCCGAAACACAGGCAAAAGCCGCCGGACCCGAAGCCCGCGAGGCCATCACACACTACGAAGTCCTTGCCGAATATCCGCTGCTGGACGGCAAAGGCTTCGTCACCAAATTGCGGCTCCGGTTGGAAACCGGCCGAAAACATCAAATCCGCGTCCAAGCCGCCCACGCCGGACTCCCCTTGATCGGCGACCGCACCTACAACCCCGGCTGTCGCGGACGCGAGCCTGTCAGCACATCCATTGATTTCCCGCGGCAAGCCTTGCATGCCGAAGTCCTCGGCCTCGAACACCCCGGCCAACCCGGCAAGCGCATGACATGGACGGCTGAACTTCCCAAAGACCTGCGCCAACTCGAAACCGCCCTGCGCGCCTTGCGGCTCTAAACATTTCCTACGCCCTGCCAATCCATTTCCTGTCCTCCCACACCGCTCGCATGGAAATAAGTTTTATAGTTTGTAGGGTTTCAGATTACAAGAAAAAGGGTAATTTGCCTTGCAGACAGGCCGGCGGAACTTTCATACACTGACGAACGCAGTAGAGTTAGTTTTCATGGGGCGCCCCGGGTGGGGCGCCTGTTTTTTTACCCTTCAATTTTGCCACAGCGGCAGATGGCTGGGAGGGTCATGAACCTTCAACCAGACACGGGTTGATATGCGCTGCTCTGCTGACGACGGCTCCGACGGGAGCCAAGATTCTCTCCTGTGAAGCGGCGCAAGGCCCGGACTTGATGATGGCGGCATTGCCGCAAGGCCCGCTTTATCGCCACACAGAGGAGGGTGAAGATGCAAATCCACAGGGCGATAAAAAGCGCTTCGATCATGATAGCTGATTAGCAGCTAATATGCCATGCAACAGAACGGGATGCCTTGGGGTGAGATTCCCCTTAAACAACGAATTCGTGCCCCAAAAAAAACGATCTGCGCCTCAAAAATAGACATTTCAGCCTCAGCCGCCTTCAGCCGATAACCCTTCATGAAAGAGCGTGTGGGGTATTCTCGGACGGAGAGGATGCATAGCACACGGCGTGCTGGCAGCCAGGGAAATGGTCGCAACCCTGGCCGACACACCCCGCAGGCCATGCCCGTCCCCTAACAGCCCGTTAAAAAAAGGCGGTTTTTTCGTGATCGCCGCATAAAACTGAATGCAGCAGTTGTCATGACGGTTATCAGGAACAGCCCGATCACATCCCAAAACATGCTCTCCGTCCCAGTTGTTATCCTGTGAACTATAACCGCTGTCAGCGTCAGCCACGCCAAACCGGCTAAAAAGCCGCCCCACGCTCCTTCATCCGCGTTCCGTGGCTTTCTCATTCCCCATACCTTGCGCAGCAGTAACCCGAGATTGTAGGCCGCGCACTTGAGCGTATAGGTTTTACTCACGTTGGTCTGGCCTCGCAACCACGCTCGCCTTCCCCCGCCGGTCTCGCAGACATGGGCAAAGGTCCGTTCGCACCGTTCACTGCGCCAGCGGTTCAATTGCCGGCCCTTGGGCCCGCGCACCCGCCGCCGGTTGGCTCGAAAGGCCCGTTCTTGCTCCACCGGTTTGTCTGTCCAGCACCGTGTCTTCTGCCGCCGCTCCGGAATATACGTGCGCAGGCCGTTTGTCTCACACTGTGTCAACAAATCATTGTCGTGATAGCCCTTGTCCATCACCATTTCCTCAATCTGGGTGGCACTGCCCGCCAAGACCAGATTGGCTTCGGCCAGGCTCAATGTTACCGGCCCGCTCTGCGGATCAGATCTGTCGGCAAAGGTGACCGTTGTGGCTACAATAGCTTCGCTGGCCAAGTCCACCGCGTGCTCGGCTTTGTAGGCCAGATGGGTGCGCCCGTCTTTCATCTTGGCAATCCGACTGTCCCGGTCGGTCGGACTTTCCCACTGCTGATTGGAGACTTTCTTGTCCTTGCGTCCCCGATCCAAACGCCGCAAATCTTCTTCGGTGGGATTCTCGATGCCCTCGGCTTTGGCCAGTCCCCGCAGATATTCTTTCCAATCCTCCCCGGTGTCTTTGCGCACGATGCTCTTCATCGCCGCGTTGGCCTCCAAGGTGGTGGCGTCAATGGCCACCGCCTTGCCCCGCAACAGCCCCTTCTCCTGCAAAAGACTCAGGACAAACACAAAGACCCGGTCAAAGACCGCTTCGGGCAACCGCTGTCGAATCATCGTCATAGACACATGCACCGGCGTGTCCTCGGTCAACCGGAAACCTAGAAAGGCGCGCAAGCCCAGGCTGTCGGCGCAACGCCAGGCGATGCCGCGCTGGCTGTCCAGTCCCTCGAAGTAGCCGATGAAGAGCATGCGAAAATAAACTCCGGGCGGAATGCCTGGCCGGCCACCCTCCTTGTAATAGGGTTCACAGAGCTTTTCAACAAATTCGTCAAAGCCCGCCTCATTCAGCACGGTGTTGAGTTTGGTGTAGAAAGGGTGGCCGGGGCCAGTGGCCAGCTTCGCGGTCGGGATGAACAGTTCGTCTTGTTTGGGAGTGCGTCGTCCAATTGCCATGATTATCTGACGCTCCAGCGTCAAAATTGTTCAGTCAAATATACGGTATTCTTTAGTTTTTTAACGGGCTGCTAACCGTTCAATCGATTATGTACTTTATGAAAGGGAAAGACAGTCACAGGCGTCTGCGGCATCTGCTCTTGCTGAGTTCGGTGCTCCTGGTCATCGCGCGCCCTTTTCTGGCCTCGGCTCTTAATCCGGATCGGACTATTTATCAGTACAATTGCCAGACCTGGCGGCGTGCCAACGGTCTTCCCGCCAATGCCATCACTGCGATTACGCAAACCGAGGATGGACGTCTATGGCTGGGCACGTCCCAGGGATTGGTTTATTTCGATGGTGTGGGGTTCCGTGTTTTCGACCTGGTGGGAGAGAAGGGCGCCGAAAGCAAGGTGATTAACAGCCTGACGCGGCGTTCCGGCGGGAGCTTGTGGTTCGGATTGGATCGAGGCAGCTTCGGTTATTTTGACGGCGAGCAATTCCACTCGCTACAGCGGACGGAGTGGGGCGGTCCTTTTGTCACCGTGCGTTCCTTGGCGACAACGCGGGAGGGAACCCTGCTGCTGGGAGGTTCCGCGCTGGCCGGAATACTGGCGGACACCAATACACTGGCTTCCCTGCTTCCCACCACCAATGCAGACGTGTTCGCTGTGTATGAGGATCCGAGCGGGCGGATTTGGATGGGGACGGCGGATAACGGGCTGTTCTACTGGGAGAGCGGGCGTTTGACATCATTTCCCGACAAGACGCTTCTAAACGTGGTCATCTCTGCCATTGCTGTGGATCCGGAAGGGAACATTTGGGTGGGAACAGCCAGAGGATTGCGGCGTTACAAACCAAACTTTGAGGAGGGGCCGGCGACCGGATTCGGTTCCCAGTCGCGCTCGATGTTGGTGGACCGGCACGGCGTGTTGTGGATCGGAACTGTTAATTCCGGCTTGATTCGCTATCAAGGGGGCAAGTTCACCTCGTTGCACAAACCAGACGGCCTTGCCAGTGATCGAATTCTATCGTTGTGTGAGTCCGACGACGGGAGCTTGTGGGTGGGGACTGAAGATGGTTTGAGTCAGTTATCGGATGTGAAGTTCCCAATCTTCTCGCGGACGGAGGGTTTGGTGCAGGAGGTATGTCTTGCCGTGGCGGCGTCGCCAAACGGCGGCATCTGGGCAGGCACATCGGACGGCATGTCTTACTACCGGGACGGACACTTCGCGAATTTCGGCTTCGGCAACGCGAATGGCTTCAGTTCACAGTGGGTCAAACGCATTTTCGCTGCCAGGAACGGTGACGTGTATTTCATCGGCGGCCAGAAGGACCTTGATCGTTTTTCCGGCAATCATGTGGTCAAGAGTTGGATTGAAAGCGTCTGGCCGCGCGCGGTGGCGGAGGATGCGCACGGCATCCTGGTGGCGCTCGGCCCGGACTTGATGCGAATCCAGAACGACAAGTTGATTCCCGTTCGCCTCGCCGATGGGTCAAACGTCTCGTTGAGATGGATCAACGACCTGTTGGTGGCGCGCGACGATTCGATCTGGGTGGCCGCCACCGACGGCATTTTTCAGATCAAAGATGGTGTTCTGCACAACTGGTGCCAGCAAAACGATCTTTTACAGAGCACCTTCTTTTATATGTGTGAAGGGGACGACGGCGCCATCTGGGCCGCGCAGAACACGGGGATAGCGCGTTTCAAAAACGGCGGGTTGCGGCAGATCACCCGGAAACAGGGTCTGCACGAGGATTTCGTTTACGCGATCGTTCCGGACAAACTTGGGAATTTCTGGATGGACTCCAACCGCGGAATCTTCCGCGTCAGCCAAGGCGAGTTGAACGCGGTGGCGGATGGCACAGCCGACCGCATACATTGCAGCGTGTATGAGGGAGAGGACGCGGTGAAGACCACCGACAAGGGCGCCCAGGAATACTCCGGATGCCGCTCATTGGACGGGCGGATTTGGTTCCCCAGTTCCAAGGGAATCATCATGATTGATCCCGCCAACGTTCCGAGCAACCCCAAACCGCCGACCGTGTCCATCGAGCGGGTGCGCATCAACGGCCGGGAATATCGTCCGGACCAGGAACCGATCCTTGAACCGGGTCCCGGCAATCTGGAATTTGATTATTCGGCGCTGGATTACCAGGCGCCGCAGAAGATTCAATACCGATACCGGCTCGAAGGCTTCGAATCCGAATGGGTGGATGCCGGAACCCGGCGTTCGGCGTTCTACACCAACCTCAAACCCGGAACCTATCGTTTCCAGGTGAAGGCGTGCAACGCGGACGGGGTGTGGAACACCACCGGGATCAGCTTCGCCTTTAAACTGCCACTCCGTTTCTACGAAACCCTGGCCTTCCGCGCAGGGAGCGTCCTGGCCCTGCTGGGGTTTGGCATCTACGTCTGGCGGAGCCAGCATCTGCGCCGGAGGCAGGCGCAGTTGCAGCAAACCCGGGATCTCCTGGAAACCAAAGTCCAGGAACGCACAGCCGAATTGAGGAACGAAATCGAGGAACGGAAACGGGCGCAGGCCGAGACCGAGCGATTGCAGAGCGAGTTGCTGGAAACCTCCCGCCGGGCCAGCCAGGCGGAGGTGGCTTCCAGCGTCCTGCACAACGTCGGCAACGTGCTCAACAGCGTCAACATCGCCTCCTCCTGCGTGGCGGACAGGCTCAGGAAATCCAAGGCCGCCAATCTGTCCAAAGTGGTCAAGTTGCTGGCTGAACACGAGAATGACTTGGGCGGCTTCTTCACCAACGATCCCAAAGGCAGGCAGGTGCCGCTTTATCTGGCACAATTGTCCGGTCTCCTGGCCGGCGAACAGGCCGACGCGCTCGAGGATTTGGCGCAATTGCAAAAGAACATCGAGCACATCAAAGACATTGTGACCATGCAGCAGAGCTTTGGAAAAGTGTCCGGCGTCACCGAGATAGTTACGGCGACGGACCTGGTCGAAGACGCCTTAAGGATGAATGCGAGCAATCTGGCACAGCATGACATTCAAATCGTCAAGGAATTTGAGGAGACACGGCTCATCACAGTCGAGAAACAGAAGGTGCTGCAAATCCTGGTAAACCTAGTGCGCAACGCCCAGGATGCTTGCGACAACTCGGACCGCGAGGAGAAGCGGTTGACTCTCCGGGTGACCCACGGCGATGACCGCGTTCGCATCGCCGTGTGTGATAATGGGGTCGGCATCCCACCCGAAAATCGGACCCGCATTTTTGCTCACGGTTTCACCACCAAGAAAGATGGCCACGGCTTCGGCCTGCATAGCGGCGCACTGGCGGCGAGGGAAATGGGCGGTTCATTGACCGTTCAGAGCGACGGCTCCGGCCAGGGCGCGACGTTTACACTGGAGTTGCCTTACGCCACAAACGGGGACTCAAATTAATATCAGAACAAAAAAATCAGGGCGCGCTTGAGGCGCGCCCTGGTCGTTGCCTGCTGTTCCAGCGGGCTTTAGTGAGGCCTAGCCATGGTGTGAGCTGGATCGTGTGCCACCTCCTGTCGAATTGACAACGGTTGTTCCCGGAGTTCGCCGGGCTTTCGTGCCAGTTCCGGGGCGCGCGTTTGTTCGTCGTAAATTATCATTGCGGCGCGAGCCTGACCGATCGGAGCCGGAGTGGCTCCCCACTTTTTGGCGAAAACGAAGCTTATTTTGCCAACGCCGATTTTGGCGGGGCTAAAGGCCGGGGTTTTCGCCTTTGGGTTTGAGGCTGAAAGTTGGAGGATGACTCCAGATCATCAACATATTAACATGTCAGGAACTCTACAATGAAACACATTCAAGGACTGAGATTCGGAGGGAATATCCGACGACATCATCGGGCTTTGACATTGGACATTCTGGCGGCGGGGCTACTGGTTTCCGTTGTTTGGCGGAGGTTCATGAAAGGGTTTGCCCGCGCGGTAGAATCTTAAAAGCTGCCGGTTGATGGCCGCAAAACGCGTTTCACCGGCGGCGGTTTCCATTTCCACCGCCTTCTCGGCAGTCGCAACTGCCTCCGGGAACCGCCCCGCTTCCGCGTAAGCCGCGGCCAGCGTGCCGGGCACGCACATCTCCTTGACCGGCGGCAGACGGGCGGCCCGTTCCGCGCACCGCACCGCTTCAACTCCGTCACGCAACGTGTTGTCCGAAGCAGTGGCCAGCAGCCAGGCCAGATTGTTGAGGGCTTCCACCGAATCGGGCTGGAGCAAAAGCGCCTGGCGAAGCTGGGCCACCGACTCACGCAGATCGCCGGTCTGATGGAGCAGGGTTGCGTAGTCCAGGCGCATTCTGAGATCCGGCTTCGGGGACAACGCCAGCGCCACGCGCAGGTGGGAAAGCGCCTCCTGGTTTCGTCCCTGCCGCATCAAAGCTGTTGCGAATCGCTTGTGCGTTTCCGGGTCGTCGGGCTTGCTCTTAAGCGCCGCCAGGAAATGCGGCTCCGCCTCCTTAAATTTCCCCTGAACGGCCAGGGTTTGGCCGAGATTCGATTGCGCGTCTGGATTGTCCGGATTGGATTGGAGCGAAGCGACAAAATGTTCCTCGGCTTCGGTGTAATTTTTTCTGGCCGCCAGGATCACGCCGAGGTCGCTCTGTATGCCCCAAGCCGCCGGATTTTTCGCAAGGGTGTCCCGGAACAGGCTTTCCTCCGATGCGAACACTTGCGCGCGTTGGAACGTTAAAAACGACAGAAGCCCAACCAGGGTGGCGGCCACGCATCTGAAAGCCGCGACCGGGAGCAGGAAGGCCATTCCGGCGACGGCAAGCGTTACCGGCGCGATTAATGGCAGGTATTGGAGATGGTCCGAGACCCGCCATCTCGTCAAAAACTGCGAATCAAAGAAACCGAGCACCGGAAACAAAGTGACGGCAAAAATTCCCAATCCCAGCAGGACATGCCGTCCCCAACCGCGGCGGAACCGCCAGCAAACAAGGACAGCGCCGCCAAACAGAAGATCCGGAATGTAAGACGCCGGCGCAGTCGCATCCACTTTCCACTGCGGATAGACCAGGTTCAGGTTCAAGGGCAGAAGCGCCTTGCCGAAATAGAACCAGAAGACGCGTCCGGCCAGGGCCAACCGTTCCCAAAAGCTTTTAGGTTGAAGCGTCATGCCAACCAATTGTTGATGCTTTTGAAACCAGGCGGACATCAGCCCGAAAGCCAGCGCGAGGACGAAGAAAGGGCTGGTTCGCAGCAAGTCCCGGCGCGTGATTCGCCCGCGTTGCCACGCCACGCAAGCGAGCAACACCAAGGGCAGCATGATAGTCGAAGTTTTGCTCAGGAGTGCCAGGACGAACGCCACCAGCGAAAGACCATAACGCAGCGCGGGCAAGTGACGGCTTTCGTGGTCGCGATTAGGATTAAGATTAGGAAGGTATAGCCAGAAGCTCAGGAAAAAGAATGGCAGGGAAAGCGTGTTCTTCATCTCGGCAATTCGAGCGACCGAATTGACGCATACGGGATGAACCGCAAAAAGCGCCGCCGCCAGCCACGCGCCCGGAATTTTCAACCCGGCCAACAAACGCCACACCAACACCGCGCTCACGGCGTGCAGGAGCATGTTCACGGCATGATAACAACCGGGATGGGGCCCCCAAGCCAGCCACTGCGCCCAAAAAACAAACCATGACAGCGCCCACTCCTTTTGAAACCAAATCGAGAACGGCCCAAATTCTCCGTTTACCAGTGGATTGTCCCCTTTGACCATCCGCCAGTCGTCCATCAAAAAGCTTCCCGGCAGAATGGGACGGTAGGCCACGAGCACAAGCGCGAAGATAACCAATGCGCCCAAAGCAAGCCGCCCGAAAGCCCGGCCAGGGCTGCGCGGCAAAGAAGGCGATATGGATTGTTCCGGCAATTCTTTAATGATTTCAGTTCGGAAGAATAAAGAATGCAACCTGTCTTGTCCATGAGACAAGTAATGGCCGTTGTCTGAAGAATGTGAATAACCGCTGAATAACGCGTTAATACAAAAAAACACATTTTGCTCGTGGAGGAGCGGGTTCGTCAGCACTGTTGAGAGGGCCGCGACACAGAAAGGCAACCAGACCAATGGCAACAGAAGAAAGAGTGCTTTGTTTTAAACGGAAACTTCTCGAAGAACTGGGCGTGTTTCAGGGCCTCAGCCTGGAGGTTGAGAAATACCTGCCCGTTGTCACCTCCGCCTCACAGTTGGTGTACCTGAACCGGAGCGACGCCGAACAGGATAAGCGGTACAAACAACTCATCCCATACGTCCTGTTGATTTGCAGGGACAAAATACTGCGATATCGCCGAGGCAAAGGCGGGCAGGAAACACGGTTGCACGGATTGTATTCCGTCGGCGTTGGGGGGCACATCTCAGAGGAAGATGATGGGCTTTTCTCAAGCGACCGAGGCTACCAGGCGGGCATGCGGCGCGAATTAATGGAGGAGGTTGCAATCGATGCGGTGAATGAGCCGGCGGTGGCCGCGATCAACGACGACAGCACGGAAGTTGGGCAGGTGCATTTTGGAGTCGTCCATGTTGCGCGTGTGCCCGACGAGAACGTCGCAGGCCGGTGCATCGGAATTGCCGGCCCTGAATTTATCCCGATTGCTGATGCCGTGAAGAATCCATCAGGTTACGAATCATGGTCTCGTTTTTGTCTGGAACATCTGGAGGTGCTGCTGGCCAAAGCCGCTGCGTCAGGCGTCCCCGCGCCAGAACGGGTTGCGGACTGATAGAAGCAAGCTGCCGTCCAGGTTGCATGGTTATTGCGCCGCTTTTTTCTTCAAGACGTAATAATGGGGCCTCATCCCGGCAATCATGACGTCCCCGCTCTTCCATTCCAGGAAGAGGTAGGGCTGGCCGTTGATTTGCTGAATCTCATAATGGCTGGCGGTCTTATCTCCATGATGAATCACCACGCCTTTGGTCCAGGTCATCCATGACTGCGGCGTCTTGCCATTTTCCAAAAAGGTCAGCCCTTTGAGATAGAGCTTGTCTTTCCATGTGGGTTGCTCCGGATTAAACTGGGAGGCATCCGCGACGAAGTCCACACTCTCCCAGACACCCAGGACCTGCGGGTCATTGACGAAGGGCAGGTCAATATTGTCGTGGCTCCCGACGGTTGCCGTGAGTTGGACTCCAGCCAACGTGCCCTGCCATTGGCCGCCGCCGATGTATTTCATGGTGAAGGCGCCATTGACGTCCGGCGTTGAGCCATCGCTGCCTTTGAAATTGCGCAGCCCATTATAGCTGACTTTAAAAGGCGTGGCGCTATCCCGGTTAATGGCGACCGACACCTGCAGGTCGTCATAAGTGGCGCCGGCTTCCTTCAACCGGGCGGCCACTTCGCTGCGGATCTTTTGCCCGATTATCTGACCTGTGGACGGCGGTGCGAAGTCCGCGGCCTGCGCCCGACCAAGCCCCGGGGTGAACTGGCACAGCGTGCCGATGATAAGTGTTGCCAGCATGGTTCGTGTTTTCATCTGTTTATTCCTTGGGTTTCATTGTTGATTGCGCTGCAGAACATAGTATCGGGGTTTCATTCCCCAAATCGTGACATCCCCGCTTTTCCACTCGAAAAACATATAAGACATCCCTTTGATCTCCCGGATTTCGTAATGGCTGGCCGTCTTGTCTCCGTGATGAATCACCACGCCTTTGGTCCAAGTCATCCACGGCTGCGGCGTCTTGCCATTTTCCAAAAAGGTCAGCCCTTGAAGATAGAGCTTGTCTTTCCATGTGGGTTGCTCCGGATTAAACTTGGAGGCATCCGCGACAAAGTCCACACTCTTCCAGACACCCAGCACCTGCGGGTCATTGACAAAGGGCAGATCGATATTGTCCTTGCTGCCGACGGACACGGTGAACCGCATTCCAGCCAGCGCGCCCTGCCACTGGCCGCCGCCGATGTATTCCATGATGAATTCGCCATTGATGCCTGGAGTTGTGCCGCCAGCCCCTTTGAAGTTCTGCAGCCCGCGATAGCTGACCTTGAAAGGCGTGCCGCTGTCCCGGTTTATGGCGACCGACACCTGTAGATCGTCATAAGTGGCACCAGCTTCCCGCAACTGGCGTCCGACTTCATTCCGAATTGTTTCGCCGATCACCTCGCGCAGGTTGTGCGCCGGATTCTGCATGGAAAGTGCGAACACTCCAATTAGCGTCAACAGGGTCGCGCCATTGACCAGTGCAACCACCGTCCAGACCAGCCATCGCCGGTGACGCCGCCAGATCGGCAATAGAAATTCAGCAAGAATCAACAGCACCACGATTCCCAGGAAGGCACGCGTCGTCCAGTGATCTGCCATCCATGCGAAAAACCCGTGCCACGGGAAATTTTCGTAGGGATGAAACCCCATGGGATAGTTCAAAGAGTTATTTTTGACTTTGGGAAGCACAAAAACATAGGCGAGGAACCAGCAGGCGAGCATCGGCAGCAGGGCGAGCGCGCACAGGAAATACTCTTTCCATGCCGGCATTTCTTTTTTGGCCGGCTCGTTGGCAGCCTGGCTTGCCGGCAAATTTCTCGAACTGAAGTTCGGTTTTGGGAAGCGCCAGGACGGAAACGGCCAGAGTCCCGCCAGTCGCAGGCCGCAGATGCCCAACCCGACGACGCACATCCCCATCACGATGAATGGCGCAGTGGCCTGGTTGGGATATGCCAGCGCAACACCAAGAACCGCAAAAAAGAACACCACGAAAAATATCGTTGCCCCGACCACAATGGTTGTCTCCAGTGGATTGCGTCGCGGTGCAGCCGACGGAGGCCGGCTCTGTTCAACTGCGTTCTGGGCAATCGTCTCAACCTGCGTTTTGAGTTGGCTGGCTTGTTGATAACGAAGCTCCGGTTGTTTTTCCAATGCGCGTAACACGACTTCATCCAACCGCACGTCAATGACAACTTGTTTTGAGGGCGGCTCGAATTTACCTGTCGGCAGTTCGCCCGTGAGCATCTGGTAAAACACCACGCCCAGCGAATAAATGTCCGCGCGATGATCCACTTCCAGCGGATGCGTGACTTGCTCCGGCGCCATGTATTGCGGCGTTCCCATGATTTTGCCGGATTCGGTGAGAACGGGTGACCCGGCTGTCGGAAGCCCGCCGACAGCAGGTTCGGTTCCTTCCGCGACCAATTTCGCCAGGCCAAAGTCAGCGACCTTCACGCGCCCACGCCGGTCGAGCAAAATATTTTCCGGCTTGATGTCGCGGTGGACGATGCCCTGGTCGTGAGCAAATTGGAGCGCATCGCAAATCTGCGGCACGATGGCCAGCGCCTCGCGCGGTGAAACGCGACTGCCGTTAAGCAACTGCCGCAAAGTCACGCCGTCCACGAATTCCATGAGGAAAAAGAACAAGCCGTTGGACCGCCCGAAATCGTAAATGGTCACAATGCCGGGATGATTCAATCTGGCCAGCGCCTTGGCCTCGCGGGCGAAGCGCTCGGCGAAAGCGGCGTCATGGCCGATGCCCGGCGGAAGAATCTTGAGCGCAACGACACGATCCAATTGTTTTTGCCGGGCTTTATAGACCGCGCCCATGCCGCCCTGGCCGATAAATCCCAGTATTTCCAATTGCGGGAACAAAGGCGCCAATTCCGCCACCGGCGGAGGCGTGAACGGCCGGGACGAGCCGGTGGCATCGCCCGGCATCTCCGTGGGCGCGGCCTTGAGGAACGCAGCGGCGCAACGCGGGCAGACCCGGCTAGTCGAGCCGTCCGGCATTTCAACCCCGCATTGCGGACACTTTGGAGTGATAATCCCGCTCATTATCCTCGTAATAAGAAGATGCCGCCGGTTGTTACACGGGATTCGCGCCTTTTATCCATCGCTCAAAATCTCCAGAACGAGTCGCAGTTCACTCTCCACCTCTTCAGGCGTGGAAACCGTATCGGCAATGGTTTGGCGGAAAACTTCGCGGAACCGTCTGCGGAAACGATGCACCGCCACGCGCGCGGCACCTTCGGCGATGCCAAGCGCAAGGGCGATTTCCGGGTAGGCAACCGAGCCGCGTTCGGCGGTCAAGTAAGGCTTGAGTTGACGGCACAAGTCGGTTTTGCCCGCGCTGTTGTATTCGTTTTCCAGCCGGATCATGGCCTCGTCCAGCAACGTCAGCGCCCAGCGCCGGTCGTAATTCCGATCGGGCGCGAGCATCCCGGGCAGCTCCCGGCCCAACCGCTCTTCGGCCAGAGCGGTGTCGAAAGAAACATGAATTGCGCCGCCACCGCGTTTTTGCGCGTGGGCGCGATCCCATTCATTAGCCAGGAACCGTTTCAGGGCCATTCTCAGAAACGTGCGGAATCGCCCCTTCTCCGGCGTGACCAGGCGCAGGAAGTCCCTGGTCAGGAGGCGGATAAAAAACTCTTGCGTCAAATCCTGCGCATCTGGCGGAGAGCGCCCGGCGCCGCGCACAAAAGCGTAAATGGGGTACCAATAGGTTTGGCACAACGATTCCAAAGCCTCCCTGGACCCTGGCGAGGCTTTGTTTTTGGCGTTCAGCACCATGGACCATCGCGTGGTCAGAAACAACGGGCGCGGGTCAACGGCGTCAGAATCGCCTGTCTGGGACCTGTGCATGCTTCTTCCATGATAAGGAAACCGTCGGAATTGTTACAGGCGAATCGGCGGAAAAAAGGAGAACTCCATAATTGACCTTCGCACCCCGGCCAACGAGCCTGCTCTGGCATGAATCGCTGGATTTGGCGCGGGAGGCTTGAAATACCCCTGTTGGTGCTGGCATTGTTCAGCGCCTTGCCGGTCTTCGCGGGCCAGGCCGATGACCGATGGTGGCCGGTGCAAGCGATGCCCAAGGCTGTGGTTCGAACCGCCAATCAGCAAGAGTTCCCGGAACCCCGCGCCGCGCTCCAGATGATGGTGCAATCGGTGGCGGGGCTGGCCGCCAAGGCGGTCAACGAAGGCCGGGGTGATGAGTTGGTGTGGGTCAACAACGGCAATGGGGACCTGGAAAAATGGTACGCCCGCCTGCTCGCCTCGCACCCGGATCTGGCAACGCCCGGCGCTTTCGAGCCTTGGGAATTGGTGGATCGCTACGCGCAGCAGCGCATCCTCAAGGGCTATATCCTTTACCGGAGCGACAAATCCAAAGGTGAAAACAACGCCGACCGGCCGGGCATGAATTGCTCCGTCAACGTCGCCACCAGTCTGGCTGGAGTGCTGGACGGCATTATCGTGGACGAGGAGTTGGAGCCGGCGGCGAAAGCGCACGGCCTCAAGCTACTGCTGGATGTCCGCGAGAAAACACAACTGTGGTGTTTTCAAACCTACAAGAACCAGTTCAACCGTCGGATGCTTTGCTTTCAAGATCCACGAATACCTCACGCCCGCGATCTGGCCGTCGCGCAAAAGGTGTTCACAGCCTATGGCAATGACGAGCCGACTCAGCAGGCGATGGCATGGCTCGAACCGCTCTCGCCCATTCTGGGCTGGAACGATGGCGACGAGTTCGCCAACACGGACTTGTCCACCCGCTATGGCGACATCCAAACCGCCACCGACTGGTGCCTGAATTTACCCGTCTTGATGGCCGGAACCGGGAAACTGAATCTCCCCAAAGTGAAGCGCTTCAACCCGGAGACGATTGACTGGAAGGATTCGCGCAGCGCCGTCAGTTTCATCAACACCGACGGCGATAATGTGCAGTGGCTTGAGGGAAACTTTTTCGGCAACGACAGTTATTGGGGCAACCCCGAACGCGGGAAAATTCCATTTGGCTGGTCCTGCTGTTTCGCGCATCTGGCACAGTTATGCCCGCAGGCCATTGATTATGCGCTGGCCACACAATCGCCCAACGACTGGTTCATCGAATGGGGCGGCGGGTATTACTACCCGGATCATTTTGGCCGCTCGCGCACGAACCGCTGGGAACTGCTGGCCCGGCAAGCCCGGCGCACCTGGGAATTGATGAAAAAAACCGACACCCGCATCATCGGCTTCAATTGTTCGCAAATTGATTCCCCCGAGGCGCACAAGGCTTACGAAGTCTTCGCCAGCCAGACCGACGGTCTGCTGGCGATTCTCGCTTACCAATACGCACCCTACGAAGGAGGCGCGGGCAAAATCTTCTGGGTAAAGGATCGCAACGGCATCGAAGTGCCCGTGATCACCGCCCGCTACTCGATTTGGGAGCATGCCAACAACCGCGATCGCTCCGGCACGCCGGCCAAGATCGCCCGCGAAATCCGGCAGACGGTGGAGAAAACGCCACGCCAACACACCCCGCGCTACGATTGGGTGATCGCCCATGCCTGGTCCTACTTCAAGCAGACGCCCGGCGCGGACGAAAACGCCGAGAATATGCAGCAGGAAAATGCGGTGGCCGCGGGCGGTGTCCGCGGCTACTCGCCGGTCACCTGGTGTGCTGAACGATTACCCGCCAGCGTCCGCGTCGTCAGCCCCGAGGAACTGGTCTGGCGCATCCGCATGCAGCACGATCCGTCTCAAACCAGAAAACTGATCAGCGATAAATGACGAATAGGACGGAAGGGAAAACCTTTTGGCTTGTGCATTGCCGCTGGCGTGTTTACCTCTTGGTCCCAGAATGAAAAAACATCTCGCCTCGCAACTGTTCCGCCGGCTGGCTGTCTCCGCCCAGGTAATGGCGCTGACTTTGGGCCTCGCGGCTTGGGCCGCCGATTCTGACAATTCACCGCGCCAGCGATTGTTGATGGATTATGGATGGAGATTCCATTTGGGCGATGAATGGGGCCTGGCCGAAAGATTGGAAAAGGCGGGCGTCAGCCAGGGTCCCGCTGCGCGGAGTTTCGGCGACGCGGGTTGGCGCAAGGTCAATCTGCCCCACGACTGGGCGATTGAGTTGCCGTTTGATTCGAATGCCGACACCAGCCACGGTTTTAAGCCGGTGGGACCGGGTTTTCACAAAAACGACGTGGGCTGGTATCGCCGCACCTTTTCCCTGCCGGAAACGGACAAGGGCCGCCGCTTCTGGATCCAGTTCGACGGAGTGTACCGGGATTGCCGCGTTTTTTTTAATGGTTGGCTGATTGGCCACCATGAAAGCGGTTACAGCAGTTTTCGGTATGACGTCACGGACCTGGCCAATTGCGGCGGCGAGAATGCCCTGGCGGTGCGGGTGGATGCTTCGCAATTCGAGGGATGGTTCTACGAAGGAGCTGGCATTTACCGCCATGTCTGGCTTCTCAAAAGCGGCCCGCTCTTTGTCGCGCCGGATGGAATTTTTGTCTATAGCCAGTTTCCCAATAATGTTCCGGAAGGCCCCGCCATAGTTAATCTCGAGGCCTTGCTCAAGAACGCACAAACCAATGCCGCGCACGCCACCGTCGCGTGGGAGATTCTTGATCCGCAGGGAAAAACGGCAGCCCGCGCCGAACAATCACAAGAGTTGAAGCCGTGGGACGCTGAGGCGGTTTTGCAGCAAACGGAGGTGTCCACGCCTTTCCTCTGGTCGCCGGAATCGCCCAATCTCTATAAACTCATCACGACCGTCACTTCCGACGGCAAGGTGGTGGATCGCACGGAGACTGAATTTGGCATTCGCACGCTGGCCTTCGACGCGGACAAGGGGTTTCTATTGAACGGACATCCGTACGAGGTTAAGGGCACCTGCAACCATCAGGACCATGCGGGCGTCGGCGCCGCCCTGCCCGACGCTCTGCAATATTTTCGCGTCCGGCGCTTGAAAGACATGGGTGGCAATGCCATTCGCACGTCGCACAACGCGCCAACTCCTGAGTTGCTCGAAGCCTGTGACCGCCTGGGCTTGCTGGTCATGGACGAAAACCGGCTGCTCGGCAGCGACGCGGCAAACCTGGCCCGCATGGAATCGCAGGTGCGCCGCGACCGCAATCATCCCAGTGTTTTTATCTGGTCGCTCTTCAACGAGGAAGACCAACAAGGGACGGCGACGGGCGCGCGTTGCGCCGAATCCATGCAACGGCTGGTTCATTCTCTGGACCCGACGCGCCTGTGTACCGCGGCGGCCAGTGAGGGCGATGTGTTTGAAGGCGTCAACGGCGTCCTGGATGTCAGGGGTTGGAATTATCATATCGGCTCGGAAGATAGTTATCACAAGAAGCATCCCCAACAGCCGGAGATTGGGACCGAACAGGCCAGCACCTTATGCACGCGCGGCATTTATGCCAATGACAAAGAGCGCGGCTATATGAGTTCTTACGATGACACTGGACCCGGCTGGGGCAACACGGCCGAGGCCTGGTGGAAAGTCTATTCCGCCCGGCCCTGGCTCTCGGGCGGGTTTGTCTGGACCGGTTTTGATTATCGCGGCGAGCCGACGCCCTATGGCTGGCCGTGCATCAATTCGCATTTTGGCATCATGGATACGTGCGGCTTTGCCAAGGACAATTTCTACTACTACCAATCCTGGTGGAGCGACCGTCCCGTCCTGCATCTGCTGCCGCATTGGAACTGGCCCGGCAAGGAAGGCCAGGACATCGACGTGCGCTGCTTGAGCAATTGCGAAGAGGTGGAGTTGTTTCTCAACGGGCAAAGCCTCGGACGCAAGCCCATGCCCGGAAACTCGCATCTGCAATGGTCTGTCAAGTATGCCCCCGGCGCGCTCATGGCCCGGGGCTTCAAGGCGGGGCAAGCCATCGCCGAAGACAAGGTGGAAACAACGGGAGCGCCGGCCGCCATCAAACTCACGGCGGACCGGACTTCCATCCATGCCGGCGATGAGGACCTTTCCGTGATCACGATGGCGGTGACAGACGACCGGGGGCGCGTCGTGCCGGTGGCAGGCAATCTTATTGACTTGGATTTGGCCGGGCCGGGCCGGATACTCGGCGTGGGCAATGGCGACCCAAGTTGTCACGAACCGGACGCCTTCATTCCCGCGCAGACGAGCCACAAGATCGCCCTCCATGAGTGGCGCATGAAACGAGTGCCCAATACGCACAGGCGGCCCGAGGTGCAAGAGAGCTTCGACGACAGCCAATGGGACAAAGCGGACGTGCAAACCGACGGCGGTCCGCTGGCTCCCAACGAATCGGCCGTTTTTCGGACGCGATTTGCGGCGACTCCCCAGGAACTGGCCGCGGAGAGCATCGCGATCACCATTGGCATGATTGACGACGAGGGTTGGGTGTATGTCAATGGGCATCTGGCCGGAGAATCGCACGACTACACCAGCCAGCCCTCCTTCGAAGTGCGAAAATTCATGCATCAAGGAGAAAACACCATTGCCGTGGCCGTTCACAACTGGGACGGACCGGGCGGGCTGAACAAAGGGGTGGCATTGGAACTCCCGGATAAACCCGGGGCGGCGCATTGGAAGCGCAGCGCGTTCAACGGCCTGGCCCAAGTCATCGTGCAAGCCGGGAAAGACGCGGGCACACTGCGTTTGACAGCGCAGGCGAACGGCCTGACCGGAGCTTCCATTGACATTTCTTCGGCGGACGATTCATCACAACCCCTTCAACCTTGATCCAAGCTCTCAAGAAGGAAGTATGCAGGGCCAATCTTGACCTTGTCCGGGAAGGGTTGGTCGTTCAAACCTGGGGCAATGTCAGCGGCGTTGATCGCGCGCGCGGTTTGATGATGATCAAGCCTTCCGGCGTCGCCTACGCAAGCCTGAAAGCGGAACAGATGGTGGTGGTTTCGTTGGCTACGGGGAAAGTCGTGGCAGGCAGGCTCCGCCCCAGTTCCGACACGCCAACGCATCTGGTTCTCTATCGAAAGTTTGAGGACATCGGAGGCATCGCCCACACTCACAGCCTTTATGCCACCGCCTGGGCGCAAGCGGGCAAAGGCATCCCTGTTTTTGGAACAACCCAGGCCGATTACTGGCAGGGCGACGTGCCGGCCACCCGCCGGCTTCGAACGCGGGAAATCGAAAACAATTACGAAGAGAATACCGGCTATGTCATCGTCGAAAGGTTCAGGAATCTGGAGCCGCTGAAGATTCCGGCGGCGCTGGTGGCGGGTCACGGGCCGTTTGCCTGGGGCAAAAATGCGGCCGAGGCGGTGCATAACGCCGCAGTCCTCGAGTTTGTCGCCCGGCTGGCGGCGGAAACGCTGCGCGTCAATCCCAAGGCCAAACCGATCCAGCGCGCGCTGCTGGACGCCCATTTTCTGCGCAAACACGGTCCGGGATCTTACTACGGACAAACGCCTCTTATTTGACTATCATGCTCGTTGTTCATGTTCACATATCCGTCAAGCCCGAATGCGTGGCGGCGTTTCAAGAGGCCACCGTCGCCAATGCGCGGGAAAGTTTGAAGGAACCAGGCATCGCCCGCTTCGATTTGATGCAACAAACGGATGCTCCCGCCCGCTTTGTCATCGTCGAAGCCTATCGCAACGCGGACGCGCCGGCCAAACATAAGGAGACCCGGCATTATCAAATCTGGCGCGATGCGGTTGCGCCCATGATGGCCGGGCCGCGCGTCAGCGTGAAATTCACCAACCTTCATCCGCCGGACGAAAAATGGTGAACCGGGGGAAATCCCACAGCTTTGAATTTGCCACCGCTGCCCGGATCATTTTTGGCGCGGGCGCAATCAGCCAGGCCGGCCCGCTGGCCAAAGAATGCGGACGCCATGCGCTGGTGGCAACGGGCCGCGACGCGACGCGGGCGAAACGGCTGTTCGATGCTTTGCGCAAGCTTGAGATTCGAGCTGTTCCCTTTGCCGTTGATGGAGAGCCTGATCTGGAGGTGGTTCGGCGGGGCGTTGCCCTGGCCAGGCGTGAGAAGTGCGACTTGGTCATCGGCTTTGGCGGCGGCAGCGCCTTGGATGCGGGCAAGGCCATCGCCGCCATGCTGACCAACGACGGGGATGTGCTTGATTACCTCGAAGTCATCGGCGGCGGCAAACCTTTGGCACGGTCCCCTGCCCCGTTGCTGGCGATTCCGACGACAGCCGGCACCGGTGCGGAAGTCACGCGCAACGCCGTCCTGGCCTCATCGGAACACCGGGTCAAAGTCAGTTTGCGCAGTCCATTGATGCTGCCGAAAGTGGCGCTGGTGGATCCTGAATTGACCTGGGATTTGCCACCGGCCCTGACTGCCAGCACGGGCCTGGATGCGCTCACCCAGCTTATCGAGCCGTACGTCAGCGGGCGGGCCAATCCCATGACGGATGGGTTGTGCGTGGAAGGAATTGGGCGGGTGGCGCGGTCGTTGCGGGCGGCTTTTGAAAATGGGCGCAACGCGGCCGCGCGCGAGGACATGGCCCTGGCCAGTCTGTTCGGGGGATTGGCGCTGGCCAACGCCGGACTGGGAGCGGTGCATGGCCTGGCAGGGGTCATTGGCGGAATGTTTGGCGCGCCCCACGGCGCGATTTGCGCGGCGCTGCTGCCACGGGTGATGGCGGCAAACCTGGCCGCGCTGCGCTCCCGCGATTCCGCCAACCCGGCCCTTCCGCGCTACGAAGAAGTCGCGCGCCTGGTGACAGGCCGGAGCAGCGCGCAGGCCGGCGATGGCGTCGATTGGGTGGCCCGGTTGGTTTCTGATCTGCAGATTCCAAACCTCGGCGCCTACGGCCTGAAGTCGCAGCACGCCGCCGATCTTGTGGAAAAGGCAAGAAACGCCAGCAGCATGAAGGCGAACCCGATTGTTTTGACGCACGAGGAACTGGCCGCCGTGGTGGAATCGGCCATCTGACCCGCTGAATGGACGGTGGCGCGGAGCGCGTGCGTCCCGCGCGCCATGTCTGGCGCCTCTGAAAGCCTCATTTCAGATTTCCACAAGAATTATCCCCGGAACCCGTTCAAACTCCCCGCGATTCAGCGTCGCCACTCCATGACCGTTCGCCTTGGCTGTGGCTGCAATGTGAAGGTCGCGCTCTCCGATCATTTGGCCTTGGCCCTCCAACTCCACCCAGAGCTTCGCGTGTTCCCGTGCTTCTGCCAACGCAAACGGCAGCACGGCGTAATTCTCCAACACGCTTTCCACAAAACGGACACGGCGTTCCCGGACTTTTGCGTCCGTGGCGCGGGCGCAGCCATGCAAGAGTTCGGATGCCGTGATGGCAGCGATAAAAAGCAGATCGGTGGGATGCGCGGCTAGAAATCCATCAAGGTTGAACCTCCCTCGCTCGCTGGCCATGAATAGCGAACTGTCAATCACTATTCCCACGCCACGGCTTTCGGCGGGCTTTGACGGGCAGCCTCCAAATCCCGCGCAAATTCATCTGCCTCTTGTGCTCTTGTCAAGGATACATACTTGACAAAGAGGCTCCCGACACGCGTTTCGGCCAGTGTTTGCAGGGGTTTCGTGTTATAAAAAAGATCTCCACCATGACCTGTGCAATTCCCGCTCTTTGTGCTAAAATCGTCGAATGAGCACGCTGTGTCGCGCCAAATGGGAGTGTCGGATGGTCCAGGGAGCGCGACCGTCCCGGTCGCTGGGCGGCGCGTCTCGCGCCGCACTTCCGGTCAAAGATGTGTTTGGCGGGACGCCAAACACCGCGCGCGAGACGCGCGCGCTCCCAACCCGTTTTTCTGCCTTCCAGAAGCGGGTTAAAGAAGGTCGAAAAATTTCGGATTTCTCGAAATATTTCGGAAATATTTCGGAAAAACAGCCCTTTTCCGAAATAATTTCGGATTTATTTTTTTGCAGACGGATTGCCCCGCCGGGCTTGCCGCGCCATAGCCCCGAAAACCTTCGGGGCGAAGGCGGGTCAGGGTCGGTCAAACTGGGTCAAACCGATGCCGCGGTCAAGCTGACAAGCAAATCGAATGCAAATGCTTTAACATGAATGACTTGCAGAATAACCGATGCTTCGTCGAGTCAAGGTCAGTCAAACCGGGTCAAACCGATATGGCGCATTCCTTCTTCCATAAGGCCGGACTGCAAGTTACTTCTTCCCTTCAATCATGTTGAACATGGATCAAATACGGTGCATCAGCGCGGCCCTTCTGGTTTTGGCCCTGGCAGGGGGCGCGGTCCAACCGCCGGCCACGGCAGAAACACCGTCTGGCGGGAAAGGCCCGTGGATCCCGGCCGTGGAACGGGAGTTTCGCGGGCTGTGGGTGGCCACAGTCGATAATATTGATTGGCCGTCCAAACGGGGCTTGACCACTCGTGAGCAAAAGGCGGAATTGACCGCCATCCTGGATCGGGCGGTGGAACTGAATTTGAACGTGATCGTTCTCCAGGTGCGCCCCAGTTGCGACGCGATCTATGACTCGAAAATCGAACCCTGGTCGGAGTATCTGACAGGCCAGATGGGAAGAGCGCCCCTGCCCTATTACGATCCGCTGGCCTTTGCCGTGGAGGAGGCCCATAAACGGGGATTGGAATTGCACGCCTGGTTTAATCCATTCCGCGCGCGCTTTCGGGATTCGAAGACGCCGGTTTCCCGCAACCATGTCAGTGTAACGCACCCTGATTTGGTGCGGACTTGCGGCAGTTTTCTGTGGCTCGATCCGACGGAGCCGGGAGCGCGGGATTATTCGCTCAGCGTGATAATGGATGTGGTGCGGCGTTACGACATCGACGGCGTGCATTTTGACGACAAAATTCTACCCTACCCGGAAAAAGAAGGCGGGCGCGAGTTGGAATTTCCGGACGACGCTTCGTGGGGACGCTACCAAAAAACGGGCGGAAAGATGTCCCGCAACGATTGGCGGCGGGAGAACGTGAACCTGTTCGTGCGGGCGGTTTACGAGGGAATCAAAAGGGAAAAGCCCTGGGTCAAATTCGGGATCAGCCCTTTCGGGATATGGCAGCCCAACCATCCGAAGGGGATCACGGGTTTTGATGCGTATGACAAGCTCTATTGCGATGCGCGAAAATGGCTGGCCAACGGCTGGCTGGATTATCTTGCCCCGCAGCTTTACTGGCCCGTCGCGCAAAAAGCGCAGAGCTTCCCGGTGCTGTTAAATTGGTGGGCGGAACAAAATGAGCGCCATCGTCTCTTGATCGCGGGGATGAGGGTCAACGGCTGGAAGGGAATCGACAATGAGGCGCGGGAAACGACCAATGAAATAGTATTGACTCGCAGGCAGATCGGGGCGTTGGGTGAAATCCTCTGGCATGGCAAGCCGTTGCTGGCCAATCATGCCGGAGTGGCGGACGCATTGCGGAAGGGGGTCTATGGCGAGCCGGCGCTGGTTCCGGCCTGCACATGGCTGGGAAACGCTGTGCCGGCCCGGCCCGTTTTGACGGCCCGGGAAAACGGGCGGGAAATCAAACTGAATTGGAAAGAGGAATCCGGCGGCGTCTGGCAATGGGTGGTGCGGAAAAAAACGGGCGGCCGTTGGACGACGGAAATTCTGCCCGGCGCGCAAACGGAAGAAGTTGTGCCAGACGGGGCCGGGAGCGCGCCGCCGGAAATCATCGCGGTCTCGGCCGTGAACCGCTACGGCAATGTGGGCGAGGCGGCGGTGTTCAACACGGGCCATCTGGAAAAATGACGCATGACGAAGGCCCCTGTCACCCTGTAAATTTTTGGGCGGCAATGGAGGCGTTGTGCCCGCCAAAACCAAAGGAGTTGTTGACAATGGCTTTGACTTCCATTTCCCGGGCCGCGTTCGGCACGTAGTCCAGGTCGCACTCCGGATCGGGGTTCTCAAGGTTGATGGTCGGCGGCACGATATTGCACTCGATGGCCTTGACACATAAAGCCATTTCGACGGCTCCGGCGGCGCCGAGCATGTGTCCGGTCGCTCCCTTGGTGGAGCTGACGGCCAGCTTTTTGGCGTGCGAACCGAAGACGGCCTTGATGGCCTGGGTTTCGGCGATGTCGCCCTGGGGTGTGGACGTGCCGTGGGCGTTGATGTAGGAGATGTCCGATGGATTGAGGCCGGCCGAGCGCAAGGCCATGCGCATACAGCGGGCGGCGCCTTCGCCCTGGGGGGAAGGGGCGGTGAGGTGGTGAGCGTCGGCGGTGTTGCCGTAACCGACGATTTCGGCATAAATGCGCGCGCCACGCGCCTTGGCGTGATCCAATTCCTCCAGAGCGACGACGCCCGCGCCTTCGCCCATGACAAAGCCATCACGATCGCGGTCAAAAGGGCGGGAAGCGTGCTGAGGATCATCGTTGCGGAGGCTCAAGGCGCGCATGGCGCAAAAACCGCCCAGGCCCAGGGGAACGATGACGGCCTCGCTGCCGCCGGCGAACATGACTCTGGCGTCGCCCATCTTGATGGTTCGCCAGGCTTCGCCGATGGCATGGGTGGAGGTGGCGCAGGCGGAACAAGTGGCGAAATTAGGCCCGCGCAAATCGAAGTTCATCGAGAAGAGGCCGGAGCCCATGTTGGAAATGAGCATGGGAATCATGAACGGGGAAAGACGGCCCGGCCCTTTGGAGAGACAAATCTTGTGCTGTTCCTCCAGCGTGTGCAGGCCGCCGATGCCGGAGCCGATCATAACGCCGATTTCGTCCCGGTTGGCCTTCTCCAGGTCGAGGTGAGAGTCCAGCAAAGCTTGATGGGCGGCAACCGTCGCAAATTGGGCGAAACGATCCGTGCGGCGCACGTCCTTTGGGGAAGGAAAAGCGGGAGTGGGATCGAAGTCCGTCAGTTCAGCGGCAATCCGGCAGGTGAAGGCGGAAACGTCGAAGGAGGTAATCTTGTGGATGCCGCACTTGCCGGCCAGAACGTTGTCCCAAAAGACAGGGAGCTTCTGTCCGAGGGAGGAGACAACGCCCAATCCCGTCACGACGACTCTGCGGTCTGTCCAGTTGCTGGCCATAAAAAAGGGCAGCGACACTCAAGACCGCTGCCCTGGCAAGTGGGGTGGACGCCTACTTTTTCTGGGAGTCTTCAATGTATTTGACGACGTTGCCGACGCTTTGCAATTTTTCGGCCTGTTCGTCGGGGATTTCATTACCGAATTCCTCTTCCAAGGCCATGACCAACTCGACCGTGTCCAATGAATCCGCGCCGAGGTCTTCGATGAACTTGGCGTCGGGCGTCACTTGATCGGGGTTGACACCGAGCTGTTCGACGATGATGTCTTTGACTCTTTGTTCAATTGTTTTTTCTGCCATTGTTAAACTCCATTTCTATTTGGTGTGTGTCTATGCCCGACGCTGCAAAACGCGTCAAGCCCCGATTCAAACTATTTTCTCCGCAGTGAAAATTCACGTTCATCTGATTGTCCGGCTCTTGTCATGGCCTGTTCTAGCGGTTGAAAATCA
The DNA here is from genome assembly GCA_963813995.1 of uncultured Verrucomicrobiae bacterium. Classification (GTDB taxonomy): domain Bacteria; phylum Verrucomicrobiota; class Verrucomicrobiia; order Limisphaerales; family Palsa-1400; genus DASRLE01. Next base: position 134,778 of record CAWFAZ010000082.1, on the reverse strand, counting down.
AGCCGTCCAGCGCAGAATTGAATATTTACATTACCATCCCGCCATCCACGGTCAATACCTGCCCGGTGATATAGCGGGCGCCGGGACCGGCCAGGAAAAGGGCCGCTTCCGCAATGTCCGCCGGCTGCCCCAGGGACCGCAAGGGGATGCGCTGGAGCAGTTCGGCCCGCAACTCCGGTGTCAACGCCCCCGTCATATCCGTCTCAATAAAGCCCGGCGCCAGAGCGTTGACGGTCACGCCGCGCGAGGCGAATTCTTTGGCGATCGACTTGGTGAAGCCGATCAAGGCGGCCTTGCTGGCGGCGTAGTTGCATTGGCCGGCATTGCCGATCAAGCCAATGATGGAGGCGATATTCAGAATTCGTCCCGAGCGCTGCTTCAGGAAACCCCGGCTCAAGGCCTGGGTAAACAAAAAAGCGCCCTTCAAATTGGTGTTCAATACCGTGTCCCAATCCTCCTCGCTCATGCGCAGGATCAAGCCGTCGCGGGTGACGCCGGCGTTGTTGACCAAAATGTCCACTTTGCCGGTTTGCTGGAGGATCTTCTCCGCGGCGGCGGCGACGGCGGCGGAATCGGCCACGTCCACCGCATAAGCCCAGGCTTGTCGGCCGAGGAGGCGGATTTCGGCGGCGACTTTTTCGGCATTTTCGGCGGTGCGCGAGACGCAGGCGATGTCAGCGCCTTCGGCGGCAAATTTCAGGGCAATGGCGCGGCCAATCCCGCGGCCCGCGCCGGTGATGACGGCAATCTGGTTGGCAATTTGAGGCATAAATGGTTGGTGATTTAACGGTCGGCTTTCAATGCCGCGACAGTCGCTTCAAGGCTGGGAACGTCAGCCACCGAGTAAGTCCGGACATTCTTGTCAATCCGCTTGACGAACCCGCTCAAGACGGTGCCGGGGCCTAATTCAATAAAGCGCGTGAAACCCTGCTCAATCAAATAGCGGATCGAATCTTCCCAGCGGACGGAGCAAACAACCTGATCGGTCAGCCGCGCCCGAATGTCAGGCGGCTCCGTATGCGGACGGGCGGAGACGTTGGCGATGACCATCATGACCGGCTCATTCATCGGCACCGCATTGAGCATCGCCTCGACTTTGGGCTGGGCGCTGGCCATGAGACGGGAGTGATAGGCGCCGGCCACCGGCAACATCACGGCTCGTTTGGCGCCGGCGGCTTTGGCCAGCTCGCAGGCTTGGGCGACTTTATCGGATTCGCCCGAGATGACGATTTGGCCCGGGCAATTGAGATTGGCCATTTCAACGTGTGCCTGAACGCAGACGGCGCGCATTTTTTCAAGGTCCAGGCCAAGAATCGCGGCCATGCCGCCCAGAGTCAAGTCGCACGCTTCCTGCATGAAACGACCGCGCTGGCGCGCGATGAGCAATCCATCCTCGAAAGTGAAGACTTCGGCGGCGGTCCAAGCCGTCAATTCGCCCAGGGACAATCCCGCGGCGGCCTGATACTCCACGTCGGGCAGGCGCTCTTCCAGCAATTGCAAGGCGATCCAACTGATGAGAAAAATGGCGGGCTGCGCGTTTTCCGTGCGGATCAATTCCGACTCCGGGCCATGGAAACAAAGGGCTGGCAGATCGAAGCCGAGGATTTCCCGGCTGCGGTCGAACCAGATTTTGGAGGCAGGGCATTGCGCGGCGAAATCCCGGCCCATGCCGACGTACTGGGCGCCCTGTCCGGCGAATAATAATGCGGTTTTTCGCGTCATGTCAACAAACCCAAGTGTTCAAAAATCAACATCAAGCCGCAAAAGGTAGCAAGGGGAATGACGAATGTCCAAGCACGAATGTCCCCTCTTGCGCAGAAGGAACGCATCCGCCGCCGCCAAGCCAAGTGGGTCGCTTCATTAATCTTCATGGTTCGCCTCCTTGCGATTAAGATTAGGATGGAAAATCCTTGATCCCCTCCCCCCCATATACCCACCCGTAAAAAATTACGTATAATCCGTAAGATGCCCGTCTGCACCTTCGGTCGGAACAGATTGGGCGGCAACAGGTTGGAATTGGAAAATGGGCCAAAACAGATTTTACGGTTCTTACGGTTCTTTCGGTTTTCTTTACTACGCCGAAAAGTTTCCCATTTTTTGCCGCAAAGGAACGCAAAGAACCCGGCGCGGCAGAGCGGCAACCCAAGAAATTCAACCACGGATAAACACGGATAAACACGGATGGGCACGGATGGGGCAGAAAAATATGGCAGAGGAATGACGGGCGGGGAATAAGAGCCACAGATTGACCCAGATGAACCCGGCGCGGCCAACCGCAACCAAAAGCCTCCTTGAAGGAACTGTTTCGCGCAGAGTCCCAGAGGTCGCAGAGATAAAATAAATTGCTGAGCTTCTTTCATGGTGTTTCTCCGCGCTCTCCGCGCTCTCTGCGCGAAAAAGTCCTCACGAATATCCGTGATTGTGACGTATTGCAGTACAGAGACAGGAGTTTATATTGTTTGTTTTCTTTGGGGTTTCTGTGCTCTTTTGCGGCAAATTCATCTTTGGTTGCGGCTCCGCCGGGCTGGGCCGCCGCCTTTGCGACGGAGGGACCTCTTAATTCTTCCTTCATAATTCAGACTTTTCTTCCAATTATGGCATAAACAGCGAAATCTGTACAGCTCATGGCGGAGATCTTTTTTATAACAGAGCTCTGTAAACATTAATCGAAACGCGTGTCGGGGGCCTTTTTGTCAAGTATGTATTCTTGACAAGCACCCAAAAACCACCCATTTTCAACGCAAAGGCGCGAAGTCGCTAAGACGCCAGGAAATCATTTTCCTTTGCGCCCTTGCGTTTTGCTTTTCGGCAAAGGGGTTCCATTCCCCGTATTTGTTTTTGGACAGAGCGGGCGGGGTGCGGCAGACAAAATGTGGATATGTGAGGAACTGACCCCTGCTATGGGGAGAATTGTCAAGCGCGTCCGAAAATCCTGTCTTTTTATTAAAAGCTTCTTCTCTTTTTTCTTCTTTCTCTTTGTCTTTCTGCCGCTTTTTTGTTGGATCGTCTCCTCTGGTGGAGCGCCGGTCAATTGACCTGGCTTAACCTGCTATCCGTACAACCGCGAGGCGTACACTTTATCGTTTCCAAGTCCAGAGGAGCGCGTGGACACCATACTTTAAAACGGGCCATCAAAGGCCCAGGGGTCAGTTCGGTTCCGCTACGCTCCAAAATGTGTGGCGGCAAAATCATTCGTTCAGTCATTCCTCAGGCGCTGGGCAACGGCTGGAGTTTCAGTCCCAGGTCTTCGGCTTGACAGCGTCCGGTGCGCACCCGCCACCAGTCCACCGCAAAGGTCCGCGCCAGGGCGATGATGAGCTTCTTGCGCCGCGACGGGCTGGTCTTGTGGTCCAGCAGGGCCGTCCGCCACTTCTGGACGGGGCGATAGCCGGGCTGGAAAACCATCAGACGCCAGGCGCCTTCCACCAGCACCGGCCGCAAGCGCCGGTTGCCGTGCTTGTTGATGGCGCCTTGAAAGCGCCGCTGGCTGGAGGTGTCCTCCCGGGGACACAGCCCGGTGTAGCTGGCCACTTGTCGCCGGTTCTTGAACCGGTTCCAATCGGCCACTTCGCGCTCCAGGATTTCGCTCGTCATCTGGCCCAGTCCCACTGGCAACCCGGTCGGCGCGGCTGTCTCCAGTTCCCTGGTCCGGGTGTGCAACTCCACTTCCACTGCCGCCAGCAACCGGCGCAAGGGTTCCAGCAAATTGACCACGATGGCCGGCATCTCCAGCAGCGTCCTTTGCCGGGCCGCTTCCCGCCACCACTCCCCTTGCAGATGTCCGCCGTAATAGAGGGCATGACTGCGCCCCTGCGCGGCCAGCCGTTGCCTGGCCTGTTGCAGACTCTCCCGCTGCCGCGACAAACTGCGTTTCTGCTCCTGCGCCTCGCTGGGAACGCGCACGACACAAAACGCCTCGTGATTGCCGCTGACGTAGCGATCCAGGCACAAGGCCATGGCCAGGGCGTCGCGCTTGTCCGTCTTGACCTTCTTGCTGTATTCGTCCCAGTCCCGTGGCCGGATGACGTAATTGGTCACTCCCATCTTCTCCAGCCGGCGATGCAAGGTGTAACCGAAGGGACCGGCCTCATAACAGGTGAAGACTTTCTCGGCCAGGGTCAGTTGCCTGGCGCACCACAGCAGGAAATCCGCGGGCTTGAAACGTTGCGGCGGCTGGGGCGTGCCACCGTCGATCACGCGCACGACCACGTAAAGGCCCAGATGCACGTCCACGCCCAGTTTGATCGTCTTGGCTTTGCGCGCAGCGGCTGCTGTCGGACCACGAGCTGGTGTTTGGGGTTGCGGTTGCGGTTGCTTTTTGCTATTAACTTTCTTGTTAGATATAATCATAGGGCGTCAGGTGTAGCGGATTTTCCCTCACCTGACGACCCCATGTTAACTTCATGAACCCTTAACAAATCGAAGACCGCCGTCCGATAATCACTTATTCCGGTTCTTCCCCCCAGCGGGGCAAGAGATTCTGCGGAATGCCCAGATGGTCCAGCACCCGGGCCACTACGGTGTCTATGACGCCCTCGATGGTCGTTGGATTGTGATAGAAGGACGGATTGGCGGGCAGGATCGTGGCTCCGGCAAGCAGGAGCAGTTCGAAATTTCTGACATGCACGAGGCTTAACGGGGTTTCGCGCGGGACCAGGATTAATTTCTTCTTTTCCTTCAGCGTGACATCCGCGGCCCTTAACAAAATGTCCTCGCTGAATCCGTGCGCGATGCGGCCCAGCGTCCCCATGGTGCAGGGGATGATGACCATGGCATCGAGCGGATTGGAGCCGCTGGCGAATGGCGCGTTCATGCTTTTCAGGTTGTGGGTCTTGACGCCCCCGGGCAGGCGCAGGCCGCCGGGCAGTTCCTTGGCCAGCACGACTTGCGCGTAGTTGCTCAACACCACATGAATCTCGTGCTGGCGCGGGTCGAGATTGTCGAGCAGGCGCTGCGCGTACAAGGCGCCGCTGGCTCCCGTGATGGCAACCAAGATTTTCATCCGTTCACTCCGGTTAAGTAGGCCAGAATAAGTTCCGGCAACTCGGCGCTGTAGCCGCCTTCCAAAACGCTGAAGGCCGGAACCTCCAACCGGCGAATCGTTTCGCCCAGCCAATAAAAATCTTCCGCTTCCAGAGTTCCATCGGCCAGCGGATCGCCGCGATAGGCGTCGAACCCGGCGGAAACAGCCACCATGTCGGGCCGGAATTTCTTCAACGTTTCAAAAGCACTCGACAAAATGGCGCGATACTCCAGGCGCGGCGTGCGCGGCGACACCGGGAAGTTGAAACAATTGCTCCCGCGGTTTATCAAACCGGTGTCCGGATAGGCCGGATATTGATGAATGGATATGAATGCGAAACCCGGTTTGTCGAGCAGTATGTCTTCCGTGCCGTTGCCGTGATGCACATCAAAATCAAACACCGCGACCCGTCTGCGGCCATCGAACCCGGCCAGGAGCGCGGCGATGGCAATGGAGTTGAAGTAACAAAAACCCATGGCTCGTTCCCGCATGGCGTGATGGCCGGGCGGACGCATCAGGCTGAAGGCGGCTTCTCCATTCCAAGCCCATTCCTTTGCCTGCACGGCCCCTCCCACCGAACGCCGCGCATGTTCTGCAATGTCTGGATAAGCCGGGGTGTCGGCGTCGAAATAAGAGGCAAGTTGAATGTGTGCGAGATGTTGCGCGGTATGCGCGCATAGTATAAAACCGTCCTCAACAGGCTTCGGTTCGTTCCAGGTCAGTTTCAGCTTGTCCTGCGCCTTGAGGGCTTCGACGGTGCGGCTGATCCGTTCAGGCCGTTCGGGATGGCCCGGCGCAGAGTATTGGGTGCAGCGGGGATCGGTGATGATCTTCAAGAAAAACTCCTAGTCGCCGCCGCTTTTTGCCGGGGGCGAATTTTTCAGGATGGCCTTGCCGTACTCGCGGTTCATGCGGGCAATGAAGTCAAGACTGATTTCCTTCGGGCACACCGCCTCGCACGAGCCTGTCACCGTGCAGGCGCCGAAGCCCGCCTCGTCCATGGTCCGCACCATGTTGAGCACGCGCTGTTCGCGTTCCGGTTTGCCCTGCGGCAATGCGGCCAGATGGGAAACCTTGGCGGAAACGAACAGCATGGCCGAGGCGTTCTTGCACGCCGCCACGCACGCCCCGCAGCCGATGCAGGCCGCCGCGTCCATCGCCGTGTCCGCGTCCGTTTTGGCAATGGGCAGGCCATTGGCGTCCGGCGTGCCGCCGGTGTTGACCGAGACGAAGCCGCCCGCCTGGATGATCCGGTCGAACGCGCTGCGGTCGGTCACCAAATCTTTGAGCACTGGAAATGGCCGCGCCCGCCAGGGTTCGATGACAATGGTGTCGCCGTCGTTGAAATGGCGCAGGTGCAACTGGCAAACCGTCGTGCCGCGCTGGCCTCCGTGCGCCAGCCCGTTGATGACCATGGAGCAAGTGCCGCAGATGCCTTCCCGGCAATCGGAATCGAACACAATCGGTTCCTGGCCCGCGGCGATCAGCCCTTCGTTGACGACATCGAGCATTTCCAGAAAGGACATGTCGGCCAGGACATCTTTGGCTTCGTAGCTGACGAGCCAGCCTTCGCTCCTGGCATCATTTTGCCGCCACACTTTCAAGGTAAGATTCATTTCAGGCTCACTTGTAACTTCGCGTGCTCATGTGGACGCTTTCATAGACCAGCGGTTCCTTGTTCAAGACCGGCGGCCGGCCGGGACCGGCGTATTCCCAGGCGGCCACGTAGGCGAAGTTCTCATCATCCCGCTTGGCCTCGCCGTCCGCGGTTTGAAATTCCGTGCGAAAATGGCCGCCGCACGATTCGCGCCGTTCCAAGGCGTCGAGGCAAAGCAGTTCGGCGAATTCCAGAAAATCGGCCACGCGCCCGGCGTGTTCGAGGTTCTGGTTCAACTCCTCATTTTGGCCGGCCACTTTGACGTTTTTCCAAAATTCCTCCCGCAACGCCGGAATCTGTTGCAGCAGTTCCTTCAATCCCTTTTCGTTCCGGGCCATCCCGCATTTCTCCCAAACCATGGCCCCCAGTTCCTTGTGAAACGAGTTGACCGTGCGCTTGCCGTTGATGGCGAGCAGCTTTTTGGTCAGCGCGGTGACGTCGCTCACCGCCTTTTTGAATTCGGGCTGGTCGGCGCGGGCCTTGGGCTGTTTGGCCGCGGCGAAATAATCACCGACGGTGTAAGGCAGGATAAAATAGCCGTCGGCCAACCCCTGCATGAGCGCGCTGGCTCCGAGCCGGTTGGCGCCGTGATCGGAAAAATTCGCCTCGCCCAGCACAAACATTCCCGGAATGGTGCTCATCAAATTGTAATCCACCCACAGCCCGCCCATGGCGTAATGGGCGGCGGGATAAATGCGCATCGGCGTCCGGTAGGCGTTTTCGCCCGTGATCTTCTCATACATGTCAAAAAGATTTCCGTAGCGCTCGCGGACCTCCGCCACTCCGATCCTGCTGATGGCGTCGGCAAAATCCAGATAAACGCCGCGCCCGCCCGGCCCCACGCCGCGCCCTTCGTCGCACACCTCCTTGGCCGCGCGGGAGGAGATGTCGCGCGGGGCCAGGTTGCCGAAGCTCGGATATTTCCGTTCCAAGTAATAGTCGCGTTCCTCCTCCGGTATGTCGCGCGCCAGCCGGGTGTCTCCCTTTTTTTGGGGCACCCAGACGCGCCCGTCGTTGCGCAGCGACTCGGACATCAGGGTCAGTTTGGATTGGTAATCGCCGCCGACCGGGATGCACGTCGGATGAATCTGCGTGTAACAAGGATTGGCCATGGCCGCCCCTTTTTTGTAAGCCCGCCAGATGGCGGTGGCATTGCAGCCCTTGGCGTTGGTGGACAGGTAAAACACATTGCTGTAACCGCCCGTCGCCAGCACGACCGCGTCCGCCGCATGGGCCGAGATATCTCCGCTGACGAGGTCGCGCACAATGATGCCCCTGGCGTGGCCGTTGACGGTCACGAGGTCGAGCATTTCGGTGCGCGGAAACATTTTGACGCTGCCTTTGCCGATTTGGCGGCAGAGGGCCTGGTAAGCGCCCAGCAACAATTGCTGTCCGGTCTGCCCCCGCGCGTAAAAGGTGCGGGACACTTGCGCGCCACCGAACGACCGGTTGGCCAGCAGCCCGCCGTATTCCCTGGCAAACGGCACCCCCTGGGCCACGCATTGATCAATGATGTTGACGCTGACCTGCGCCAGCCGATAGACATTGGCTTCCCGCGCCCGGAAATCCCCGCCCTTGATCGTGTCGTAGAACAGGCGCCGCACGCTGTCGCCGTCGTTCTGATAATTCTTGGCCGCGTTGATTCCCCCCTGCGCCGCGATGCTGTGGGCGCGCCGCGGGCTGTCCTGGTAACAAAACGCCTGCACGTTGTAGCCCAGCTCCGCCAGGCTCGCTGCCGCCGAAGCCCCGGCCAATCCGGTCCCGACGACAATGACGTCGTATTTTCGCTTGTTCGCCGGATTGACCAGCTTCATGGCGAACCTGTGTTGATCCCACTTTTGCTCCAGTGGTCCGGTCGGAATTTTGGAATCGAGTTTCATTGGATCCACCTCAGCCAAATCGAAATTGGAATAACGATATAGCCCAGAAAAATCAAGGCGGCGCCCCACTTGGCCATGCGGTCCAGGCACGGGCCGTAGGGGCGTTTCTTCCAGCCCAGCGATTGCCACATGGCGCTGGCCCCATGGCTCAAATGCAGGCACAGCAGCCCCACCCCGACAATATAGAATATGCAGACCCACGGCTGGCTGAACCCCACCACCATCATTTTGTAAATGTCGTGCCGCCCTTCCGCATCAAAAAACTCCGGTTTGGCGTTGAAATTTTTTCCTGTCAGATTCACCGCCTGCACCATGGCCGTGTAATGGAGCAGGTGATAGACGACGAACACGGCCACAATCACCCCGCTGACCATCATCGTACGCGAGGCGTAGCTGGCCGCGGCCGGCTCCCACTCCTGGTAGGCGACTGGACGCGCCGCCCGATTGGCGATCGTCAGGGTCGTGGCCGACCAGATGTGAACCAGCACCACGCCGAGGAGGGCGATGCGCACCGGCCAGAGAATCTCCACGTTGGACTGAAGGAAATGGCCGTAGCGGTTGATGGCCTCGGGACCGAGGAAGATTTGCAAATTGCCCGCCATGTGGCCGATGACAAACAAAACCAACAGCAGACCCGTGCCCGCCATAAGGTATTTTTTGCCCAAAGAGGAACAAAATAAATTACGAAAAAAGCCGGTCATTAATTATTTTTCCATATTGCTCAGAAAGGCTAATGACTGCCGCCGCCAGGGTCAAATAAATTAAAAGCCATAAGCCCGGCTTGGGCGTTTGCCAAAGGCATCTTGTTCTCCGCCGGACGGACGGCCCGTTCGTTCAACGGGCCTGCCACGCCGAACGTCACCGCGCCAATGGACGAATCGCCGGCGGGCACCCCGCCATATTCGTTGAGCGCGCGTTCCTGCGAAGGAGGGACCAGGCCGAGCCATTCCAGCGCTTCGCCGACAAAGTAAAGCGACCCGGTCACCACCACAAAAGGTTCGGCCCCGGCGATTGCGAAGGCTTCGGCCAGGTTCCGGCAAACGGTAATGTGCGCGGTTGGATTTGCCCGGCGGCAATGGTCCACCAGCAACCGCGGGTCCGCGCTGCGTTCACTCCCGATGGGCGCGAGGAATATCCGCCGCGCCAACGGCGCCAGAATCTTGCAGATGGCCCCGCCATCCTTGTCGCGCATAATGCCCAAAATCAGCGCGCCATTTTTGCCGGCGAATTGGCGTTGCCAGACGCCGGCCAGCGTTTGCGCCCCGGCTGGATTATGGGCGCCATCCAGCAACACTGTCTGCCCATTGTCACGCTGGATGATCTGGCATCGCCCGGCCCACTGCGTTTCCTTCAATCCGCGGCGCAGGGCCGTTTCAGGAACCGGAATCCGCCCGTCGAGAATTTGCGCCGTCCTCACCGCCACGGCCGCGTTCATCCGCTGATGCTCCCCCGCCAGCGCGATTTCGCACCGGTCCATCGCCCGCCCGTCGGACGGCGTCACAACACTGAGGGGGGCATGATGTTGTCGGGCCGTTTCGGCAATCACCTGCAAGGCCGCCGCGTCCTCCGTGCCGGTAATAATTGGAACACGGTCCTTGATGATCCCAGCTTTTTCGAGGGCGATTTCCGGCAGCGTGTTGCCGAGCCACTGCTGATGGTCCAACTGCACGTTGGTGATGACACAGGCCAGCGGAGCAACAATATTGGTTGCGTCCAGCCTTCCGCCCAGGCCGGTTTCCCAAACCACCAGATCGCACCGTTGCTCCGCAAAATACTTCAACGCCAGCACCGTGACGACCTCGAAAAAAGTGGGGCAGACCTCCCCGCCGCCGGAAAAAACAGCCGCGTTCCTCATCTCCTGCACCAACCGCGCCACGTCCTCCGGCGCGATCCACTTCCGGTTCACCTGAATGCGTTCCCCAAAAGAGACCAGGTGCGGCGAAGAAAACAACCCGACGCGCAATCCCGCCGCGCGATAAATGTTTTCCAGCATCGCGCAAGTGGACCCTTTGCCGTTGGTGCCCGCGACGTGGATGAAGCGGAGTTTGTCTTGTGGCTGGCCGGCCAGCGCGGCCAGATGGCGCGTATTCTCCAGCCCGAACCTCAGCCCAAAAAGCCGCAACTGGTATAGAAACTGGATGGCTTCGCTGTAATTCATCATCGGCAATCGGGCCTGGCATTCAGTGCGCGCCTTTGGAGACAAATGGTGCGCGAGAGAGGAGTCGAACCTCCACCCCTTTCGGGACCAGATCCTAAGTCTGGCGTGTCTGCCATTCCACCACTCGCGCCGCTTTGGCCATCAAAAACTTGCAACAACTTAAACGCTGGCAACGACAAACGCCAACGTTCATCATGTCTCAACGTAGCAAAAGGCTCCGGACGCGCAAGCAGCCAATTCGACGCCAAATGCCATAGGCGCATCTGAATTGTGGGGAATGACGAATGTCCAAGCACGAATGACGAATTAATGACGAAGCTCGAATGACGAGATTTCGTCATTGGGTCTTTTGGGCATTGATTGGTCATTAGTCATTTCGGCTGTACGCTAGTGCGCGGTGAGGCTTTGCAGAAGCGCGGGCAAGTCGAGGGTGGGGTTGGTGGAGGACGAAACCGACGCGGCGCGGGCGGCCAGAAGGAGGTTTAAGCCCGCCAGGTCGGCCTCGGTCTTGACGTTGTGGGAGATCTGGTTCTTGATGCCAAACTGAATCTCCTCCTCGCGGCCCGAGGCAAGGTTTGACAGGCGAAATTTGCCCAGGGTCAGATTCAACGTGTCAATCCCCGTGAACTTGAAATCATCGGCGGAAGATTTTTTTCCGCGAGAGGCGGAGCGGCTTCTTTTCTCCAAATCCTGCACATTCAACCGGCCTTTTTTGTCCTGCACCAGGGCAACCTCGGCCAGATCCAGCCGCACCAGTTTGAAATGAAGTTTGCCGGAGCGGACCGCCAAAGGATCGTATTCCAGGTGCAGTTCGGGCATGTCGATAAAAACGGAGCCGCCAAAATCCGGCGTGTTGTAGAGTTTGAAGTTTTCAATGGTGATCGTGGGCGAAAGGAGGCCGACATCGACCTGTCCGATTCTTGCGTCCATGCCCGTCCTGGCGCGCATCCGGCTCTGGACCACTTGCTTGACGATCGTGTTGAGCAAAAGAACCGCAGCCACGGCCAGGACGACCAGGACAACGAAAAGATAAAGCGCCAAGCGGATAAGACGTCTCATAAGGTTTTCATGACAGGACAATGTCTTCCGGAAGGACCTCCAGGCACTCGTCCTGGTCCTCCCAGAGGATGGCCGCATAATGATCCAGGAAGCGCGGCAGCAAATTGTTTGCGGCAAAGGCCAGAAGTGTTTCGGCTTTGGCCGCGGCGTCGTCGCAAGCCTGGTCGTAATCGGCCACGCTCTTGCGCTGGTGATCGTCCCAATGCGCCACGGCATGGACGACGGCGTAGTCGTCCACCCAGCGCTGAAGGGGCGGTTGCAGGTCCGCGGGCAGTTCTTCAAAGGGCACAAGAGTCTCCGAACAATGCTGACAGATCAAACCGCTCTGCAGGATGTCGCGGCTGAAGAGGGGCAGTGTGGGAGCGCGGCAGCAGGGCGCCGGGGCAAAGCCGGCCGGGACATTGGCCAGACGCTTGAGCCAAATCTGGCGGCGATGGGCCAGTTCGGACGCCAGCCGGTAAGCGCCGATCAACGGATGAGAAAACCGCCAGATTCGTCCCTGCAATTGACTGAGGGTCTGGGCCAGCCAGCGGGCCAGCGTCAAATCATCGAACTCTTCAAAAGCCAGACTGTATTCCTTCCAAAGGCGGTCGGGCAAAGATTCTGCCATGACGACAGGGTACGGACAAAGTCTTGAGTTTAAAGGCTAAAATTATTCAGCAAGAAATTAATCTTGATGAGCCTGCCTGCTTCAAGTTTAATCCACGCGGTTTGAAATAACAATGATGTAAACTAAACTGACAAATCTTCTTTGCGTAGCTTCGGCTACGGGCCCACTGAAAACCGCGAATTTTCCTGGCCTCGGTGGGGGCGTGTTGAGTTCGCGCCCCTTTTGTTCCCGTAGTTCGCCTTTACGCGAGCGATCATGGGAACAACGCCAAAAACAGAATCGGGACCAGCCAAGGCATCCATTGCCGGCCGCCTTTGCAACCAGTTCAAGAGACATCGGGGCAAACGACCCAATGCACATGGCCTGCCGAATACTACCGCCTGAATGCCGCAACAGCCCCCATCTCCCGCCAATATCCGGGACGAACACCTGCGACAAGTCGTGGCAGACGCCGCCCTTTGGGCTGCGCTGGTGTTGTTGCTGCAAATGTTCCGGGGGATCCTGCTGGTGTGGTTTGCGGACAATCTGGCGCCTGATACCAAGGCGGACCAGGTCATTCGTTGTTTTGGCGTGGGGTTCCGATTTGACTGTTCCGTGGCTTCGTATGCCGTTTTGCCGCTGGGGTTGTTGAGCATAACGGGATTTTGGAAGCCGTTCAATTTCTGGCATGCGCGATTGCGGAAATGGATCACATGGCTGGCGTCCCTGATCTGCGTTGTTGTTTTCATCATCGATGTCCCATACTTCAAGGAATACCACTATCAATTCGACCATTGGGTCTTTGACATGAGTTTCGACGACCTGCACGCGATCGCCCTGACCATTTGGAAGAGTTATCCGGTGGTTTGGTTGTTGGTCGGGATTATCGTGCTGTGGCTGGGAGTTGGGTTCCGGGGGCTGGGCTGGTGGACAAAATTTGCGGCTTCAAAATGTCGAATCCCGGACGCATTGAGCCGCGGCTGGTGGCGCGTAATCCTGCCCCTGGCGCTGGTGACCGCGCTGGTGATTGGCCTGAGAGGATCGGCGGGGCGCCGGCCCATGCAACTGAAGGACGCGGGGGTTTGCAGCGATGTTTTTCTTGACAAAATCGTGATGAACCCCTTCTCCACTTTTCACTACGCCCTGCTGGAATATCGAATGATGGCGGAGGGACCGGCATTGGAAATGATCTGGCCCAACGGCCACATCCAGGAAGCCGCGCGGAGGTTGAATCCACAAATGGCGTCGAGCACCCGTCTCGACGATTACCTTCAGCGAACAGCGTCGGGATTTCACCGGGCAAAACCGCAACATGTTTTTCTGATCGTGATGGAGAGTTACGATTCCTGGGCGATGGAGCCGGAATTTCAGGCGCTGCATGTGACGGATTCAATGCAGGAATTGGGACGCGCCGGCATCATGGTGAAAGCCTTCGTTTCGGCAGGATCAGGAACCATGCCGAGTCTTTCCACTCTCATTGCCGGATTGCCGGAAGTGGGATTGCACATGAATTATCGGCCGCTGGTGCGGGCCGGCATGCCGACGGCCATTGCGCCGATTTTTAAACGTCTTGGCTACCGCACCCGTTTTTTTTACGGCGGCTATCCAAGCTGGCAGCGTCTGGGCGATTTTTGCCGCGAACAGGGTTTTGATGAAGTCCACGGCGGCGCAGAGATGAGCGAGCACCTGACGGGTAATGAGTGGGGTGTGGATGACAGGGTGCTTTTTGATTACATCCTCAAAACGACCGGGGATCAACCCACGTTTAACATCATCATGAGCACGTCGTATCACCCGCCGTTCAGCGTGGACCTGGAGGCGGAAGGCTGCCCGCTGAAAGCCCTGCCGCCCGAACTGGCGCAACAGTACAAAGCGTCGCCTGAAGACGTGCGCATCCTGGGCCATTTGTGGTATTCGGACCGGTGCGTGGGGGAGTTTGTGCGGAGGGCGCAAAGCAGCCTTGCGCATCCGCTCTTCGCCATGACAGGCGATCATTACTCACGACGCTGTTTGAACCCGCATCCCACGATTTTTCAACGCCGTGCCGTGCCGTTGATCCTGATCGGTCCTGACATACTTCCGCCTCCGCCGCAAGCGGAGCCGATGGCGGGTTCGCATCTGGACATTCTTCCCACCTTGATCGAACTGGCCGCTCCCGCCGGATTTGTTTACCATGCATTTGGGCGAAATCTGCTGGACTTTTCCCAGCCACAAATCGGGTTCGGAGCCAATGCCGTGACCACGCCGGAATTCATTCTCGAAGTTGAGCCGGCAGCAGGGCCGGAATTGCTTTCGGGCCAGCCGGTGGCGGAGGCGGGTCGTGCGGACGAGTTGCGGGAACGCTATCGTCAACTACAGGCCCTGGCGTGGTGGCGGGCCATTCGCGGCAACTCATTCTGAAGTTTTTCAAACCTTAAACGGATCCTGAGTGTTGAGACATGGACGGGGCCGGGGTCGAACACAACAGGGTGAGGTCTGCTCTTTGTGATCTGTGGTCTTTGTGGTTAAATAAAGCCCGGTTTTTAGGGCGCTTGTCAGGAAAACATACTTGAAGAAAGGAGCACCAAATGCAAAACCCGTTGCGGATGCCGCTCAGTGAATTGCGCGGCGTCGGCCCGGAACGCGCGGCCCAATTGCTGCGGCTGGATTTGCGCACGGTGGCGGACGCGCTCCTGCACCGGCCGCGCCGTTACGAGGACCGCCGCCATTTTCAGCGCGTCATGGACTTGCGATTGCAGGAGCCGGCGCTGATCCGCGGCCGGATTGTCGCGGCCGGATTGAAACGCTGGCGCGGCAGCGGACGTTCGGTGTTTGAGTTTATTCTGGACGACGGCAGCGGACGGCTGCATTGCCGATGGTGGAATCTGCCGTTCATGGAAAAGTATTTCAAGACGGGCGACGAAGTGGTCGTGTTCGGCAAACCGATTTCCCTGCGCCCCCGCACGATCGATCATCCCGAAACGGAGGTTGTGCCCGAACTGGAAACCTCGATTCATTTGAACCGGATTACGCCGATTTATCCATTGACGGAAGGATTGCCCCAGCGCTGGTTGCGGTCTTTGCTCTGGCGGTTGGTGGAGGAATTTGCGCCCGCCGTCGCCGAGCCGCATCCGGAGCTGGCGTTGACGCCCACGCGCGCCGACGCCCTGAAGCGGATTCATTTTCCGGAAGAGATGAGCGACATCGAAATGGGGCGCGCCCGGCTGGCCCTGGATGAATTCGTTGCATTGCAGGAAGCCATTCACCGGCGCCGCAAGAACCTGGAAAAAAACGCCAGGGCCATTCCTTGCGCGGGTGACAATCATTGGATCAAACCGCTGCTGGCCGCGCTGGGATTCGAATTGACAGAGGCCCAAACCAGGGTGCTGCGGGAAATCCGGCGGGACATGGCCGGACCGCTGCCGATGCGGCGATTGCTGCAAGGCGACGTTGGCTCCGGCAAAACGGTGGTCGCGGCCTGCACGGCGCTGATGGCCCTGGAAAGCGGGGCCAACGCGGCCTTGATGGCGCCGACCGAAATTCTGGCCGCGCAACATGACCGGATTTTTCGGCGGTGGCTGGAGCCGCTGGGGGTCAGGGTGGAATTGCGCACCGCCAGCACGCGCCGGTCGGATGCGGACGCTTCGCCCGGCCTCTTCGCCGCGCCGACGCTTTTCATTGGCACGCACGCGCTTTTGCAGGAGACGTTTTCGCCGGAGAAACTCGGTCTGGTCATCATTGATGAACAACACAAGTTTGGCGTCGTGCAACGCGAGGAATTATTGCGCAAAGGAACCTACCCTCATCTGCTGGTCATGACGGCCACACCGATCCCGCGCACTTTGGGACTGACGTTGTACGGTGATTTGGAAATATCGGTGATTGACCAAAGCCCACCCGGTCGCGGCCGGATCAAAACGTTTGTGCGCGATGCCGGGAGCCTGCCGAAGGTTTGGAAATTCATGCGCGAGCAACTGGCCCTGGGACGGCAGGGATACATCGTCTATTCCCGCCTGGAAGAGGCCGATTCGGCAGCCGGAATAAAGGCTGTCACAAAAGAATTCGAACATTTGCAAAAGATTTTCGCGCCCTGGCAAATGGGCCTTTTGCACGGGCGCCTGAAAGACGAACAAAAAGACCGGGTCATGGCGGCCTTTCGCGCCAACGAAGCGCAATTGCTTTTGGCGACATCCATCATCGAGGTGGGGGTGGACGTGGGCAACGCGACCCTGATGCTGATCGAAAACGCGGAACAATTCGGCCTGGCGCAATTGCACCAATTGCGGGGCAGGATCGGCCGGGGGGCGGCGGAGTCCCATTGTATTCTCATCGCCGGCGTCAAGACGGAGGACGCGGCGCGGCGGTTAAAAATCCTTGAAGAAACCACGGATGGTTTTCGCATTGCGGAGGAAGATTTGAGGCTGCGCGGTCCCGGGGAACTGCTGGGGCGGCAGCAGAGCGGCGCGCCGCCCTTGCGCTTCGGCGATTTGGCGCAAGACCGGGCGTTGGTCGAGCGGGCCCGGGC
Source organism: uncultured Verrucomicrobiae bacterium (assembly GCA_963813995.1). Lineage (GTDB taxonomy): Bacteria > Verrucomicrobiota > Verrucomicrobiia > Limisphaerales > Palsa-1400 > DASRLE01. The sequence continues at coordinate 117,908 of CAWFAZ010000082.1, read as the reverse complement.
GCTGGTCAGGGAGCATTTCAGGCCAGGATGGGGAATACACCCCATTGACGCCGGGCTGCGGGATGGCCAGGATGCTGAATGAAAAGTTGTATTGACTAACTTTCCGCGGAAATCACGCCATGGACCTGGATCACATCCTCCCGTTTAAACTCGATGCCAGCTACCTGCTTGCCTCCCTGTTCTGGAGCGCCGTCGGGGGTGGTTTCTGGATTTACGGAAAGAAGCAGCGTTCGGGTCCTCGTCTTATTGGCGGCATTGCTCTCATTGCCATTTCCTGGCTGATCACATCCGCTTTCTGGATGAGTCTGGCCGCCATCGGCATCATTGCGGGCATTTATTTCTGGTCGCGCCAGGAGGATTGACTCTCACATCAGTCCCTGGCTTCTTTTTCCAGGGCCGCCAGCACTTGCGGGTCGCGCACATCCACCCAGCGCCCCTGGATTTCCAATCCGGCCAAACGATGGCCCGCCGCCAGCATCGCGCTGATCGCGTCGGTCAATTCGTATTCGCCGCGCGGCGATTTTTGCAGCCTGGCTGTAAAGTCGAACAATAACGGCTTGAAAATGTAGATGCCCGCGTTATACCAGGCGGTCCTTCCCGGCGGCAGCTCGCCTTCGCGGCGGAGTTGGTCCAGTTGCGCCGGGCCGGGCTTTTCAATCAGGCGGCGCAGGCAGAAAGCGTTGTCGAAAAGGAGGATTCCGCCTTTGGTCACATCCTCGCTGCCCGTGCAGGTGACCAGTCCGGAAAAAGTCCCCTCCGCATAGCACCGCAGCATGTCCTGGTAAGTTTGCGGCCGGACCAGAATATCTCCGTAAGTCAGGACAAAATCGCCGCCTCCGGCAAATTCCTTTGCCACTTCCGGCGCTTTGCCTGTTCCGTCCTGCACCCTCTGCCGGCCATAATGGATCCGGGCGCCCCATTTTTTTCCATCGCCGAAATGGCCTTCAATCACTTCGGCGCGAAAGCCGGTGACGATAAAAAAATCCCGCACCCCGGCCTCCATCAATCCTTGCAAAATAAGTTCCAGGATCGGTTTGCCCCGCACGCGCAGCATCGGTTTTGGCAGTTCGCTGGTCAACCCGCCCATGCGCGTTCCTTTGCCTGCCGCCAAAATAACAGCTTTCATAATCAATCTTCTTTCGGTTCAAGGCCGGCAATCGCCGCCATGACCTCGTCCGCCACCTGTTGGTAAATCTCTTTCAAGCGCGGTTTGGAGCAACTTTGCGCCTCCGCCCGCAAGGCCTCGAAAGACAGCGGCCGGCCATACTTGACAGCCAGCGGACGGGGTCGCGGCACGAGCATTCGCGCGCCATAGGCCTGGTACGTTCCAAAAACCCTCGCCGGCACCACCGGCGCGGTTGATTTGATCACCGCCAAACCCACCCCGGAGCGCGCCGGGTTCAATTCCCCATGCCGCGAGCGCGTTCCCTCCGGGAACAAAATGATCGCCCCGCCGCAGGCCAATCGATCCAGTATCGCCTTGAGACCCCGCCCGGTGCCGCCGTCCCGGTCCACCGGCACGACTTCCCACGAGCGCAGTATGGAGGCCAAAACCGGCACGCGAAAAATGGAATCACGCGCCAGATAGTTGATCTGCCGTCTCACGCCCGCGCCCACCAGGGGCGGATCAATATAACTGGCGTGATTGGACGCCAGGATGACCGGCCCTTGCAACGGCACCCGTTCAGCGTTAAACACCCGCCAGCGATGATAAATCGAGAAATAAAACCGGAAAAAATGCCACCCGACGGCGTAACAAACCGTCATGTTTCCCATTGCATTCATTTTGCCGGGGATTGCGCGGCCCGCAGAATGCCGCGCAGGTTGTAATTGAGCAAGTCGCCGATGTGTTCGATCGTCATGTCCGCCGGCGGAGAGCCGGCCACCAGGGCCGGGTCCAGGGCGTAATGCCCCTGCCGCACAAACACCGTGGTCACCCGTCTGCGCCAGATCTTTTTTATCGCCGCCAGAATCAGCAATTTGTCGTCCACCATCACATAATGCTCCGCCGGATGGCGTCGCGCCACGTCGGCCAGTTCGCGTTCCTTGTGGACGTAAATCATCACCTGGCCGCCGACCGCCTCGAAGAGTCCGGAGCGATCCACCTTGCGCGGCTGGAAAACGACATCGCCATCGGTGAGCAACGCCGCCGGTCCCCAGCGCTGGACATGTCCGATGGCATCCAGGGAATTGGCATAGAGCCGGTTGGCAAATGGATAATCGATCAAAAACCGCGAAACCGTCAGCAGCCGCAAATCATGCGGATACTCGATGCGATACCGCTGCAACGCGCCCAGGTAATCAGCGTAGCCCAATCGGCGCCGCAGCTCTTCAAACAATGCCCAGTAACGCTTCGCGCCGCCGGCGCCCACTTCCTCCGCCAGATGCTTCTGCAAGTCCAGGGCGACCTGGTCGTTGTTGAGCAGCGTGTTATCCACGTCAAACAAAAAAACAACCCGCGGCCGCGCCGCCTTCTTCTTTCTCATGGCAGATGGCTTTTTACAGGGATGCTCATTCAATGTTGCTCCAATGCCGCCCGTCGCGCGCCAGCAAGTCGTCCGCCTCCTTCGGCCCCCAACTGCCCGCGGCATAGTTGGGAAAGCTGCGCGGCGGCAGCGCCTTCCAAACGTCCAGAATCGGCGTGATGACGCTCCACCCCGCCTCGACCATGTCCGCCCGTTGAAAGAGCGTGGCGTCGCCAACCATGCAGTCATAAATCAACCGTTCGTAACCCGTGCTCGGCGTCCGCCCAAAATAATCGACGTAGTTGAATTTCATCTCGACCGGCCCCATGTGCATGATCGGGCCGGGAATTTTTGCGCCAAAACGCAGGGAAAGTCCTTCCTCCGGTTGAATATAGAGCACCAGCCGGTTGGTTTCCAGGGTTTCGACCGGCGTGTCGCGAAACAATTGAAAGGGCGCGCGCTTGAATTGAATGGCAATCTCCGTCGTGCGCGCGGCCAGGCGTTTTCCGGTGCGCAGATAAAAAGGGACATCCGCCCAGCGCCAGTTGTCGATTTTCAATTTCAACCCGGCAAATGTTTCGCTGGTCGAATCCGGCGCGACCTTCGGCTCCGAGCGATAGGCGGCCGCCCGCTCTCCTCCGATCTGTCCCGCCCCATATTGTCCGCGGACAGCCATGGTCAGCACTTCTTCCGGCGGGGGGATCTGGATGGCGTGCAATGCCTTGGCTTGTTCATCGCGCACCGCGTCGGCCTGAAATGAAATGGGCGGTTCCATGGCCGTGAGTGAAACCAATTGAAAAAGATGATTCGGCACCATGTCGCGCAAGGCCCCCGCTGTTTCATAGTAACCGCCCCGCAGTTCGACGCCGACCGTCTCCGCCGCGGTGATCTGCACATGATCGATGTAACGCCGGTTCCAAATCGGCTCGAAAATGCCGTTGCCGAAACGGAATATCATAATGTTCTGGACCGTCTCCTTGCCCAAGTAATGGTCGATGCGGTAAATCTGCCGTTCTTCCAGCACTTGTTTGATTTCGGCATTAAGGGCCTTGGCCGAATCCAGGTCGCGGCCGAACGGTTTCTCGATCACGACCCGTTTCCAATGTCCATCATTTTCTTGGGCCAAACCCGCCGCGCCGAGCTGCCGCACCACCTCGCCAAAAAATTGCGGCGCCACCGCCATATAATAAAGGTGGTTGGCCGGCACGGCCTGTTCCTTCTCCACCCTGGCGATTTGCTCCTTGAGCTGTTGAAACGTTTTCGGGTCCTGAAATTCGCCGCGGACATAATAGAGCCGCTTCACGAACCAGTCCCACAACTCCGGCGTAATCGGGCAACTGGCGAACTTCTTAATCTCTTCGCTCAACTGACTGCGAAAACTTTCGGTGGACAGGTCATTCATGGCCACGCCGATGACGGCAAATTGGTCCGGCAACAATTTTGCCGCGACCAAATTGCACAAGGCGGGGAGGAGCTTTCGCTTGGTCAGATCGCCGGTTGCGCCGAAAATGACCATCACGCAAGGATCAGCTTTGCGGATGAACTGTTCGACTGGTTCTTTGGGCGGCGCGGCATTGTTCATGGCACCGACAAAAAACGCCAGCCCGGCCTTTCTGTCAACCTTGATATAAGGGAAGGCTTCCGCCTTCGGCAAGGCGGCGTGTCTCCGGAACCTTTCCCCGGACAAAGAAGAGCTTGTGTCCGATGGTCTCAGGCCGCTGGGAGGTGTTGCCGGTTCGTTATCCCGACAGGGGGCGGGATGGGAGGGCGCCACGTGGAACCGGGAGGAACCACGTAGAACGCGGCAAACCTTGCCAGCGGCCAAAAATTCCGCGCCATATATCTGCTCAGGTGGCGCTCCTTGCGGTGATTTGAAAGAGGAGATTGCTCAACTCTTGCATGCGCGGCGGTTTGCCGATGACGGCATCCACTTCCGGAGCTGGTTGCCCGTCCGCTTTCGGCATCGCGCCCCAGCCGGTCAACATGATGATCGGGGTTTCCGGCGATTCGGCTTTGATGGCGCGCGCCACATGGTGCCCGTCAAGGTCCGGCATGCCCAAATCAGTGATGACGACCTCATAAGGCTCGCCCGCGCGGAGGCTGGATCGGAAGAGTCCAAGCCCTTCCCTTCCACCGGTGGCGACTGTTACCTCGTGGTGGTCCATTTCGAGGACATCATGCATGACTTGCCTCAACTGGGGTTCGTCGTCGATGCAGAGGATGCGCAGCGGGCGGCAGGGTTCGCCGGCATTGGGGAGGTCGGGGTCGAGTTTCGGCTCCGGGCCGGGTTCGACGGCTTGGTTGGCGTTCACGTTGTCCGCTGGATCGGTGTACGAGTCGGGGCGGTAGAATTCCCGCATGTGCGCGACGATCTGGGCCACGTTCTCAGCGGCCTGACTGATCCGCTGCAGCCGTTGTCGCGGGACATCGGGCAAATTGGGCAGGGTGCTGAGCAGCAGTTCGGAGTAGGCGGTGATTGGAGAGAGGGCATTGTTGATGTCGTGGGCCACATCGCCAGCCATCTGGCCAAAGGTTTTGAGATGTTCCTGCTCGGCGACGGCGCGTTGCGTGCGGTGCCGTTCGAAGAGGGCTCTTTCGGTTTCCTCGCTCGCGCGCATCCGGTTGTAAAGGTTCTGGCATTCTTCCTTGGTGGTGATGACTTTGGACTTCAAGGCTTCCTTCTCCAGCCGGACGGCCTCGATTTCCGCGCGCACTCTTTGCGCGTCGCACTGAACCTCCTTGAAAAGGAGGACGATCATGCTGATGGCGATGAAGAGTTGCAGCACTGCCGCAACAAAGAAGCCGGCGCTGTAAAGATTTCCATATTCGTGGGGAAACGGGTAGCTCCCGAGGTAAATGACCCAGAGCAGAAAGCCCAGCGACAACATGCCCAGACCCACGAACGCCTTTTGTTTCTGCAATCGAAGAAAACAAACGCCGGCAAAAGGGCTGCTCAAGCCCAGCAGAATGAACACCGGCAAATGGATTTCCAGCGGGTTGTTCACCATCTGCGGGCTGGCCAGAATCCAGACCGCCAGGAATACCCCCAAAATGGGGGACAATCTCTGCGGGACCGGAATGCCAAGAAAACGCATGCTGCCCCACAAAAGAAGGGCGGCCGAAATTGACACGCAAAACTGATTGATCGTGAAGAGCAAACTCCCCGGCTCCGCGTCTCCCATGCCCAGACTTAACGTCATCCACACAGCGTAAAACAGCCACGCGCCCGTCCAGATGCTGAAATACTCCAGCCGAGTGTGACGGTTGAGGTGGTAGAAAAGCCCCACCAGCAACCATACGCTCAGCAATGATACCAGCAAAGCCGCCCACAGGCATTCCTGCGGAAAGGCCATGTTGTCAAATTTCATCGTCGTATGCCTTACATCGGCAGATGATGACAAAACTTGAGCAGGCATCAGAGGCGTTTTTTCAAGCAAGCTTTCGTGAAGACCGCCCAAAGGCCGGCAGTTGTAACACGTTTGCCTGCAATTACATGCAAACTTTTTCGCCCGGCCCCACGCCCTTTTTTGTTCGCGGCGGTGGCCTACTGCTTGTAGATTGTCATGATCTTGTCCAGGAATTGCAGCGCCTGCTCTTTTTTCCTCTGGAATGAATTGCGGCCAATGATCGAGCCGAATCCGCCGCCGTCGCGAATAGCGGTCACTTCCTTATACACCGCGTCATCGCTGACGGTGGCGCCGCCCGAGAAAATAAGGATGCGGCGGCCGTTGAAGGCGCATTGGACCACGTTGCGCACACGTTCGGTCAGCGTCGCAATCGGGACCTTTTCCTTCTCATAAACCTTGCGCGCCGCCTCCTGTTCCAGATGAGCGCCCGGCAATTTGACTTTGATGATGTGCGCGCCCAATTGGGCCGCAATATGCGCGGCATAGCCACCCACATCCATCGCGGTCTCGCCTTCCTTGCTCAAGGACGATCCGCGCGGGTACGACCATACTACGACCACCAATCCGTTTTCCTTGGCCAGCGCGGCGGCGGCGCGAAGTTGCTCATACATCACGACGCGCTCGGACGAGCCGGGGTAAATTGTAAAGCCAATCGCGGCGCAGCCCAGCCGCAAGGCATCATGCACGCCGCTGGTCAGGGCGGACAGGGGATCCTTTTCTTCCAGCAGAACATCGTGATTGTTGATCTTGAGGATCAAGGGCAATTCGCCTGCAAACTCACGCGCGCCGGCCTCGATGAATCCCAGCGGCGCGGCGTAAGCGTTGCAGCCGGCGTCAATGGCCAGTTGAAAATGATAGCGCGGATCGTAGCCGGGCGGGTTGACGGCGAAACTCCGCGCCGGCCCATGCTCGAAGCCCTGGTCCACCGGCAGGATGACCAGCCGTCCGGTTCCGGCCAATTTGCCATGGTTGAGCAGCCGGGCCAGATTGGCCAACGTGCCGGGATTATCGCTGCCGTACCAACTGAGGATTTCTTTTACTCTGGGTGTGTTCATATGTGTGTTTTCAATAATGTTAATACTAATATAAAGGGCCTTCTCCCCTCATGCGCCTTCACATTATTTGATCCGGCTCAACAGGGCGAGCAAAAAACCCATATTCCGAATTTTACCCGCCTTTTTCCGCCAACTCCGTTACCCGGTGCAACTCCCTGGCCTCTGAATCCTCTTCGGGGGAGATGGGATGGGTCGGACGGGTCGGACTGGTAGGACCGGTCGGGCTTAGCGACCCCGAACCATCTTCAGGGCTTTTCTTCGACTCATCGGTTCCTAATTCTGCTCCTAATCCCCCATCATGAGGCTGCGCCAAATCGGTTTGATTCAGTTTGACTGGGTTTGACTGAACCGGACTGATTCTTGACTCCTCCTTCTTATCCATGTCGTTTGTATTCAGCGGGTTAGCCACTTTTTTGACCTTGGTTTTCCTGGCTTGTTTAACAGGCTGCTCCTTTCGCGCCGGTTTGACTGGTTCTGCTTCCTTTTCAGCCGCTTCCTCAATTTCGTACTTGTCCGTGGGCAATAGGTCCAAGTCGGCATCCAGCTTGCCTCTCTGAACCGCCAGGATGTATTCGGCGATTTTCCGCCCCGCCGTGCCGCCCCCGAACATTTTGGCCATCGGAGGCAATCTCAACAAGTCATAGCAAGGCTTCACCAGTCTTTTCTTTAGCAGTTCCTCGTCGGCTTTCTCCTTTTCCTCCAGCTTGCGCGTCATTTCAAAAGCTTCCTGCTTGGACCGGTGCATCCCCCGCTGCAACTGCACAACACTGCGGCACAGCCGGTTGAGCACCCTCGACTTGGCCTCGAATATCCCGTCCACCTCGCCGTTCCAGTTGGCAATCAAGCTGCCAAAACGGGCAGCCAGTACCTGGGCCACGTCATCGGCCAGCACAAACTGCGAATCTCCTTCGTCCATCTCCTCGGACAACTGCGTCACCTCCCGGGCGTCTTCGCACAAATCGCGGCGGGCCAGCCATTCCTCGAAGCCGCCCTGGCGCCATTCGCTCAGGTTCTGTTTGCTGATGGGGACACCGGCGAAGTCGTTTTGCACGACTTTCTTGACTTCCTTCAAGGCGTTGAGCCAGGCGAGCAATCGGGGGCCTGGCTCGGAGCGTTCCAGGCGTTCATTCAATTGGTTGCGGACAGAGCGGGGCAGGCGGGCGATTTTACCGTTGCGGGCGTTCATAGTTTTGATCGGTTTGGTTGTGATTTCAATATTTCAGTTTTTCGGCATGGCCTCATTCGGCCAAGCATTACTACACTACGATAGCATACAAATGTGGTTTTGTACACATTTATTTTAAACTATTTTTGTAATCGGCGTCTCAGTGGCGCAACCGCCTGAAGTGAAAGGACTTGGAGAGGATTTTTAACCGCGAAATACGCTAAATACGCGAAAAATGAGGAAACACTTAACCACAAAGAGCACAGAGATCACAAAGAAAAATTCTTTTTTGCGCCCCTGTCCATGTGCTCTTTGTGCTAAAATCATTGCCGTATTTGTTGGTGGACAGGGCGGGCGGGGCGCGGCAGGGAAAATGTTGACATGCGCGGAACCGACCTTTCCGACCCCTATAGCCAATTCGCGGCGAAAATCGAGCCTTTTCCATAGTGTAAGCTGCAAGGGCGCGCATCTTGACACTGCCACTGTCGGAGTGCCTCGAAAGCTTCCGGCGCTGTGCCGTGCTCGTTCCGCAGGGAGTTGGGAGTCCCGCCTTCAGGCGGCGCGGCGCACGAAAAGAAGGGAGCATAAAAATTTTTCACCCGCTTGAAATTGTCAACGCCTTACCGGCTGAAGCCGGGACTCCATACCACCGATCCGCCGGACAACGGTAGCAGTGTCAAGATGCGCCCGCTGCAAGGTAAAATGAGCAGAACCGGTAGCGAGCCATTCAGCTCGCCGGTTCTGAAAGGGTCAAGCCCGGAATTCGGAGTGACATTCAGTCAGCAAAAATAATCCTCGCTCCGAATGGGCCTTGCCAGCTATGAAAACCGCTACAGCATATTCCAAGCAAGAATGCAATTCAAAAAGATGCAAAAAGATGTTGCATAGTAGCATAAAAGATGCAAATATCTCTCAAATGAGAATTACTGTCGATATAGACGAGGCGACGCTCGATGACTTGAGCAAGATTACGGGCGAGACCAAAAAGAGTCCGGCTGTGGCTTTGGCTGTCAGCGAATATATCAAGCGGGAAAAGGCCAGGGAATTTGGCAAGTTGTTGCGGGAAGGGAGTTTCGATTATCCCGCCACCAATGAGGAAATCGAAAAGTCGCAAGGATAGGCCATGGTTTTGGTTGACTCGTCGGTTTGGATCGAAGCGGCGCGGCGCGAAGGCGATCTGTCATGCAAGGTCGGATTGGAAGGGTTGCTGGAAGCCGCCGAAGCCATGTATTGCGGTCCAGTCAGGCTTGAGTTTCTGGGCGGAGCGCGCACCGAAGATCGCAAGCGTCTATCGGCATACTTGGACTGCATCCCCTACAAGGCAATCGAGGATAGCGCCTGGGAATTTGCCAGGGAGTGCGCCTGGCGCTTGCGCGACAAGGGGCAAACCATTCCCTGGAACGACATCCTCATCGGCAGCCTTTCCCTGCGCTGGACTTGCCGCGTCTATGCCTGGGACCAACATTTTGAAACCCTGCGTGAGGTTCTCGGCATCCGCCTCTACAAACCCGGCTACGGCGGTTCTTATAATCCAAGCTACTAATATAGTTATAATATCCTGCAAGGGACTGCCAGGCAATGGCATTTTCCCGGCCGGTGGTTCAGGGGCCACATGAAAAGCCGGGAGATTAAGATTAGGATTACGATTAGGATTAGGAGCCGGAAAATTCCACCGAAATTTTTTTGAACGTTTTTTTTGAGGGGTGTCCAAAAAAATCGTAAGGCTCAAAGTTGGGGTTATGGCTTGCGTTTGAACGTTCTGACCGGTAATCAGTCGGAATTAAACAATCGCAAAGCGGAGACAACAGGAATGATTAAAGTCGAAAACCTAAGCAAGTTGTTCGGCCCAAAGAGGGCCGTTGATCACATTTCCTTTACGGTGGAACGGGGCGAGGTGCTCGGATTTCTCGGGCCAAACGGCGCCGGGAAATCCACCACCATGCGCATGATCACCGGCTTCATTCCCCTTTCCGAGGGCAAGGTGACGGTCGGCGGCCACAACATGGCGACGGACCCCATTGCCGCCAAGCGCCTCATCGGTTACCTGCCGGAAAATGCCCCGGCTTACGCGGATATGACCGTGGAGAGCTTTCTTGGTTTCATGGCGGAACTGCGCGGCTTGCGCGGGGATGACAAGAAGAAGGCCATTCATCGCGTCGTGGAAATGTGCTTTCTCGAATCGGTCCTTTACCAGAGTGTTGACACGCTTTCCAAAGGCTACCGGCATCGCACCTGTTTTGCCCAATCCATCATCCACGATCCCGATGTGCTGGTCATGGACGAGCCGACCGACGGACTGGACCCGAATCAGAAGCACGAGGTGCGCGGATTGATCCGCCGCATGGGCGAGCGCAAGGCCATTATTTTCTCGACCCACATATTGGAGGAGGTCGAGGCGGCTTGTTCCCGGGCGATTATTATTGACCGGGGCAGGATCGTGGCCAACGGCACGCCGGAGCAATTGAAGCAAAAATCCGATTTTGCGGGCGCGGTCCTGCTCATCGTCCGCGGGACGCATGGGGCGCAAGTGGTGGAGAGACTTTCCGGCGTGGCCAACGCGCGCCGCACCGCGATCGTCAAGGAGGAAAACGGCCGGGTGTGGGCGCGGGTTTATCCCAGGAGCGAGGGCCACAACGGCGAACTGGCGCGCAATGTGCTGATCGCGGCCGGCGCCTGGCAGGTGGAAGAACTGCACACCGAAGAGGGCCGCCTGGACGAAGTCTTCCGCAGCATCACGCTGCCTGACACTGGAAAAGAGGTGGCGCAATGAATTCCCTGGCCAATATCAAGACCATCATCAAACGGGAACTGGGCGGGTATTTTTCCTCGCCGGTCGCCTATGTTTTCATCGTCATTTTCCTGTTGTTGACGGGATTTTTCACCTTCATGGCCGGCGGATTTTTCGAGCGCGGCCAGGCTTCGCTGGACGGGTGCTTTTTTCTCTGGCATCCCTGGCTCTACCTGTTCCTGGTTCCGGCGGTCGGCATGAGGCTGTGGGCCGAGGAACGGCGCGTGGGCACCCTGGAATTGCTTTTGACCATGCCCATCACGGCCTGGCAGGCCATTGTCGGAAAGTTTCTTGCCTCGTGGATTTTTCTGCTGCTGGCGCTGGCGCTGACTTTTCCCGTCGTCATCACCGTCAACTATCTCGGCTCGCCCGACAACGGGGTCATCTTCGCCGGCTACGTGGGCAGCTTTCTGATGGCGGGGGCCTACCTGGCCATCAGTTGCATGACCTCCGCCATGACCCGCAACCAGGTGGTCAGCTTTATTGTGGCTCTGGTGATATGCCTGTTCCTGGTGCTGTGCGGATTTCCGCCGGTGACCAATTTGCTGACGCGCATGGACAAGCCGTGGCTGGTGGATACGGTGGCGTCGCTGAGTGTGATTACGCATTTCGAATGGTTCACCAAGGGAGTGCTCGATTCGCGGGACATCATTTTCTTCCTGTCCATCATCGGGTTCTCGTTGTTCACCACCGGCGTCATTATTCGCAGCCATCGCGCGGGATAAAGATTTCAAGGAACAAGCCATGAAGCACAAAAATCTCGAAACAATCCTTTATTCCACCGCGGGCGTCGCCGTCATGTTTGTTGTCCTGCTCGCTTTTTATGTCATCTCCAGCGCGTTTAAGGAGCGCCTGGACTTGACGAGCGAGAAAGCCTTCACCCTCTCGTCCGGCACCCGGAAGATATTGGACAAGCTGGACTCGCGCGTGACCATCCGTTTTTACTGCACGCAAGGCGACACGGCGATGCCTCCGTTTCTGCGCACTTATTCCCAGCACATCGAAGACTTGCTGGGCGAATACAAGGAGGCCGGCCACGGCAAGATCGTCATCGAAAAACTGGATCCCAAGCCGGATTCGGACGCGGAGGATTCGGCCCGTTTGGACGGAGTGGCCGGACAACCCACGTCCGCATTTGGCGGCAATAAAGTGTACCTCGGCCTGGTGGCCAGCATGTTGGACGAGAAGGTGGCCGTTCCCTGGCTTCCGCCCGACCGCGAACGGCTGCTGGAGTATGACATTTCCCGGGCCATCGCCCGGGTGATCAATCCGACGCCGCCCACGCTGGGCGTGATGAGCGCGCTGCCCCTATTCGGCGGGGCGCCCAATCCCATGATGCGCCAGATGGGCCAAACCGCGCAGGAACCGTGGGCTTTCATCAGCGAAATTAAGAAGGATTTCACCGTCAGAGAAATTCCCATGACCGCCGGCAAGATTGACGATGACATCAAAGTCCTGTTGGTGGTTCACCCGCGCGACATCACCGACACAACCCAATACGCGCTGGACCAATTTGTATTGCGCGGGGGCAAATTGCTGGCGTTCCTGGATCCGCACGCCTACTTCGATCAAAAGCACGATCAAATGGCACAGGTCATGGGCGAAAGCTCGGGGCAGTCCTCGCTGGACAAACTCTTGAAGGCCTGGGGCCTGGACATGGATATCAACAAGGTGGCCGCCGACATGACTTTTGCCGGCCACAACGGCCAAACCGGCGCGATCATGCCCACCGTCCTGCTGCTCAACAAAGAGGGAATCAACAATGAGGACATCGTGACCAGCCAGATTGATAATCTGGTGCTGCCGTTTGCCGGCGTTTTTACGGGCAAGCCGGCCGATGGGTTGAAAGAGACGGTGCTGCTGCACACCTCCCCGGAGTCCGAATTGGTCGAAGGCATGACGGCCACCATTGGCGCGGAACAGATCATCAAGGACTTCAAACCCTCGAAGATCGATTACGCCCTGGCCGTTCGTTTGACTGGAAAATTCAAGACCGCGTTTCCGAATGGCCCGCCCCAGCCAGCCAAAGACGACAAGGAAAACGAGCCATCCAAAGAAGCCCAGCTCAAGGAATCCACCGGCAACGGCGTGGTGATCCTGGTCAGCGACTCGGACATGTTGAATGATCAGGTTTGCGTGCAAGTGCAGGAGATTCTCGGCTACCGCATGGTTCGTCCGGTGAACGGCAACTTGAATCTGGTGGAGAGTTTCGTCGAACAGCTTTCCGGCGACAGTGATTTGATCAGCTTGCGCAGCCGGGCCAGCCTGGACCGTCCGTTCACGCGGTTGAAGGATATGCAAGCCAAAGCAGGCCGGGAATGGGAGGCAAAGGTCAAGGAGTTGGAGGACAGCAAGGCCGAAACCGAGCGCAAAATCAGCGAATTGCAGTCGCGCAAGTCCGGCAACGAGCAGAGGTTCATCCTCTCGCCCGAACAGCAGAAGGAATTGGAGAACTATCAAAAAACGGTGGCCGACGCCAATAAGGAACTGAAATCGGTCCGCAAAAAATTGGCCAGGGACACAGACGCGCTGGAATTCTGGACCAAAGTGGCCAACATCGGCGTCATGCCGGCGCTGGTGTCCGTGACCGGGGTTGTCCTGGCCATGGTGAAACGCAAACGAACTGCCGCAAAATGAATCGCAAACAATTGATCCTTCTTTTGGCGGCCCTGGTTGTTCTTGGCGGGGCCGGCTTGGTGCTGCGCCATCGCAATGAGGAATCCTGGAATTCTCCCGGGGGCAAACTCGGCCAAAAAGTTCTGCCCAATTTTCAGGTCAACGACGTCGCTTCCATTCATATCAAGGGCGCGGCCGATTTGGACCTGGTCAAAAAAGACGACCGATGGCGCGTGCGGGAGCGGAATGATTATCCGGCCAATTTCCCCCAAATCAGCGATCTGCTCATCAAAATGGGCGATTTAAAAATCGCGCAGGCCGAGCCGATTGGCTCTTCGCAACTGGGGCGGATGCACCTGGCGGAGCCGGGCAGCGGTCCCGACTCAGCCACGCTGATCGAATTCAAAGACGCGCAGGGCAAGGTGCTGCAATCCCTGCTGCTGGGCAAAAAACACACCCGCAAAGCCGAGCGCCCTTCCCGGATGCCGTTTGGCGATTATGAAATGCCCGACGGCCGCTTTGTCATGTTGAAGAGCGATCCGCATGAGGTCCTGACCGTGTCCGATCCGCTCAACAGCGTTGACCCCAAACCCGCCGGATGGCTGGACAAGGATTTCTTCAAGGTCGAAAAGCCCAAATCCATTTCCTTCGTCTCCACCAACGCCGCCGATTCATGGAGCCTGACCCGCGAGAGCGAATCCAGCCCGTGGGTTTTGTCAAACATAAGAGCGGGCGAGGCGCTCGACACCAACAAAGTTTCCTCCCTGTCCAGCACGCTGAGCTATCCGAGTTTTGTTGATGTCGCCGCCGAGCCGGCGCCGGGCAAGACGGGTTTGGACAAGCCGCTGGTGGTGACCATTGCGACGTTCGATCATTTCACCTACACCCTGAAAATCGGCGCCAAGACCCCGGAGAACGATTACAACTTGAACGTGGCTGTCGCGGCCGATTTCCCGGCGGAACGGACGCCGGGCAAGGACGAGAAGGCTGATGACAAGAAGAAATTGGACAAGGAATTTCAGGACAAGCTCAAGCCGCTCCAGGACAAACTCCGGCAGGAGAAGTCGCTGGATAACTGGACCTATCTGGTCAACAACTGGCTGATTGACCCGCTCATCCGCACGCGCGCGCAATTGATGGTGGAGAAAAAGGATGAGAAAAAGGATGACAAGAAAGAGGCCGCCGCCGCGCCTGCAACCATGCCCGAGGAGAAGCCCGATGCGGGCATGGTCGCTCCCCCGGCCGATCCCAATGACCAGTAGCCGTCCCGCCTAAAACCGCCGGCCGCTTCTTTGGGGTCTGGGCGCGGCGGCCAGTCGAAAATCCACCTGCTTTTTGAAGCCGTCCACTTTGAAAACCTGCACGGTGACCTTGTCGCCCAGCTTGATGACGCGGCGGGTGCGGCGGCCTATGAGATGGTTGCGCGCCGGTTCGAACACGTAAAAATCATCCTCGACCGATGAAAGATGCACCAAGCCGCTCATGCCCAGGGCGGAGACGTCAACAAAAAAACCGAAGTTGCGCACGTCGATGACGAGCGCCGGATACTTCTGCGCCTGGCCCGACTTCAGTTGCGCCTTGAGAAAGGCGAACATTTTAATGTCCTTGCTGTCCCGTTCCGCGTCGGCTGAATTGCGCTCCGTGGTTGAAATGTGCGCGGCGGCTTCCTTGAGCACTGGCAGGGAAGTCTTGCCGTCCTCAAACAAGGCGCGATGGACCAGCAAATCGGCGTAGCGGCGAATGGGCGAGGTGAAGTGGGTGTATTTGGCCTTGCTCAGGCCGTAGTGCCCGAGGGGTTCGACCGCGTAACGGGCGCGCATCAACGATTTGAGAAAACCGATTTTCAGCGCAGGCCCGATGGGAAGGGTGTTGAGGCGCTGCAAAAGTTTCTGCACCTCGGGCCTTTGCGAGAGGTTTCCGCAGGGAATGTCATGGCTCAAAACGTCCTGGCGATATTCCTGCAAGCGCAGGTCGGCGGGCGGTTCATGCACGCGATAGACCGCGGGGCGGCGCAGGGCCATCAGGCGCGCGGCCACGGCTTCGTTGGCCAGCAGCATGCATTCCTCGATCAATTGGTGGGAAACGTCGTTCTCGATTTTCTCGATCAACAGCACGCGGCCATGCGAGTCAAGCCGAATTTTTGATTCCGGAAAATCCAGGTCGAGCGAGCCGGCCCGGAGGCGGGCGGCGCGGATTTTTTGGGCGAGGGCATGGGCCTGTTGCGCCATAAGTTGCACCGGATCGTCCGGGGGCGGCCCTTGCAGGATGGCCAGGACTTCCTTGTAAGTGAAACGGCGCCGGGAACGGATGACAGCCGGATAAAACCTGGCGTTGAGCACGCGGCCTTCGTTGGAAAGAAGAAACTCAACACATTTCGTCAGGCGATCGACACCGGGTTTGAGCGAGCACAGTTCGTTGCTCAATGCTTCCGGCAGCATGGGGATGACCCGGTCCACCAGGTAGGTTGAGTTGCCCCGTTTGCGCGCTTCCTCGTCCAGAACACCGCCGGGGCGGACATAATGCGAGACGTCGGCAATATGCACCCAGAGCTTCCACTGGTCTTTGCCGTGTTTTTGAAGACAGATTGCATCGTCGAAATCCTTGGCGTCGTCGGGGTCGATGGTGACGACACAGAGCTTGCGGCAATCGGCGCGGCCGTGGCATTCACCGGCGGCCGGTTCGCCGCGCGGATGAAGTTTGGCAATCCTGTCGGCTTCCTGGATGGCTTTCTTTGGAAAATGGAGCGGCAGATTGTAGTAGCGCAAGATGGAAAGCATATCGACGCCCTCTTCATCGGGCGGGCCGAGCACTTCGATGATCTCTCCTTCCGGGTTGGTATGGCGGGATTCCCAGGCGCGCAATTCGACCACGACTTTGTCGCCAATGCCGGCTGGCCGGCCGGTGTCGCGCGCCGGGGGCACATAAATATCATGGGGAATGCGGGGGTCGTCCGGGATGACGAACAGGAACTGTTTGCTGCGTTGCAGCGTTCCGACGATTTGCGCGCGTTTGCGTTTCAGGATGCGAACCACCGAACCGGTGATTTCATTGCTCTCCGCCGGGCCGCGCCGCCGGGAAACGTCGCGCCGCACCAGGACGTGGTCGCCGTGCAGGGCGGTGGAAGTGGCGCTTTCCGGGACGACAATTTCCTGCAGGCCGGCGGCGTCCGGTTCGAGGAAGCCCTTGCCCTGGCGGTTCATGCGGATGACGCCGGGGACGAGGTTGGCCTCGCGCGATTGAATGTAGCGGTTGCCTTTGTTGCGAATGATCTGGCCATTCTCCTCCAGAGTGCGCAGCGCCTTTTGCAGGGCCTGTTGCTGGTCAGGGCGGCAGCCCAGGCGCTGGAGCAACTGGGGGACGTTGGCGGGCGCGTAATCATGGCGCCCCAGCAAGCGGAGAATCGCTTGCGGCATGGCCTCCGTGGCCGGCCCTGTCGAGGCGGTGTTCGTTGTCAAATATTACTTTCCGGGCGGGGCCGGTTGTTCCCGGCCTTCCATCAGGTAATCCAGGCAGGTGCAGAGACGGGCTTTCATTTCATTGCGCGGAACGATGGAGTCGATCAGCCCGTGCTCGAGCAGGAATTCGGCGGTTTGAAAATCCGGGGGCAAATCGGATTGGGTGGTGCTTTCAATGACGCGCCGTCCGGCAAAACCGATCATGGCCCCGGGTTCAGCCAGGATCAAATCGCCCACGGCGGCGAAGCTGGCCATGACACCGGCCATGGTGGGATTGGTCAGGACGCTGATGTAAGGCAGTTTGTTCCTGGCATGATAGGCCAGGGCGCCGCAGGTCTTGGCCATTTGCAACAGGCTGAACATTCCCTCATACATGCGCGCGCCGCCGCTGGTGGAAATAATAATCACGGGCAAACCCTTGTCCGTGGCCGATTCGATCAGGCGCGTGAGCTTTTCGCCGACGACGGACCCCATTGAACCGCCGAGAAAACCGAAATCCATCACGCCGAGGGCGACCCTGTATTTGCAGATGCGGCCAATGCCGGTGCAAACCGCGTCCTTGAGGTTCGTCTCGCTGGTGTATTGCTCCAATTTTGCGGTGTAGGAAGCCACGCCGGTGAATTGAAGAATATCGACGCTTTCCATCGAAGCATCGATCTCTTCGAAGGAACAGGTTTCGACCAGGGCGTTGATGCGTTCGCGGGCGCCGATGGGAAAATGGTACTGGCACTTGAGGCAAACTTTGAGGTTCGCGTCCAACTCCTTGTCATAGATCATGTTGCCGCACTTTTTGCACTTGCTCCACAAGCCTACGGGAATGTCGCGTTTGCGGGATTTGGCGCCGGCCAGCTTGGGTTTTTTGAGAAAGCTGGTGGTTTGGGGGTCGGAGGAGGGCGGAGTGACGGCCCGCTCCACGACCTCGACGCCGAGAGTTTTCTTATTGAACGACGTTGTAGCCATGTCTTTTAGAACCGCGTGGTTGAGTTTTTCATCAACAGCATTTGCCATTTAAAAGAGTTGCCGGCCAATCGTCAAGCTCCGCGTGCGACGGTCCAAACACACAAATCGCCCGCGCCGGCCTTGCGCAACACCCGCGCGCAGGCGCTGGTCGTCGCGCCCGTCGTCAATACATCATCCAACAAAATAATTTTTTCGCCATTTAGTTTTTTGTGGCCGCGCGGGGCAAAGGCGGCATGGACATTGCCGGCCCGCTCCGCCCGGTTCAATTGCGTCTGGGTTTGGGTGGGTTTGACACGGCGGACCAGTTCTTTGTTCACCGGGATTTGCGTGGCGCGGCTGAGATGGCGGGCCAGGCGTTCGGCCTGGTTGAATCCGCGCTCCCGTTCTTTGGCCGGGTGCAAGGGCACGGGAACGATCAGGTCCCATTTCTCGTTTCTCAGGGAGGGAACAGCCTGGCGGATCAACAAATCGGCCAGAAAAGGTTCAAAGCAGAGGGCGTGATTGTATTTGTAGCGGTGAATGACCTGCAAAACAAGCGGGTTGGCTATGACGGCGGATCGGGCAAAGCGGAAATGAAATTTGATGTCCGCGCAATTGCCGCACACGAAAGGTTGTGTGATGCTCCCCGCATAAGGCAACCCGCACCGATGACAAAAAGGCGCGGTGACAAAGCGCACTTGAGACCAGCATTCGCCGCCCACGTAGCCTTCCCTGATCCCGGCGCGTTCTTCCTGGCAGATTTGACAAACGGGCGGATAGATGAGATTCAACAAAGCGTCCCATGCGCTAAAAAGGCGCGCTTTCATATCGTTTGCCCCCCTGCCCTTTCCCCGGCAATTTTCATTCTCGAGACGATCCAGAAGACGCAGCCCAGAACGGGCAACGCCAGCCAGCCATCAATGAGGGTGTCCGTGCCCCAAATGGACGGGTCGCCGCCCGGTGTTTTCACGGTGAGGAACCCATAAAACTTCAGCCAAAAAATCCAGCCAGCGTGCAGTCCCATGGAGAAAAACAGGCTGCCGGTCCGTTGATAAGCCAGGGCAAGGATGGCTCCGGCCACAAACAGCGCAAAAACCGCCGGGATGAAAGGCGGCCCGCCCTGAAACATTTTGGGCAGGAGCGCCAAACCGGACCACCAATCGACGGGGCCGGGCGAATCGGCCTTTTGCAGGAAATGCGCCAGGGCATAGACCGCGCTGCTAGAGACGAGCGCCTTGGGCCATGATAGCGCTTTGCGCAATATCCCAAACAGCGTGCCGCGAAAAACAAGCTCTTCAAGGATGGACACGATGATCGCGGCCAGGGCGGCGCTGAAAACATGCCCCATGATTTGCGCGCTTGAATGAGCCGGATTGAAAGATCGTCCGCCCAGGAAAATGGCTGGCAGGGCGACACAGGCAAGAGAACCGAAACCGAGCAAAAACCCGATGGCAACGCCCGCCAGCGACCGGTCTCCGGCCTTCAAGCCGAGATCGCGCCAGTGCAACATCCGGCAGGAGCGCAACAGCGGCCAGAGACCCAGCAAAGCCGCTCCGAGCAAGGCACGACCGACAAAGCGATGAAACGGGTTTGAGGCCAGTTTCTCGAAGCAAGGCCAATGCGCCGCCAAATCGCGGGTGAACCAATACAGCCAGGGCGCAAGCAAGGCGCCTCCCGCAAAAACGAGGACAAAATAGATAAGCAGCGAACGGACAGGCCGCATTGCCTGAGATTTAAAAATGATTTCGGTCTCAGGCCAAGAACAATCGCAAAACACGCAACATTGATACATTGGTTTGAAAAAGGGGTAACATCGGTTACATTGTTGATAGTCAACCACTTAGCCGGTAACACGATCAGCTACAAACCAGTAACATGTTACTGCTTTTCGTCATTCGCCGCCTCAGAAGCTGTATAAAATTAGCCATCTGATCAGGGAACGGCAAAAACGGGGGACAAAAGCATAAAATTGCCGCGAAGAATGGCAAGAAACGTCCAGTGGTTCTGGAAAACCGGCAACACGGCAATATGTGATTATCCGGGACCCCTTGATTCTTGACACAGTGAAGAATGCAAAATACTCGATTCCGAGGACTGACCCGTTTTCCGTTTTTGACCCGTTTTCGGGTCTGGTGGAACTGCTGCATTGAAATGGAGGAGGAGGCGAAACAATTTCTGGAAGAACGCAGCAGGCATTCCCACCGGCGTGGGCTTCGACATTCACAAGCAGATTGAGCGACAGCGGGCAAAGCGGGCGGCAGCGCCGGACAAACTTGCGCCACAGACAGAATGTGCGAATACCAATTTCCGAGGACCCTTTCACGGTTTCCACGAATCGTGTCCTCTTCTAGCCGGGCGCGGGAGGCCGCAATAGCTGAATCCGATCCTTCAATCTGTCGAAATCACTGTCCAGCACAAGCAGCTTGTCGCCGCGTGCCAGTGCCGTGGCGGCAATGGCGGCGTCAAAAAACTTCATCTGTTGGCCTTTGGCCTTGAGTTCGGCAATGAGCGCGGCCAATTGAGACGCATCCGATTCGGTAAAACTGGAAACCAAAGCACGGAACCTGCTTTGATAAAGCCGCAATGCCCGCTGGCGCAAATCGGCTTTCACCAACGGTTGCGTCCCCACCAGATATTCGGAAGCTGCCAGCGCCGGAATGTAGTAAGGCCCTTCCTCATTTTCAGGAAGCAGCTTGTCAAAGTCCCCCTTCTTCTCGGCGGAGATCAGGACGCTGGTATCAATCGCAACCGGCATAACCAATGATCTCCGACACAGCATCCATCGCGGCCTTCAACTGTCTGGCATCCCCCTCGCTGAAGCCGCGCCCGTGCAGGAGGCGTAACATCTCGGAGCGTGTGGCGCCCACTTTCGGATGAATGACCGCAACCGTCCTGCCGTGACGCTGGACTTCCACAACCTCTCCACCCTGCACAACCTTGTCCAGAATGCTCTTGCCTTCATTGGCCAGTTCCGTTGCCGTCACAATCATGCATCAAAATACCCATTTTAGCCATTTTGGCAAGCCTTTGGTAGTGCCTTAATTTGGAATCACTTTCGCGCCCCTTTCGCTCTACCAGCTTCGGAAAAAGTTTCAAGCCCCGAAAAATTGCGCCGGATGGATGCCGGAAACACCGATGGAGGACACCGACCGGCGTGGGCTTCGACATTCACAAGCAGATTGAATTGCAGCGGGCAAAGCAGGCGGGGCGGCAGACAAAATGTTGCAATGTGAGGAACCCGTTTTTTGTGAGGGGCTGACACGTTTTTGACCCGTTTTCGGAACAGCTCGCAAATTGGCGACTTTCCTCTGGTGACCGTGCCCGAGGCAAGGGCTAAATAACGGCATTTTTAGGAGGGAATCGGTATTTTCAGAATGCCCTTTTTTGCGTTTGGCCTTACAGATTCGATGTTGTTTGACGCCCATTCGTTTAGTTTTCCGGCATTCCATAAGCGCATCAGATAGAAAAATGTGGCGGCTGTGTCAAAGTAACCCTTGGCTCGTTCATCTTCTCCATCACGCAGGCAGGCGAAAGCTGCCAATTCCATCATCTCACCGCCAAGGGTGAGACTCCGCCCGTCCTCCGTAGCTCTGCGGAGGGTGGATCGAACCCCATCTCGATCGAATCACGGCTCGACGGAGTCTCGCCCTACCGATTTTGATTTTTGTTGCGGGTGCAGGATAAAATTCTTCGGGTGAGGAAAAAGGGACCCTCTCTCCGTCTCTCTCCCCGCAAGCGGGGAGAGAGGGCAAACGCAGCCCTAAAGGAGTCTATTGGGCCGCATTTACGTCTCTCCCGCAAGAATGGGGCGGCGAGGAATTTTGTCTCACACCCATCACGGAGGCTGTTTGCGGGCGCCGGATGCGGACCGGGCAAATTCCACGCTCGTCAAATGGAAAAAAGTTTATAAGGTGAAGCCAGCAGATGGGACCAGAGCCGGATACATATAAGCGTTTCTTCGCAACGACACGCCATTTCCTGCGCCAACATTGGCAAAAGGCTTTGCGGGTGCGGGAGAAGTTGTCGTTGAGCGAGGAGGCCCTGCATCTGGTCATGGCCGGCGTTGTCGGGTCAATGGGCGGGGTGATCAATGTGCTGTTCTATCTTTCCGTGGAAAAAGTTCAGGTGCTCCTGGTCGGTCACCCGGGCCAAAACATTGTCGAAGTTGCGGAGAAAATGCCCCTGGGGTGGCGGTTCGTCACGCCGGCGTTGGGCGGCCTGGCGGCGGGGGCCGTGTTGTTTTGGGGACTGCGTTTGGCAGGGAAACAGCGGACGACAAACTTGTTGGAAGTGGTGGTGGCAGGGGATGGACGACTGCCTTTGCGGAGCGGGATCATCCGGGCGGTGTCGTCACTCATGAGTATTGGCAGCGGGGGATCGATTGGACGCGAAGGAGGCATTACGCAATTATCGGCCACTGCGGCCTCGAAGTGGGGGCAACTGGCGCACTGGCAGCCGTACCGGCTGCGGCTGTTGGTGGCGTGCGGGGCGGCGGCCGGGATGGCGGCGGCGTATAACGCGCCCATTACCGGGGCGATTTTCGCGGCGCATATTGTTTTGGGGAATTTTTCGATGAACTTGTTTGCGCCGCTGCTCTGTTCGTCGGTGGTGGCGACAATGGTTTCGCGGAGCTTTTTTGGAATCAAGCAGTGGTATGAAGTGCCGGGTTTCGACTTTACGCGCATTGCGCAGTTGCCGTGGTTTCTGGTTTTGGGCCTGCTGGCCGGTGTGATGGGAGCGGTGTTTCTCAAACTGTTGCGTGTCAGCCAGGAAGTGTTCAAGCGTGTGCCGGCGTTGCCCCTGCGCATGGCAGTTGGCGGGTTGTTGGTGGGAACCATCGCGCTGGCATACCCGGAGGTTTGGGGCAACGGATACAGGGTGACCAGCGGGTTCATCCAACATCCGGTTGCGGCCAAACTGCTGCTGGGAATTTTCCTGGCGAAATTGCTGGCCACCGCGGTGACGGTTGGATCGGGCGCGGTGGGAGGGGTGATCACACCGACCTTGTTCCTGGGCGCGGGCCTGGGAAGTTTGTTTGGCATGAGTTTGGAGGAAATGGGACTGGCCCCGGCGAATTTGCCCATCGGGGTTTTTGCGCTGGTTGGGATGGGGAGCGTCTTCTCGGCCACAACCCGTTCTCCCTTGCTGGCCATTGTGATGATCCTGGAAATCTCGTTGAATTATTCGCTCATGCCGGCGCTGATGCTGGGCTGCGCGGTATCGACACTGGTCTCGCAGCGTCTGCACCCCAATTCCATTTATACCGAGCCTCTGAGATTGCGCAGCCTGGAGGTGGAGAGTTACCGGCTGGGCGCGGCGACCGAACAAACCATCGGCGACATGATGAGGGCGCCGGTGCCGCCCGTGCGGGAGAACACGCCCCTGCCGCAGATCGCGGAGAGGTTTCTGGGCAGCCAGAACAACTTTATTCCTGTAGTTGACGCGCAATTCCGGCTGGTGGGGGTGGTGGCTTTGCAGGATTTAAAAGGATACCTGGGGGCGGGGCAGGAATTGAACGCCATCATAGCCGGCGACGTGATGCGGGCCGTCCCGCCCTGTTTGCGGCCGGGGCAAAAGCTGCTGGACGCATTGCCTGTCTTGCTGGCCAGCGAGCAGCGGAACGTCGCGGTCATCAACACGTTTGAGGAGAAGCGGCTGATTGGCTCGGTGCCGCGCGCGGAAGCGCTGGCCGCCCTTTCAGAAGCCATTGCCGCCGGCACGTCCACCACCTCTTCCACTGAAATCATTGCCAAAGAAAGGCCAGCGCGCCCAAAGCCGCCGCCAGCAGCCAGATGACCAGCACCGATTGCGCGTTACTCAGGCCCCGCCGCACCAAACGGTGGGACAAATGATTTGTGTCGCCGAGGTGGAAGGGTTGGCCCATGCGCCAGCGCAGCAGGACGACCCAGGCCAGGTCTCCGAGCGGGACGGCCAGAATCAGCAACGGGGTGAGAACGGCCAGCATCCGCGGGTGCCTAGGCGTGTAGAAATGGGGCAATATGGCCAGAACAGCCAGCAGGTAACCCACCAGGTGGCTTCCGGAGTCGCCAAGGAAGGCGCTCGCCTTGGGAAAATTATAGGGCAGAAAACCGAGCAAAGCGCCGGCAATTAAAAAGGCCATCGTTGCCACCAGGTATTGGGACGGGTTGGCTTGGGCCGCGATCAAACCAAACCAGGCCGCCCCAATGGCCCCGAGTCCGGCGCAAAGCCCGTTCATGTTGTCCATGAAATTGAACGCATTGACGACGGTCAAAATCCACAGCGCCGTCATCGCATAGCTGAAGACGATATTATGAACGAAGAGAGTTATTCGAACGCCCGTTGCGGCGACAGCCAGGGCCGCCAGCAATTGGCCGCCAAATTTTGCCGCCGGCCGCAACTCGGCTTTGTCATCGCGCAAACCGATCAGCAACATGCCAAAGGCGCCGGCGGTGATGCCGAGGAGCTGGGTGGCTCTGCGGCCCAGGCCGTATTGGAAAAGCCCCATCGTGCCGGACGAGGAGTGGAGGAAGGCAAAGACCGTTCCGCCCAGCAATGCGGCCAGCAAGCCGGTCATCACGGCCAGCCCGCCTGCCAGGGGAATGGGGGTCGCATGGATTTTGCGATGCCCCGGATCATCCATCGCGCCGTGGCGCCGGCACCAATGGCGCCACAACGGCAACGTTGCCGCCGTGGCCAGGGTCGCCGCCAGCATGGCCAAAAAATATAAGGTTGTTTGATTCACTTTTGCCGCGTCGCCGCCAACTGGCGATACAGTGTGCAGAGCTTTTCCACCATTGTCTCGATTGAAAACGATTGGCGGACGAATTCACGGCCGCGCGCTCCCAGGCGTTCCCGCAATGCGGGGTCCCGGGCAAGTTGGACCAGGCGTTCCGCCAATGTGTCCAAGTCGCCGGGGCGCACCAGAAAACCTGTCTCACCGGGGAGACAAACTTCATTGGCGCCGTCGCAATCATAAGCGATCACGGGACGGCCCGCCGCCAGGGCCTGCGGCAACGCCCGGGGAAGACCTTCCCGCCGCGAAAGATGGACCAGTATATCCATGATGCCGAGGTAACGCGGCATCTCCTCCGGAGGAACCAGTCCGGTGAATATAAAATGCTGTTGCAATCCGAGAGACTCCGCCCGGGTTTGCAGGCGCTGGCGCCAGGCCCCGTCTCCGATGAGCAGAAACTTCAAGCGCGGGCAGCGCCGGAGCACAGCGGGAGCGGCCGCCAGCAAGTCGTCATGGCCTTTGAGTTTGAAGAGGCGGGAAACTTTCCCGATGACAATATCGTTGGCATCGATCTGCAAACGACGACGCAAGGCGGGATCATTCTGCGCCTCCAGAAAGGGCGCGAGCGCAAAGCCGCTGAAGATGCGGGTGTACTGCTCAGGCCGTCCGATGCCGGCGGCAAGATATTGCCGGGTCATGGCTTGGGCGACACTGACGAAATGGGTCGTCACGTTGGCGGCGAGACGCTCGGCGCCTTGGAACAGGAAATTGGGAATGGGGCCTTGAAAGGTGCCAAACGAGGGGCCATGAATGGTGTGAACGATAATGGGCACTCCGGCGCGGGAGGCGGCCAACCGGCCGAGAATTCCCGCCTTGCCGCTGTGGGTGTGGACGATTTGGGGAAGGGTGGATCGGAAAATTCGGGTCAGGCGCAGCAGTGTCGCGCAATCGTAGATGGGATGGACAGCGCGAACCAAAGTCGGCACCAGGCTCAAAAGGTCCGGCTCTTCGCGAAAGAGGGAGGCCAGCGAACCTTCCGGGCCGGTCGTTGGCCCGCTGATGAGATGGACCTGGAAATCCGGCCTGCGCCGCAGGCCAAGGACCGATGCCACCGTGTTTTCCTGTGCGCCACCGACGACCAACCGGGTAATGACGTGCGTGACCCGCATCCGGCCGAGCCGTGTTTAGTGGCTTTCCAGCTTTCTCAACTGCTGCTTGACCTGCTGATATTCAGGGACGTCATTCGGGGCGGCATCCAGATAGCGTTTGAGGTAACGGATTTCCTCGGCGGGATGCTTTTGCCGGGCAGCTATTTCAGCCAGCCCGTAATCAGACACATAGGACTGATGGGGCAATAACTTGCGCAACGCTTTGTAGTCGTCTTTGGCCGCCTGGAATTGATTGAGCTGAATCTCGGCAATCGCGCGATTTAAAAGCGCGGTCGCATTGCCCGGCTGGAGTTCCAAGATGTGATTCAGGGTTGCGATGGCGGGTTGGAATGATTTGAGCATCATTTGCACTTCGGCCTTCTTGAGCAGGGTGTCGGGAATACTGTTCGGACCGGTGAGTTTTGTGCTGGCGGGCGTCAGTAATTGTAATTCCTGGTCGATGTAGGACAGCGCAAGGTTGAAGCGGCGGGTGGCCTCGCTCGCGTTCGTCTGGCGCAAAGAGGTGTAGGCGGTGACGCGATAAAACTCGGCCATAATGGCGACGCGCCTTTCGTCACGCGGGTCCTCCTTGAGCGCATCCTGCATGAGTCTTTCAGCCGATGGGAAGTCGTTCCTGGCATAGTAGGCCAGAGCTTCAACACGGGAGACTTCCCACTTGCTGGCGGCGGGATTGGCGCGGAGTTTCCGAATCAACTCCATTGCCCTGTCAATCTGGCCCGAGTCCACAAAAACTTTGGCGAGGTCCAATTCGGCGCCGACATCCCCCGGCAGCAGTTGCAAACGCCGCTCAAACAAAGCGGCGCCTTGCCGCAGATCATGACCGTCGGCCATCAGTGTGCCAAATACCAAATCCATATCCGGTTCGTCCACCGGTCCGTTGAATTTGAGGATGGGCACCATCCCTCGATACAGGTTGATCGCTTTGTAAATGAGATCCCCTGTGTCGATGGGCCGATGGTCGTTCTTCTGCAAACGTTCGTTGTATTGCCTGTTGATTTTGGCGATGAAATTTTGCGGATTGATCCGCGCGGCTTCCGCAAACTGGGCGTTGGCTTCCTTGAGATAGCCGGCCTTTTGCAGATCGACGCCCCAGAAATCCAGGGCGACGGAGTAATTGACACTGATCGCAGCGGCATCCGGGTCCAGCTTTGCCAGGGACGGGAACACGGCCAGCGATTTTTTCCCGATTCTTTCCCAAATATCCTGGTTTTGCTTGATTTCCTCGCTGGTGGGCAGGGGTGGTTCGATGGCATCTTTTGGGTAGGTTTGAAGCTCATAAACCAAACCATGCGGTTTCAAATAAAAGGCCTCGAAATAATACCCAAAGCTTGGACTCAGATAATAAATGGAGTGCGTCCGGCTGAGACCATACAGATATTTTACCAGCGAGTCGGCAGGAAGGACGTGACGCAGCTTCTCGGTCGGGGCTGTCTCTTTTTTAAGCTCTGGATAACGAGAAACCAAATAGGCGATATATTCCTGGTACGGCAGCGACCCTGTCTCGATCATGATGTTCTTATTGGGCTTTCCTTCCCGGCGGAAAGCCGCCTCCAACAGATATAATCGCACGGGATCATCGGCCAGTATGATGACGGGTTTGGCTGGCAAATCCCGAATGGTTTCCCTGGAATAATCCGCCAGGACGTTGCGCTTGCCCGCGTTAATGTGGGAAATGTTCTCGTAGAAAAGCCTGCATGGCGCGGCAACCGCCAGCAACCAGAGCAATCCCACCACCAGCGGGTTGAAGGCCCTGGTCAGAAGGCCTCTCTTCTCCCAGGCCTGGGCGGCACTCTTGCCAAAGACAAGAAGAATGTAACCGCTGTAATAACCAACGCACAATGCTCCCATGTAGTAAAACGTCAAAAAACCAATCGGCGCCTCTTGCAGCCGCAAGCTGGGGCTGTATTTGAAATCGAAATACATGCTGAGCGCCAACACCAGAAAAACAACGTGCAACAAGCGAAACATGAGTCTTGTCAGGATATTGCCCGCCGCGCTCAATTCCCCTTCGAAGGAAGGCCAGCGGATTCCGGCAAAAAACAGCGGCAGGAGGGTCGGCAGCGCCGCCACCGCCACTATCCAGCGCGGGACCATGCGAAGGCTGAAACTCTGCACGCTCAACTCCATGTGCAGAAGCGACAAAAAATTGGCCCGCTCGCCGCCCAGGCTGCCGATCGCCGGAACGAGCAAATAAAGCAGCAAACCCAAAAATCCGCATCCGGCCAGGCGCGCCAGAAATCTCCAATTGAAAAAGTTGACGCCTTTGATCCAAACCAAAGCAATGAGAAAGAAAGGAAAGAAACCGATCAAAGCCCAGTCATTGGCCGCGCCCAGGCCATAGAGGAAGGTGAAACCCGACAGCCAGTCGTCATTTTGCGAAATGCGGAATTTGAGGAGGCAAAAAATCAAGAAGGCAAAGACCAGCACGTCCAGCACATCCCCGGTCGCGGCAATGGCGTTCCGCCAAAAGTTCAACTGCAGGCCCAGCATGAGCACGGCGAAAAGCGCCGGCAGATATGCCGCCGGCAGCGAGAGCAGGGAAAACTCTCCGCCCTCTCGTTGCCGCTGTTCCCGCGTGCGATCATGCGGCAGCAGTCGCACCGAGGCGGCCAATAGACCCAGGGTCAGCGCCGCGCAGAACGCGGCAAAGGCATTCAAGGCGGCTGGCTGCCATGCGACCGGCAGCAGCCGGATCGGACAGGTCAAAACAAAAAACAACGGAGCAACCGGGGTTTGGCGCCACGACAATGGGATTGGGTGCCAGTCCCACCCCGTGACCCTCGCAACGACTGGCAGACTGTTAAACGTCACCCAGTGATTGAGTGTAAACCCGTACAAGAGCAATGCCCCCAATACAACCAGCCAGGGAGACGGGATGATCGCCCGCTTTTGGGGAGAGCTGACTTTTTCTTCTGTTGTCATGAAGGAGGAGTTTGCACCAAGGCGCGTCCTGTTAGCAAGGCTTATGAGCGGCCCCGTCCGGAGCCGTTTTCTTTCGCACGTCGGCCACACATTCGATGTGTTGTGTCTGAGGAAACATATCCAATGGAACAATTTTTGTTAATTCAAAGACATCCTCCGCGCACAAAACGTTCATGTCCCGCGCCAGGGTCGCCGGATGACAGGACACATACAATATCTGCGCTGGCTGAAGCGTTCTCACGGCCTGGAGCATTTCAGCCGGACAACCCGTGCGCGGCGGGTCCAGAATAAGCGTGGTGGCTCCGGAATCAAAACGCCCCAGTATCCCGGGCAGAAGGTCTTCGGCGCGCCCCACCACGAACTCGCCGTTGGTCAGGTTTCGTCTGGCCGCGTTCTGTCTTGCCGCCTTAATTGCGGCAACATCCACTTCCACACCCGCAAAATGCCCGACAATGCCGGCCAGTTCAATACTGAAAAAACCAACCCCGCAATAGGCATCAACCAAAAACCGGCAGCCGCTGTCCTTGACCCGCGTTCGCACAACGTCCGCCAGCTTGGGCAGCAGGAAAAAATTGTTTTGAAAAAAGGAATCCCGCGGCAGGTCCCAGCCATCGGGCGCGACGCGCAGCACCACTTTCAAGCCTCCCTTTGGCGGAGGATGCCGGCGGACATGCTGGATTTGCTGGTTCAAGGCGGGTTCGGCAATTTTGCATTCTTCGATATCCACCACCAGGCGATTGTCAGCCCGGATGAAACCAATGTTCAATCCTTGTTTGAACTTGTCCCACTGGCTGCGTATCATGATGCGGTTGCGGTAGCCAAACGGCTCGGGGCAGGGCAGCACCGGGTCGATCACCGCACGGTCAAAGCCGCCGATGCGCTGGAATAAATCGCTGATTTGTTTATGCTTGAGACGAAGTTGTTCCGGGTAGGCAATGTGTTGATATTGGCATCCGCCGCAATCGCCAAAGTACCGGCACGGCGGCACGACGCGCTCTGCCGCGGGTTGCAGGACTCGCAGCAGACGCGCCCGTCCGAAACGGGGTTTGACCTCTGTCAGTTCCACTTCCACCGTTTCGCCGCGCGCCACAAACGGGACAAAGACCACAAAATCACCCCATCGACCAACGCCATCGCCGCCGAAGGCAATGTCGTCGATGGTCAATGTCAGTTTCGCGCCTGGGGCGGGAAGCGGTTGGTCCACAGATTTCTTACGCGACGGCGGTCAAACGCGCCTGTTCGTGTTTGGCCACAAGGGCCTGCACTTGGGCCGCGGCGTTGGCCGCCGTCAGCCCGTACTTCTCGCGCAAATGCTCCACGGTGGTGGCGTGCTCGATGAATTGATCGGGCCAGCCAATACGCGCCACGGGAGTGGAAATGCCTTTTTCATTGAGCAGTTCCAATACGCTGGCCCCGTAGCCGCCAGCCAGCACATGGTCTTCCAGGGTGACGACCGCTTCGGCGGCGCGCGCAAAAAACTCATGGGCGCCGGCATCCAGCGGCTTGGTGAACCGCGGATTAATGACCGCGCAATCAAAACCTTCCGCCAATAACAGTTCCGCCGCCTGCTCCGCCACATGATGCATGTTGCCCAAACCAAACAAGGCCACTTTGCGCCCCTTGTTGCCGGCGAATTTCCGCGTGATTTCCGCGTGGCCGATTTCCATCAGGGCCGGTTGGTCTTTAACCGTCACGCCTTCCGCCGCGCCCCGCGGATAGCGAATGAACGCGGGATGCTTTTGGTGCGTCGCCGTAAACATCATGTCGGCCAGTTCGTCTTCGTTTCGCGGCGCCATGGCGATGATGTTGGGCACGCAACGAAGGTAGGCGATGTCGAACAGACCGTGATGAGTCGGTCCGTCATTGGCCGACAAGCCGGCGCGGTCCATGCAAAAAATCACGGGCAAATCCTGCAGGGCCACGTCATGCACGATGCAGTCATAGGCCCGCTGCAAGAAAGTCGAGTAGATGGCGCAGACCGGATGGAAGCCCATCGTGGCCATGCCGGCGGCAAATAAAACGGCGTGCTCTTCGGCGATGCCCACATCGTAATAACGGCGGGGCATGGCCTTTTCCAGGGCCTTGAGGCCCGTGCCGCTGGGCATGGCCGCGGTGATGCCAACAATGGAATTATCTTTCTGGCACAGTTTGACCATCGTTTGACCGAAAACATCCTGGTAATTCGGGGGAGTGCCGGGCTGGGCCGCCGGCGTGTTGCCGGTCACCGGGTCGTAAGGTCCCAAGCCGTGGAATTTTTCCGGATAATTCAAGGCGGCTTCGTAGCCTTTGCCTTTTTTTGTCAAGACATGCAGCACCACCGGCAATTCGCTGGCCCTGGCAAATTCGAGCGTGCTGATGAGCAGCGGCAAATCATGTCCGTCTATGGGGCCAAGGTAGCGCAATCCCATTTCCTCAAAAATAAGGCTGTTGCCATAGCCGCCGCGCCCGTCGGACTCCGCTTGGTCCGGGTTTTGCTCCAGGGAAGCTCCCGCCAGGACGCTTTTGAGGATCTCCTCGGCTTTATGGCCCAGCTTGATGGCCAGCTCTCCTTTGGGCATGCGTTTGACCCATCGTTCCAGGTCCTTTTGCACGCGGTTGTACTGCGGATGGGTGATGACTTTGTTGAGGTGGGAGGAAATCGCGCCAACATTCTTGGCGATGCTCCACTCATTGTCGTTTAGAATTCCAATGAACCGCTTGGTGGTATGCGCGATGTTGTTGAGGGCCTCAAAGGAAATCCCGTTGGTCAGCGCCGCGTCCCCAAAAATGCAGACCACGTTTTCATCCGACCCGCGCTGATCGCGCGCCGCGCACATGCCCAGCGCGGCGGACAGGGCGGTGCCGGCGTGTCCCGCCCCGTAACAATCGTGCTGGCTCTCGGTGCGGAGCGAGAACCCGTTCAAGCCGTCGGTCGTCCGGATGGTGTGAAAGCGGTCCTTTCGCCCGGTCAGCAACTTGTGCACGTAACTTTGATGGCTGACGTCCCAGACAAATTTGTCGTGCGGAGTGGAAAAGACAAAGTGCAGCGCGATGGTCAATTCGACCACGCCGAGATTCGGCCCCAGATGGCCTCCATTCTTGGCCAGTTTGGTGATCAGGTCGTGGCGGATTTCCCCGGCCAGTTGCTGCAACTGTTCCAGAGTCAGTTTTTTGACGTGTGAAGGATGGTCAACCATGTCCAGATAGCGGCTCATAAATTCTCCTCGGAAATGGGCGCGGGCGTCAAACTCAATTCCCCCTTGGGACCTTTTTCCAATTGTTGAATTTTCAACTCGGCCTCGTTCAATTTCGCCTGGCAAAGCTGCGACAATCGCGTGCCTTCCGCATAACGCGCCAGCAATGTTTCCAAAGGCAGGTCCTGCGCTTCCATTGACTCGACGATTGTTTCGAGCCTTTTCAGCGCCTCTTCGAACGGCAGCTTCTGTATGTCATCAAGAGCGCTCTCCGCGCCTTTGGCCTTCGGCATGAGCGGATCTTGGAGGAAACGCGCCGCCCCGTCCAGCCTGAAGATTTATGAGAGCAAGTCCGATTTTGCCCAGCCCACCTTCTGAACAATTGCCTTTCAGTTTGAAAGGCAGCCCCGAAAGGCTTCGGGGTAGAGCTTCAATTTTCTCAAGAAAACCTGCCCCGAAAAAAACTGTGAAATTTTCAGCATTTTGCAAAGTCATAACAAGTTGTCAGAAAGACACTTACATAAGTGGCAGTTATTTGCAGTTGACAATGGCCTGGCTGCGGCGCTCCGACCGGCGGTTTTTCAGTACTTTAGCCTTCAGCATTTAGCCTTTTCCTTTGACCCGTCACCAACCCGCCACGTTTCAAGAACTGACAATCGCCCGCTCAAAAAAACGAGCCGAAAACGGATGGGATTTCCTTGACGACGACGCGCAGGCTCAAGTTGCGCTGGCGCAGTTCGCCACGGTCAATGGAGACTGACAAGTCAGTGGCAAAATGGCACCATGTAGTCATGGAACATGTTTTGGATGAGCATCAAACCAGGATCACGGCTCGCATTTCGGACATCTTCCAGAAGTGAGGCTGCCCGATATCCCTTTTGTGGGATTTTGGGGGTTGACCTGATTGGGGACTGCGACTCAACGGATCCGGCCCCAGTTATTCATGAGCCCCGCCTGGATGACACCAATGCCACCACGAGGAGCCCAAAAGCGGATTGTGGGCGGCGAGGCATAAACGCCTCTGTTGACGGGCATGACGGGCATGACGGGCATGACGTTATCGTAAACAAAGGAAGCCTGGCCTCCTTGCGCGGCTGCAAACTGCGCTGCCCACCCCGGTCCGCATAGACTACTCAGAGTGAACTCTTTTGCATAGGCTTTGCCTTCGCCTTCGGTAATAGATTTTAACTTCCTTCCATATAAAAGCGGCTGAGATATAACAAAGAAGTAGTTTTTGCCGGCTTCCGCCGTGAATTTTTGAGCAGCAGCCCACTCCCACTCAAGCGAACGGACCCAATGCGAAGTACCATGCTCGCCTGGCTGGACATCCCAAATCCAACAACAATGCTTGCCTGGCGCGACAGGCAAATAGAGGAATGACTTATTTCCGAGCTCCCCAACCGATACATGATCCAGAGAAACTTCCTTTAGTCCTTCGCCCGTCAGCAGGTCCAATGGTCGAAAGATGTAAACGCCCGCGTATTCGGGGTGGGGCGCGAAGCTGGTTGCCTTTCCCCGTTCTTGACTCGTTGCGGGCGGAACCGTTGCACATCCTGCCACAAGCGATAACAAGGCCAACATTAGCGCGCTCGCATATCGCCACGGTTTACACAACCCGAGGAATGGAATGGTCACGCGGAGCGGAGGCTCGATCAGCATGACAGCAGCGCGGCGGGGAATTCGGGAGCGGCAGAGCCGGCTAAAACAGTGCATATTATTTAGTCGGTTGTAGTTCATCACACTATCTCAGTTCAGGTGCTTCCTGGAATGCTTTGTAGGTTTGTGGGCTTAAGTCATCGAATACCTTTTGAAACAAGATACGTCTGTTTTTCATAATGGTGAATAAGGACCCCATTTCTTCAGTGGCGTTGGCGGTAATGGTTTTGAGCCAGATTGTATTCTGACTGGCGCGATTTTTGGCCGTCCATTCCACCACAAGCGTAATGGTATACTTGCGTTTGCCAAAGCTGGTGTCGGATTTGACTGCTCGCGGAATCAGAATCAAGTCGTCGGATGCCAATGAAACGGCTTTTTCCTCTGACGGAACAATATCAACCTGCTGGAAAGATTTACCAGTGACGTTACGGGCGTAATCTTGCAACGCAGAACCGATGGGATAAACATCTGTGCCTCCTACGAGATGGAATTCGTGCTTGTAGTCTGCAAGTTCCTGGTTAAGCACCAGAACGGCGCGATGCGGCAACACCTGCCCCCCCGTCAAGGGGCTCTGTTGCACGGAAACTGGCGAGAGGGTGGTGCCACACCCGCCGGACAGGGTCAGGACCAGAACGGCGAGTAATGATTGTGTGATCAAGCGCGCAGATTTCATAGATGGGTGGGTTTCGGGGTTAGTTGTTTATTGTGAAAGTGGAACGTTCAATTCAATAATTTGCCGGGTTTTGGTTTCAGGCAACTTTATCTTTACGGCGGCATTGTGGGTCCAATCCTCTCCGTGGTTAACGGGAGTGAAGTAAATAAACCCCTCCATGCTTTGACCCGGCGAGAGCGTTTGATCGCCCATTTCTTTGCTCGTGAAATTCCTCTGGATTTCAGTGGAATGCGAAACCATAGCAGATCCTACCAGTAATAAGCCAGTTCCGCCAAGTCCACCGAGGACAGCACCAGTTACACCAAGAGCACTCCCGGATGCCTGGGAGCGTTCGATTATTTTGCCGTCACCTGTCAAACCTCCACGTTCGTTTCGAAGCAACCGAAAATTTTTCTTTTCCACCAGGAACGTTTGATTGGCCGTTTTGTTTGCGACACGGACATGGAGAATCGCAATGCCGTCGGCAACCGCGTCAATGTCAAAATATTCCTTTGCGCGGGCCTTTTCGACAAACGGATCAAGCGCCACCTCCACTCCTGATTCTTGAGCAGTGCGTTCACTGATGGACGGAGCCGCCGGTTGATAATCCGTAATTCTTTTAGTGGTGCAACCAGCAAGAAATATTTGCAGCAATGCAAACGCGAAAGTGATGAATTGTTTCATGTTAAAGTATGGATTGATGTTGTTAATGGTTCACAGTTGAGTGCCAACCCTCATCGCCACCATGGCCAGCCAGGGAGAATCTCCGCTGGGCTCGGATCTTGTGGCCATGGACGCTTCAAATCCGGGTGATCCTGCTGCCATTGCCAATCTGACACTGCTTGCTGATTGATGCATCCGCCCGCCAGACCCGCGCACAGAACAAACAGCAAAATCCTCACATAATTGCTCAAGTGTCTCATAATTAAAAGAGCGAGTAATGTTCTTTTCATATATTCATAAGGGTTATTGGGTCAGGGCAAGGTTGCCAGGGCTACCAGTCCGCTTCGAATCGGATACTCTTTTCCGTCCCGAGGATTGGCCGCGGTCGTCGAGGAGGCTTTGATCCACGGACGCGACCGCTGGGCGTCGAGCAGGAAATAGAAGGTCGAATTCAAGGGCACTTTGTCAAAACCAATTCCCTGTGAGACAACCGTGATCGCCGCGTCATCGGGCACTTGAATGGCCTGGCCGCTGACAAGGTGGCTGGCTATATTGGTAGAGGTTTTCAGCCACAGCTCTTGTGCAGCACCTTGCACAAAATAAAAGGCTGAATTGACAGGGGCATTCGCAAAATGGACCCAACTTGTGACGGGCGCGGCAGGCTTGGGCTGCTCTTTGGCATCGTTGGCAGCCGCGGCGGGCGGCGCGGCGTCCACAGGAGCGCTTTGCGTTGAATTCAGCGGCGCGGGGATGGTGTTGACCTGCAACCCTGCGCCTGGCTTGCAGGCACCGCCCGTGCAAGGAATGGTCACAATTGTTTTGCACCCCGGGCAACACGTTCGAGCGCCGCAAGACGAGGCCGGATCGTTTGCGACAACCGAGCCTGCAATAGGAGACGTCACCCGGAACAACGGCAGCGCGGAAGCTTGCCGAGGAATCGGAATCGAAGCGGTCGTCCCATGCTGGCTTTGGGCCAGGCCGGATTGCGCCAAAACCACCAGCATCATCAGGACAAGGGCGCTCACAAAGGCAATTCGATTTTTCATAGGGTCTTTACTGCTTTTAGTTGCTTTCATTCCTGGCCTTCTGTTTCCGCACAGCGAATTTTTTGCGTGCCTTCATGGGTTCATACAATCGCGACCGCAGAATCTTGCAGAAAATAATGATTTAAATTGCCGCCTGCGGGCCGGCTGCCTTTTTGACTGTTTTTTTGACTTGTCCTGGAACAGCTTCCAAGCGTAAGAAGGGCCTGACAACTCGCTCATACGATGGCTGATACAGCGGAACAACCGGACTCTTCGATTTTCCAGAGGACCAATTCCTCTGAATTGCGCCGGGCGGGCGAGGGCGATCTTGATTCGCTGGCCAGCTTGATTGGCAAGTATCACAAGCCGTTGAAGGTCTATTTGTTGCATGCCTTCCCCACCCTGCAGCCATACGACGAGGAGCTTCTGCAGGATTTTGCCCAGGATCGGCTGCTGAGAGAGGGGTGGCTCGGACAAGTTGACCTGAATCGGGGGCGGTTCCGGGATTTTCTCAAAACGAGCCTGCGGAATTATGTCCTGAACTGGCTGCGCAAGAATCAAAAGGAGAGCCAGTTTTTATCGTTGGATGGCCAGGGCGAGGAAGGCTCGAAGAAGCTTGAAATGGAAATCGCGGCGCAAACGGGCGCGGCGGACGATGCCTACGACTTGGAGTGGCTTCGTGCGATCATGTCGGAAACGCTGCGCCGCATGGAAGAGGATTGCCGGCAGCCAGGGAAGCAGCAACCGCGCAGAGGGCAAACCTGGGAGATTTTCAATTTGCGCGTGTTGGATCCCGCTTTTCAGGACACGAAACCTTTGTCTTACGAGGAACTGATGAAACGGTTTGATCTCAGAAGCCCGGCGGAAGGGGCCAATTTGTTGTTAAGCGCCAAGAGGATATTCGAGCGGCACCTGTTTGAAGTGGTTGCGGAGCACGAAAAGGGGGAAAGCAACGTCCGCGCCGAAGTCGAAGAATTCAAGCGGGTGCTTGCGCGTTTGGCTGGGCGCCAGTGAATTTGGCGCGCAATTTTTGTGCAAGACTTTCAAACCGGCCGGGTATAAGAATCGAAATATACCAACTATGCCAGAAGAGAATCCACAGGAGGCGGCGCTCAGAGGCAATGCGGCACAGTTGGCAAAAATCCTGGAAACGAGCGACGCGGCAAAGGAGTGTCGGCCATCCGCAGAACTGCCCGACCTCACAAAACGCGAGGAAGATGTTTTTAATGCCGCACTGAAATTGCCGGCCGGAGAACGCGCCGCGTATTTGAAGGAGGCCTGTGGCGAAGATGCCCAGCTTCTTGCGCGAGTTGAAGCTTTGCTTCAGCCAATTGGGCAACCCGCTGGCCCTGAAAAAACGAGAGTGGTTTCCGTGCCGCTGACGGAGAAGCCGGGCGATAAAATTGGCCGCTATAAACTGTTGCAACAAATTGGCGAAGGCGGCTGCGGGGTGGTCTATATGGCCGACCAGGAGGAGCCGGTAAAGCGCCGTGTCGCGCTCAAGGTCATCAAGCCCGGCATGGACACCAAGGAAGTCCTGGGCCGGTTCGAAGCCGAGCGGCAGGCGCTGGCCCTGATGGACCACCCCAACATTTCCAAGGTGCTGGACGCCGGAGCCACCGAAACCGGCAGACCGTTCTTTGTCATGGAACTGGTGCGGGGCATTCCAATCACCCGCTACTGTGATGAAAACAAGTTGAATACGGAACAGCGCCTTGAGCTTTTCACTCAAGTCTGCCAGGCCATCCAGCACGCGCACCAGAAGGGGATCATCCATCGGGATATCAAACCATCCAACATCCTCGTGGCCGATCATGACGGCAGGCCGGTGCCCAAGATCATTGATTTCGGCATTGCCAAAGCCACGGGCGGCCAGACGCTGACGGACAAGACAATCTTTACCGCGCTCGAACAATTTATTGGCACACCGGCCTACATGAGCCCGGAGCAGGCGAAGTTGAGCGGGCTGGACATTGACACGCGCAGCGATATTTACAGTTTGGGCGTGCTGCTTTATGAGTTGCTCACCGGCAAAACACCATTCGATGCCAAAAGGTTGCTCGAAGCTGGTTTTGATGAAATCCGCCGCATTATCCGCGAAGAAGAACCGCCGCGTCCATCGCAGAAGTTGAGCACGCTGGCTGCCGAGGAGCAGACCACCACCGCCAAGGACAGGCAGACCGACTCGCCCCGACTCATTCATCTCGTTCGCGGTGATCTGGACTGGATCGTGATGAAGTGCCTGGAGAAGGACCGTAATCGCCGTTATGAAACGGCGAATGGGCTGGCGTCTGACATCATGCGCCACATCAACAACGAGCCGGTGAAGGCGCGGCCACCGAGCCAGCTTTACCGGTTTCAAAAATTGGTTCGCCGCAACAAATTGGCCTTTGCTGCCGCCAGCGCCGTGCTCGCCGCATTGGTCATCGGGTTGGGGGTTTCCACCTGGTCGCTTTTCAATGAGAGGCAAGCCCGTCAACGCGCCTTAACTGCCGAGAAGACGGCTGTGGCTGAGTCGAAAAAGGCAAAAAGTGAAGCTGAGCGGGCGGAAGCGGCGGCCGCAGAAGTCAAGATGACCCTGGCCGCCTCGGATTTTTTGCAGGCAGTTCGCCTGATTACGGATGATAAGCGGGTTGATGCCCTGGCCTATCTGGCAAGAAGTTCATCGCTCAATCCAACCAATGAGGCCGCTGCGACACGGCTAACGACCTTATTGGCCTCTCAGTCGTGGTGGGTTCCCATGATGGTCTTGAAACACAACAGCGGGGTGGACTCAGCGCAATTCAGTCCGGATGGGAAGCGGATCGTCACGGCTTCCGAGGACCATACCGCGCGGGTGTGGGATGCGCAGAGCGGCCAACCGCTGGCCGGGCCTTTGCAACACAGCAGCGGGGTCAGATCAGTGCAATTCAGTCCGGATGGGAAGCGGATCGTCACGGTTTCGTCGGACCATACTGCACGGGTGTGGGATGCGCAGAGCGGACAGCCGCTGACCGGGCCTTTGCAACACAGCCAGCAGGTAAATTCCGCGCAATTCAGTCCGGATGGAAAGCGGATCGTCACGGTTTCGTTGGACCATACTGCACGGGTGTGGGATGCGCAGAGCGGACAGCCGCTGACCGGGCTGCAACACGGCGATCGCGTGACTTCAGCGCAATTCAGTCCGGATGGAAAGCGGATCATCACGGCTTCGTTGGACCATACTGCACGGGTGTGGGATGCACAGAGCGGCCAGCCGCTGACCGAGCCTTTCCAACACGGCGGCGAGGTGATTTCCGCGCAATTCAGTCCGGATGGAAAGCGGATCGTTACGGCTTCGGCTGATAGTACCGCACGGGTGTGGGATGCGCAGAGCGGCCAACCGCTGGCCGGGCCTTTGCAACACGGCAGCAGTGTGTGGTCCGCGCAATTCAGTTCGGATGGAAAGCGGATCGTCACGGCTTCGGCTGATAGTACTGCGCGGGTGTGGGATGCGCAGAGCGGCCAGCCGCTGAGCGGGCCTTTGCAACACGGCAACTATGTGCAAACAGCCCAATTCAGTTCGGACGGAAAGCGAATCGTCACGGCCTCGTACGACCGTACCGCGCGGGTGTGGGATGCGCAGAGCGGCCAGCCGTTGAGCGGACCTTTGCAACACGGCAACATAGTGTGGTCAGCGCAATTCAGTCCGGATGGGAAGCGGATTCTCACGTTTTCGTTGGACGGTACCGCACGGGTGTGGGAGGCGCAGAGTGGCCAGCCGCTGACCGAGCCAATGAAACACAACGGCCAGGTGAGATCAGCGGAATTCAGTCCGGATGGAAAGCGGATCGTTACGGCTTCGGCTGATAGTACCGCACGGGTGTGGGATGCGCAGAGCGGCCAACCGCTGGCCGGGCCTTTGCAACACGGCAGCAGTGTGTGGTCCGCGCAATTCAGTCCGGATGGAAAGCGGATCGTCACGGCTTCGTTGGACCATACCGCACGGGTGTGGGATGCACAGAGCGGCCAGCCGCTGACCGAGCCTTTCCAACACGGCGGCCCTGTTAGTTCAGCGCAATTCAGTCCGGATGGGAAGCGGATCGTCACGGCTTCGGAGGACCATACCGCACGAGTGTGGGATGCGCAGAGTGGCCAGCCGCTGACCGAGCCTTTGAAACACAACGGCATGGTGAACTCAGCGGAATTCAGTCCGGATGGGAAGCGGATCGTCACGGCTTCGGAGGACCATACCGCGCGGGTGTGGGATGCGCAGAGTGGCCAGCCGCTGACCGGGCCTTTGCAACATGGCGGGCCTGTTAGATCAGCGCAATTCAGTCCGGATGGGAAGCGGATCGTCACGGCTTCTTCTTTCTGGGACACTACCGCGCGGGTGTGGGATGCGCAGAGCGGCCAGAAGTTGACCGAGCTGAAAACCGACAACACGGTTGACTGGGCGCAATTCAGTCCGGATGGGAAGCGGATCGTCACGGCTTCGTACGACGGTACCGCACGGGTGTGGGATGCCCAGAGCGGACAGCCGTTGACTGAGCCTTTGCAACACGGCGGCAGCGTGAGATTAGTGGAATTCAGTCCGGATGGAAAGCGGATCGTCACGGTTTCGTACGACGGTGCTGCCCAGGTGTGGGATGCGCAGAGCGGCCAGCCATTGTCTGAGCCGTTGCAACACAGAAAACTCAGCGGTCAGAGTCAGGTGCATTCAGCCCAGTTCAGTCCGGATGGGAAGCGGATCGTTACGGCATCGGATGACGGTACCGCGCAAGTGTGGGACATTTCTCCATCGCCGACAAACTGCCCTGATTGGTTGTCACAGCTTGCAGAAGTAGTTTCCTGCCAGGTGCTGAACAAAGAGGGCCTATTGGTGCCAACCCAACTGGACCGTGTTGAGACCATCAACCAGATTCGGCAGAAATTGTACCAGGAACCCGACGATGACGAGTGGGTCCACTGGGGTCGCTGGTTTCTTGCCGATCCGGCTACGCGAACCATCTCCCCCTTTTCCAAAATCACGGTTCCAGAGTATATTGAGAACCGCATCAAAGAAAATACCGCCGCCTCTCTTGCGGAAGCCGAGAGTCTGGCTGTGGGGAATACGGACTTATCCGAGCGAATCGCCCAGGCCGAGCGAACGCGCCGCCCCATCACGCTCAAAGAAGAGGCTGACGCGCTCGCGGCGCAAGGCAAACTGGCGGAGGCGGAAACGAAGTATGCCGAGGCCTTGGAGATCAATCGCAAGGTGAACGGTCGGGAACACCCCGACACGATCCAGGCGATGAACGACTTAGCGGATTCCTACTGTTCCGTCGGCCGAGGCAAAGACGCAATCTCCCTCCAGGCGAAGGCTTGCGAACTGGACCCAAAGGATACCATTGCTTCTCTCAAACTTGCCACCTGGCAAGCCTGGTTCGGCCAGGACGCCGATTACGAAGCCACCCGCCACCGCCTGGTCCAACAAGCGCAAGGAACGGACCAGGCCGGGACGGCGGTGGGTGCCGCCCTGGTTGCATGCCTGCGGCCTTCCACCGACGCAACGTTACTGGCAAAGGCGCTTAAGCTGGCACGGAGCGGCGTGGAACTCGAGAAAAGCAGTTTTTCATTGCCGGAGTATCAACTTGTACTCGGCCTGGCTGAGTATCGCAACGGCCAATATGCCGTTGCCGAAGGGATCATGGTCGTGGCGGAGCAGAAACTCACGGATGAGAAGTATAAAGAAATAAATCCCGGAATTCTGGGAATCGCGCGCCTGTTTCGCGCCATGAGCCTGTTCCGACAGGATCGGGTGGACGAGGCCCGGACGCTCTTCCGCCAAGCCGAAGCACAAATGCCCCCGCTCCCGGCAGACGAGCTCAAACCGCTCGTTGACGGACGAATGCCCTCCCAAGACGTGCTGATTTGCTGGCTGGCCTACAAGGAAGCCAAGTCCTTGCTCAACGAACCCGCCGCCGTCCCCAAGCAATGATATCCTTGAGCCATGTCTGAACAACCGAAAGTTTGAAGGCGGCCTTATCCGTGGTTTAAGTCATTCGTGCCGCCTTCCATTATAGTCTTGACGCCTTGGAGCAGGAGGCGCTTTTTAGCGGAGAGCAAGGGAATGAAGTCCGGATGCTTGAACATTTCCGGGCGGAGCACCCCCACAAAGGGGAGGTTGCGGTAACGCTCGGCGTAATCCAGTCCGTAGCCGACCACAAAATGATTCGGAATTTCGAATCCGATGTAATGCGCGCTGACCGGCTCGACGCGGCGCGATGGCTTGTCCAGCAGCACGCAAATTTTCATGCGGCGCGGCCGCAGCTTGCGCAGTTTGACCATGACTTGCGAGAGCGTTTTGCCGGTGTCCAATATATCGTCCACCACCAGGACATCGCGGCCGCTGACGTCCAGGCGGAGTTCCTTGGTGAAGACCAGTTCAGCCGATTCGGTCCCGCCCCCGTAGCTGGAAACGCCGATGAAATCCAGGCGCAACGGCAGGGAAAGGCGCCGGAGCAAATCGGCCAAAAAAACAACGGTGCCGTTCAAGAGCGCGACAATGACCAAATCCCGTCCGGCGAAGTCCTTTTCGATCTGGCGGGCCAGCGCGTGGACGCGGCGGGCCAGTTGCTCCTGGGAAATCAAAATGGAATCGATTTCCTTGCGCCAATGGCGCGGCGGCTTTTGGATGCGTTCAGGCATTTCATGGAATTTAAGGGGGAAGCAGCCGGTGGGAAGTTTAAAATCAGATGATATTGATGCCCTTAAGGCCGAAACATGCGGCGGCGTCAAGCAAGCGCGTGTCGTTGGAATAAACTTCCATGAAGCCGCCCTCAGCGGCACAAGCGAGGTGAATGGCATCGGCTGCGCGGAGGTGGATTGTGGGCGGCAGGACGGCGTATTGCCCGGCCAGGCGGGCAATTACACTTGGTGAAACTGGCAGCCACTCGAAGGCGTTTGCCTGGGAGTCTTTTTCAAACTGTTTGATTAACTCCAAAAATGCGCCCCGGGTGAGGGATCCTTCCCGCAGTTTGCGATGGAACGCGCCTATGACCTCGGCCTGCCCGTGCAGGCAACAAGCAATTCCGTCTGTCCCGGCTTTCGCCCGGACCTTTTCCCAACCGGGATCCGCCACGTACAACCGGACGACGTAACTCGTGTCAAAATAGAGCATTAGACCCGGTCTTCCCTGTCTTCGGAGATCGCCATCGTGGAGTCAGGGCCGCCCCGGCCCAATCTGCCGCTTTCAACGAGCTTCCGGAATGCAGCGGAGACGAATTTCCGGCGCGCGAAATAGGGAACCGCCGCTGCTTTGGTTTCGGGCACTATCCTGGCCACGGTCCGGCCATGATCGGTCACGAAGATTTGACCGTGTTGAGCCGCCCTTCGCACCCATTGACCCGTCCTGGTGTGGAGTTCCCGAATTGTGATCATTTTCATGTGTCTCACTGTGACACAACGGCTGATTATTTTCAATGAACAATTTGCAAAATCTTTCGCGGCGCATTACAAGTTTTCGGGTGTGCAACCCATTTTTGCCATGAACTCGCGTCATACCCTGCGCCCGGTTTTGCCGTTGTCTGCGTTGGTCTGCGTCTTGAATCTTTTTTGCGGCGCGGCTTTTGCGCAGAACCCGCCCAATTCGGGAGAGTTCTCATCGGGCGGTTCGGCCGCGGCACAGTTGCTGGATTTGAGTTGGAACCAGGTGCTCCTTTACCCGCAGGGCGGCAAGCCGGGGGAACTGCAATATGCGGCGGCGCTGGTTTTGCCCGAGGGTTGGAAGTACGGCACGGCGCTCACGCTGGCCGGCCAAAACGGAGCCGGCCTGCATTTCGCGCCGGTCTCGTTGGAAACGCTGGTGGATTTGCTGGGGGAAATCTTGAAGCCATTGACGCCCGATCCGGGGCCGCCCTGAAGAAGCGGGTTTCCGCCAGAGCGGGGACAGGCGAACCTTAAAGGCGCAAAGGCGCATAAAGGCTTAAAGGCGTCACTCATCAGGGCGTTTGTCAGTCCTCGGGAATTGGTATCGAGTGTCTTTCAACTTAATCGTCCGGCTGAAAATCAGGCAAAGACCAAGCGTCCGCGCGGCTCTGGAATGTCCAAGCCGTCGTCTTTTGCGGTCTTGATCCAGAATTTGATGGCGGCCTCGGCATTGTTGATGGCCGCCTGACGCGTCGCGCCGTGCGCCATGCAGCCGGGCAATTCCGGCACGTCCACTACATAGGCGCTGTCTTTCGCGCTCCACCAGAGGATCATCTCGTAGCTCAGTTTCATAACAATTTGTAGTTTACCAGGATTCTTCTCACTTGTCGAACTTGATAAGGCTTCGCCTTCGAGCCTTCGCGCTGGAGATTGATGCGCTCCATCACAAGTGAGATGCTCTTGCGGACAAGGCGAGTTTTTCTTAACATGGCCTGGATGCAGATCGACCTTCAACGCACGGAATACGACAGCGGCAAGCTGGACCGGGCTGATTTAAAGGCGAGTCCGTTTGAACAGTTCGCCGCATGGTTCGAACAAGCCTGCCAGGGCAAAGTGATCGAGCCGAACGCCATGAGCCTGGCCACCGCCGGAACGGACGGCCAGCCACTGGCGCGCACCGTCTTATTGAAGAGCTATGACACGCGCGGTTTTGTCTTTTTCACCAATTTGGAAAGCCGGAAAGCGCGCCAAATCAAAGAGAACCCGAATGCCTCATTGCTCTTTCCGTGGCTGGCGCTGCAGCGGCAGGTCATCATCAGCGGGCGGGTGGAGAAGGTTTCGACTGCCGAGTCGCTGGCCTATTTCATCACGCGGCCGCGCGGCAGCCAGATCGGGGCCTGGATTTCGCGGCAAAGCTCGATTGTCACCTCGCGCCAGCTTCTGGAAATGCAATGGGCGGAAATGCAGCGCAAGTTTTCCGAGGGCGAGGTTCCCCTGCCCTCGTGGTGGGGCGGTTACCGGGTGGTCCCGCGCGAGATCGAATTCTGGCAGGGACGGGTCAACCGCCTGCATGATCGGTTTCTTTACACTGTGCAGGATGATGGAACCTGGGCCATCGGAAGGCTGGCGCCGTAACCGGCCCGGAATCCGATCTCTTAGGGCCTTGCCCTGTTTCGCGGCTGTTCCGTTGGC
Organism: uncultured Verrucomicrobiae bacterium; assembly: GCA_963813995.1. Classification (GTDB taxonomy): domain Bacteria; phylum Verrucomicrobiota; class Verrucomicrobiia; order Limisphaerales; family Palsa-1400; genus DASRLE01. Next base: position 72,983 of record CAWFAZ010000082.1, on the reverse strand, counting down.
GTCGGGAGTTCAATGGAGAGGCGGCGGGCGGTTTCAGAGTCCAGTTCCCGAACCAGTTCATCGCGGCTCTTGCGCAGGCCAAGGCGCGTCGAAGCCCCATCGGCGGTAAGACCTTGCAGCAGAAGAAGATCGTAGGCGCCAATGACGTCGAGCAGGATGTTCTCGCGCTCGCTCTGCGGTTCCGGCTTGTGGCCCCAGCGAGCGTAAAAAGAGGTGGTATCGTCCGCCAAGCCGTTCAGGCCTGGCCAATACTTGCTTTTATAGCCATTCTCTCCACTGAAATGAGGGGTCATGCGAAGTTCGACGAATGAATTCGCTGGAGTGTTCAAAAATATTGCGCCCTATTTTGTAATGGCCATTTTTCGCCGCTGCGAAAACTGGCCAGGGGCCTGTACACGAGTCTGTTTCGAAGGCTGGAGCAGATTAATTAAAGACGCAGCCGTAGGATGTCTCGTCGGCGAGACGCCGGCGAGTGCGACCGGGACGGTCTCCCCGAGACCGAACATCATACGGCTACATTTATTTTTAAAATGCCCAAGAGGCGGGGTTCAACAATAAGGTTGCGGGGAACTTGTTTGAAAGTTTTTCGCTATTCATTAATGCCCCATTGAATAAGAGGCGCGCTTCGGATCTCATTGAAAGGGAAAGTCGCTCTGCCCGTCGAAGTCTCCTCGACGAAAGTTCCATGGGCGCCAGGCTCCGGTTCCGGAAAGAGCCGGGTCGTATGCTGCGTCACGAATTCCAGCCGGGCACGCTGGGCGACGGCCCGGAGGTAGTCCTGCATCTGAGCAGAGGCGGGCGGCGATTCCCCGGGGACTCCAATAAACGCCAAAAGGGCGCCGTTGCCCCGAGGCCGGCGTGGCAGCCAGGAATCGATCCAAACGCACAGGCCGGCCGGCGGTTCGCCCTGCGCACGGACGGAGACAACGATAACATCCGCCGTGATGGCCGCCTGCACAGCATGGACCAGAACGTGGGAATCGAGGAGGCTGTCAATACTCCACTTGGTGCAGTGGAACGAGTGCACGCCCACCGATTGGGCCGCGCGACCCAATGCCAGGGAGGCCAAAGCGCCCATAGCCTCATCGTGATGAATTGCAGCAACCTTCAGGCCGTAATCTGTCTCGTTGGAAGCGGCGACGGCTCGAGCCAACAAGTCTTCTTCCGGGGAAAAATTCAATAAACGCAGGGCACTCATACGACAGAAGAGATGGGATTTGTTACGGTTCGGCTGGAAATGCCAGCAAATTTCAGCCGAGGCTGCGAGTCCGAGCCTCCCTTGGCGGCAGGTTTTGGCTGGGCCGGGCGCGTGGCCTTGGGTCGGCTGTGGCCCTGAGCGATCAGGAGCAGTTGCTCGGCCTCCAGCCAGATTTCTTCATCGCGGTTGTTGGGCCGTCCGCGCTTTTCCCAAAGTTGTGCTGCGCACCGGGTGATTTCCGGGTGACTGGGCCGTGGCATGGCGGTGGATCGGTCAGAGGGGGAAGCGTTGATTGATTGCATAGTGTTCCTTTCATTTCATTCGTTGTTGATGGGCGGGGTTCGAGCCTTCGCGCCTGCCCGCCCGGGGTTCTCGATCAGGAGCTGCATCCAGTGCCCGGATGATGGAAAACTTAGTGGAGCGACATTTCATGATGATAGAACTAATTTAAGTGGGCGAATCCTGGCAATGGGAGAAAGGTCCCTCCGCTTGTAGTCCGTGGCCTACACCGCCGGCTGGAAGCTCATTTCGAGGGAAACCGAGGGGCCACGATTTTTTCGACCAAGCGGTGGTCCAGAGCGTAATGGACCAAATCGACATCGCATTGGAGGTGGAGCTTTTCCAAAAGACGCGCGTGGAAGGTGCGGACAGTCTTCACGCTCAACGACAGATCCCCCGCGATTTCTTTGAGGGACCGGCCCATGACTACCAGGCGCAGGACTTGAAATTCCCGCTCCGATAGTTTTTCATGCAGCGGCTGGCCGCCGCGGCCGGCCTCAGTGGCCAGTTGCTCCGCCAGTGTCGCGCTCACGTATTTGCCGCCCCCCAGGACTTTGCGCACTGCTTGCACGAGGTGCTCCGGGGCGGTCTGCTTGTCGAGATAACCGCCGGCCCCGGCTCGCAAGACGCGCACCCCCAACTGTTCTTCCGGGGCGCTGCTGAGCACCAGCACCGGGAGGCGCGGATAGTTTTGGCGGACCTCCTGCAAGACTCCGAGGCCGTTGCCGTCCGGCATGAACAGGTCAAGCACCAGTATATCCCAGCGCCGTTCCCGAAGGGATTCCAGAGTGTCCGAGATCGTGGCTGATCCGCGAAATTCCGCTTCAGGGAACTCCTCGGCCAGGAGTTGTTTCAATCCCTCCCGCACTACCGGGTGATCGTCAGCGATCAAGATACTGATCATAGATTGTTCTCCGGGTTGACAATCGAGGCTATGGGGAGCCGCACCTCGACAGTGGTTCCACCGCCGGCCTGAGCCCTGATCGCGCAGCAGCCTGCCAGCATGGATGCCCTCTCGCGCATGCCCAGGAGACCGATCGAGTGAGGATCTTTCAGTTCGCTGAGTTGAACGCCATGTCCGTTGTCGCGGACAGTCAAAATAACCTCGTCGGCCTCCCGCCACAAACGGATTTCGACCTTCGTAGCCTGGGCGTGTCGGGCTACGTTTGTTAAACTCTCCTGCAAGATGCGAAACAGGGCGGTCGAGTGGTCCCGATCCATCGCCAGGCCCTGACCCGGCACGCTCGCCTCGCACCGAATCTCAGTGCGTTTCTGGAAATCGGCGGCGACCCATTCAATGGCAGCGCACAATCCGAGGCTATCCAGCACCACGGGCCGCAAGTCCGCCGCGATCCTCCGCACGGACTGGCTCGCCTTGTCCGTCAGGTCCATTATCGCGCCCACTTTTTCCTGGAGGTCGTTTTGCTTCCAGGTCCCGATAGGCCCGGCCAGCCTTCGACTCAGCCACGCGACTTCCATTTTGAGGCAGGTCAGTTCCTGAGCCAGCACGTCATGGATTTCCCGTGCCGCATGGGCGCGCTCTTCTTCGCGCGCGGCTTGGATGCGCGCCGCCAGGGCGCGAAGCTGTTCGCGCGAGGCGCGTATCGCCTGCTCACCCCGCGCCTCAGCCTGTTCCGTCCGCCTTTTCGCTTCCAAGTGCAGAAGGCGGACTTCAAGCATGTTGTGAACTCGCACCAATGCCTCCGCCAGATCGAACGGTCTGCTGATGAAATCCCTGGCCCCGGCTTTCAGCGCGCGCAGCATGTGATCCGGTTGAGCGGTGATCACGAGAACAGGAAGATAGCCGTCGGTTTCGACGGCCTTCACGCCCTCCAGCACTTGGAATCCATCCAAGCCAGGCATCTCAAGGTCGAGCAGGATCAGGGAATAACGATTCTTGCGGTACAGCTCGCAGACCTCGCGCGGATCCCTCGTGGACGCGATGGAAACGTAGCCGGCGCCGCGCAGCATGTCCTCAAGCAGAGAGACATTGTCTTCCTGGTCGTCAACGATCAGGATGCTGGCTCTAAGAATGTCCGATGAACTGATCATAGCACTTCTCCGGCGTTATTCGCTCCAACCAACCGTTTTCACCCCAAATTCCAATGACGCGTTCAGCGTGTCCTTGAAGTCTTCTGACTTTAATCGACTTGGTGAGATAGCGCAAGAATTCCGGGGAGTCACACCGCCACCGGATACTTGATCGGCGGATGCGGGTCGTAGCCAACGATTTCAAAATCCTCGGACTGATACTCGAAGACGGACGCAGGTTTGCGTTTGATGATCATCTTTGGCTGTGGCCGGGGTTCCCGCTTTAGTTGCTCCCGGACGCCTTCAATTTGGTTCAAGTAGATGTGACAGTCCCCGCCTGTCCAAACGAAGTCCCCAGGCTGCAAATCGCACTGCTGCGCAATTAAATGTGTTAATAACGAATATTGCGGCACATTGAAGACCATGCCCACCGGGCAGTCCACCGAACGTTGGTAGAGTTGACACGACAGCCGCCCCTCAGCAACGTAGAATTGAAAGAGCGCGTGGCAGGAGGCCAGAGCGGCACATCCCGCACGGACATTATCCTGAGGGCTTATAGTTTCGTCAGGGAGCACCGCGGGATTCCACGCACTCACGATATGCCGCCGTGATTCCGGTTTTGTCCGGATCTGGTGAATGATTTGACTGATTTGGTCGATTTTCCTCCCATCTTGGGCTTCCCACTCCCGCCATTGCGCGCCGTACACGGGACCCAAGTTTCCATTTTCATCCGCCCAGGCATCCCAAATGTGAACATTATGGTCCGTGAGGTATTTGATATTGGTGTCCCCCGCTAGAAACCAGAGAAGTTCGCGGATGATGCCTTTGAAGAAGACTTTTCGCGTGGTCACCAGCGGGAAGCCTTTCGACAAGTCAAAACGCAATTGCGCCCCAAAGATGCTTTTGGTCCCCGTTCCCGTGCGGTCTCCCCGAATGACACCATTATCGAGGATGTTCTGTAAAAGATCGAGGTACTGTCGCATACAGCAATGTTTGACGGATTTATCTCAGCCGCTGGCAGGCCGTCTTGACTCTCCATTTGGATTTTTCCAGCGCCGCATGGGCCGCCATCACGTCAGCGCCGGTCACGGCCTGCACGATGCGCACCGCCCGTTCCCGCAATTTTCGGTTGGAGGCATTCAGGTCAATCATCAAGTTGCCGGCCACTTTGCCCAGGCGCACCATGGCCAGGGTCGTCACTGTGTTCAATATCACCTTGGTCGCCGTCCCGGCCTTCAGGCGCGTCGATCCTGTCAATACTTCGGGCCCTACATCCGGCGCAATGACCAAATCGGGCCGGCCGGCCGCGGGAATCATCAAATGCGGGTTAAAACAGATCAACACCGTTCTGGCTCCTTTCCGCCGGGCCGCGGCCAACGCTCCCCACACAAAGGGCGTCCGCCCGCTGGCCGCGATGCCGATGACCACGTCGCGCTGGTTGACACCGCGATAGTCAACGGCCGAAGCGCCCGCCGCCGGGCTGTCTTCCGCGCCTTCCACCGATTTCCAAACAGCGGATTGCCCTCCGGCGAGAATGCCTTGCACGCGGTACGGCGAAATGCCAAATGTCGGCGGACATTCCACCGCGTCCAACATCCCCAGCCGTCCGCTCGTGCCCGCGCCGGCGTAAAAGAGCCGTCCGCCGCGTCGCATGGCGCCGGCCACCCACTCAATGACCCGCTCGATCTTCCGCTTCTCTTTCAGCAGGGCGCGGCCGACTTTCGATTCTTCCTCAATCATCAGCGCGACGGCTTTGGACAAAGACATGCGGTCCAGATTCTTTGAACGCGGATTCCTTCGTTCGGTCGGGGAAAGCGCGCGCGAGGCGGGCAGGAGAGTCGTGTCAGGTTCCGGCGCGATGATCGGCTGGATTTTTCCCGCCCCGGCGCGGCCGCCAAAGTGTTCCCTGGCCAATTCCAGCGCGCCGCAAACACTGTCCCGCCGCAAACTCGTCACGCGGGCCGCGGGCCAGAGTTGCAACAACCGCGCGCGCACCTGCCGGGCGAAACCGGGCTGCTTCAAAAGAACGCCGCCCGCGAAAATAAATTCGACCGGCGACCCGTCTTTGACCATGCGGCGCGCGCAATGAACGCCATCGTTGGCCAGAGATTCCGCCGCGGCCGTCAAGATGCCGCGCGCCAGCTTGTCTCCCTTTGCCGCCGCCGCGAAGACCTGCGCCGCCAGGGCCGCCATTTCTGATTTGGCGGCCATTTTGGCCCAATCGATCAAATCTTCCGGCTCGTTCATTTGCAGGGCCTGCAAAATGTTCCGGCCCAGGAGCGGCCAGCGCCCCTCCCGGTCCAGGAAATGAACCGACGCTTTCAATCCGCGCAAACCGATTTCATAGCCACTGCCTTTATCGCCCAAAACATGTCCCCACCCGCCAAAGCGGATGGTTTTCCCGTCCGGTTTCCGGCCGCAACAACACGAACCGGTGCCGCTCAAAATCAAGACGCGCGCCACGGATTTGGCCGTCTCACCGGATTCTCCCGCCACCAGCGCCGTTTCCAAATCGTCCGTCGCGTAGCACGGCGTCTCCGGCCAAACTTTTGCGGCGGCGGCGCCAATCCGCTGCCGGTCCAAATCGGTCCTCATCCCCGCCATGCCAATGGCGATTCCGGCCAACGGCGCGATGGCCCTGCCCTGGAGGCCTTTGATCGCCTTGAAATGTTCCACCAACGCGCCGTCATCCAGAAGGCGGAGATTCGCCGGACCGAATTCCGCGCGAAGACAGGGCAAATCCCCTCCCGGCGCCAAAAGCGCAACGCTGCGGGTCGCTCCGCATTCCACGCCAAGATACGAACCGTCAGGTGAAGAGGAATCCATGTAATTTATTTTCGCTGTCTGTTATTTCGTCAGGATGCTATCTTGTACTGCCATGACTTTAATCGAACAACAGATTTTGGACAACTTAATGGCGCTGGAAGCGTCGGCCGCGAAGATGGCCGCCGCCGATCCCAAGCCCGATTTGCTGCCCATTTTCTCGCGGCTCGACGAGTTGGCCCGCCAATTGCCGGCTGGCGCCGAGCCGGATTTGTTGCACTACCTCCATCGCAAAAGCTACCAAAAAGCCTGCGCGCTTTTGCGGCAGCGCCAGCGCGGCAACATTTGAACTTTGACCTCAACGACACCATCGCCGCCATCGCCACCCCCGTGGGCGAGGGCGGAATCGCCGTTGTCCGCCTTTCCGGCCCGCAATCCCTCTCCATTGCCGACGCCAGTTTCAGACCCGCCGGCAAAACTTCGCCGGCCCCTTCTGCCGCGCCCACGCACACCATTCATTTCGGCAAAATAGTCCGGCAGGGCCGCGTCCTGGACGAAGTCTTGCTGGCCGTGATGCGCGCGCCCCGCAGCTTTACGCGCCAGGACGTGGTCGAAATCACCTGTCACGGCGGTTTGCTCCCGGCCAAACTTGTTTTGGACACTCTCCTGGAAAACGGCGCGCGTCTGGCCGCTCCGGGCGAATTTACGCGGCGCGCCTTCTTGAATGGCCGCATTGATTTGGCCCAGGCCGAAGCCGTGGCCGATTTGATCCACTCCCGCACCGAACTGGCCCTCGCCGCCGCCAACGAACAACTGGCCGGCAAACTTTCCCAACGCATCAATCTTCTGCGCGACGATCTGATGAAAACTTTGGCCCACCTCGAAGCCCATATTGATTTCCCGGACGAAGACATTGCTCCGGATACCCGCGAAAAATTGATCGGCCGATTGCTGGCCGGCATCGCGTTCACCAATGAATTGCTGCGCACGGCCAATGAAGGCCGGATTCTGCGCCGGGGCATTCGCGCCGCCATCATCGGGCGGCCCAACGTCGGCAAATCCAGCCTGCTCAATCAACTCCTGGGCCATGACCGCGCCATCGTCTCCCGCATTCCAGGCACCACCCGCGACACCATCGAAGAAACCGCCAACGTGCGCGGCATTCCGGTCATCTTCATTGACACCGCCGGATTGCGCGAAGCCTCCGACGAAATTGAACTCGAAGGCATCCGTCGCAGCCGCGGCGCCCTGGCCGACGCCGAACTGATTCTACATGTGCTCGACGCCGCCGAACCCCTGACCGCCGCCGACGAAAAGTTATTTTCAGAATTCGCGCAAAAAAAACGGCTGCTCATCCGCAACAAAATTGATCTGCCCGTCCGCCTCCAATTGCCGCCGGGCATTTTGGCCCTGGATGTTTGTTGTCTTACCGGCAAAGGAATTGAAGAAGTCAAGGACGCGATCAAGGAAAAAGTGTGGGCGGGGGAAATCCAGGCCGGGATGTGGCAAGTCATGATCAACGCCCGCCATCAAGACGCGTTGCAACGGGCGCGCGCGGGCATTGAGCGCACGGTGACCGCATTGCGTGACGGCCTGGGATTGGAACTGGCCGCCTTGGACCTTCGCATCGCCGCCAACGCCGTCGGAGAAATCGTCGGCAAGACGACGACAGATGATTTGCTGGACGCCATTTTCAGCCAATTCTGCATCGGGAAATGACGCTTTGTTGAGGCTGTAGGGTGGAACAAGCCTCCGGCCCAGCGCGGCGCGGTAGGGTGAGTCTCGCCCCACCGTGATAAAACGAGATTTTTAAGCAATATGGGCAATCTGTGTAAGTCAATCTGTAAATTCAGCAGGCCGACTGCGCCTTTTTCGAGGGATTGACTTGCGACCGTCGCCGCGTCGTGACCGGCGGCGGAAAGAATTTCGCGTCCGCGTTTGCCGGGATTCTCGTCGAGCTTGAGCTTCGTGCGTGCGCTTCGAGCGGCACGTCCACGAAACGCGTTTGCAGGGTTCATTCCAGCGCACTCAACGGGCCAGCCAAAAATGGCATTTCATTAAGCCCGATTTTTTGCGACCATTGCCAAGCCGACGTTTGCCATGAACATTAATTTAGCTTACGGCCAGGGGCATTTGCCCATTGATCTGCCGGACAACCGCACGACGGTGATCCAGCCAACGCATCGCCCCGGTTTGGCGGATGAGAAGGACGCCGTGCGGGTGGCGCTGGCTTCCCCCATCGGCGCGCGGCCTTTGCGCGAATGGATCAAGGCGGGTGACCGGGTCTGCATCGCTTTCACGGATTTGACGCGGGTCACGCCGAATGAACGGCTCATTCCCTGGCTGCTGGAATACCTGGCCCATGTGCCGCGCGAGCAGATTCTCCTGCTGAATCAAACCGGTACCCACCGGCCCAACACCAAAAGCGAGTTGGAACATTTGTTGACAGCAGAGGTGGTGCGCCATTATCGCGTGATCAATCACGAACCGGAAAAGGCCGCGGCGCTGGCGCAATTCGGAACGATGCGGGACGGAACCCCGGCCTTGATCAACCGGCGCCTGGCCGAAGCGGATGTTCGAATCATCACCGGGTTTATCGAGCCGCATTTTTTCGCGGGGTTCAGCGGAGGCATCAAGGGCATCATCCCGGGTTGCGGCGGCTTGCGCAGCATCATGAGCAATCACGGCTTTAAAAACATCGGCGATCCGAGGGCGACGTTTGGCGTGACAACGGGCAATCCGCTTTGGGAGGAATTGCGCGAGGTGGCTCTGCGGGTGGGTCCGGGCTTTTTGTTGAATGTCAGCCTGAATGAGCAGCGGGAAATCACCGGGGTTTTCGCGGGTGACATGATTGAGGCGCATCGGACGGGTTGCGAATTCGTGCGTCGTTCGGCGATGCAGAAGGTCAAAAGTCCTTTTCAGATCGTGGTGACGACCAACAGCGGTTATCCGCTGGATCTGAATCTGTATCAAGCGGTGAAAGGCATGAGCGCCGGGGCGAGGATTTTGGAAAAAGGCGGTCTTTTGATCCTGGCCTGCGAATGCCGGGAGGGTATTCCGCCGGGCAGCCCGCTGGAAAAACTGCTGCACAGCGCGTCGGGCGCGGAGGAAATCCTGGCCATGTTGAGCGCGCCGGGATTTGTCCGGCCCGAACAATGGCAGGCGCAAATCCAGGCGCTGATTCAGCGGCAGGCTGACGTTCGGCTTTACAGCAGCCTGCCGGAGGCGGTCGTGCGGAGCGCCTTCCTGAAGTCCTGCCGGAACATCGAAGCCACGGTGCGGCAGCGACTGGAGGCATTGGGGCCGGGGGCGCGCGTGGCGGTCCTGCCGCAAGGGCCTTTAACTATTCCGTATCTGGCCTGAAAATGTGAAAGAAATTCTGGAATCGCTTGCCGGCCGTGTTACTTTGAATTGATATGCGTGTTGCGAATCATACCGCCCTTCTGTGCGGATGCCTCGGCTTGTGTCTGGCCGCGCGTCCTGTTTTGGCGCAAAGCGGCCCGCTGGCCTTGCCGGGTCAAGCCCGGACGCCGGTTCCCGCGCCCCACGCGATTCCAGTGCTCAATTCCCAAGCGGGCCGCCCGTTGTCCGGGGCGATCAATAATCCCGTGACGCCAAGTTTTCCCACGCTGGTATTCGATGCCGAAACCAAACAATATGACGCAAAGCCAGGTGAAACAATCGCGCCGTTCACTTTTAATTTGACCAACGTATGGACGAACGAAATCACGATTGCTCAAGTCCATGCGTCCTGCGGTTGCACGACGGCGAAGCTTCCGGCGACGCCGTGGCATATTCCGCCCGGCGGCTCCGGCTCAGTCGGGGCGCAGGTCAACCTCGCCGGCAAGATGGGATTGGTCACCAAAACCCTCACGTTTTTTACATCTGTGGGCAATCGCATCGTCACGCTCAAAGTCAACATACCGCCAGCGGGAACGGGTTTGGCCGGCATGTCGGCCGCGGACCGCAAAGCGGCGATGGCCCGGGCCGCGGCCGATCCGCAGGCCATTTTCAAGGGGGACTGCGCGAAATGTCATGTTGACAAAGGGGCGAAAACTTTTGGCCAGGACCTTTTCGCGGCGGATTGCGGCATCTGCCACGAATCATCCCACCGGGACAGCGCGGTGCCGGACTTGCACGCCTTGAAACAGCCCGCCAACCTGGAGTATTGGAAAGCCATGATTACCTTTGGCAAGCCGCACACCATGATGCCGGCCTTTGCCCTCGCCCAGGGCGGGCCGTTGAGCGACGGGCAAATCACCTCCCTGGCCGCGTATCTCAATCGCACGATCTCGCATAATTTTCTTCCGGCCCCAATGACCAACGCGGCCACCATGCCGCGGTCCCTTCTCGGCTCCGGGATCTACAACCGCGAACAACCGCCAATCCGAGCCATCCCATGACCAACGCGGCGCCGCCCCTTCATGCCGCGACGGCGCAGTAAAGGGAAGGCGGGGCGTCACTTTTTATTGTTGACGCTATTTTCCAGCTCCCGCAAAGCCCGTCGCGCCTCCGCATAATTGGGGTTCAAGCGCAGGGCCTGCCTGTAATGGCTTTCCGCCGCGGCGCGTTTGCCCTGGCGGGACAGGGAAAGGGCGAGGTTGAATTCCGTTTGATAATCCTTCGGGTCGAGCCGGAGGGCGGCGAGGTAATACGGGATGGCTTCGTCAATCCTATTTTGGGCGGCCAGGGCGTTGCCCAGGTTGCCGTTGGCGGCGGCATTGTCCGGTTGCAATCGGATCACTTCCTTGAACTCTGGCGCGGCGTCGGCCATTTTGTTTTGCATGGCATGGCAGATGCCGAGTCCGTTGTGACTCCCGGCCCGGTCCGGGTTCAACCGGATGGCGGCGCGATATTCCGCAATGGACTCGTCGAGTTTTCCGAGGCGGGCAAGGGCATTGGCCAGATTGAAATGGGCCAACTCGAAGTCCGGCTTCAACCGGACCGCCTCCCCAAATTCGGCGGCGGCCTCGTTCTCCCTGCCCTGCGCGTCCCAAGTCATGCCGAGATTATTATGGGCCTCGCTCGCGCCGGGATTGAGCAGCAGCGCCTGCCCGTAGGCGCGCACGGCCTCGGCAAACTCGTTGGTGTCGTGGCGCGCGCTGGCGGCATCGGCCAGGGCGTTGGCTAAATTGAAATAATAGAGGTATTGAGGATTGATGCGGATGGCGGCGGCATAGTGCTGGATGGCGTCATCATAACGCTTTTGATCCAGCAAGAGTCCGGCGAGATTATTGTGGGCGTCCGCGTAATTGGGCTCCTCCTCCAGAGCCGCCTCGTAATGGGCCGCAGCCTCGTCGATTCTATTTTCACGGGAATAGAGGTTGGCGAGGTTGTAATGGGCCATGTAATTGTTCTCCGTCACGGCAATCATGCGTTTGAAAAGGGTTTCGCTGTCTTTCCAACAGGCAACCTGGCGCGCGCTTAGAACCAGGCACGCAGTCAATACCAGGGTTGCCGCCACCCCGGGCGCAAAATCCGGCAGGCGCCAAAAACGCGCCAATTCGCAGGCGCCCCAACTGAGAATGATGAAAAGCCCAACGAGCGGAACATAAGTAAAACGATCGGCCATGGACTGCATCCCGACCTGCACAAGCCCAATGACCGGGACCAGGGTTCCCAGGTACCAGAACCAACCCACGGCCAGCCAGGGCCGGCGGCGCATCTGCGCGACCACAAGGATTGACACGATGAGCAACGAAAGAGCGGCCAAAGCCGCCAGCCACAAAGGCCATTCGCCCGACCGCAAATAAAGGCCGGCCAAATGACGAGGCCAGAACATTTTCCCGATGTAGCGCGGGTAGGAAATGAGGGCGTTTTCGATGCGCGAGGCAAGGGGCAGATTGCGCCCGGTCAACATCGCGCCGCCGTGTTTCTGAATGGAAAAGGTGACGACGCAAAGGGCGGCGCTCATGGCCAGGAACGGAGTTTTTTCCCAAAGCAGGCGGCCCGGAAAGATTGATTTGCCCGCGGCAAATGCCGGGAGACTTCGAACTCCCGCCGGCGGTTTCACTTTTGCCTTCTGCTTTCCAGTTTGAGGCGGGCCGTTGGTTGTTGCCGTGGTTTGGACGAGATTCAGCCGGCCCAACGGCCAAAAATCCAGGAGCAGAAGGACGAAAGGAACGGTGACCAGCATCGGTTTGGACATCAAGCCAAGCGCGAAAAAGAGAAGGGTCAACGCATAGAAAATTCTTGCCCCGAAAGCTTTCGGGGTTGCCAACTTCGAACTTTGCATCCCCAGCTCGCGGACATGGCGAACGTAGGCCCAGATCGTGAGGAACCAGAAAAAGGTGCTGAGCACGTCTTTGCGTTCGGCAATCCAGGCGACCGATTCCACATGCAGCGGGTGCCAGGCAAAAAGCGCGGCCACGAAAGCGCTTTGCCAGACGGCGCCCGTCATGAGTTTGAGGAGGTGAAAGAGCAGGAGCGTGTTGGCAAGATGGAAAAGAAGATTGACCAAATGATGCCGGCCTGCATTGAGTCCGAATAATTGGCAGTCCAGCATGTGGCTCAACATCGTAATGGGATGCCAGTTCCGGGCGACCTCGCTATGCCAGGCCCATTTGAAGCCTTCGATTGTCAGGCCCGCCTGGACGCGCGGGTTGGCGGTGACGAAATCGGTGTCGTCGAAATTGACGAATTCGCATTTGGTTACGGGCCAGTAAACGAAAAGCGTGCCCGCGGCCAGGAAGAGCGAAATCCAAAGCGATGGCCCGCGCCATTGTCGCGGGGGGGATGGACTGGTCGTGGTCATCGCTTTGATGAACTTGCGCTTTTCAGGGCAGACGTTTGCCGGTTTTATCGGCGTGAGCTTGCATCTCTTCTTCCTGCTTCTTGATGGATTGGCATAAGCTTGAAAATTGGGGGGACTGTAACCAAATGGACCGGACAGTTCCAGCAGAAACATCCAGGGGATAAAAAAAGCCGAAACTTTCGTTTCGGCTTGATTGAAAGATCTGGCAGCAACCTACTCTCGCGGAAGCTATACAACCACTACCATCGGCAAGGCTGCGTTTGACGGCCGTGTTCGGGATGGGAACGGGTCGGACCACAGCTTTATGGCCACCAAAAGTCAAAAATTTCAAAAGAGCATTCTGGAAGCGGATTCCAGGAATATTCACTGAAAACTGCATATGGAATTGGGGGCCATTCCAATTCGCGAGTTGAAATCGCCATTTCCCGCGGGGGAAAAAAGCGATCAAGCCGCACGACCGATTAGTATTAGTCCGCTGAACGAATTACTTCGCTTGCACGCCTAACCTATCAACCCGGTGGTCTACCGGGGGTCTTTAGGGACTTGCGTCCGGGAAACATTATCTTGGGAGGAGCTTGGCACTTAGATGCTTTCAGCGCTTATCTCTTCCGCACATGGCTACGCAGCGCTGCCCCTGACGGGACAACTGCCACACCAGAAGTGCGTCATTCTCGGTCCTCTCGTACTAGAGAATGAACCCCTCAAGTTTCCTGCGCCCACAGTGGATAAGGACCGAACTGTCTCACGACGTTCTGAACCCAGCTCGCGTACCGCTTTAACCGGCGAACAGCCGGACCCTTGGGACCTTCTCCAGCCCCAGGATGCGATGAGCCGACATCGAGGTGCCAAACCGGGTCGTCGATATGAACTCTTGGACCCGATCAGCCTGTTATCCCTAGCGTACCTTTTGTCCGTTGAGCGACGGCAATTCCACATTCCACCGTCGGATCATTTGGGCCTGCTTTCGCATCTGCTCGACTTGTAGGTCTCGCAGTTAACCTGGCTTCTACCCATACGCTCGACGCATGGTTGCAAACCATGCTGAGCCAAGCTTCGCGCTCCTCCGTTACCATTTGGGAGGAAACCGCCCCAGTCAAACTGACCCGCACGCACTGTCCCCCAGCTGGCTGACAGCTTGGGGTTAGAATCCTAGTTAGCGAAGAGTGGTGTTTCACATTTCGACTCCACCCCGGCCTAAACCGGGGCTTCAAAGTCTCCCACCTACGCTAAGCATCACTAACCAGAACACAATACGAGCTTACAGTAAAGGTGCATAGGGTCTTTCCGTCCTACTGCGGGCATGCGGCATCTTCACCGCAATTACAGTTTCGCCGAGATCCTCTCCGAGACAGCGGTTCAGTCGTTACACGATTCGTGCAGGTCGGAACTTACCCGACAAGGAATTTCGCTACCTTAGGACCGTTATAGTTACGGCCGACATTCACTGGGACTTAGGTTCCGAGCTTCGCCTTGCGGCTAACAAGTTGCCTTGATCTTTCAGCATTGGTCACGTGTCACTCCCTATACGTCGTCTTGACGACTTTGCAGAGAGCTGTGTTTTTGTTAAACAGTCGCTAAACCCACTTTACTGAGACCCGTCTTGCGACGGGCACCCCTTCTCCCGAAGTTACGGGGCTATTTATGCCGAGTTCCTTAGAGAGGTCTCTCTCGCGCGCCTTGGTATACTCTACCCACCCACCTGTGTCGGTTTGCGGTACGGGCGACTGGGGGAACAACCGGGAACTTTTCTCGGCGCCACTGCCAGTGATGCGCTTCGGCTTGCGCCTAAGCTCACGATTCGATCGGTTAATCACCTTGCATGACGCGCATTCCCGGACTTAACCCCAGCCGGCGCAGGAATATTTAACCTGCTGTGCATCGATTACGCCTTACGGCCTCATCTTAGCTCCCGGCTAACCCTGGGAGGACGAACCTGGCCCAGGAAACCTTGGGTTTACGGCGACCAGAATTCTCATCTGGTTTATCGCTACTCGTGTCTGCATTCTCACTAATCAGCGCTCCACCTTCCGTTTCCGTCCGGCTTCACTGCGCTGATTACGCTCTCCTACCACTCCGGGGGTCCAAGGACCCCTGGAATCCATAGCTTCGGTATACGATTTGATCGCCAATCATTTTCGGCGCGACATCGCTCGATGAGTCAGCTATTACGCACTGTTTAAATGATGGCTGCCTCTAAGCCAACATCCTCACTGTCTAAGCAACGTCACATCCTTTCCACTTAATCGTATTTAGGCACCTTAGCTGATGGTCTGGGCTGTTGCCCTCTCGGCTACGAAGCTTATCCCTCGCAGCCTGATTCCTATGATATTGGGACCAATGGAATTCGGAGTTTGATTGGTTTTGGCAGCCTGGTGGGGCCCCTAAGCCATTCAGTGCTCTACCTCCATTGGGTACTTCCATAAGACTCGCCCTCAAGCGATTTCGGAGAGAACCAGCTATCACGGGGTTTGATTAGTCTTTCGCTCCTACTCTCAAGTCATCTCAGAATTTTTCAACATTCACGAGTTCGGTCCTTCACCCAGTGTTACCTGGGCTTCAACCTGCTCAAGAGTAGATCACCTCCGCTTCGGGTCTATTGCCAGCGACTGGACGCACGTTTCGTACTCGCTTTCGCTTCGCCTCCGGTCCATAAGACCTTAGGCTGGCGCCACTGACAATAACTCGCAGACTCATTATGCAAAAGGCAAGCAGTCACCCAGCCCTTGCGGGCCGGCTCCTACACATTGTATGCAATCGGTTTCAGGTCTGTTTCACTCCCCTCGAAGGGGTTCTTTTCACCTTTCCCTCGCGGTACTTGTTCACTATCGGTTGCCAGGTAGTATTTAGCCTTATCCCGTGGTCGGGACGGATTCATGCAGAGTTTCACGTGCACCGCATTACTTGGGATGCCTCTAGGGGGTTTCGAGTTTTCGCGCACCCGGCTGTCACGGTCTCCGGCCGATTTTTCCACATCGTTACGCTAACTCTCCGCCTCCCATATCGAGGTCCCTCAACCCCGGGAAGACAAGTCCTCCCGGTTTAGGCTGTTCCGCTTTCGCTCGCCACTACTTACGGAATCACATTCGTTTTCTTTTCCTGGGGTTACTGAGATGTTTCACTTCACCCCGTTTGGCTTCGACGGACTATGAATTCATCCGTTCGATAACCGGCGGTTAAGCCGGCTGGGTTGTCCCATTCGGAAATCCCCGGATCAGCGCCTGTTATGCGGCTCCCCGGGGCTTATCGCAACCTGCTACGTCCTTCATCGCCTCCTGGCACCAAGGCATCCACCGTTTGCACTTAGTAGCTTGATCACAAAGATAACCATCGTTAGATGGCCACTCAGCGAATTGTAATTATTTGCCCTTAATATCTATATGCAGTTGTCAAAGAACATTCCCGAAATCGTCCGCCGGAGGATTTGAACCCCCCGCCGGCGCTTCCAGGTAAAATGCGCAAAAAGTGGTGGGCGTGACTGGAGTTGAACCAGTGACCCTGCGCTTATCAAGCGCATGCTCTAACCAACTGAGCTACACGCCCTTCTAAGTGCAGGGTGACGAATGCAGAGTGTACAGTTCCCCATTCCGCAGTCTCCACTCTCAACTCCTCACTCTAAAGGCTGGTGGAGCTGAGGAGATTCGAACTCCTGACCTATAGCTTGCAAAGCTACCGCTCTACCAACTGAGCTACAGCCCCGGACTCGAAATTGGGTCGAGTGCGATGCTCATCCACTTTTTAAAGAACAGAATCCGCGGCGGCAAACAAATGCCGCAACGAACGGGCGAACCAGCGCCCTTGACCTTACAGGCCCATGACTATTGAATTGTGCGAAAGTGATCGCCTTAATCAATCCCGATGGAATCGGGACTGACCGACCTAGGAGCACGGTTTTTACCCCGTGTCCATGTTCTCCTTAGAAAGGAGGTGATCCAGCCGCAGGTTCCCCTACGGCTACCTTGTTACGACTTCATCCCAATCACCACCCATACCTTCGGCGCCTGCCTCCTTGCGGTTGGCACGGCGACTTCGGGTACAAGCGGCTTTCATGATGTGACGGGCGGTGTGTACAAGGCCTGGGAACGTATTCACGGCGCCGTAGCTGATGCGCCATTACTAGCGATTCCAGCTTCATGCCGTCGAGTTGCAGACGACAATCTGAACTGGGCCCGGTTTTGGGGGATTTGCTCCATCTTGCGATCTTGCTTCCCTTTGTGCCGGGCATTGTAGTACGTGTGCAGCCCTGGCCGTAAGGGCCATACTGACTTGACGTCATCCCCACCTTCCTCCTCATTTAGATGAGGCAGTCTGTCCAGAGTGCTCCAAACTCTCGTTTGGGTGGCAACAGGACACAGGGGTTGCGCTCGTTGCGGGACTTAACCCAACATCTCACGACACGAGCTGACGACAGCCATGCAGCACCTGTGCAAGCTTCCCTTGCGGGATCGTCACCCTTTCAGGCTTCTACCACTTGCATGTCAAGGCCAGGTAAGGTTCTTCGCGTTGCATCGAATTGAGCCACATACTCCACCGCTTGTGCAGGCCCCCGTCAATTTCTTTGAGTTTTAATCTTGCGACCGTACTTCCCAGGCGGCATATTTATCGCGTTAGCTTCGCCACAAAAGGGGTCGATTCCTTTTACAGCAAATATGCACCGTTTACAGCTAGGACTACCAGGGTATCTAATCCTGTTTGCTCCCCTAGCTTTCGTGCCTCAGTGTCAGGAGTCGTCCAGGGACTCGCCTTCGCCACTGGTGTTCCTCTCGATATCTACGCATTTCACTGCTACACCGAGAATTCCAGTCCCCCCTCCGACCCTCCAGCCAGTTAGTATCCAATGCCGTTTCGGAGTTAAGCTCCGAGATTTCACATCAGACTTGTCTGGCCACCTACGCACCCTTTACGCCCAGTGAATCCGAACAACGCTTGGGACCTCTGTATTACCGCGGCTGCTGGCACAGAGTTAGCCGTCCCTTCCTCTTCCGCTACTATCAACTTTCCGTCTGTTAAATGGAAAGGTTTGTTCGCAAATGACAGGGGTTTACGGGCCGAAGCCATTCATCCCCCACGCGGCGTCGCTCCATCAGGGTTTCCCCCATTGTGAAAAATTCTCGACTGCTGCCACCCGTAGGTGTCTGGACCGTGTCTCAGTTCCAGTGTGGCTGGTCGTCCTCTCAGACCAGCTACCCGTCTTAGCCTTGGTGGGCCGTTACCTCACCAACTAGCTGATAGGCCGCGGGTTTATCATAAAGCGCCAGGCCTTGCGGTCCCCAGCTTTAGCCAGACAGAGATGCCTCCATCTGGCCACATTCGGTATTAGCTCGCCTTTCAGCGAGTTATCCCCAACTTCATGGCAAATTACCCACGTGTTACGCACCCTTGCGCCGCTCCAATCAAGGAATATTGCTACCCCTTGATCATCGCTCGACTTGCATGTCTTATCCACGCCGCCAGCGTTCGTTCTGAGCCAGAATCAAACTCTCCGTTAAAAACGTTAGCTTGAATCTTGTCCGGGGGTTAAGCCGGACTGATTTTGCAATTTTTAAAACTCTCCAAATCTCCCCGCTAACCGGCGAGACTTGAAGGGGCTCTCACTATTCGCACAATTCAATTTTCAATGAGCATTGGGTGCCTTCACCCGAAATCGTTCCCCTTTTTGGGGACAAAAAAGCCCCGAGTGCCGAATCTTCTTTTCAACTCGGCATCTCAGACACCTTCGTTAATATTCCGAACGTTTTATTCCATTCGAAACCGATTGTCAACCGGTTTTGTTGATCAATCTTTTCCTCCTTTTTTTCGGAAGAACGATGTCAAAATATCACCACTCAGGATTCGCGCAAGCCTTTTTTTCAAAAAAATCGCATTTATTTTTATAACCCCCGCCGATGAAGCCCGGAAACCGAGGTCCGGAATCAAAAAAACCGGGGCCGACGGCGCCATTTTTTTGATGATTTTGGGGTTGGAACGGGCCGAAATACCAGGCTTTTTATCCTCCACCATGACGATCCCAAGTCGTTCTATTCCAACGGCTTGCAAAGCTTTAACGGTCAGTAAAGTGTGGTTGATGGTTCCAAGGCGGTTGCGGCAGACGATCAGGGTCGGACAGTGAAGGCGCGAGATAAGGTCCGCCACAGTGTAGTTTTTGCCCAAAGGAACCAGCAATCCCCCGATGCCTTCGACCAAAAGAACGTCGCAGCGGCGGCCCACAGCGCCAATTTTTCGCAAAACTGTGTCAAGAAGAATTGCCCTCCGCCGGCCCCCGGCGGCGGCCGGGGCGGCGGGCTGCTTGAAGAAAAACGGGTTGATTTCGTCCAGCGTCAACAAGTTGTCTTGGAGGCCGCGCAGGAGGCGGGCGTCGGCGCGGGAACCGGAGCAGAAGGGTTTGATGGCCAGGGCGTTGCAGCCCGCCTGGCGCAGATGGCGCAGGAGCAAAGCCGTCACAACCGTTTTTCCGACGCCTGTGTCCGTGCCGGTGATGAAGATGATGTTTGCCATCGCAAGAGGCATGATTTAGGAGGTTCTCACGTTGCGTTGGATGCTTGAGGAAATGCCAAAGTGTTATTAACTTTTGGAATTTGTTCAACTTCTATATGCTTGTTGTGGGCACTAAACTTTTCCATAATCATCTGACGCGAAATTTCCGGTCCTTGGTAATGCGGACTGTTGAGCCTTCGCCGAGGCCCCAAGAAAGACAGAAAGTATCAATGCCCATAAGCTCGCTTTCACGCAGGGAGACTAGCCGATTTCTAGCTGCTGGCAAGCCAATGCTCTACCCTCTACCCGCCGCCGCCATTGCGAACATCATTCAGCATGGCAAATCGTCTGCTGGCCGGGGTCGAGGGGACGACTTCTGCCGGAAAACGCGGAAGTCGTTGATCCGCCCGCCTTTCCGCACAAAATGCCATCTCCAGAAAAAATAATTAAAAAACTCAGTTGACTATTGAATAAATAATGATATTTGTAGTCTAAGAGCAGTATGAAGAACGAAATTATGAACGGGGTTCAGGGGTTGCCGGGGACTGCGGAAGCCAATACAGAAAGCAGCCGTGAAAATGCGCAAAAAGTCGCAAAATGGGGATTTCATTTTTGTGACACAATAGTTCAAAATCACTCATTTCCGGGAAGATTTTTGCCGCAAAGGAACGCAAAGAACGCAGAGATAAGAGCTTATGTTGTTTTTCTTTGCGATCTTTGTGATCTTTCGTGGCAATTCATCTTTGGATGCGGCGTCAACCGCGCTGGGCCTTTTGCGCCTTTTCGCGGCCATTCCTTTGGCGCCAATTCTCCGGGTCGGTTGGGCTTCCAGGCAGGCTCGCCGCGCCGACTTGTCCCGCCACAGCCCGGCGACGGCGGAAGCCGCTTCGGCGAAGGCGGGTCAAACCCAGTCAAAGTCAGTCAAACCGATGTTGCGGGTCAAACTCTTGAGCAAATCTATGCAAACACTTTATCATGAATGGTTTACAAAATAATCGGCTTTCGGGCCAGTCAGACCCGGTCAAACTGAATCAAACCGATTGCGAAAGTCAAAAAATCCAACTTAATCCAACTTAATCCAGCCGAATCCAACGGAATCGCACCATTCCGAAACATTTTTTTATGCAAAAGGCAAAGAGCCACAGATTGACACAGATCATCGCAGATAAACTCAAGTTGATTTCAAGCGGGTGGTCATTCGGTCAATCTGGGTTCATCTGTGTCCATCTGTGGTTGAGTTGTTAAAACCCTTGTAAATACAGGGTTTCTTGACCGGATGGACGGCCACTGTCAGCAAAACTGTCAGTCATGCGGCGAATGGTAAAACAATTCGCCACTACTGTTCAAGGGCATGGATTTCAATTGGCCTTTCAACGCCGGAACAAGAGAAGGCACTCGTGCTTTGGGCAAATACCTCCCTTGGACTGCTATTATACTGGTGGCACGCTAACAAACAACAATCAGGCCGTGGGAGCATCGGCGTTTCAGCACTAGAAACCATGCCAATCCTTGATGTGACAGCATTATCAAAAAAACAGCTTGATGCAGCCGTCAAACTATTTGACGAAGTGTGCAAGCTTGACCTGCGGCCACTGCACGAGATAGCTAATGATTCTAACCGTCAAAAATTAGATGAAAGCTTTGCGCGTGATGTTCTTGGCCTGAAACCAACCGTCATCAAGACGGGTGGCCCTCTCGAATTGTTACGAAAGAAATTGGCACAAGAGCCATCAATTCGCGGGCAAAAAAAATAGTTTCGGAACCGTTTCCGCTCTCCCCGCTGTCCAAGAGGCACAAGCAGCCGCTCACTTTCAGCGTGGCAAGCCACCGCGCAACCTGTGCCACTTGTCCTTTCCCATGTGAGTCTGACCTTTGGCCGTCGTGTTTCGCCGTCCGCCTTTCGGCTTGCCCCTGCCACCAACAAGCCACGGCTCGGTTGCAAAAAATAACCGATTTGTTCGGCAAAAAGCGGATTTCGCAGGCCGAATATGACGCCAAGCGGCAGCAGATTCTAGGCGAGTTGTGATTTTTCAGTGACTAGGGTTTTCGCGCCGGGACTGTAGTTGCAGGCTTCGCGGGCGTTGCCTGCACCCCATCATGTTCTTTCACATCATGGCCGCCCTGAATCGCGTGCTGAATCCCATATCCCGCTGCCGCCCCGACCACACCGCCGACAGAGCCGATTGCGGCACCAGGATTATCCTTGGCGAATTGCGTCACCTTTCCGAATTCAGCCTTTGCCTCATCATAAAGATGGCCGGGAACTTTTGCCTCTGCCTTGAGAGCCAGCTTGGTTTGTTCCCAGCCATGCCCTTCATCACCGGCCTTGAATGCCTTCGTCAGTAATTCACCGGCCTCATCGCCGCCCAACGTTTTTATGACGCTCACATTCGCATTCTGAATGACGCCGTTCACTTTCGACGCGGCAACTTTGACCCCTCCAAAAATATGATCCCTAGCATCCTGATTGCTTTCCCGCGCCAGTCTAACGGCTTCCGAGATGTTTCCCTTTGCGTAGGCATCAATGGATGCTTCACCCACATCAATGGAAGTTTTGCCATTGATCCATTGCATTGCCCTTTTGAAAAATCCCGGTTCGGTCGTTTTCGGTGTGGTGGCCATAGCGTGTTCCCCCAAAGATTTGAATTCTGGCCATTTTACCACATGGGGCGTCAAAATATATGAAGATTTGATGACAATTTGGCTGTTTTTCAGTCTGGCGTCTCCCTAAATGCCATTGCCAGCCACGCCAACGCGGTCTTTCTGATTGGCACAGTGAAGCCCCCGCCAGTCCCCGCAATCAGAAAATCGGCTCCCCCGGAGGTCTCCCCCAATTTTCAGCTTTGCGTGGTAACGCTACGCCCCGGCTTTTGGGACTTCCGTTTTGTGCCATCAGGCCGCGATTGGCGCAGCCTGAAAACAAAAAGGAGACTATCAAATGACTGACACGAAAAAACAAACAGCCGCATCCAAATCCCCCAGCCACATCGCCTACCATGTGCGCAACGGGAATTCCGACAAGGGTTTTTGGACCCGCATCGGCGCTGCATGGGCACATGCCGACGGCAACGGTTTCAACATCCAGATCGAAACGCTGCCGCTGGACGGACGCATCACGCTCCGCATTGCTTCTGAAAAATCCGAGTAACCATTCAACGGGCGGGCGTCAAACCCCGCCCACCATCCAAAGGAGATTCATCATGGAAAACATCATTTACGCCTACACCCGCAAACAGGCCGTCGAGGACGGCGAACAGGTGGACGTTTCCACCACCGCCGCCGAGGCGGGCATCCGCTTCCCGGTTTTCCTCACACGCCGCGTCTTTGACGCTTACGTGACCGTGCCGCCAAACGTCACCTGCCAGGACGAGGCCGGACGGCTTTGGGACATCATTTCGATGCTCCGCTTTGCCATCAAAAGCGGCCGCACCGACGGCGACCGCATCGTGTATTCGCTTTATGTCCGAAACGACAACCGCCGCCCACGGCTGGTGAAGCTGGTTGCGGCGTGCGGCGCACTCGACATGGACACGCCGGAACCAGCCATCACCACGTCCTCGCCCTTGCTCCCGGCCCCCAATGGTCGTCGTCCTTGCGTCCGCCGCCAGCAGTGCGGTGGAAGGATTCCCCATCGACTTCAACGTCAATCTTTCGAGGACTTAAAATTGCCAAGTCAAGGAAACGGCCTGCAATGGGATATTGTGGCGTAATTGGGATGCCAGCTTCCTGCAAAGCTTCAGCGAGCACCTTCTCCCAAGGCGACTGAAAAGGTTCGCGCTGTAGCCTTCCGCTGTCCTGCGTGACCGGCATTGTGCGGAGTGCCAGTTTTACGATGAAGGGGACACCGCAGGCTAAGGCCCAATCACGGTTTCCAAATACATGCAAAACGGCCCTGGCTCGCGACACCGCTACGTTAAAGAGATTTGGATTTTCACGTAGAAAGATCGTCGCTCCTTCGGGCATCTCAGGGCCACCGCACAGGCTGAACAGGATAAGATCGCGTTCATCGCCCTGAAAACCGTGGGCCGTTGCGGCAAGGAAGCGCACTCGTTCCATGAAGTCCGGCGGCAGGACTTCGCCAGCTTCCAGTGCATCCTTGATGCGAATCATCTGCTGGCGGAACGGAGTCACAACACCAACGGTTCCCCGATAACCGCTAGCAGCGAGGCGGGACAACTCGCCCCGGATGGCTTCGATTTCATCCGAGCACCATACCCCGGTCTGGCCTGGTTCCAATCTTCCGGCTACATGCGTCCAATGAATTCCCGGCTGCATCCCGCGCGGGATATTGAGGCGCTCCGTCACGGTCACGACGTGGAGGGTGTTGTTGTAGAATGCTTCATTACTGTAATCTGCAATCAGGTCGTGCGAGCGGAAATGCAGGTCAAGACGCACGCGGGCGGTGTCAGGCACGGATGCGTTAGCGTCGGCAAGATCAAACGCGCTGTTGACGCGATACGTGAAGCGCTGGACTTGTGCGGCAGTGAGGCCGTGTTGCTCCAATAACGTCTGGTCAACTACCGAATCCAACGTGCTGATGTGTCGGAGTTGCATGGGGTCGCCCGCAAATACAGCCCGTTTACTCCGGGCAAGCAACGGCACGACGGAAGGGATGTCGCACTGGCTTGCCTCGTCAACGATCACAAGATCGAACAGTCCTGGCACGAGTGGCAGCGCACTGCGAGCGGAGAGGTTCGACACCGACCAGAGCGGAAAGGCCCGCATGATGAGCGGGAAATGCCGCTTCAATTCCTTGCCAAAGCGGTCGGGTCCCCAATTTTGAATGCCTGCCCGCAAGTTTGCGAGCGCTTCCCTGTCAGCCGGAGCGAGCGAATTGGGCAGGCCACCTGCGGCCCACCGCATCCACTCGCCGGTCTGTTCTTCAATGCCCTGTTGGGCGGTTGCCATTCGGCGATTGCAGTCTTCGGCTCGCGGCAATTGCGCGATGCGGTGCTCGCAACTTCGCACGAGTGCCGCTACACGCGCGGCTTCGGCCCATGTTTTCCATGTCGTGAAAAAATCGTTCCAAGCATCGCCTGTCTCTCCGGCGTTCGGCAAAGTGCGGTCAGCAAATGGAAGTGGGAACGAGAGCAATGGCTCGCGCGCCGCTTTGCGTCGCGCTTCCATCTGGCTTCGACGGAGTGAGTGCCAGAGCTTTTGGAAGAAACCAGCAGGCTGGATTAGCGCCCTGCGTAACTCTGCCTCCAACGCTTGCACCCGCTCACGGGTTAATTCGCGAGGCCAGCGTCCAAGTGCATCGTCTGATTGAGACGCGAGCGGAAGGGCCTTCCGCAATTCCTCAAGCTGCGCGTTCAATACCTCATACTCCTTTCGTGCTTGTTCCAGGGTTGAAATGTCGCCAAGGGCTGCACCCTGTTGACTGAATAATGCTGCAAACTGCCGCTGATACTCCTCCCCCTTCGCCGCATCTGGTCGGGGTGGGCGGGCCAGAAGGCTTTGCAGTTTGACGAGGTAATTCTGGCGCTGCGCAAGTTCCCGGTTGGATGTTTGGATGATGAGGTCGCTGCCTTGCGCGGCATTGTTGAGTCGTGGCAACACGGCGTCCAATGCTTGATGGTTTTTGCTCGCGAACAGTGTGGTTTGGCCTCGGAGCAACTGGTTCAGCAGCATTGCCGCCACGACCTCCGATTTTCCGGTGCCAGGAGGTCCTGTCACGACTGACACCGGCTCGGCCAACGAATTCACGACTGCCCGGCGTTGGCTCGGATGCAGCAGTCGCGCTTGCGCGAGTTGGTCGGCGGCGAACACAGGTGAAGGCGCGGCAGAATTGTCAGGTGCTGGGGATGACGCGACCATTTCGGAAGTTTGTTCGTCGTTCGGAAACAATGCTGCCAGCGCAGTTTGGTCTAATTCTTCATCGGTGAACTTTTCGGTGATGTCCCGAAGGTCGCGCAACAAACTCCGCGTGTAGCGCAAACGCGGGCCAAGCGTCAGAATAGCGGTGTTGTATAGGCCTGGTTCGGTCTTTTTCCAATCGGCTATCGTGGTCAAACCAAGAGGTTCAATGTGTTCGGCGAACCTGTCCGTGTCATGCACGTAATGGGCGGCGTTCTGAGCGAGACGGGCGAAGTCCCTTGACTCCGGCGCGGCGCGCTCACCGTCGTCGTCCTCATCATTTGCATCGTTCAAAAACCCCATTGCTCGTAGAAAGGCTGCGCGTTCAACACGTTGCTTGAAGCGGTATTCGAGCCAGGCACCGTTCACGGCGATAGGGCCGTCCGGCTCAAGGTGCAAAACTCCGGCACGCCAGTCTGCGGTCATGGGCTGGGCAAAGAGCGGAACGACGAAGCCGGAATTGTCCTTCGGCTTCACGAATACGAGCGGGTAGCAGAGATAAACGCATTCGTCTTCCCCGCGTCGGACGCGGTTGCGTTGGAATGGTGCTTGTTCTCTGGCGAGAGAGACAGCGAAATCGCCACCCGCTGCCACCCGCGCCCACGGAATTTGCTGAACGGCGATCCATGTGTCGTCCTCGTTCTCCACGTAGGCGCGCAACTGGGGAGCCTCGTCCTGCAAGAGGCAGTCCATGTAGTAGCGGCACATCGCCCGGAACTGCGCCCATCGGCCAGTCGGCGCGGATGGCGGCGCGATTACCGGGGAGATAATCGCATTTGTCTGCCTGGTCACGGATGCTGCACCTCCTGCCGGTGGGAACGGAGAGGACTTTCGTGGTGGTGGCGTGGTCTGGAGGTTGGCTGGCATCTTCAGCAGCCGCCAGCGAGTCCCTTCGAGTCGAACGATGCCGGAATTCTGAAGCTGCCGCAGTTCTTGGAGAACCTCGAACTCCTCAACTTTCTGGCGGTTGCAGCGCAACGCGTCGCACAATTCGGCGGCGGTTTGCCGAAGACACGCTCGACGGCGAACGCATCACACGCGAGCAGGCAGAGGCAGAACGCACCCGCAGACTCGCAGAGGAAGCGCAGGCGGCTCTATTCACCCCACCACCACGAAAACACTGATATTATGAACACGAACCACAACGAATCGCCCTTTGGCGAAATCATCTATTCTTACACCCGCGCCCAAGCCATCGCCGACGGCGTGCAGGTTGAAGTCACGAAAACCGCGCAGGAAGCCGGAATCCGCTTTCCGGTCTTTATCACCCGCA
The DNA here is from genome assembly GCA_963813995.1 of uncultured Verrucomicrobiae bacterium. Taxonomy (GTDB): domain Bacteria; phylum Verrucomicrobiota; class Verrucomicrobiia; order Limisphaerales; family Palsa-1400; genus DASRLE01. The sequence continues at coordinate 46,358 of CAWFAZ010000082.1, read as the reverse complement.
CCGCGTTTGACGCTTATGTGACCGTGCCGCCGGACGTAACCGGCCAGGACGAAGCCGGACGGCTTTGGGATGTTGTCTGGATGTTGCGCTTTGCCATCCGCAAGGCGCAACCCGGACAGGCCCGCTTGCCGTTTGCGCTGTATGTGCGCAACGACAACCGCGCCCCGCGTCTAATCAAACTGGTTGCCCATTGCGGCCCCCTCGACATGGACGCACCGGAACCGGCCATCACAATAATGTTGCCGGACGAGGATTGACCGACCGCACCACTACGCGCCCGGCTGGACTGGAAATGGTTCAGCCGGTTTTTGCCATGTTGGGGACTCCGCTGCCGTCCCCAAACCCCGCCGCCAGAGGCCGTGGGCCTCTGGACACCATGCGTTCACCGCTGCGCTGGCTTTAACGCTTCGCGCCCTTTCCGCAGGACGGAAAGGAAAGTGACCTGTGGAAAACCACTTCACGCCGCTGGGCTAGAAGTCATTTTGTTAAGTTCACCTCGAATAAAGGTTTCAACATCCGCAGGTTTTCCGTTTTGATCAAAATAGTTTTGCAGGCCATAGGCCATCTTTTCCAGTGGGCTATCCATATAGCCATGAGCAGCTAACCCAGCAGCGTAAGCCAACAGGAAACCGTCAACACCCATGTGTGCCCATTGCACTATGTGGACCAGTTCATGGAAATGAAGCGACTCATTCTTGATCTGCGAATCTTGAACAAAAAAAGTATCTTTGTAAGTGATTCCAGCAGGGACCATATTCTCGAAATCTGCGAATTCTGGTAGTCCCATTTGGGTTAATGGCGGTGTCGGCACCCTGGCAACAGGAATTACTTTTGCGCGAGCAAGTAGCGTTGCGGAATAAAATTGAGGCAGGCGGGTAAACCCAAGGGCTGCCACAGGCCGCGCTTGGGCAGCGTGATCTGCCAGCGTCTTATCAATCCAGCCGGAAATCAAAGGCAATTTCAATACAAGCGCTTCATGGTTCATAGACCAAAACTACCCGCGTCCAACAATTGGCGCAACCACACTGTCAGTGAAACTGTCAGCGAAAGTTGAAAAAAATTGTGAAAAATAGTGGCGAGTAATGGCGAATAATCCTTGTGTTTACAGGGGTTTATGCGATTATATGGGCATCTGAATCGGGTTTACAGACTGTGTCCATCTGTGGCTGAAGTCTCACCCGGGACTTGCCCCAGTCTCTTGGTCATGTTTTGGAGCAAATATATTCAAATGCTTTACAATCAACAACTTGCATAATTCGCGCTCTCTGTCCGGTCAAACCCAGTCAAACCGGGTCAAACCGATTTGGTTGGTCCAAACAAACAATATCTTGCCGTGCCTGGGGGCTGGCTCTATTCTGAAAACGGTTTTTGCCAGGGCCCATGGAGTGTGGACTTACGAACCCCGCGAGGGCAGGAATGCAGCAACGGCAGTTTGCTCCACTTCCGCCGTGGTGTCCCTGGCATTCTTAATCTCGTTTTAAATGTCGTATCAAGTCATAGCACGCAAGTACCGACCGCAACGGTTCGAGGATGTTGTCGGCCAGGAGCATGTCACGCAAACGCTCGCCAATGCCATCGCGCAGAAACGCATCGCCCATGCCTACCTGTTCGTCGGGCCGCGCGGGACGGGCAAGACGACGATTGCCCGCATTTTTGCCAAGTGCCTCAATTGCACCAATGGCCCAAGGGCCGATTTTCCAGAGGACGATCCCAAGGCCGGGGAAATCGCCGACGGACGCTCGATGGATGTGATGGAAATCGACGGCGCCAGCAATCGGGGCATTGATGAGGTGCGGGCGTTGCGGGAAACGGCCCAATATGTTCCGGCGTCGTCGCGCTTCAAAATTTACATCATCGACGAAGTCCACATGCTGACGAAGGAGGCGTTCAACGCGTTGTTGAAAACGCTGGAGGAACCGCCGCCGCACGTCAAATTCATGTTCGCCACGACGGAGCCGGAGAAGGTCCTGCCGACCATCCTGTCCCGCTGCCAGCGCTTCGATCTGCGCCGGATTCCGGCGGCTTTGATTGTCAAACACCTCGCGCACATTGCCAAAAAGGAGGAGGTCAAAATCGACCCGGCGGCCTTGCACGCCATCGCCCGCGGCGCGGACGGCGGCATGCGGGATGCGGAATCGACTCTGGACCAGTTGATCAGTTTTTGCGGCCGGGAAATCACGGAGCCGGATGTTCTTTCGATGTTTGGCCTGGCCTCGCAAAGCCAGATTCTGGCGCTGGCCGACGCCGTTTTGTCGGGCGAGACGGAAAAGGCCTTGCGCGAGTTGAATGATCTGGCGCGGCAGGGCAAGGACCTCGGGCGCCTGGTGTCGGAACTTTTGGGTCATTTTCGCAATTTGCTCATCTACCAGGTTTCGCGCGGCGATCTTAACTTGATCGAAGTATCGGAAGCGGAAGGGGCCGCGTTGAAGGAACAGGCGGCGCGCATTGCCAGTGATGCGTTGACGCGAATCATGGAGGTGCTGACCGATTGCGAAGGACGCCTGCGCGACACGGCTTCCAAAAAAATCCTGATCGAAGTCACGCTGCTGAAAATGATCGAGGCCCGTCATGCCCTCAGCATTGATGCTGTTTTGAAGCAAGTGCAACAATTGCGGGCGGAAGCCGCGGCGGGCGCCCCGGCCGCCGCCGCACCGGGACGCCCCGCGCCCGCTCCGCCAGCCAAAGCCGCGCCGGCCTCCCGGTTAGGAGTCCCGGCTTCAGCCGGTTCAACACCGCAATCGGTTGCCCCGGCGACAACGGCCGGAGAAACGGATCTGGAGCAGCTTTGGGACAAGCTGAAAGAAGCGGTGCGCCTGGCCAGCCCGTTTCTACACTCTTATCTTACGGAAGCGCACCCGGTGTCATTCGCAAAGAATGTGTTGACCATCGGTTTTGACGAGGAATTTGCGGCGCACATTCCCTTGGTGGATCATTCGAAAAACCACACTTTGATCCAGACCAAACTGGCGGAACTGGGCCATCCGCAGGTCCACGTAAAATTCATTCAGGCCGAAGCGCCGCCCAATCGGAAAAGCGCGCCAGCCGCAACGCCCGCTCCCGCACCAGCGCCAACGCCGGCAAAGGCGGCGGCGGCGGAGCCGGCAAAAAAGGAACCCGCGTCGTTTGACAAGGACGATTTCAAGAATGATCCCTTGATTCAAAAGGCCCTTGAAGTTTTTAAAGGCCAGATCGTTGATGTCCGCTCCTAAACCACCAATCCCATATATGCCCAACATCGGAAAACTCATTAAACAGGCTGCCCGCGTGCAGGAACAGATGGCACAAATCCAGGCCCAACTGGCCACTCGCATGGTCGAGGCCTCCAGCGGAGGCGGCGCCGTCAAGGTGATCGCGAAATGCGACGGCACCGTTTCTTCGATCAAGATCAATCCGCAGGCGATCAATCCGGCGGACGCGCAATTGCTGGAAGACTTGATTGTGTCCGCGGTCAATCAGGCCATGGAACAGGCCAGACAAATATCGAATGCGGAAATGGGCAAAGCCACCCAGGGATTCAACCTGCCCGGCTTGATGTAACGCGCCCATGCCATTGCCCGCCCCGATTCTACTTTTGACTGAAGCGCTGAACCGGCTGCCCGGCATCGGACCGCGTTCGGCGGAGCGCCTGGCGTTGCATCTGGCGCAAAGCGATTCCCATGCGGTGCGGCATCTGGCGCAAACACTGATCGAGACACGCGAACGAATTCGCATCTGTTCCGTATGCGGGGCGTTAACGGAAACGGAGCCTTGCGCCATTTGCAGCGATCCGCGCCGCGATGCTTCCATGATTTGCCTGGTGGAACAGCCGGTGGACGTTTTCACCATGGAGAAGGCGGGCGCTTTCCGCGGCACCTATCATGTGCTCGGCGGCAAAATCTCCCCGCTCAATGGCGTCGGGCCGGATGACCTGCGCATCGGGCCGTTGGAAGCCCGCCTGGGGCGCGGGGTGACGGAAATTATTCTGGCTCTGAGCACGGACGTGGAGGGGGATGCGACCGGCTTTTACCTGGCCAAACGGCTGGCCGGCAAAGGGGCGATCATTTCGCGCATCGCCTACGGGCTGCCCGCCGGCAGCGGTCTGGAATTCGCCGACGAAGTCACACTCAACCGGGCCTTGGAGGGACGGCGGGAGCTGGCCGCCTGAACCATTAGTCAATACTAAGTTTATGCCCCTCCCTTCTGTCGTCGTCTTTGATCTCGGCAAGGTCCTGCTCGATTTCGACTACCGCATCTCGGCGGAGAAGATCGCGCGGCGGAGCCGTTTCAACCCCGGCCAGGTGCGCGATTTGCTGGACCATTCCCCCCTGCTCCAGCGCTTTGAAACGGGATTGATGAGCCGGGAGGAGTTCTACGGCGAAGTTTGCGCAGCCTGCGGATTTTCAGGCAAACTGGATGAGTTTTGCGCAGCCTTCGCGGATATTTTTTCTGAGATCAAGCCGATGATCGCCCTGCACGGGGCGTTGCGGGCCGGGCGGGTGCCGACCTTCATTTTCTCGAACACCAACGCCATTGCGGCGGGGCATATCCGGGAGCGATTTCCCTTCTTCTCGCGGTTCGACGGCTACGTTCTTTCCTACCAGCATGGCGCGATGAAACCGGCGGCGAAGCTTTATGAAGTCCTGGAGGGCCAGACCGGACAGAAAGGAAAAGCCATCGTGTACCTGGATGACCGGGCCGAAAACGTGGAGGCGGGGCTGGCCCGGGGCTGGCGCGCGCTGTTGCACGAAACGCCGGAGAAAACCATTCCGGCCCTGCGCCAACTAGGCCTCCCCGTTGATCTTAACCCTTGAAAAATTGCGGCAGGTCGTGATCGCCTATCGAAAAAACGCGTCCGGCCAGATCGTTCAGGGCCAGGCGGGTCGGCTCGAAGCGCGCCGAGAGCGTGTCAAATATGGGGGCCAGATCAAACTCGCTGGCCAGGCGATGGTGGCTGGCCGCCCGATAACTGGCCCGCCCCATCTCCCGGTAATACTGCAATCCGGGAAAGCCGCGCCGCTCGGCCCGCGCGCGAATGCGATCGGGAAAAACGCCCGAGAAAAAGAGGGAGTGGTTGCCAATGTGCGCCCGCAGGCAAAAGGCGGTGTAATCATCGGCCGTCTGCAAGGCGGTGAGCATTTCAAAAAAATAATCCATGGGCTGGAGCTGCCCGCGCAGCACGCAGCGGGTCCGTTCTTCACGCGAGAATTCCGTCAGCAGTTCCGCCACGTAATCAGCCACGGACCGGTCGTCCAGGCCCGATTCGCGCAGGACATGGCGCACCAGCACGTAAAAGTAAAGATGGGGCGACACCCGCAGACAGCCCCGTTGCTCCAAAAGGGCGCGGAACAACATCTCGTCATCCAGGATCAAGTCGCGCGTCTCCACATCGCTTAAGAGCGACACAAGGAAGCCCGCGCTTTCCTTTTTCCTTCCCAGCACAGCCGTGATAAAATCCATGTCCCTGGCTGTAAACTGCACCCGGCAATTGGCATGAATTACTTGCATCACGGTACTGACAGCAAGTCTTATTCCATCCTCACAACTGAATCGGCATGGGTTGGGCAGAGGGCGTTGCTGGCTCAAGAAGATTTCCTGGGACTCTCGGACGACCGGCAGGTCGTCCCTGCCGGCTCCAATGTGGTAGGGACGCGCTGCCGCGCGTCCGGCGCGACCGCACCAAGGATCAGTGGAATCTTCATGAGCCAGCCGTGACCGCGCGGCCATTCGTCATTAGTAACTCGGGCATTGATTGGTCATTCGGATTTCGTCATTAGAGCGTGTTTTGAAAAGCCAGTTTGGAGATGAGCTTCAGGGTTTGGAGTCCCGCCTTCAGGCGGTTTCGGCGCCGTGCCGCCTAAAGGCGGGACTCCAAACCGAATTTCAAAACACGCTCTTAGTCATTTTCCCTGGCCGTCATTTTCCCTGGCAGTTTATACTTTAGCCTTCAGCCTTTAGCCTTTAGCCTTTCTCCATGAATGTTCGAGTTCGCTTTGCACCCAGTCCGACAGGCTTTTTGCACATCGGCGGCGCCCGCACCGCTTTGTTCAACTGGCTTTACGCCCGCCATACCGGCGGGACGTTTATCCTGCGCGTGGAAGACACCGACGCCGCCCGCAACACTGCCGAGGCCACGGAGGTCATACTCAGCGGCCTCCGCTGGCTGGGCCTGGATTGGGATGAAGGCCCAACCACAGGCGACCCGACCGCAGCCGGCAAAGGCGATCACGGCCCTTACTTCCAATCGCAACGCGGCGGCATCTATCGTTCCCGGGTCCAGGAACTTAAAGACAAGGGCTTGGCCTACGAGGCCAATGGCGCTGTCAAGTTCAAGATGGAGCGCCAGCCCATCGTCATTCCCGACTTGATCGTCGGCGATGTCACCCGCGAACTGACCGACCGCGAACGTCTGGACCCTGATTTCGTCATTGTCCGCTCCGACGGCCAACCCGTGTTCCACTTCGTCAACGTCGTGGATGATTTGGAAATGAAAATCACCCACGTCATACGCGGCGAAGACCATTTATCCAACACCCCCAAGCACATCGCCCTCTTCCGCGCCTTCGGAGTGGAGCCGCCCAAATACGCCCACATCCCCCTCATCCTCAATCCAGACGGCGCCAAAATGAGCAAGCGCGACACCGGAGCCTCCTTGCAAACTTACATTCAAGAGGGCTGCGTTCCAGAAGCGGTGGTCAATTATCTTTGCCTGTTGGGCTGGTCCCCCAAGGAAAACCGTGAAAAGCTGCCCATTGAGGAAATCATCCAACTCTTCGACCTGCCCCAAATCCTCCGCCACAACGCCCGTTTCGACATCGCCAAACTCCATTGGCTCGACGGCGAATACCTGCGCGAAATGAGCGACAACCGTTTCCTCCAACTGGGGACAGCGGCCCTTCGCCGCGCCGGTTACGATCTCGATAAATACCCCGCCGAATACGTCAAAGCCGCGCTGGCCACCTGCAAAGGCAAAATCAAACAATTCAGCGAACTAGGGCCTTACGCCGGTTTTTACTTCACCACCGAAATCAAAATAGACCCCGTCCTGGCCGCCAAAGAATTCACCCCCGAAAACAAAGCGCGCCTGAACACCCTGCGTAGCAGTTTCGCCCAACTGGAACCATTCAACGCCGCCGGAATCGAACAGACGCTGAAAGCCGTTGCCAAAGATTTGGGCGTGAAGGTTGGCGTCCTGGTGCATCCGACGCGCCTGGCCTGCACCGGCAGCGCGGCAGGTCCGAGCCTGTATCATCTCCTGGAAATCCTGGGCAAAAAGACAGTTTTGGAGCGCCTCGACGCGGCACTCAGATTTACACCGTGAAGAAAGCAAACAAGACATCCCTCACCCAGAAGGCCATGCAGGCTTTGGCCGAAGCCGTTGCCAAGGTCGTGGAGGATCACCGCCAGCGGGCCAAGCCGCTCGCCGTCTGGCGAAACGGCCAAGCAGTTTGGATGCCCTTGGATACCCCAGCGGTGAAGGCAGAAGCCGCCTCGCCGACAGCGGACCCGTCGCGTCGAAGCGTAACGGAGAAGCATCTTCGGAAATAAAAGCACGCGATTGCGCGGGACTTTTTTAAGGCCACTAATGGCTCGCGCTGCACATGCAGTGAGGGTTAACCTCGGTTGCCAATGCACCACCACCAGGAATCCACAATGTTGAGGGCATGGATTTGAACCTACAATTTTGGCGTGACGGCGGAGAGATCTCTGTTACGGTGATGGCATGGCTGATGTAGGCAGTGATGAATTCTCAATGAGAAGAATTATCGCACTAATGCTCTATTTGACTTTGGTTGCTTCAAATGACGCAATAGCGTCGGGCATCGAGAAAGCTGTGCATTACTCTCCTCCCCCTCATTTTGAGGCGTTCCAATTGAATTCTGATCCGGGTGATAGTCCGTTTTCCGGCGATGGGCCTGGGTTCCAGTTTTTATGTGGCCGCGATGACCTGATCTTTCAGGTCGGTGTCATTCGATTTTCCATTGGTAAGGGCAAAGTCGTTACATATTTCCCAGTAGGACCGGCTGAGCTTCGAGAATCGCTGAGCCAGACATTTGGCGGAAGGCTGGAGATTCTCGCGCCCTGTGTCCTCACAAACGTTTCAGGGTTAGTGGCAGCGACAATATCAGGCAAAAGTAAAAATTTAAATGGTGGTCGGGTTCCACAGCAGTTCTTGACCGTGTACTGGGTGCAGATCCAAACCAATATCGTGCTCAAGATTTCCGCTGTTTCACAGACTGCAGCCGGTCTCGAAAACATGACGTCTTCGCTCACATCACTGCGGATTGATCGCGATGCCCTGCTCAAAGCGCTACGGCCTAAACCGCAAATACCACCAAAAATAACAGAAGACACCGTTAATGAACTGGAGGTCCCCTGACGAATTCTTCTGCCCAAACCGTTCTGCAACATTTTTTGGGACGAGTAAGCCACGCTTTCAACTTTATCGTTATAGTTTGGACTCGGACAATGAAGGAGTTGAACCAACCGATGACTGCAATAGATGGCTAAAATTAGCCATTTCCTCACTGAGGCAACAAAAGCCCGCAACATGTTGCACCTCTGTAGCGCTTTGTGTTGCGGGCTAAATCGTTGACTATCAACAATTGTTGCGGTGTTGCGGGTTTTTCCGACCTATCATCCATATCTTGCGTTTCTTGCGGCTCTTCGCGGCTTTGCGGCTTTGCGGCTTTGCGTTGATGTCGGGAAATCGAGTTGCAATACGGCCCTGCTGTTCTTTGACCATCTGCTAAAATATATAGCTCACGTACATCTTGAACAGAAATGGCGCCACCAACTGGTTGCCCACGAAGTCCTGGAATACAGGCACTTCAACGTCTGCATACACGCTCACCCGATGCATTTTGAATTCGATCCCCGGGGAGAGAAGAATGCGCTGGTAGCCGGATGATCTCCCGCCGACCGGGTTGTTGGGCGGATTGTCGTTGTAGTCGTAGATGCCGCCTGAGGCGTAGTTACCGCTGTCACTGGTCCGCACGGAAGCGATGACCTGCGCCACCGGCGTGATCGTCACGTGATCGAACAACCAACCCCGGTAGTAGATTCCGGCGGCAGTATCCAGTTCGACTCCCGGGCGGTATTGGTCCTGGGTCAGCGTCGGCACATCCAGCAGCGCCTGCGCAAACCAAGTCAGGCTGCCGTCGCTGGTCAAACGGTGGCGGTGAAAGGCACCCAGGAGGACATCCGTGCTCCCCGTCCCCAATTCAGTGTCCCGATCAATGTCGCCATAGGCATCGTTATGCGCATAATCGCCCGTCGGCAGCTTGACGCCAAAAGTCAGGCCGCTGGACATATCCTCGGAAAACCCGGTGTAGATGCCTTCGAGCCGGATGTCGCCCAGACTGCTCCATTTCAGGGATACGACTTGATTGCCGCCGGCTCCGCCCAGCGTTTTGAAATCCCGGAAGTCATAAGGCACTTCGATCTGAACACCCCAACTGCGATTGAACATGTATTGAAGGCCATAGGTGGTGAAGTCCGTCCGGATATCCTTGTCCCCGTTATTGGCAGCGGGCGCCGGCCCGGTGTTGGACCAATTGTGGTCTTGATCCTGGAAGTCGTACTCCATAAAGGCCATTCCGCCCGCATCGTGCGGAAACATTGAGCTTGTGCCCACGTCGAAAACATCGCATCCACAGGCGCAGGCCCGGGCCACGCCGGGCGCCAGAACCGCCACACCCCCGATAAAAACAAACATTGCAAATTTTTTCATAACTTAACTTTCTTCGGATTTGAGAAAGGCCAGGGGCCTCCCATTCATTTGAAAACACTGGAAATTTCGGCAGCCGGACACATATCCGGCGCCACTGACTGCGTGCCTGAACTATCCGAAGAATGGCCGGGGAGGCGGCAGAAGCGGAGGGTCGGTTCGAGTAACAGTCACGGGTGAAAAAGGAAGAGCCGCGACCGGCAATGGCGGAAAATAAAAGGCCGCGGCCTGCCCGGCGAACAGATCAATCTTCTTGACGTTCTGCTGCGCCTCGGGTTTCTTTTCGCTCTTTTTACCCTCGCGGACCAATTTGCAGAGCGGACAGGGATGCTGGCCATCGAACGTTTTGGTCACGGCCTCCTTGATCGAACCCTGGCAGGAGTAATTGACCATCATGCCGACCCAGGCGACCGATTGCAGCAAGCTCCAATGGAAGCCGAGCGTCACGCAGAGCATGACGACCACCAACCATTTGGATACTTTAGACACCACGGGCGGCTTGAATACCAAGCCGGCAGTGGATTGTCAACCTGATCCACCGACTAGAACCGCGCCGTCATCCCCACCCGCACCTGAAACAGTTCGACGGGGTGGAAAACATCTGTGAATGACGACTTGTCTGTTGGCGTTATTCTCGATTCATAGGCGTAGTCAATGTCGTGATCGCGGCTATCGAGCAAGTTCAAAAATTCGGCAAAAATCCGCCATGTCTTGTTGATTTGGTAGCCGGCTTCCGCATTGAGCAACATCGTTGCATCCGAGCGATAAATTCCATCCGAGGTCAAGTCACGCGGACCGAAGTAGCGCAGCCGGAGGCTCGCCGAGAACCTGTTCACATCATACAGCGTGATGCCGGACGAAATCACCATCCCAACCGCTTCGGGCACGCGCGCACCGCCGGGACTGCCCGGCGCGGCATCAGCCGCGTCCGCCGAAGTAAAACGGGCGGTGGAATCTGCAAAGTCAAGGTCAAAAGCCAGATGTTTTACTGGCGTGTAGTAGTTCGCCCATTCGACGCCGTAGCGGTTGCTCGGCTCTTTTGAAGCAACAGTGTCGCCGGTGTCGCCATCCTGCTGCAGTTCGGAATCGCTGTACAGATACCAAAGCGATAGGGTGCTTTGCAAATGCGGCACGACCAGGGTGCGCACGCCGATTTCCGCACCTTTGGTTTGGACCAGACCGGGAATTTTCGCGACGGGCGTGTCAGGCTGGGGATTGGCTGCCGAGACCGGCTCCACATTTTGCGTTGCGCCACGCCCGTCGTTGCTATGAAAATCAAATCCACCCTGCGCATACAACTCCGTCTTTTCCCACGGGCCGAAAATCAAACTCAACTTCGGGCTGGGCAGCACAGTGACGGACGTGCCGGAGTTGGCCGGGGTGACCAGGCTGGTGACGTCAAAGTACTCCAGGTCGCCGCGCAGGGCCAGGACCGAGCGGAATTTGTCCGTCCATTGGATTTTGTTTTCCGCATAAATACCAGCTTCCGTGTCTGTAAAATAGTCCGCCTCCGTGGTGGCGGGCAAAATGGTGCCGGTGGCGGAATCCAATTTGTCCACGCGCACGCGGTCTTCCGTCTGGTAAAGGCCGTTGTTGATCCAGTCATTACGGGCCTGCAGGCCGAATGCATTTTCCACATCGAGGCCAAACCACTGGCTGGAATACGTTTGCCGGGCGTCCAATCCGCCCACCCAGCGTCTGTCCTGCTGCTCGAATTGGTCGCCGCGATTGGTGTCCGTAAGGTAGTAAGTAAAATCGGAAAATAAATCGAGATCGTAATAAAATCCGTAGGCTATGATCTTGGTTTCGGAATTCTCGTCCTGGCGATGCCATTCGGCCTGCAAGCTGTAACGCTCCGAATTGCCGCCATCGGTCGGGTTGAGCGTGCCGAAGTAACCAACCAGGGGCACAGCGTTTTCGGCGAGTTGATCGCTCGAATTCCATTTGCCGTGATAGGCCTGCACTGTGACGCTGAAGCCGTTGGCATCATTGCCCTGGCTATAGGTCAGAAGGCCGTTGAACTTGGAGTAGTCATCCGGATGCACCCAGGGGCCGTCGTCGTGATACGTTTCGCCTCCGTAAAGCAAATTGCCCGAGCCGAGTTTTTGCGACGCGCCGAACACTCCGCGCTCATAACCAAACATGCCGCCTTCCACCGTGAGGAAGTCTTGGGGCAGCGTCTTGTAAAACTCCAGATGGGCCGCTCCGGCTGAACCATAGTTGCCGACGTCCGCGTAATAAGGACCTTTCTCGTAATCCACCCGCTCCACAAACTCCGGGATGACGGTGTTCATGTCCGAGTAACCCTCGCCATGCGCGTGCGAAGGCAGGTTGAGCGGCATGTCGTCGAGGAACACGGCAAAATCCGTGCCGTGGTCGAGGTTGAAGCCGCGCAAAAAATACTGGTTGGCCTTTCCGCCGCCAGCGTGCTGGGTGATGATAACACCGGGAACCGTCTCCAAAATTTCTCCCGAACGAAGAATCGGACGTTCCTGAATCTCCGTCGCGCCCACAGTTCCTTGCGTGGCAGAGGTGGCGATGCCGATCATGCTATCCTGCCGGCCTTCGACCACCACTGTTGGAAGGCGGATGGCATTGGTCTCGGCCGGCGGGCTGTTGGCGGCTGCGGGCGGGCTGTTGGTCGAATCCTGCGCGGAAGCCCGCAGGCAGTCGAGGGTAACGGTGATATAAAACAATCCGACGAGAACGAGCGAGCAATCTATAACCTGTTTTTTCATAACTTGCGAGTCCAGTCATTGCTTCGGACGGACAACGAGTTTTTCATGAACAGGCGGCCCAAAAAGAAACCACCTGCTTTCGCAGCTACGGGCTGTTGACCCGCCATCGCTGCCACAGGTGGCTGAAGTGGAATATAAACAAAACAAGACCCCGGTCGCAAGAATTTTTTGATTTTTGAAAAAAATGCTTGCATTAGCCGAATCGTCAAATAAATTTCTCTCATCGTGGTGCCAGTATTCTCCATGAAAGTTTTCAGAAGGAAACGGCAAGGCGCTTCCGCGCTTTTGCTGGGCCTCTTTCTGTCGCTTCAGGCCCTGGCGGCTTTCCCCGCCTTGCACGCCCTGGTCCACCCCGATGCTTGCGATCCTGACCACGAATGCGCGGTCACTCTGTTTTCCCACGGACAGGTCGATGCCTCGCCCGCAGCCGCGCCCGTGTTTTGCGCCCCGGAGCGCTTGATCTTCAGCCAATCCCTGCCCCGGATTATTTTTGTTTCCGCCGATATTCGATTGCTTCCCGGCCGCGGTCCGCCGGCTTCCCCTGCCCTCGTCTAGTTGTCAGTCATTCCGGCCGTTTCTCGTGCGGTGTTGCGCCCTGATTCGTGGCAGGCTCAAGAGGCCGGAATCCAAATTCCAAAAACGGCAGTGTTTTTAACTTTGAACAAATTTAAAATTTAGGACCGCAGTTGTGAAATCAATATTCCTTTCGTATCAGTCAGTCTGTTGCATGGGCATTGCGCTCGGATCGCTGGCTTGCGATTCGTCGGCGCTGGGTCAAACTAATAATCCACCGTCTTCCTCCCCCACTTCCACCAACGTGACCAAATTGGACACGGTTACGGTCGTGGGCCATCTCAACGAGGCACGCAGCCAGATTGTGCCCACCCTCGGCGCGACCTCTTTCACCATCAGCGAAAGCCAGATCGCCGCGGAACCGCAGGGGGCCAATGCGCCGTTCAATCAATTAATCCTGCGCGCGCCGGGCGTGGCGGAGGATTCGGCGGAGAACGGCGATTTGCACGTCCGCGGCGAGCACGGCAATTTGCAATACCGCATCAACGACGTCCTTCTGCCCGAAGGCATTGCCGGGTTTGGGCTGGAGTTGGATCCCCGCTTTGTCAAGAGCATGCAACTCATCACCGGCTCGCTGCCCGCGCAGTACGGCTTCCGCACGGCGGGCGTCGTCGATATTCAAACCAAAAGCGGCCTCATCGAGCCTGGCGGCGAAGTTGGCTTCTATGGCGGCAGTTACGACACCTTCCGCCCCAGTTTCGAGTTCGGCGGTTCGGAGGGGAAGTTCAGCTATTTCATTGACGGCAGCTACGACCACAATGAACTTGGCATCGAGAATCCCACCGGCAGTTCCACAGCGATCCATGATGAGACGGAACAATTCAAGACATTCATGTACGGGACTTACATCATCGACCCGTCCAGCCGGCTCACCTTTATGGCCAGCGCGTCCTACAGCGACTTCCAGGTGCCCAACACGCCCGGCGTTGGGCCGGGAAGTCCGTCCCCGACAAATGCCACTTACGCTTCCGCCATGACTGGCCTTCTCCCCTCGGGCACTTTCAATTCAGCCAGCCTGAATGAAAATCAAAACGAGCAGAATTATTACAGCGTCCTCACTTACCAGAAATCCGCCGGTGATTTGGATTTTCAAATCTCCGGGTTTGGCCGCGAGAGCGAACAGCATTTCACCCCGGACCCGGTGGGCGACCTCTATCTCAACGGCGTGGCCAGCGGGGTGCATCGAACTCTCTACTCCGCCGGCTTGCAGGCCGACGGCAGTTATCAACTGGGTGACTCGCATACAATCCGTGCCGGGGGGTCTTTTCTGGCCACGGGGGATCAAAACAATACCTCAACCACGGCCTTCAACTTGGACGCCGGCGGCAATCCAACCACCCTGGTCAACATCACGGACAACCATCCCCTCTACGGTATGTTTACGGGCCTGTATTTGCAGGATGAATGGAAAATGTTTTCCACACTCACCCTTAATTTCGGCGCGCGCTTCGATGTATTCTCTTCATCGTTTGACGCCGAGAACCAACTCAGCCCGCGTGTCAACCTCATCTACAAACCGACCCGCACGACCACGCTGCACGCCGGTTACTCGCGTTACTTCACCCCGCCGCCCGTGGAGGACGTGGGCGGAAGCAGCCTGGCGAAATTCAACGGCACCTCCGCCGCACCCGCCACGGATCAGGACGATCCCGTCAAAGCCGAGCGCGCCAACTATTACGACGCAGGCATCACCCAGACGATTCTTCCCGGATGGAGCGCGGGCCTGGACGGTTACTACAAGACGGCGCAGAACCAACTCGATGACGGGTTGTTTGGACAGACGCTCATCCTCTCGGCCTTCAATTACGAAAAAGGCCGCATCTATGGACTGGAATTCTCCACCTCTTACGAGGCAAACGGTTTCACCGCCTATGGCAACGCCGCTTACTCCGTCGCCCAGGGTGAGAATTGGAATTCATCGGAGTTCCTGTTCAATCCGGCTGACAGGGCCTATGTCCAGAATCATTGGATTTATCTGGACCACGACCAGACGTATAGCGCCACGGCCGGCGTGTCTTATCGTTTCAAGGAGGCGCGCGAGGCCAGCACGATGGCGTATATGGACATCGTTGCCGGCAGTGGATTAAGAACTGACGCGACGGCCGCCGATGGCTCAAACATTCCCAACGGCGCGTCCGTTCCGGCCTATTACTCGCTCAACGCCAGCCTGGAACAGACTTTTAAAATCGCCCACAAGCAGTTTTTGAAAGCCCGCCTTGATGTCGTGAATCTGACCGACAATATTTACGAATTGCGCAGCGCAACAGGCGTCGGGGTCAACGCCGCTCAATATGGCATGCGCCGCGGCATCTTCGGCTCATTGAGTTATCGTTTCTAACCTCTGATATGTTAATGGAAAGCTATCAGCTAAAATCGGACTTGGCCCGGGTTTGTCTGCCCCATCCGCAAGGGCATCCGCAGCGCACGCTGGCCTGGGTTAATTCCATTTGCTTTCTTTTCCTGTTCGTCGCCCTGTCCGGCGCGAGGCCAAGACTGCCCACACCCAAGCCGGTCCCCCCCTTGATGAGCCGGTGCCAATCATCATCCAACCCCTGCCGCAGAAGCCACCGCCCCAAGCGGAGCAGCCGAACAAGGAAGAATCAACCAGGGACAAAGCGCCGGCGCCCCGCGTCGTGGTGGTGACCCCGGATTCCCCGGCCATCCGTTTCTCGGTGCCGACCATTGGCAACGTTCTTGTGCCCAATGCCCTTGCCCAAGCCCCCCCAGCCGAGCCGCCCAAAGCCCCGGCGGCGGTTCATCACGAGCCGAAGACCATTGGCAGCACGGGCGAGGGAGGAGACCGCCCCCAGCCCCCTTACCCGGAAATGGCCCTCAAATTCGGACAGCAGGGCGCCGTCGTTCTATTGTTGACCGTCGATGACAGCGGCTTGGTTGAGTCCATCACCGTCAAGGAATCTTCCGGCTCCGCCATTTTGGACCGAAGCGCCCTGGACTTCGTCAAACGGCATTGGATCGTTCCTCCGGGCAGGGGCGGACGTGTTTTTCAAGCAACCATTTCTTATCAGATCAAAATCGATTAGCATGAATCCCGATTGAATTATGATTGCCAATATTGTTTTCGACTTCCTCATCAAAGGCGGCCCGGTCATGGCGCCGATTCTCATTTGCGCCCTGGTCGCCGTCGCGGTCGTGGGCGAACGCTCCTTTTGGTGGCTGCGGGAAAGCCGCCGGCGCGATCCCAAAAAACTGGAGCAAATCCTGGCCGCGCTCGAAAACGGCGACGTCACCGCCGCGATTCAAATCGCCAAAGATTCGCCCGACCCGATCATCCGCATGATTTACCGCGGGTTGAACCATGTTCACACCTCCCTGCAAGGCGCGCTGCAATTGGCCGCCGGCATCGAGTTGGAACGGGCCGGACGATTCCTGACCGTGATGGACACCCTGGTCACCCTGGCGCCGCTGCTGGGTCTGCTCGGAACCGTCACCGGTTTGATGCGCGCATTTCTCAGCGTCGGCAGCGCTGAATTGTCGGTCGTGGCGGTCACGGGCGGCATCGGCGAAGCGTTGATCGCGACGGCCTGCGGATTGGGCATCGCCATCATTTCGCTCATCCCGTTCAACTACTTCACCGGCCGGCTCGCCCGCCTTCAGTTCGAATTGGAAGCCGCGGCGACGAACGTGGAAGTGATGGTCGCCCCAAAGCAGCCGGGTGGAGATACTGTCAGATTGGAGGCCGCGCGCCGCGCCGGATCGCCGGTTGAACCCGGCCTGAGCAAATGAAGTTGTCCTCTCCAGTCAAACGCCGGCACACCCGGATCGAGATCATCCCGCTGATTGACATCATGTTTTTTCTGCTGGCCTCCTTCATGATGGTCAGCCTGCAAATGGACCGCACCCAAAACATCAAGGTCAATCTGCCCTCCGCCAGCATGGCCCGCGCCGATTACAAGCCGGACATGATCAACATTGCGGTGGACAAAGCCGGGGCGCTCTGGCTGGAAAGGAAGGAAATCACCCTGCCGGAATTGGACCGGGTCCTCAGCAACCGCTTCCGGGTGGACACCAACCTTCCGGTCTATATCAGCGGCGATGCCGCCACCTTGCATGGCTCGATGGTGGATGTATTGGAGGCGGTGCGCCGCGCCGGCGTGCAGAAGGTGGCCTTCATGACCGCGGGAGGAACCAACCAGGCCAGCCAATGAAAATCCGCTCGCCCATTGTCCGCAAACGGACGCGCCTGGAGATCATCCCGCTGATCGACATCATGTTTTTTCTACTGGCCTCTTTCATGATGGTCAGCCTGCAAATGCAAAAAGTCCGCACGCTCAAAGCCAGCCTGCCCACCGCCACCCAAGTCACTTCCGCCAGGAAACCCGACATCATCAATCTCAAAGTCGATCGGGAGGGCCGGGTTGAATTGGACAAGAAACTGCTTTCCTTCCCGGAACTGCTCACCGTTTTGTCCAAACGCCATCAACTCAACACCAATGTCCCCGTCTATTTAAGCGGCAGCCGTGACGCCGCGCACGGTTCGATGATGTATGTGCTGGACTTCGTCAAACGCGCCGGCATCCAGCAAGTGGCCGTTGCCATCCAGGCCGATCCGTCCCGCCCGGCGGAATAATCATGAAAAACTTTCAACGCAATCTGTTCATCGTTCTGGCCATCGGCCTGTGCGGCGCCTGCGCCTGGCAATGGTACTTGCAATCCGTGCAGCTCAACACCATCGAGAGGCTGGACCAGGTCATTTATCAAAAATCCGCCGACATCCAGGGTTACACCAATTCGATCAAAAGCATGGATGTGGAAATCAACCAATTGCACGACCGCATCGCCCAGCTCAAGCAAGCCGCCGTCAGCAACGACCAATGGGCCATCAGCGAGAAGCGCGAGGTGGCGCGGCTGCAATCCGCCGGTGACATCATGAGCAACGAGATTGTCGAGTACAAAGCGGCGGTTGATAACCTGACCAACAAACTGAAGGAAGCCTACGACGGCGAGAAGGAACTGGTCGCGCAACGGGACGATTTCGTGAAAAAACTCAATGAGAGCATCAAGGCGCAAAACGATCTGACCGCCAAATACAACGGACTGGTGGAACGGATCAACAAGCTTCAAGCCACCAACGCCCCGCCAAAATAAGAGTTTTGACAAGGAATTGCGGATGGGATGGCGCAAACAGTCATGACTTTTCCTCCCCGGACGACATGGGTAATTCGAGCGTGAAGGTGGCGCCTTTGCCCAGCCCATCGCTCTGGACGGTCAACGAGCCGCCCAATTCCCTGGCGGCGAGCGCGCCGCCGTGCAGGCCGAAGCCATGGCCGTTGAGGCGGGTGGTGAAACCGTGATTGAAGATGCGGGTGAGATTTTCGGGGGGAATCCCGACGCCGTTATCCGCCACGGAAATTTTGAGCCGTCCATCCCCATTGGCCACGCGCACCGTCAGCCGTTTGTCAGTCCGCCCGGAATCGTCGCAGGCGTATTTGGCATTGCGCAACAGGTTGACGAGAATTTGCAGGATTTTGTGTTTATCGACGTTGATCGGCGGGACATTTTGAAAGTCGCGGACGACCTGCACCCCATGCCGGTCCAAGGCGCCGAGGTTCATGCGCAGGCTGTCTTCGACCAGGCTGTGGACGTTGACGATTTCCTTGACGCCGGAAATCTTGGCGTAATTCTGTTGCATCGCCACGATCTCGTTGATGTGTTCGACATTGTTCCGGAGCGAATCCAACTCCTGGAGGGTCGCCGTCTGGTCGGCCAGGAGATATTCGGAGAGTTTGGCCAGATAAGACGGCACCTGCCTGCCCTTGGGATCGCTCGTGATAAACGTCCCAAGGTCGTGTTCATGTTCCTTGAGCAGCGCCGTGACTTTGGCCAGATTGCCGAGCTTGGACTGCTTCACGCTTTCCGTCGCCAAAGCGGCGGAAATGTTGACGCTGTTGAGGACATTGCCGACATTATGGAGGACGTTGGTGGCGATTTCCGACATCCCCGCCATGCGGGAGATTTCCAGCAATTCCTGATGGGCGCGTTCCACCTCCTGTTGCATTTGTCTGCGTTCTTCGATCTCGAGTTCGAGCGACAGAGTCCTTTGCTTCAACTCAACTTCGGTGTGTTCGTGGCCTGCGATTTCCTGCTGGAGCGAAGCATTGGCTTCGGCGAGTTCGGCGGTCCGGCTCAAAACTTCAGCTTCCAGAAGCTGGCGGGTTTCTTGCAATTCCTGCTGTTTGCGCCGCAGGTGGCGGACCCGCCGGGCGTAGATGCCGAGCAAGGCGGCGCACATCAGGCCGCCGCAGAGCACATCAAACCATGCCGTCTGATAATAGTGCGGACGCAATTCAAATTCGATTGAATCCCCGTTCTCGTTCCAAACGCCGTCGGCATTGGCGGCGATGACATGGAATTTGTAACGGCCCGGCTTGAGGTTGGTGTAAAAGGCCAGGCGCCGGTCTTTGCTTTCCACCCAGTCTTTGTCGTAACCTTCCAACTGGTAGCGGATCCTGACATTGTGCGGCGAGATAAAGCTCAACGTGGCAAAATGGATTTCCACTTCGCCAGCCCCCGGCGGCACGACCAGACTGTTGCTCTTGACCATCTCCACGCCGTTGGCGCGCACGCTGTCTATCAGAACAGACGGCGCGACCCGGTTGACCAGGATATGCGCGGGGTCAACCACCACCACCCCATTGGCGCTGGGAAACCAAATCCGGCCATCCGGCGTTTTGCAGGCCACATGTTCCTGCGTCGTCTTGTCCGACGGCTTCACCGATTCCGGCCCGTCATAGGCCACGCATTCAACCTCGTGGGTTTTTCCATCGGCAAAGTCATTCATGCTTTTGCGGCTGGCCGCAAAAATGCCGCGCCCTGAGTCCACCCAAAGCCGGCCCAAATCGTCGGGTACGATGGAATAAATGTTGTTGTCAAAAAGGCCGTTCATCCGGCTGATGGACCGGACTTGGTTGTCTTTCAGCCGGATGATTCCGTTCAGCGTCGCTCCCCAGACCGCACCGTCGCCATCTTCGCAAACCCCTTCCACGCGGGGGTCGGAAAGCCCTTCCGCCGCCCCCCACCGCCGGTAACCGCCGTCCTTGACGCGATAAATTCCGCTGACGCAGGCGGCCCAGATTTCCCCATCCCGGCCTGAAGCCAGGTTGAAAATCCAGTACAGCCCGGGCGTGCCGTTGGTAAAAGCATAAGGCTTGAAATAATTTCTGCCCGCGCGGTATAGAGTGCCTCCCACTGACACCACCACGCCATGCGCGTCTTCGGCAAGCCCCACCACCATGTCGGGGGCCGGATAGGTTGCCACCGCCTTTCCGCCCGAGAAAATCACCAGGTTCTTGATCCCGTTAACGAGATAAACATCTCCATCGGCTGCCTCAAACACCCGCTTGATGTAAGGGCTTACCAGTCCAGCTTCGACGCCGTAAGTCTTGGGCTTGCCGTCGAAGTAAGTGAGGCCGACGCCGCTGCCCACCCAAATGCCGCCTTTGCGCGAGGCGCACACCGCAAGGGCGTCTTTCACGCTGGGATCTTCGGCGGCGGGTTGAGTGGTGAACTTGACGTCCGTGAGCTGGCTCAGTCCATCCCGGGTGCCGATCCACAGGCTGCCTTCACGGTCTTCCGCAAGGGTTCTGATGTAATCACTGGCCAGTCCGTCGGCCTTTCGGAGAAAGTTGTAAGTTCCATTTCGATAACACGCCAGTCCCTGCCCGCTCGTTCCAATCCAGACCGCGCCTTGCCCGTCCACCAGCAGGGCGAGAATTTCTGAGAACAACGGGGGTTTGTCCTTTCGCACAAGATTTGTGTCATAACAGAACAATCCATCCTTTGCTCCCACCCAAATATTTCCCTCCTTGTCTTCAGCCAGCGCGCGAACATCTGTCGCCTCCAGGGCCGGGTCGGGAATTCTGGTCATCTTTCCAGCCAGCCAGCAGTAAACTCCCTTGCCGGCGGTTCCAAACCAGAGCCTCCCCTCGGTATCTTCGTAAACGCACAAGACATTGACAGAGGCTGACTTGGTCATGGCATTGGTGGAAGCTCCCAGCACCTCCTCATAATTGCCGGAACGCGTCAACCTGAGCACCCCGCCGTCCGCCCCGATCCAAACGATTCCGTCCTTGCTTTCATGGATGGAATTGACGTACTCGACATCAGGAGCCACATCTCCCCAAACTTTCCTTGCCCGGCATGAGAACGATTGCCCGTCGTGAAAGCCGAAAGTGCTCTTTTCCAAGCCCACCCACAAGCCGCCATCCCTGGCGCTGGACAGGCTGTTCACGATGATACTCCGGGCTTCCAGCAGGCTGCCCAAGTCCAGCAGCTTGAATTCAATCCCGTCAAAATGAACCAGGCCAACAGCCGTGCCCAACCAGAGATAACCATCCTTGGTTTGGGTGATGGCATTGATCCCATTGACGGGCAAACCATTCGGCCGGCCCCACGTCTGGCAATTGTACTGGAGAAGATCGCGGGCCGGATCAAGCGCGAACCCATTGCCGGGCAGCAGGAAGTGAAGAGACACCGCCCCCGCGAGCAACGCGCGCAGGAACCAGCGTTGTTTCACCTGGCAATTGAACCCTTCCATACGTATATATCGGCTGAAATCTGCGGAAACTGTTCCCTTATCTTCGGTCTGGAATGCCGAATGCCGCAATGCCGGAGGCCTGGTGCATCCGCAATTTTTGTCAAACAATCGCCAAATAATGGCAAGCGCATTACCCCGTTCTCATGTTCTACTTGAAACCATGATCACTGAGAGTCATCACGCACAGGAAAAGCAGACCTTCCTGTTTGGAAGTGTCCTCGCTTGGATTCGACGCAATGAGCTTAAAGCCAAACTGGATGCTGCATTCGCAACCCATGTGCCCGTGGGTTACGAGGATGAGACGGGGTTTCATATCGGGAGGAAACCATCTCCAGTCCGTTCCGACCCGGATTCTCGCGCGGATTTTGATCGGTTTTAATCCGTCGGCTGGGTTGAGCCGCGGCGGGTAAAGTCTGGTTTCCAGCACTGTTCTGGCGGTTTCGCCTTTTGCCCGAACCAAGCCCGGCATGCAGCCTCAAAAAAGCTTGCCCGCAAAGCTGCGGTGTTTACTCTTTGCCCGCATGTGCTCTTCCAATCATATCGGCTCTGTTCTTCCGGTGGTATTGGCACTTGGCTTGGCGGCTGCATCCGCCGGCTACGCGCAATTGCCGGCCATTCCCACCGCGCGCGAACCGGTCACCAATATCTATCATGGCATGGCGGTCACGGACGATTACCAATGGCTCGAAGACGCGGCCAACCCCGCCGTGCGCGACTGGACCCGCCGGCAGAACGAGCGCACCCGCGCTTACTTCGACAAGCTGGCGTTCCATGATGGATTGGAGCAGGAGCTTTCGGAGTTGATCGCGGATGCATCCGCCATCTACAGCCTGAATGATTGCCGGGGCGGAATCCTCTTTGCTACGCGCTTCAAGCCGCCGGCGCAGCAGCCGGTGCTCGTCCGGCTGAAATCGGTTTTCCCGCCCGCGCTGCGAAAGGTCGTCTTCGATCCCAACCTCTGGAACACCAACGGCACGACCGCGATGGACTGGTCGGCGCCGTCCACGGACGGTCGGCTCATGGCCATCTGCCTCTCCGAGAACGGCAGTGAAAACGGCGTGCTGCATTTCTTCCAGACCGACACGGGCCGCGCATTGCCGGACATCATTCCCGGCGTTCAGTATCCGACCGGCGGCGGCAGCGCCGCGTGGATTGCTGACAGCACGGGAATCCTTTACACGCGTTATCCGCAACCGGGTGAGCGGCCGGACGCCGACCTGCATTTTTACCAGCAAATCTGGTTTCACAAACTCGGCGCCCCGGTCAGCGCCGACACCTATGAGCTGGGCCGCGACTTTCCGCGCATCGCGGAGATTGGACTCGCCGCGAGCCATGACGGCCAATGGCTGCTGGCCACGGTCGCCAACGGCGACGGCGGCGACTTCGCCCATTACCTGCGCGACGCCTCCGGCTCGTGGCATCAACTCACGCACTTCGAGGACGCAATCAAAGTGATCAAGTTCGGCAAGGATGCGGCGGCGTATCTGCTTTCCAAAAAAAATGCGCCGCGCGGAAAAATCCTGCGCCTGCCGCTGGCCGATCCAGATCTGGCAAAGGCCGCCGTGGCCGTGCCGGAAGGCCGCGGCGTGGTGGACGATTATGAGCCGTCCGCCAGCGGGCTTTACGTCGCGGTGATGGAAGGCGGGCCGTCGCGTCTTTGGTTTTATCCCACGAACCACGGTTCACGCGTCGAAGTGCCCATCCTGCCGGTTTCGAGGGCGGTCGGGCTTCATTGCTGGCATGGCGACGAGTTGTTGTTTGAAAACGAAAGTTTCCTTGTTCCGTCCGGTTGGTATGAATGGGAGCCGGGACTGGCCATGCCGCGCCCGACGGCGTTGCGAAGCACTTCCCCGGCGAACTTTGACGACATCGAAGTGGTCCGTGAATTTGCCGCTTCCAAAGACGGGACGCTGATTCCGATCAACATCCTGCGCAAGAGAGGCATTCATCTTGACGGAAGGAATCCGGCGCTGCTCACGGGTTATGGCGGTTACGGCATCAATCTTGCCCCCACCTTCAGTCCCACGCGGCGCATCTGGTTCGATGCCGGCGGCGTTTATGCGGTGGCCAATCTGCGCGGCGGCGGCGAGTTCGGCGAGAAATGGCACCTGGCCGGCAACCTGACGCACAAGCAACATGTCTTCGACGATTTCATCGCCTGCGCGGAACATCTCATCCAGCGCAAATACACCAGCCCGGACAAACTGGCGGTGATGGGAAGCAGCAACGGCGGCCTGCTCATGGGCGCGTTCCTGACCCAACGACCGGACCTGGCCCGCGCTGTCGTTTCCCGCGTCGGCATCTACGACATGCTGCGGGTGGAGCTTGACCCGAACGGCGTCTTCAACACGACCGAGTTCGGCTCGGTCAAGGACGAGGATCAATTCAAGGCGCTCCACGCCTATTCGCCGTATCATCATGTAAAAGACGGCACGGCCTATCCTGCCGTGTTGTTTCCGTGCGGCGAAAACGACGGGCGTGTGAACCCGGCCCATTCGCGCAAGATGACCGCCCGTCTGCAAGCGGCGACGAGTTCCGGCCAGCCGATACTACTGCGCATGACGTCCACCGCCGGCCACGGCATGGGCTCCTCGCTCAAAGACCGCGTGGCCGAACAAGCCGACATCTACGCCTTCCTCCTCCAGGAACTCGGCGTGGACACCTCCCCCTGGACGTTCAAATAAGTGGGAGATGCATTTATTGTGTCGGCCAAGGCGCGCTTTTTAGCGCATGCACGTCTCGCTGCCAGAAATGAATTCCGTTGTGGTGCGCTCGCGCGACGACGTCCATGCGGCTGGCGACGGTGTTAAATCGCGGATGACGCAAGAAGCGGCGCACGTAGTAGGCGGCATCATCGGCCCTTACATCCAGCCAAAGCAGACAATAGGCCGGATGGCAGAAGTCGCGACGAAAAAAGTCCTCGTCCTGGGTGAAAAAAGTGACCTGCCGCTGCCTGTGCAACAAGGGGAGAATGTTATCGTCTTTGACACCGAAATGGCCCGCATGGTGGCCAATTTCACGAAAAGGTATCCGCCACGCGCGAAGCAGGGACCGCTGGTCATCAGGAAAGTTCTCGTCCAGCAGATTCAAGCGGGAGTGAGTGCGGCCGTTTTGGGGAATGGAGGACGCGACAATCTGCCGCGTTTGTCCAGCCAGGATTGCCGCGAAAGCTTGACCGCTTCGCCCACGGCCGCAAGGGAAATCCGCCCGCCCCAGCGCGTGCTGCAAATAAACTCCCATGATCGGCCTTCCGCCACGTCATCCAGCACCTGCCAGACCATAATGCGGGTGCCCTTGAACGTGGGTTTTCCGTGGCAGATTTCCGGATCAGCCACAATGTATTGGCCAAGCTCAACCCGTTCGGAAAGACGCGGCCCAGCGCGGTTTTCACCATTTTTCATACGAAAGCATTGTACCCCGCTGCTTGCCGCTTGGCAAGGAGGTTAATGGAACAAATATGTGATTATACCCCCCACTTTACTGCAACAGGCCATTTCATTAATTGCTTTCAGGAGAACCATCGAAGCCGCCGCCAAAAAGTCAGGCGTCAAGCTTCTCTGACTTGAGAGGCGGCGGGTTGGCGGAATCCTGACAGTTCATCCGCTGATCTTGCGGCCTCGACAGGCCAGGTCTTTGCCGCGCAAGGCTTTAAGGCTTTTTTGCCAAAAATCACACTTTTGTTAAAAATTCTTTCAAAAATTAGTTGACAATATGATATGTTAACTGTAATGTTCGTTTAATGAATTGCCAATTAAGGCCATGTCGGAAAGGAAGCAGCATGAAGGAAAAATCAGGAACGGGTCGCAGGCAGAAATATGGAGGGGCGGGCCTGCCCGCCGTCTTGTCCTCCATAGCCGCTTCGGCGACGGGGGAAGCCGCTGCGGCGAAGGTGGGAAAATCAGGAAAAGTCCATTTTTCTGCCCAACTTATCTTTCTGCCATCCTTCCGCTGGGGCGCCAACCGTGGAGCGCAGTCAAACTCAGTCAAAGTGGGTCAAACCAGTTCGGTCGGTCAAGCTGGCGGTCAGAATCCATGCAAATCTTTAATAATGAACAACTTGCATAATAAGCAGCCTTGGTCCGGTCAATCCATGTTAAACTTAGTTAATCATGGTCAAAAAAAGCCATTCCCTGGTCATTAGAGCTTGGACATTGGTCATTCCTTTTGTACAGTCCTTTTATGGCTGAGGACATTCGTCCAGATCCCGATGCCTTGCTGGCCGCCATCCAGAAGGATGAGGCGGAAAAGAAACGCGGCAAACTCAAGGTGTTTCTTGGCATGGCCGCCGGCGTCGGCAAAACTTACTCGATGCTCCGCGCCGCCCAACGCGCCCAACGCGAGGGCGTTGATGTCGTCGTCGGTTACGTCGAAACGCATGGCCGCAAGGAAACCGACGCCCTGCTCGCCGGATTGCCCGTTATTCCGCGTCGCAAAGCCGAGTATCGCGGGGTCACGCTGGAGGAAATGGATCTGGACGCGTTGCTGGCGCGTCATCCCAAGTTGGCGCTGGTTGATGAATTGGCCCATACCAATGTCCCCGGATCGCGCCATGCCAAACGTTACCAGGACGTGATCGAGTTGCTCGACGCGGGCATTGACGTTTATACGTCAATGAATGTGCAGCACGCCGAAAGCCGGGTGGATACGGTCCGGCAAATCACCGGCTCGACGGTGCAGGAGACGGTTCCCGACAGCGTGCTGGACGGGGCCGAAATGGAGTTGATCGACCTGCCGCCCGAAGAACTTCTGAAGCGGCTGGATGAGGGAAAAGTTTACATGCCGGAGCGCGCCGAGCTGGCCATGATGAATTTTTTCCGCGAAGGCAATTTGACCGCCTTGCGGGAAATGGCCCTCCGCCTGGCCGCCGACCACGTTGGCCAGGACGTGCATGAGTATTTGCAGGCGATGCAAATCACCGGCCCGTGGCAATCCGGCCATCGCCTGATGGTCGCGGTCAGCGCCAGCCCTTTTTCTCCGCAAATGATTCGCTGGACGCGGCGGTTGGCCGATAATTTCGATTGCCCCTGGATCGCCGTTTATGTTGACCAGCCCAAGCCGCTGGCCGAGGCGGACCAGGAACGATTGACCCGGCACCTGGCGCTGGCCCGCGAACTGGGCGCGGAAGTCATCACCACGGCCGATTCCGACGTGGCCTCCGGAATACTGCGGGTGGCACGGCAGCAAAACGTGACGCAAATTGTTGTGGGCAAGCCTGGCAGCGACGGGGCGCTGGAATGGTTTCGAGGCGGGAAACTGCTGCGGCGCCTGGTGCGTGAAAGCGGCCACATTGAACTGCACATCGTCCGGCCGGAACACGCCAAAGAGGATGCTTCGCCCCGCTCCAGGACATACTCGTTGCAGTCCCCTCCCTGGCAGTACGGCGCGGCTCTTGGCGTGGTCGGGCTTTGCACGGCGCTGAACGCTTACCTTGACCGAATCGCGGTGGAACCGCACGCCCTGGCTTTGGTGTATCTGTTCGGAGTCGTTTTGCTGGCCTTCTTTGTCGGACGTGGGCCGACGTTTCTGACCGCAACGGCCAGCGCGCTGCTCTGGGATTATTTTTTCCTGCCGCCGCGGGGCAGCTTTCGTTTGTCGCATTTCTCGGATGTCATGATGTTCGTCATGTACTTCGTGGTGGCCCTGGTGCTGGGGCAATTGGTCTCGCGCATTCGCTGGCAGGAACGGGCCGAACGCCGCCGTGAAGAACGGTCCACCGCCCTTTACCTCCTGACGCGCGATCTGGCCGATGCGGCCAACGTGGATGAAATGGCGCAAAGATTGGCGCGCCAGGCCGCGCAAGCCTTCAAAGCCAGGATCGCCATTTTATTGCGCGAGTCCGGCGGCGGATTGGCGGCCACAGCCCATCCCGCCAGCACATTCCCGGTGTCCGAAAAGGAGCAGAGCGTTGCGGCCTGGGCCTTTCGCTTCGGCAAAGCCGCCGGCCGCTTCACCGATAATCTGCCTTCCGCCGGCGCGATCTACGTTCCCATGCAAACCAACCGCGGCGCCGTCGGCGTCCTCGGCGTGGAATGGCCCGGCGACCAGCAACCCACCCTCGAACAGCGGGACCTGCTCCAAGCCTTCGCCCGCCAATCCGCTCTGGTGCTGGACAGGCTCCGGCTGGACGCCGAGGGGCAGCAGGCCCGGCTCGTCGCCGAATCCGAAAAGCTGAGCAAAGCGCTGCTCAATTCCATTTCGCACGAACTGCGGACTCCCATCTCGGCCATTACCGCGGCCGCCAGCGCCTTGACCGAACTCAAAGGCAGTGAACCCCCCGCGCTGCAAAAGAGCCTCGCCGGGGAAATTCAGGAAAGCGCCTCGCGCTTGAATCGTTTGGTGAGCAACTTGCTGGACATGACCCGCCTGGAATCGGGCGCCGTCAAGCCGCGCCTGGAATGGTGCGATGTCGCCGACCTCGTCAACGTCGCCCTGCGGCACAATGAAAGGGAATTGGCCCGTCATCCTGTCAACCTCTCGCTCCCGCGGCCGCTGCCGCTGGTCAAAATGGATTTTGTGCTCATCGAACAAGTCATCAACAACCTCCTGCTCAACGCCGCGGCTTACACCCCGCCCGGCACGCCCGTCGAAGTGAACGCCTGGGCCGCTCCCGACGCGATGGCGATTTCGGTGGCCGACCGCGGTCCCGGCCTTCCCCCGGAAACTCTCCCGCATGTCTTTGAAAAATTCTATCGCGTGCCGGGCGCGCCGGCGGGCGGCACTGGCTTGGGCTTGTCCATTGTCAAAGGGCTGGTCGAAGCGCACGGCGGCCGTGTCGAGGCCCGGAACCGGCCCGGCGGCGGCGCTGAATTCACCATTTACCTGCCGCTCCAGGCCAGTCCCGAGCCGGCCCTTGAAGCAACCTTATGAGCGAAAACACGCCTCACCAGCCGAACGTTTTGATTATTGACGACGAAGTTCAGATTCGCCGCCTGCTGCGGGTGACCCTCGAAGCCAACGGCTACCGGGTCTTCGAGGCGGCCAACGGCCAGGAGGGCTTGGTGGAAGCCGCGCAACGCCGCCCCGAGGCGATTATTCTCGATCTGGGGTTGCCCGACATGGAGGGGGTGGCGGTTTTGCAACGGCTGCGGGAATGGAGCCAGGCCCCCGTCCTGGTGCTCTCAGTGCGGGACGGCGAGGATGACAAGGTTTCCGCGCTGGACCACGGGGCCGATGACTTTATCAACAAGCCTTTCAGCACGGCGGAACTGCTGGCCCGGCTGCGCGTCGCGCAACGCCACGCCCAGGCCATTCCGGACAACGCCGTTTTTCGTTCAGGCCCCCTGGAAGTGGATCTGGCCAGCCGCGTCGTCATCGTCCGGGGCCGGGAAGTGAAAATGACACCCACCGAGTATTCGCTCCTGCGCTTGCTGGTGCGGAACGCGGGAAAAGTTGTGACGCACCGCCAGATTTTGAAGGAAGTCTGGGGTCCGAATTATGGCGACCAGACCCATTATCTGCGGGTTTACATCGCGCATCTGCGGGAGAAAATCGAAGCCAGCCCCGGGCGGCCCGAATTGCTCATCACCGAACCGGGAGTGGGCTACCGCCTGCTGCCGCAGGCGGCGGAAACGCCCGGGCGCCAGGCCTCCCCCCGCGATATTTAGTATTGACTTATCCGCCATCAAGGACGACAGGGGGGCCGCCGGGTCCGATGGATTCCCGGAGGGGGAAACCGGGCCGCCCCCCATGCCCGTGAAATTATTTGCTACAACTGCATTTTTTCCTTTGATTTTAAAACATTCCGGCTTAGAATTTAATGATTGATACGCGTGGCCGTCATGGCGATTCAGGCAATTGTCGGCAAGCGCCTCATTTTTTGAATTGTGGCCCCATTGAAACAGGATCGGAGTTTGTCATTTGAATTGACTTGAAAGAGAACTATGAAAAAGAAGCAAAAGCGAAAAAAGAGCACATATACGCGAAAAAAGATCGTTGACGAATTCACAGAGCTGCCGATTTCCCGGCAACAGAAGTGGCAGTTGCGCCGCGCCAAAGAAGGGCGTTGCGTGATTTGCGGCGAGCCTAAAGCGACCGCCTGGCATTGCTTGAAGCACGCCATTGCCAACAGGGAATGGGCCCGGAAGTATTCCGGTTCGGTGCGTCGCAACAAGACCCTGACCTATAAACTGGCCTCCAAGGCCAGGAAAAAGAAGAAATAAGCCCTGAAAAAAATGCGGCGTGGGCATCGCTGCCCACGCCGTCGTTTTTGAAGGGATTTGCCTCTGCTAAACGTCGTAGTAGAGGAAGAACTCGTACGGATGCGGGCGCAGGCGCAGGGCATCGACTTCCTTCCGTTTGTGGCTGATCCACATTTCCAGGAAGTCGGAAGTGAACACGTCTCCCTTCAACAGGAAGGCGTGGTCGCCCTCCAGTAAATCCAGCGCTTCGCCCAAACTGCCCGGCACTTGCGGCACTTTGGCCAGTTCCTCCGGCGGCAGTTCGTACATGTTCTTGTCCAGCGGCTCCCCGGGCTTGATTTTGTTCAACACCCCATCCAGCCCGGCCATCAGGAGCGCCGTGTAACACAGATACGGGTTGGCCGAGGTGTCCGGCGGACGATACTCGATTCGTTTGGCCTTTGGGTTTTCGCTGTAGGTCGGTATGCGTACGGCTGCGCTGCGATTGCGCGCGCTATAGGCCAGGTTGACCGGCGCTTCAAACCCCGGCACCAGCCTTTTATAGGAGTTGGTCGTCGGACTGCATATCGCGCACAGCGCCTTGGCGTGCTTCAATATCCCGCCAATATAATGCAGCGCCAACTGGCTCAGTCCCGCGTACTCCTTGCCGGCAAACAAGGGCTTGCCGTTCTTCCACAAACTCTGGTGCGTATGCATGCCCGATCCGTTGTCGCCAAAAAGCGGCTTGGGCATGAAGGTGGCCGTCTTGCCGTGCCGGCGCGCGACGTTTCTGATGACGTACTTGTAGATCATCATGTTGTCGGCCGTCTTGACCAGGGTGTCAAACCGGAAATCAATTTCCGCCTGCCCGGCCGTCGCCACCTCGTGGTGGTGTTTCTCGATCTTGAGGCCCAGTTGCTCCATGATCAGGACTATCTCGGTGCGGATGTCCTGTTGCGTGTCGTTGGGCGGCACGGGAAAATATCCCTCCTTGTGGCGGATTTTATAGCCCGTGTTGGGAGCCTCCTCCCGTCCTGAGTTCCAGATGGCCTCCTCCGAGTCCACCGAGTAAAACGTGCCGTTGGACTTCGCGTCATACTGCACATTGTCAAAGATGAAAAATTCCGCCTCGGGGCCGAACACGGCCGCGTCGGCCACGCCGGTGGACACCAAATACTTCTCGCCGCGCTGGGCGATGCCGCGCGGATCGCGATTGTAGGCTTCCTTGGTGCCGGTTTCGGTGATGGTGCAGGTGATCGACAGGGTCGGCACGCTGCAGAAGGGATCGATGAAAGCAGTGGCCGGATCGGGCATGGCCAGCATGTCGGAGGCCTCAATGGATTTCCAGCCGCGAATGGAGGAACCGTCGAAACCGAAGCCGTCGCTGAATACATCCTCGGTCAATTCGCTGATGGGAACGCTGAAATGCTGCCAGATGCCGAAAGTATCGACAAACTTCACATCAACCATTTTGGCCCCTTGTTTGCGGGCCGATTCAATAACGTTTTTTGGGGTGCTCATGATATATTATCGTTCGTTTGTTTTCTGTTTTACGTTTCCGCGCCGTGTCGCCAAGGGCGTCTCTCGTCCACGTTTATTGGCGCAACGGCGCGGTTAATTGTTATTTGTTATGTTGTTCTCTTTATGCCTGGTAACCTTCTTCGCCGTGTTCCGTGAGATCCAAGCCGCTGCTTTCCACTTCTTCACCGGGACGCAGCCCAATCAGGGCCTTGACGATGTATGCGATGACAGCCGTGCCGACGGTGGCCAGAATGAGAGTCACGCCAACAGCTTTTAGCTGCTCAAGGACGAGCGGTTGAAAGGGCGTGTCCTTGACATAATCCTTGAGGTTGGTGGCGAGGTTTGCATTGGCGGCGTTTCGCGCCAACACGCCCGTCAACAGCGCGCCCATGGTCCCGCCGATGGCGTGAACGCCGAAGGTGTCCAGAGCGTCGTCATAGCCGAACCAGCTTTTGACTTTGTAACAGAAGAACCAGGGAATCGCCCCGGCAAAAATGCCAATAATCATGGCGCCGCCCGGTGTGACGAATCCGCAAGCCGGGGTGATGACCACCAAGCCGGCCACCGCGCCGGAACAAAAACCAAGCACGCTGGGCCTGCCGCGAATAGCCCACTCGATCATCGGCCAGACAAAGGAGGCGACGGCCGTGGCCAGGGTGGTGGTGGTGAAAGCGTTGGCGGCAATAACGTCGGCCCCCACGGCGCTGCCCGCATTGAATCCGTACCAACCCACCCACAACATTCCCGTCCCGATCATGCAAAGCACCATGCTGTGCGGCGCGAAGTTCTCCTTGCCGAAGCCCATGCGCTTGCCGAGGATGATGCAGAGGACCAGAGCCGACCAACCGGAAGTCATGTGTACGACCGTTCCACCGGCGAAGTCGATGGCCTTGATTTTTGCATTGGGATTCCAGACGCCGTTCATCATGCCGTCTATTCCCCAAATCATGTGCGCCTGGGGAAAATAAACGACAAACATCCACAGGAACATGAACAGGAAAATGGCCGAGAATTTCATGCGTTCGGCAATGGCCCCGACGATCAAGGCCGGAGTGATGATGGCGAACATTAATTGATACATGGAGAACACGTTCTGCGAGACCCAGTAGGAGTAATCGCCGTTGGGACTGGAATCGACTCCCTTGAGGAAGGAAAAGCCCAGATTCCCCAGGAGGGCGCTGCCTTTGTGGAAAACCAGACTGTAACCGCAAAGGTACCAAAGGATCGTGACCAGACCGGCAATCAACATACATTGCGCCATGACGGAGAGAACGTTCTTGCGACGAACCAAGCCGCCATAAAAGAGGGCCAAACCGGGCAGCGTCATGAACAAAACCAGGGCAGCGGAGGTCATCTGCCAGGCGTTATGGCCCGGACCGGGATTGGGGGTGAAGTTGCTTCCATCGCAGGCGCCCAGTTTGGACCCCACGTTGTTGGTGTTGTCCGCCACCCGGGCGCCATTGTTGACATATGCCTCCAAATCCGCCACGCGTTGTTCGAGGGTGGGATCGGCCCGTTTAGGCTCGGCAGCAGCAGCGCCAGGGGCGAGCAGGCCGGCCATTAAAAGGCAGATTAAAGTGGCGAGAAAGAGACAATTCTTTTTCATTAAATCCAAGTGATTGAGTGTGGGTCGTTTTAGATCGCGGCATCGCCCTTTTCGTCCGTGCGAATCCGGATGATCTCTTCAATGTTGGCCACGAAAACTTTCCCGTCGCCAATCTTGCCGGTTTTTGCCGCAGCGACAATGGCGCCCACCGCAGCCTCGACCCGGTTGTCCGGAAGGACAATCTCGATCTTGATCTTGGGCAGGAAATCCACCTTGTATTCGCTTCCCCTGTAAATTTCCGTGTGGCCCTTTTGCCGCCCAAATCCCTTGACCTCGCTCACCGTCATGCCTTCGATTCCGATTTCACTCAACGCATCTTTGACCTCTTCCAATTTGAAGGGTTTTATAATCGCTTCGATTTTCTTCATTTTTTTTGCCCCCAACTCTGAATGAACCCAATCAGGAGTCAAGCAGTAAACGAGACCAACCAAGAGTCAAGCAGCAGATATGCCATCCGACAGCCGGAAATTTGGACATCTCGCATAAAGCGCCTGATTTCAACAAGATACAGCGAATGAGAAATTATTGCGGCAAAAAAAAGATGTCGATTTATGCTCATCGTGAACAAAAATCACTGGTTTATTAATCACCACCCGCTGGCGCGTCTTAACGAGTTTTTTACGTGGAAGACAAGTGTTTTTATTAACGCTCCCCGCGGAGGAGACGTAAATTTGGGTCGTGAGAAGAAATGTGGAAAGAGCACTTATGAAAATGAGCATGAAACATATTCTAATACCGTTGGACTTGATGCGCAGCCCGTGCGACGCCTTGGTTTACGCGCGAAATATGGCCGTTGACTCTCCGGTTTGCGTGACGTTGCTTTACGTGTTGAATTTAAACATCGTCTCCCCCGGGCGGCAGATTTATGACGAATTGTGCGCGGAAAGCGAAGTGGCTTTGCGGAAACTGGCCAGGTTCTTCTTTGGAACGGATCGGGCGGCGCGCGTTGTCGTGCGCCTGGGCGCGCCGCATGAAGAGATAATAGCCGAAGCGAAGGAGCAATCGGCCGACCTTATCATTCTGTCGGGTCCGGAACACCGCACTTGGAAACAGCTTTTGCGCCTGGACACGACACAAAAAATAATTGAGGCATCTCCCTGCCCTGCCGTGGTGCTGCCGCGCCGCCGGAAAGTGGCGCCTCAATGGCCGTTCATCCCGACAGTGACGAAGGCCGCGCCGGAAGAAGCCCTTTTGCCGGCGGCTTGATCCCCCCGACCATCCCCCGGTCGTTCGGGCTTCTGGCGATATCCAGCATCTCTGTTTTAGGCAGACTGGGCAAAAAGCAACTTTTGCCCGCCTTCTGTAGCCGCCTGTTCCCGCGTTTTATTTATACTTTTTTAACGGGCTAATGGAGGGGGATTAGACGGAAAAGCCCCCCCTTTCAATGCGCCCCGCCCACACCGATCAATGGCGGATGGCATTCCAATTGCTTGGAGCCTGATGGATTCGAGAACAACAGAAAATGAATCAAGCAAAAAATGAACGAATAATTAAAGAATAATAAAAAAAGATATGCCTACACCACCATCACCACCGAAGACAGAAATGAAGCCCACACTTGGACTGACGGGCTTGACGATCAATGCGATGGCGCTCATCGCGCCAGGAGCATTTCTGTGGCTCACGTATCAGGAGCAGTCACTGTACGGCGCGCCAACGGCCGGCTGCGCCATGTGGATCGGAATCGTGTTCGCGCTGCTCTTGTGCTTCGCCACCGCCATCAGCTATGCGGAACTGTCAAAACTGTATCCGGGCGCCGGTTCCTCCTATCTTTACGCCGAGCAGGCCTTCCTGTCCAAAGCCAAAGCCTTCAAGTGGGCGCGCCTGGTTAAGTTTTTCACCGGTTGGAACAGCCACTTGTATTACTGGATTTATACAGGATTGATGGTGGGTGTGACCGCCATTCTGGCCGGCTGGCTGGCTGGCCAGTTGTGGCCGGACACCTTCAGCGGAACCTACAACAGTCCTTTGTTCATGTGGCTCTTCTGCGTCGTGTTTGCCCTCGGGGTTGGCTACATCGCCTACCGCGGTGTCAACGGCACCACCGCTGTGAATATGGCGATTAACGTCATCCAGATTTGCGCGCTGGTGACTTTTGCCATCATGGCCATCGCCTACCGCTCCAGTCATCCTGACGGCTCCGTTGGCTGGCACCTCTCCAATGGAACACCGGTCAATTACAATGTGGCTCAAGTCACCGTCACCGACGACAAAGGCAAACCGGTGCAAGACACTTGGGCCGACAACTCACCCAAAGTGGATGACAAGAAGCAACCCATATTCAAAATGCAGGACCGCCAGGTGGCCAAGGATGACTTGGACAAGACCAAGAACGCCAACGCCGTTGAATTGGCCAGTTTGACCGCGCTTGGCCTCGGCGAAGGCGATCCCTATCCGGCTTGGAAGGCAGACGACAAGGGCAATGTGATTGTGAAAGATGGCAAGGAAACCCCCGACCCCTTCGTCCTGAGCTATAAACCTGCGGACGCGGTCAGCGGAGCGGGGACCGCGCAAGACCCGAAAACGTTTAACTTCCACACGGGGGCCGGCTCCGTCGTGGCGCCGCATTCGTTCAGCGCCGTCCTGGTCCAGGCGTGCGTGGCAATTCTCCTGTTGGTCGGTTTCGAGTCCGTCTCGGCCATGGGTGAAGAGGCCAAGAACCCAAAGAAGGACATCGGGCGCGCTATCTTGCTGTCTTTGGCGATTCAAGGCGCGGTTTGTTATCTGTTCGAGTATTTCGCGGCCAATTATTTCTTGAATAGTGGTTACACCATGTCCAATGCCGGCGCTTCCGGCGCGCCCATTGGGGACATGATGGTACTGGTCGGCACCTGGGCGTTTGGCAGTTATTCAGCAGGCAAGGCGTTCATGCTGATAGAGGCGTTTACCGTATTTCTCGCCCTGATTGGCACCACCCTCTCCTGCATGAACACGGGGGCGCGCGTGACTTATGCCATGGGGCGCGACGAGGAAGTTCCCACGCAGTTCGGCATGTTGCACGGCAGGACGCTCTCACCGCATCGCGCGGTCTGGTTCCTGGCGTCTATCTCGATCATCATCGGCATCCTCACGACCGTGGTGTATCTGGGCGGTCAAAGCTCGGACCTGGCGGCCTTGGACAAGCATAATTTCTGGTACAGCATCGGCATATTCTCGCCGCACGCTTACGTTACGCTGCCCAACACCGTGCTCATCATCACGCTGATCAGCAACTTTGGCACGTTCCTGCTCTATATGACCACCTGCATCGTGGCCATCGTGGCCTTCCGCGAGCACCACAGTTTCCACGGGTTCAAACATGTGGTTGTGCCAGTGTTCGGACTGCTGGCGAACTTTGGTTGCATGTTGTTCTACCTGCTCGGCCCGATTCCAGCGTTTGGAGTCTCTGGCATGAGCATTAAGGAGCCATACATTGCGCTCGGCGTATCCTTGTTGTGGATCGTTTTAGGAGCTATCTACTTCATGGCCGCCAGCAAGAAGAAAGGCAGGGAGATTATTTTGACCGCCAAACCTGGCTTGGCGGTTTAGACTGATTGCCTGCAAAGATCAACCAGCCGGCTGCCTCCGTCGGGACAGCCGGTTTGTCGTCTTGACAAAACAAATGTTTATCAATCAGGATGCAAGATGGATTTGACTTACGCGCAACTGTCCATAACCGGGCCGGTGCGCGAAAAAAATGAGGACTGCGTCGGGTTTTGGCAGCCGGAGACGCCGGAATTGGTGCGGTCGGTGGGCATCGCGGCGGTGATTGCCGACGGGGTGGGAGGCTCCGGACGGGGTGAAGTGGCCAGCCAGCTTGCGGTGCAAACCACGGTCAACGCCTTCAAGGGAACCGCGGTGGAAACGGAGCCGGCCGATCTGCTGCGCAAAGTCTTCAACGAGGCCAACAAGCTTGTCTATGACGCCTCGATGCACCATCACGAGGAAGGACGGATGGCGACGACGTTGACGGTTTCGATTTTTCGAAATGATGAAATCTCGATCGGTCATGTGGGAGATTCACGGGTCTATTTGATTCGCAATGGGACGCTCCGGCGCTTGACGTCCGATCACAGCTATGTGGCGCTTCAGGTCAAATTAGGGCTGGTCAAGGAACGGGATGCCATGGCCAGTCCGATGCGTTCGATGATTACGCGCAGCATTGGGCAGGATTTGATCTGCGGCTATGACGTCTTCAAAGCCACGCTGGCCAAGGGGGACGTGCTGGTGCAATGCACCGACGGACTTTATTCCGTTGTGCTGGACGACGAGATTTGCGATGTTGCGGAGCATCTTGCCCCGGCGCAGGCGTGCGCGGAATTGATCGCGCTGGCCGAAAAGCGGGGGGCGGAAGACAATGTTTCAGTTCAACTGATCCGAATTAATGAGATCGAACACCGCCATTTTTATCGCGGCGCGCCGTATTACATAAAAGCAAGCACACCTTCTGTGAGCAATGACATCCAACCCGGCCAGTTGCTGGATGACCGTTTCGAGATCACCGACCTGATCAACCGAAGCGGCATGGCCTCCATTTTCAAGGCGAACGACCTTCAAACGGGACTGACCGTGGCCATCAAAGTGCCGCACATGCAATTTGAGAGCGACACCGCCACTTTCTCCCGCTTCGAGCGCGAAGAGGAGATCGGCAAGATGCTGCACCATCCCTACATCCTGAAAATCTTTGCCATCGAGCCGGAGAAAAAGAGCCGTCCCTATATCGTGATGGAATACTTGCAGGGCCAGACCCTGAGCGCGCTCATGCGCGAAGTCCATCCGTTGCCGGAGCGGGACGCGGTAAAAATCGCCAGCCGCATTTGCGAAGCGCTCGACTACATGCATTTTCAT
The DNA here is from genome assembly GCA_963813995.1 of uncultured Verrucomicrobiae bacterium. GTDB lineage: Bacteria > Verrucomicrobiota > Verrucomicrobiia > Limisphaerales > Palsa-1400 > DASRLE01. The sequence goes on along the minus strand of CAWFAZ010000082.1, from coordinate 8,716 downwards.
AAAATTGTCCATCGTGATCTCAAACCGCAGAACATCATGATTTGCAATGATGGGAGCATCCGCATCATGGATTTTGGCATCGCCAAATCCCTGAAAATGCGCCGCATCACCTTCGTCGGTTTTTCTCCCAGCATGGGAACGCCGGATTACATGGCGCCGGAGCAGGTCAAGGGCAAACGCGGCGACGAGCGGACGGACATCTATGCGCTGGGCGCGATCCTCTATGAAATGTGTGCCGGCGCGACGCCCTTCGAAGGGGAGAGTCCTTACGCGGTGATGAACGCGCGGCTGACCGGTGATCCCGCTGCTCCGCGCAAGATCAATCCAAAGCTGACACCGGCGGTGGAAGAAATCATTCTTCACGCCATGGAACGCAATCCGGCGGACCGCCATCCTTCGGCCGCTGCCATGAAGGCGGAATTGGACGATTACGAGAAAGTCGAGTTGGTCGAACGCTTCAGGCGTCTGCAAAGGCCGCAACTGTGGAAAAGCCGGTTTCGCGCGTTGCCACTAATTTTGTTTTTTGCCTTTACTTGGATAGCCGGTTTCCTGCTGATTTTCTGGTATTTGAAACACCATGGAAAATAACCGGTTTGGCCCGGCGGTGATCGAACAAGAATTGTATCAACACTATGTCTGAAAATATAACATGGGTGCTCCTGGCAGGGGTCCTCGTCATGCTCATGCAGGGGGGATTTGCCCTCGTGACATCCGGCTTGTGCCGGGCCAAAAATGCCGGGCAGGTCGTAACGATGAATTTCATGATTTACCCCCTCAGCATTCTCGGATTTTGGCTTTGCGGATTTGCCCTCATGTTTGGCGGCGCATTGTACGATCCGGCCACGTTTGCTTCGCCATGGGTTTTAGTCCACAGCAAGCCAATTCCATTTGGTTCTGATCCGATGATTCTTCGGTTATTCTTTTACCAAGCCGCCGTCGTAGCGGTGGCGGCGGCCATTCCGGCCGGTGTCATGGCGGAGCGGTGGAGGTTCCCGAGTTTTATACTGTACGGCTTCTGGGCCGGAGCGCTGCCCATTGCGCTGTTCGGCCGGTGGGTTTGGGGGGGCGGCTGGCTTTCACAATTGGGGCTCAGTTTTGGCTTGGGCCATGGCTATGTGGATTTTGCGGGTTCATCAGTGATACACATGGCTGGAGGCGTCATCGGTTTGGCGGGCGCAGCCGTGCTGGGGCCTCGCCTCGGCAAATACGCCCGCGACGGACGGCCCCGCCCGATGCCGGGGCATAATCTGGTTTATGTGGCGCTGGGAACATTGATCCTGGCCTTCGGTTGGTTCGGCTTCAATCTCGGTCCGGCGCTGGCCGGGGCTCATGAGCGGGTGGCGATCATTATGGTTAACACTGTGCTGGCGTTAGCCACGAGCACAGTCGGCGCCTACGTCGTGGTGATTACGAAGTTTCGCAAGCCTGATCCTTCGATGCTGTGCAATGGGATGCTGGCCGGATTGGTCGCAATTTCCGGGCCGTGCGCGTTTGTCAGCCCGGCGGGAGCGGTGATCATTGGCGCGGTCGCGGGCATCCTGGTGGTTTATTCCGTTATCTTTTTCGAGGCGAAGTTGAAAGTGGATGATCCGGTGGGGGCGATTTCTGTGCATGGGGTCAGCGGCGCCTGGGGAGTTCTGAGCATCGGCCTGTTGGCCAATGGCAGTTACGGGACCGGCTGGAACGGGATCCATACCCTGGCAAAAGACGGTTCGGAAATGGGCGTGGCAGGCGCGTTTGGAACGCTTTTTGGCAGTCCGGCCAATGACTGGCCGCAATTGGGCGCGCAAGCGGTGGGGGCGTTGACCTGCCTGATTTTTATCGGTCTCTTCGCGTTGCTGTGGTTCAAATTATCCAATTTCATCGTCCCGTTGCGTTCCAAACGGGAGGACGAAATTGCCGGGCTGGACCTTCCCGAAATGGGCGCTGAATGTTACCCGGACTTTCACTTAACCGACAAAGGCGCGACGCGCAGCGATTGAGCCGGTTTGCACCGTGACTTGCATTACATCTGATGATTGTAGCCAGTAACACACGACGGCCCCGCAATGTGGATGTGCCGCGCGCCGCCGCCATTCTTTACGGGGATTGGGGCACCAGCAAAGCCTACGTCATTGGGCTGGCCTTCGCCGTTGGCGGATACAGTTCCTTCTGGCTCATCGCCGCGATGTGTGTGCTCACCGCCTTGGTGGGCGTCAATTACATGGTGATTTGCCGGCATTATCCCGACGGGGGCGGAGTCTATGCCAGCGTGCGGCATAGGTCGGAAATCGTCTCCATAGTGGGCGCGTTTCTCTTGATCGCCGACTACATCGTGACGGCGGCCCTCAGCGCGTTGTCGGCGTTCGCATACCTGGGCGTGCCGCATCCTGAAATCTTCGCGGCCCTGGCGATTGGGCTGATCGGGGCGTTGAATATCTTCGGTCCGCGGCATACCGGCAGTCTGGCCATCCTTGTTTCATTGCCGACGGCAGCGGTGGTTTTGCTGCTGGCGCTTTTTTCCATTCCGCATCTGCCGCATGCGATACATAACCTGGAACCGTTGAGCGGGGGGTTTTTCAAGAATTGGAAAGGGTTTGTCGGGGTGGTGCTGGCGTTATCCGGCGTGGAAGCCATTGCCAATTCGACTGGCGTGATGAAACTCAACAAGGGATGCAGCGATGCCAACCCCAACGTTTCAAGAACATCCACGCCCGCCATTCTTTGGGTCATGCTGGAGGTGTGCATTTTCACGGCGTTGCTGAGTTTGGCCATGCATGCGTTCAATGGCCTGACCATTGACTCCAGCGATGCAAACAATCCCAATGTCAATGCTCCCGGCGCCCCTGGCGTGCGGGATTACATGCTGCGCTACATGGGCCAGATGTTTGTGGGCGGCGCTCTCGGCCCGACGGCCGGCCATATCGCCGGCTGGCTGGTGAGCCTGGTCTTCGGGTTTCTTCTGCTTTCAGCGGTCAACACTGCCATTGTGGCGTTGATCGGCATCTCCTTCCTGATGTCGCGCGACGGTGAACTGCCGCCGCGATTTCAAAAACTGAACGAATTCGGCGTGCCTCACTTGGGCCTGCTGATGGCGACGATCATACCCGCTATATTGGTTTTGACTGTAAGAGACGTGAGCGGTCTGGCGGCACTTTACGCCGTGGGCGTGGTCGGGGCCATCGCCACCAACCTGGGCGCTTGCAGCACCGACCGCAAACTGGGTTTGGGGACCTGGGAGCGCACACTGATGTTCTTCACCTTCCTCATCATGCTGGCCATCGAGCTTTCGCTCTTTGTGGACAAGTCCTCGGCCCGTGTGTTTGCCATGACCGTGCTTGCGATCGGGTTGGTTTTGCGCGGTTTGGCCGTCGAATATGCCCAGCGGTCGAGGGCGGCCCAAATCGCCGCGGCGGCCATGGCAGCGGGGTCGAAACCAGCAGGTTCGGTCACGACGTTTACCTATAAGGAGGAGGAGGCCCCGGGGCCGCCGATGATGTGCGCCATTCGCGGTTTGGGAAAAACGCTCGATTTTGCAATTGATGAATCCAGGCAGACGCATCGTCCGCTTTATTTGCTCTATATCCGCACCCTGCCCGTTCTGACCGCGCAGGACTACAAACGGAAATGGCAGGAAGACGAACAGGCGCGTGAGATTTTTCTTTATGCAAAAAACAAGGCGGAGGGACACCCGGTCTATCCGTGTTACGCGGTGAGCGATTCGGTGGCTGATACGATTGTGGATATCACGGCCACGATGGGCGCGTCGTATCTGATCCTGGGCGCGCCGGAACGCCGGGGCCTGGTTAACTTGCTGCGCGGCAGTATTATTCGGGAAATTTCGGACAACCTGCCGGATGACATTCATTTGCTGGTTTTGGCCTGAGGAGGGAATTGCATTCCGCCGCTTCCCGGCTTAATCTTGCAATGGATGAGAAACGTGCCGCGATTCTTGTTTGGTTTGGTGTGCCTGGCGCTGCCTCTGGCAGTGGCGGGCAGCCCCCCGCCTGCGACCGGGACGAATGCCCTCTCCTGGCGCGTCAAACAAAATCAGGTCGATGCCGAAATCCAGGAATGGAACCTGCCCAAGCTCTTGAAAAAAATCGCGTCGGCCACGGGTTGGAAGGTTTATGTGGAGCCTGGCACAACGCAGGAGGTTTCGGCCAAGTTTAAAAACTTGCCGCAGGATGAGGCGTTGCGGCGGTTGCTGGGCAAACTCAATTACTTCAGAGACGAAACCAATGGCGTCTCGCGGCTGTTTGTCTTTCAGACCGCCTCCAAGGCCGCCACGCAGATGGTCCAGGCCGAAAAAAAGGATTACCGCATCCCCAATGAGCTTCTGGTCAAGCTCAAGGGCAGTCCGACGAATTCCATCGACCAACTGGCCAGGCAACTCGGCGCGAAAGTCATCGGTCGCGACGATAAAATTGGCTTCTATCGCCTGCAATTCGCCGACGGCAGCACGGCGGACGGCGCGCTTCAATCCCTGGCCGGCAACCCGTCGGTCGCCGCGGCAGATTCCAATTACATGGTGGACCCCCCAACCCCCTTCCAACTGACGCAGGCCGGGCCGGCCCCGGCAGGTTCGTTGTTCAATCTTAATCCTCCGGACGTCAACGGCCCGATTGTCGGTTTGATTGATACAGCGGTCGATCCGCCGGACCAATTCCAGAAGTACATGCTGACGCCCGTGAGCGTAGTCGGCACACCCGATGCGCCCACCGACCAGCCCTCGCACGGCACCGCCATGCTGGAAACCTTGCTCGGCGGGATGGCGGCTGATCCGGCCATGGTTCAGCCGGTAATCGTTTATTCAGGAGACCAAAGCACCACGACCTACGATCTCATGAACGGAATCATCAAAGCCATCAATTTGGGGGACAATCCGATTAGTATCAGCTCGGGTGGCACGGGTAACAGTTCGGTGCTGGGAGATTTGATCGCGGAAGCCGGGCAAAAAGGAATTCAATTTGTCGCCGCAGCGGGCAATACACCGGGAACCGAAGACACGTATCCCGCGGCTTATCCCGGCGTTCTGGCTGTCACGGCCTCCGGCCCCGACGGAAAACTGGCATCCTATGCGGACGATGGAAAATTCGTTCAGGCAATAGAGCCTGGAACCGCGCCGGTTGTTTATAATGGCCAGGAATGGATCGTCCAAGGCACCTCGCCAGCCACGGCGACGATGGCGGGGTCAATCGCTCTTACGGAGAATCAAGATCATATCTCCGCCCAGCAAGCCGCGGCCCTCCAGACCCAGGCACATCCTCCGCCCAAGCCGTGAAATCCTGCTTGCGGCAACAGTCCGCCAGATTACCCTGAATATGTGAATTGGCTGACGGATCGCCATTATTTTTTGCTGGCCGTGATGGTGTACGGCCTGAGCACGATTTATTCGCTGTTTTTGTGGCGCAAAGGCTTCCGATTGCATGACCGGGCCAATTATTTCCTGTTCCTGACCGGTTTCGGGCTGCAAATGAAGGCGATGCTCATGCGCGGCCTGGCCCACAGCCAGTGTCCGGTCAACAACCTTTACGAAGCAGTGGCCTTCGTCGATGCGACGATTGTCGGAACTTGTCTGGTCATCGGGCTTTGGCCGCGCTTGCGCTACATCGGCGCGTTTGCCGCGCCCATTGTTTTTGGCATCGGCGTCTTCGCGCTCATGCCGAACCTGGACACGCAGAGCACAAAGCCGCAATTCAACCTCGACCTGGTGAGCCTGCATGCGGCGCTGAGTTTGCTTTCCTACGGCGCTTTTGGGCTCAGTTCGGTGGCCGCAATAATGTACTTGACGCAGGAGCACGATTTGAAGTTCCACAAACTGCGCGCCGTTTTTTCCCTGATGCCGCCGATGGATCGCCTGGAAAAAATCATCAATCGAATGCTCTGGGCCGGTTTTATCCTGCTCACCACCGGCCTGGCGTTTAGTCCGCTGCTGCTCAAAGGACGGCCGGAGGCGCGCGTGGCCGGGGATCCAAAAGTCATCTGGTCGGGGCTGGTTTGGGCGCTCTACCTGGCCTTGCTCATCCTGCACGGGCAATTCCACCAATCCGGCCGCCGCTTTGCCTGGGGCGCCGTCGGGACTTTCGCCTTTGTCCTGCTGACCTTTTGGGGCATCAACTTGTTGTCACCCGCGCACCGATTTTAACCCGGCCGCCACCCATGCCTCTTATCGTCATCGGATTAAGCCATCACTCCTCGCCTGTCACGGTGCGGGAGCGCTTCGCCTTTCCTGACGCGACGATTCCCGCGGCCCTGGAAAAGCTGCGCCAGACCGGGATCGTTACAGAAGCCGTCATTCTTTCCACCTGCAACAGGGTGGAAATCTACGCGGCGACCGGCCTGCCCGAACGCCAGGCCATGCTGGAACTGCGGCAATTCCTGCTCGACCATCACAACTACCGGGAACCGATCCGGGATGAAATTTATTTTCATGGCGACGCGGAAAGCCTGGAACATTTGTTCAAAGTCGCCTGCGGCCTGGATTCGATGGTGGTTGGCGAGACCGAAATCTTCGGCCAATTAAAGAAGGCCTACGAGACGGCCTTGCGGCACAGGCAGACGGGCCGCCATCTGAACAAGGCCTTCCAAAAAGCGTTCAACGTGGCCAAGCAGATTCGGACGGAAACCAACATCCAGCGCGGCAGTGTGTCCGTCGGCTCCGTCGCGGTCGAACTGGCGCGGAAGATTTTCAGTTCGCTGGACCAGCATCAAGTCATGATTCTCGGCGCGGGGGAGACCAGCGAGAAAACCGCGCGCGCGCTGCTCAGCCGCGGCGCCCGCAGCATCATTGTCTCCAACCGCTCCCATGATCGGGCCGTGGCCCTGGCCCGGGAACTGGACGGGCGCGCCGTTCATTTCGAGGATTGGGCCGCCGAATTTCCCGGCATCGACATCGTCATCAGCAGCACGGCCGCGCCGCATTACATTCTGGACCGGGCCAGGTTGGAGCCATTGATGAAACTGCGCCGCAACCGGCCGCTGCTGCTCATTGACATCGCCGTGCCGCGCGACATTGATCCGGCTGTCAATTTCCTGGAAAACGTTTACCTCTATAACATCGACGATTTGCAGGCCATTGCTGACGATTCCCTTCGCCAGCGCCAGGAGGAAATCGCCCGTTGCGCCGCCCTCATCCGCCAGAAGGCCGGAACTCTCATGGCCGCCGCGCCTTTTTCGGCAATGAACCAGGCCAGCGCATGACCGAAGCCCCCCTTCTCATCGCGACGCGCGGCAGCGCGCTGGCCCTGGCCCAGGCGAACATGGTCCTGGCGGAATGCCGCAGAAGATTCCCCAAGCTCGCCTTTGCCCTTAAAATCATCAAATCCACCGGCGACAAATTGCAATCCGTTCCCATGTCGCGCATGGACGCCAGCCTGCCGCGCGGCCTTTTCACCAAGGAACTGGAGATCGCCCTGCTCAAAAGCCGGGCGGATATGGCCGTCCACAGCCTGAAAGATCTTCCGACGCAACTGCCCGACGGCTTGAAACTGGGGGCGGTCGCGGGAAAACGCGCGGACGTTCGCGACGTTCTGATCTATCGCGATGCTTTCAAGCCCAAAACAAAACTGGCCGATTTTCCGCCGGGCTTGACCCTTGCCACCAGCAGCACGCGGCGCAAAGCGCAAATTTTGGCGCGGCGGCCGGATTTCAAAGTGGTGGAAATTCGCGGCAATGTCCACACACGCCTGCAAAAACTGGCCGGCCAGCCCGGCTTCGACGCCACGATCCTGGCCGCCGCCGGATTGGGCCGGCTCCATCTCCAAATCACCGCCGGCGGACGTTTGAAAGGCGGCGGCGCGCCCGCCGGCCTGGCCGTCACAATTCTTGCCACCGAGGAGATGCTGCCCTGCGTTGGCCAGGGCGCGCTCGGCCTGGAGATTCGGGAGAAGGACGAACGCATGGCCGGGATTTGCCGGCGGTTGAACGATTACGCAACCTTCCAATGCGTGACCGCCGAACGGGCATTGCTGCGCGCCCTGGGCGGCGGCTGCCAGACACCGATCGGCGCCTGCGCGTCGGTTGAAGGCGGGGAACTTTGCCTGCGGGCGGTATCCTTCCTGACAGACAAACCCCGCCGGGCCGCGGCACGGGCGCCATTGGGTGAGGCGACTGCCTTGGGCGAACGGGTGGCCGCGCAGTTATTATGAATTTCATCAAGGCCACCCGCGATTATGAAAAATGGCTGGGCGGCCATCTGCGGCTGGTTCCGGCGGATCTGGCGCTGAAGCATCATTATATGGCGGATTCGTTTTTCGCCTTCTTCCGGGGAACGTTTTATCGTTGGGCGCAATTGTGGCCGGAGGTGTGCGCGCCCCTGGCCAACGCCCCGGAGGTTGTGGCAGTGGGCGATTTGCATGTGGAGAATTTTGGCACCTGGCGGGACCCGGAGGGCCGCCTGGTCTGGGGCATCAACGATTTCGATGAAGCGTTTCCCATGGCCTGCACGAATGACTTGACACGCCTGCTGGCCAGCGTCCAGATCGCCTGCCCGGAGGGGCATCTCAAGATCGAAGGCGAAGCGGCGTCGGAAATTGTTCTAGGCGGCTACCGCAAGGGACTGCAAGCCGGCGGCAAACCGTTTGTGCTCGCCGAGGAACAAACACCGTTGCGCGAAATGGCGCGGGACCGTTTGCGCGACCCGGAGAAATTCTGGCGGCACCTGGAGAAGCAGCGCAAGGTCAAATCGGTGCCGCGCAGCGCGCGCAAGGCATTGCTCTCCGCGCTAGCAATACAT
>CAWFAZ010000081.1:0-15309 GCA_963813995.1 uncultured Verrucomicrobiae bacterium | reverse complement strand
CGACAACGCAGGAAAACCGGTTCCTCCTTGCTCCAGACGGCTCGCATTTCCGGTGCGCCATACCGGTACCCCATGGGGTGGACTGCCATGAGAACAGATGGGTTGTACGGGAATATTAGAGTTGAGACGGATCTCAACGCAGCCGCGTACATTTCCGACGCCCATAATACTGCCCCGCGCAAACAGGTACGGTGCATGGACACGCCCGATGCATTTTCTCCCGTAAGCACCCAGTACCGCCCCAACCAGCGACAGATGCTTGAGTTTGCGGCCACGGTCGCCCGCGACGGCGGGATCGGTATGATCGATGCGCCAACCGGGAGCGGGAAATCGAGCGTGGTCGCTTCGTTGTTATCAGAACGCAGGGGCAGGAAGATCGTGATTGCTGTCCGCACGGTCAGCCAGCTCCTCACCTTTGTCCGGGAACTTGCCCTCATAAAAAAGAAACGGCCTGAACTAAAGACCGCTTACCTTGTCGGGAAAAAAAGCATCTGCCCCCTCGGGGGTGAAGGAGATGTCTACCGGCGCGGTGAAGGTGTCAAGACGTTCTCATCTACCCTTATGCGCGAGCGGGCCGAACGTGGCGCCCTCATTCCCATAAAAGACCCCTTCATCGTCCAGCAGATCCGCGAGGATGGACCGCGAACACCCGCTTATCTGCCCCGATTTTTTATCGCGAGCCGGGAGTTTGTTCCCGGAAGAATAGCGGGGGCATCAAGATGGTGCCATCTGCTGCAGTGCGTTCAAAAGCCGACCGCGTCCTTGCCGACCCGATCCGCCCGCAGGAACTTGGGGGATTTGCCCGTGACATCTGCCCGTACGAGTCTGGTGATGCACGCCGCCAAGAATGCAGACGGAATGACCATGGACCATGCTTCGACGCAGCGCATGCGGTATATCCGTTCTTCTGGCGGACTGATTTTCAATAAATCGTCAAGGTCGAAAACCTTGGGCTTTCTCACCAAGCCCCCGACCGACACCTGCCAGCTTTTGGTCTCAAATTTGGCCGACGCCGGCGCAACCCCTTCCTTGTCAGTCGAAAATTCGTAGAAATTATTGTAATGCGTGATGTCCTGGAGGGAGGTCGCCAGGTCGGCGGCGGGAAAGCCCGTGGCATTCGCCACCGCAGCGGGCGTTGTCAGTCCCTTGATCAAGGGCGTGTCAACAGTACCCGTTGCCACAGGATTGAGCCGCCGATAGAGCAGGCCGGTGGCTATGGCGCTGGCCGCAACGATTCCGGCCCGCATGAACGTGCGCCGATTGAAGTAAATGGCGGGGTCGGTGATTTCGCTGGCGGGTATTTGCTTCGGTTCTTTCATTTAAACCAGTCAAATCGCAGAGATCATCACCTATTGATTGGTGGCCGCCGGCATATTCGTATTCATATTCGGCATACTGTTGGTTGCCATCATGTTCGTATTCATGTTCGGCATGCTGTTAGCTGCCGGCATATTGGTGGTTCCGCCCATCATGCCGTTGGTATCGGCCATGCTCGAATTGGGGGAGGGCATCCCGGTTGAATTGCCTGGACTGCCTTGATTACAGCCCACCAGCGCCAATGCGGCCAGAACTGGGATTGCCAATAGTGGAATAATTGATTTCATAAGCTTATTTTCGTTTTTATTGTTCATGTTTATTTTGTGCATCCACGAAAACATTTCGTTTTTGCATTCCTGAATTGGTCGAAACAGAAGCGGATTCCTTACGGCGAAATTCGATTACGCTGAATCCGTGTTTTCTTTTTTCGCGACCCGGCCATGCCAAATGCCCGACGCAATCAGCACGACCGCGCACCCGCCGGTGAACAAAATCAAAAATGGCGAAGGCAACATGAACCACGCGACGACCGCCGCGGCGGCGGAGAGTCCTCCGCTTAAATAGCAGTAAAACGCGCTGGCGCGCGCGCTTTGCGCGCTGCGCTGTAGAATCATTTGCATGGCCTGGTCGGCGCGCAGGAGCGCCGCCGCGCAATCGTTCGAGCAAACCATGCGGGGCGCGGTTGGCGATTGGATGCAGTCCTTGCACAACGCTCGTCCGCAATACGCGCAGACGGCCACGGCCTCGGCGTGGTGTGTGGAGCATTTCATGGTTTGCGATGTTTCTGCCTTGTCCGCGAGACATCTGGACTGCGGCGCAGGTTCGTTCAGTCCCGCAAAACGTGGCAGGTATAGCCGCCGGGATTTTTCAGGAGATACTTTTGATGGTATTCCTCCGCCGGATAGAATGTTGTTGCTTGCGTAATCTCGGTTGTGATCGGCTGATTGAACTTGCCCGACTTGTCCCACTGCGCCTTCACACGCATGGCGGTCTGTTTCTGCGCTTCGCTGGCGTAGAAAATGGCCGAGCGATATTGCGCACCCACGTCGTTGTGCTGCCGGTTCAGGGTCGTGGGATCGTGCATGCGAAAGAAATAATCCAGCAAGGCCTCGTAACTCAGCCGGGTGGGATCGAACACCACTTGAACTGCCTCCGCATGACCGGTGGCATGGCTGCAAACCTCTTCGTAGCTGGGGTTCGCGGTGTTGCCGCCAGTGTAACCCACGGTCGTTTTGGTGACACCAGGAATCTTGCGAATGATTTCCTCCATCCCCCAAAAACAACCGCCCGCCAGGATGGCCGTCTCGTGGGCCGGGGCCTTGATCAAACCCGCCTTCACGAACGGTTCGAGATATTGGCCATACCCGGCCTGGTCCATCTCTTTCACGGGAATGAATTTCAGTGCGGCGGAATTGATGCAGTAACGCAAACCGTTCGCGCCCGGTCCGTCGTTGAACACATGGCCGAGATGCGAATCCGCCATTTTCGAACGCACCTCCGTCCGCTCCATGCCCAAAGCCGAATCTTTCTTCTCGACGACGTTCGGCGCCTTTCACCGGCTGCGTGAAGCTCGGCCAGCCCGTGCCGGAATCAAACTTGTCCAGCGAACTGAACAGCGGCTCGCCTGACACCACGTCCACGTAGAGGCCCGGCTCGTGGTTGTCCCAATAAGCATTATGGAACGGCGGTTCCGTGCCGCATTGTTGTGTGACTGCGAATTGCCCGGAGGACAATTTCTTTTTCAACTGCGCCGGCTCCGGTTTTTTGAAATCCTTCATGCGTTCTGGTTCGTAGGTTGAAATGCCTGCCGGCTGCGCGCCTCCCTGGCGCTCCAGCGCGACAATGCCCGCCGCCAACAACACCGCTGCCGTGATTGCCGCAATTTTGATTGAGAACATACATTTTCCTCTTATTCAGTTCAACTCACGTTCAAGGCTCATTGCGCCAAAATTCCATTCCGGCGCCATAAACATGAGTCGCATGTCCCGCTGAAAGCTTACAAGGGAAAATGAAAAAGCCATGATTTCCTCCCAGCAAGCGAAGGCGGGGACGGTTTGCTTTTTTCGCATGAACAACTAACCTTTGCCTGTGGATGCCGACGATGATTCAACCACGAGCCAGGAGCTGCCGGCGGAAAGCGCGAAAGCGACGCCCGGCCTGTCCGACCCGGAACGGTGGGTGGAACTTCACGGCGATTACCTTTTCAGGTACGCGATGATGCGCCTGCGCGACGCCACCCGGGCGGAAGACGCGGTCCAGGACACGTTCCTCGCCGCGCTTAAAGGAGGCAAGAGTTTCGCCGGCCGGTCGGCGGAGAAGAGCTGGCTGGTCGGCATCCTGAAGAACAAAATTTGCGATTATTACCGCAAAGCCAGCCGTGAAACCTCGTTCACGGACCTGGAGTTTTACTCGGACGAAGAGAGCGGCCGTTTTGTCCCGGATGGCCTGTTCAAAGACGGTTGGATTCACGAACTCGGTCCGCAAGAGTGGTCAAGTCCCGGCGCCAGTCTGGACAGCGAAATGTTCTGGCAGACGTTTCGCGATTGCTCGAACAAGCTGCCAAAGAAGGCCGGCACTGTGTTCACTTTGCGGGAAATTGACGACATCGAGGGCAGGGAGATTTGCGCCATGCTGAACATTTCTGAAAGCAATTTATGGGTGATGTTGCATCGCGCCCGCATGGCGTTGCGTCGCTGCATGGAAGTGAACTGGTTTGGGAAAAAGGATCCGCCGCAATGAACCAGGCGTGTGTTGGCATGGCGTTGGCGGCGTTGCAGTGGTTCTGCAAAGGGCGGGACAAATCCGAAAGAAATCGTAAGGATTCGCACCGTCTCTCCGACGAACTGGCGGGCGGTGCTGCGTGCGGCGCGGGCGCGGCGGCGCAGCCGGCTCGGTCCTTGCTGGCACGCCGGCGGAAAACAATATGAATTGGCCCTCTAACATTGTCGAAAGCCTCGTCCGAAGGCTGGGTGACCTTTCACCCAGTTGCAAGGAGGCCATCCGCCTGCAATCCGCCGCGCTGGACCGCAAGCTCACGCTTCTGGAGAGGTTCGGTTTGCGTTTTCACCTCGTGTTGTGCAAATGGTGCCGCTCTTATGGCAGGCAGATCACGTTTCTGCGCTCGGCGGCCAGAGAGCTTGCGCCAGACGACCCACATTCACCGCAGCAGGCGCTGTCATCTGCTGCCCGTGAGCGTATCAAAGGAATGCTGCGATCGGGCAGGGAGTAAGAACTGGCGCATTCGTTTTCGGGCTGGAGCGGCCCGACAAGCAAAGAATCGCGTCTTGACTTTGCCGGGCGCCCGCCCGAAAACCTTTGAACGTGCCCGGTCTCCCTCCAGGTTTTTATGCGGAATGGCGCGCGCAAAACGAATCGCGCCTCCTTTTGCGCGATCGCGGCGGCCCCCATCCGCCCGAACGCCTGCTGCAAACAGTCTGGCATCACCAGCGGCTCCAGCGCGATCAATTGCAGACGGTCGATGGCCGGTCCTTGCGCGTGCTCCATCCGGGTTTTTGGAATCATGAGGCCGGCCCTGATTTTCGCGGCGCGGTCGTCCAGATAGGCCAGGAGGAGGCGCGCTCGGGTGACATTGAAATCGATTGGGAGCGGCAGAATTGGCAGGCCCATCAGCACCATCGCAATCCGGCTTTTGCCAATGTCATTTTGCATGTGGTGTGGAGCGCCGGGCCGGGCGCGCCCAATCCGCTTCCGACGCTGGCCCTGGAAAAGTTTGTCGATACGCCGTTAAATGAGATGCAAAGCTGGGCGGGCAGCGCGGTCGCGGCTGTCTGGCCCGAGGCCTTGCAGGGCGCTTGTTCCGCGCCGCTGGCGCAGTTGACGCAGGAACAATCGGGCGGGCTTTTGCAACAAGCCGCCCTCATCCGTTTCCAACGCAAGGCGCTCGAATTGGAAATCCGCGCCCGCCAGGCCGGCTGGGAGCAGGCCCTTTGGGAAGGTCTCTTTCGCGCTCTCGGTTACAAGCAGAACATCTGGCCCATGCAGCGCGTCGCCGAGTTGCTGCCGCGTTTGGGCGATGCCGGCGATTCCCTGCCCGCCTGGCAGGCGCGATTATTCGGCGTGAGCGGTTTTCTGGAAGCGTCCCACGAAAAGAGCCGCCACCATGAGCATCTTCAAACCTTGTGGGACCACTGGTGGCGCGAGCGCGAAAACTTTCAGGAAGTCGTTCTGCCCAAAACACTCTGGCGCCTGAATGGGCTTCGTCCGGCCAACCAACCGCAACGCCGCCTGGCTTTGGCCGCCCATTGGCTTGCCTGGAAGAACTTTCCGGCCCGGCTTGAGGAGTGGTTTACGACCGGGCCGGCGGCTGTCCCGCTGCCGCAATCCCTGCTCTCCTGCCTGCAACCGCCGCAGGATGATTTCTGGTCCCGGCACTGGAGTTTCCAGTCGCCGCGCCTGGCCAAACCGCAGCCTTTGCTGGGCGAATCCCGCGCCACCGATTTGGCCATCAACGTCATCCTGCCCTGGTTTTGGACCCGGGCGCGGGCCGGGAAGAACCAGCGTTTGACCCAATTGGCCGGGGAGCGTTTTCTGGCGTGGCCGCCGGCGCAGGACAACAGCCTCTTGCGCCTGGCGCGGCAGCGTTTGCTGGGACGGCAAACGCCCGGGTGCGCCAAGTCCGCCGCGCGCCAGCAAGGCCTGTTGCAAATCGTGCGCGACTTCTGCGATCATTCCAACGCGGTCTGCGCGGATTGTTTGTTCCCGGATATGGTGCGCCAACTGTTGGTAATTTAGTTTTGAACTGAGTTTACCGGTTTTGAACAGGGGCATTTCAATTGACAATTCAAAGAAGATCAGATTATGCTGGAGGCATGAATCACATCCGGATTTGCTGCAAAGGGCTGGCCTTGATTCTTCTGGGGGTTCTTTTACTGGCGGTCGCCGGCTGCGGGCCGGTATGAACCGAGTGCTGCAACTGGCGCGCCTGAATGCCAGGGTTGCCGGGTTGGCCTTGCGAGGGCGGTGGTTGGGAGTCGGGGAGATGGCCGCCGGCTACGACTGTGCGGCCCCGACCTATGACCAGGTCTGGCAGTGCCATCTTCGCATTGCCACGGATGACCTCTTGGGCCGGCTGCCTTGCGGCTTATCGGGCACCATCCTGGATCTGGGCAGCGGCACAGGTTATTGCGCCAGGCGCCTGGCCCGGACCAATCCAGAGGCGCAAGTCATTGCGGTGGACATTTCGAAGGAGATGCTATCCCGGGCCGGAGCCGGGGCGCCGTCGAACCTGCGTTGCGTTGTGTGTGACATGCTCGAATTTGTTCAAGCGTGGAAGGCCGGCCACCCTTCACTTATCGTGTCCACATGGGCTTTGGGCTACTCACATCCCGCCCGTTTGATCGGCCGCTGCGGTGCTTTGCTGTCCAAAGGTTGCCTGCTGGCTTTCATTGTCAACTACCGGGATACCCTGGCTCCGGTTTTCAGGGCTTTCCAGCGATGCATGTTGCGGTTTCCCGGCCAGGTTCGGCTGGCAGCGATCCAACGCTTTCCCAAGGATTGGCTTTTCCTGGAAAAGGCTCTGGAAAAGGCGCGATTCGACGTGGTCTGGCGGCAGGAAGGCCGGAAACACATTGAACGTCCAGAGGGCCTGCTGTTGCCATGGCTGCGGCAGACGGGCATCCTGGCCGGGTTCGATGAGATGCTGGACCTTTCAGGGCCGGCGGCCGCATATTTCGAGGAGCAACTGGCAGCGGAGGGGGATGCGATTTTCCACCATTTCGCCACGGCTATCGCCCAAAGAAAATGATCCGTCAATACGTTCAACTGCTGCGAATCCTGCTGGACCGGCGCGTGACGACGGTGCCGCGACGGGTGCTGGCGCAGTTGAGCCGGCAGGGAAAACAGCGATTGCCCAAGGAAATCGGAAAGTCCCTCGACAGCCGGTTGCCGGGTTTCAAGGGCCTGGCTTTCATGCATCGTTGGCTGAAGGGGGAGCAACTGACAATCCACAACGGGCAATGGGTGATCAATTCGTTTTTGCCTCCCTTTCCCGGGGCGGCATTTGACCGGATGTTCGAGAACCTGCTTTCGGGTCGGCGCCTCAGTCCAGTGTCGGCGTTTCTGGCCGTGACAGGTGAATGCCAGTATCGCTGTTGGCACTGTAGTTATGGGAACCGGCCCGGAGGCGACCTGGAAACCGGGCAGTGGTTGAAGATTATTGGCGCGCTTCACCGACTCGGCGCAAGTATCATCGGCTTTACCGGAGGGGAACCCTGCTCGCGGAGGGATTTGCCGCAATTGGCCAGCGCGGCCAGCGTGGGCGGCGCGGCTTCGATTGTGTTCAGTTCCGGCGGCGGCCTGAATCCGGCTTTGTTGAGGGAGTTGAAGAAAGCCGGGCTGTGGTCGGTGTGTATCAGCCTGGACCATCCTTCCCCCGCAGAGCATGACCGTTTGCGCGGGATGCAGGGCGCCCATGCCACGGCTTGCCAGGCGTTGAAGCTGGCGCGGGAGAGTGGCTTTTACACCATGGTGGGGACGGTTGCCACAAAGGTTCTGGTTGAGGACGGATTGTTGCCGGCGATGCACGGTCTGGCGAGGGAATGCGGAGCGGACGAACTGCGCCTGGTCGAGCCGATGCCCTGTGGGTTGCTGGCCAGGGGAGGAGGAGATTCGCTGCTGGAGCCTGGACATGTCGCAGCCATCCGGCGATTTCATGTCGAAGCCAATCGAAAGCGATTGCGGCCCAAAGTCTGCGCGTTCAACCAGATTGAAAGTCCCGAGATTTTCGGTTGCGGGGCCGGCACGCAGCATTTATTCATTGACGCAACAGGCGAAGTCTGTCCGTGCGATTTCACGGCCATGAGCTTTGGCAATGCCGCCCGCGAGCCGCTCGATGTCATCTGGAGCCGGATGTCCGAGGCGATGGGTAATCCGCGCCGGCATTGTTTCATTCAGGCCCACTATCGGCTGCTGCTCAAGCACGGAGGATTTCCGTTGCCGCCCGACAAGAGCAGCCTCGTGTGCGCCGAGGCGGGACGGGAGGCTTTGCCGGACTACTTTCAACTCGTAGCCGGCGGAAAGGAGTAATGATGACGGCACGATACATTTTCATGCTGTTGACGGGAACAGCCGCGGGAGTCCTCAGCGGGTTCATGTTGCTTGTTCCCAATGGGCTGATGGGCGGAGCGCTGGGAATGAGCCTGGCGGCTGGAGCGATTTGGTTGGGGAACCGGCGGCAAAAACAGGGCGCGGAGCTTACACGCGGCCAGATTCTAGGAGCGGGTTTTGTTTCGGGCCTGCTCGGAGGAGTCTTGATGGCGGCTATATCGCAGGCCTGCGCCGGGATGAAGCGAGGTGAGTTTGGCCCGCCCGTGCTGCCGTTCTGGTTTCCGCTTGTTATGGGCATTCTCTACGGCCTGGTGGTTCAGTGGGGCTATTCTCTTCGTCGGTCTTCTTCTCATCCGCTCAGGAAAGCGCTCATTTGGACCTGCCTGGGCTGTTTTGTGCTCAAAACGCTCGCCACATTCTTTTATTGGGCCGTGTTCGATAACGGCTTTCATCCAACCGACATTTTCGATTCGGCAATGCTTTCCCTGCTGGGAGCGGTGCCCTTCGCACTATTGTGGTTTGTGGGCATGGCATGGTCGGACCCGGCTTGGTCTCCACCTGCGGCTCGCGCGGACACAGCAGCCTGATGGTGCCGGATGCGCTGGCAAGCCATGAAAAATCTGAGGCTGAATCTGCCAGTGGCATTGCTGCTGCTGGCTATTCTCTTTGTTGTCTTTGTCCGCATTCGATTATTGGCCACGCCGTTGGAACGCGATGAAGGCGAGTTCGCCTATGCCGGCCAACTGATGCTCCAAGGCATTCCTCCCTACCAACTGTTTTACAATATGAAGTTGCCGGGGATTTATGCGGCCTATGCGGTGTTCCTGTTCTTGTTTGGCCAAAGCGACTCGGGAATTCACTTCGGTTTGCTGCTGGTGAACGTTGCGGGCATCTTGCTGCTCTACCGTCTGGCCCGGCGTTTTCTGGACGTGCCCGGCGCCGTCGTCGCCGCCGCCTCGTATGCTTTTCTCTCGATGAGTCCGGTCGTGCTGGGGACGGCGGCGCATGCGACCCATTTCGTTGTCGCGGCGGCCCTGGCCGGCTTGCTGCTGTTGTTGCGGGGGGAAGATTCTGGAAAGCCCGTTCTGTTCTTTTGCAGCGGCCTTTTGTTCGGCATTGCTTGCTTGATGAAGCAACCGGGAGCCATGTTCGGGCTGTTCGGATTTTGCCTGCTCGTGGCCAGGGGCGCGCGGGAACGAGAGCAGTGGCGTATTCATTGCCGGAGGATTGCCTTGTTTTCGACCGGTCTGGCCGCGCCGCTGGCTTTGACGGCCGCGATTCTTTGGCAGGCGGGAGTTTTTAAGCGGTTTTGGTTTTGGACCATTGTCTATGCCAGGACGCACGCCGCTGTGATTCCCTGGTCCGTCGGCCGGCTAAATCTCGCCGCATTCTTTCAGTCGTTGCCCTTCACGGCCGACGGTTTGTTTTGGATCAGTGCCGTTCTGGGGATGGCTTCGCTCGCCTTGGTCAAGGGCGAACAGCGCAGGAAATTTTGGCTGGCGGGCTTTTTAATCTTCTCGGTCGTGGCCGTCTGTCTTTCGAACTTTTTTTTCGCGCATTATTTCGTCATGCTGCTGCCGGCGCTGTGTTTGTTTGCGGGCCAGGCGGTCAGCGCCGCCATGCAGTGGGCACGGGTCAGGAAGCCGGACAGCGCATGGGTTGCCCTGCCCGCCGGGCTGTTCATCTTAATGTGGATGCTGGCCGTGTTCCACCATCGCGCGACATTTTTTGAGCTTGGTCCCAGCCAGGTCTGCGGGGAGAACTATCCCGGTCATCCCTTTGTGGAATGCATGCAAATCGGCCGCCACCTGCGCGAACATTCACCGCCCGACGCCCGCATTGCCGTCCTTGGCTCCGAGCCGGAGCTGCTGTTCTATGCGCGCCGCCATTCGGCGACCGGCTACATTTATATGTTTGACCTCTTTGCGCCCCAGCCCTATGCCGGGGAAATGCAGCGTGAAATGATCGCGCAAATTGAAGATGCCCGGCCCGAATATCTGGTCTTCGTCAGTACCTCCTGTTTCGTGGGACGTGCGGCTTGATTATCAGCGTGTCGCGGGCAGTGTCGTGGCGGCCTGGCTCCCCGCATTCGAGAAGGATTTTTATGAACTGGCCGGGGTGGCCATCGTTAAGCCCGACGCGGAGTATTATTGGGGCAGGGACGCGCTGAATTGTCCGCAGCCCGGCGGGCCGTTCATCAGCATTTTTAAACGCAGATGACGCGCGCGGCAATCCATGAAGAATCTCATGAAAAATCTCAGGCTGAATTTGCCAATGGCGTTGTTGCTGCTGGCTCTGCTCTTTGTTGTCTTTGTCCGCGTTCGATTGTTGGCCACGCCGTTGGAACGCGATGAAGGGGAATTCGCCTATGCCGGCCAACTGATGCTCCAAGGCATTCCTCCCTACCAACTGTTTTACAACATGAAGTTTCCGGGGATTTATGCGGCCTATGCGGTGTTCCTGTTCTTGTTTGGCCAAAGCGACTCGGGAATTCACTTCGGTTTGCTGCTGGTGAACGTTGCGGGCATCTTGCTGCTCTACCGTCTGGCCCGGCGTTTTCTGGACGTGCCCGGCGCCGTCGCGGCCGCCGCCTCGTATGCTTTTCTCTCGACGAGTCCGGTCGTGCAGGGGATGGAGGCGCACGCGACCCACTTTGTTGTCGCGGCGGCCCTGGCCGGCCTGCTGCTGTTGTTGCGGGGGGAGGATTCTGGAAAGCCCGTTCTGTTCTTTTGCAGCGGCCTTTTGTTCGGCATTGCTTGCTTGATGAAGCAACCGGGAGCCATGTTCGGGCTGTTCGGATTTTGCCTGCTCGTGGCCAGGGGCGCGCAGGAAAGAAAGCAGTGGCGTATTCATTGCCGGAGGATTGCCTTGTTTTCGACCGGTCTGGCCGTGCCACTGGCTTTGACAGCCGCGATTCTTTGGCAAGCGGGAGTTTTCGAGAGGTTTTGGTTTTGGACCATTGTCTATGCCAGGGTGCATGCCACTGCGTTTGGTTGGTCCACCGGCCGGCTGCAACTCGCCTTTTTTTTCCACTCGTTCCCTTTCACGGCCGACGGTTTGTTTTGGATCACTGCCGTTTTGGGGCTGGCTTCTTTTGCCTTGGTCAAGAGCGAATGGCGCAGGAAATTTTGGCTGGCGGGCTTTTTGATCTTCTCGGTCGTGGCCGTCTCTCTTTCGAACTTTTTTTTCGCGCATTATTTCGTCATGCTGCTGCCGGCGCTGTGTTTGTTTGCGGGCCAGGCGGTCAGCGCCGCCATGCAGTGGGCGCGGGTCAGGAAGCCGGACAAGGCATGGGCTGCCTTGCCCGCCGGGTTGTTCATCTTCATGTGGACGCTGGCCGTGTTCCACCATCGGGCGATGTTTTTTGTTCTCAATCCCGGCCAAGTCTGCAAGAAAGTTTACCCCGGGAATCCCTTTGTGGAATGCCGGCAAATCGGCCGCCACCTGCGCGAACACTTGGCCCCCGACGCCCGCATTGCCGTCCTTGGCTCCGAGCCGGAGCTGCTGTTCTATGCGCGCCGCCATTCGGCGACCGGCTACATTTATATGTATGACTTCTTTGCGCCCCAGCCCTATGCCGGAGAAATGCAGCGTGAAATGATCGCGCAAATTGAAGATGCCCGGCCGGAATATCTGGTCTTCGTCAAACTTCCTCCTTCATGGGACGTACACCCTGATTTTCAGCGTGTCATGGGCAGTGCGGTGGGGAATTGGTTTCCCGGGTTCGCACAGCACTTTTATGAACCAGCCGGGTTGGTCATCATAAAGCCCGATCCCGAATATTACTGGAGCAGGGACGCGCTGAATCGTCCACCGTTCCGCGGTCCGTTCATCACCATTTTTAAACGAAGATGACGCGCGCCTGACGCGCCTTATGCGCCGGGCTTGGGGTCGCCATCGTCCGCGCCGTTGCCGATGCCGGCAAATTCCTCCGCGTTCTCTTCGCTTTCCTGCGACTCGTCAGGAGTCTCGGAACCGTTCCCGCCTCCCGCCTCACGCTCGGCCGCCAATTCCGCATCGCGCTCGGCCTGGCGCGGATTTTTCGCCCGCTTGGCCCGGGGCAATGGACTGAGCATGACATTGATGCCCTTGCCGATGAGCTTGGCCGGGGCATCGGGATGGCCGAAGAGGGTCAGGCTGGCGATGAATTTTTCCACCTGCTGGAAACCAAACTCCTTGTGGGCCATCTCGCGGCCCCGGAAACGCAGGGTGATTTTCACCTTCATATCCTCGCAAAGAAAGTTGACGGCGTGCTGCAGTTTCACCGCGAAGTCGTGCGGGTCAATATTCGGACTGAGCTGCACTTCCTTGACCTTGTTGGCATGCTGATGTTTGCGCGCTTCCTTTTCCTGTTTGGCCTGTTCGTAGCGATATTTGCCAAAATCCACCAAACGACACACTGGCGGCGTGGCATTGGGCGCAATTTCCACCAAGTCCACCCCTTTGTTTCGCGCCAGACTGATGGCTTCGCCCAGGGTCAAAACCCCCAATTGCTTCTTGTCCAAGTCGATGACGCGCACCTCACGGGCGCGGATTTTCCCGTTGACACGCGTGAACGAGGCAGGCGACGAAAAAGTACGGGGAGAGAAAGGGCGACTCAAGAGGCCCTCACGGGTTGGAACATGTTCATGTACGCTTCAAGTGACTTTCAGCGCGGGCACAGCCCGGCCATACAGCATTAATAAAGCAAATTTTGGCATAAATGCAAGTCAAATATCGCTTTAATCCATCAGTATATCGGCGCCATCGGGATGGACCTTAACATCAGGACAATCAGAACCGGGTCAAGGTTCCGAGCTGCTTGACCCGCCTTGCAATCGCCGCCTGCGTCACCCGGGTCAGCGCTTTTAACCCAAATCCTTCGCAACAGTATGATGCCAGGACACTTCCATATAAAATCGCCCGGCGAAGATGGGCGTCAACCGAGCCTCCCGCCGCCGCCAGCCAGCCCATCATGCCTCCCACGAAACAATCCCCCGCCCCGGTCGGGTCCACCACATGCTCCAGGGGAAAGGCGGGGGCGACGAACAGTTTGTTGCGCGCCGAAAGAATGGCGCCGTGCTCGCCTTTTTTGATAATGACGTAATCAGGCCCCATGCGGTGGATCTTTTTTGCGGCGCGAACCAGGTTATCTTCCTGCGTCAACTGTCGCGCCTCGCTTTCATTCAGGACAAAGCCATCCAGCCGCCGCAGCAACCTCAACAAATCCGGCAACGCGATGTTCAGCCACAAATCCATGGTGTCGGTCACCACAAATTTTGGCCGCCGCATCTGATCCAAAACAAGGTGCTGCAAGGCCGGCGCAATATTCGCCAGCAAAACATACGCGCTCTTCTGGCAAGACACGGGCAAACGCGGCGCAAAAGTCTCGAACACCCCCAATTCCGTCTTGAGGGTGCGCCGGTTGTTCATGTTGGTTTCATATTCGCCCGACCAATGGAACGTCTTGCCCGCGACGATCTGCAATCCTTCCAGATCAATTTTATGTTTCCGGTAGAGGCGCAGGCAGGATTTGGGAAAGTCCTCCCCGACCACCCCGACCATTTTCACCGGCGCAAAAAAGCTGGCGGCGACCGCCGCGTAACTGGCCGATCCCCCCAGCAGGCGCGGATGCCGGCCCTGCGGAGTTTTAATGGAATCAAGGGCCGTGGAGCCGACAATCAGGACACTCATTGTGGATAATTCAAGGCAAAGGTTTTATCATTTAGCACTGCGACACAATCGTGAAAGTAAACAACCCTCTTCTGGAGTTCAAGACCGCTTGTCAATGGCCCCGCCGATTTCGACTACAGTGCGCATGTAGAAATCCTGCCTCCGGCTCACGGCCAAAGCAAGCGGCGAATCCCCCGAAGGCGCAAATCAGCATGCATCCCTTTTTGGCGATTTGCTGAAAATTTGGACATAACCGAACCACGCCTTCGCCGCCAAGACTGGCCGGAATCGCACGATTGATAGATAGGATTCTGTACCCCCCCCCGCTACAGGTTCCTCAACGTTTTCGGTGGAATAGAAATCCGCCACGACCGACCACGATCTGCTGTCCGAGTGATTTTGTGATGCCATGTTTCAGGGCCATTTCCTATATAACTCCTTCTATATGAGCTTCTTCCTCTTGGAGCCGCCGCACGGCGGCGGCCTGCGGCCTGGGAGCTTCGCTCCAGGCCGACCCCCAGATAAGGCTTTTAATGAGAATCTATTCCACTGAAAACGTTGAGGAACCCCGCTACAGTGCTACAAACGTTGATTATCAATGACTTAGGGTGCTACAAGGGTGCTACAAATGGGCTTATTTGTAGCACCTGTAGCACCCTGGCATCACACCTAGCCACAGAACCTCCCAACGCGGCTTGCGCCGCAACCACAGGGAATTGCCGCGAGAGAACGCAGAGAACACAAAGATGGAAGTGGTTGCCTTCGTGTTCCTTGCGTTCTTTTGTGGCCATTTTCTTGTCGGGAAAACAAAGACTTGCGTGATTGTGGTACAGATAAACACAGATTGGGAAAAAGACCCTCTGCTTGATCTGTGCTCATCTGTGTCAATCTGTGGCCCAAGATTGATATGTAGGTCTGAAAAATCGGCAACATCGGCTACATCGTTGATAGCCAACGTGTTAGCTGGCAACAAAATCGGCAACAGACCAGCAACAAGCCCGTTACATTAACGATAAAGTTGGCTTGGACTGGTTGGACGGTTTAATGACCATCGGTATTTAAAGTTTGACCGCCGATTTCAGGGATGCCCGGAAAGATTGGGGAAACCGGGGAAACCACGGAATCATTTTGCCACAAAGACCACAGCGCAGCCAGCCGCAACCCAATCGTTTGTCTATGAAAGTAAATACTTGATTCACAATTGACGCGCCATGTTCCCAACCCTCCTCCGACTCGATTGCATCCGCAAGCCAAAAAATGGGCAAAGCTATGGGG
>CAWFAZ010000080.1:0-23932 GCA_963813995.1 uncultured Verrucomicrobiae bacterium | reverse complement strand
GCGGCGTTGTTCGCGACGCCGCCCGTGCCCGAGCCAAGCTGCCGGCGCCGCCGTTGCCCACTTGCAGCGTGCCGCCGGAGATCGTCGTGCCGCCGGGAGTAGGCGTTGGCCCCCGCGAGCGTGAACGTGCCGCCGCCCGTTTTCGTCAGCGCGATTGCGCCCTTGCCGTTGCTGATCGGTAGTCCGCTGAACGTGGTGTTCGGCGCCGTTGTTGCCGACCGTCAACGTTGACGCGGAAGTGGCGGAGTTGGTCACCGTGCCGCCGGAGCCGCTGAAATCGGAGAGCGAGCGATCGCCGGGCTTAAACCGTCCAGGTCGAGCGTCGCCCCGGCAGCCACGGAGACGGGGGAGTTTGCGGGCAGGGTGTTTCCGCCAACCACTTGGCGTCCAAATACTGCTCGACCGCCTGGCTTGGCATTGCTCAGCGCAGTGTTGTAAACGATCAGCTCGCCGAGCTGCTGCCCGCCTGTCGGCACGAACTCGCCAGACCGGTCGGCAGGCCGGAAGTCGTTGGCGGTTACAGGCCCGGTCGTGACCAGATCGATTAATTGATAGCCGCCGCTGAGGCCGGTCGTCGTGCCGTTGACCGCTTGGCCGTTGACGTACGTCGTCCCGCCCGTGATATTGGGCGATGCCCAATTGCCGCTCCAAATCGTGGAGCGCTATGACCATCGCCTCCGCGATAGAAGTTGTAACTGCTGTGTCGCCCAACAGTTGCCCGCCGCCGTTCTGGCTCCCCAGGACCCAAAAGACGGTTTCAATGTCGCTGAGTTGGGTGTTCCACTGCATCCAGTCGCCGGAGCCGCTGGGGCCGAAATCAACGACCGGCTTGCCGTTCAGGGCATTGCTCACGAGCGTCGGGCCGCTGCCCGTCGTACCGGCAGAAGTCGCAGTCCTCCTGCTGACGGCGGAATTCCACTGCGTGACGACATTATTGCCGGTGGTCGTAAGCGTCTCTCCGCCAGCAACAATCCTCCGTGCTCCCAATTCCCCAAATGGAGCGTGACGAAAAGCACGCCGCGATCCCGCAGGCACGCTGCTTGAATGATTTCCAATTCGCGAGGATTGGTCACCCAGTTCCGCACCGGCACGCCACTCTCCACGCACCACAGGTCCGCCAGTTTCACGGCAAATTTCCGGTAAAGCCGGCGGGCTGTTTTCTTCGCCGCCGCCCGGTCGGCCGAGAGGGCGGGCAGCAGATTTTGCACGACCACCTCATGACGTTGCCAATGCAACCGGAAATAGAGTTCAGCCACAACCATGCACAATCCCTTGACAAGCCAGACCGGCAGCACCCGGATGACCGCCAGGCCGAGCCGCCAAAGGCCGGCGCGATAGAACAAAGACGGTACGGGCGGCGTGCCCGATGCGGCAGGTCCCTCCCGGCTCGCGGCTTCCGGCTTCGCGCAGGCAATGCACCACCAGGCGGGAAGAAGAAACACCGAGATCAGCATGTTGGCGCCAATGCCAATCATGCATACCTTGCCCAGACTGGCCATGCCCTCGAAACCGGACCACGCCAGGGAACCAAACCCGGCAATGGCCGTTCCACCGCACAACAACAGCGCCCGCCCGATCGAGCGGCGAACCAAGCCCAGATTTCCGCCATGCCGGCGCAGGGCCAGTTGCATGAAAATGCTATAGTCCACCCCCGTGCCCAGCATCAAGGGCAGCGCCATCAAATTCAACAGATTCCACGACCAGCCCGCCACCCCCATGGTCGCAAGCAGACATAGTCCGCTCAGAAGCAACACGGCGAGGCCCAGAATGATCTCGGTCGGACGGCGAAAGGCCGACCAGAGCGAAGCCAGCACCAGGAGCACCATTGGCACGACCATCTGCCACAGCCTCTCTTGCACCCGTTTCAGCGTCGTGGTCCCGAGCAACCCCCAACCGGCGAGCAACACATGATTTCCAGACAACCGGGATGACATGTCGGCCAGGCTCGCGGCTTCCACCCGATTCGTGGCGGGATAGATCAAACCCATGACCAGCCATTCATTTGTGGTGCGGGCCACAAATCGTTTCAGCAGCCATTGACTCGTCTGATTGGTCGGCCAGACCACGTTCGTGTCGGCGCCGGCGCGCGCCCAAGTCCGTATCAGCTCTCCGGTCAGGAACAGGGCGTTGGTCGTAAAGCCTTCACGGAGGGCCGCCTCGCGCAGCAAAGGTTCCTGCCTCCCCAGCCACGCGGCGGCCACCCGGTTGGATTTTTGAATTTCCGCGCGCGGCCACATTGCCGTTGGCAGCAAGTATCCTCCAATAATCCGACTCGACCGCGCGCCGTCTAAAATGGACTCGGCTTGACAGAGGCGCTGATAAACTTCCGGCTCATCTTTTCCGGGAACAATGACCCAAAGCGCATCCTCGGGAATGCCCATCTCGCAAGTCATTTCCTGCAATGCGGCTTCTGCCTCGCAGTGTTGTGTGCGCAACGCGTTGCCGGTCCTGTCCATTCCCGGCCGGTGAAAGCACAGAACCGCGCCCGCAACCAGAATGATAAAACCCGTCAACCACAACGCCGTGCGGCGATAAGGTCCCTCCAGCGGCGCAAGCGCAGGAGTCAGTGTTTCCTGGGGCGGGATGAAGTAAGACCACCATCTGCGCGGACTTAGGGTCGAAACCGGCTTTCGGCGCTCTGGAAAGAGCGGTGGCAGATAAACCATCACCATGACAACGGCTGCCAGGGCAACACCGATGGCCACCAACGTGCCCAGTTGCGCCAGCCCGGGCAGTCCCCCCAGATTCAGCACCAGAAAGGCGCTGATCGTGGTAATGGCAGCCCACAGAATGCTCGGCGCAATCGCCCGGCGAATCTCCGGCACCGACAACTGCGGATGCGCCAGCGCCTCCTGATAATGCACCACCGCGTAGTCCACCGCCAATCCCAGCAGCACCGCGGCAAAGCCCATGCTGACCACGTTGATGGTTCCCATGACCAGACCGCCCAGCGCCAGGGTGGCTGCCAGGATCAACGCCAGCAGCGTCAACAGCCAGAACATCGGCAGCCACCGCCGGTGAACCAGCCAAAACAGAACGGCAATGATGGCAGCAGTGCCCGCCACCGAACCGCTCAGGTCATGCTGCATTCCGGTGGCAACTTCCGTCACAAAAGCCGGACGTCCGGTGTATCGAACCACAACTCCTTCCCAATCCTTTTGATTGGCGCGCACACCAGCCACCGCGTCTTGCACGGATTTCAACCAACTCGCACAGGAACGGTAGTTGGCCAGATCCGGGCGGGCTTGCACAAACAACAGCCGAAAGGTTCCTCCGGAGGAAGCAAACATCTTTTGCCCCTGTTCAATGGAAAAACCGCTGACATTGGTCAGTGCCGGCATGTTCAACATGTCGAACGGATCAAACGCGCGCCGCGCGATGTCCGTCGGCGACAGCGATGTGGCAAGCGCTTCCTTGGTTTCGTCCAGCACGCACTTCAGCCGGCCGGCTGCCAGCCGATTGGTCAGCGCCCCAAACAATTCCGGCGGCTGATTGAGCCACAAGCAACCGAGCAGTTCCGCCAACTGCCCCGGATTCTCCATCCAGGGTGGCTGCCAGGACACACCCGCGACCAGGTTTGTCTCCTGGCACAAGCGCGCTGCCAATGCGCCCACCAGCCGCTCCGCCTTTTCGGCATCCGGGGCGCGCAAGGTGATGATGAGTTCCCGGGCATTGGCGAAATGCTGCTGGTAAATCTTCAATCCCCGCACCGCCGGCTGGTCGGACGGCAGAAGGTTCAGTATATCAACATCAAAACGGAGGCGCCATTGCCCGATACACGCCAACAAGGCCAGTAACACCCACCACCAGCGTTTCAGGAATAGATTCACGGCGTCAGGAAGCCTTCCAGTGTTTCGCCGGAGCGGGTGTTTTCCAGCCGCCAGCCCCCGTCCGGTTTGCGCTGAAAGCGCAGGCACGCCGGAATCGCTTCCCCGGAAAGGGCCGCATGCAGGTAAAGCCATGTAAAGCGGGTGGGTGACGGCCCGCGTCCGGCGAAGTTCATCCGCTGCGTCGGGAATTCAATGTACCAATTCGTGCGGGTGGTTTGCGCCAGCACCAGCGGCAGAGGCGTTTTCGCAAACTGGACGACGCTGCGTCCGTCCTCGTTGCCAGCCATTACCAGGTCTCCACCCAGCTCTGGAAATCGTTCCCGCGGCCGCCAGAGAGCCTGGCCCTCCTGGACGCGCCAGCCGGGGCCGGAGATTGTAAATGGTTGAGCAGAGGTCCGGCATCCAGAGGAGTACATCGGGATAATCAGCGCGACAAACCACAGCGCCGGACAATACAAACGGCTCTCAAACAATCCCATACACTCTGACCATTCTTGCGGAAGTGATCTGGTTGTCAAAGTTTTCATTTCTTTCACCCGGGCGCCTGTTTTGATCCAGCGGGCTTTTGGGGATTGGTCTGTTGGCTTGCCATCCATCCGCTCCACAAAATGGTGTTTGGCGGGATGCTGCGGCACCGTGAGCGGGCGGATCTCGTGGAGTTTTTCGTCCACGGGAAACGGCAGTTGCCCGCGTTTGCAATACTTGTCAATGGAATAGCCCGGCCCGCCCGGCGGCGTGATGGCAACAAATCCCGCAATCCGGTCGCCGTCGGAAACCACGATGTAATGGTTGCAACGGTGGAGGTTGCAACGGGTAAATTGGTTGCGGGGGCGGGATTTGAACCCACGACCTTCAGGTTATGAGCCTGACGAGCTACCAGGCTGCTCCACCCCGCGATCCATAGAACTGTGTCACAATAGTGCCGGCCCCTTCCCCGCGCAAGCCCTTTCCAAAACAAAATTACTGCGGCGGCAGGTTCCGCCGCGCCCGGGCCGGAAATGAAAAACCATTGCCAGCCGCGCCTGGCACGCTTGGAATGCCCGGCACAGAGCCTCTGCCCGGCGGGAACATCGGCCGCCCCGGCATTCCGTTTCCTGGTTTGCCCGACGGCGGCCCTTCCTTCGCCACAGGAGAAGCGGCGGGCGCCGGGGACGAACCAAGGCTGTCGTCTTTCACGGTAAGGGTCACCGGCACGCCGGCGTTGATGACGTCCACTTCGTCCTGAGAAGGATGGATTTTGACCAGCTCGAATTTGCCGTCGGCGCTCTTCTCGCCTTCGGCCAAACTGTAGTAAAACGGCCCTTCCTTTTTATCTTTCGGCTCGGAAAGAAACAGAACCCTGCTCTTGTTGCCGATGTTGACAAACCCGGTGATCTTTATCACGGGCAATTCGACCTTGGGTTTGTCGGCATCGGAGGGCGGCGGCGGCGGCGGGTTCAAATGGAAGATGTTCCGTTCGACAATGACGGAGTACGGATTTGAAGCATCGTCCGCGGCAGGCGTTATGCCCGGGGGAACGGCGGCGCGCAACGCGACCGGCATTGTTCCCGAGGCGGTCCCGATCAGGAAAAGCAGGCACCCCAACCGGCCCTTCACCAGCAGGCTTGAGTTCATAAACCTTAAAAGCATAGGCCGCAGCGTCATTAACACCAGTTTAGATTAAAAGTCGCGGAAGACAAGGCGTTCCACGATGTGTCGTTTGAGCCGGGCGCAAGTTTTCGAACCCTTGCAAATTGTGATGCTTTGATTTTCTCAAGAAAATCTGCCCCGGAAAAAACAGTGAAATTTTCAGCATTTTACAAAGTCACAACCAGTTGTCAATAAGACACTTACATAATCGGTAATTATTTACAGTTGACAATTGTCAGGCTGCGGCATCCCCTGTTTGAGCCGTAACAAACCGCCGGTCCGCGGCAGCCGTTGCGGCGAAGGTGGATCACCGACCCGTCACATCGCAGGATTTTTGAGGAAATTTGGACTGGATGGACGGCATTTGTCCATGTGGCTTTGGCATGATGAAAGCCAAAAACACAGAATTATCCATGAAAACGAATATGAAAACGGGCGAATTGGCCGGGGCCTTTCACTCGATTTTGGAGATGCCCCCGGCGGACGGAGAGCAGCGCAAGCTGAAACTTGGAGATGAGCCATCGGACCAAATTCGCGCAAAAGAGGAGGAGAAGCAGGCAAGCCAGAAGGAGCACGTAGTACAGTGTGCGCATAGTCACCTTTTTTTGCAGATTTTTCGAGATTGTGGCGTCACTGCCTTGGCGCAATACATGAGGATCATGACGACTCCATAGAAGAGAAATAACAATAATGTGCGCATATTATTGACTGCAATCCATGGTTGGATTTCGTCAGCTTTCACAACATAACAATAAGCTGGAAAGGCTCGCGGACGCAATGGGGTGTTCACCCCATGCCAGACTTGCTAAACCCGCCTCGGATCCCGCGCGCATCTGACGTGAGGCCAAATCGTCACGGCAGCGGGGAACCCAGCAATACCTGATAGTAGGAGGCCGGATTCGTCAGGCTCGCGTTTGTATCCACCCAGGTGAAGGGCAACGGCGACGAATTGGTCTCAAAGACTGTGCCCCAGCTCAGGAGATTGGTGGAATGCAGGATTGCATAGTCAGGTCCAACCATGCCGCTAACGGTCAGGCTGAATTGTCCATTGGCCAAATTTGCGGCGGAGCCTGACAGCGTCGGCAATGTGATCGGATTTACCACCACGGAGAAACTCCGGGTCGCGCTCAACGGCGGGATTCCGTTGTCAGTCACCTTGAGCGAGATGGGGATGGTGGAGCTGGCTTGCGAAGCCAAAGGCCGCAAGTTGAAGGAGGCATTGGTGTTGTTGATCTGAACAAGGGTGGCATTGGTGGGCGCGCTGAGGAGGCTGAAGGTCAGAGTCGGGGTCGGCAGATTCGTGTCCGTGGCGCTGGCGTTGATCGCAACGGTTTGCCCAACGTTGACGGTCTGATTGGCAATCGGCGCAAGCGTCGGCGCGGTGATAACCGGGATGAAACCCGCGCTGACAGACTCAAACACCGAGGTGTTGAGATCGGTGTTGTTATGCGCGCATACAACCAGGCCGACACAGGCCCCGTTGGACATGGAGATGTTGGCGTTTCCGAACGGGGTCCAGGCATTGCCGTCAAGCGACCAATAGCCCAGGAAGGTGGAGTTGGTGCGCGTCAGCCGCACCCAGGTTGGCGCCGTCCCGGAAAAGCTCGCAGAGCTGCTTGATCCGCCGGTGGTGGATCGGTAAATGAACTCGGTTCCACCGCTGTACTCCACATCCACCAACGCGTGGATGGAACCCGCGGCGAGCGACTCGCGGATCATCAGCGCCGCCTTGGCATTGTTAGCCGTGTCCCCGACGCTCGTCACCAAGGCGCGAATGTCGCAGTTGGTGCAGGCCGGGACATACACATAAACAAAATGAAACGCGTCGGCGGTGTTCCAAATATCGGCGCCTGAACCGGAGATGGTAAATTGGCCGCCGCAATACGTAACACTGCCCGGAAACCCGACCGATCCAACGTCGGTACTCTGCCAGAGCGAAGGCGGCGCGCCTCCCGGCAATGTCATGCTGGCCTCGGCCGAGGGCAGGCTTTTATTGCCGCCATTGGTGGCCGTGACAGCGTAAAAATAGGTCTGGCACGTTTGCGCGCTGGAGTCGGTGTAATTGGTGCTGGTTATCGCTGAAGCGATGGTGGTGTAGGGGCCTTGGGTAACGAGGGAACGTTTCACGTTGTACTCCGCGCCGGGCAAGCCATTCCAATTCAATACAATGCAGCCGTTGGCGTCGGTCGCCGTCAGGCCGGTGACAAACGCAGCCGGTGTCGCGCTGACTTCCGCCGAATTGACGCTGGCGCCGTTTTCATTGGCTGTGACCACGTAATAATACGTTGTCAGGTTTGTGACGTTATTGTCGTTGTAGCCCAAATTCACGCTCCCGATGTTTCCAGCAATGAGCGTGCAGGGACCGCCGCTGGTCGTGGCCCGCCACAGATTGTAGGTGGTCGCGCCCGGCACGACGTCCCAAGTGACTGTCACCTGCGCATTTCCTCCGACAGCCGCCACTCCCTTGGGAGCGGGCGGCGGCGGCAGGGTTGCGGCTTCCGTGATGGTGATATTGGTCGAGGTCAAACCGGTTGCAGTCGCGGTCAGGGTGATGGAGCCGGGCGCGTTGGTGGACTGGATGATAACTTCAGCCAATCCGTTGAAAACCGGGCGCTGATTAGTATACTTGTCGGCTGCATGCGAGCTGGGATCACCATTGCCAACCCCAAGGATGGCGCCGCCGCTGACGGCAAAGGTCACCGTATTGCTCGCCGTGGGCACGATGTTTCCGTTCGTATTCAGGACGGCCACGGTCACTACGGACACGTCCTTGCCGTCGGCCAGAACGGTGCTGCGGTCCGGCCAGAGCGCAATGACCGCCGGCACCCCGGTGGTTGTCACGGTGTTGGTGATCACCGCTACACCGTTGTTATAGCCAATGGCTTGCAGTGTTCCCGGCGCGTAAGGCACATTGTCCCATTCGACATGGCCCTGAACATTGAGAGATTGCCGTCCCAAACTGACGCCGTTGACGAGCAATTCAACCGCCTGGCAATTCCCGAAAGCCCAGACGTTGATCGGTTGTCCAAGTGTTGACCAGTTCCAGTGCGGAAAGAGGTGCAACACGGGTTTGAACGTCCAGTTGGCCTGGTAATAATAGAAATTGTCCTTCGCAAATCCACAGGTGTCCACCGTCCCAAAATGCGAGTTGATGCACGGCCAGTTGTAGGGTGTCGGCTCACCCCGATAATCAAAACCCGTCCACGAGAACCCGCCGGAAGACCACGGTCGCGCATCGTAATACGACCACCATGCTTCGGCCGTCTCGCCCCAACTGACCGGGTTGTTGTCGTAACCCACCACGTAGCCGTTCACACTGTCATTGGTATATATCCCACGATCTGTGACCACGCTGGACGTTTCCGTGCCGATGATGGGCCACCCCGGGTTGCTGGAGTGGAACGAATCCTGGGCCCCCAGCGCATAATTGAAGCCGTTGACATCCAGAACCAGGCTAAAGCCAACCCCCCAGTCATTCAAAGCGGCGGTGCACAGGCGCGTTGAATCCAAGGAATGGACCAGGTTCTGCATCACCTGCATGATCGTGGCCCCAGCCGAAGTGGTTTGGAGGGGTTCTTCATTCCCCAGCGACCACATGAACACCGAGGGATGATTCCGGTCCCGGCGGATTTGCCGGCTCAGTTCCCCCAATGGCTCCGCGTTGGTCCCAATGCGGCGATTTTCATCCAGCACCAACATGCCCAACTGGTCGCAGGCGTTGAGCAATTCCGCCGTTGGCTCGTTATGAGAGCTCCGATAACCGTTCACGCCCATTTCCTTGAGCCGTTCGATGCGGAAATACTGCAGCCGGTCAGGCAGCGCCGAACCCACCCCCGCGTGGTCCTGATGGTTGCACATCCCCTGGATTTCCACATGCCGGCCATTGATGAAAACGCCGTTGGTGGAATCAATTGAAACTGTCCGCACCCCAAACGGCGTGTTGTAGATATCCGCAACCGCATTCTGATTGCTAACCGTGGAAACCAGGTTGTAAAGATAGGGTGTTTCCAACGACCACCAATTGGCGGCCATGGTTATGGTTTGCGTCACGACCAAATCATGGCCGGCTGGCACGCTCAAGGCCGAAGTGACAATGGCAACTGTATTACTGCTGGCATCGAGAATTGCCGAAGTCAGGCTGCCGCTGTCTGTCGCCGACCCGCTTTGGTTGGTAACGTCTGTTTGTATGGTGATGGTCGCATTGGAACCCGCCAGCGAAGTTGTTGCCACAAAAGTTCCCCATTCCGCGACGTGAACGGGATTCTCCGTCGTCAGCCAGACATGGCGGTAAATGCCGGCGCCTTCGTAAAACCAGCCCTCAAACCGGCTGGCGTCCACCCGCACCACCAGCACATTGGTCCCGCCGGGCTTGGCGTATTGGGTCGCGTCAAAATAAAAACTTGCGTAACCGCTGACATTCCGCCCCAGAATATGCCCGTTCAACCAGACCAGGCAGTTGCGATAAACACCGTCAAATTCCAGCCACATCGCCTGACTGGCATAATTTGCGGGCAGGGTAAACGTATGCCGGTACCAGGCAATGGTATTCGCACTGGTCCATCCACTGATTCCGGATTTGTAACCATGCCCTCCATCCTCGCTGGAATTGAACGGCAATTCAACAACCCAGTCGTGGGGCAGGTTTAATGAACGCCAGCTGCTGTCGTCGTAATTGGTTGCCACGAAGGAAACATTCTCCCCAGCATGGGTGGCAATCGGATCAACCCGGATGGTCTCCATGTAAGATTCGGATCTGGTATTTGTCGCGGAGCCAATTTCATTGGTATCCAGCTTGGCCAGATCCGGGATTTCAGGATAGTAGGTGACGTTGGTGGTGACATCCGACGGATCACCCAGTTGAAACCGCCAGCCGGCGTCCAGCAACAGCCGGTTGCGGAGGGAGGCGGTGAAATTGACCGGGGTGTTCGGGGCAATCGTGTTGCGCGGAATGGCCTGATCGCAAATGCCATCGATGATGAGCGTGTAGTTGCTGCCATAGACCAACGGCGCGGTGGTGAGCAGCACCGATGAGTTGTTGGCGGTCAGGGACGAGGCTGTGATGGCAAGGCCATCAGTGAAAGCATAATTCGCCAGATTCGTGGCGCTGGCTGCTTCCAGCACCTTGGAAAAGTTCACTTCCACGGTCGTTGTGCCAATGTTGTAGCCGCACAAAACCATCGGTGGATTCGTGTCGAGCGTCACCGAAAGCGCGACAGGAGCGCTGGTCACCGCGCCATAACTGTTGGTCAGCACCAGTTCATATGAACCTGTATTGGTGATCGCCGCGACGAACGCCAGCGTGTTGGTGGCGGCCCCGGAGATGTTGCTGTATCCGCCGCCGTTGTTGAACTGCCATTGAAAGTGAAGAGGCTGCGCGCCCATCACGCCGGCCGTGAAGGTCACCAGAGTCCCGACAAACACATTGTTCGTCGGCGACACGGCAAACTGGTTTATGATCGGCACGTTTGCGGCCGTCAATCCCAAGTCGAACATCGCGTCAAAGACATGACTGCCGCCGAAGGTGATCGTTCCGCCGCCAGTCGGAAAAAGCCCGATCTGACCCCCGGCGTACGGATTGTTGCTGGCGACGGCGAGCGCCTCCCAGCCGGAAACATTGACCTGGCCGAATGACCAGGCATAAGTAGTACTGGGCGCCAACGCCAAGTCCAAGTTGCTCCATAGCAGCCAGTCGCCGTCGTTGAAGGTGACATTGGCCGAGGTGTAAGTTTCCTGCAAAGTGGCCGTGGCGCCGGACACGGAATAAAAGTGGAGGTAATAAGGCTGGAGCGTGCCGAGGCCGCTGTAAGAACCCAGCCCGGAAGTCCTTAAAGCCAATGATGTCAGCAAATATCCCGCTGCATTGGTCCCCGTGGTGAAGCTCTGGCCCGGTTCGCCGTTGCCATGAGCACTCTGGTTGTCCGTGTAATAGTTCAGGCCATCGGGGGCGGTCCGGTTGCCCGTGGCGCTCAACTGGGAAATATCCAGCGTACCCGGAGTCGGATTGGCAGTGCCGATGTCGGTGAGGGTTTGGGCTTGGACAAATCCGCCAACCCCGGCTAAAAGCACAAGCGCGATGCCAGCCAGAACGCGGAGCCGATTGGACTCCACTCCAGGTGGTTTCACAAGCTTTTCACCAAATGGCGCCGCCAGCGACGAAGGCGCCAAGTGAATGGGTGGTGCAGGCGGTCGATGGCTTCACCGAGCAAGGCTGATTCGAGATCCTTTGTCGGACAGTCTGCCCTGAAGCAGCAGACCGTCAGCGCGTGGGTCAATGCCGAGGTATTCATGGTGCTGGCAGCGCACTGGTCGCCCGGGCTTGCGG
The DNA here is from genome assembly GCA_963813995.1 of uncultured Verrucomicrobiae bacterium. Lineage (GTDB taxonomy): Bacteria > Verrucomicrobiota > Verrucomicrobiia > Limisphaerales > Palsa-1400 > DASRLE01. The sequence continues at coordinate 12,151 of CAWFAZ010000080.1, read as the reverse complement.
AAAGGCCTCGCGGAATGAGGAATGCAGGCGTCATCGCCAACTCCAATGGTATCCGTCAATAGCCGGCTGGTTTTCCGTCAGCTTGATAGGTGCTCCACCAGAGGAGTGTTGGTTTCGTCATACCCGCAGGCACACCGGCCGGGGTCTGGGACGCTGCCTGAAATTGTTGTGTGGTGATGAATTGAACACCGCCGTCAATACGGGCAATATTGCCGCCATCCTTGCTGTGGAGCGGGCCGATACCCTCGACGCCAGTGGGCGAGGAAACCGGGGTGCTTGGATAATTGGAACCGTCATTATACTCATTATCCGTTTTATTGGTGGGATTTTCGTAAGGCTCCCAAAAAATGTAGCATGATTGACTCCAGACTTGGTGCATTCGTGTGTACTGAGCTATTGTAACACTGGGGGCTGGAAAACCGGCGGCGGCGCCGTTCATCAGATAGGTGCAAAGTTTGTTGGCACGGGATCTGTAAAGCGCGCTATTGGTGTTAAAAACATCCACCGGGCAGAGATAGCATTTTGTGTTACGCACGTAAGGCCACCACGCTCCTCCTCCAGGAGGACCAGACCAGGCAAGTATGGGGTTGGGGGCATAATGCGGCTTAGTGGGATCGGGGATCGACCCATTGCATGTATAGAGAAAGCCCAACGCATACGAGCCATCCGGGTTGTACATTGCCTGGCCATTATCCCAGTTGCAATAGGGCATCCAATCCCGGAAGTCGTTGGCATACATGGCATTAGCCAGTCCCAGCTCTTTCTGGTTGTTCATGCATTGCGTCCTGAGGGCTTGTTGCTTGGCCGAAGCCAGGACCGGCAGCAACATCGCCGCAAGGATGGCAATAATCGCTATCACCACCAGCAGCTCAATCAATGTAAAACCGGAGTCAGGAATTGCGTGCTGTTTGCTGGAATTGGAGTTCATTTCTTGTAAAATAATTATTAAATCAAAACCTTCCATTGAACATTATCATCCACCTGACCACTGGCAGGACAGGGGCGTGTCGTTTTAACGACACGCCCCTTCCAGCAACAACCCGCATTACGGAATTCTAACCGCGTAATACTTCGCAGGTCCTGTCGGAGTCACAGTCCAGCAAGACGTTGCCCCAGGAACCGGTGTCCAGGTAATCGGCGGAGTCAGGCTGGTGGTGTACACCAAGGTGCCCGTTGACCAGCACAACTGCAGGTCCCCGTCGGGTAGCACTGTATAGTTCAACGTGACAGTTCCCAGGCTCAAGCCCAGATCAAAACTGGCGTCATATCCGGCGGTGGTGCTATATTGCAACGAGCCGGTAACAGCCGGGAACATTGCGGCCTGGCCGCCTGAGTAAAGATCGCCGGCCACATTGCCGAGGTTGCACCAGTCGTTGACGGTACCAGTCCTTTGGAACGACCAACCATAAACGCTGTTGGCTGCCAGAGGCGTTGATAAACCGCTAAAACTGATCCAATCCTGGTCGGTTGACCCGGTGACCACGAGAAAGTTGGTTTGGGAATTGTAGAATGCTATTGCCGACGCGTTGGTCGCCGCGGTGTTGACGCTGTAAATGGTCAACGTGTACTGCTGAGCTGGCACTGGCAACAAACCATTATTCCATTCGCCGCTGTCGCCAGCCAGCTTAATGTCCAGGTAATTGAGAACGTATCCCAACGAATTGGCGCCGGTGGTAAAGGTCTGGCCGGGGATACTGCTATTGTTCCAATAATAGTTCAGCCCAGGCGGACTGCCGTGTCCGCCAGGGATGGTCAATTGGGCAATATCGTAGGTTCCGGCCGTGGGCGTGGTGGTGCCGATGTCCGTCAAAACCCCGATCTCAGTGGGCGCGAGAATCGTTACAATGATCGTCGCGCTGGTGCTGGGTGAGCCGTGGCCATTGCTGACGGTGACATTATATTGGTACTGACCGGGCGTCAAGGGCGAGCCAGACGTATTGATGGTGATGCTTTGAGTGGTGCCCGCGCTGGTCGAGAGCGCTCCGCCCGAGCCGCCATCCGTATGCCAGGCATAGGTGAATGGAGTTGCGCCGGAAGCATTTTCAGTGAGGGTGATTGACGTTGCAGCCGGTTCAATCCCGGAGGGCGAAACCACGATGCCATTGGCCAACGGGCACTGGGCGGGCGGCGCGCCGACGTCCGTCAATTCCAATTGGAACGTGCCGGACCAGCCTTCGGTATTCAGGGAAACGTGCCGGTCTGAAGGTGACACCAGGCAGGCGAGACCCACCGTGGAACTGGTCACCGCCGTGGAACTGGCGTCCAGGCCCGCCCAGCCAACATTATTGTTTTGAAAACTGTAAGCATAGGCGCTGTTGGCGGCCAGCGGCGTGCTCAGCCCTTCCCATTCAATCCAGTCACCAAAAGCAAATTCGAAGCTGGTGCATTCATATTCCTGCACGAGCGTGGCGACGCCGTTGGTCGGGCTTGTATTATTTGGAGTGAGGACGACGGAGTAAATATACAAATAATAAGGCTGGAGCGTGGTTGTCTGGCCCGAGGTGTCACCATTGTTGCCAGTCTGAATTTGCAGGGAATTGAGAATGTATCCAGCCGCATTGCCGCCAGTGACAAAGATATTGCCGGCAGGCGCAGCGGCGAAGTTGTCATAGTAATTTAGGCTGCTGATCGCGCCTCCGCCGGTCAGTTGCGAGATGTAGTCATAACAACCTGCCGACACGTTGTTTATGCCTTCGTCACCCATGTTGACGGTCACGGTGGCGGGAACAACCGTCAAACCGACCGCGGCGCTGCTGGTGGCCGTATTGTGGGTGGGGAGGGTGCTATCTGTGACAACCACTTGATAAGTATAATATCCATTGGCGACCGGAGTCGTCGTCAAGGTGGTGCTATCGATTCCAATGTTCGCATAACTGCCGCCGCTGTAGGAAACCTGCCATTGATAATGATATGGCGGCGTGCCACCAAACACGGCTCCCGAGGTGAAAGTCACCGCGGTCGTGTTGCTCACGGCATTGACTCCGCCGGCTGGATAAACATTTCCCGCTGTGGTCATGGTGGGCGGATTGACCGTCAACAAAGTGACGGGAGTCAAACCGACGTCAAACATGGCTTGGTAGCCGGGCGACTTGTCGGCGACATATATGGTGCCCCCGGCGACCGGAACAAGCACGGCCATGTCGTTTGTATCAATTAAATTGCCTGACCCGTTATACATGGAGCTGTCAATTCCTGGAATTGGCGTCACGACGTCTTCGGCCGCCATCTGTATCCAGCCGCTGCCGTTATTCTGGACAGCGAAGGCGTATTCAGTGCTGCCCGAGAGCGCGGCGCCGAGATTGGTAAACGTGATGTAATCCTCGTCCACCACGGAAAATGGCTGCGAAGTGTATGAAGCCAGTGGGGACGCGGTGAAGGTTCCGTCGCCATTGTTCACCAACGAACAAATGGTCAGAGTGTAGCCTTGGGCGCTGCCGATGCCGCCGCCATCGCCACTCCAAAAATTCACGGTCACGGTATTCAGGGTGAATCCTCCGCCGGCGGGAGTGGTGAAAATTTGTCCGGGAAAATAGCCGCCGCCGCCACCGTTTGAATAGAAGTTCAAACCGGCTGGTTCGGCCTCCGAAAAGTCGGTGACGTTATCCAACATATAAACGTCATCCGCCCCGGGGGTTGGAGGGCTTCCGCCAATGTTGATGAGAGTTACGGATGCCTGGGATGAGATGCCGCACATTACAGCAATGGCGGCGCCCAGGGTTATGGTGATATGTTTCATTCGTTTCATAGTTTCTGGTAGTTGAGTTTAGGTGATTTTGTCTTTTCCGGAGCGGGTTTGATGGTTAAAAGTGACGCGCCGGTTTGATGAGGCCCTGCGCTCTAGTGCATTTCTGGCTGCCTTGCGAAGGCAAGCGAAGCGTCGTTCAGGCAAAGGCTGTCCAACATGGCTCATTTCAATGAACCTTAGCGTCTGGCTGTATGAAGGTGAAGAGAAACAGGCTCGTTAAAACTAACGAGGCGCGGAAACCGGACGGAGGCCCGCGTCTGGCGGAAACAGGTGGGCGAATTTCGCAACTGCCTGCCCTCGCGAACGCACCTGAAGTTTTACGTAAATGCGGCGAACGTGGGCATTGACCGTGGTAATGGTAATGCCAAGGTGGTCGGCAATCTCCTTGTACAGGTCGCCTGAGGCCAGAAGTTGCAGCACTTCGCGTTCGCGCGGCGTCAAATCTTCCACGCCGCCCGGTCCTGTGTCCTCGCGCCTGAAGGACTGCACTACTTTCCGGGCGATGTTGCTGCTCATGGGGGAGCCGCCGGAGTGGACGTCCTTGACTGCGTTGATCAATTCTTCGGGCGAAGTTCTTTTGAGCAAATAGCCACTGGCCCCAGTGGCCAGCGCGCTGAACAAGTAATCTGAATCCTCATAAACCGTGAGCATCAGAAACTGGGTGTCGGGCAAGAGTTGCTTCAACTGCCGGACACATTCGATGCCGCTAATGCCAGGGAGATTGATGTCCATCAACACGATCTCGGGTTTGTCGGACGGAAGCCGAACCACGGCGCGTTCACCGGTGCCGTAGTTGCTGACAAGATGCAAGTCACGAGAACTCTTGATCCACCCGGCGAGGATTTCCCGGGCCTTTGCGTCATCTTCGACAATGGAAACACCGATGCTCACTCGACAAGATTACCTTTCCGGTCATCGGCGCCGCCAGCGAAACCATATCGTGAGTTTTGACGATGGCAGGGGGGTGTCATTTGTCAGTTTTGGAGGCTGGGCGCTTGAACCGGCACGTCAAACATAACCGTGGTTCCAGTCTTTGGAGCGCATTGAATCTCGCATGTGCCATGGATTTCCGCCAGTCGTAGTTTCATATTGGTTATTCCATGGCCAGCTTCAATGCGGTCGGGATCGCCAGGGTCTCCACGGGCTGGCAAGCCTGGAGTGAATCCGCGGCCATTGTCCTGGACGCTCAAGACAATGGCCTTTGTCCGCAACGCCAGGGTCACCCGCACCTCGTTTCCATCCGAATGTTTGACAACATTGTGCAGGGCCTCCTTGAAGGCCAGGAAAAGGTTATGGCGCGCTTCCGCAGTGACGGGCCAGGGAGGCAGGTCTTCCGGCATGTTCAGGCGGCATCGAATCCCGGAGGCGCGCAAGTAATCTTGCGCGAATTTCCCCAAATAAATCGCCAGGCTGTCCAGCGAATCGTGTCGGGGATTGACCGCCCAGACAATTTCATCCATGGACCGCGTTAATTCGCGCGCCGTGGTGCAAATCTCGTCCACTTGGGTGGCGGCTTGCGGCGAGTTGTTCAATTCACTGCGAGCCGATTGGCTTAGCATCGTGATGCGGGTGAGGCTTGCGCCGAGGTCGTCATGGATATCCTGGGCAATGCGCGTGCGCTCACGCTCTACGGCTTGGTCCTTTTCCAGACGTTGCAGTTTCCGCTGCATGCGCCGCCGCGCATCCAACCACACTCCCGCCGCCACGGCCGACATTACAACCATTCCCGCCAGCGCGGCAAACCACCAGGTTTGCCAAAAATGAGGCAGCAGAACAAACGCCACCGTCGCCCCCGCTTCATTCCAAACTCCGGAATCGTTGCAGGCCAGAACTTGAAAGGCATAATGGCCCGGGGGAACGTAATCGAAACTCGCGCTGCGTTTGCTGCCGGCCTCGGTCCATTCGCTGTCGAGCCCTTGCAGCCGGTAGCGGAAGCGGACCTTCTCCGGCGCCGCGTAACTCAGGCCGGTATAAGCGAACTCCAGTCGATGGCGACCTGGCGGGATGCGCAAGGGCCGATCGGCCGTCCGCCCAGCCAGACCGGCTATGGCGTGGCCATCGACTTGCAACGCCTCGATTACCACCGGCGGGGCCAGAGCGTTCAATTTCACGTCCTTCGGGTCCACCACCACCACGCCTTTGTTGGAGGCAAACCACAAGCGTCCGTCTGCCGTTTTGCACCCGGCCGGTTGCAATCCTCCGGAGAATTCCAGCGTGGGCAGTCCGTCTCCTTTGCCAAAGGAGAGGCAGTTGACGGAATTCAAATGTCCGTCCGCGCACTGGTTCAATTCCCGTTTGCTCAAGCGCATGATGCCGGCGTGGGAACTGACCCAGAAATAACCGAGACCGTCATCCTCCACCCAGCAAATGATGTCGTCCGACAACCCTTGGGCGGTGCCAATGGCGCTGAAGCGGCCATTTTTCAGGCGGTTCAAGCCTCCGCCGAAAGTTCCAATCCACAAGCTCCCATCACTGTCCGGGTGCAGGAATTGGATAAAATCGCCGCTCAACCCGTCCGATTTGTGCAGAAGGCGCAGACCCTCCTTGTCCAGCCGGCCCAAACCCCCGCCCAGCATCCCAAACCACACCGTGCCTTGGCTGTCTTCCACCACACAGCGCACGTCGGACAGCGGCGTTGGCCCGGATTGTGTCAGCCAGGCCGTTTTGCCTGCCTGGTAATGCCACAGCCCTGCTCTGGTGCCCGCCCAGAGTTCGTCGGATCCGCCGGAAAAGAGGGCGGTCACCGGGGGCAGCTCTCCAATCATACCGGGCGCGAGGTCAAAATGTTCGCCATGGCGGGTCAGCAGGCCAACCCATGTTCCAACCCACAGTTGTGCCCTGGCATCCTCGCACAACGACCAGACGAACAAGTTGCTCATGCCTGCTTCCAATCCGAAGTGCGACCATTCTCCATCTTGCCAGCGGTAAAGGCCGGCGCCCTCCGTGCCCACCCAAAGCGCCCCATCCCGCCCGGAGGTTAAACATAAGACAGGACGCCCCTGCCACTGATCCGGAGCGTCCAACACCGTCACGTTGCCGGGGCGAACCATGATGAGTCCATTACCGCCAGTGCCCATCCACAAGTTTCCCTCCCGATCCTCGCACAGGCTGGAAACCCAATCGGTGGGAAGCCCGTTGCTGCGGCACAAATTCAAAAACGCACCGCCTGGCCGGATGATGAAGAGGCCCTTGTCTTGGGTGCCAGCCGCCAACAGGCCGGCGGAGGTTTCGAGCAACGCCGTCAATGGCCTCCTATCCCACGGCGTGCCGCCATAGGCATTGGTCGTCTGGCCGGGATTCTCACGTCGAAGATTTGCCTCGCTGGCCACCCAGATGCCGCCTTGCCGGCTCGAACAAATTCCCTGCACATACGTGGCGGGATCGCCGCCAAATTGTGGAATGAGGCGCCCTTGTTCCAGTGACGAGGCCATGCTGTTACGCAACACCCAAATGTTTCCGCTCGAATCAGTGGCAACGTTAACCAGATATGATGTTCCGCCTGATTTCGGTTCCAGTTGCAGACCATCTTTTAACCGCATCAACATCCCTTCCGCGTCCGCCATCCACATCTCGCCCGCCTGGTCGAGCATTATGGCGATGATTTTGCGCCGTCCCAAAGCAAGGCCGATATCGATGGCGCGGAAATGGGAACCGGGATCGTACGCTGTCAGTTCGCCAATCTCGCTTCCGATCCAGAGCGTGCCTGCCGGGTCTTCAAAAAGGCTGGTGACCCGGCCGCTGCGCAACGCCGGCGTATTGCCGCTGTTGAACACGTGAAAATGAACTCCGTCAAATCGTGCCAAACCACTGTACGTGCCGACCCAGATATAGCCGTCTTTTGTTTGCACGATAGAGGTGACGGCATTCTGCGGCAAGCCGTCGTCTGTCCGCCAGGTGCGAAAGACATAGGGCTGCAAGCTGGAATCGGCCGCCGCGCCGGATGGAACTCCGACGGCCAGCCACATCGCAGTTGCCTCGGCCAGCAGGACAAAACCCCGCGCATTAAGCCGCCATTGGATCACGGACCCATGGTACAATCATCCCCCAACACGCGCAATAGCAGATTCTTATTTCCGAAGATCCGCCGTCGCAGGGCTATGGCGCGACGAGTCCGCCTTCGATGGGATGGCGGACTGGCGCAAAAACCTGGTTTGTGATGATTTCAGTGGTTTTAATGAGATTTTAACCTCGATCCCCTCCATTTTGATTGTTCACGTTGCCTTTCTCACGGCACATTTCATGCCATGAAGCTCGGAGTGCAGACCGTTGCGCCAGGCGCCAGCCCCGCCAATGGGCAAATGTCCCGAGCGGGCGAGTTTGGGCCAGGCAGCCTGCTCGATGACCGCTTTGCCGTCACGGAGGTGATTTGCAACGGCGGCATGGCCTCCATTTATAAGGCCAACGATTTGCATAATGACGGCAGGATGGTCGCCATCAAAATCCCGCATCGTAGCGCGGAGGCGGACCCCGCCCTTTTCTCCCGCTTCCAGACGGAGGAAAAAATCGGCTGCGAGCTGGATCATCCGTCCATCTTGAAGTTTTTTTCTGTCAAGAATAAAAGCCGGATGTATCTCGTCATGGAGTTTCTGGAGGGGAAGACGCTCTTCCAATTGTTGAGGGAGCGCCGCATGCTGCCGGAAGGGGAGGCCCTGGCCCTGGCCAGCCGCATCTGCGAACCTCTGCAATACTTGCATGATCGCGGCATTCTTCATCGCGATCTCAAGCCGGAGAACATCATGCTCTGCAATGACGGCACGATGCGGTTGATGGACTTCGGCATCGCCCGCCTGGCCCATGCGCGGCGGATGACGTTCATCGGTTTTGCGCCCGGCACGCCGCATTACATGGCGCCGGAACGGGTCAACGGCAGGCGCGGCGACGCGCGCACGGACATTTACAGCCTCGGTGCCATCCTCTACGAGATGCTGACGGGCGTGATCCCGTTCAACGATGAGGACATCACGGCCATCATGAATGCGCGGGTGACGGGCGATCCGGAATCTCTCCGGCGGCTGAATCCAAACATATCGCCACATGCCGAGGAAATTGTCTTGCAAGCCATGGAACGCGATCCGGACAAACGGTTTCCAACAGCCGCCGCGCTCAAGGCGGCCCTGGACGAACCTGTCAAGGTGGAATTAACCGGCCGTTGCGACCGATTGGAACCGTCAACACCGTTCAAACGCGGTTTGCGCAAGGCCCGCACCATCGTTTTATGGGCTGTGGTGCCGGTGGCCGTGCAGGTGCTGCTCTTTTTTCTCATCTGGCATCATCTGAAGAAATAACGGATAATTTCGTTTCCATTCGCGGGCTTTTGTGCCTTCCTGTTGCCAGCTTTTTATGGAACGATTGCCTGGATTTCGCGATTTTTATCCTGAGCCGCTCCCCCATGCCGATGTCTGGAGCGCCGATGCCCGCCGTTATATATTTGACAGTTGGCGGGCGATGGCGCGGCGCTATGCCTTCCGCGAGTACGACGGCCCGCCCCTCGAACCGCTTGAGTTGTTCACCCTGAAAAGCGGCCAGGAAATCGTTGGCCAGCTTTATAACTTTGTCGATAAGGGCGAACGCGCGGTCGCGCTCCGGCCGGAAATGACGCCCACTCTGGCCCGCATGGTCGCCGCCCACGAACGCCATTACAAGAAGCCGGTCAAGTGGTTCGCCATCCCGCAGCTTTTCCGTTATGAACGCCAGCAAAAAGGCCGCCTGCGCGAACACTTTCAATTCAACGCCGACATCATTGGCGAGCCGGGCGCCGCGGCCGACGCCGAGCTTCTGGCCCTGCTCATTGACACCTTGCGCGCCTTCGGCCTGACCGCCGATGATTTTGTGGTGCGCCTGAGCAGCCGCAACGCCTGGCAGGACTTTTTCCGGCAGCGCTCGTCCACGGCGGAGAATGAACAGGCCTTTTATCAAATCATCGACAAGCTGGAGCGCGAATCGCCCGAGGAAAGCCGGAAGAAACTGGACGCGCTCCATCTTTCCCTGGATGAAGTCAATGAGTTCATCAGCGCCGGCCGGCCGACGCCGCAACTGGAGGAGATCGTCAGGAATTTGCAGGCGCGCGGCATGGGCGGCTTTGTCAAGATTGATTATCACGTCATCCGCGGGCTGGCTTATTACAGCGGCGCGGTTTTTGAGGCGTTCGACAAAAAGGGGGATTTTCGCGCGATTGCCGGCGGGGGGCGCTACGATCAATTGCTGCACCTCATCAGCGGCGGAAAGGTGGATCTTCCGGCCCTGGGCTTTGGCATGGGTGACGTGGTGCTTTTGGAATTACTCAAGGCGCGCGGCCTGTTGCCGGAATTCAAGGCCGCCATCGAGGGCTGGTGCCTGATTGAAGATGAAACCCTGCGCGAACCCTCCCTGGGATTGGTGCAGCACCTGCGCGACGCCGGGTATGCCGTGGATTACGCACTGGTTCCGGCCAAATCCGACAAGCAGTTCAAACGCGCGGTTGAATTGCAGGCCCGTTACACCTTCAAGCTGGAGCGGCTGCCCGACGGGGAACTGGTTGTCAAACTAAAGAATCTGGCGACACGCGAGGAGAAGACCATTCTGTTCAAGGAGGCTGAGCCGCCGGGGAAATGACGAGTCGGACAGGTCGGACAAGTCAGACGGGTCGGATGATATGCGTCATTTAGCGCTCCGGCGCTGGGCGTATATTCTGCATACTTCCCCAAAAACCTGCTCCACCGTGATTTGTTGCATGCAAACATTGTCCCGGCAGGGGGATTGCCGGTTGTTATAGGCGTTGACGCACGGGCTGCAGCCCAGGCCCATCCAAATCGCCTCATGCCGCGGGGTGCGCGCCGCAAAGAGCGCCGGCGTTTCCGGGCCGAACAGCGTGATGACGTGAATCGGGGTCAAGGCGGCAAAATGGGCCGGCCCGCTGTCGTTTGTCACTAATATTTCCGCCAGGGTGTAGAGAACCATCAATTGCCGCAGCGTCGTCTTTCCGCCCAGACAAATACACCGCTCCGAATTGACCTCCCGCACCAGGCGTCGGGTCTCTTCCGCTTCCTCCGGCGCGCCGGTGAAGCCGATGTGCGCTTCCGGGAATTGGGTCAATAACCGCCGGGCCAATTCGACATAGCGCCCGCCGGGCCATCGCCGCAATGGCAGAAGATCGCTCGCATTCGGGTTGAGCAGAATGAGCGGGCCTCCCGGCAGCATGGCCCGCACGGCTTCCGTTTCCTCCGGGCGCGGCGCAAACGGATGCAACACATGCCCCGCGGCAGGCGGCGCGAAATGAAGAGTGGGAAGCCTTGCCGGATCACAAGTCAACGCTTCGACCAGCACCTGAAACATGGCCGACGTATGGAGATGCGGATTGTACAAAAGCCGGTGGGTCATCAGATCGCCCCGGTACGGGCCGGCCCCGAAAAATGCATGAAATCCCACCCGCACCCGCGCCCCGCTTAAGCAGGCCACGATGGCTGATCCGCGCGAGAAAAACTCCATGTCAACGGCCGCATCCAGCTTCAACCGCCGCATGCGCCGCATGGCCCGCCAGGTGCTGGAGACGAGCTGTGGCGCGCTGTTCCGGCAAATCGTGATGACATTCTCTTCGGGGATCAATTGCAGCAAATCCAAAATGAACCGGTTCTCCTGGAAGGTGACGAAGAAGACGTTTTGACGCCCTGCCATTTTAACGGCCCGGGCGATGGCGGCGCCGGCCAGCACGGTGGATCCCTGCTCGGCCAGCTTGATGAACAGAATGCTCCGCGCCGCCACCGGCCCCGGCGGCAGCGACCGGCCAAAAACGGACCGGCCCAACGTCAGCAAGAAGCAAAGCGGCACTCCCGCCCAACGGTCGATCTTTTGTAATAAAGGGATGTTCATCTGCACGCTGCCGCGCATCTCATCTTAGGCGGCGAACACAATAAGGGAGCGGCCCGAAAAGGCAACCGGATTTGCCAAATTTAAGAAACCGGTCAGTTTTGGGTGGAAGGGCAAAGGAAGGGCACAGAAAGAGCCAGCGGCGGTTGGCTCAGGCGACTTGTTAGGTCATTTTTTTTATGTCGTAATGTCAGTTTTTCCTTTTGCGCTCTCTCACCTTCGCTTCAGCGGCCTTCAACTCCTTCCTCTGGAATCTCACTAGCACCACAACCTCAGGCGGAAACTCCAGTTGTCGTTTCTCCCACCAGGTGTCATGCGTAATATCCAGAATATGTCTGACTATTCCAACTTGTGCCCATCGCCCCGTCCCCCCCCCTCTGCAAAAGCGCGTTCTTCTTGACTCTTAATGATATCGCGAAGCCTATTCGTCGTAAAAATGCCATCACCCGACCCCGGCCGACCGGATTCATTGAGGTGGAAGAATTTCGGCAGCAATGCGCTTCCCGGTCAACAAGATTGGCTATACGCCAGTAATGAAAAGCACAGTGAGCAAACCCAAACTCT
>CAWFAZ010000079.1:0-495331 GCA_963813995.1 uncultured Verrucomicrobiae bacterium | reverse complement strand
AAGACGTATTGCTGGTAATGGTGGCCACCGTCGGGATTGCGACTGCCGAGGCGCCTTGTGTGGTAATCGAATTAAACGCACTGTTCGGGCCCAAACCTGGCGTCAACAAATTGTCCGTAGCCGACGCGGCAATGGCTTCTGTTCCGCCGGGGCCGGGAAAAATGCCGCTTGGATTGGCGGTGCTGCCGGTGGGGTTTTGGTAGGAAGGGGCTGTTCCGCCTTGGACGCCAATGGCACCATTATTGACCAAAGTATTTCCCCAATACCAGCTAAAGCCAAGGGCGCGGCTGTCATCCTGGGTCAGTTCCACAAACTTCGCCTCAATCGTCAGTTGCGGAGGCGCCTGATTCAGCAGTTCAACGGCCTGTTCAATGATTTCCAAATCCTCCAGGGAGGCGCGCACCAAAAGCTCACCCAGGCGATCGTTGAAAAAGACAATTTTCGGAGGGCTTAGATCGACACCAACCGCGGTAAAATAAGCTCTGACCATTTCGTCGACCAGAACTGTATTCTGCACTTTGGTCACGTAATCCAAGCCGATCCGGGGGTTCGGGAGAATAGCGCCAGCCTGGCCGGCACCACCACCCTGGCCCTGCTGGGCAGCGCCTCCGGCCTGGCCACCCTGAGTGATGGGAGCGATTCCAACACTGGTAATGGTGACGCCCGTGCTGGAAGTGCCGCCCGCACTCCCGCCGCCGCCGCCGCCGCCACCACCACCGCCGCCGCCCCCGCCGCCAGTCCCGCTGCTTTGAGTTCCCGTATTCAGACTGATCGAGCTGACGTTCTGAAGGCCTTGAACAAAAGTGTTCGGATCGACTTTGAAGACTTTTGTATAGAGCGTCACTGCTTCAGCGGGTTTGGGTGAAAAAACGATCGCGTAATCCTCAATGGTGAATTTGATCGGTTGATCGGCCACTTTGGTAATGGCATCCAGCACATCAGCCAAACGAAGGTTGTTCAAAGGGGGGGCGATTTTAATGGTGATGGTGCTCATATCCACCGCTGGCGACGGCGCGCCCGCGGCGACGGCGCCCGCCGCGGCCGCCCCGCTCGTATCGGTCGGGGCGATGGCCCCGGCCGAGGCATCGGCATGCGGATTAATCATAAAGTTAATGCCCTCTCCGTCAGGATCGCGCTTTTGGGTTTCGACCCTCAGCCGGTTGAGCACTTCGGTCAGGGGCAAATCGTAGCTGACTTCATTGAGGCGGATGTGCTCCATTTTGGAAAGGATCTTCTGGCGTCCGTCGGTGGTGTAAACCAGGTTTGTGTGGGCCATCGGATTGGGAATGGGCAGGCTGTCTTGTTTAGTGGAAGGGATCCAGGCCTTTTCCACAGTGCCTATGGATGACTTTGCCACAGCCTCACGGGCACGGGCATTGGCCGCGTACCGGGCTTCCTTGACAAGGTCCAGATAATAAGGGGCGGTTTTGTTGGATGGATCTGTCTTGAGAATTTGAAGGAGGATGACTTCCGCCTCGTCGTATTTGCCCATTTCATACAACAACTTGGCATTTTGGACCTTTGTGGCGACCTGGATCTTTTCCTTTTTAATCTCAGGAATGGTTTTGACCAAATCAGGGCTGGGGACCATGCCCTGCATCTGCACGGTTCGCTGATCAATCTCCGCCTTGAGGTTGCGCAGGGATTCGTTGTTCGGATCCACTTTAAGAGCGGCCTCGGCCTGCGCCAGAGCTTCCGCCATTTCGCCGCGCGCCATATATTGCCGGGCCAATTTCTCGCGGACGCCATCCAAACCCGCCAAGGCCTGTTTCTTCTCGAAGTCCACCGCGGGATTGCCGACCTGAACCAAAGGGCTGAGAGCCACGGCTTCCTGGTAAAGTTTGGCCGCCTCAACCAGTTGATTTCTCTTTTGGGCCGCCACGGCCTGGTCCAGCTTAATGTGCAGGCGGATGGTGGCTTCCTGGCGGCGGACCGCTTCGTCCTCGGCAATTTGAACCGGATCCTGGGTGGCGGCCTGTTGGGCTTGCGATGAAATGGCAAGAAAGAAGACCAATCGAAGGGTCATTTTAGCTGCGGATGTCATAGGTATCGTCTCACTTTTTTAAAAAACAAATTCCCGTCACGGGTTTCCGTTCCATATTCTTGTCGTTACTTTGGTGTTCTTAATGGATTGCACTCTAACGACATTGCTTGTTATTTCAACAACTTTATACTGCTCGTTGTCCAGGGTGAACGTGTCGTTGACGCGCTCTTTAAGCAGGCTGCGCGATTCGGGGTCGTACTTCATGTCGGCCATATAACCATCCACTCGTTTATACGGGTTGCCTTTTGAGATCCAAACGGTTTCCTGAGTTTCCAGAATCTCCAGTTGAATTTCGGATGGGTCATCGGGAGCATCTTTAATGCCGCGGATAATATAAAGACCCGATTTTGTCTTTTCGTCCTTTTTGGCATACTCGATTGTTTTCCTGCCGGAGTGTTGCTGGACATTGAAAACATAAATCGCGCCATTGCCACTGGGATGATCGTAAGCGATCACGGTGTAAAGCGGCGCAATGTTGGTGACGCTCAGGGCGTCAGGCCCCGTCTTGAGGATTTTGAGCAATTCGCCATTGGCTTTTCTCCTCCAAGTGACCGGATTGAACAGATTATGCTCGCCGGAAAGAGCAACCGGCGGCGGATTGGTGACTTGGGCCAAGGCCAGCAGATCGGCGGTGAGATCCAGCGGAACGAGCGGTTTGGTCTTGTGAGCACCCTCGGAGATCGGTTGACTTACTTCTTCCTGAAGTCTCGTAATGACGGCGCCCATCCATATTGACGCAGCCGCCAAACTCAGCAACACCACGCACAGGATGATTTTTTCGTAATGTTTCTTGAGGAACTGCATTAGTGCTCCGATGCCTTGAGTTTTACCACATTAATCGAAACGGTTACCAATAATGGGTTTTCCGACAGGATTGTGACCACCGAAGGCGATGCCGCAGCAACGGGGGCCGCAGCGACAGGCGCCGCGGCAACGGGGGCCGGGGCTGGTCGCGACCAGGGAAAGTCCGGGCGGCCGCGAAACCGATTTAGCCCCGGATTTGCGTTTTGTGGCGGATTTGGGCTTTGCGGCCGGGGGGCGTAGCCCGCCGCTGGTTGTTGCGGAGCCGGTTGAACCACCAATGGTTGCACCGACGTGTCGGGGCCGACTACAATGGCTTGGATAATGAAACAATTGCTGGACCGCGCAAATCCTTCCATTACCGCGGCGATTTCAGCACTGAAGCCACGGAACGTGATTTTGTAAGGAGTAACAATCCCCCATTGATTGGTCACGGCGGCGGCGGCCAATAAATCTCCGGTTCCACTGTCATCGGTCGAAACAGGCACCCGTTGCAAGCCGCCGAGATAATTGATTTTGGCGCGACAGAGAATGTCCAAAATGGCGTCGATTTCCTCCAGTTCTTGCATCCAGGGCCCAATGCTGGCGGCGGGATAGGTGAGTCTTCCGATCAGGCCGGAGAAGGCAAATGAGTAATCGGGGGGCAATAAAACTCCCGCGTTGGTGGCTTCGCCGCGAAATCGGATAAGGGTGTCTTCAAGGTAAGTCTTGAACCCTTTTTCATCCTTCACAGGCGGCGCCGGAAAGAGCGCAAAACTTTTTCTGAAGTCAGCCAGAAACAGGCGCACTCGCTCCTGGTCCGCTTTGGCTGCCTGAATGTTTTCCTTGGAAGGATACGGCGACTTTTGCCGGATCGCCTCCTCGGCGTCGTGCGTTGTCCTGTACTCCTCGCTCACCCCGGCGTTTTCCTTCAGGGAGTTGCACAGAAGCCACGCGCAATACCCGGTCACAAACAATCCGACGGCGGCGCTGATAACGAAGAACAAGTTTCGTTTGATCCAGACCATACTCAGAGTTTGAAAGGATGCTTCAGTTCCACCGTCAGATAGAAGCTAAAAGTGTTGGAGCCTGGATCGACGCTGATGTTTTGACCTAAAGCGCTTTTATCGGTAAAAAAGGCGCTGTTGGTCACATTCTGCAAAACGGCGTAGGCAAGATCGGAATTGGCGGAAGGGGAAAGGTCCAGGCGGCTCACCCCGCGACAGAGAAGGGAAATGCTGCTGATCACATTTCCCAGCGCCGGCGTCGGCGCCACTTGTGAAGCAGAGGTTCTGGAGAGGCCTGCCTCCGCCCATGCCTGGTCGGCCAAAGCGAGGCCTCCCCATTCCCTCCCCCGCAGCAGACACTGCCATAGCCGGCTCGCCGCCTGATCCTCCCGTGCCGCCAAAGGGGCTTCCGTTGGGCAATACCGGAGAAAACGCCACCACCCACACCCCCACGTCCGTATTCGTGCCATTGTTCTCGGGAGTCCGAAAGCTGGCTTTTGTCGTGACTTCGGCTTTCATCAATACCGACCGCAATTCCGTCAAGAGTTTGATCCAATAAAAGCGGTTGCCCGCCAATTCCTCCATTTGGTCGGCACTCTTCATGAACTGATCCCGCTCGTGAACAGCGGTGTCCAGTTGCTGGCTTAATTGTGTCAATTGGGCCAGCGGCTCTTTGATCTCCTCCAACTTGTGGCCGCGAACAAGGCCGATGCGCTTTTCGGCCAGGTAAATGGCAAAGACCACCAGCGCCAAACTGAAAACCGAGGCGATAAGATAGGGCTTTTTGTGGGCAAATTCCTGCCGCTGAATCGAGCTTCTGGGCATCAAATTCAACTCCACGGGGCAGTGGGCCAAATCCCGCAAACCCAACCCGACTACTTCACCAAAGGAATGGGCATACTTGGAAAGTTCCTCCAAATCCAGGCCGGGGTCGAGTTCAATGTTGCGGAAAGGATTAAAATAATCGACGGGCAAATTGAGTTTTTCCGCAAAGAATTGCGCAGTGTAGGGCATGATGGATGCGCCGCCGGAAAGGAAAAGCCGTTGCGGAGCGGACCCGCCTTGCTGGCCGCGAAAGAATTGGATCGTTTGATTCACCTGGATGTGCAGCCGGGTCATGACCTGCCGGGCAATCTTCGAAATGGCCGCGGCATGCGGATCCTCCGGCTCCGCGTAGGCCCCCCCCAGGCTGACGGAGCCTTTTTCAATCTTCGTCGCCTCGGCTTCCGCAAAGCGCATTTTCGTCTCGTTGGCAAAATCCTGGGTAATGGAGTTGGCCCCAATGTTGATGCTGCGGGAATAGACCTTGCCCTTTTCGAAAAAAAGCAAATTGCTGGTTTTCGCGCCGATGTCCAGCAACATGGTGCAGCCGTCGAGATCGCCGTAATTGTAACGGAACGCATTGCACAGCGCGGCGGGAGAGACATCGACGAGTTTCAGGTGCAACCCGGCGCCTTCAGCGGCATGGAACAGGCCTTCGACAATTTCAGATTTCACCGCCACCAGAAGCACTTCCAGTTCGTTGGTGGCGGAGGTGCCGAGAATCTGATAATCCCACACCACCTCGTCCAGCGGAAAAGGCACATTTTGCTGGGCTTCGTAACGGATGATTTGCGTCACCTTGGAAGTATCAACGGGCGGCAGCTTGACAAATTTGGAGAAAACGTGAAAGCCAGGCGCGCAAACATTGATCTGCCTGGAGCTGAAGTTTTTTTCGGACAACAATTCCTGCAACGCCTTCAGGATGACCGCCTCGCGGGTCGATTCCTGGGAGCCTTCCAAGCCAAGCGCCTTGATCCCATATTGCTTCAGGCGCAAGCCTCCGGCTTCGTTTTGTTCAAACTCCGCCAGCTTTAAACTTCCAGCCCCAAAATCGGCCGCCAAAAATGATTTCGAATTTAGCATTGAATTCGCTTATGCCACCAATGGCCGATCCAATTCGTCAATTAATCGTCCTCGACTCATTTCAAAAGTCCGTGCTAGTTACTGCAAATCGGGCAAGCGGTCAATTGTTTTGATACAGAACTCTTTTACAAGCTGGTTGCGTGCCATGAGCCGGACCGTTTCTCCCTCTTTCCCCATCCCAATGAAAAGGCCGTTCCTTGCCCATCGCATCCAGACGCGTCCTGTTTTGCATTAATTTCACGCAAAATGCGTGAAATTGGCGCGCATCCCGGCGTTCCATGACGCTTATAATTTGCTCCGAATATATTCAATCGTCTTGACAAGGCCATCGGCCAGCGACACCCGCGGTTCCCAACGCAACAAAGTTCTGGCCCGGGTAATGTCGGGCTGGCGCTGGCGCGGATCATCCTGCGGCAGCGGTTTGAAAACAATTTTGCTGCGCGAGCCGGTGGCGCCGATAATGGCGCGGGCAAACTCCAGCATCGTCATTTCCACCGGATTGCCAATGTTCACGGGATCGTTCGCCCCGCTCATCATCAAACGGTAGATGCCCTCGATCAAATCGGACCAGTAACAAAAACTGCGCGTCTGCGTCCCCCGGCCAAAAACAGCGACCGGTTTGTTCCGCAAAGCCTGGCTGAGAAACGCCGGCACGACACGGCCGTCGTGCAGGCGCATGCGCGGCCCGTAGGTGTTGAAGATGCGCGCAATTTTTGTGTCAATATCATGTTCGCGATGGTAGGCCATGGCCAGCGCCTCGGCAAAGCGCTTGGATTCATCATAACATCCGCGGGGGCCAATCGTATTGACATTCCCCCAGT
This sequence comes from uncultured Verrucomicrobiae bacterium, assembly GCA_963813995.1. GTDB lineage: Bacteria > Verrucomicrobiota > Verrucomicrobiia > Limisphaerales > Palsa-1400 > DASRLE01. The sequence continues at coordinate 488,774 of CAWFAZ010000079.1, read as the reverse complement.
AATCTTCGCTTTGCGGATGCACCAGCGGATCGCCGTAAATCTCGCTCGTTGAGGCCAGGAGAAACCGGGCCGATTTGGTTTTCGCCAGGCCCAGGGCCTTGTGCGTGCCCAGCGAACCCACCTTCAACGTTTGGATCGGCAATTCCAAATAATCAATCGGGCTGGCCGGAGAGGCAAAATGCCACACATAATCCACCGGCCTGTCCAGGAAAAGGAATTCGGTCACGTCCTGCTCGATGAATTTGAAATCCCGATTCCCAGCCAGATGGGCGATGTTATCCACTGAACCGGTGACAAAATTGTCAATCGCCACCACCTTGTGGCCGCGTTGCAGCAAATAATCCACCAGATGCGACCCCAGGAATCCCGCGCCGCCCGTGACAACGGAGGTGGGTTGTAATTTGCCGGCCTTGCTTTTTTTTGACATGGTCCAAAATTGATCAGCGCGCTCCCCTGCCCAGGAGAACGACCCAGATGGTGTGCCACAGGATTTTGAAGTCCAGCCATAATGTCCAATTATCGATGTACTCCAAATCCAAACGCACCCATTCCCCAAAATCTTTGATATCATTGCGGCCCGATATCTGCCACAGGCAGGTCACACCCGGCTTGACGCTCAAACGGCGGCGGTGGGCCACGTCATCAAAGCGCTGGACTTCGTCCACGGGCAGCGGCCGCGGCCCGACCAGGCTCATCTCAAAACGCAACACATTGAACAATTGGGGAAACTCATCAATGCTGAATTTGCGCAAGATCCGTCCGAAGCGCGTAATGCGCGGATCGTTGGTCACCTTGAAGACCGGGCCGGACATTTCATTGAGCACGGCCAATTCCTGTTTCAATTGCTCGGCATTGGTGACCATCGTGCGAATTTTATACATGACAAATGGCTTGCCGTTCAGGCCGCTGCGCTCCTGCTTGAAGAAGACAGGCCCCTTGGAGGTCAGTTTGATGACCACGGCAGTCACTGCCATGACGGGGAGAAAAGGCACCAGAAGCACCAAACCGCCGATCAGATCGATAATCTGTTTGATCAGCCTGGCCCAGGGCATCTCCGGCCCGGAATGAAAGACGAAAACAGGCTGCCCGAAAAAATCATCCAGGCTGGTGCGGGAAATCTGCGTTTTGAAAAAGTCGGCCAGCAGCAAGACTTCAATCCCTTCCAGTTCGCAGGCGCGAATGGCTGCTTCGACGTGGCCAAGCAGGGTGTGGCGGGCGTTGATAATGACCGTGTTGACGGAATGTTCGTGCATGAATGAAACCAAGTCTTCGATGGAGGATTTATTCAAGTCGAACTCCCCGATGATCTCCAATTCCTGCAGGGCGGAGCCAATGGAGGCCCGCAATTGCCGGATATCTTCGGCGGTGCCGATGAGAACCATGTGCCGTTTGAATTGCGCCTGGCCCAATTTGCTCTGATAAGCCCATCGCAACATTTCCCCTTTCAGAATCATCAACCCAAAACTGCAGAAGCCAAAGAGCACATAAACGCCGCGCGCCCCGTTCAGCCGCAACATAAAATCAATCAAAATCACGCCGATGGTGGAGATGGCGCACGCTTTGGCCAGTTGCCACATCACCACGCGGCGCGGCGAGAAAACCGGCCGTTCATAATAACCCTGCCATTCCAGGATCAACGGCGTCATTGGAATCACCACCAGAAAAAGCCAGAAATAATGGCCAAAGTCCCTGATTTCATCGACCTCATTAAGCCCCGCAATGGGCAGTCCCCGCCAATGATAACGAATCAGCCAGCCCAGCCATAAACCCAAGGCAAACAGCCCCCCATCAATAAACTGATAGACCTGTATTCGGACTTGCCGATCACGATGCAACATTGGATTGGGAACAAAAAGTTATTTCACGGTGAATTCAAACTCGGTTGGGCTTCTGCTGTTGAAGCGCTTCATTTCTGGGCCGCCATCGGTGGCAGCCGGCCAGACGCCTTGCCCGTAACCAACTGAAATTCCGGAGCGGATGCTCGAATAAATCTTTCCAAACGCTCAAATGTGGCCTGTTCCCCGCCCGGAAGGCAAGTGACAAAATAACTGATGTAAGCCCAGCGTTCCAGTTCCCCTTTTCGCAGCACGGTTTTCCACATCGACCACAGACGCGAGCCTTCCTCGGCCGTGATCTTGTCCCCGGAAACAAACCAGTAAACATAAATGCACTCCAGAATCTGCCCGTTTTTCTGAAGCTGGCGGCTGGCCGTCAGCTTGATGGCCGGAATATCGTAGGCAAACGGACGGTCCATATGCAAGCCGATCCGCTCGGTGCTGGTGACGGTCCAGTCCTGCGCGTACAGGCAGTATTGTGGCTGGTGTATGCTCGTATGGTCCGTCCCCATCAGGACCACGTTGATCTGGACGCCAAAATCGTTCCCCGGCGACTGGTAGTATCGGCGCCCGAAAGTGGTGTCTTTCGGCAGCGCATCTACTTCGGTGGTACTGACGGGCAGCGGCCGGGATGGGATGCCCAGCACGTTGGTCGGCAACACCACGCTTTGGGTGGAAACCAGGTTGGTTTTTTCATCGTAGATCGGGACTCGATCCACCCTGACCCCGGGCGCCCCCAGAAGGTGCCGTCCTCGAAACTCCTTCAACCATCCCGCCGTGGCGGCCATCATTCCCAGCGCCACGGCAAATACAACCCACTTGGCCGTCTTCATGGCGGCACCGCCGACGGTTTTTCTCTCAGCAATCGCTCCAGCAGGAGAACACCTCCAATGGCCACACCGTAAGTCACATACCCAAAATAATTGTCCACAAACTTCCCGGCCGCCGGGGTCTTAAACTCGTTTGCCGCCAGAATAATGGTCGTGATCCGCATCACGTTGCAAATCAAGGCCAGCGGTATCGTCGAGCCAATCATGACCGCCCGCTTCCAGAGTGTTCTCATGGTCAAGACCGAAAAAATCGTTGTGATCGCCAGCAACGCGATGAAGCTTCGGATTCCGCTGCATTCAGCCGCCACGTCGAAACTCCCGAAAACCCCATTCGGATCCATAAGCTTCGTTCCCACCCGCATCACCGAAACGTCCAAAAGATCTTTCGTGATGAACGCCGCCCCCTTCGCCGCAAGGAGTCGCAAAGGGAGGGTTAATCCCTGGGCAAACGTCCCTCCCATCGGCACACAAAAGGCAAAAATGAAGAACGGGAAAAAACTTGCCTTCAATGTTTCCCGTCCCCAGACCAACCCGGTCAATATCCATGCCCCGGAGAACAATGCCACCATGGACACCCGCGGCTGCTGCACAACAAAACCGGCCACATGCACCGCCAGGGCAAACGCCAGACCCAGCAATCCCGGCCACCAAACCCCGGCGACAGAGTTGATCAGGCGCCGGCGCCGGAGCCAAAGAAGACCCAGCACCACCCACGGGATTAGCTTTCCATGACTCGCATCATTAGAGGGATCGCTCCACTTGTCCCACATCCAGCCGAACAGTGAATCCGTCTTGCCCGCAATGGCCGAAGTCCAGCCAAAAAACTGAAAAAGCAGGCACCACGCCGCCAACAGCCCCAGGAAAACCGTTCCATCCGGCAGCTTCCTCCAATAAAACTGGAGCTCCTGGCCAAAATGGCCAGACGACCCGGCATCCTCTTTTTCAATTCCCTGCATCCCGTCCAAATTACATTGCAGGGAGCAGTAGCGCAATCTAATCCCAACTGCCGGGCCAGCATTATTGCCAGCATTGCTGTTGAGCATTCATTCCACTTGGGTTATATTTATTGCGATTATGCATCTAAATCGCTGTTCAGGGAGCAGTCATTTCTTCTGCATTGAATCCCGTCGTTTGCCTGGAGGCACATTCAAGAATTTAACGCCCCGATGGTGGTTCGCTTTGGCCGGTGCGGCGCTTCTTGCCCTGGCCTCACCGGCTTTGGCCAACGATGACATGTTGGTTTACACTGAGCTTTTGAACAATGGCTGGCAAGATTGGGGATGGGTGCCGCATTATGCCACCAATAATCCGACCTTTAACGGCACCAACTCCATGGTGTTTGCCGCCAGCACAAACTGGCAGGCATGGTATCTTGTGCATGATCCCATTGATACGACCTTATATACCAATCTGACGTTGTGGTTGAACGGCGGTTCCGGCGGACAAACGGTTGGCGTCCAGGCTGAAGCAGGTTCATCATGGGGGAACCGGTTATATGTGACCGCCCCAACCAACAACTGGCAACAATTCACTTTCTCCCTGGCTTCCCTGGGCGTGGGCGATATAACCAATCTGGAAGCTATTGAGATTTGGAATGGGGGCACGTTGCAGTCCAACTTCTACATTGCTGACATCACCCTGACCGCCAATCCCCCGCCCACCATCGTCCATGTGAACGTGAACGCCACGAACCGGGTGCGCACGGTTGACGTAAAAGTCTTCGGCATCAACCAGGTCGCGTGGGACGGCTATCTCGACACGCCGACGACGACCAGTATTTTGAACGACCTTGGCAATCCGTGTCTGCGCTGGCCGGGCGGCAGTTGGGGTGACATTTATCATTGGACGAACGAATATCGTGGTTGGGGTTCCTATTCTTCAAACTTCATTGACGTTGCCACGAACACCCACGCGCAGGCGTTCATCATCGTCAATTACGGCAGCAGCGATGCGGAGGAAGCCGCCTATGGTGTGCGGATGTTCAATGTCACAAACCACTGCGGCTTCAAATATTGGGAAGTTGGCAACGAAGTCGGCGGTAGTTGGGAGGAGGACGACAATACGAACGCGCCGTGGCAGCCGCATGATCCGTGGACTTATGCCATGCGCTTCACGGATTACTACAACCAGATGAAAGCCGTGGACCCGACCATCAAAATCGGTGCCGTGGCCGATATTACCGAAGACGGGACGGCTAATTACACCAATCATCCGGTCGTCAACCCGGTCACCGGCGTGACCCATAACGGTTGGACCCCGGTCATGCTGACCTACATGCGCAGCAATGGCATCACGCCTGATTTTTTGATCGAGCACAAATATGCGCCGAGCGACGGCGACACCTATGCCTTGCTCTATTTCAAGTCGTGGGCATCGGATGCCGCCGGTTTGCGCCAGATGGTCACGGACTATCTCGGCAGCGCCGGCACGAACGTCACGTTGGAATCCACGGAAACCGGCAGCGGCGGCGACCGCGAGGGCGTGAGCCTGGTCGGCGGGCTTTTATACGCCGACGACGTTGGACAGATCATGCAGACGGAGTTCAATTCACGGCTTTGGTTTGACATGCGCAACGGACAAAGTGCCATCACCGATTCCGACAATGCGCTCTATGGTTGGCGGACTAATTCAAGCGGATACTTCATAACTGACGGAGGCATCGTCTATAATTTGGGTGTGCCGGGCAATCGTTACCCAACTTATTATGTCGCCAAGCTGCTGCCCTATTTTGCCGGCGGTGGCGACACGGTTGTCCAGGCGACCAACGATTATCAACTGCTTGGCATCTACGCTGTCAAGCGGACCAACGGCGCGCTCACGCTGCTTGTCATCAACAAGAGTTCCTACGCCAGCCTCAACACCGCCATCAATCTTGCCGGTTACATGCCTTTTTCCAACGCGACTGTTTACTCATATGGCATTCCGCAGGACGACGCGGCGCGCACCGGTATCGGGTCGCCGGACATTGCGCCGACAAATTTCCCGGTCGCCGGGGCGAACTTCAACCACACTTTCACGCCCTATTCGGCGACGGTGCTTGTGTTCACACCGGCAGCGCCATTACTCGTCGTGCCGGCGGCGCCGCGACCGCCCGGCCAGTTCGTTTTCCAGTTGCAGGGCCTGCCGGGGGTTCCGTACTTGATCCAGATGTCCACCAATTTGACCTCGACGAATTGGATTGTCATTTCCACCAATACGCCGGCCAGTGGCACGCTCAACCTCACCAATGCCACGTCGTCCGATCCACAGTTCTATCGTGCGGTTTGGCGCCCGTAAGCGCTGTGGAAGGGTTGGTGAATTTTATCTTGCCCTGAATTGGACATTAATTGGTCATTGGGATTTCGTCATTCGACATTTCCCCTTATGGGAACAACCCCCGAATCCACTTCGCCTCTTGCACCCGTTTGATCCCAAGACTCAATGCCGCCATGCGCATCGAAACTTTTTGCTTCCGGCTCAACGCCAGCGTTTGCGTGAACGCCCCTTCCAGAATGCGGAACAACTTGTCCATCACTTCCGTTTCAGTCCAAAAGAAACTTTGCAAATCCTGCACCCACTCAAAATACGAAACCACCACCCCGCCCGCGTTGCACAGAGTATCCGGGATCAGAAACATCTCCGGCCGCTGATCCAATATGACATCGGCCTCCGGCGTGGTTGGTCCATTGGCCGCTTCCGCCAAAATGCGACATTGGATTTTTGCGGCGTTGGCCCCGGTGATTTGCCGTTCCAGCGCGGCGGGCACCAGGATGTCGCATGGCAGTGTGAGCAGATCTTCATTCGGGATGGCCTCCGCGCCGGCGAAGCCCGCGACGGTTCGCTCGCGCCTGACATGTTCGTCCAGTTTCCAAAGATCAATCCCGTTGGGATTGTGCAGCGCGCCGCCGACGTCGCTGATCCCGACGACTTTGACTCCATATTTGGCCAGCGAAAACGCCGCCACCGAGCCGACGTTCCCGAACCCTTGCACCACCGCCCGCGCGTTGCCGGGATCAAGGCCAATCGTATCCATCGCCCGATTGATCAAGTAGCCCACGCCGCGTCCGGTGGCTTCGCGCCGTCCGAGGGAGCCGCCGATGCTGACGGGTTTGCCCGTGACGATGCTCGGGACGGCGTAGCCGGTATGGACCGAATACGTATCCATGATCCAGGCCATGGTTTGTTCATTGGTCCCCATGTCGGGCGCCATGACATCAACCTTTTCGCCGATGAACGGGATCATTTCCTGGGTATAACGGCGCGTCAGCCGTTCCAACTCCGTTTGCGAAAGGGTTCGCGGATCGCAGGCGATGCCCCCTTTGGCGCCGCCGTAAGGCAACCCGGTCAGCGCGCATTTCCAACTCATCCACATGGCCAGCGCCGCCACCTCCCCCAGTCTCACGTCCGGATGATACCTCAAGCCTCCCTTGGTCGGGCCGAGTGTCAAATGATGCTGCACCCGGAAGCCCGTAAAAACCTCCGTTCTCCCGTCATCCATATGGACCGGCAGGGCGACTGTCATGGAACGCTTGGGAAACTTGAGGCGCGCGCGTTCATTTTCGGGAATTTGCAACCGATCCGCCACCAAATCGAATTGCCGGCACGCCATGCGAAACGTCGGATGATCGTAGATGTCCATGCGCGGATATTAATCAACCCGCGTTAATTTACTATCGGATTATAGGGGAAGATTCCATCATTCGTATGGTCAGGCTGCACGCGGTCGCTGAACATGGAGGCGAGCCAAAAAGTCATGGGGCTACTGATGGAAAAAGATTGCACCTATCGACCATGCCATCCAAACTGGCTGTTGATACTATGGAATTCAAAGGTGCGACCGCAAAAGCAGTGTGTCGTCCCCCGATGCTCGCGTTTTCAGTCATGGCAACACTCGCGTTGAGCGTTTGCCTTCAGGCTGTGATGGGCGCTGACACAAGCTCCCCGGGCGACACAAAAGCAACGGCAGTTTCCGCCGATCCCATTGTCCTCTTCGACCTGACCGATCTTTTCAAGCTGGACCTGAATGACGAACGCCAGCGCCACCGTTTTTGGGACGAAACACATTTGGTAACAGCATTGGAAGGCCTGGTCAATCGTGACCGGCCACGGCTTTTCATCCGCTGTCTGAAGGAGCAGGACGACTTTTGGTGGGAACAGATGAACCAGCCAGGCGGTTGGCTTGCGGGAAGGCTAATTGTGCGGGTCGGGAGTCTGGACGAATTGCTCGCACGATTTCGAAGCTTTTACCACGGCGCAGTCGTTTGGGACGAACGCGTTCCCTCCACCGCTAATCTGGCGTCCACCGTTGCCGGTTGCGATGACTTGCTGCCTTTACGGTTCGATGCGGGGGAGGATTCGCTCTTCCACCGCCTGACCGAAGCACACGACGCAGTCCCTGTCAAAGTGCGACTGCTCCGAGAGGACGGCTCACGGCTCTTTACAGGAACCGGCACGGTCCCGGGCACGATCATGGCCTCGTCCGGCAGCGCCAAATGCGACGCCTACATTTGGCTGATCGAAAAGTATCTCCGCAGCGGCAAGGCCAATCCTCTGTGCATGGGATATTATCTGGACTCATTCTGGCTGAACTGCTGGAAGGCTTCCGAGCCGGAAAACAATACGCTGTGCAATCAGGACTTTGTGATTGCCCGACGCGGCGTGCTGTTTGATTTGGGTGTTTGGGATGAGGAAGCCCCGGTGGATGATCCTCAGCAGCGCCCGGGCACGGATCCCACCACGTTGCGAAGACTGTTGCGGGCCGCGTACGATCGCTTTCGCGGGAACGGGGTCATCCACGTAGCTGGGTTTGTCCCATGGGCCTTCAAATACACGGATCACCGTTCTCCGGCGTGGTTTGCCGGCGGCCATCACGGGGGCGTGCCTACTGAATGGCGCTATGCGGAGATCCTTTCGTGTTTCAACGCCTACATGGATGCCGACGCGCTTGGACTCAGTGCCATGGCAAATGCCTCGTTTTACCAGCATTACCCGTTGGCCGCATGCTATGCGCAGAATCCGAAACCAACCCGGGCGAGTCTGGCTGCGCAAGGCCTGCTGGACGCGCAGGGTCGGATCGTGCCACGAACTTGCGTGGCATTTTATGTGGGCGACTACGATTCAGCAGCCTGGCTTTATCACAGGCTTCCCACCCTGTGGGGGGATCCGGCGCGTGGCAGCACACCCTTATCGTGGGCGTTCAATCCCAATCTGGGCGAGCGGTTCCCTCTCGGCATGGCATGGGCGCGGGAGAAGCGGACCACAAATGACTGGTTTGTGGCCGGAGACTCGGGCGCCGGTTACCTCAACCCCGGCTATCTCACGCCACCCCGCCCGCAGTCCGGGCTGCCTTCCGGCCTGCCGGCGTGGGAACAACATTGCGATCGATTCTTCAAGCAATGGGATATCAGCCTCACTGGATTTGTGATCGATGGGTTTGCGCGGCCACTGTCGTCCGCCGGACTGGATGCTTACGCGCGGTTTTCGCCAGATGGGATCGTCACCCAGAAGATCGCCTACCAGGGCGTTCACAAAGGCATGCCATATTTGCAAATGCGCGCCGACTTGGACGGCAGCCCTGCGGAAGCCGCCCGCACCATTCGTCAGCTCGCCGGCGGCTCACCGCCTGGCTTTGCCGTGTTTCGCACCATCCTAAAAACTCCCGCCTGGCACGCCGAAGTCGAACAGGAACTTCGCCGCACTGCTGGTGACAAAATCAGAATTGTCAACCTCTACTCGCTCCTTTGGCTCGTGCGCGAGTATGAGACGAATGTCGCGGCCCGTCCGGCATCCCCTTATGCCAGTGCGCGGCAGGTTTCAGCCACTCCAGAGCGCTCCGACGGGATTGAGACACGGAACAACGACGACGGCCGTTTCACGGAAACGGAACGCGGCGGATTTCCTTGCTGGCAGGTGGTGAAACATGCTTCTCCCTCCTACCTGTACTTCGCTGTGGACGATGGATTCCGCCGACGGGCCGGCAGAGCGTTGGATGTCGAACTGGATTATCTGGACACCGGGTTCGGAGATGTAGTGCTGGACTATGATTCTACCGACGTTGGAGCACCGGTTGGAGGAGCGTACAAATCTCATCCATTTGTTGTGCGCCGTGCCAATACAGGGCGATGGCAAACGGCGCGTTTCCACATCACCGACGCGCGTTTCCGCGGCTCCCAAAATGTCCAGGCCGATTTCCGTTTTTACAACGGAGGCGACGATCTGCTTGTCCGCGCTGTTCGCGTGCGGCGGACTGGACCATGAAATTGCATTTTGCCGTTTCCGGGAAAAGATTGAATCTTGCGCGGCGAGGGTTCACCTTCTCCCGGTATGGTGCCGAATAGCAAAGGATCGATTCACTTGTTTCGTTTTGCCGGGATCAATGTTTTTCTGCATTGGTCCTGGTTTTTGGTGGCCGTCTTTCAGGTCAGCTACCGCTCGCAGCTCCCGAACGGCTACTCTTCGCTCTCCTGGTGTGTCTATGAATATCTGGCGCTCTTTCTCATCGTGCTCCTGCATGAATTCGGACACTCCCTGGCCTGCCGCAGCGTGGGAGGGCGTGCCGATCAAATTGTGCTCTGGCCTCTTGGCGGAGTGGCCTTTGTCGATCCGCCGCCCCGTCCGGGCGCAACCTTGTGGAGCATTGCCGCGGGTCCGCTGGTCAATGTCCTGCTCATTCCCGTTCTCGGTGTGGCCTGGTTTTTAGCCAAAGCACTAAACTGGCCGGAAACCGACCCAAATCTCTACAACTTGATTACGACCATCTGTTTTATCAATATTCTCCTGCTCTGCTTCAACATGCTGCCCGTTTACCCGCTGGATGGCGGACAAATCCTTCGTTCGCTGCTCTGGTTTTTTCTCGGGCGCGCCCGCAGCCTGCTGGTGGCCAGCGGCATCGGCCTCGTTGCCGTTGTCCTGTTGCTGATCTTCGCCATTCGCGACGCCTGGCTGGCCGTCATGGCGGCCTTTGTTCTGTTGAACTGTTGGGGCGGCCTGCAACAAGCCCGCGTCCTGGCCCGGGTGGCGGCAGCGCCGCGCCGGGCCGGCTTGGCCTGTCCCAACTGCAAAACCCCGCCGCCTGCCGGCAATTTTTGGGTTTGCGGCAGATGTCGCGCCGCCTTCGACATGTTTGCCACGCGCGGCGTCTGCCCCAATTGCGGCACCATCTTCAACGCCACCCGTTGCCTGGAATGCGGCGAGGCGCTGCCCCTTTCCGCCTTCGGCGAAACGAATTAAAACCGATTCGCGCCCATGTTCGGCGTTTCAGGCGAAAGCTGTTTTTTTGATTGACGCCGTGGCGGCGAAGAGGGATTATTCATCCGGCAAAACTCCGGCTTTTCGTGAAAACGCGAGTTGTGAATCTGTTGGCGGCTGTCTGTTGCTTCTGCTGGTGCGGATGCGAATCTGTCAGCGATGCCAGTTTCACCGGACGGCTCTGGCGTCCAGGGGATTATGTCGAGCCGTCGCCACTCCCAAAGCTCGTCCTTTCCCAAACGCCGCAGGGGATTCTGGTGCAATATGATGCGTCGTACGAACGCAACGGCGCACTCCATCGGCGCGCTTATTATCTCGAGCCTAACCTCAACCGGGTGGCGGCGGGACAAAAACCGAGCTTCGTCAATCCAGCCAAGGCGGGGCCGCAAACCGTCATTCCGATCTTCCTGCGTCTCCCAGCCGATAAACCGCCGCCTGAATGGTACGCCGTTTGCTCATCCAATTTCTGCACGTTTACGATTTATCGCCGGGGACAGATCCTGGGACCGTGCGACTTGCCATCTTTTAAGGATGAGCAGGAAACGGCCACAAAGGTGGCATTGACGCCGCTGGCGGTAACGGGGGACGCAAGCGTCGTCGCCGCTGCCGCCGGCGCTCTCGGCGGATATCTTTGGGTGTTGATGCATACCAGCGGATCCGCGGATACCGCCCTGGACCCGCGCTGACTGTTCAACGACGCGGGCGGCGGCAAGTGTTTGATGTGCAGTGTGCTTGGAGGTTTTATGAGAATATCGGCATCACCAGCCTGGAGTGATGGGGACTTCAAAACAAGCCCCGGCGGAGTGGACGCAAAAAAATTTCAAAGGATTTTCCCGTCTCCCTCGTCATATCGGGGAAAGGAATGCCGCATGTGCGACTCGGACGAAGCTTTGGTTCTCCAAAGTCAAAGTGGCGACCTTGCGGCTTTCGCAGAGCTTATACGCAAGCATCAACGCATGATTCATTCGCTGACATATCGGATGACCGGCTCGCTGGCCGACGCCGAGGATTTGGCGCAGGAGACGTTTATACACGCCTACCGGCAGATTGGCTCTTACCGGGGCGCGTCGAAATTCTCCACCTGGCTTTATCGCATTGCCATCAACGCCTGTTTGACGTGGCGTCAGCGGGAAATGCGCCGGGTTGAGGCGGCGGCAAACTGGGCGCAGACAAACGGCGCGCCACAGGCGGCGGGAGAAGGCCCGGAGGCCGGCAACGAATGGAGCGAACGCATGCAGGAGGCGTTGCTGAAACTGCCCGCCAAACAGCGCGCCGCCGTTATGCTGACCCTTTATGACGGCCTGAATCATGCGGAGGCGGCGGAGGTCTTGAGTTGTTCGGAGACAACCGTTTCCTGGCGGGTGTTCGCCGCGCGGAGAAAATTAAAGCGATGGCTGGCGGCGGGAGGAGAACGGGGATGAAAAATTTTCATTTGGAGTCGAAGGTCAAAGCCGTGCGCGTGCCGGAACGCGACGAGGATTATTGGGAGGCATTTCCGCGCCGCGTGCTGGCGGAATTGCGCCGCGTTCCGGCGGAGCGGCCCGCGCGGCGGGCATTCGTGCCCGGGCTTTTGTGGGGTGGCCGGCTGGCGCTGGCCTGCCTGATGCTGGGTTTTTGCCTCTGGCAGGGCCGGATGCCCGGGGCGCTTTCCCATGCCTTGCTCAAAGATGAACAACAGTTGCGCCAGTCGGTGGCGCGATTCCACAACAACCTCGGCAGGCTCATGCAAGACGAACACGGCCTGCACAGGTTGATCGAGGACCAGCCATGAAAGTTTTCCAACCAGCCGTGATGATTGAAGGAGACCCCGTGGCGGCGGCGGATGATGCGGAAACTTCCGCGCCGAAAATCGTCGAGGATCTCGTCCATCAGGCCGAGCGCGCGGCGGCCAGCGACATCCATCTGCAAATGGAGCCGGACGGCGCGGTGGTTTCGTTCCGCCTCGATGGGATGATGACTCCGGCGACAAAATATCCCGGCGACATTGCCGAGCGTGTGTTTGGCCGCATCAAATTCCTGGCGCGATTGAAAACGTATCAGGACTCAATGCCGCAGGACGGCCGCATTGACCAGCGCGCCGTCAATGGCCGCAGCGACATCCGCGTGGCCACGTATCCGACGGTCACTGGAGAAAAAATTGTCCTGCGCCTTTTTAATCCCCTCGCGGCCAAAGGCATCGCCGAATTGGAATTCCCCGAGGAAGCGGCGGCGGAATTGAATAATTTTCTGCGCCAGCCGTCGGGAATGCTTCTGCTCACCGGCCCGGCCGGCAGCGGAAAGACCACAACGATTTACGCCTGCCTGCGCTGCCTGGCTGAATCGGGCGGACGCCACATCATCACCATCGAAGACCCCGTGGAACAAATCGTCCCCGGTGTCATGCAGACGGAAGTGAACGAGGCGCGGGGGCTGGATTTTGCCCGGGCCGCGCGGCATTTGCTGCGGCAGGACCCGCAAGCCTTTGTCATCGGCGAAATTCGCGACGACGAAACAGCCAACATCGCCGTGCGGGCCGCGCTGACGGGGCATTTGGTCATTTCGACCTTGCACGCCGGTTCCTGCAAAGGCGTGCTCGAGAGGTTGCTCGTCTTGTGCGCCGACCACTCGGCCATCGCCGCCGCCGTGGAACTGATTTTGAACCAGCGTTTGCTGCGCAAGCTTTGCCGGGAATGCCGCGGGACAGGCTGCGGGGCGTGTTTGCAAACCGGGTATCAGGGACGCGTGCCGCTGGTCGAATGGTTGCGGGCCGACGACGTCTTGCGCGGGCAAATCCGGGCGCACGAGTTGCAGTCCGTGGCGCCGCGGCGCGCTCTGGAAGAATCCGCGCGCATCCTTGTGCAAAAAGGCATCACCAACGAACCAGAACACCGGCGGGTCTTCGGCTTATGAAATACGACGAATTTGCATTCTTGAACCAGCAACTCGCGGCCATGGTGCGCGACGGCATTCCTCTCGAAAGCGCGCTGCGGCGGTTGTGCGCCGAAATGCGGCAGGGGGCGCTGCGCGCGGAATTGGAAAAACTGGAGGCCGACCTCGCCAAAGGCACGCCGTTGCGCGAGGCGGTGCGCGCCCGCCAACTGCCCGAGCTGTACCGGCAAATGCTCGAAGTGGGCGCGCAAAGCAACGACCTTCCCGGCATCCTGACGATGCTGGCCGACCATTACCAGCGGTGCCACATCGTATGGACGCGGCTCAAAGGCTTGATGGTGTATCCGGCCATTGTGTTGTTCGGCGCGTTTTTGCTGTCGTGCTTTGTGTCTCGCATATTAAAATCTCTCATCTTTTCCACTTTTGTGGCACCAAGTTATTTCGTTTCGACGCCGAGACTTTTACTTGCACTTTGGGTGCCGCCCGCCGTTCTGGGAGTCGCGGTGTTAGCTATGGCCCTGGCCCTCGCGACTCCGCGCGTGCGGCGCGCATTGCGCTGGCGACTGCCGGCCTTCAAAGAAGCCAGCTTGGCGCAAATTGCATCAGCCCTGGCACTGATGCTCAAAAGCGGCGTTCCGCTGGACAAAGCCCTGGGTCTTGTGGAACAACTGGAAAAAGACACGCCCGCCGAAGCTGAACTTGCGCGGTGGAGGCAACGGCTCGCCGCTGGTCAGGGCAAATTCTCGGAAATGTTGACAGGTGGAAAACTTTTTCCGCCACTTTTTATTTGGACGGTTTCACAAGCGGGAGAGGATTTGACTGCCGGTTTTCAGCGCGCCGCTGACACTTATCAATCCCGCGCCGCCTACCGCACCGAGTTGCTGCTCTATTCGGCATTGCCCTGTTCAGTGCTGGTGCTGGGTATGATGATAATTACGCAACTTCAGCCCGTGATTGCGGTGTTTTCGATTTTCATGAACGCCATCGGAAACGACACGGGGAAATGACGAGAATTGAATTCCAATCATGGATTTTACAAATGACATAATGCCCTTTCTGGGGGCTATGCTGTTGATGGGAGTCTGGATTGCCGTGATTGGCGGTCTTCTTATGTTGGTCCATTCTCTGTTGACGCTGCCCATGCGACGCGCGGAACGGGCGCGGCTGTTTTTGGATTTGATCGAATCCGCCATCAAGCAGGGCCAGCCGGTCGAGGAAACAATTATTTCCGTCGCCCGAAGCCGCGACTTGTCCATGGGTCCGCGTTTTCACCTGGTGGCCGCCTGGCTGGAACAAAACTTGCCGCTCGGTGAGGCGCTGGCGAAAGTGCCCCAATTTTTACCGCCACAAATCACCGCCATGTTGCTAGCCGGCCGGAAAATCGGCGATTTGAGAAAGGTATTGCCAGCGTGCCGTCAGTTGTTGAAAGACGCGGTTTCTCAGACGCGCGGTGCTATCAACTATCTTGTCATCCTGACTTTCGTCATCACGCCGATGGGAATTGCGGTGGCCGAAATTCTGAAGGTGCTGGTCCTGCCAAAGTTTAGGGAAATCTTTGAGGGCAGCCTCAGCAGTGGCATGGGAGCGATGCCCTGGGGCGTTGAATTTGTTTTTAATCATCTTACGACATGGATGGCGCTACAAGCCGCTGTTCTTCTGTTGCTGTGGCTGGTGGCGTTTGTTTACATGGGCGGGCCGCGTCTCGTGGCGTGGCTTCCGGTTTTGCAGCGGGTCCATTACTGGCTGCCGTGGCGGCGCAAGCGCCTGCAACGCGATTTCTCCACCATGCTGGCCATTCTGCTGGATTCCGGTGTTCCTGAACCCGAAGCCGTCGCGCTGGCCGCCGATTGCACCGCCAACAAAGTGTTTCGCCAGCACGCCGCGTGCGCCGTGGATGATTTGAAGCGGGGGATGAAATTGACCCGGGCCGTCCAGGCAATGGATGACTCCGGCGAATTCGGCTGGCGGCTGACGAACGCATTCCACGGGGCCGGCGGATTTCTCCAGGCGCTGGCCGGCTGGCACGAATCGCTCGACGCCAAAGCCTTTCAGGAGGAACAAGCCGCCGCGCACGGCATCACCTCCGCGTTGGTGCTTTGGAGCGGCGTGTTTGTCGGGGCCGTCGTGATTTCCGTTTTCATGTTCCTGGTTTCCTTGATTGATGCGGGGGTTTTATGGTGATCCAGACCCGTCAACACTTAAAACAGCGCGGCATCGTGATGGCCGAATTGGTCATGGCGATGGCCATACTGGTCATCGCCATGCTGCCGCTCGGTTTCTCGGTGAACGCCGATGCCAGACTTTTTCGGGCCACTTATCAGCGGGCGGTGGCGATGGAAATTGTGGACGGCGAAATGGAAATCCTGGCCGCCGGCGAATGGCGCAACTTTCCGGAAGGCGCGCACCCTTACACTGTTCACGCGAATGCCGCGGCCAACCTGCCATCGGGACAGTTTCTATTGACCCGCACCGGCCGGCATCTTCGTCTGGAATGGTCGTCCGCGAAAAAGCAGGGCGTTGGACCAGTCGTCCGGGAGGTGACTGTCAAATGAAAACTCGCAGGACACGCGAAACCGGCGGCGAAGGCGGATTCACGCTGATTGAATGCATCGCTTATATGGGGTTGCTTGTGGTTGTGCTGGGTGTTGCCACGAGGATATTTTTTCAGTCTTGGGACGACAGCAAAGCGCTCCGCAGGAATGCGGATGACATTGTGCGCGTCCTGCACACCGGCGATCAATGGCGGGCCGACGTTCGCGCGGCGACAGGGCCGGTGCAATTGACGGACACGGATGGCGCTGAACAACTCCGCATCCCTGCCTCCGCCGGCGAGATTGTCTATACCTTTTCCAAGGGAGAACTTCGCCGGCAAGCCGGCGCCGGCGCCGTCAACGAGGTCTGGCTCGCCAATGTCAAATCATCGCAGATGCAATGCGATTTGCGGCGGAACGTCGCGGCGTGGCGTTGGGAACTCGAACTCAAAACAGTCAAGAAAACAGCGCGATGGCGGCCGCTGTTCACATTTGAAACCGTGGCCGGCGGCGCGATCACCCGATGAAAACTGAATTTTCCATTTGCCAACGGCCGCGCCAGGGCCAGGGCGGTTCGGCTGTTGTGGTCATTCTGATCTTGTTGTTCATCATGGTTATCTTTGTCGCGGCCAACACCGCCACGTTGAACTGGTTGAGACGGCAGGTGAACATGGTGGACAAACATCAAACCCAACGGCTTGCGCTGGCTTCGACCAATCAGTTGCGCAGCGCCCAAGCCGTCACCAACCAGCCGGGTTCAAAATGAAACCGCGTCCGCCGCTGACCAAGATTGAAATGATTGAACGTTCGATGAGTTGTTTTAATCTCGGATTGCTCGGTTTATTGCCGGTGATCGGAATTCCAATGGCCGTGATGTCGCTGGTCCAATACCGGCGCGTGAAAATTGGCCAGGGCGCCCTGTGGAATCCCGCAGAACGCTACTGGTTTTGGGGCGGTATGTGCGCGCGCGCGGGACTATGGCCGATTTTGATAATAGCCGTGCTTATCGGGGTTTCAGCGTGGTTCTTCTGATGCCTCAATGCGGCTTCACGTCCAGGCAGATCAAGTCTCCCTTGCCGTTGCGGCAGTAGAGGCGGCCGTTGGCCAGGACGGGCACGGTCCAGCATCTGCCGCCCAGCACTTGCGCGCGTGAAATCGGGGTGAAGCTTTGCGGGGAAACGGGGGCGGTGAACAATTCGCCCTTGTCGCTGAGGGCGATGATCTTCCCGTCCGCCACCATCAGCGCGCCGCCGCCGAGGTCCGGATAATTCCACTTGACAGATCCGTTTTGCAAATCCACACACTTAAGACTGGCGTCAGAGGTGGGGCCGGCCCAGCCGTCAACACCGTACAAAAAGCCATCAACCAGGACAGAGGAATTGAACTGATTGCGCAGATTGCCGTTTTGCCAGACGGCCTTCGCGGTCCCGTCCTGGATTTGCAGGAGCGCGCCGCTTCCGGCGTACATGGAAGAAACAAAGAGGCGATCTCCAGCGGGGACGGGGTCGGCGGCGTGTATTTTCCAATCGGCCTTCAAGAGATATTGCCAAAGTTTCGCGCCGGTGGCCATGTCCACGCCAGCGGCTCCGGTGCTGGTCATGAGAGCGAGCGCCGGCTTGCCGCCGAAAGAGCAGGACACTGGCGTCGAGTAGCCGGAGGCGATTGTCCCTGTGCTCCATACGACCGCGCCGGAGGATTTGTCGAAGGCCGCGCCGCAACTGCCGACGTTGAGCAGGAGCAGTTTGCCTTCGATCAATGCCGAGCTGGCAAAGCCCCACATCGGAATTTCGAGGCTGAGTTCCTTGGCAATATTTTTCGACCAGACAATTTTTCCATCCCCGGCCCCAAAACAGAAGAGGTCTCCCCTTTTGCTCAAGGTAAAAACGCTGTTGCCCTCGACGGTTGGCGTGGCGCTGGTGCCGCCTTCGTAAAAGTGCGCATCGGTCGGACAGGGATAGGATTGCTTCCAGAGCAACTTGCCGGTTTCAGCGTCAAGACAAAAAACGGTGTCGATGTCCTTCTGGTTGCCCATGGTGCAAGCGCGGCCATTGCAGACGGCGACGGAAGAAAAGCCAAGGCCAACGGAAGTTTTCCAGAGCTGCGGCGGGCCGTCGGCGGGCCACTTGGCCAGCCAGCCGGACTCGGTGGAAATGCCGTTATGATGGGGGCCGCGCCAATTGGGCCAGTCCTCCGCCCGCAAGGGCGAAGCGGCGGCAAGGGCCAGCGCCAGGGAAAGATACCAGCATGGTTTGAAATGCGTTTCAAGCATGGGAGCCAGATTGCAGCAAGTTGCGCGCATATCAATTTGAATTCCTAATTTGGAGCCAAGTGCTTTTTCTGAGAATACCGCCACCAAAGGACAACCCCCAAGACAAGCCCCGCTGTGACGAGCCACTGAATGACAAACACAAGCCCACGATAATGGATCACGTCATATAACCACCCATGTCTCGGCAGGACATTCGATGTGGGCATGACATGCAATGTGGGCATGATCAGGCACACCGGCTTGGTCCCAACGCTTCCGAGCGCATAGCTCGTGGCAAAGGTCTGCTGGGGGTCCGCCGGGCAGGATGGCAATTCATGCAATTCACCGCTAGGATAGCGGCCCAAATAGGGCAGCAAGTCTGTGCCTTGCGGCGTGTCGGTGCTCTGTTTGTGCTTTTCCAAGGCCCATTGGCGCTTGGCCGAATCGAGCAGGCGCAAGTTGTAGATGCAAGCCTCCTGCTGGCTGCAAGTGTGCCCATCCTCGAAATTTGGTATGTCGCACAACGCCGACAGGAGCACAATCAGAGCCACCACGATCAACATTCCCACGAGGGTAAGCCCGGTTTCTGGTATGATCTTATTTTTCATAATCACGTAACTCCTTGCTGGCGTAAAACCTAAAGTTGTGGGTAAAGAATTTCGAGCGACATCAATGAATAGGAGGTGACGAGGGCCGGGTCATGTTCCCACCAGCGGCCGTTGTCGTTGGCCCAGGAGCCGTCGGCCTTTTGCAGGTTGATCAGCTTCATGGCAACGTCCTTGCGCCAGTCCACCGCTTTTCCGCCGGCGGCGGGCAGTTGATCCACGCCGTAAATGGTCAGCGCCTTGGTCATGAGGTGCAAATAGTAATAGAGTCCCTGCGGTCCCATGCCGGGATTTTCGTCGAGGGTGTAATTGTCGCGGAGCCAGTCGAAAGCGGCCCGCACTCTTGGGTCGTCGCGCTGGAGATCGGCGTAAATATAGCTGAGCAAACCGGCGTAACTGATCGAGCCGTAAGAGCGCAGCGCGACGCGGCCCTGCGCGTTGGTGAACGAGCCGGCTTTGCTGTCGCCGGGGGAATAAACAAAGCCGCCCTTGTCCCGCGCATCGGCTGAGACCCATGGTTGCTTGTTGTAAGCGGGCAGATTCTGGCAGGATTGAATGAAGTGAATCGCCGCGGCCCAATTCAGGTCCTTGCCGCCGGCCGGGGGCTTGTCGGTGTCGAGGTACTTGCTGTAGTAGAGGGCCTCCAGCGCGGTCATGGTGTTGTTCATGTCGGAATACGGGCCGTGGTCGCCGTAGCCGACGCCGCCGTCGAGCGATGAATTAGTCTTGACTTGCTGGCTGATGAGCCATTGGCGACCGCGGCGCACGAGGGGATCAAACTGCGGGTTGCGCGCCGCGATCAGACCCATCATGCAAATGGCGGTGTTGTAGTTTTGCAGCCCTTTTCCGTAGATGCTGCCGTCGGGCCTGGCGTGGGCGGCAATGAATTGGTAACCGAGTTCAATGGCGGGAGACGGATGCGATTGATAATTGCCTGAAGGCTCGCCCATGAAAGCGGTCAAGGCCAGGGCGGTCACGGCCGGATGATCGGCGGTGGACCAATATCCGTTTGTGTTTTGATTGGTTTGCAACCAGTTCAACCCTTTGTCGATCGCGTGCTGGACTTCATTGCGGAAGGAGACGTCGGATGGGCGTGGAATGGATGGGACCGCGCCGCCCGGCGCGCCCGCGGCCAAAAGCAGGAAAACGAGCAGGGTCGGACCGGCTGAAGCCGGGACTCCATGCGGCCACCCTCTCTCCGCTTTGCGGGGAGAGGGCAGGGAGAGGGGATCACTGGAATGGATGGGAGTTTTCATTTGTTAGTCTGTGTTTCCAGTTTGAAAGTGACTTCGACTGGCGCGTTCAATGGCGGCAACCCGTTGCTGTTAATCTGCCAAATTTGATCGTTGTCACTGCCGGGACGGGGATTGTTCACCAGGGCGTCAATATCGTCAATCATGGCGACGATTGAAGCCTCGCGCTGGGCAAGGAAAATGCCGTTGACGACGCGAGAACCATTGTAGGTCCAGGGACCGCGGCTGGCGTTGGTCTTTGTCGCCAAATTCATGATGCAATCCTCGGCCGGCAATTGCTTTCGTCCATCGGCCATCTGCCAGGCCAGTTCAATGGTAACAGAATCCCCCTGAATGGCTAGGGCCGGAGACGAATTGGTTGCGGCGGCCGGGCAGTTGACATGGAAAGGCACGCTGGGAGCGTTGAGCAACGCCGCGGTTTGCGGCGCGCCTTTGGCCCCGATGAGCAGCATGGCCAGATGGATGGAATACGGCTCGGCGTCGGTCCGAAGCAGGCTTTCATAAGTTTTGCCCCTGGCATTGACCAAAAGATATTCGATCACCCCGTCCTTCATGTTCAATTGGGCCGGAAACTGGACGGTCTTCCGGCTTTTATCCAGGCGCACCGCGCCCAATTGAAAGATGTCGCGGCTGATTTGCTTGAGCGGCTCATTGGTTGAGGGTGCCGGCGCGGGCTGCCCTCCACAGCGCGGCAAGACAATGAACAGGAGCATCAAAACCCCGACTGCCATTGCTTTTGGCAGCATCAAACTGGTTTGACTCAGTTTGACTGACTTTGACCGGGATTGACTGGCATTAAGTTGTAAACAGCTCATGTTAAAGTATTTGCATAGATTTGGCGGCCAATTTGACCAGCAGCATCGGTTTGACGCAGTCTGACTGACAGGAAGCCCAACCGGTCGGGAGGATTAACGTTAACGCAATTGCCGCGAAAAAGCACAAAAGTCGCAAAAGGGAATTTCTGTTCTTGTGCCTTTTGCGTTTTTTCGCGGCCATTTTCTGCATTGGATTCTGCGGCCTTTGGAAGCCCCTGAACCCCGGTCGTAATTTCTTCTTTCATATTTCTCTTAGACTACATATAGCCACTATATATTCAATAGTCAAATGAGTTTTTTAATTATTTTTGCTGCAAAAGCGGAATTTCCGCAATTCATTTTTTCAATGTGCCGCGCAATTTTTTCAATTCCCGCCCGGCGATGATTTTGACATAGCATGGTGGCATGAAAACTGTGAACCCGAGATTCCCGTCCGCCTCGCGCCGCCGGAAAATTATTTCTGTGGGCGTTCTTGTTGTCGTCTTCGCCTGGGCCAGCCTTCCGGCGCGGCCTTATCGCCCGGTTGAACCCATTCCCACCGGCATCGTCGATATGCACTGTCACATCGCTGGAATCGGCGCGGTCGGCAGCGGCTGTTTTGTTTCGTCCCGGCTGCGGCACAACTTTCGGTTCAAGATTTATGTGCGCAGCTACGGCGTTTCGGAGAAGGAGCTTTTGCAGCAGGGCGACGGTCTGGTGGGCGACCGCATTTCGGAATCGCTCGCCCAAAGCAAATTTGTCAGCCGGGCCGTCTTGCTCGCGCTCGACGGCGTGGTGGACGCTGATGGAAACCTCGACACGAACCGGACGGAAGTTTACGTGCCGAATGAGTTCGTCGCTGAAATGGCGGCGCGGCACACGAACCTGCTCTTCGGCGCGTCGGTCAATCCTTATCGCCGGGACGCGCTGGCGCGGCTGGAGTGGGCCAAGGCGCACGGCGCGGTGCTGGTGAAATGGATTCCGCCGATCATGGCAATTGACCCAGGTGATCCGAAACTCATTCCATTTTACAAAAAAATGGCCGAGTTGAAACTGCCGTTGCTGTCGCACACCGGCAGGGAGAAATCCTTCTCTCGCGCCGCCGGGGAATTTGGCGATCCGGACAAATTGCGGCTTCCGTTGAGCCTCGGCGTGACGGTCGTGGCCGCGCACATTGCGTCGTCGGAGACATACCATGGCGAACGCGGCCCCGACCGGCTGGCGCGGATGATGGGCGAATATCCCAATCTTTACGCGGACATATCCGCGCTGACGCAGATCAACCGGCCGGGCCGTTTGCAGGAAGCCCTGACCCGGCCCGAATTTTCCGGGCGGCTGGTTTATGGCACCGATTATCCGCTGATCAACACACTGCTGGTTTCGCCGTGGTATTCGTTTCACCTGTCGCTCCGGCAGAAATTCTCCATCTGGCGGACAAAAAATCCGTGGGACCGGGATGTGTTGATGAAACACGATTTGGGCGTGCCGACGGAAACATTCGCGCGGTCAGGGAAAATGTTTGGCGGGACATGAGCCATTATTGGTCATGGGTGGTTGACGGAATAGTGAAGGCTGGCGTTTATCTTGACTAAACGGCTTCATTTTGCTCCGTTGGGGCTGTGAATGCAAAGAGTCCATGCTCCCGAGCTGGATCTGTCGGGCCAATAACCGCTCGTCGTGACTTTCTGCGAGGCTCGTTGTTATTATTCTTGCTTCTGCTCGCGCCAATGACGGCTTGCGCAAACCCAGTCATACTTGACCCCGTCTCTGGGTTGGCGTTTTGCGTTGTGGTCTTCTGGGCTTTCATCGTCGAATCGGGCGTTGTGACACTTCTACTCGCGTTTCATGGCGTGGTGGTCTCCAGAATGTTTTGCTGCTACTACACCGCCAATGCCCTGGTTTTCTTCTTGGTGTTCCGACCGATTTTAGATCGACAATGGGTGGCTGTTTTTGCTCTGGAATCAGCCATCGTTATGCTCGATGCCGCGATCATTAAATTGTTGACCGCTTGGGAATTCCTCCAGGGGGACAATTATCAAGCACTAACCTGGCGCGGCGCCATCATCATCTCAGCGATTGGAAACACGCTGTCGTATCTTGTCGGCTACATCGCCAGCCAGCGTCCTTGGGAATTAAAACCTCGATGACCTCTGTCTGTTGGATTCCCGCAATAGTTTTCATTTCGACGCGACTGCGAGGATTTGGCGGGCGGCCCGCAGGAGGGCATCGATCTCCGCATCGGTCCCGATGGTGATGCGTAGATAATCCTTCGTGGCCGGGGAATTGAACCAGCGGACCAGCACGCGCTTCTCGCGCCATTTGCGCAGCCAAACTTCGGCGGGAAAGGCAGGCGGGCGCGCAAAAATAAAATTGGCCTGGCTCGGCGGGACGTGGAATCCCAATTTCTCCAGTTCCCGGGTCAAACGCCGGCGCGTGGCAATGATCCGCCGGAAATTGGCGCGGTAGTAAGGCAGGTCGGAGAGGGTGGCCAGGGCGGCGACCTGGCCCAGCCCGTTGACATTGTAACTGTCGCGGATTTTTTGCAAGGCCCCGATCAGCGCCGGGTGGCCGGCGAAGTAGCCGATGCGTTGGAAGCAGAGCGAGTAGGCTTTGGAAAAGGTGCGGGCAACAATGACGTGCGGATACTTCAGCGCAAGCGCAAAAGCATTTTCCCGCGCGAAATCCACATAAGCTTCATCCAGCACGATTACCCCCTTTTGCGCGCGGCACAAATCTTCCAACTTGCCGGTGGAATATCCGCGTCCGCTGGGCGCGTTGGGCGTCGTGACAAAAGTGAGGGCCGCGGCAAAATCCCATTGGCCGCCCCGCTTCAAGTCTCGCGGGGACGGCAGGGCAAAGTTTTTGCCCAAAGGAACCGCAAGGCTCGATGCGCCGTGGCCGTCCGCCAGCACCGGATACAGAGAATAACTGGGCGTGAAGAACTGGACGGTGGCTTTCGAGCGGGAGGTCTTTGCGCCATTGGCAGGCTGGACAAAAGCGCGCGTGGCCAGGGCAAGCAATTCGTCCGAGCCGTTGCCCACGATGAAGTTCTCCGGCCGGCAACGATGGAGTTTTGCCAGCCTGGCCCGCAATGCGTCAGCCGTGGGATCGGGATAAAGGCGCAAGCGTTCATCCACCGCCGACTTGACGGCTGCCATGATTTTTGGGGAAGGCGGATAAGGGTTTTCGTTGGTGTTGAGCTTGATGAGTCCCTTGATTCCGGGCTGTTCCCCCGGCACGTAGGGGCGCAACGCGCGCACCAGGGGACGGATGAGCAAATGAGGTTTGATTGAACCCATAAAATAGATTTGGGGAAACTCTTAATCAGGCCAATTCTCACCGTGCTGAATTTGATCCCACTGAGCGCTCCTAAAGGCGGCCATAAACTCATTCACAAATTGATCTTGCGGCTTTTGCGCCAGCGTGACGCGAATGAGTTTGAATTGCGCAGGGTGATCGTGTTGCCGGGCATTGTGAGCAAATCCGGCATCACGAGTGAAACAAATGTCATATTTTTCGCAGGCGAGTTTGTAAAGGCGTCCATTATCCAGTCCCTTTAGTTTCAGCGTCAGCACGGATTCGACTTCGTGGCCTTCGGCTCGGAGGGCAGCGAGCAGTTTACGAGGCAGATTTTCGTCGAGCAGTATTCTCACGCAGGCTCGACTTCACGTTCCCTGGCCAGTTCGTGTAACGCGCCGCAGACGGCTTCTTCGGTCAGGCTGGGATATTCATCCACGATTTGCGGCACCGTCATGCCTGCCGCCAGCGATTCCAATACGAGGGCTACGGAAATGCGCGTGTCGCGAATACGCGGCGCGCCGCCGAGATGGTCAGAATCAGATACAATCCAATAGCTCATATTATCATTCTAGCCTATTTGCCCGCTGACTCAAGTGTGGAAGAGCATTAGTTATCGCGGACGATCTATGGATTGGCTAATCAAACTGGGCTGCGGCGCCTTCCGGGAGCGGCGAAGCAAAAACACCACCAGCACCACCACAATCGTCAATAATGAAAACGCCATGACATACAACGCAAGCTGGGTGCCGCCCGACGGGCCGATATTGGCAACCGGCGCATTCCGCGCGACAGGCGGCGCGGGCGGCGGTTGTTGGTCGTTGGCCGTCACACTCACTGGCGGAGCATGAGGCGGGGGAGTCGCGCCGGCTGGTTCCGGATTCTGCCGCGCCACGATGGGCGGCGGAGCGGGCTGGGTTTGTGGAGGCGCAATTTCGCGCGCGGACGGCGCAGTGGCGGCATTCGCCGGTCGGCTCGCGGGCGCAGGCGCAACAGCAGCGACGGGCGGCGGCGCGGAAACAGGCGCGACAGCCAATGGCGGAGCCGGCGGCGGCGGCGGCGGTGCAACCGGAGCCGCCACAGTGGCCGGCGCCGGCGCGGCGGCATGAACCACATTGGTGGCGGACGACATGATGATGGAGCGCGCCGGCCGGGGCTTCGCGGGAGCGTTGGTGGCGGGATTTGAAATCGCCGCCGCGACGGGCGCATTTGTTTCGGCCGGTATTTCTGGATTGGCGGTGTGAGGAATGGCAACCAAACCGGGATAATTGATTGTATAATCAAAAACCGCGCCGTCGCGCGCGGCTAGAACGGTGACGAACGGCACATGAGCGGAGCGCAATTCGCGCGCGTATTTTTTTTGCAGGCTGTTGATGTCCTTGTCAAAGGGCGTCCCCCGAATCGAACCCGTGCCGTCAGAAATCAAAATAACGGTGATTCTTTCCGAGTTTTTGATGACCTGGCTCAGCGCGGGCATGACTTTTTCAAGATGCGCCCACTTTTCGCAGCGCCGCCCCCGCAAGAAGGCTGCCATGTCATCCACGATGGCGCTTTTGTCCGCCTTCGACCAGACCTGCATGGGAAACTCCGGGTACAGTTTGTCGTTGTAGGTCCAGAGGCCAATGGTGTCGCCCTGCCGAAATTCGCCCCTCATATCCGATGCCAGCAGATCGACGACGCCTTGCACGACAGCGTTGGAGCAACCGCGCATCGCGGAAGAGGTGTCAACGATGAACAGGAACCGGTTCTCCCGTTGTTTTGGAATCCTGGGCGCGTCATTTGCCTGGCAGGGCGGGGCGGCCAAAAAAAGCGCGGCCAGGAGCGGCGGAGCGGCGGCGAAGAAGAGTTGGCTCAGTGCGGGAGATTCTTTCATCGGCAAAGCTGCCTTTCTTTAGCGCGAGGTTTTAAAGCGGAGGCGTTCGGCGCGGTTATGGCGCGCAATATCGCGCCCCAGTTCTTCGAGGACGCTTTGGACGTCTTCAATAAAAGTGAAACAACTGACAGCCATGCCGCCGTGGTAAAACACCGTGTCCCGTTCCACGTAATCGTCGGTCACGGCCAGCACTTCGCCGAACGGCTGCAGCCGCACTGCCACGCGCTCGATGATGTCGTCCGCCGTCTGTCCCGCGCGCGAATAGAGCACTTCCAATTCCGGCGTTGGCGTCCGCGCCGTTTTGCCGCCGCGCGGTCCCGAGCCGTCGAAGACGATGGTAATGGGCGTGCCGATGGCGTCGCGATACAGGGTCAGGCGGCGGATCAATTCGTCACGCGCCCCGGTGGAATGGCGGGGTTTGCCTGGCGCCAATTGCGGCCAATTGTGCAGCAGGCTGTAGCCATCGACCAATATTCGAACCAGCGCCATGCCCGCAGGATAAGGGCAGAATAACGAATGTCCATGCACGAATGACGAAGCAATGACGAATGACGAAATCCTAATGACGAAGGAATGTTCAAATGACCAATGTTGCCAAGGACGCGGCCTCTTTTTCGTCATTAGTCATTTGGGCATTGTTTCGTCATTCGTGCTTCGTCATTGGTCATTTTCCATCATTCCTTGGTCGGTCATTAGGATTTCGTCATTAGTCATTTCCCCAGCCCGAATTTCCTCCCAAAATGGTTTGCACTGTCGTTCTCCGTCCTGAAAAATGGCCGGCAATATGATGACCGCCGAGGCCGCTGTTCCATTCGCCGCTTGTCCCGCGCCCGCCACCGCGCGCCATTCGCAGTTGCGCGATCTGGATTATTCCGTGGTGCAGCAGTGCATGCATTGCGGCCTTTGCCTGCCCACTTGCCCGACTTACGACGCCACCAAGTCCGAACGCCACGGCCCGCGCGGCCGCATCGCGCTCATGCGCTCCATCGCCGACGGCCGGCTGGAAGCAACGGCCACGTTCGCCGATGAAATGTATTATTGCCTGGGTTGCCTGGCCTGCATGACCGCGTGTCCGGCGGGCGTCAATTACGCCGAATTGTTCGAACACGCCCGCGCCGAAGCGGAGGAGAGCGGCGCATTGCAAACGCCAAAAAGGAGCTTCATTCGCTGGCTGGCCATGCGCTGGCTTTTTATGGATTTGCGGCGGCTGCGCTTCGCCGGCTCGGTCATCCGGTTTTATCAGCAGATGGGATTGCAGCGGCTGGTCCGGCAATCGGGCGTCATGAAACTTTTCCCGCGGCGCTGGCGGGAATTGGAGGCGATGACGCCCGCCATTCAGCCGCATTTTTCCGCGCAAATCATTTCCGCCGTCACTCCGGCGTCCGGCGCGAAGAAGCACCGCGTCGTTTTGTTGACCGGCTGCGCGCAGGATTTGATGTTCAGCGACGTGAATCGGGACACGGCGGAAGTGCTGGCCCGCAATGGCTGCGAAGTGATCACGCCGGCGCGGCAGAATTGTTGCGGCTCGCTCCACGCCCACAACGGGGAATTGGGCATGGCGCGGGAATTGGCCCGCAAAAACATCGATCAATTTCCTCCCGAACAATTCGACGCCATCATCAGCAACGCGGCGGGATGCGGTTCGCATCTCAAGCATTACGCGAGGCTGCTGGCCGACGACCCGGCCCGCCTCAAACGCGCCGAACTTTGGGACGCCAAACTGCAGGACATTCACGAATGGCTGGCAAAGACCGGCCTGACGCCGCCGTCCGGGAACGCCCCCCGGCAGACCGTGACCTATCACGAAGCCTGCCATTTGTGCCACGGCCAAAAAATCACCGCCCAACCCCGGCAACTCCTGCGCTCGATACCGAATTTGACTTTGGTTGAACTGCCGGAAAGCACCTGGTGTTGCGGCAGCGCGGGGATTTACAACTTGATCCAGCCGGAAATGGCCAATCAACTTCTGGACCGCAAACTCGGACACATAAAATCCACGGGGGCGGCAGTGGTGGCGACAGGTAATCCGGGTTGCCTGGCGCACATGAGCAACGGAATTCGACGCCACAACCTTTCCGTGCGGCTGGTCCATCCGATTACCCTGCTGGCCGAAGCCTATCGGGCGAAGCAGTAGTGGCTTTACCTGAGGACGCGCGCCGGACTTGCCACCCGATTGAAACCAGTTAATCTGCTTTTATGCCGGAATTAAGCCGATTCTATGGAATCATCATCCGCATGTTTTATGGCGATCATTCGCCACCGCACTTTCATGCCGTCTATCAAGGCGAGGAAATCAAGGTGGATATCAACACGCTTGAAGTTATGGAAGGAGACATGAGCAGGCGCGCACAGGCGCTGGTGATCGAATGGGCTGCGCTGCACCGCGCGGAATTGCGGCAGGCCTGGGACATGGCCAGCCGAAATCAAAAGCCTTCCAAAATTGCGCCGCTGGAATAGAATAAAGACATGATTCGAGTTGTTTCCGCCAAACCGCTTCCGCAATGCCGGTTGAAAGTCACCTTCAACGACGGCGTGAGCGGGATTTTTCCGGTTGAACCCGAGCGTCGCGGCGGCGTTTTTCTCAAATTGCTGGACGCGCGGGTTTTCAACGCCGTCACCGTCAATCCCGATTTCGGATGCGTGGAGTGGCCGGGCGGCGTTGACCTTTGTCCAGACGCGATGCATCGGGAAATCGCCGGTTCCAAATCCGAAGTGGAACCCTATTCGGCGGCGGTTTTGCACGAAGATGCGAAAAAGAATCAATGAGGAAAACACGAGCGCGGGGATTTACAATTTGATCCGGCCGGAAATGGCCAATCAACTTCTGGACCGCAAACTCCGGCACATAAAATCCACGGGGGCGGTGGTGGTGGCGACAGGCAATCCGGGCTGCCTGGCGCACATGAGCAACGGAATTCGCCGCCACAACCTTTCCGTGCGGCTGGTCCACCCGATTACCCTGCTGGCCGAAGCCTATCGGGCGAGGTAACGGCTTTGCTTAAATTCCCGGAAACGGACCTTTTATCGCGCATTTTCCTTGATTTTTGCCGCGAATTGAGGCTTTATGATGCTTGAAATGAGTTTCATGAAACCAAGCACCAAATGTTTCCTGCGGACTGGCGCGGCTTTGTGCCTCGCCTGCGGGTTTGCCAACCTCGCTTCAGCTCAAAACCTGACTTTGCGCATCGTCACCTACAATATTGAAGATGACATTAACGGCGCGACCACCCCCCTGCCGGGATTGATTAACCCTTCCGGCGGCGGATCGACGACCAGTGGCGGTGTCCTTGAAGGCATTGGCGAAGAAATCCTCGGCGATGGCGTGGCGCAGCCCCTCGATATTCTGGCTTTGCAAGAGACGACCAGCAACCCGGTCACCGTCGCCCCGATCGTCGCCGGCTTGAACGCTTTTTACAGCGTCTATAATCCGTTGGCGTCCAATATGTATGCCATGAGCGCCTACCAAGCCACGGAAAGCGGCGGCGATACCGCGGATGGCAACGGTCCAAACGCCCTGGTTTACAACACCAAAACGGTGCAGCTTCTCGCCTCCGTCCCGGTGGATCCGCCGGGCGGCACCAGCAAACTCGGTTCTTCCAGCGGCGAGTATCGCGAGGTGATGCGCTACGAGTTGGCCCCCGCCGGTCAAACCCCGACGGCGGCCACGGAATTTTACATCTACGTCAGCCACTACAAATCGGGCGGCACTTCCTCGGATCAAGTCTCTCGCGAAGGGGAGGCTGTTATCATTCGCAATAACGAGACCAATCTGCCCGCCAACGCCCGCGTCCTTTACGTCGGCGATTTCAACATCGGCAGCAACAGCGAAGCTTCCTATCAAACGATCTGCGCCACCAACTCGCCCGGCGGTGTCGCGCAAGGCCAAGGCATTGACCCGCTCGCCACAAACCCAGCCGTCAACATCGATTGGACCATCAATTCGCTCTTAAACGTGAAAACGGATTCGGCCACGTCTCTCCACTACCGCGATGATTTGCAGGTTGGCACGACTAATATCTATTTCGGTCTCGCTGGCGGGCTGGCTTTGGTTCAAGGAACGTACCACACCTTCGGCAACAATGGCTCCGTCGCCTACGAAAAAAGCGTCAATGGCGGCACCGATACGGCGTTGAACAGTGATCTCAAGCCCGGTTCGCCCATCAGCGCCGCGCAGCTTTACCTGGACCTCAGTACCGGCAGCGATCATTATCCCGTTGTGGCCGATTACATCATCCCGGTCGTTCCCCCCGTGGCCGTTTTCACCGCCACCCCGACCAATGCCTCCCTTCCTCCATCGGCCGTAACCTTTACCGATGCCTCGACTGGCATTGTCACCAACTGGTTTTGGAGTTTTGGCGATGGCGCGACGAGCAATACCTACACCACGACCAGCGTTGCCCACACCTACACCAACGCCGGCGTTTACACCGTGGCGGAGACGGTCAGCGGCCCCGGCGGAACGAACACCAGCACGCAAACCAATCTCATCACCGTCCTGACCTCCTTCCAGGCATGGCAATTGCAATACTTCGGCTGCACCACCTGCCCGCAGGCGCAGCCCAGCGCCGATTCCGACGGCACGGGCCAGACCAACTTTTTCAAGTATGTAGCCGGGCTGAATCCCACCAATCCGGCCTCGATCTTCGTTTTGAACATTGCCAGCGTGCCCCACCAGCCCGCCAGGATGAACCTCATCTTTAGCCCCGTCGTGGCCGGGCGCACCTACACCCCGCAATTCAACACCGGCCTGCTCAACGCCGGGTGGGCTTCGCTCACCACCGCCGCCGCCCCGCCCGTCACCAACGGCGTGCAAGTCACCCTTACCGACACCAACGCCATCCAGGCGCAAAAATTCTACCAAATCGAGATTTCCCTCCCCTGACCCTTCTGCCTTCCCGCTCCACGGCTTGGCGGATGCGAGAGGATGCTCTTGTCCGCCCGGAAAAAGAAAACGCGCGGAGGTTTCCCTCCGCGCGAATCGAAAAGGCGGCAAAAACAGATTATTTCTTAAAGCGCCGGAAAAAGCCCAGGCAAACCGTGCTGCCGATGCCGAACAGCGCCATGATGGAAGGTTCGGGAACTGTCATCTCCGAGACGATAATATTGTCCATCCGGTCGGTCCCGGCGGTGCCAACAGTGCCACCACTGGAGGACGTTGTGCTAGTGTCCTGAAAACGGATGTAAACCGCGGGTTGATTGTTAAGGGCGGTGATGCCGCTTAAATCAACGGAAAAATCATACGCGGGGACAGCGGTTGTGGCGTTCCAGGCAGCATTTGGTGCAAGACCATTGTCGAGCACGGTGTAAGCAGAGCCCGGAGTAAAGCTTGAACCATCCGTGCTATACAGCAACTGGAACAGACCGGGACCCGTTCCACTACTGGTTTGGTTCCAAGAAAGCTGAATGCCGCTATCCCCCACCGTGCTGACCTGAATCTGATAATAATCACCGACCGCCCAAAGTGTGGAACTGTATGAATGAGATGAACCATTCCCCGCCGGAGTGCTGTAAACGGATGCGCCGGCATGGGACCCAATGATGCTGCCTGCGCCAACTTCGGGACTGTACGGGCCGGCGGTGTTTGGCAGCGAAGTTTCAAATGTCCAATCGGCGATTGTTTGGGCTTGGACCGAGAAACCAACTGCAAGAGCGATGCCTGTGAAAAGTATTGTTTTATTCATAATGCAATGTTGGTTGATTCTGATTTTTTAATTCTGGTTGTAATCGCAATTCCACTTCAAATTCCAATCTTGGACAAGAATTACCAAATAACAGTTGCCAATGCAACACTTTTTCCCAGTTTTTTTTCAGTTTTTTGCGATTTAGCTCTTTTCCCATGCCAAACCGAGGTGCGTCGAGCCTGGAATGGTCAATTTTTGGCCGCGGATTCGGGGGTTTCCTCCTCGACCCCTGTGAATTCGACGCCAAACCCTTGCCGTGCGGCTGGTCCACCCGATTACCCTGCCGGCCGAAGCATATCGGGCGAAGTAGTGGCGGCTTTACCTGGGGCCGCGCGCCGGACTTGGCCATGCCAGGAACAATTCTTCATAAAGGCATTCATCAGAGCCACTTACGAATACGGACGGATTATTCAGGCGCCCTTATCGTTGCCTGAAAATGCCGGCAGGCGGATTTTTTGGCGGCCAAAAATCACGGCTGACCCTCTTTTGCCCGAGATTGTTGCATTTTTGTTGCTAAATTGCCATTGACAGTTTGCGGGAATTCTGCGATTCTGATGCCTGTTAGATTGGGATGGAGTCCCGGTTCGAGACAAATTCAGCGGGATTCAGGCGGGGCGGCCCATTTTTTAAGGGTCAGGAATTTGAGGCAATTCTGTTCTTTAAATTTGGATCGGCAGATCGGCAACACAGAAAATTTGCAGAAAGTTAACACCATAAATTGAGACACCAACAAAATGAGACAAAACCCTATGAAAAAGCACATTCTTCCGGCAATCGGTTTGATCGCGTCACTTCTGACCGCGCAGGCGCAATATTTTTTCCCGACCAATCTGGTGGTCGTGCAACAGACCATCTCTCCCACCACCGGGCAAGGAGTCACCCTCGTCCAGATGCAAACCAATGGAACACAGGTCAATACCAGCGCGCTTCCGTCGAGCGGGGCCAATGCCTTTATTCTTAGCACTTCCACCACCGAAGGCTTCATCACGCTTTCGGCCAACTCCAACTGTTTGGTGCTGGGTGGATATAATGCCTCGGCAGGCTCTGGCTCACCTTCGGCCGCCACATCAACCAACGACCCGAGAGCCGTGGCAACAGTCGATGCCTACAACAATTACGCGCTGCCCATCAAAAATCCGAACATTTACAGCACGTTCAATTGCCGGGGCGCGGTGTCCGACGGACTGGGCAATTTTTGGGTGTCAGGCAGCGGCGGCACTGGAGCCACTATCGCCAATGGCGAACTTGGCATCATCTATGTCGGGACGGCGGCGACGTCACCAGTCAATTACTGTGTGACGGAAACAGGAACAGGCAATGAGCGTTGTCTGGAGATTTACAATGGCTACCTGTATCTTTCCACCGGATCTACCGCTATTCGTGGCATTTTTGTCATTTCCAACGTGTCCGGCAACTACCCGGAAGCCACCGTGTCCCCGGCTTCTGCTTATGCGGGTTCAACCAACATAATGCTGATGGGCGCCACCACCAGTGGTCCTTATGCTTTTCAGATGAATAACGGCGGCACCGTTGCCTATGTGGCAGAGGACAACTTGGGTGGTATCCAAAAGTGGACCGGCACGGGCCCTGGCCCTACCGGGGTGTGGACTTCCAATTACACCCTCCCGGTGATAACGGCCGGAGCCTCGGCGGTATTCACTAATGCCTACGGTTGCGCGGTTGACTGGTCTCAGACCCCGCCCGTGATCTACGCGACCTCGTCGGAAACGACAACCAACCGGCTCGTCCGGATAGTGGACACCGGAGCGGGCGCCACTGCCACACTTCTCGCAACAGCCCCTGCCAGTACTGCCTGGCGCGGTGTGCGATTTGGGCCTCAACTATATGCCTACATCTCTGTTCCGCCGGTGGCATTTGCCGGGAATCCCGGGGACACTGCCACATTTTCAGCCACCGTCCTTGGCGTCCCCACTCCCACTTATCAATGGTATTCCAACAGCGTGGCCGCTCCAGCCTGGGTGGCAATCTCCGGCGCCACTACTACGACCCTCAGTTTGCCCAGTATAACTCAAGCCCAAAGCGGATCACTGTTTTACCTGTCCGCTGTCAACTCTTACGGGACGTCCACCAACACCCCCGTCGCATTGACAGTTGCTAATCCGGCCATTACCGCCAACCCGGTGGGGGCGACCAATCTTCCGGGGGCCGGCCCAGTTTCCATCTGCGTCTCGGCGGTCGGCACCGGCACGTTGACTTACCAATGGCTCTCCAATGGCACGGCCATCTCCGGCGCGAATTTGGCCTGCTATAGCGTGCCAAGCAGCGCAACACCGCTTACGGCGTCGTATTCCGTCATTGTTACCAATACTTCGGGCGTGACCAAGACGACGGCGACGAGCAGTTCTGCGATCGTCTCCTACACGCCCCTCTTGCTCAACGACACCTTCACCTATCCCAATGGCAATCTCTTCGGCGATGCCGGGTCCCCGTGGACGGATATCAACGGCACCAATCCGGAACTGGTCACCAATGGGCGGGTTCAGGTCAGTCAACTTAATTTTACCACCGATGCGCAAAGCTTTTTCACCCAGCCTGAAAGCTCGACGGTCATGTGGGCGAGCTTCATTATCAATTTGACCACGCTCCCCACCAACGCGGGCGGGGTGTATTTCGCCAATTTTGAAAACACCAACTTCGGTTTCTATGGAAGGATCTTCACTTTGACCTCGAATAATCCCAGTTATACCCCGGGTATTCCCAATGTGGCCTACCCCGGCACTTACCGCCTCGGCATCGCCTCTGCCCAAGGCGACTCCACCGGCACAGGGTCAACCGGTCCGGCTGCCGTTGTGCCTCTGGACCTGGCCCCTGGGATTGACTACCAGGTGGTTTACTTTTTGAACACGGAAAATGGCTCGGACTATTCCGAGTTGGCGGTGAACCCGGCGGCCGCGAGCGACGTCGAGGCAAATTCGCCGGGCGGGGTCTGTTCCGGTCCCGCCACGGATACTTTCAGTCCGACCAACGCCATGGCCGCCTTTGGACTGCGGCAGCGCCAGGGCGAGGGCATCATGCAGCTTGACAATCTGGAGGTTTCTTTCGACTGGAATGGCGCCGACACCGGCTATACCGCTGTGACTGGGGGGATTACCGCCACCGCTCCTGTGATCGGTTTGCAGCCGGCCGGAATTACGAATTACTCGGGAAACCCCTACACGATGGAAGTGGCCGCTTCGGGCATTGGCACGGCGGGCACCGGCCTGACCTATGCCTGGTATCGCAATAGCTCGCCGTTGAGTGATGGAGCCGATGTCACGGGTTCCGCCACGCCCGCTCTGACGATCAACTCCCTTTCCTCCACCGACAACGGCACTTATTATGTCATTGTCCAGGGAGCGGCGGGCGGCCCGGTGCAAAGTGCCAATGCCGTTGTTTCAGTGAATCTCACGACCACCGCGCCTTCTTTCACCACGCCGGCCGCTCTCACCCAGGAACCGACGCCGGCGACCGCCACCGAACCGGAAGGCGGCAATGTGACCTTCACCGCCGAGGCCGATGGCACCGGACCCATCACCTACCTCTGGCATTTTAACAACGGCATTTCGACCGTTTCGACCGGTGTGACAACACCGAGTCTCACCCTGGCCAGTGTTTCCACCAATCAAGCAGGCTCTTATTACGTGGTCGCAACCGGCGGAGGAGGGTCAACTCAAAGCAGCAATGCGGTTTTGACCGTTACCGCGCCCGTGTCGGCAACCATCGGCTACCTGCGCAGTCTGATGCTCAATCAGACGACCGAACAACCCTCGGACACGACAACCCTGTTTA
This sequence comes from uncultured Verrucomicrobiae bacterium, assembly GCA_963813995.1. Taxonomy (GTDB): domain Bacteria; phylum Verrucomicrobiota; class Verrucomicrobiia; order Limisphaerales; family Palsa-1400; genus DASRLE01. The sequence goes on along the minus strand of CAWFAZ010000079.1, from coordinate 452,944 downwards.
ACGTGACTGGCGTTATCACAACGGCCACGAACCTGACCAGCGGCAACACCGCGTCGTATTACCTGCAAGACGCCACGGGCGGCATCAACCTGTTTGTCACCGATGGCTCGGACTTCCGTCCGCAATTGGGCGATCTTGTGACCGCAACAGGGTTGCTCTCCACTTATCTCGACAATTATGAGCTGGATGTGACTGAAGGCGCTGCCTACAATGTCGATACCATTCTGAGCCATAACAATCCGCTGCCGACGCCGATTCTCTTTCCGTGGGGAAATAATCCGGCGCCGCTATCCGCCTACATTGCCACGAATATCGAAGGATCCGTTGTCATGCTGACCAACCTTTGGTTCGAAGCTTACTCACCGGGAGCAAAGTTTGTCGGGGGAACGGCTTACATTGTGACCAATAATGCCGGGCTGACCTACACGGTATATGTCACCGCCCAGGATACAAATCTGGTCGTGGGACAACCGATACCGCAGTTTGCCTACAGCATCGCCGGCCCGTTGGTTCAGGACGATTTGGCTGTTGAAATTGAGTTCACGGTCTATTCCAACCTGGTGACAACTTCGCCGGCTCCTCCCGCTCCAACCCTGGCGGGATCGATAACGGGCGGTGGGGCCAACTTTACCCTGACGTGGACAGCCGTTCCCACCACGGTTTCCTATAGCGTGCGGTATTCCACCAATGTGGCTGGGCCTTATACCAACAAGTTGGCCACGGGGCTGACGTTTGGCACCACGGCGGGAACGTACACCGCTCCTCTCCGAACCAACGTGGCAAATTTCTATGAGGTCACCAGTCCATAAGCATAAAATGGACCAATCAGATTAAAAATTCATTTGCGCCCCATTGGCCTTGCGCCATGGGGCGCATTTCTGTTATGAAGGAAAACATGAAAACGCGAGCGTTTACTTTGATCGAACTGTTGGTGGTCATTGCCATCATTGCCATTCTGGCGGCCATGCTCCTGCCCGCATTGGCCCACGCCAAACAAGAGGCACAGCAAGTCGGCTGTGTCTCGAACCTCAAACAGTGGGGAGTGGCCGAGCAGATGTATGTCGGCGATTTCAAGGACGTCCTGCCGGCGGATGGGATGGGCGACAGCACGGAATATCTGGGAACGTACCCGTATGGAACGGCAGCCGACCCGGCGGCTTGGTTCAATGTGCTGCCCCCTTATTGGATGGGAAAAACATTGTCGTACTACGTCTCGAATAAAGTCAACTTTCAGACTGGAAAGCCGACCAGTGACCCGTGGCTCTATATGCCGTTTCCAGGAGGAACCGGCAGCAAAATGTGGTTCTGTCCAGGCATACAAATGTCCTTTTCTGATGCTGCAACGCAATGGGCCGAGGCCTCGGAACCTTACCCCTCCGTCGGCTACTTTGGCTACTGTCAGGACTTGGACCTGAATAAGATGGTTGGAAGCTGCAGCAGTGCGACTGACTTGGGGGCGGAATATTCCCCCTACCCCGCAATGGGCAAGATAATCAACCTGCCCAAGCCGGCTGCCACTGTCCTGATGTTCGACGCGGCATTGAACCCAAACGAGGGGGAGAATGGGAGTACGAACTACAATGGCCAACTTCCAGGCCTTCGCTTTAAAAATCTGGCCTCGCGGCATTTTAAAGGGGCGGTGATTAATTTTACCGATGGCCACGCCAAATACTTCAAGGATTACTATTTGACTAACGGCGCCAATTTCACCGCCAGAATCGAGGCCCCGGTGCCGGATGTCATTTGGAACCCCGCTCATCGCGCTTACATTGATATCCACCCAAACTGAGCGGTTTAATCAAAAATCGCGAAAGGGTTGCCTCTTATCGAACGCTCCCAGCATGAGCGCTGCCTTTTCTACCAGTTCCTTGTTCCCTTTCGCCTTTGCCATATCCCGGCCTTTTTCGACCGCGGCCAGCGCCTCGCTGAATCGTCCAGTTTCGGCATAAGCCGCCGCCAGCGTCAGCAGCATGGCGGGCTGCTTTGCCTTACGGGCTTGTTACCACATAGTAATTTTCCACGTTGGTTCGGAGATTTTCGGTGTACGTTCCGAGTGTCGTTGTAAACGTCACTCCCGAGGCCAAAATGGTCGTATAAGGCCCCGTCACATTGGTCGAATACAGGACACTGTAGGAAGCCGTGGTGGGCACGGCGGTCCACATCAGGGTAAAAGTTGTTCCCGATACGGACCCCGACAAATTCGTTTGGATTGTCCCAAACCCATTTCCCAGCAAGGTTTGAAAGGACCGGGTCCAACTGGTCGTCTCCCCAGCATCAATCAGCACTGATTCACAAAGCCCCAAGCTCGGTATGCTCGGAGACCAGGAACCGGGACTCGGCAGGCTGGGAGGAGGAGGCGTCGAACCAGAACTATATGTGTAGGTAACATAATTGGTTCCCTCAAGTCGTTGCAACGTGTCGCCATTGGAAAGCCCCGTCAATCCAAGCATTGACGCAGTCCCGGCCTGCGGCACCGCTGAGGACATGACTGAATATCCTTGTGGAATGGCATTGCTTATTGTGCCTTGGATCACCTCACCAATAAATGTGAGGGTTGTGTTCGTGGGCAAATAAATAAGAGCCCCTTGGCCCGGAATCAAGAGAGCGTCGTTGTCCCAAGCACCTGAAGAAAATGTGAATGTCTGCCCCCAGTTCGTTCCAGCCCAAAACTGCAGCGTGGTTCCGCTGGGCACATTTGAGAGAATGCTGGAAATCTGAGGCGTGCCGTTAAAAAGCGGGTCGCCAATCATCCCGTAGCCGGCTGAGAGGCTCAAATTGATGAATCCATACGGCGCTGAGTAGTTGCCACTTGAGTCCTCCACCACATAAAAGCGTTCAGGCAGACTCGCCACATTGGTGTCGCTAAACGAGCCGTTCGTAGAGCCCGTCGCAACATTCACGGTCCCAACAACCGTCCAGTTGAGGAGATTGCTCGACGCAAAAATGACGTAATCCGAATCGGCGATTCCGATAAAGGAAAAATCCAAGTTCCCGCTGTTATCAAAAGATCCCGCCGAAGGAGTTGTAGGATTTGACGAGGATTCAACGTTGGCGGAGAACAGACTCGGCGGGATTGGCGGAGGTGACCAAGGGCTCGCGCAGTCCGGCGTAATCGTCAATTCAATTTGGTATAAGGTACCTGCTCCAAAATGATGGGATAAAGGTGGAATACAGCAATAATTCGGATCGTAGCTTGTATTGCAGCAGCATCGCCAAGGCGCCGGGGTATAATCATACCAAGAAGTTCCGATTGTGAGCGTACCGCATGGCTCGATCGTCGTAGTAGGTCCGGAGGCAATATCAGTACCAAGTGAACCGTCTAATACTCCAGTGGAATCTGTATACCATTCAGCGTTATATCTAAGAGCGTGTTTTGAAAATGGCAAACCGTCAATCATAAGTAAGTTGCTTATGTTGTACAACATTACCCTTCTGTCATAGATGGAATGGATGCAAACGCATCCTATCAAATATCCGAGTGATCTGACCGATGAAGAATGGAACCAAATCAAGTCTCTGGTGCCCGCGCCCAAATGCGGCAAGGGAAAACGCGGCCGCCCGCTCAAGCTGGCGCGTCGCACCCTGGTCAACGCCATCTTTTATGTCGACCGCTCCGGTTGCGCCTGGCGCTATCTGCCCAAGGAGTTCGGACCTTGGCAAACCGTCTATGGCTACTTTCGGCAGTGGAGCCAGGATTGGACCTGGACCTTCATCCATGACACCGTGCGCGACTGGCTGCGCAAGACCGAGGGGCGGCAGGTGGCGCCGACCGCTGCCATTGTGGACAGCCAAACCGTTAAAACCCCCGATCAGGCCGGCGAATGCGGCTACGACGCGGGCAAAAAGATCAAGGGCCGCAAGCGTCATCTGGCGGTGGACACTCTGGGACTGGTGCTGGCCATGAGGATCACCAGCGCCGCCCTGCAGGACCGCGACGCCGCCCCCATTTTGATTGGCGCGCTGGTGGATATGTTTGGACGACTGCAAATCATCTGGGCCGATGGTGGCTATCTGGGAGCGTTGGTGCGGTGGGTCAAAGAGTTGCGGCCCTTTGGCAAACTGCGTTTGGAAATCGTGCGGCGTTGTGATCACGCCCGGGGTTTTAAAGTCCTGCCCAAACGCTGGATCATCGAACGCACCTTTGGCTGGCTGAGCAAATCGCGGCGGCTGTGCCGTGACTATGAAGTCCGGCTTGATCATAGCGAGGCGATGATACGGATTTGCATGATTCGACTGATGGTCAAACGTCTGGCGTCAATATGAATAAAGCATTTTCAAAACACGCTCTAATACAATCCCCGCCTCCAACCTCAACATAGTTTGTAAATAGGCACGAAGTGTTGCTAGACCAAAACATTCCTGGGTAAGGTGGGCAATAGTACTTACGACCTTTGGAATATCTCCACACAGAGCTTGCGCTCTCCACCAGCGTACCGTTGGTCTTCTTATGCACGGTTTCTTGATTAACCGTAGCCATCGAATAGTAGCCGTAGTCACCGTCATAGTCGTTGTCCCAAGATCCGGTTCCGGAAAGTTCATAAGAGTATGTGATGTAGCTATCATCGGGTAGAAGGGGCGGAATGGTTGGTCCGGGCAATGGCGCGCCCGCCCCAACCGTAGTTTCATCAGCCTTTGCTCCAAAGAAATGGAGGGCTAACACAATTGTAAGGATCGTACAAACGGTTCGGTTGAACCGGACTGCCAAAAGTTGACCTGAAAGCTTCATTTGAATCCTTTCGATTAAAAGTTTCCTGCTAATTTACTTGCGGCTCGTATTTTGATCATGGCCGAAACAATATGTCAAGACTAAAACATAAGCAAATCTTGCTCTTTGAAAAACAAAATGAAGCCCAAAAGACTAACTAATTCATTTTGAGGTGGTATTGCGTGAGGTTCTCAGTGGAATCCTTCTGAGGCGACGGCCGCTTCCCGGAATGGCCTTTTCAATTGAAATAAAGCGATGAGCTGCTGGCTCTGCAATTGAATACTTTTTTGTCCCTTGGTTTCGGCCAACTCCCGGCCCTTTTGTGCGGTCTCGGCGGCTTCGTTGAATCGTCCTGTTTCGGCATAAGCCGCCGCCAGCGTCAGCAGCATGGCGGGCTGCTGCCGGCCCGTCAGTTCGCACGCCCGGCCGGCCATTTCAACGGCTTGCGGGCCGTTGCGCAGTTCCGGACGCAGGTCGGTCGCAGCAATCCAGGCGAGCGCGTTGAGGGCTTCAGCAAAGTCTGGCGTCAACAATATCGCATGGGCGTACTGGCTCATGGCTTCGCGGGTTTTTCCCTCATGGGCCAGCGCCAGTCCATACTGATATTGCGCATTGGCATTTTTCGGCTGGGCCGGGGCGATGCGCTGCAATATTTCCGAGGCTTCCTTCCACTGCTGCTGCTGAATCAAGGCCAGGGCCAGATTAAATTCCGTTTCCACATTTCCAGGATTGAGCCGCAACGCCTCCCGCAGTTGGGCTGCCGCATCGGCCAGGTGGCCCTTTTGCAAATACACAACGCCCAGGTTGTTATGGGCTTGGGCCAGGCTTGAGTCGAACTGCAATGCGGCAAGGTAGTGCCGGACGCTTTCGTCCAGCCGGCCTTCGGTTTGCAGGAGCCGGGCCAGGTCATTGTGGGCCGTGGCCGAGCGCGGGTTGGTCTTCAGAGCGGCCTCGTATTCGGCCGCGGCCTGGTCGTATTTCTTTTCCCGGGCCAGGAGCAGGCCCAGAAAAATGTGCGCCGGTTCGAAGGTCGGATTCAAGCGCAGGGCCATGGCGTACTCGGACTTTGCCGCGTCAATTTTTCCCTGCTGTTCCAGGCCGTGCGCGAGGAAGAAGTGCCCTTTGGAATAATTCGGCTTGTCCCGCAGGGCCTCCCGGTAAAGCTCCATCGCCCCGTCCAAATTGCCATCGGCCGCGCGGAGGCTCCCCAGCAACGAGAGGGCCAGATAATTCTTTTGGGTGACCTGCCTGGCGCGTTCGAAGACGGTCCGTGTATCCCTCCAGTAATGAATTTGCATCCAAGCGGCGGCTAACATGGCCAATCCCGCAGCAGGCGCGAACAGTTTTACGACCGGATAACGCAAGGCCAGTTCGGCCCCGCCCCATGCCAGGATGATGAACAGCCCAATGGCCGGCAAATAAGTGTAGCGATCAGCCAGGGCCTGATCACCCACCTGCACCAGCCCAATGACCGGCACCAACATCCCGAGAAACCAGAGCCATCCGACCGCCAGCCAGGGCCGCCGCCGCGCCGAGGCGATCGTCAGTGCGGAAAGCAGGGCCACGGCCACCGCCCCGCCGATGACCCTCGCGGCTGATTCATGGAGCGGATACGGATAAAATATCGCGAGGTGACGCGGGAAAACCAGCATCACGATGTAATCGAGATAAGATGCCAAAACGTGACCGAGCCGATGCCACAGGGGAATTTCCCCGGCGGAGGCGATGGCGTTGCTTCGCTGCTGCGCCCAAATCGCCACCACGCAACAGGCCGCGCTCAAGGCAAACAACGGCGCTTTCTCGATGACCAATCGTGACAAAGAGGGCCGCGACATTCGTCCCAATGGCCAGAAGTCCAGCAGCAACAAGACAAACGGCAAAGTCACAATCATCGGTTTCGCCATTAACCCGAGCGCGAACAACAGCAGCGCCGCGATGTAATAGAATTTGAGATTTGAGATTTGAGATTTGAGATTCTCCGTGTAGCGGACATAGGCCCAGAGCGTCAGCAGCCAGAAGAAGGAGCTGAGCACGTCTTTGCGCTCCGCGATCCAGGCGACCGATTCCACATGCGCCGGATGCCAGGCAAAAAGCGCCGCGACCAGGGCGCTGCGCCAGACCGCGCCGGTCATCTTTTGCAGGAGGAGAAAGAGCAGCACCGCGTTGGCGGCATGAAACAGAACGTTGGTCAGATGATGCCCGCCCGCCTTCATGCCGTAGCATTGGAAATCCAGCATGTGGGAAATCCAGGTCAGCGGAAGCCAGTTTCCCGACGTGCTGGTCTGGAAGGCCCAAGCCAGGCTGTTCAAATTGAAGCCGGAACGGACGTAAGGGTTTTCGGTGACGTAAATCTGATCGTCAAAGGTGAGAAAATCGTAGTGGAACACAGGCGAGAACACCGCAATGGTGATTGCGGCCAGGGCCGCGCAAATCCACCACCGGCGCGGCGAATTTCGATGTTCCTTCATGATTCTTTCAATGATATGCAATTGTAAAGGCGAGGGAGATCAAAACGCCATTTTTTTCAATTGCCGCCCCGCCCGGCGCGGATGGACGGAACGTTATTTTCTCGACGGCGGCCAGGGGCTTGGCATACTGGATGGATATGAAATTTATTGATCGAATCATCATTTCGTTTTTCGCCTGCTGCGCCGCGACAACCGCTTTTGGCTGGGGCGACGAGGGGCATAGAACCATTGGCGCGATGGCGGACAAGTTGATTGCCGGCACGGCCGCCGCCACGCACGTCCACGCCCTGCTGGGCGATGAAACCCTTTCCACCGCCTCGGTCTGGGCCGATCAGGTCAAAGGCCGGAGGGATCAGACCCCGGAGATGCTCCAGTTCAAACAGGACAATCCCAACCATTTCGTCTTCCATTATACGGACATTCCATTCGAGGAGCCGCGTTATCGGGACGATTCCGTTGGCGCGACGAACGTTGATGTGGTCCATGCCATCCCGGCCTGCATCCTCATCCTGCAAGGCCGGGCGGCGGAACAGAGCCTCTTTACGAATGTCACCCCAAAAGTGGCCTTGCGCCTCCTGGTCCATTACATAGGAGACATCCATCAGCCGCTCCATGTGGGCGCCGGGTATCTGGACGGGACAAAGTTTGTTGATCCGAACGGCTACGGCAAACCGTTCAAGGACGACCAGGGCGCAAACCGCCTGCTCTTCGGAGGCACCAATAAACTGCACTTTTTCTGGGACGTCACCGTCGTCCAGCTTGCCATGACCAATGCCCATGCGCAGACACCGGCGGATTATGCCGCCACGTTGTTGAGCAAGCCGCCGCCCGCCTGGCAGGACTCCGGGCCATTGATGAATTGGGATCGGGACTGGGCCAATGAAAGCCTGGCGCTTTCGGCCAAAGTCCATGATGTCACCGTTGTGGATGAGGACGACAGTCAAAAGGATTATCGAACCGGCGCGCCGCGTCCGCAGTGGCACATCAAAGATTTGACGCCTGAGAGTATCGCCTGGTCATGCAAAACGGCTGAGGAACAAATGACCAAAGCCGGATATCGCGTGGCGGCGACCCTGGAAGCCATTTGGCCGGACAAACACTAAAGAACAATCAGGCTGGGGTCGTGAAATGGGACACGAAGTCCTGGAACATTACACTCAGACCAAAGCGGTGGTTGTCGGGCTTTGATCAAGAACCGAAGTTCCACCATTGATTCATAATCTCACAGGAGCTTTGCAATTTCCTGTTGCAAGTCCATATAATCAAAGGGTTTATGCAAAACGGCATCAACCGGGCTGCCGGGACGGCACTTAAAGTCATGCCCGGTCATCATCAGGATCGGCTGTCGCGGCGCCAATTGCCTGATGCGAACGGCCAGTTCATCGCCATTCACGAAGGGCATGAGAAAGTCCGTCATCACCAAGTCGAACTGGCCCTTGGCGAACAAAGCATAAGCCTCGGCGCCGTTATTGGCCTCCACCACAATGTGTTCGTCCTGGACCAGCAATTCTTTGATTAACTCGCGCATAACTCGTTCATCCTCAACCAGTAATATGCGTTTCCTAATGTTCGTTTCAGTTTCCATATCCATTTCTCACCCCAGTCAAAGCAATATGGTTGCCACATTGAGATTAAGAAGGGCCAATTTTATTTGGAGAATGCGCGCGGAAAGCGTAACGTTACGGGTATAATGAGACGTGAGACGGACTTTGTCCTGGAAAAGGCTGCCTGGCCCACGATGTTGCTGGAGGCTGGCGGCGGGATTTGCCGCGCCAATCAGGCCGCCCGCCGCGTCTTTGGCCTCGCGGACGATTTGCCCGCCACTCCCCTGACCGCCATTTGGGATGACGAAAATACAGCTTCAGCCGTCAACTTCCTGCAGCAGCAAACCGGGGGCGAAACCGCGCCATTGAAACTGCGTCTTCACGGCGGTCAGAAATCACAGTTTATCGCCCATGTCGCAAAGGTGGTTCGGGACGGGCAGGATTATTTCGTTCTGCAACTCTTTAAGGAGTCCGGCTCCGCGTTCTCAGAGCTGGCTTATGTGCCCGCGCCCAAAGCCCCCGCCACCGGCACGGACAAAAACAAAATTCCCGCCAGCCTGATGCACGCCGCGTGGCCGGCGCTGGTCGTGGATCCGCAGGGAAAGATTATTCAGGCCAATCCATCGGCGGCGCGCGTCTTTGGCGCGATGGCGGCCACCGAAGGCGCAGCCCTGGCCGGAATTTGCCCGCCGGAAGAAGCCGCCGCCCTGAGAAAATTATTGCAGCCTGCTTCGCAGGCCCCGGCCGCGCGGTTCAAGATTTGCCAGGCGGACGGATCGACCGCGCCGTTCCGGATCGAGCAATGTCCTGCCGGAGATTCGAAGTGGATTCTTCTGCAATTCTTCAGCGTTGAGCGCAAGAGCGAGCCGCCGGCTCCCGCGCCGCCGGAAAAAAACGATGAGGATTTTCTTTTGCAGAACGCGGAATGGCCCGTCTTGCTCGTGCATAAAAGCGGAAGGGTCCTGCGGGCCAATCGGGCCGGCGTGCGGGCTTTCGGAGCGAGCATTGAGCGGGAGGAGGCTCAACTGGAGGCGATCTGGTCGCCACACAATCGGGACTCCTGCCAGCAGTTCCTCAATTTGCCCCCGCCAGCCGAACCTGTTCCCCTGAAGTTCCATCTCAAAAGCGGATTGCCGGGGGATTATTGGGGACAACTCTGCGCCACGGGCCAGGAGGATGTTTTTTTGCTTCAATTGCTCAAGGGGCCTTCGCCCGGGTCCGAAATGACCGGCGAATCAAAACCACCGGCGGAGCCGGCGGCGGACGGCGCCGCCCGGGGAGGGGTGGAGGCCAACCTGGCCCACAAGCAAAAGCTGGATTGCGCGTTGCAATTGGCGCGCTCGGTCGCGCTTGATTTCAATAACGCGTTGACCAGCATTTTGGGCCATGTCTCGCTCCTGTTAAGCAAAACTGAAACCGGCAATCCCTGGCGAAGCTCGCTGGTGGAGATCGAAAAATCCGCCGCCAAAGCGGCCGAAATCGCCAATGACCTCGCCGCCTTCAGCCGCCAGGAAAAGGATATCCGGGTGCAGGTGGCCGGCAATTTGAATATGTTGCTGGAAAGGGCGGTGGAGATGTTCCAGGGAACGATGCAAAGTTCCATTGCCATTTCGCGGCAACTGGAGCGAAAACTTTTCACGGCCAATTTCGACGAAGCCAAGATGCTGCAGGCCCTGGTCAAGATTTTCGAAAATGCGGTCGAGTCGATCAAGGGGGACGGCAAGATCAACGTGCAAACGCGCAATCTTGAGTTGTCTGAAGCGACCCAGGACCGCACGGCCAGGTTGAATGCCGGGAATTATGTATGCGTCGAGATTTCCGACACCGGCTCGGGCATCGCCGACGACGTGATGCCGCACATTTTCGAGCCGTTTTTTTCGACCAAGGGAGCGCGCCACCGCGGCCTGGGTTTGGCCTGGGTTTATGGCATCGTGACCAATCATGGCGGCGGGGTGGCCGTGTCCAGCCAGCCGGACATCGGCACGACGGTGCGCCTTTACCTGCCGGCCAACCGCAAGATCGTGCGGGACGCGCCGATGGCCGACAGCGATTTGACCGGCGCGCAAACCATCCTGTTTGTGGATGACGAAGACTTGCTATTGACAATGGGGCGGATGGTGCTTTCCTCCTACGGCTACACCGTGTTGACGGCCAACAGCGGGCAGAAAGCTCTCGAACTGTTCACCCGTTCCAAGAAGAAGATCGATCTGGTCATAACCGACCTGGTCATGCCGAACATGAGCGGGCGGGAATTGAGCGAGCATATACTGCGCGCCTCGCCCGAGACGCGCATCATCTGGTCCAGCGGCTACGTTCGTTCGGCCAATGAGCAGGAACAGGAGAGATATTTGCAAAAGCCGTTTTCCGCCCCGGACCTTTTGCGCAAAGTCAAACAGGTGCTCGCGCAATAAATTGAACCATCCATAAGTTGACATTATCCTGTCTTTCGCATTTAATGGCGGCATGCAGATTGAAAGCTTTAAAGTCTTTTGTGACCTAGCCGAAACGGAAAGCTTCACCCGGGCGGCCCAGATCAACAACGTTACGCAATCGGCGGTCAGCCAGCAGATCAGTTCCCTGGAACGCCAATTCAAGTCATTGTTGATCGAGCGCAGCAAGAAGAAATTCCGCCTGACCCGGGAGGGCCAGGTGCTCTACGAATACAGCAAGCAAATCAACCAGACTTATGATTCGCTGCACAACCGCCTCCAGGAAATCAAGGACATCATTTCCGGGACGATCCGCGTGGCGACGATTTACAGCATTGGCCTGCACGATTTGCCGCCTTATTTGAAGAAGTTTCTCAAGCTCTTTCCCACCGTGAATGTCCACGTCGAATACCGGCGGGCCAACCAGGTTTACGAAGATGTTTTGGGCAATGTGGTGGACCTGGGCCTGGTGGCCTATCCGACGCGGGACCCGAAGCTGGACATCATCGCGTTGCGCAAAGACACGCTGGTCCTCATTTGCCATCCGCACCATCCGCTGGCCAGGTCGAAGTCGGTCAAACTGGCCCAATTGGCCGGGGAGAAATTCATCAGTTTCGAACCGGATATTCCGACGCGCAAAGCGATTGACCGGATACTGAGGGACCACGCTGTGAAGGTGGAAACGGTGATGGAGTTTGACAACATCGAGACGGTCAAGCGGGCGGTGGAAATCGAAGCGGGCATTTCCATTGTGCCGCGTGGCACCATCACGCAGGAAGTGGCCAAGCAAACATTGGCGGAAGTGAGAATCGAAGGGCACGAACTCTACCGGCCGCTGGCGGCGCTTTACAAAAAGAACAAAGTGTTGTCGCCAGCCATGAAGCAATTCCTGGCCATGCTCAAGGGCTGAGGGTTATTTAAGGTTCTTTGGATTCAGCGCCCGCAGGTCTTTGGGCAGGAACAAGCCGTCCTTGCGGATCAACTCGCCGTCGAACCAGACTTCGCCTCCGCCCCATTCGGGCCGTTGAATCAGCACCATGTCCCAATGCACGGCGGAACGATTGCCATTGTCCGCCGTCTCGTAGGCCTGGCCCGGCGTGAAATGGAGCGAACCGGCGATTTTTTCGTCAAATAGAATGTCGCACATCGGCTCCAGGATGCAGGGATTGAAGCCCAGCGAAAATTCCCCGATGTAGCGGGCGCCGGGTCCGTGTCGAGAATCTCGTTCAAACGCCGGCTGTTGTTGGCGGCCGCCTTGATGATTTTGCCGTCCTTGAATTCGAGCCGGACATTTTCAAATTTTGTTCCCGCATAAAGCGTGGGCGTGTTGTACTGCAGGCAGCCCTGCGCGGAATTTTTGACCGGAGCGGTGAACACTTCGCCATCGGGAATATTGCGCTTGCCGTCGGCCAGCAACGCGCCGATGCCCTTGATGCTGAAATGGAGGTCCGTGCCGGGGCTTTTGAGATGCACCCGGTCCGCCTTGTTCATGCGCTTTTGCAACGGAATCATGGCCCGGGCCATTTTCGGATAATTCATCGTGCAAACGTTAAAGTAAAAATTCTCGAAGGCCTCGGTGCTCATGTTGGCGGCCTGCGCCATGCTCGGGGAGGGCCAGCGCAAAACGCACCAGCGGGTCTTGTTGACACGCTGATCCAAAACCGGCCGGATCGCTTTCGAATACAGGGCCATGAGATCGGAGGGCACGTCGGAGGATTCGCTGGCGTTGTCCGAACCGCGCACGGCGATGTAGGCCTGCACCTGCTTCATGCGGAACAATTCCACCTTCCGCACCAGGGCGGCATGTTGACGGTTCGTCTGCCGCTGGATTTCGCGGCTGATGCGGGTGTGGCGCGTTTCGATGAGCGGGATGGCCCCGACTTTTCGCGCCGCGCGCATCAATTGGATGGCGAACTCATCCGGGACATCAATCATCTCCAGCAGGATGCGGTCGTTCTTCTTCAGTTCGGTGGAATACTTGACCAGGAGGTCACACAGTTTGGCATATCGAGGGTCTGTCATAAAATTGGGAGATAAACTTAAACAGGGAACATCCGCGCGCAAAGATCAAATTTGAAGTTGTGGCGGCTTTGGACGCGCCCATTCCCCAAGCAAGCGGCCCAAACGACCGAAAAGACCAAGTTGTTCTCCTGTCTGCGCGGCCAGGGTGCGAAACTGGGTCAACAATAGGTGGCGCGCGAGGAAGATGGCCGGGACGTCCACCGCGATTCCCAGGAAAAACCAGAGCCCCAGCGCGAAGCGAAACGACTCAAACAATTGCGAATGAGAGAGGCCGCAGAATGACTCGACGGAGATAAAAACGATCCATGGCAGAGCCAGGACCCAGGCGCAGGTTGCGCGCGCGGCTTGCCGGGCTTTCTTTTGCGACATCGCGCTCCACATCCCAACCCAGACCAAGCTGATGGTGTCCGCAATGAGCATGACCACGACGGCCAGCACGGACAGCGCGAATTCCCATTTTTCCCCCGGCGTATTGTATGGCATGGCGCGAAGAAGGACGGCGGACATCATGGCGAAGTCGATGACAAGAATAGCAATTATTGGCCGGAGCAATTGCCGACGCAAGGCGAGCCATTGGCCTGCCACAATCTCCTCCACCGTCAAAGGACTGCAACTCAACAGGAATTCCAGCGCGCCACTGTGTCGTTGTTCCTCCAGGTTGCCGCTGGCTTCTGCTGCAACGATCAACTTGAGCGCCAAATGATTCGAAAGAATTGCGCCAATAAAGATGGGCATGCCGACATTCACGAATTTATTCCGGACGAGAAGCCAGACCCAGAAACAGTTGATCGGAAGCAGGACGCTCCAGACTATGAGCGCGCCCAAGCGGTTGCGGATGGAGAGCCAGAGGAACGGATTGGCGTCAAGCAACCGTTGGCGCGGCGTGTTGTGTTCGTGATACCATCGCAAAAACCGCTCCCGCCAACGGACCCTCGTTTTGGCGGGTTTTTCCTGCCAGCAGCGGGGCAGCCACCAGCTTGCCACAGCCAAAAAAAGCCAGGCATTGAGATGGACCAACAGCATTGAGATCCAATAGTCTCCGGATGTCATGGCAGACGCCCGGTAAACACAAAACCCCGGGTTGAGCCAGTCAATCATCGAAATCCAATTCCCCAATCGCGCGGCCCGTAATCCGAACTCCAGCAAGGGCAGTCCCACCGTGTAGCCAAGCAGCAACGCGGCGGCGCCGAAGTTGGCGGAGTTCCGCTTCCGGCTAAGGGCGGATACAAGGAGGCCGGCTGTTTGTGAAAAGAAAAAGACGTTCAGCAAGGCCAGCGCCGTCTGCCAGAATTGACGGGCGCTGACGCCGCCGAGAAGCAATGAAACGGCCACGATTGGAAGGATGCCCAAAATCGAGTAAAAGGAGAGGAGTGAACTGGAAAAGAGTTTTCCCAGGGCAATGTCGTGCCCCTTGAGATCGGTCAGAAAGAGAAACCCGAGCGTGCCCTCCCGCTTTTCTTCGCTGATGCAATCGACGGTGTTCATGGCCAGCGACAGGCAGCTTAAAAAACACAACCAGGCCAGACTGTTGAAAACCATTGCGCCGCCCATCGAGCGACGGCCACCCCCAAAAAACGCGCCGGATACGAATACAAGGTAACTGCCGAAAATGATGGTGGCGAAAGCGGTCCGGAAGCGCGTGCGGTAAGTGCTCTTGCGCCGCGCGGCCACGCGCAGTTCACGGACAACGATCGGCAGAAAAATCATTTTATCATTTCGTTACCCGGTGGGGTGAGACTCTGTCGAGCCGTGACTTGGCCGTTGAGTCCGATACATCAGAAGCAGTCAGGGCTCGACGGAGTCTCGCCCCACCGGGCGGAACGGCTGCGCGCTTTTGCGATTCGCTTTGTTCGAGGCGGCGCAGGGCGCGCTCTTGTTTCTTGATCTCGCCGCGCAGCAACTCTTCCGCGGACCATCCCCTGCCCTGCGCCGTGTGAACCAGTTCAAATAATTCCCTGGCCAGCGCGGTTTTTGTCCGTGGCTCCCGGCGCGGCGCATACGGGACGGGCAGTTTTGCCTTGCGCGCCTTTTTGAGCAATTTTTCCGCCCTCAGCAAGGCGGGCAAATGTTTTGGGATGCCGTCCAGGGCGGACGGACGCGCATGGCGGGTGCCGTGCTTCTCGGCGGTTTTGATTTTTTCCCAGTTGGCCCACACTTCGTCCACGCCTTTGACTTTGAGGTTGGCGAAGACGTGCGGGTGGCGGCGCACGAGTTTATCCGTGATGCGCCGCGCCACTTGCTGGAAATCAAACGCGCCGCGCTCGCCGGCCAGTTGGCAGTGGAAAACCACCTGCAAAAGCAGGTCGCCCAATTCCTCGGCCATCTCCTGATCGTCGCCCGCCTCAATCGCGTCGATCAATTCATAGACTTCCTCGACGGCGTGAAAGCGGAGGGTCATGTGGTCCTGCTCGCGGTCCCAGGGGCAGCCTTGCGGGGAACGGAGCCGGGCCATGACAGCCAGGAGGTCGTTGAGGGCGGATTTTGTTTTCATTGGAAAATGGGACTGATGGGACTGATGGGACTTATGACGGGTCAGAGCACGACGAGGTTGTCCCGATGCACCAGGACGCCAGAGGCCTGCCGCGCCTTGACATCGTCGGAACCGAATTCACTGATGCCGCGCGCAAATTCGGTCCCGTTGAGATCGCAGATGCGCACGACTTCGCCGGCGGCGAAATCGCCTTCGCAACGGGCGACGCCCGGGGCGAGCAGGCTTTTGCCATTGTCGCGCAGGGCCTTTTTCGCGCCGTCATCGACGAACAGCGCACCTTTGGCATGATGAAAGAAGGCGATCCAGCGTTTTCGTCCGGCCAGTTTGGCGGGTTGGGCGACAAAAAGGGTCCCTTCATCCCTGCCCTCCAATATGCCGGCCAGCACGGTCTTTTTCCGGCCCGAAGCGATGACGAGGGGAATGCCGGAGCGGATGACCATTTTGGCGGCCTGAAGCTTTGAGGCCATGCCGCCAACGGCGGTTTCACTCCGGGTGCCCACGGCCATTTTCTCGATCGTGTCATCAAGATTTTCGATGGCGCTGATGGTTTTGGGGTTGGCCCTGCCAAAATTTTCGATCAACCCATCGACGGTGGTCAAAATAATCAGCGCATCGGCCGGGAGCAAACAAGCGACCAGGGCCGAAAGCCTGTCGTTGTCGCCGAACTTCAATTCCGTAAAGGAAACGGCGTCGTTTTCATTGATGATCGGGATGACGCCGTGATCGAGCAGGGTGACCAGGGTGTTGCGGGCGTTGAGATGGCGCTCGTGATGTTCGAGATCGTCGTGGGTCAGCAGGACTTGGGCGACGCTGAAGCCGGCTTCGCCAAACAGTTTCTCGTAAGTCGTCATGAGCCGGGATTGGCCAACGGCGGCGCAGGCCTGCAAGGCGGAAAGTTCCGCCGGCCTTTTTTCGTAGCCCAGCACACCCATGCCCGCGCCGACCGCGCCCGAGCTGACGATGACGACTTGTTTGCCTTGCGCGCGAATGGCGGCGACCTGGCCGGTCAATTGTTTCAGTTGCGCCAAATCCGGCTGCTTGCGGCTGTCAGTCAGGACGCCGGTGCCGAACTTGACAACGATGCGACTGGCATTTTTGAGAGTATCGCGATGCATGTCAGGAAAGGCTAAAGGCTGAACGCTGAAGGCTGAAGGATAAAATTTTCATGGTTCGGAGATGGCGCTTAAATGGTGCTCCAGACCTTCGGCGACGCCGTGACCGTGGCTCAATTCGCTGACAAACCCGTTTTGGCTGCGCACCATCTCTTTGACGGCTGCAACGGCATTGGCGGGTGCGGCCAGCCACCAGGCATGACGGCGCGACAGCATGGGCACGTCATTGAGGTGGTCCCCGGCGGCGAAAGTTTCCTCCGGCGCGACGCCCAACTGCCGCGCGATCTCCGCCAGGGCCGTGCCTTTATTAAAGGCTTCATGGCTGAAGCGCGAACAAACGTCGTTGCGCACCAGGCTCAGGTGCGGCACGCTGCGGCAGTAATCGGCCAGAAACTGGTGAATGAGTTCCGCGTCGTCGGTCCGTTCGGCGATCAGGCAAAAAGGGGACCAGACATCCTCGTAGTATATGGCGCCAAATCGTTCCTCGACCCAGGCGCGCAAGCGCGGCACGTCAGGCCGCACACGGCGGAACAATGCGGCGTGCGCACGGTCGCAAGCCCGGTTCCAGGCGGCGTCTTCGACGTATTGAGACTGCCGATGGCTGTAAATCTCCCGTTCGACGAGCACCAGGAAATCGGGTTTGACCAGCAAATGAGAGCGGCCCAGGGATTCCATCAAACTGGTGAGATCGCGTCCGGTGTTAATGACCCATTTGGCCCCCTGCTTTTGCAGCCGGGCAATCAGGTTCTGCAACGCGAGCGGCACCGGCGGATCTTCGAACTCGGCAAAGAGCGTCCCGTCGAAGTCGGTTGAAATCAATTTAATCATCCTTGTGCCAGTATCAGGCGAGGAAGGGGGGAAGAAAAGGCTAAAGGCTTCCGCCGTCGCCGAAGCGGCTATGGCGGACTGCGGAAGGCTGAAAAACAGCTCAACAATCGGTAGAGTAGGCGGGGAGGTCGGGTTGAGAGGCACAAGGCCAATGACCGACTCTCTCCCGCCCCTCATCGAACCGAACGGACGGATTTCCCATATTCGGCTCTCCGGGCTCATTCATCGGGCTGCCTTCCACTTCGCCGTCGTCGGCAGTTCATAGAGTCCATAGTGTTCATGCAACTTCTCGGAAGCATAGTGCCTCCACAGGCTGCGGCGACAACCGTGTTTGCGCCACAGCCAACGCCGCAAGCGGTTTTGGCTGTAGTCTTTCATCCGCTTCATCACCGAAGTGCTGTTGCCGTAGTGGAAATAGCCCGCCCATCCGCGCAGCACTCGATTGGCTTCTTCCACCACTTCCCGGATCGGACGCCACAGCGTCCAGTGGTTGAGGATGCCGCCCAGTTTCCCGCGCAGGGCGCGCCGACTTTTCTGGCTGGGTTCAGCGTGCAGATAGCCCCGCCCTCGAAAGGACTTGCGCCACGTCAGATTGAAGCCCAGGAAGTTGATGCCCTCCTGGCGGATGTTCACCAGGCGGGTTTTGACTTCGTTGAGCGTCAGCCCTTTGGCCTTGAGCCATTTCTTGAGCCGTTCCATCACGCCCCCGCCGCACCCGGCGGGGCAGGCGATGACAAAGTCATCGGCATAGCGCACCATCCGGGCTTGTCCAGGGGTTTTATCGTTGACTCCGTGGTCCAGCGGATTGAGGTAGAGGTTGGCCAGCAGCGGCGAGATCACCCCGCCTTGCGGCGTGCCGCGCCGGTTGGGTATCACTCGTCTTGTGCCGTCCTTGTCCTCCTCCACGACCGGGGCGCGCAGCCAGCTCTTGATGAGCCGAAGCACGCTGCCGTCGCTGACCCGCCGGGCCACTGCCTTCATTAGTTCCCGGTGCGGTATCGTGTCGAAATACTTCGACACATCCGCATCGATGATTTCCACATAACCTTGTTGCACTGCCTTTTGGATTTCAGCAATGGCTTGGTGCGCCCGGCGTTTGGGCCGAAAACCGAAGGAGCGCGGATGAAAGTCCGCCTCCCACATCGGCATCAGCATCAGGCACAGCGCCGTTTGCACCACCCTGTCTTTGACCGTCGGGATGCCCAGCGGCCGTTCTCCCCCGCTGCTTTTGGGTATCCTCACCCGACGCACCGGACTGGGCCGATACGTCTTGGCTTTGAGCTCCTCTTGCAGGCGGTCGAGCCATTGTTGACGCGAGGCGGCAGTGGCGTGGATGGAGGCGAGACTCTCGCCGTCCACTCCCGCCTGCCCGCCATTGCGCTGTTGCGCTGCCAAGGCCGTGTCGAGCACGTCCCTGCGGCACAAATCCCCATACAGACTCCAGAACCGATACTTCGGTTCCGCTTGGGCTTTCCGATAGAGCGTGATTTGAAGCTGCCGAACTTTGTCCGGGGTTTGTATCCGGGTTGCCCCGGCCATCCCCGCGTCCTTCGCTTCGCCTCCCCGCATTGAGCAAGTGTCCCCCCTTCGCGCTTTGGCCGAGAACTCTCCGCTGAAATACGCGTCGAGTACTTCGGACTTCACGTCACTATGGGGGACTCCGACTTCTCCGGCAACGCCGCCCGCCTGACTGGGACTGCCAGCTTGCGCGGTCGGTTGGGTTTTGCACCCGTTGCCGGAGATCTCCCAGCTTACCTTGGTTGAACTTGCAGACGTGCCATCCACGCCGACCCCGCCGGAGCGTTGAGGAAACGCTGGCTGTTGCCCAGTCTCCTCCCTGCGGCCTTCGCCGATCAACCAGCGGCTCGGCTCTCCGGTTCTAAAGTTATCGAGGCTCATTAAATGTGGTTCACTTTTGTTATGGCCCATCTGTTCATCTTCCTCAGCTTCCAACCCCGCCTCACGGCGACGCTGTTGAGGTCGTGTTCCGTCGTGAACAACCTAATTCGACGGGTGGGACTTTCACTCACGCTCCAACCAACTTCACTGGCGCAACGTTTGATTCACTTTGACTGACTATGACTGGCTGGAGGCTGTTTTTCGGCAAGTTATTCATGATAAAGCATTTGCATAGAATCTGCTCAATGTTAACTGAGTTTATAGTCTTGCGAGTTGGTTTGACCACTTCGACTGGTATGACCCTCCATCTGTAACGATAAAGTAAAATAATTGAAATCTGGCGAGAATGGCATGATTGGCAGGAATTGGAGGCATTGATCTTTTCCATCCGATTCCCCTGCGGATCATTCAGGAAGGTAGAAAGATGGATTGGGAGCGCGTGCGTCACGCGCGCGGTGTTTGGCGTCCCGCCAAACACATCTTTGACCGGAAGTGCGGGGCGAGACGCCCCACACAGCGACCGGGACGGTCGCGGTCCCCGGACATTCCGAAGCTGCCATTTGGCGCGACAAAGCGTGCTCATGCGGGCATTATGGCACAAAAGGCGGAATTTGTACAGCTCATGGTGGCCACTTTTTTTATCACACGAAACCCCTGCAAACATTGGTCAAAACGCTTGTCGGGGGCCTCTTTGTCAAGTATGTATTCTTGACAAGCGCCCAAAAAACAGGGCTTTTTCACCGTCACACGAGGAAAATTAAGAAGTAAGAATTATGAATTAAGAAACATGAAAACAGCCAACCGTCGAACCGAAAGGCGGGAAATCCATCAGCTTGCCAGATTGAGCATTCTTGCGGGACGCAGTCATCATGTCGTGCAACTTGCCTCCCGTCTCGGTAATGGGCCATTAGATTGTTGCCGCCAGCAATTCCGCGATTGACCAAGCGTGGTCGGTCAGGCCGAAGGCTTGAGCGGGCGTCTGCTTGTGCGCTGAATGAACCTGGCAAAAGTTGTGGAACGCCACCAAGAGCGCAACGGCATGTTCCAAATTCGCCAGCTTTTTGGAGAATCCAAGGGTTAAACGAGTAAAGCGCCGGGTGAATAGGCGCACGTTTAGATTCTGGCGCTCTGCATGGTTCACCGTGATTGATGCTGTTTCCCGGCATCCTGTCTGAATGAGGCGCTTGCAACTGGTGCAAATCAGCGGGGAATAGCGGCGCTCGCCTTTTTGTTGCTCCAATGTGCCGTAACGCTTGATCTCCATTCCATAGTTCACGCCATGCCTGAAATGGTGGAAAACAGCCCCGTCGTTGTCACGATAGGCGCGGTATCCATCCGTTGTCAGGTCAAACACGTCAGGGTGATCGTCAAATTCATCCGTGAACGATGGTCTTCAATCCGCGCCCTTGTGGCTTCTGAACCATTCGATGAAGAGGGGGATGCCTTCCTCCACTTTGACCCGGGGCTGATAGCCGAGCCGCTGCCGGGCTTTGGAGATGTCGGCGAAGGTCAACGGCACGTCGCCGGGTTGCGCGGGTTGGCGGTCAATTATCGCTTTTTTCCCCAGCGCCTTTTCCAGCAGGGTGATCAAATAGCCCAGTTCAACGGTTTGTGATTCGCCAAGGTTGAAAATTTCATAGCCGAATTTCTTCTGCGCGCAGGCCATGATGCCGTCAATGGTGTCGGTGATGTAGGTGTAATCGCGCGCGGAGGCGCCGTCGCCAAAGACCGGGATGGGTTTGCCGGCATCAATCAATCTGGCGAATTTGTGGATGGCCAGGTCGAGCCGCTGGCGGGGGCCATAGACGGTGAAAAATCGCAGCATGACCACGTCCATGCCATAGATGTGATGATAAACATGGCCGAGGGCTTCGCAGGCGAGTTTGCTGGCCGCGTAGGGCGATATGGGCGAAAAGATCGGGTCGCCCTCGGTGAAGGGAACGCGGGCGTTGATGCCATAGACGGATGAGGAGGAGGCCAGGGTGATTTTCCTGACGGAATGGCGTCGCGCGGCTTCGAGCAATTGAGCGGTGCCTTCGACGTTGACGCGCTGGCAGAGGGCGGGTTCGAGCAGGCTGGGGCGCACCCCGGCGCGGGCGGCCAGATGTATAATCTGGTCGAAGCGGGCGCTGCCGAGCAGTTGATCGAGGCAGGCTGGATCGGTCACGTCGCCAGGCACGAAGGTGAACGGCTTGCCGGCCTTCTCAATTTCGCGGAGATTGCCCCGTTTGATGGCGGGGTCATAAAAGGGATTCAGATCGTCCAAAGCCCAGACGCCATGCCCCGCCTGGAGCAATCGCTCACAAAGGTGCGAGCCGATAAAACCCGCGCCGCCCGTGACCAGGAAATTCATCACGCCAACCTTAAACGCAAAAATTTGAACTTTAAACTTCAAAGTTTGCGATTAACTTTCCCGGTCATGACGAATGAACCACTGCTCAAGCTGGAATTGCCCGGCCTCAAGAAGCTTAAAAGCGGCAAGGTGCGCGAAGTGTTCGATTTGGGCGACCGCCTGCTGATTGTGGCGACGGACCGCATTTCGGCCTTTGATTGCATCCTGCCGACGGGCATTCCGCGCAAGGGCGAGGTGCTCACGCAAATATCCTGTTTCTGGTTCGGGCAAACGGCGGGGATTGTGGAGAACCACCTTGCCGGGACAGCGGAGGAACCGTTGCCGCCGGAATTGCAAAAGTTTTCCGCGCTGCTGGGCCGCCGGAGCATGTGGGTGAAAAAGACCCGGCCGCTCGCCATCGAATGCGTTGTGCGCGGCTATCTGTCGGGGTCGGGTTGGAAGGATTACCAGAAGACGGGATGCGTTTGCGGCGTTGAACTGCCCGCCGGCCTGCGCGAGTCGTCGCGTCTGGCCCAACCGCTCTTCACTCCCGCGACCAAGGCGGAAACCGGGCACGATGAGAACATTTCCTTCGAGGAGGCCGTCCGGATCGCCGGACGCGAGATCGCGGAGCAGGCGCGGGATTTGAGTTTGAAGATTTATTCCTTTGCCGCCTATTACGCGCTCCAACGCGGCCTCATTATCGCGGACACGAAATTTGAATTTGGGCTGCGGGACGGAAAGCTGATCTTGATTGATGAAGTTCTGACGCCGGATTCATCCCGTTTCTGGCCGGCGGACCAGTATGAGGCGGGCCGCGGGCAGCCGAGTTTCGACAAACAATTCGTGCGGGATTACCTGGAAACGCTTTCCTGGAACAAACAACCCCCGGCGCCAGCCCTGCCGCCGGAGGTCGTTGCCAGGACGACGGAGAAATATTTGGAAGCCTATGAGCGACTGACAGGACGGAAGCTCTGATGCAAAACTTGGTTGAAGATTTCCTGGTTTATTTGCGCCATGAACGGGGGCAGGCGCAACACACGGAAAAAACTTACGCGGCGCTGCTGGGCAATTTTCTGGCCTGGGCGGAAAAACACGGCTTCAACGACTGGAAGGCCGTCACGCTGCGCGATCTCATGGATTTCCTCGAACACGAACGGAACCGGACCTTGAAGGATGAGCCGGAAGAGGGCGCGCGCCGGCTCAGTTCGGAAAGTCTTTACCTGCAAATCGCGGCGTTGCGGGCCTTTTACAATTTTGCCGAGGCGGAGAAACTCCTGCCGCAAAACATCGCGGAAAATCTTTCGCTGCCGCGCCGCTGGAAACGGCTGCCCAAGGCGCTGTCCAATTCGGAAATCGAGCAATTGCTCAAACCGGAAAATCCGGCGACGCCCGCGTCGTTATGCGATCAGGCCGTGCTGGAACTGGCCTACGCCTCCGGCTTGCGGCTGGCCGAACTGCGCGCGATCCGGCTGGAGCAACTTCATCTTGACGCAGGATTTGTCACCGTCATTGGCAAGGGGAACAAGGAGCGCGTGACGCCGGTGGGCCGCGCGGCGATTGACGCGATCCGGCGGTATCTTGAATTGGGACGGCCCAAACTGGTCACGCCAAAAACGCCGGCCAACGTTTTTCTGAGCAGGCGCGGACGTCCCTTTGCCCCCACGACCTTGTGGGGCCGCATCAAACGGCGGGCGCGCCGGGCGAACATTGGACGGAACATGACGCCGCACATGATCCGGCACAGCTTTGCCACGCATTTATTGGAGAACGGGGCCGACTTGCGGGTCATTCAGGAACTGCTCGGCCACGCTAACATCAGCACGACGGAAGTCTATACACACGTCGGAGCGCCGCGTCTGCGGGAGATACACCGCCGGTTCCATCCGCGAGGGTGAGGGGGGTCTGGTTCCTAATCGTGATCTTAATCTGAATTGCACGAAGAAGATTAGGATTAGGATTAAAACTCAACGCGCGCAGGGCAGACGCATCTAAATTCCGCCGCAAAAACCCAAAAGAAATGAATTCTTTGCTGGAAGTTAAATTGGCACTACCCACATTGAAGCAATTCACAATGTGGGTAGTGCCAATTCATAGTCCATATTTAATCGGTCCTCCATGTCAAGGAAAAACAATCAAAAACAATCGATCCCATTCCGTCGCCCCATCTTAAACTCCGGGCCACACCCTCCTTGACTTTCAATGAGTTGTAAGAATTGAGATGTGTCTGCCCTGATGCGCGGCAGAGGGCTTGACGAACGGCGGCGGATTCTTATCATCGCCTCCGTGACCGAGAGCCAAACGCGTTATGGGCAGGGCCTCATCGTGCTGCTGGGTGTATTTGCTTTTGCCGGCATTCTCGCTTTTCATAATATTGCCGAAGGCGACCTCTGGGCCCAGTTGGCCATCGGCGCGTCAGTGTGGGAGCACGGACACCTTCTGCGGCACGATATCTTCGCCTTCACGCCAACGTTGCGCGAATGGATCGCCCACGAATGGGGCGCGGGCGTCGTCTTTTACGGAGTGCTCAAGATATTCGGTCCGCCCGGCTTGATGGGTTTGAAAATCGCCCTGGCCCTGGGCGCGTTGGGGTTCGGGCTTGGCACGGGCCGCAAACAAGGCTGCGACGCGAACATTCTCCTGCTCCTGGCCATCCTTGCCGCCGCTTGCATTCTGCCCGGATATATTCCTGTTCTGCGCAGCCATGCGTTCACCTATTTTTTGTTCGGGGTGACGCTGTTTTGCCTGGAAGAATTGCGCGGCGGGCGGCGCTGGCCGGTGGCGGCGCTGCCGCTGGTCATGCTGGTCTGGACCAATCTCCACGGGGGCTTCGTGGCGGGACTGGGCGTTGTCTTTGTGTATGCCGCCGCCTCCGTCTTTTCGCGAAAAGACATCGCGCCGCTGGCCGGCACGGCGGCGGCTTGCGCGGCGGTGACGTTTATCAATCCCTATGGCATTACATTCTGGCAATACCTCATCCCGGCATTGCTCCACCCGCGGGCGCGGATTACCGAGTGGCGCCCGCTGCCGCTGCTGGCCTGGGACGACTTTTGGGGGTTCCGTCTGCTCTTTGTATTGACAGTTGCGGCGGTCGCCCTGGACTGGAAACGAACTTCCCGGAAGAATTTTTGCGGGCTGGCCGTCCTGGCGCTGACGGCCTTCATGGGCTGGCGCGTCCGGCGTCACGGTCCATTTTTCGGCGTGGCCGCCCTGGCCTTTGCCGGGCCGTATTACGCCGGCATGGCCGCGGTGTTGCCCGCCGCCATTCGCGCAAAACTCAATCCCACATGGGCCGTTGGAATCCTTTATGCCGGCATCGCCTTTTTTGTCGCGCTGGAAGTTCTGCCCGGGGCTTCAATGCACCCGTTGGCGCCCGTGGGGGAAGACCCGGTGCGCGAGGCGGACATCCTGAGCCGGGCCGGGGCGAAGGGAAACCTGGCCACGCCATTCGCCTGGGGCAGCTATCTGGCCTGGCGGCTTTATCCGAACATCAAAATCTCGATGGATGGGCGTTACGAAACCACCTACCCGGAATCCACCTTCGCGCTGAACAACGCCTTCTTCGATCATCAAGGCGACTGGTTGAGATTATGCCGTACTTACAAGGTCGATTTTGTCATCCTTGATCTGGCGCGGGACCGGTTGCGGCCGGAAGACTTGACAGCGCAAGGCTACGTCCTCATCTGGAAACAAGACAACGGGAAACAAGGCAATCTTTCGGCGCTGTTATGCCTGCCGGAGCACGCGGCGGCGTTGGGCGAAGCGGCGCGGAGCCTTCCGCCATTGACCATAGACCCGCTTGATCTGAAGACCCGCTCTACTGGGCGGCGCGGGTGAAGACGCTCGCCACCTTGATGTTGGCCGCCTTGGCCGCGTCCATGACTTTGACCAACAGCCCCACCGGCGTGTCGGTGTCCGCGCGGATGGCCAGGGTCGTTTGCGGGTTGAGACGAACGGCTTCGATCAGCCGTTGCTGCAAGGTGTCCATCGTTATCGGGTCGGTCTTCAAATAGAGGGGGCCTTGTTTTGGGACCGACAGGATCAGCGCGTTGTCTGTCGCGCCGGCCTTGGCTTGTTTGGATTCGGGCAGCGCCAGTTGGATGGCCGGCAGTTGTTTGAATGTAGTGGTGGCCATCAGAAAAATCAGCACCACGATCAAGACATCGATGAGCGACACGATGATGACCGTTGGAGCCTGCCGTCTTTTGCGGGTGGAGAATTGCATGGCGTCGATCAATCGCGGTCACGGGCGGGCTCTTCGGCCAGTTCCCCGGTTTCTTCCAAGTGATACAATTGCCGCAGGAATCCATCGCAGAGCGACGCCATTTTCACGGCATGGCTTTCGACCTTTTTGTTGTAATAACTCCAGGCGACGAGCGACGGAATGGCGGTGATCAAGCCCAGCAATGTCGCGTTGAGCGCATACGCAATCCCTTCGGCCAGTTTGTTATTGTCGCTCAGGCCGGTTGTCCCTAAATTTGCGAAAAGCGCGATCAAACCGTAAACTGTGCCCACCAAGCCCAGCAAAGGGGAGACCCCGACAACAATTTCCAGGACGACCAACCCGCGTTCCAGTTTCGAAATCTCCTGGCGCGCGCAGGTTTCCAAGCCGGTGCTGTTTTCCGTTTTGCTCCAGCGCCGGTGTTTGTCGGCCAGGAGGAGCAGCCGGCTCAACGAGGAAGGATGTTGCTGGCAAATGCGCCGCAGCATCGGCAGATCATCCGCCGTCCGAAACGTTTCCAGCGCGCCCTCCACCGCCGGGGGGACGACCTTGACGGCTCGCAAGGCCAGCCCGCGTTCGACAATAAACGTCAGTCCAATAACCGACGCCAAAAGCAGCACTCCAATAATGATTAGTTCCATGATTCAATCTTCTCCACCGCTCTCAGCTTAATTCATTCTGTCCCATAGTAAAAAGTAAAAGTCACGTCCCGGTATTCCTTCGGGATATCGCGGCGCATTTCAAGCGGCCACGGGCGGTAGGGCGCAGGCTCGCGAATGGCCTGCGCGCAAATCAGCCCGAACAGATCGGACATTTCGTTCTGCGCTATGTTCAAATCCGTGACCCGGCCGTCCGGGTGCAGCCGGAATTCCACCACAACCTTGCCTGTGCCCGGGAAACGATTCTCCAGCAATTGATACCAGCGCGTGCGCACGGCGTCGATAAACTCCCGGTCGTAATCGCCATAAGAAGTCTTCATCGCGTCGAGCGCCGAATCCATTTTGACACGCTTGACGCCGCCTTCCTGCCGTGATTTCTCGCCGAGCATGCCGCGTTGGGCCATCGCTTCGGCAATGGTGCGCGGGCGCTGATGGACCGGCTGCGGTTGCGCCTCGGCGCCCGTTTCCGTTTCCGATTGGCCGTTCTTTTCCTGCGCTTTCCCGCCCGGTCTGGCCATGACCAGATCGCCGGGGGTATAAGCTTTTTTCGGCAGCGCCTTTGCTTCAGGAGCATTGGCCGTTTGCCGGCTGGGCGGCGAGGGCTGCAACGGTTGCGGTTTGAGGCGGGTGTCCTCGGTGGTTTTTATCACCTTGTCCTGCCGGCCGCGAATCTCCGGAACCAGCGCATTTTTCGGATTGGGATTGGCGGCGACCGAATTATTGGCGCTGTAGAATTTGGGCGCTTTGGGAGGCGCGGCCTCGGCCAGGGCCGGATCGACATCCACAAAGACCAATTGCGACGGTTGCGGCTGCGGCCTCGGAACGAGAGCGATCTTTTTGGCCGTCATGGGCTTGAGCAACTTCGGCGTCAGATGCATCCAGGCCGGGAAGTTGAAATCCCTCCACCAACCCTCCGTCCCGCCCCACTTCCAGGCGCCGAACACGGCCAGATGGATCAACAGGGAAATCATCAGCGCCCTGAGCAATAATTTCTCAGCGTCATTCCTCTCGCTAAAGTATTGAGCCGTCACCATGAACAGGATGTTCGAAACATTTGCGAAAACAACGCAAAAAGGCTGGACGCAATCATGCAAGGCGATTTGGCGTTTGAGCTGGCCCGGAGAAGGACGTAACATTGCGGCCGCATGAAGAGGCAGAAAAAGCGCCCAGCCGACGAACCTGCCGAACCGCCTGCCTTGTCTGCTGGAAAGCCAGGCGTGGGTGATGGTGAGAAGGCAAAGGCCAGCCATGGCATTATGGAATTTCTGCCGGCCTCGTGGCGTCACGATTGGCTGCTTGGGTTCTTCCTGGTGGCCGTCACCGTCATTGCTTATCAGCCGGTGTGGCATGCCGGATTCATCTGGGACGACGATGCCTTTGTGACGGACAATCCCGTCCTCAAAAGCGCGGATGGCTTGTACCGACTGTGGTTCACCGCTTCCACGCCGGATTACTACCCTGTGACTTCCAGCATGTTGTGGTTGGAATGGCGAACCTGGGCAAACCACCCGCTGGGCTACCACTTGGTCAACGTCCTTCTGCATGCCTTCAGCGCGGTGCTGCTCTGGCGCGTGCTACAATGCCTGAGAATTCCAGGAGCGATGCTGGCTGCCGCCCTCTTCGCTTTGCATCCGGTCAATGTCGAATCGGTGGCTTGGGTCTCGGAGCGGAAAAATGCGCTGGCCATGTTTTTTTATGCCGTCACGCTTTTGTTCTGGTTGAAATTCGAGGACAGCGGCAGGGGCCGATGGTATGGGCTGGCTTTGGCCGGCTTTGCGCTGGCCCTGTTGAGCAAAACCGCCGTGGCGCCGTTGCCGCTTGTTTTGTTGGGCATTGCCTGGTGGCGGCGCGGTCGGGTGGGATGGAAGGATGCCCGGCGCGCCGTTCCTTTTTTCGTGATGGCGGCAGCCTTGGGTCTGGTGACGGTGTGGTTCCAGTATCATCAGGGGATCCGCGGCGAAGTGGTCCGGACGGATGGATTCTGGTCGCGTTTGGCGGGAGCCGGCTGGGCCGTTTGGTTTTATCTTTACAAAGCGGTGCTGCCGCTGAACCTGGCTTTTGTATATCCGCGCTGGCAGATCGACGCCCGGAATGTGTTGTCTTACATCCCGCTGGTATTATTGGCGGCGGCGTTTGTCTTGTGCTGGCGCTGTCGGCGGCGTTGGGGAAAAGCATTGTTCTTCGGCCTGGCCTATTTTGTGTTGATGCTCCTGCCCATCCTCGGATTTCTAAACATCTATTTCATGCGCTACTCACTGGTGGCCGACCACTGGGAGTATTTTGCCATCATCGGCCCGATCGCGCTGGCGGCCGCCATCATCAGGAGACCGGTTCTGGCCGCGGCGCTCCTGCTGGCGCTGGGCGCGTTGACCTGGAAGCAATGCGGTATGTACGCCAACGTCGAAACGCTCTGGCAAAAAACCCTTCGACTGAATCCCGATTGCTGGCTGGCTCACAACAACCTTGGCACCGTTCTTCGGCAAAAGGACAAAGTGGACGAAGCGATGGTTCATTTCCAAAAGGCGCTGCAAATCAAGCCTGACTACGGGGAAGCGCACTACAACCTGGGCAACGCTCTTCTGCAAAAAGGAAGCGTGGAGGAAGCGGTGGTTCATTTCCAAAAGGCGCTGCAAATCAGGCCCGACTTCGCGGAAGCGCACTGCAACCTGGGCAACGCTCTTCTGCAAAAGGGCAGAGTGGACGAAGCGATCGCCCATTACCAAATTGCCGTGCAAATCAACCCCGGCTTCGCGGACGCCCACAACAACCTTGGCACCGTTCTTCTGCAAAAAGGAAGCGCGGACGAAGCGATGGTTCATTTCCAAAAGGCGCTGCAAATCAGGCCCCACTACGCGGATGCGCACTGCAACCTCGGCAACGCCCTTCTGCAAAAGGGCAGAGTGGACGAAGCGACCGCCCATTACCAAATCGCCGTGCAAATCAACCCCGGCTTCGCGGACGCCCACAACAACCTTGGCACCGTTCTTCTGCAAAAAGGAAGCGTGGAGGAAGCGATGATTCATTTCCAAAAGGCGCTGCAAATCAGGCCCGACTACGCGGATGCGCACTGCAACCTCGGCATCGCTTTTTCCCAAAAGGGAAGAATGGCCGAAGCGATCACCCAATACCAAGAGGCACTGCAAATCAAACCAGCCGTTCCAGCGAGCCAGAATCATTTAGCCTGGCTCCTGGCCACCTGTCCGGAGGCGTCGCTGCGCAACGGCGACAAGGCGGTGGAACTGGCCCGGCAGGCCAATGCGCTGACTGGCGGAGAAAATCCGGTCATTCTCCACACCCTCGCCGCCGCGTTCGCCGAAGCCGGGCGGTTTTCCGAAGCGGTGGAAACGGCGCAACACGCCTTGCGCCTGGCCGGGGCGCAATCCAACACCAGACTGGCCGGGGCACTTCAATTGGAGATCAAACTCTACCAGGCAGGCAGCCCATTCCATCTCCCTGCACAAACACATTAGGGCATCGCGCAATCATGCAAAACGATTTGGCGTTTGAGCTGGCCCGGAGAAGAACGTAACATTGCGGTCGCATGAAGCGGCAGAAAAAGCGCCCAGCCAACGAAGAGGCCGAACCGCCTGCTTTATCTCATGCCTGGCTGCTTGGGTTCTTGCTGGTGGCCGTCACCATAATTGCCTATCAGCCGGCGTGGCATGCCGGATTCATCTGGGACGACGATCGGTATGTGACGGCGAACCCATTGCTGACCGCGCCGGACGGGCTGCGGCGGATCTGGTTTTCGTTCGATTCGCCCTCTCAGTATTTTCCGCTGACTTACAGCACGTTTTACCTGGAGCGCGGCCTCTGGGGGCTGAATCCGGCGGGCTACCACTTGCTCAACCTCCTGCTCCACGCCGCCAATGCGCTGCTGGTGTGGCGGGTGCTGACGCGGCTCCGTGTGCCGGGCGCGTGGCTGGCGGCGGCAATCTTCGCGCTGCATCCGGTGCAGGTGGAATCCGTCGCATGGATCACCGAGCGCAAGAATGTGCTGATGGGCTTTTTCTTTTTGCTCACGCTGTGGGCGTGGATCAAGTTCATCGATGACCACAGCAAGCGCCCGTGGCGCTTTTACGTGGCGGCGCTGGTTTTTTATGCTTTGGCGTTATCGGCCAAGACAACGGCCTGCACGCTGCCGGCGGCGCTGCTGTTGATTTTGTGGCTGAAAAGGATGTCAATCAACTGGCGGCGGCTTGGGCAGGTGGCGCCGTTTGTGGCAATGGGAATCGGCATGGGGCTGGTGACGGTGTGGTGGGAGCGCCACCATCAAGGCATACAAGGCAAATTGTTCGAGATCGGGCCGGTGGAGCGGGTGCTGATTGCGAGCCGGGCGCTCTGGTTTTATGCGGGGAAGTTGCTCTGGCCGGCGAATCTGACATTCAGTTATCCGCGCTGGACGATTTCGGCCTCTGATCCGCGCGCCTACGGTTGGGTGCTGGCGACGGCGGCGCTGGGCGCGGTGATTTGGCGGGCGCGGCGCTGGGCGGGGCGGAGCGTGGAAGTGGCAGCGGTGTATTTTGTGGTGACGTTAAGCCCTGTGCTGGGATTCATCATGCTTTACACCTTTGTGTACTCGTTCGTAGCGGATCATTACCAATATCTGGCCTGCATCGGACCCATTGCGCTGGCGGCGGCGGGGATGCAGATTGGACTGGGCCGGATTGCGACGGGGAAACCCATTCTTCAGCCGGTGTTGTGCGCGGCGTTGCTGATGGCGCTGGGCGCGGTGACGTGGAAGCAATGCGGGATGTACGCCAACGCCGAAACGCTCTGGCTAAACACTATCCGCCTGAATCCTGATTGCTGGATGGCTCATAACAACCTTGGCTTCGATCTTCTCACCAGTGAAGGACAAGTCGATGAGGCGATTGCTCATTTTCAAAAGGCGCTGGAAATCAAGCCCAATTGCGCGGAGGCCTGCTATTATCTTGGCCTCAGCTTTCGCAAACAGGGGCGGCTGGATGAAGCGATCGCCCAATACCAAAAGGCGGTGCAAATCAGTCCTGATTTGCTGGAAGCCCACAACAACCTCGGCAACGCTCTGATGCAAAAGGGAAGAGTGGACGAAGCGATCGCGCACTATCAAAAGGCATTGGAAATCGAGCCGGACCTCGCAGAAGCGCACATGAATCTTGGCAACATCTTTTTTCAACAGGGCCGGATGGACGAAGCGATCGCGCATTATCAGAAGCTGCTGAAAATCAAGCCGGACTTCGCAGAAGCCCACTTCAACCTTGGCAACATCTTTGGTCAACAGGGCCGGATGGAGGAAGCGATTACGCATTATCAAAAGGCACTGCAACTCGAACCAGCCGATCCAACAGTCCAATGTAATCTGGCGTGGCTTCTGGCCACCTGTCCGGAGGCGTCGCTGCGCAACGGCAACAAGGCGGTGGAACTGGCCCGGCAGGCCAATGCGCTGACCGGCGGAGAAAATCCGGTCATTCTCCACACCCTCGCCGCCGCGTTCGCCGAAGCCGGGCGGTTTTCCGAAGCGGTGGAAACGGCGCAACACGCCTTGCGCCTGGCCGGGGCGCAATCCAACACCAGACTGGCCGGGGCACTTCAATTGGAGATCAAACTCTACCAGGCAGGCAGCCCATTCCATCTCCCTGCACAAACACATTAGGGTATCGCGCAACCATGCAAAACGACGAGACTGGAACAGAACTTGCCGGGACTGGGCAAATGGGCTATCAACTGATAACTTTATGACCCCTTCAGGAGCGCATCGCATCCATGCCACTGGCGGCACGGAAAATGCCGGAACACACATTGGGCGCATTTTGGTTTTATACTTCAGCCAGGGCGGCCACACGAAAATGATGGCGGAGTTGGTGGCCGAAGGCGCGGGCAGCGTCCCGCTGACCGAGGTGCGACTCAAGACCGTCGCGGAGGCAACTGCCGACGACTTGATTTGGTGCGACGGAATCGCCGTCGGATCGCCCACGTACATGGGGACGATCGCCTGGGAGATGAAGCAATGGTGGGATGTGACGGCGCGCCCGCTCTGGTCGAAGGTTGACGGAAAGATCGGATGCGCGTTTTCGTCTTCCGGCGGACTTGCCGGCGGCGGCGAA
Source organism: uncultured Verrucomicrobiae bacterium (assembly GCA_963813995.1). Taxonomy (GTDB): domain Bacteria; phylum Verrucomicrobiota; class Verrucomicrobiia; order Limisphaerales; family Palsa-1400; genus DASRLE01. The sequence continues at coordinate 420,147 of CAWFAZ010000079.1, read as the reverse complement.
CTGACCTGTCTGGCACTGCAAATCGTGATGATAAATTACGGGATGCTGGTGTTTGGAGTTCCAGATTATGTCGCGCCGGGACAAACGCTCCACTATGGCGCGGTTTGCGCCGGAAGGCCCCGCAACGAGGGCGACCACGAAGCCTGCCGCCGCCTCGGACGACGCCTTTCCGAATGGGTGCAAACGCTGGTTTGCAATCGCCCGGAGCATTCACCGTTAAAGACGAGCTATCCGAGATTCCCCCCGGAGTGAAATCCTGAAACCCCGAATTTTGAAAAACAAATCACCAAAACCCAAATTGTACTGGATTGGCTCGTCATGAAATGCCAAAGGTTGTTTCCCGGCCAAACGGTGTTAAAGTCATCGCCGTGTTGTCGCCATGAGAATCAACAAGATCAATCGGAGGCACTTTCTCTTTTTGTCGGTTTTGGCCACCCCGGCGCTGGTCTGCGCGGACGCCAACTGGCTGGAGCCGCAATGGGTCAAGATTCGTTCCATCAAGCTGGCCGGAAATAATCCGGCTCATCGCATTGTCCATTTTACTGACATCCATCACAAGGGCGACCGGCCTTACCTCGAATCCGTCGTGGAGAAAATCAACAGGTTGTCGCCGGATGCGGTTTGTTTCACGGGAGATTTGATCGAGGAGTCGCGGTTTATCCCCGAAACGCTGGAAATCCTGCAAAAGATCAAGTCGCCGCTCTACGGGGTCCCGGGCAATCACGACTATTGGAGCCACGCCAAATTTGAGGAGATTGGCAAAGCGTTCGCGGCAACGGGAGGCGCATGGCTGATGGACTCCCAGGTGACCACGGCCGACGGGAAGGTTCACATCACAGGGGTCACTTGTTTGCGGGGCAAGCCCGCCCCGCTGGCGCCAAAAGCGAAGGGCAAAAACGTCATGCTGCTGCATTACCCTCTGATGGCGGAAAGAGTGACGCATCCATTTGATTTGCTTCTCGCCGGGCATTCGCACGGCGGCCAGGTGCGAATGCCATTTTACGGCGCGTTCATTCTGCCGTATTGGGTGGGTAAATATGACCTGGGAATGTTCCGCGTCCCGGCCGGACGGCTCTATGTCAATCCCGGCATCGGCTGGCTGGCCACGCCCATCCGCTTCAATTGCCGCCCGGAAATCACGGTCTTTGAGATTTGACGGGGCTTTCTATTTGGCGCTGGCTTCCGCTTTGCGCTTTTTCGCCTCCTCGATCACTTTCTGTTCCAATTCGCGCGGCATTTCCGAAAAAGCCAAAGCGGGCAAACCATAACTTTGTCTCATTTCAGAAGTGGAAAAGTTATGGGTGACCCAGTTCATGGACGGATTTCAATGGGCGTGCCATCAGGCACAACGCGGTAGATTTCGTCGATCTCCGGATTCGTCACAGCCATACAACCAGCAGTCCAATCCAGCCGGCGATGGAGCCGGCCAATGAACCCCAGGCCGTTGCGAATGCCGTGGATCATAATGTCGCCACCCGCAGCCACGCCGCGCTGCGTTGCCGCTATGCGATCAGCCGCCGACGGGTAAGACACCTTTAGAGCCTTGTGAAAAGAACTTCGTGGATTATGCGATTCGATGGCGTACAGCCCCTCCGGGGTGCGTTTATCCCCCTCTTGCAGCTTGGGGCCTGCCGGATTGCGCCCCAACGACACCACGTAGCTCTTCAACAGCCTGCCGTTCGCATAGAGGTCGAGCTGTCGTTTGGATTTCCACACCACGACCCGATCCGCCAGCGCTCCAACTGCAATTGAGTCACCCGGCCAGTTTGCCCATGCCAGCAGGGCGGCCATGGCCCCAGCGCAAACAACCGCTATTCCGACCTTGTAACGACGCATAATAGCTTGCCTGGACGTTGACATGCAGATGCAGGTGTCCTCACTATTGCCTCACTGGGCGGTTGAAAACCGGCCACTTTGAGGCGGGAACTCATAACTGGTTCATGAGATAATGCAAGAATGGGTTTGTCGCGCCATTTGTGGGTGATATTTGACGGTTCTGTCTATTTGGCGCTGGCTTCCGCTTTGCGCTTTTTCGCCTCCTCGATCACTTTCTGTTCCAATTCGCGCGGCATTTCCGTGTAATGATCGAATTTTTCGGTGTGAATGCCGCGGCCGGCGGTCAGGGACCGAAGCTGGCTGGAGTAGCGATAAAGATCGCGGGCCGGAACTTCGGCGCGAATGACCTGAAACTGCCCGTCGGTGTCGATCCCCAAAATCCGGCCCCGCCGGCTGGAGATGTCACCCATCACTTTGCCCAGACAATCCTCCGGTATGCGGACTTCGATCTGCTGAATAGGCTCGAGCAGGCAGGGCCGCCCATTCATGAAGGCCTCCTTGAAAGCGAAATAGCCGGCGATCTGAAAGGCGATGTCCTTGGAATCAACCGGGTGCATTTTGCCGTCGTAGAAATCTATCTTGACATCCACCACTTTGCAGCCGGCCAGGATGCCTTCGCGGCAGGCGTTCTGCACGCCTTCCTCGACGGACGGCACAAAAACGCGGTCCACGTTCTGGCCGGAAAGGGATTCGGTGAACTCGACGCCGGTATCGCGGGGCAGCGGTTCGATGCGCATCCAGACTTCCGCGAATTGCCCGGCGCCGCCGGTTTGCTTTTTGTGGCGGTATTTGGAATCGGCGGGGGTTTTGATCGTCTCACGGAACGGAATGCGGGGTTCGCCCAACTCCACATGGGCGTTGAATCGCCGGCGCAGCCGATCCACCAGCACATCGAGGTGCAGTTCGCCCTGGGCCGAAACGATCGTTTGGTGCAATTCAGCATCGACGCGATAGACAAAAGCGGGGTCTTCCTCATGCAACGCCGCCAGGCCGGCCGCCACCTTGTCCTCCTCGCCCTTGGCGGCGCTGTTCAGCGAGGCATGAATCGTGGGCTGCGGATATTGCACCTTCATCAATTTGACCGGCCTCGCCGCGGAGCACAGGGTGTTGCCCGTGTGCGTGTCCTTCAGCTTCACCACCGCGCCAATATCGCCCCCGGTCAATTCCTCCACCATGGCGCGATTTTGTCCGTTGAGAATATAAAGCTGGCCGATGCGCTCGATCACGCCGCGATCAGCGTTAAAAAGTTCCATGCCCGCCTTGAGGCTCCCGGAATAAATGCGGAAAAAGGAAAGCTCGCCGAAGTGCGCCTCGGCCATCGTCTTGAAAACGTGGGCGACCGGCTCCGGGTCGGTCAGCCGGACCTCCGCCGCTGTGCCGCTGCCGTCAACGGCGGCGTAACGTTTGCGATCAACCGGTGAGGAACCGTATTTGGCGATGAAATCCATCAGGCGCGCCACTCCAACATTGCTCTCGGCCGACGTGCAGAAGAGCGGAATAAAATGCTGCTGCTGCACGGCCGTATGTATGCCGGCGCGAAACTCCTCTTCCGACAGCCCGCCTTCGTCCAGGTATTTCGTCAGCAACGAATCATCCGATTCGGCGATGTGTTCGATCAATTCGCGGTGCAGTTTGGTCACTTCATCCTGCCATTGGCCCGTGGCCGGGACCTCCGTGAATTTTCCCCGGCCGCCGGCGAGATCATAAGTAACGATCTCGTTGCGCAGCACGTCCAGCACCTGATTGAAGCCGGGGCCGGGATTGATCGGGGTGTTCATGGGAAAGACGCCGGGGCCATAATGTTCGCGGGCGGAAGCCAGGACCTGGTCGAAATTCGAGTTGACTTTGTCCAGGGCATTGACGACCAGAATCTTGGGGATGCCGAAATCCGTCGCATAATTCCAGACCCGCTCGGTGCCGACGCCGATGCCGTGCTGGGCATTGATGACAATCAGGGCAAAATCGGCTACGCGCAGCGCGCAGAGCGCTTCGCTGATGAAATCCAGGTAGCCGGGAGTGTCGAGGATGTTGAACTTCTTGCCCATCCATTCGGTGTGGAGCAGGGAGGAATGCACGGAAATGTGCCGTTGCTTTTCGCTGGCGTGATAATCCGAAACCGTGCTGCCGTCGGCGATGCGGCCCATGCGGCCGATGACGCCGCTGCAAGCCAGCATGGCTTCGCTCAACATGGTCTTGCCGCAGGACGCATGGCCGGCGATGGCGAAATTGCGGATGTCGGATGGAGAGTATTTTTGCATATCGTATCAAATAGTTTCCGCCCGGCCATTTGCCTGAGCGACGCCCGGATTCAACCATCAATGATTGAAAATGCCAAGCGGTTTAATTCGCCCGCCACAAATCCCCGGCAGCACCCTGTCTGGGATTGGTTGCCAGTCCATTCCACCGCTCATGCCGCGGGCGGCGCGCCGCCGGTCAGCGTGAGAAAAACATGTTCCAGCGGGCCGGCGGCGTCGCCCGCGCGGCGGCGCAGTTCCTCGCGCGTTCCGACCGCGATCAAGCGGCCCTGGTGCATGATGCCGATGCGGTCGGCCATTTCCTCGGCCACGCTCAATTGGTGGGTGGAAAGAAAGACGGTGGCGCCTTGCCGGGTGCGTTCCTTCAAGACATCCTTCACCACCCGGGAATGTTGCGGGTCCAGCCCCACCATCGGCTCGTCAATCACAAGGACTTCCGGGTCGTGCAGGAGCGCCGAGACAATGGCCACGCGCTGGCGCGTGCCGTGCGAGAGTCCCTCGATGGGTTTGTTGACAAAGGCTTCAAGATGAAAGCGCGCAATCAATTCGCGGCCCGCCGTTTGAATCCGGCTTTCGCTCATCTGAAAGATCTGCCCGGTGAAGCGCAGGAATTCCAAAGGGGTCAACTTGTCGTAGAGGAACGGAAAATCCGGCACATAGGCCAGGCGGCGGCGCGCTTCCAGCGGGGCCGTTTGCACGTCAAAACCCGCCACCCGCGCCGTTCCCCGGGTCGGCTTGAGCAAGCCCGCCAGCACCCGGGTCAGCGTTGTCTTGCCCGCGGCATTGGGGCCGAGCACGGCAAAGAATTCCCCGCGCTCCACCTTGAGGGTCAAATCGTCCACCGCAACAAGGTCGCCAAATTTTTTTGTCAGATGACTCAGCTCGATCATGGTTTTAAAAATGACTGAACGCCTCGTTGCGGAAGGTCAATTGGCCCGGCGCCTCCACCCAAAGGATTTCACCCGCGCGGCTGGTGAAGATGGAGAGGCGCTGTCCGAATAATTCCGTTTCCAGGCGATAGACCCGCACCTTGGAATGGCCAAATGGCATCCAATCCTCATGCGCTTCCCACCGTATGCCCGCCGCCGCTTGCGTGATGGAATCTTTCTGCAGAGGGAGGTTCGCGGCCCCCGCAAAGCCCGCGAAGCCGTCCCCCCGAATTCCTCCAGAAGTGACTCTGGATGTTGAAAGTCGGAAAATTTCACTGTTTTTTGCCAACTGCCGCCGTCTCCATTGACTTTGACCATGATTTTTTGGGCCGCTGCGTTGGCGTGAATGTCCCAAACCGCCGGCCGCATCTTCGCGGTAAAGCGAAAATCCTGCCATGTTTGGTTGGTCGAGAGCCTGAGTTGCATTTCGAAGCGGACACGGTTGGTGCCAAAAATCGCCGTGTTGCCTTCAAGACTCAACCCATAACCGCCCGGTTGCGGGATCAAACCATCGGGCGCGTAATCCTTGGACAAACTCTGGTTCAACGCCTGGGCCGCGCCGCCCGTGTTCACCATCCATTGGCAAAAGCCGGTCTTCTTCCCGTGATCGTAAATATCGAGCGATGAATTGTCCGGCGCGGTCAGGATTTTGTCCCAAACAATCTCGACCGGAATGGCGCTGCCAATCTGGCTGTGCGCGCCCGATTGCGAGCGCCACAGCAAAAAATTCATCACCAGCCAAAACCCGGCAATGACCGCAAAAAAAATCCGGGAACGCATTTCGGTCAGGGCAAATTCAGGCTCTGCCCGATGCGCAAGCGCCTCGGATCGGTCTGCGGGTTGGCCGCCAGGACGGCGCTGGCCTTCATGCCATACTCGGCGGCGATGGACGTGATTGTTTCATGCGATTTGACGATATGCACACGCGGGCGCGCCGGGGCGGGCGGCCCGGTCGAACGCGGCGTTTCCGTGCGCGCGGCGGCGGGGGCGGCGGTCTGGCGCGCCGGTTCCCCGCGGCTCTGTGCGGCCGCGGCGCCGGCCGCGAGTTGGTTTCTGAGCGCCTCCAATTGTTGTTTCAGCAGCAAGTTCTCCGCGTTGAGCCGGTCGGCCTCCCGCTGCAAATTCCGGCTGTTGGGCAGTGGAAATTCGCTGTTGGCCAGTTCCTGTTTGCAACCTCTGATCCGTTCCCTGACCAGGGCCGCGCGCTCCGAATCAGGCTGCAACTTCAAATGCCGGTCATAATGATAAATGGCTGCCGCGTAATCATTCAGCTTCGTGTCATAAAGCCAGCCCAATTCAAAATGGGCGGCGGCCGAGCCGGGATTGGTTTCCAGCGCCTTTTCAAACTCCTGCGCCGCGCCTTTGAAGTCCTGGCCGCTCGCGAGGTTGCGGCCCCGTTGAAAATGCGGGTCCTGCTCTTCGTCCAGGTGATTCTCCCCCTGAAAACAGCCACCCAGGCAGCTCATCAGCAAAAACAAAACGGCGCAATGTCCAATCGCCCGCAAACGCAACATAGCTTCCAGCCTACCGCACGGCCCGCCCGGTTCAAAGTTCAAATAAAAAACGCAGAAGGCCGGGGTTTCCACCCCAGCCTTCTGATGAGAACAATATCCAAACTCAAATTCCGTTGACCTTGCGGCGCCGCAGTTAAACGCCCTTACACACACAGAAACCTGCATTTTTGCACCGTCAACTTGATATAGACTACCAGAACCCCGAATTCCCGCCAGTCACCAGTACTGGTGACAAATGGGAACGGGATTATATACTTCGCAAACGCAGATTTATTGACCACGTAAATTCCTATGTGTCAAAGGCTTGCAATTTATCAATTTTGCCAATTTGCACCCATTTCGCCGTTTTATTGGCGGCGGTTCGGGCGTGGAGCGGGGCTAGTGGCGGCGTTTTTCAGCAAGAATCATGGCTTGACGGCGGACGGGAAAAGCGCAGCATTGTGAGATGCCCGAAGACAGTCCTGAACTTTGGCAGTATTGGAAGACCGCTCGCAAAACAGCTTGGAACGTTCATTCAAACGCCCCGTTTTTTGCGACAGATTGCCGGTGGTATGATAGCGGCAGTCATTGCATACGGGGTTTTTCGTGTCAAATCAGATGATGTTGAGCTTGATGTTCTTTCCGTCACTCCGTACGAAGCCCCGCATGTTAAATTTCCGTCAAGGGCAGCGATGCAAACAGGAACACGGGAAGTTATAAAATATACAGCGCAACGACTTGCCGCTACAGAATCCAACTCTTTTGTCTCCAACGACAACTATTCTTCACCATCAGCGACAATTAAAAATCACCACTGAGGCCGGTTGTTAAGGTTCATCGTTTCACTGTTCTGTAACGTTTGTCCAGCCCCTTCGGTGGAACGGAGTCTTTGGAGCGTAGCGACAAAGACGCAGTGGAACCGAAGGGGCTGAGGGCTTCGGGGTTACCCGCCGCCCTTGTTTTGTTCTTTTTCCTTGGGCACTCGCAAACTCTCCCCCTGGAACTCCAACAGGATGGCGTGATGCACCAGCCGGTCAACGGCGGCCATCGTCGTCATCGGGTCCTTGAAAATCTGGTCCCATTTGGAAAAAACCAGATTGCTGCTGATCATCACGCTGCGCCGTTCGTAGCGTTCCGCCAGGAACGTGAACAGCACTTCCATTTCGTCACGCTCCTGTTTGACGTAGCCAACGTCGTCCAGAATGATGGCGTCAAACTGGTCCAGTTCGCGCAAGCGCTCTTCCAGACGCAGATCGCGCTTGGCTGTCAATAATTGTTGCACCAGCTTGAACGTCGGCACAAAGAGCACGGCGTAGTGATGGCGCAGGATCAACTCCCGTCCCAAGGCGGCCAAAAAATGGCTTTTGCCGCGGCCGGGCAGGCCAATGGCGATGACGTTCTCGGCTCGCTGGACAAAGCCGCCGTCCAGCAAGCTGGGCAGCATCCGGCGCACTTTGGCGGGCAGTTTGGTTTCCTCCAGGCTGCCCAGGTCTTTGCCTTGCGGCAGGCCCGATTGCTTGAGCAGCCGCTCCAGTTTGCGTTGCCGCCGGTCCTGGGCTTCGCTCTCGCACAGGTGCAGCAGGAACTTTCGATAGCCCCAGTTTTGTTGCTCGGCTTGTTGCAGGGTGCCTTCGTAGATCGCCGCCATCGTGCCCAGGCGAAAGGATTTTAAGAGCAAGGCCAGCGCGTCGTTATTCATGGGACACCGGCCTTTCCAGCAACGCGTCGTAGCTGCTCAGTTCCGGCTCCAGCGTCATCTCCGGCCAGCGGACGCCGGCGTCCAAGTTCAAGTATCGCCGCAAATCCGCCGCGCGCCATCGGCCCGGTCGGCTCGGCCCAGCCCACTCGCCGACCAGGGCGCTAACAGCCGACTCGCCCAACTCGGACGCCAGTTTGAGCAGGTGCAGATATTCGATTTGACCGGCCCGCAAACCGTGATCGTGGACCAGACGGTCATACGCCAAACGGAATGACGAATCGGGAAAAAACTCCTCCCGATGCACGTAATGGGTGAAGGCACCGGGCTTGCGCAGCAGATGCCCGATCAAATGCCGATAGTCGATCTTGACGCCGCGATCCCCGGTGGCCCGCGCCAACTCCAGCAGCCGTTCCCGCCCATGAAAGATTTTCAAATGCCCTTCGTAAACCTCGACTTTGACCTCCTGGCCGATCAGCCGCGCCGGCACCGAATAGGTCACCTTCTTGACCCGAATGGTGCTGTGCTGGCTGACCGGGCAGCGCAGTTCGTCATACTCGCTCAAACGAGTGGGAGGCAGCGGACGCAGCGTCTCCCACTCCTCCTTTAGTTTGACCGAACATTTCTGATTGCCCTGGCGCAACGCCGCCCACAGAAACCGGTCATACGCTTCCGCCGCCTCAAAGTCCCGGTGGCCCCGCAAGAGCAGATGTTGCTTGAGCCGCCGTTTCAGATGGCCGTTGCGCGATTCCACATCGCCGTTTTCGTGCGGCTTGCGGATGCCAATGGTCTGGGGCTTCAGCCCGTAGTGCTCCGTCAGCGCCAGAAAATCCCGGTTGAACTCCCGTCCGCCGGTGCCGATGCGATGGGTGGCGGCGCTGCTGTTGTCCATTTGCAGCCGCTCGGGCACCCGGCCCAATTGATGCAGCGCCTCCTGCAAACCGTGGCGCAAACTCAACAGCGACTCGGATTGACAGCGCGTGGCCCACGACCAATTGGAATAAGGCAGCACCGCATGACATAACAAATGCTCCAACGGCACCCCCCGCACCGTCACCGCCAACTCGTTGGCGTCGGTCCAATCCACCTGCATCACCCTTCCGGGCACATGTGCCTGCTCGAAAAACACCTCCTTGTCCCGGCCATGCTGCAAACGCCATTGCAGCACCCGCCTTTGAAACGAGCGCAACGCCGAGCCGGCGGCTTGGTCAGAATAGATGCCCCGCAGATACTCGAACAACTCTTTGGCTTCCAGTTCGGGCGCTTGGGAGAGCATTTGCCGGGCGGGTTCCCAAATGGCCGCCAGCGGATCAGGCCGGGTGCGCCAGCCATGCTTCTGTTGTAATTGCTCCGGCGGTTGGGCCGCCTGGATGTATTTTCGCGCGGTCTGCGGATGCACATCCGCTTTCATCGCGCTGACGACAATGTTCGCTTCCTTCTGATATTCACTCATGAGCTTTCGGTATTGTTTGTTTGTGATCATTTGCGGCGGTTTGGGGATGGCCTCCGGCCATCCCAACCGCCGCCTGATCATTACCGGCTCACTGGTGAATTTTAATTGTCGTCAGTGGTGATTTTTAATTGTCGTTCGACACTTTTGCTGTTCTGAACAAAAGAAATGAGGTTTGCGATCAATCCGGTTCCCTGTTCAGGATGATGCAGAGTGAGGTGCTAATGCGGTACGGCTCCGTGTATGGATTAGGGCTAATGCCTTTCGGAAATTCCCCTGGGTTTTGACAGCCTGACGCTGCTTCGGGGCAGAGAGAGGCCATTTCTTTTGCAAAAGCGTTGGGAATAAATTTCGCTTGTATCTATGGGAACTGGCGATGAGCCTGTTGGCGCGCTTGCCCAAGCAGGCTCACCCTGCGGAAGATCCGGGTCCGCGTCGGGCGCAACGGCTTTCGCAGCTTCGAACTGCGGCTCTGGACGACCCTGCTCGACCCCAAAGAGGCACCCGCTCAAGAGTTGGTGGAACTCTATACCAAACGGTGGGAGCACGAGCTGTTCTACCGCGAATTGAAGCACCACCTGCGCCAAAGCGAGGTCCTCCAGAGCCACACGATGGATACCGCCGCACAGGAAATCGCCGCTCTGATGCTGGCGGCGGCGCTGCTGGCACAGGAGCGGGATCGCGCCGCCGCCGGGAAGGTGCCGGTCTTACGGGTCAGCTTCATCAAATTGCTGGAACTCATGCGTCCGCTCTGGCTGGTGTTCCCCTTGGGAGATGACTTGTTGGAGGATTGGCAAAAGCGACAGTTGACTCAACGGTTTTACGCGCAGGCGCGCCGCTGCCTGAGTTCCAGACGCCGCGCCCGCTCCTGCCCGCGTGCGGTCCGTCAACCCGTCAGTAGCTGGCCACGCCTGCTCAAAAACACATCATCGCAAGGGCCGATCACTGTCACGATCATTCCGTCATGAATTTCCGAAAGGCATCAGCCTTAAACTTGTTTTCGCAAAAATCACAACTTTTTTAAAAGATTCTTTGCAATATCTGTTGACGAAATAGTATATTAACTGTAATCTTCGCTTAATGAATGATGAATTAGGAAGTGAAGGGCAGGCGGAAATGGGAGGGACAGGCCGGCCCGCCGTCTTGTCCGTCGCAGCCGCCGCGGCGAAGTCGGAAGCCGTTGCGGCAAAGGTGGGGAAATCAGCAAAAACCCATTTTTCTGCCTCACTCGTCTTTCTGCCATCCTTCCGCCGGGCCTCGAACCGTGGAGACCAGTCAAACCCAGTCAAAGTGAATCAAACCGATTTGAGGAAAGGCTAAATGTTGAAGGCTGAAGGCTAAAGTTATGAAAATCAACAACTTACAGCTCAAAAGGCCCTGGTTCGGCCAAAGCTTGTTAAGCTTAGTTAACATGGCCAAAAAGAGCCAACCCCTGTCGCCCTGCCGCCAGAAAGTTGAAAAAATGATTTGGCGAATGCCGCCGCTTCGGTTATGTTCTCTGCTCTTTGGGCGAATGCGCCCGGATTGGAACGGCCTCAAATTCCGCCTTCGTGTGAAGGCGGGCGGCCATAATAACATTCAACTTAATCCCGTCTTCCGCGGGATGGTCCGCCGCCCCATCGGCGCGGGCTGCCAACAAAAGGAAATACGTGATCAGTATCGGCATTAAGGAATTATTGGACGCAGGCGTCCATTTCGGACATCAGACCAGGCGCTGGAATCCCAAGATGAAACCCTTCATCTTCGATGCGCGCAACGGCATTCATATCATCGACCTGAGCAAATCCCTCATTCAACTGGAAACCGCCTGCGACTTCCTGCACGGCGTCGTCAGCAAGGGCGGCAACGTGCTGTTCGTCGGCACCAAAAAGCAGGCCCAGGAAGCCGTCAAGGAATCGGCCAAAGCCTGCGCCCAGCTTTATGTGACCGAACGCTGGCTCGGCGGCACCCTGACCAATTTTAACACGATCAAACGCTCCATCGCCCGCCTCAAACAAATCGAGAAATGGGACACCGACGGCACCATGAACAATTACGGCAAGCAGGAACAGTCCATGTACCGCCGCGAAGCCGCCCGCCTGTTCAAAAACCTGGACGGCATCCGCTCCATGGACAAATATCCGGCCGCGATATTTGTAGTTGACATCAAGCGCGAGCACAACGCCGTGGCCGAAGGGCGGCGGCTGAAGATTCCCATTGTGGCGCTGGTGGACACCAATTGCGATCCGGAGCTGGTGGATTATCCCATTGCGGGCAACGATGACGCCATCCGGTCGGTGCGGTTGATCCTGCAAACGCTCGTGCAAACGATCACCCAGGCGCGCGCCGAGTACGAAGCCAAATATGGCCGGCGCAAAGCGGAACAAGCCGCCGAAAGCGCCCCGGCTCCAGCCCCTGTGGAAGCCCTCCCGCCAACCCCGGCTCCGGCCCCCGAGACCGCCGCAGCCACTGTTCCGGCTTAAACTTCTTTCACCCCATTTATTACCGATTATGGCTGAATTCACTGCCGCGGATGTTGGCAAGCTGCGCGAAATGACCGGCGCAGGCTTGATGGACTGCAAAAAAGCGTTGACTGAATCCAAGGGCGACGTCAACGCCGCCGTCGATTATTTGCGCAAAAAAGGCACCGTGTCCGCCGCCAAAAAGGCGTCGCGTCAGACCCGGGAGGGGGCCATTGTGCAACATATCCAACCCGGCGCCAAAGCGGGCGTGTTGGTGGAGATCAATTGCGAAACCGATTTCGTGGCGCGCAACGAAACCTTCGGCGCATTTTGCGCGGAAGTCGCGCGCCAGTTGGCGGCCCAGTCCACCCTGGCATCGCTGGAAGCGGACCGGGTGGCCGCCGTGGCAAAAATTGGCGAGAACATCCAAATCCCGCGTTTCTGCCGCTACGAGGTCCAGGGCAACGGGATGATCGCGGCCTACATTCACACCGGCGCCAAGGTGGGCGTGCTGGTCGAGGTGGGCGCCGCCAGGGACAGCACCGTCGGCCAGGACGATTTCAAGCAGTTGGTGCGCGACATCACCCTCCAAATCGCGGCCGGGCATCCCTCGGTCATTTCCCGCGAAGAAATCCCCGCCGCCACGCTGGCCAAGGAAAGGGAAATCGCCGCCGAACAAGTCAAGAACAAGCCGCCCCAAGCCATCGCCAAAATTGTCGAAGGCAAACTGGAGAAGTTTTTTCAAGGCTGCTGCCTGCTCGACCAGGGCTTTGTCAAGCGCAACTCCGAAGTCTCGGTCAAGGAACACATCGGCGCCATTGCCAAACAATTGGCCGACGAAATTGTCATCCGCCGCTTTGCCCGCTTCCAGGTGGGCGACAGTCCGGTCGCCTGAAGAAATGACTAATGTCCAGGCACGAATGACCAATTAATGACGAAGCTCGAATGACGAAGTTTCGTCATTGGGTCATTTGGGCATTGATTGGTCATTAGGATTTCGTCATTCGACATTTTCCCTGCATTGACGTTTCGATGCGCCCTTGTTACAAAGTCGGGACACTAATGAAAAAAGTTCAAAAGCCCAAGTACCAGCGGGTCCTTCTTAAACTCAGCGGCGAGGCCCTGGGCGGGGAGAAGGGCGTCGGCATCTGCCCGGCATTCCTCCAGGAAATGGCGCGGCAAATCGCCGAAGTCCGCCACATGGGCGTGCAAGTGGTGGTCGTGGTGGGCGGCGGCAATATCTTTCGCGGCGTCTCCGGCGCGGGCCAGGGCATCGAACGCGCCACCGGCGATTACATGGGCATGCTGGCCACGGTCATCAATGCCCTCGCCTTGCAGGACGCCCTGGAAAAACTCGGCGTCGCCACCCGCGTGCAAAGCGCCATTGCCATGTCGCAGATCGCCGAGCCTTTTATTCGTCGCCGCGCCGTCCGCCACCTGGAAAAGGACCGGGTGGTCATTTTCGGCGGCGGCACGGGCAATCCCTATTTTTCCACCGACACGGCCGCGGCCCTGCGCGCCAACGAAATCGGCGCGGAAGTCATTTTGAAAGCCACCAAGGTGGACGGCATTTACGACAGCGATCCCAAGACCCATCCCAAAGCCCGGCGTTACGACCGGATTTCTTACGCGGAGGCCCTGGGCAAACGGCTCAAAGTCATGGATTCAACGGCTTTTTCGCTTTGCATGGACAACAAAATGCCCATTATTGTGTTCGATCTTTTTAAAGCGCATAATCTCAAACGCGTGGTGCTCGGCGAACGGGTGGGCACGCTGGTCACAAGCTGACTTTTAACCTTAACCTCTGAATTGAAACTATGGCTCTCGACGACATTCTTTTGGAAGCGGAAGAGAAAATGACCAAGACCGATGAGGTCGTGCAACATGAATTTAGCGGCATTCGGACCGGCAAAGCCTCGCCCGTCCTGGTCGAAAACATCATGGCCGAGGTTTATGGCGCCCACATGCGCATCCGCGAATTGGCGGGCATCACCACTCCCGAACCGCGCGTTCTGGTCATTCAGCCCTGGGACGCCTCGACCATCCATGCCATCGAAAAGGCGATATTGAAAAGCAGCTTCGGCGTGACCCCGGCCGTGCAGGGAAAAGTCATTCGCCTGGTCATGCCCGAGCTGAGTCAGGAACGCCGCCAGGAAATGGTCAAGCTCGTGCATAAGCTGGCTGAAGACGGCCGCGTGGCCGTTCGCCATGTGCGCCGCGATGCGATTGAAGCCGTCAAAAAAGAATCCAAAGCCAAAGACCAGGTTGAGGTGGCCGAGAAGGAAATTCAGAAGTTAACCGACGATTACATTGCGAAAATCAACGTCCACCTGGCCGCCAAGGAAAAAGAAATCATGACGGTTTAATGGGCAATGCCGCCGGCGGGCGGCTCGAAATGGACCACATTCTCACCCGGCTTGGCGTAGCTGAGCCGTTCGCGCGCCAGGCGCTCGACCAGTGTCTTTTCCAGCGCCGGATTCTCAAAGGAGCGCAGTTGCGTCTCCAGCTTCTTGGCGATTTTGCTTTCCTGATCGATTTTCTTTTCCAGCTCGAACTTTTCCTCCCGCATCCGTTGATTTTCCTGCACGACAGGCTCGTACCAGACGACGACGCCCAGCACGCCAGCGATCACCAAAAGAGCCATGACCAGCCGCGTCAGCCTGTCCCAAATGCTGTGGGTGACATTCACTGGCCCGAGTAAAACACACAATCAAAAGAAACAAAAGAGATTTTGTTGAGCGCATTTGTACACTGCCACCGCGCGATCTGCCGATTCCCTCGCCCCGCGAAGCGGGGAGAGGGTTAGGGAGAGGGTTCGTTCCGTCAATGGAAGTAGTGTGCGGATGTGCCGATTTTGTTGTCGCAATGAAATTGGTTCGGCGCCGCAGGCGCGACATCTTTGTAGTTTCCCCATGCAAAACAATTCAAGCTCCGTCAGGAGCGGCATAATCGGGAAAAGAACCGGAATATTTGCAGCGGCAAGACCATCGTCTTCGGATACACAAATCAGCGACCACTAGCAGGCTGAAATCGGCTTGAGGGCCGGCAAACTCCGGGACGTTTCGCTGCCAGGTATCAGGCCATGTACAAGCGCTGGTCGTTGTCGCGAAATGTTATGGTTCCGTGATCGTTATTTGTCCAGCCACTCCACTTGGCTGGTTTTCCAAACTGTGGTTCTTTCGAGCATGGCAGCGGTTTTCAGGGACCTTTGACCAGGGCGGGGTTCCAATTGAAATGCCAATAATAATTCCAGAGATTTCTCAATGGGACGAGTTCCGCGTGGCCATCTGCAAGACCCATGTTGATCGCGCCAGGCAAAGTCTTTATTTGGCCGAAAAAGGGATATGACGACGTAGCAAGTTTGCCACCGTGACGCAAAATCGTGCAGCGTTGCATCCCAAGCACGCCTAGAACTAAAGGCTTATAGAGATCGGTTGCCGGGGAGTCGGTTTCTATCGGCCAAGCAAATTCCCATACCAAATCGAAAAAGAGCGGAGTTTGCGAGGTTCGCTGAATTGACGAAGGTTTTGGAAATATGAAGCTCGGAAATTGGGATACCCGATCAAAGTTGGTCGTTGGGAGAGAACTAAACAGCCATCCATTGAAACCGTAACTGCCCGTCAACGGAAGTGGGAGATACGCACCAAAACTCCATGTTGTGTCAGCGGTACCTTCAATTTCCCGATTTGTAAACAGTGTAGTTTGCTCATGAGTCGAGGGACATAACCGCAACTGGTCTGTGACGCCATAGTTGCTTAGTGTTCCCATCCAGAGCGTAATCGGATACGTTGGGTCGTACCCCGGCATCTGTCGATCGTTGTACCGTATATTCTGTCCCGTCTCATTCATGTACATCAATCCCGCCATGGTTATTTGCCTGACATTGCTCAAACAGTTGACCTGTTGTGCGTTCATTTTCGACCGGGCCAAAGCGGGCAGGAGCAGAGCCGCGAGAATCCCGATGATCGTAATGACCACCAGCAACTCGATGAGCGTGAACGCTTTGCACTGACGGCTTCGCTTCATATTCCAGGACTAACTTAAAACATCGTTCATTGACTACCCCTTGTCAACATTGCCGCGCGTCCGGGCTTGAGCGCAGCCTTGGCAGATCATGCCCACCCACAGGCGGTTAATCGGCTTAAGGGCCGGCAAACTCCGGGACGTTTTGCTGCCAGGTATCAGGCCATCCACAAGCACTGGTCGTTGTCGCGAAATGTTATGGTCCCGTGATCGTTATTTGTTCAGCCACTCCCCTTGGCTGGTTTTACAAACTGTGGTTCTTCCGCGCATGGCAGCGGTTTTCAGGGGCCTTTGACCAGGGCGGGCTTCCAATTGAGATGCCAATAATAATTCCAAAGGTTTCTCAGTGGTGCCAGTTCCGCATGGCCATCTGCAAGGCCCATGTTAATCGCGCCCGGCAAAGCTTGTATTTGGCCGTTCAATGGAAATGGGTAAGATGACGTTGCGGTTTTGCCGCCGTGACGCAAAATAGTACAGCATTGCATCGTCGTATTGATGGCCGAGCCGCTATAAAGATCAGAGGCTGGTCGGTCACTTTCCATGGGCCACGCCATTACCCATATCGAGTCAAAAAAAACCGGGGTTTGTGCTGTTCTCTGAATTGATGCCGGATTGGGGAATACATATGCTGGAAAAGTTGCTGCTCGATCATAGTAGGCTGCTGGAGCGAAGCTATACAGCCAGCAAGTAAAGCCGTAGCTTCCACTCAGTGGAGGGCTTACCCACAAGCCGAAATCCCATGCGATGTTGGCGTTTCCTGGGACGTTTTGAGTTTGAATCGGCGATTGGTCACGAGTCGAGGGACACAACCGTAATTGGTCGCTTACGCCATAGTTGCTTAAACTTCCCATCCAGAGCGCAACCTGATAAGTCGGGTCGTAATCCGGCATTTGTGGATCATTATAACGGATATTGTGGCCGGTTTCGTTCATGTACATCAACCCGGCCATGGTTATTTGCCGGACATTGCTCATGCAATTGACCTGTTGGGCATTCATTTTCGACTTGGCCAAGGCGGGCAGGAGGAGCGCCGCGAGAATCCCGGTGATCGTCATGACCACCAGCAACTCAATCAGCGTGAACGCTTTGCATTGATGGCTTCGCTTCATATTCCAGGACTAACTTTAAACGTCGTTCATTGACAACCCCTTGTCAACATTGCCGCGCCTTCGGCGCTTGAGCGCGGCGTTGGCAGATCATGCCTCCCCTCCAGTCCTCTTATCGGCTGAAGGGCCTGCACACGCCGGGACGTTTTGCTGCCAAGTAGCGGGCCATGTACAAGCATTGATGGTTGTTGGGTGACATGTTATGGCCCCGTGATCCGTATATATCCGGCCACAAAGCCTGAGTTATCGTTTGTGAGCTGCCACACCGCATCGTCATTGAATCCAAACCAAAGTTCCCCGGCGCGGTTATTTGTGAACACCCCGTTAGCGTTGCCGACTGGCCAGTAACCGTTGGTACTCGCCCCTTGTGGGAAATAGTTGCTGTTCCCCCACTCGTTAGTGCCGTTCCAATAATAAGGATTCGGCCCTACAAATGCTATAAGGCTAAAGTCAGCAGCAACGTTGGTCAGGAATGGATCCCGGAGTCGCTGGCAAGCCCGGCTGGCCCACAATTTCCGGGCCGCCGTTCCAAGTTCCAGCAGCGGGGAAGCTCACTATGTCGTTGCTCTGGACTTGGAGGCCGCTGTCGGTCCAGAGGGGATTGGCCGTCACTATGCAAAAACGGGTCTTCTGGCAAGCGAGTGGGTGATTTTGGGGCGTTTCAGGCCGTTTTTACGAGGTAAAACAGAGCTTTTAATGCCTTGCAGATCGGGTACGATTTCTCGATGGCAAAATTACGACGGCGTCAAACCCTCCGGGATGCGTATCGCTTCCCCGGCTTTGTGCCGGAGATGATCGTTCACGGCGTCTTCGGCCGCCCTCATATCCGAGTCGTGAGTCTCAAGCGCCGCCAAAAAAAACAGCCTGCGGCATCTGTGGCCGCTGGCACCGCAGCCACTACGACCGAAAGCTCCAGGTGGTGCGAGACCTATCCTGTGGCGGCCTGGACATCTACCTGGAGTTGGAAGTGCGGCGCGTGGACTGTGGAAGATGCGGCAAAGTGAAACGGGAGCGGTTGACTTGGCTGGCCGACAATCCCTTTTACACCAAACGCTTTGCGTTCTTCGTGGGGCGCCGCTGTCGCGCTTCGACGATTAAGGATGTGGCCAAGGAAGTTCATTTGAACTGGGATTCGGTCAAGGAATTGGAGAAGCAATACATGCGGGAACAGTTGCGACGGGTGGGTACGCCAGGTCCCAAGGTGATCGGCATTGATGAGATTTCCATTCGCAAGGGGCACACCTATCGGATTGTGGTGAGCGACCTGTTGCGGCGGCGACCGATCTGGTTTGGCGGCACGGATCGCTCGGAAGCGAGCCTGGCGTTGTTCTTCCAGGAACTGGGCCTGAAGAAATGCCGGGGCATTTATTTGGCGGTCATGGACATGTGGAAACCCTTTCGTAACGCCACGAAACAGCATGTGCCAGATGTCGGCATTCTCTTCGATAAGTTCCATGTGATGGGCCATTTGGGGGAGGCGTTAGACCAGGTGCGCAAGAGTGAATATGCCCGGCTCACGGGCAAGGACCGCCGGTTTATCAAAGGCCAGAAATACACGCTGCTTTCCAACCACGCCCATCTCACCCTGGATGGCCGCCGTTCGCTGGCCAAGCTGCTTCAGGCCAACAAGCGATTGAACATCGCCTACTTGCTCAAGGAATCGTTTGGTCAGTTATGGAACTATCAGAGCGAGGGGTGGGCGCGGCGTTTTTTCGAGAACTGGAAGCAGGCGCTGAAGTGGCAACGTCTGAAACCTTTCGAGAAGTTTGCCCGCATGATTGACGCCCACTGGGACGGCATCGCCTCCTACTGTCAACCTCAGAACAAAGTGCCGTTGGGCTTTGTGGAGGGTCTGAACAACAAGATCCGCGTCCTGCAACGCCGTGCCTACGGTCTGCGTGATGAGGAGTATCTTCGACTCAAAGTCCTAACGTGCATGTTGCCGGAAATCTAAACTCCTGAATTGAGAGAGAAGCAACCGGAGATCACACGAACTTCGACCGCAGGGGGGCGCGAGCTAAGGCTCGCCGCTCGCCCCCCTGCTAGTTTAATTTCGTTGCGAAGCCCAAAAACCACCCGAAATCACCCACTCGAGTTCCAGTTGCCCCGCAAAAACAAAAAGTCCCGCTCTGACAAGCGGACAGGGGCTGGTGCCAAAGGTTCGTTTTGCTGGCGGCCAGGACGAATCCCTGCCCGACGCTGAGCATAGGCTCCCCCGAACTCCACCCACTGCCAGTATAAGTGTGGGTTGAAAAGCTGCTGCCATTCCATAGTCGCACTTCGTCGCCATTTTTCGGATTGTAACCCAGGTCCGATTGAATGCGCCCGGCTTCCGGCAGAATGGAACTGACATAATTTGTCCCGGCGACAATCGGATTGGCCGACAGCCCTTGCAAGACCAACCCCACAAACGGTATCGTCACGGAAGAACTCGTCGGGTTGATGATGAATGCCGCTTCACCGGGTAAGAGCGTGGCGTCGCCGTTTGGAACCCAATCGAAATAGTTGGCGTTGTACGCGTCACTATCAAACCCTTGTCCATTCCATTTCAGGATTTCGGTTTGATCGGGAGGATAAGGGTAAGAATTGTTGTTGTTCAGAAACCCGAGCCATCCATTTGCTGTATTCTGCGGATAATCGCCGTCATTTACCTGGTATAACTGGTTTGCGATGAGATTTGTTCCGGGCGGGATGGTCAGGTTGATGAAACCGATGACTTGCGAGCAGAAATTGCCAGACTGCAGCTCGTAGAAGCGGTTGGTGAAGCCATCAATGTTGGGATCGGTGAAAGAGGCATGACCGTCCGTTGCATCCAACGAGACGCTGTCGGTGATGCTCCAATCTGTCAGATTGCTGGAGGCGAATACCACCCAAGAGCTTCCATGAGTGCCGCTGATATTGAACCTAAATTGGCCGGAGTTTGGAAACGACGGGTTATTGGGAAAGGCCACAAGAGAAGCCCCGCCCGAACAACTGGGGTTCGGAGTCGCTCCGGTGCGGGCTGGATTCTCATGAAACATTGACCATGCCGAACCGGCCAGTTCAGCCGAGCCTGGGAGCGAATAGAGGTAGCCATCCTCGGAACCGATATAAACCCCGCCATTGGCGGCAATGGCCGGGGAAGAAATAACCTGATTACCCGTCGGGAAAACCCATTTCACACCGCCGTTTGTGATGGCATAAACATTGTCATCAGTGGAACCGATATAGACCGTTCCGTCAGCGGCAACCGCAGGCGAGGAAATGAACTGGTAGCCGGATGGTGCTAACTGCCACTTTAGAATGCCGTTTGTGACCGCGTAGAGGTTGCCGTCCGTCGAAGCAATATAGACCGTGCCATCCGCGCCAATGGCGGGCGAGGACTGAATCGGCGAGCCGTCAAGCGTGTCAAAAATCCATTCCAACGTTCCATCAGGGCTGATTGCATAAAGATAACCGTCACGCGATCCGACATAGATCGTGCCGTCCTCTCCGATGGCTGGCGAGGAAGCCGGGTAGTATGCGGCGGGAAGCGGGAAGAACCACTGCAAGGTTCCATTGGGAGAAACGGCGTACAAATTCCCGCTCATAGCCAGAAAATATATGGTGCAGTCCGGTCCAACGGCTGGGGAGGAGTCAATCGGGCTGCCGTCCCCGTTGGGCCAGTCGTCTGTTTGGAAAGACCAATTTGTTGCGCCAGTGAGGGGATTGAAGGCGAACAGTGCGTTCGCCAGTTATAAGGATTGAAAGTTGCGGCATAGACCGTCCCATCGCTGGCGCTGACGGCCGGGGAGGCAACCATCGGGTTGCCAAGTTGGTTGCTCCAGAGAACAGCGCGGTTCGTTGTATTGAGGGCATAAAGCGTTCCATTCAACGAGGCAACATAAACGGCAGACCCGTTTGCGGCCATGGCCGCCGACGGAGTGAGGCTATAGTCTAAGCCGCTTCCGAGGTTGGTAGACCATTTTATGACTCCAAGAACCGGGTCGAGGGCAAAAAACTGATTCGCCGAGTTGAGGATGTAAATGGTTCCATCAGGTCCAACCGCCGGAGAAGCGTCGATGCCTGCGCCCAGAGAAGTGTACCAGGCCAACCCAAGCCCGGCAGTAGCGCTTTCCCAACAGATGACATTGGACACTATGACCATGTAAGACCCGACATTGTTGGTTTGGACGTTGCCAATCGTCAGCGTACTGGCTGTCTTGCCCGGTAGGTTGGTTCCGTTGAACTGCCATTGGTAACTTAATGGGGCAAATCCCGTCGCGGTTACGGTGAAGACGGCTGTTTGGCCCAAAGCCACCACCTGATTGGAGGGTGGAACGGTGATCAAAGGAGGCTGATCATTGGCGGTCAGCATCGCTCGAAAAAACAGCGATTTGTTGGTTCCCGCGCTGATCGGACTGGCGGCGACGGATGTGCCGGAGGCGGCATTTGTTTGAATGGGGACCCAATCTGGATTGCGTCAGATTGGTCGTTTCCAGCAGAATGTAGGAAAGCCCCGGAAGCGTGTTGCTGATGGTTATGCTGATGACATCGGAACTGTTGGAGATTTCAAGCCAAAAATTCGTCCAGGTTTTGCAATTAGTATAGCCACTGGGAGGCAGGAATTCACCCTCCGGGATGGCTCCGCCTCCAGAGGAACCGCCGCTGCCACCGAAACCGCCGGGTGGCGGCGGCACATCATCCATCGTGCTTGCCCTGCTGCGGGAGAGGTTGGCTTCCGCTGACACTTGAGAGAAGTAGGCCGAAGTAGTCGAAGCCGGCATCGTTGTACCAGTAATTTCCAGGTGTGCCGTCGGTGTACAAAAAGATTAGGAAACGGAAAAAATGGAGACGGCGGGAATTAACCCGACATGCTCCAAAAGAAGCTGTTCGTTGGGATTGAAGACAGTGCGACCAGAGAAGCCGATTCAGTGTTGAATTCCGATTGAGATTGTGCGCGGCATACGTCATTCGATCCGATAAGAAGCGCTGCCATGATGGCCGCGCTCACAGGCAATGTTGTCAGGGCGATTCTCATTTTGCGTGTCCTTCTGTTTGTTTGTTAATCCACATTTGCAAGGACTCGAATCTCCTGCGGTTTCCCCAAGAACGAGGCGCGCCCAGCGCACTCTCATTCCAAAGAACCACTGTCAAGCGATCCCTCTGTCGGGAATACGCCAGGACGCGCGATTGCTCGCGCGCCGAGGCGAAGCCCGACAGGTACAGAAAAAAACTCATTGGCAGTGGTATTTCGGAATGAAATTCGAGTCCTCGCAACGCAAAGACTCAAGGCCGAAGCAGGCGATTTGCTTCGGTAATGTAAAAGAACTGTCCAAAAATATCGGATAATCGGAAATATTTCGGAAATGTTTCGGGAAAACGGCCCTTTTCCGAAAAAATTTCGGATTTATTTTTTTGGGGAAGGAAAGGGGTTGGGTCAAAGTCGGTCAAAGTGGGCTTGCCGCGCCGCAGCCGCTTCGGCGAAGGCGGGTCAAAGCCCGTCGCAGTCAGTCGCAGTCAGTCGCAGTCAAATCGCAGGTCAATGCCCGTTTGCCCGCCAAAGCTTCAGCGGCGGCAGGTCCGTCGGAACGGCGTTTTTCAAAAGAAACAAAAGAGATTTTGCGACGACTTCGTGACGCGTCCTTCGCGAATCGCTCGTCCTGCTCATGGCTCATTCGATTTTGCGTGCATGGATGCGGATATGCGGTTACACCAGCGGGAATATTGACATGAGCATTGCCAACAGCCAGCGGTTGTATCTCCTCTTTTTCGTGTCGGGCTTTTGCAGCCTGGTCTATCAGATGGTTTGGACGCGCCTGGCCTTCGCCTCTTTC
Source organism: uncultured Verrucomicrobiae bacterium (assembly GCA_963813995.1). Taxonomy (GTDB): domain Bacteria; phylum Verrucomicrobiota; class Verrucomicrobiia; order Limisphaerales; family Palsa-1400; genus DASRLE01. Next base: position 397,123 of record CAWFAZ010000079.1, on the reverse strand, counting down.
GGAATCATCACCCCGGTCCTTTCGGTGGTGCTCTCGGTCTTCATGCTGGGACTGTCGGTCGGCGCCTGGGCCGGCGGGCGAATGATTCCCTGGCTGGCGCGCCAGTCCCGCCTCTCCGCGATCTTCTTTTATGGCGGGGCCGAATTGACCATTGGACTGGGGGCGTTTGCGACGCCCGCGTTGTTTGCAGCCGGCCAGCACTGCCTCCTGGCGGCGGGCCAGACGGATTCCTTCCGCTATCTTTTCCTGTCAGCCCTGGTCCTGGCGGCTTCGATTCTGCCCTGGTGCGTCTGCATGGGCGCGACCTTTCCCTTCATGATGGCCTACGTGCGGGAAGAAGAAGCGCATAATGCGGACAGCTTCAGCTATCTCTATTTTGCCAACGTGCTGGGCGCCATGACGGGAACGCTTTTGACGGCGTTTGTCCTGGTGGAAACGATGGGATTCCGCCACACCCTGGCCCTGGCCGCGGCGGGCAACTTTGCCATCGCCGCCCTGAGCGCCGAGATCGGATGGAAAGGGCGCGGGACGGCGCGCGCGCGGGCGCCGGCCGCGCCCGCCGCCGCCCCGGTCCCGGAGGTTTCCCCATCCGGCCCCGCCCGCGGCGGGCTGATCCGGTGGATTTTATTCACGACAGGATTCAGCGCCATGGCCATGGAAGTGGTTTGGACGCGGGCCTTCACCCCCATTCTAAAAACGCAGGTGTATTCGTTTGCGCTGATTGTTTTCACGTATTTGGGGGCGACTTTCCTGGGGTCCCTGCTCTACCGGCGCCATTTGCGGCGGAACGCGCGGCGCCCGCTCGGGGAATTGATGGCGCTGCTGGCCCTGACGGCCTTTCTGCCCATCCTCGCGGTGGATCCGCGGTTGCTGCCGGTGCAATTGAACATGGTCATCGGTAATTATTTTGACAGCAATTACGCCGTGACTCTGGTGCTGGCCGCCATTTGCCCCATGTGCGCCGTTTTGGGGTATTTGACCCCCGGCCTGATCGACCAATACGCGGCCGGCCATCCCGCCGCCGCCGGCAAGGCCTATGGCATCAACGTCGTCGGTTGCATCCTGGGGCCGCTCTGCGCGTCGTATGTTTTGCTGCCGGGCATGAGCGAGCGATACGCGCTGGCGATTCTCGGCCTGCCGTTGCTGGGTCTTGGTTTTCTTTGCTGCAAATCCCTGCCCTCCTGGCAACGCATGGCCGCGGCGGCCGGGGCGGGCGCGGCGCTGGTCTGGAGCCTGTTTTTCGCGAATGATTTCGAGGGCTTGCTGAAAGAACGCAAAGTCCACACCGCCGTCCGGCGGGATTACGCGGCGTCGGTCATTTCCTTTGGCGAAGGATTTGGCCGGAGGCTGCTGGTCAACGGCGTCGGCATGACCACTTTGACGTCGGAGACCAAGTTCATGGTGCATTTGCCGATGGCCTTGCACAAAGGGCGGCCGGAGTCCGCGTTGATCATCTGTTTTGGCATGGGCACCAGCTTCCGCTCGGCCCTGAGCTGGGACGCCCGGACAACGGCGGTGGAATTGGTGCCCAGCGTGGTGGACGCGTTTGCCTTTTATCACGCCGACGCCGCCAGTGTGCTTGACAATCCCAAAGGCCGGATCGTCATTGATGATGGGCGGCGCTATCTCGAACGGATGCGGGAAAAATACGACGTCATCGTGGTCGATCCCCCGCCGCCGCCGCAAGCGGCTGGTTCCAGCCTTCTTTATTCGCGGGAATTTTACGAATTGGCCAAAGAGCGCTTGCAACCCAACGGCATCCTGCAAATCTGGTTTCCCGGCGGGGCGAAGGTCACGGTTCAAGCGGTGCTTCGTTCCTTCGATGAATCGTTTCCTTATGTTCGCTGTTTTGGCGGAGTGCATGGTTGGGGCGTGCATTTGCTGGGGTCCATGCAACCGATTGAGCCGGCAACGACCGATGAACTGGCCGCCCACATGCCACAAAAAGCCCGGCAGGACCTTATGGAATGGATGGATGTGAAACAATACCCGGCTTTGTCCTCCTATTTTCAACGGGTCATGTCCTCTGAAGCGCCGATAGCCTTCGGACTGAACCCCGACCCCACCATTCAAATCACCGATGACCAACCTTTCAATGAATACTACCTGCTGCGCAAGTGGCAGCTTTATGCGCCCTGATTCCGGCAGTCTTGGCTTGAATTGGCCGCGCGCGTCGGGCTAAATCCTTGAACAACATGAAATCGCTCGCTGTGTCACTTTTTCTGATGGCTGCCCTGGCGGCTGAGGCGCGCGTTTCCCCCCAGAACCTGAATCGCACCGTTGTCGCAGACAATGAATACATCCGCCTGGACGATTGGGCCCATGGCGCCGGGTTCAACATGAAATGGGTGAAAACAGCGGGAACGATCACCCTGACCAATCCATCGGCCAGATTGGATTTTACGGTGGATGCGCGCCGGGCGGAAATCTGCGGCGTGAATGTCTGGCTGTCTTTGCCCGTGGTCAATCGCAATGGAACGCTCCTCCTTTCCGTCGTCGATGCGCGCACGGCGATTGAGCCGGTCCTTTTTCCGCAAAAATCGGACGCGCGCCTGAAAACCATCTGCCTCGATCCGGGCCACGGCGGCAAGGACAAGGGCGAAATCGACGGGCGCCATTACGAAAAAAAATACGCGCTCCTCCTGGCCCGGGAAGTGGCGGGATTGTTGAAGCACGAGGGATTGCAAGTATTGTTGACGCGAGACAGCGACGACTTTGTTGATCTGTCCTCCCGCCCGCTGATGGCCCGGCGCCAGGGCGCGGACTTGTTTGTCAGCCTGCATTACAACGCCGCGCCGGAGCATGCCATCGGGGGATTGGAGGTTTACTGCCAGACGCCTGCCGGCATGAATTCCAGCAGTGAAGGCGGAGGAAAAGGCCCGCACCCGCCCGAGCCCGGCAACGCGCACGACGGCCAAAACGCCCTGCTCGCTTATGAAATGCTGAAGGCCATCACAGCCGGCATGCCGTTGGAAGATCGCGGCATGAAGCGGTCGCGCTTCGAAGTCTTGCGCGAGGCAGCCATGCCGGCCGTCTTGATTGAAGGCGGATTCATGAGCAACCCCGCGGACGCCAAAAATATTTATGACACGGCGTTCCGCAAGCGAATGGCGCAAGCCATCGTGGACGGCATTCTGGCTTACAAAAGGACGGTGGAACGGCGCTAAAGAGGACCGCCCTCCGGCGGCGCGTCAGGTCTGCACCTTGCTGGATTTGCCGCCGCCCTTTTTGCCGCCGGCCATCAACAATGTGCCGGACAAAAAGCCGATGCCGAAGAAGGCAAAATACATGAGCGCGGCCGGGCTTGTCTGCGTCTTGTCACGCGGCAAATGCAACTGGACGTTTTGAGTGTTGTACATGCCCATGACGACCAGCAACGCCAGCAGGGCGATGACCAAAAGAGTTTTGAAAATCAATTTAAAATTCATGACGCCTGTTCTTTTTGCGACAATAGGCAGGATCACGCCCGGCGTCAATATCAGTCAATCCCGGCTTTCCACTTTGAACCCCGCGCCTTAAACTCACCCCGCCATGAGCATTGCCACAAAAAAGGGAGACGACGGCACGACCGGATTGATGTACAACCGCCGCGTTTCCAAATGTCATCCGCGCGTGGAAGCCTATGGGAGCGTCGATGAATTGAACGCGGCCCTCGGTTCGGCCCGGGCCGCCGCCCAGCCTCCATTCCTGCGCGAACGGTTGCTGGAAATCCAAAAGGACCTTGTTGTCGTCATGGGCGAACTGGCCACGCAGACCGGGGATTTGCCGCGTTATGTCCGGGACGGCTTTCCAGTGGTGACGCCGGCGTTGACCGCCAAGCTCGACCGCATCGTGCAGGAGATTGAATCGCAAAACGTTTCATTCAAGGGCTGGTCCACCCCGGGCGAAAACGCCGCTTCGGCCGCGCTGGACGCGGCCCGCGCCACCTGTCGCCGGGCCGAACGGCGCGTGTGCGCGCTGCAAGAAAGCCGGCAGCTTGGCAACGTTGAAATCATTGTTTTTCTGAACCGTTTGTCCGACGCGCTCTGGTTGCTGGCGCGCCGGGCTGAAACACGGTGAGGTTCTGAAATCCGGGGGCCGGTCTGCGCTACCGAAGCGTCAGGATCTTGCGCTGGTCCTGGTATCCCAGCGTGACGGAAGAGGGACTGATGTCCAGCACGCGGCAATCCGCCACTTCCTGGTTCACCACCGCCAGTCTGCCGTTGATCAGAGCGGAGGGGTGCTGGGAGGAAAAGAATATCGCCTCGAGTTTCAGCAGGTCGAAGGCCGTTTTCGCAGGGGCGGGTGGCGGAGCCGCAGCCGGAGATGGAGCCGGTGGCGGTTGGACGGCCAACACAGGCGCCACATTGGTTGGCGCAACGGGCGCGGCGACCGCGGCAATGGCCTGCTGGACAAGCGGCGGGTTTTCCGCGACTTCCTGAACCCGGGTCTTTTCCGCCATGCTCTCCAATCGCATGATCTCTAACCGGGCCAGCAAAACCAACGCGGCGCTGACCCCCAGCCCGATGCCCAGCCACATGCATAACGCTCTGAACATGGACGGTTCCGGCGGCAATTCCGCAGGCGCAAGCTTGTTCGCCTGGGGTGCGGGTGCGGGCGCCGGGCGGATGGCCTTGTTGGCGGGCTTCGCTGCGGATTTGGTACGCATCGTGGTTTCGGATTTGGTCGCGTCCGGTTCGCGTCGCGCGAACCGCCAAAGTTCGACCCGGTCTGCCATGCCCAATTGCTGCAAATAGTCGAGATCGACAACCGGAGCAGGCAAGCCATCGGCGTCAGGATTTCCTTCGTATTCCAGCGCGTTGGCCACATGAACCGCCGTCAACGCGGTGAAGGCCTTGTCGCCGGCGCGAAGAGGATGATGATGCAACGCCGCCACCTTGAGAACCTCGGCCGGCATGCCCCAAAGGGCCAGCATGTAAGCGCCGATTTCGCCGTGGGTCGCTCCAAAAATGTCCTTCTCAACTTCCCATAACGGCATCTGCTGCTTGCGCGCGACCGTGTGGGCGCCGTGATACTGATCGTCGAAGTTGGCCGCCAGAATGACCTTGCCCAAGTCGTGCATCAAACCCGCCGTGTAGGCGGCGCCGCTGCAATCGGTGTCGCCGGTTTCCAGCAGCGCCATGACCCTGGCCGTCCGCGCGACACTGGTGCTGTGCCGCCAGATATTGTCGATGGAAAAATAAACCGGCTTCACTTTATCGTATTGACTCAGAAGCTTCAAGCTCAGGATCAAGGATTTGATGGTTTCAAATCCCAGGATGCCGACGGCTTCAGTCGGATCGGTGATGGCCCGCGGAAGGCCGAAATAAGCCGAATTGAGCACTTGCACCAGCTTGGTCGTCATGGCCATGTCCCTCGCGATAATGGCGCCGATGTCCGCGGTGGTGGCGTTGGGGTTGTTCAAGGCGTTGACGATTTCCACGTAAAGCGACGGGATGGTGGGGAAGGTGCGGATGCGGCCCACCAGTTCGCGCATGTTGTTGCTCATCCCGTAATCGGCCGCCAGGGAACGTTCGATGGAGATTTTCAGCGTGGCGCGGTCGAAAGGGATGGCCAGGAATTGATGGCCACCCAGCACATGGCACATGACTTTTTCTTTTAGGGCCGCGGCCGCGGCGATAAACCGCAGGGTTTCGGGATTGGCCATGCGAATGCGATTGAGCAATTCAGGGCCGCTCAACTCGGGCAGGTCGTAATTGGCTACGACGACGTTAAAAGGCTGCTTTTGCGCCTCGGCCAGGGCGGCGCCGCCCGAGGCGGCGCCGACAACGACCCAGGATTCATCCAGGGCCTGGCGGAATTCATCCCACGCCTTGGCATCAGCGTCGGCGATCAACAAGCGTTTCTCAGCCATTTGATTATTAGCCAATAACTATGGCGACTCCCTATCGGCATTTTCGGTCATGGACTTGACACGTCGCACGTCGTCTGAGATCGAATGGTTCCTCGCTGTTTTCGGTGGAATAGATGTGCGCGTAAAGGAGAACGCACCCTCAAAAACCTGACGGCCAAAGCGAGCACGCGAGCGCAGGGCCGTATTCCGAGTCAATTTCCCGATTTGCCGCGAAGAATCGGCAAAAAACGCAAGATTGATAGATAGGTCTGGAAAATCGGTAACACGGCAACCCCGAAAGCTTTCGGGGTTGATAGTCAACGACTTAGCCCGTAACACAAAACGTTACAAACCCGTAACATGTTGCCGCTTTTCTGGATTACCGGGGAAAAACGACGCCACCGGCACACGACTCTCAGCTACAGGCCTCCCAGCCTAAAAACGCTCGACGTGGGACCCCATCCGAAGGCGTTATGCGCCTGCACGGTCACCGACCAGTTCGGGATGGAGTCCACGGTAAAGCTCGCTGTCAGCGTCGTTCCGGACACCATCTGCGTGGAGGTGCCAGCGCCGTCGCTGCCGGTGATCGTGACCAGGTACTGGTCGATCGGGCTGTTTCCCGGATCAGCCGCCTGCCAGGTTGCGAGAAGCGTGTCAGTCGCGCCAGTGGGGTCCAGGTTCGCCCAACCAGCCGTGACTCCGGTGGGGGCCGAAGGCGGGACCGAGGCTGGAGATGTCGTCACACTGATCGGAGTTGACGCCGGACTGGACCCGCTGACGGTCGTGTCCACGACGGTGATCTGATACGTTGTCTGGGGCTGCAACGAGGAGATGACCCCATTCGTAGCCGACCCGGCCACGGTTGTCGTGAGGACCGAAGCCGTTGAGTTGACCGGCGTCGCTGTCACCGTTGTCAACACGACTGCGGCCGGATTTACCGCCTTCGGCATCCAGGAAACCTGAAACTGATCCCCCGACTGAACGGCGGTCACGCTGGCCGGCGCAGCCGGAAGGGGAACGACGAGATACGCTGCCGCGCCGGCGTTATAAATAATGTCGCCGTACACGTCGGTGGCAGTGAACGTTGGATTGACCGTCGCCGCGTTCGAGAGCGTCGTCGCGGAGACCACGTTGCCGGCGAAGTCCCAGGTCACGGCGGCCGCAGCCGTGTGCGTGGTCGGGTGGCTTCCGCGACCGCTGCCGCTGCAAGTGGTTGAGAGGTGCACGTCGCCCGTCGGATATCCACTGGTGGGATCGAAGCCGGTTATGTACGCCTGCTCCCCGATCCCGCCGCAGTCGTAGCCCAGAATGGCGAAGGCCATGGACTGCGGCAACAGCAGGTCCGCCGGCTTTTGGATCAAAAGCCGATAAAACCCTTTGCCGCCCGGGAGCGCATTGGTGATCGTAACCGTCTTCACGGTTCCATCGCCTTGGATCGCTGACTGGAAATTGGTCCACGGCTGCAGCAAGTCCGGACAAGTTTGCACTGTGTAGAGGTCCGGGCTGGCCGTCGGAAAGGACAAAATTAAATCGTTGCCCGATTTCGTCGCGGCCAAGCCGCCCGGCGGGATGGTCAACGCTGCCGCAGAAAGCGATGCAGCCAAAGTTGCGCCCAAGAGCAAGGCCCTGGCAAGGCCGGGAGCGAAATGCATTTTTGTAATAATGCCCATAATTCAAACTGTTTTGTGGAAAGCTAACGGAAGCGGCAGAAAAGTCAAGCCCGGCATTCACCCGCGCAGCGCCCAGTACGAGCGGGCGCGCGAAAAGCGATTTCCCATCAGTTAAACGCCACGCCCGCCTCTTTCGCCAATTGGCTGTCAATCCGCAGTCTGATTTGCCCGGTCATGTATCAAATGTGCCGCGAGGTTGAACGTTGTTAACCTGGCAAAGTTGAAATCATTGGTTTTCTGAACCATCTGTCCGAAGCGCTCTGGTTGCTGGCGCGCCAGGAGGATTGGGCAAAGCTATGGGGCGTGTTGCCCAAATCATTATTTATTTGACAAAGTTTGAACACGAGCGAAACCGGCCCGGTCTGTAATGTTAATATGATGGGCGTGCATCAAACTCAGAACCAACTGTTCAGCTATCGTGTCAATTTGGAGCACCGGGTGCGTCGGGATCATCCCTTGCGCCGCATCGCCGCCGCCATCGATTTTACTTTTGTACGCCAAGAGGTGGCCGGCTGCTACGGTCGCAATGGCAACGTCGGCATTGACCCGGTGGTGCTGCTCAAGCTGATGTTTCTGCTCTTTTTTGATGATGTGGCGAGCGAGCGCGAACTGATGGAGCGGTTGCCGGAGCGATTGGATTACCTCTGGTTTTTGGGCTATGGCTTGGAGGATCCCATCCCGGACCACAGTGTGCTGAGCAAGGCCCGGCGGCGTTGGGGTTCGGAAGTGTTTGCCAAGGTTTTCGTTCACACCGTCCAACAGTGCGTCCAAGCCGGCTTGGTGGACGGGAGCAAAATCCATGTGGATGCCAGCTTGATCGACGCCAACGCCTCCAGAGAGTCGGTGGTCAAAAGTTCTCCCGAACTGATCGCCGCCTACAAAGAAGCCTACCAGGCGCAGGAAGCCAAACTGGAAGAGGGGATGACTGCTGCCGGATATCAAGCGGTCAACGATCACATGGTCAGCACAACGGACCCTGACGCGGCGCTGGCGCGCAAAGGCGGCGGCCAGAGCTGGCCCCGTTATCATCACCATCGAGCCGTCGATGACGCCCATGGGGTGATCACAGCGGTGGAGACGACGCCGGGCAGCATCGGAGAAAACAGCAAATTGATGGATTTAGTCCAGCAGCATCAATGCAACACCGCAGCCCAAGTTGCCACCGCCGTGGCCGACAGCAGGTACGGCACGGCGGAGAATCTGGCGGCCTGCGTGGCCGCCGGCATCGCGCCGCATTTGGGAGAGGGAAAGAAGGCCGGGAGCCGGCCCAAAGGAGCCGCTCGGTTGTTCGATGAGAGCCACTTTATATATGAGGCAAAGAGTGATACCTACCAATGTCCCGCTGGCCAGAAGCTGGAGCGGCGGCGCCTTCATCCTCTTCGCAAAACTTGGGAATACACCACGCGTCGCGGGATCTGCCAAGCTTGCCCGTTGCGGACACAATGCACGACCGCCAAGCTAGGCCGGTCTGTACAACGCCATGAGAAAGAAGACCTCGTGATGCAAGGCCGGCAGATGGCCCGTAGCGCACGTGCCCGGCAGGATCGCCGCCGCCGCCAACACCTCATCGAAGGCAGCTTTGCCCAGGCGGCCAACGAGCACGGCTTCAAGCGAGCGCGCTGGCGACGATTATGGCGTCAGCAAATTCAGGACTGGCTGATTGCCACGGTGCAGAACGTCAAAATCCTGCTTAAAGCAACAGTCAAGAAGCTACAACCTGCGATGGCGTTACAAATCGGGGGGTTGAAGACGCCCTTTCGAGCCGAAAGACTCACATTCCTGCCGCTATGGACTGCTCCCTCAACTTTCGTCGATTAAAAAAACTACCGACGCGCAAAAGATGCTCCTCCGCCTCTCACCGCTTAATCATGACCATTTGGGCAACACGCCCTACGGTTTGACCCCTTTGACCCTTTGAGGTGCCCACAAGGCCATTTTATTTCGGAGGGTTTTTAGATGGTCTGTTAGTTATTATGGAAAGCTTGGCAACAGCCGCAGGAATCCGCTTATCATCAAAAGCGGGAGCAAAGCCAAACCCCACATCATTTGTGGAACTCGCAGGGATAAAATGATTCACGGCCATTACGACCGGGCAGCCGTAAGTTCTTGACGAATATGTGCTTGAGAATACACCGACATAAATTCGCTGCTCCATAGCCTCAAGAACAAACGGCGCAGAAGAATCAAAGCTGTAACCCAAACCCAGACCACCATGAACTCGTGGTTCAGGAAACACAGCAGGTGAAAGCTTGTGGGATAATCGCTTTGCTGCTTCAGCCTTAAGGAAGAATTCGCCGCTTTTGGTATCATAAGACGTAAAATCGTGGTCCGCCAGAATCGGCTCAGGTTCTAATGAAATGTCAGCTAAATTAGCTTGCCCGCTCAAGGCCGCTTCCACATCCGCCTTATTGGCCAATAAATAGATGGAAAGGTAATTGGTTGGCTTTGCCACGTTACGACCACAGCAGGCTAGAAACAATAGTAGTATATAGCAGTACTTCATAACATTAAGTCTTTCTACCATGGACTGTAAACAACGTAGTACGATGCATCTTGGTTCTCCTCCCAAGCATAGTTTGGAGCGAATATCCGAAGCGAGGCGGTGTTGCAGTAGTCAGGAGGACAATACCCCCAGCCCCACCTATGTTGAAAAATACCCTGCTCTCCCCACTTCGACTGGTAGATCCCCGCATACATGGTACCTTGAGTCTCCTCGGGCGAAAACCAATCTGTAAGCACGGCAGTATGCGACGGATTCTGCGCGAAATCATCAAGGGGGCAAGTGGGCAACCCAACGAACTCGGCAAAAGGCCATGTGTAATACATCTCTGGAAGCCAGTCCAGATCCGACGTATCGAAAAGGTAGTCGGTTATTCCGGAAACTACTCCATCAGCAGGGCCCCAACCTTTCATATAGCTCGTAACCACATTGGTCATGCTGCCATCGAGCCAGTTTTCGCTGGGATTATTCATCCACCACGCCTGCACTTGTACTCCGGCCCCAAGCTCGTCTCAGAAGGAAGACTCATCCATGGTCCCCAAGCGTAATCATGACAGTTGCGCTCGTATATGTATTGATACGAGCTTAACAACAGCGTAGCTTCTGGAAAGTCTATTAACGATTGCGCTTCGGCGTCCAGGATGTGAACGCCTTTGTAATTAGTAATTCCTATGCCATATGTGTGCGTTATCCCATAGAGATAGTTAGTCTTCCTAAAAATTAATACTGAATGATTGTTCTCTGTCCACCTCACTCCCGACTCTAGCGTCTGCGCCCGAAGGCATGCACAAGCCAGAATAGACATCGCGATTACAAGCACTAGAATATGTTTCATTATGAAGTAGTCCTTTCCCGTATGTTGATGTTTAGGCATTATGGTCTATTAGTTAGGCCTAACTCGCTTACCACAGAAGATATTGGCGAGGTGAGTTCCGTGTCCAGGGTTCCTTGGTCCATGTCAGTTGATTCCTGCGCAGTTAATGTTGGCAGGGCTACATTTGGTGGGAGCGAGCCGCGAGAGCTTTCTGGCATGTTGTAAATGGCGTACATTAAAGAAACCGGTGCTGTAGCAACGGTAGTGTCGCCGATCAAGATGAAGTAATTGGCGTCCCAAGCAGCCAGCCCGAACAGTTCCTGGATGGACTCTTCATTCATCGTGTTCAGACACGTATCGAGACTTGCCATGTGACAAACGATAATGTAATCCATCCAGCAACAGGGCTGGCTGGACTGCGAGCACGGAACGGAGTCAACGGCGGTGACGTCTAAAGATTCAAGGAAATAAAGAGTATTTGCTCCGAAATCGGGTGAAGCCTCGACGGTGTTCAGAATGGAGGCTGTCCCAAGCTTGGCAGCGGTATATGAGTCGGTGATGCTTACTCCCAGTACCACAATAGTCCTAAAATAAGGAGTTGCAATTGCCGTACTGAAAAGTTGCCAGCTTGTTGCAGTATTCGTCCAGGATTGAGGAAGGTTGAGGGAAGCCAGCCGGTCCGCAACGCTGGAGTTGTTCCACTGAGCCGTTCCAGGGATTAACGGATACGGATACGGTGGCGTGCCGGGATTAATGCTGGCAACTCCCAGTACGCCCCATCCTCCCGATATGGGCTGTCCGTAAAGAGAAAATTGCGATTGAATGTAGTGTTGGCCCGGCACGGCATAGGTAATATCCCAACTCAGCAGGCAACCACCATTCGGGCCAGATTCACACGCCACGAATGAAGCCGGTCTGCCGTCAACCAGTAAACTTAGACATCCAACACTCGATACCCCCGCGAAATTTGCGGGTGCAATGAATGTAACGATGTTCGAATCCGGGCCATTTGGTTGCTGCACTAGCGTAAGCGGATTACTGGTGTCAAGTGGCTGCATTTCCAAAGCCTTCTTTGCCTGCCCGACCAGTCCGTCTCCCGACGAATCGACATTATTATACACTGAATTTGTGGGGTCCCAAACGCCGGGGATGGTGTGTGCAGTCGTCCAATCCGTTTCTCCCAAAGCAACGGCATTAGATCCCGTCGCTCCATTCCCAAGTCTATCCTCCACATAGTCTGGGATTCCGTCCCCGTCCGTATCAAGCGGGACCCAGCCGCTTGGGCTGTTGCCCGCCGCCACATAGTGCAGTCCAATATCCACCGTTTCGCCGATGTTTTCCTTGGTTTGGTCAACGCGCGTGCTGTATTGGCAGAAACCGGCGGCATCGGCTGTCCGGCTTCCCGCCTGATACAGTATGGTGTTGGTGGGCATGTAATAATGTCCGAACGGGCCGCACTGATACGGCGGCGCGGTGCTCAAATACTGTTCATTGTTGCCGTCGGTGAATCCGTCCAGCGTGATGGTCGTTTGCAAGTAATTCGTGTTAGGCACCGCCCACGGGTCCAAATATGCGTCCCATGCCACGGAGTCAGCCGTCAGCGGCCAATAACCGTTATAGTCAAAATCCAGGGGCTGATTGATGTCTTGAATGAAATTTACTTGATCAAACAAATTATCTTGCAACACCCAATTTCCTGCCGAAGTAGAAACCACCGGCTCAAGGTGCATCCATTGCCCCCCGCGAAACAGATTGTTGCAGGCTTGGAATGACAAATCCACGTTCAATCCCTGATCGTCCACCCCTAATTCGTGAAAGGTTGGATCGAGGTTGATAGTGACATTTTCAAACATAGTATTGTTCCATGTCACCGCGCCGCTGCCAAAAATCTGATCCTGCGCAAAATCATAGTCGTCAGGCTGGCCGAGGTTGACTTGTCCGTTGTGCAGGCTGCAATCCTGCAAATTCAGATTGACGGAACTGCTGGCGGAAAAAAACCAGAAGTCATCGTAAGACAGCCCCGAACAAAAATGGATGTCCGCCGCTGGCACGTAGAAATGAGAAAAGCGAAAATCCAAGGTCGGCGATGTTGGATCGCCCGGTTCAAAATCAGTGACAAACGAAACGATACCGGGCAGCCAGTCACCGGCATATTCCGAGTAGTCTATCTGATACTCGGCAAAATTGATGTTCGGTTTTTCCTGCACCAAATCGGCAGCGGTGAAAATGTTCGGCTTGGTCGGTGTTCCGTGGCTGGTGATTGACCCGCCTTGATTGACATAGAAACCATAAATCGTCCAGTAGCCGGCGCTCCAAATATAATCATTGCGGATGCCAATGGCCGTTCCGGGCAACACTGTGAGGTTGCCGCCAGAACAAAGTCAAAGACGCGACGGTGTAATCCAGCGCATCATACCAATAGCCAATATCGGGCGGCCCGTTCGTATAACGCGGCGCTTGCGGGAAAAGCGTCATGTTGCCCCCTGTCTGAAAAAAGGCGGGAAAAGAGATGGGGCGGCTGGTTGTTTTCTGTGCGAATTCAGCCAGGAGCCTCTGGCTGACGCTGGTCGTGCCAAAGCCATGCAACGAACTATCCGAAGCAAGGTAGTAATTGCCCTGCTCCGCCTTTTGGAAATTCCTCCCGGAAGGATTAATGGCCGATTTCTCGTTGATCGTGATGGCGGCATTGCAAAAGCCTCCCCGGATAATGCTGTTCGTCAAGCCGATTTTCAAAGGCGTTGCCCCGGCCACCCAAAAATCTTCCGCCTCAGCCGTGACGTGCTCCGCCTCGATTTCGATGGAATTGGTCGAGGCTCCAACGGCCACCCTGCAACGGGCGAAAAGAACGTTGTGCAGGAAGTCAACCGAGCCGAAGGCCGGAACGAGGTTGACAATCCCGTAATTGCAATCAAAAAACTGGCAATCCCAAACGTCCAGCGCTCCCGGCGTCACCGGGGTTGTCACCCCCTGGTCGGCGTAGCAAATCCGCAGGTTGCTGATGACGTGGCTCGTCGCCGCGTCCAGATTCAAATAAGCCGCGCCGTTGGCGGCTGTTTGCGGGTCGCCGGTGCTGACCCAATAAAGCCATTCTCCCTGGGAATCATCGTCCACGGAAGTGAGAATCGCCGGATAATATGGCTCCGTCTCGCAAACCAAGGCCCCTTTGACCACCAGGCTGGAATTGGCGGACGGGTCGAACTTGATGACGCTGCCGCCTCGCAGAGTGGTGGTTCCGTACAATTCCACGGCTGAGTCAACATAATATGTCATCCCATTGATAAACGAATAATCCTGGCGCGGTCCCAGGATTTCCATCAATAGAGGATCACCGGTTCCGCCGTCCACGGTCAGTTGCGCGGTCCGACTCGTAACGGATGTTACGCTGTTTGATACGGTCACTGCGTAACCCGCGGCATCGCTGTCTTGAACGCTGCCAATCGTGTAGCTGCTCCCGTTTGCGCCGGGAATGTTGGTGCCGTTGGTAGTCCATTGGTAGGTTAACGGTCCGCTCCCGCTGGCCGCAACGCTGAATGTCACCGTGTCGCCTTCCAGGATCTCCTGATCCAATGGTTGAGAGACAATGGCAAGGAGCGAAACCGGAACCCCGGAGCGCGCCCAAACAAAGAAGTTCGTCTGTCCGTTGATTGGCAATTGAATGGTCGTGCTGTCGCCATTTGTCCCGTAGAGCAACCGCTCTTCCACCCACGATGGATCGGTCAGCGACTGCTTGGTCAACAGGGTGTATGCCTGCCCCTCGTCGGTATTATGAACGACCACCGTCAAATTTGTCCCGTCCACGCCGCCTTCGGGAACTTCCAGCCAAAGAGAGGTCGAATCTATGGCCAGCGGAACGCCTGAGCGCGCCCAAACAAAGAGGTTCGTCCGTCCGTTTATTGGCAATTGAGTGGTCGTGCTGTCGCCATTTGTCCCATATAACAACTGTTCTTCCACCCACGATGGATCGGTTAGCGACTGCTTGGTTAGCAAGGTGTAGGGCTGCCCCTCGCTGGTATTATGAAGGATGACAGTCAGATTTCCCCACTCCACGCCGCCTGCGGGAATTTCCAGCCAGAGATCGGTCGAATTCGTAAAATCCAGCGGACGCAACATCGAAGCGCCCCGTTCTCCTGACGCATTTCTCGCTTGATCTGCGGCCTGCTGGTAAAGGGCGGAAAAAACGACGCCACGGTCATCAATTATGTAAATATTATTGCTGGGGTTAACTGGATAATACGGGAGAGCCGGGAGCGGATCGAAGGGACTCGGGGGCAGTTTCCCTTGCAAATCCCAGTATATGCCCGGAACACTCGAAGACGCCTTTGAAAAATCTGTCACAGCTTGGGCGGGCGGCGGCGTGGCGAGGATATTGGAGATAACTTCCTCCGCTCCCGGAATTTGCGCCAAGTCTGAATTTGCCGGGCTGGGCCAATTGGTTTGCGCCCGGCCAGGAAGGTGTGAGCCTGCCAAAGGACTCAACATTGAAGCGCCCCATTCTCCTGACGCATTTGTCGCTTGTTCTCCGGCCTGATGGAACAGGGCGGAAAAATCGACGCCGCGATCATCAATTATGTAAATATTGTTGCTGGAGTTAACTGGATAATATGGGAGAGCCGGGAGTGAATCGAAGGGACTCGGGGGCAGCTTCCCTTGCAAACTCCAATAAATGCCCGGAGGACTCGAAGACGCCGTTGAAAAATTGGACACAGTTTGGGAGGGTGGCGGCGTGGCGAGAATATTGGAGATAATTTCCATCGCACCCGGATCGTTCGCAAACTCTGAAATTACCGGGTTGGGCCAATCGGTTTGCGCCTGGCCGGGAAGGTTTGAGCCGACGAGAATTGCGAGAGCCAGATGGATACAGACCGTTACCGGCAAAACACTCAGCTTTTTCATATCGTTCCCTTTAAGGCAAGTCTCAACCCGCCAACCAGGAGGGCGGGGGCTTGATACTCGCCAGTTATTTTTTGATCAATTGATTCACATACGTTTAAAACTACTCAACTGGCTGACAAGCCCGTTGTCGATCTTCAGCGGTCGTTTTACAAGACAAATCTCGAACAAAAACCCCTCGAAATTAGCGTAGGCGAGGGACAAAATTGGGCCAGCCGGAGCGCCGCAGCCTGACAATTGTCAACTGTAAATAATTGCAAATTATGCAAGTGCCTCGCTGACAACTTGTTGTGACTTTGCAAAATGCCGAAAATTTCACTGTTTTTTTCGGGGCCAGTTTTCGACAGTCGTGTGCTGACGGATTGTTGCTGATTTTTCCATGGGTCAGCGCCCATTCCAGATGAAGGTTTGCCCGGCTTTCAGCTTTAAAGCGCGCGCCGCATCGCCGCACCGCAGCGTAACGGGATTTCCATTGATGGACTTGAGAGCGGCGGTCACAAGTTTTCCCCCCTTCCAATCCAGGTTGACCTCGAAGCCGCCTCTGGCCCGCAAACCTTTGACCGCGCCGCTGGACCAGGCTTTCGGCAATGCGGGAAGCAACTCGATTTCACCGTTGCCACTTTGCATCAACATCTCGGCGATGCCTGCCGCTCCGCCAAAATTGCCGTCAATCTGAAACGGCGGGTGCGCATCAAACATGTTTGGGTAGGTGCGCGCCTGGCTCAACAGGAATTTCAGAATCTCGAAGGCATGATCGCCTTCGCCGAGGTGCGTCCAAAGGCAGATTCGCCACGCAGTCGCCCAACCCGTCGCCTGGTCGCCGCGAATCTCCAGCGATTTCTTCACAGCGGCGGCGAGTTCCGGAGTGCCGCGCAATGTGATGTCATGTCCGGGATAAAGTCCGTAGAGATGCGAAACGTGGCGGTGATGAATTTCCGGGGCCTGAAGGTCCCAATCTTCCATCCACTCCTGCAATTGGCCGGCGCTGCCAATCTGGTTGGGCGCGAGTCGCGCCCGCGCTTCGGAGAGTTGCCCGCGAAATTTTGCGTCCACGCCGAGGATTTCAGCCGATTTGATGGTATGGGCAAACAAGTCGCGGAGGATTTGCATGTCCATGGTGGGGCCGGCGCAAACGGCCGCGCCAAAAGGATGCTGATTTTCCGGCGACAAGGAAGGATTTGTGACGAGCCATTTGTGCTTCGGTTCCTCCACGAGCGTGTCCAGGAAAAACTGCGCCGCGCCCTTCATCACCGGATAAATTTTTTCCAGAACTTTCTTGTCACCACTGAACTGGTAACGGTCCCAGAGGTGCAGGCAGAGCCATGCGCCGCCCGTTGGCCAGATGCCCCAACCCGGCCCGTCAATGGGGGCGGTGGCGCGCCAAAGATCGGTGTTGTGATGCGCGACCCAGCCGCGGGCGTTGTATTGCGACCTGGCGGTGCGCGCGCCGGTTTCGGAAAGGTCCTTCACCAGCGCAATGAGCGGCTGGACGCATTCGGCAAGATTGCCGGACTCGGCGGGCCAGTAATTCATTTCCGTATTGATGTTGATGGTATATTTGCCGCCCCACGGCGGATTGATGCTGTCATTCCAGAGACCCTGCAAATTCGCGGGCTGGCCGCCCGGACGCGAACTGCTGATCAACAGGTAACGCCCGAACTGATAATAGAGCGCCGCCAACTGGGGATCGTTCCCCTCCGCAAAGTGTTGGATGCGAAAATCAGTCGGGAACTTCATCGAATCACTCCGGCCCAGGTCGAGAGAGACGCGGCGGAACAATTTTTGGTGGGCGGCGATGTGATCAGCGAGCGTCGTGTCTCTACAATCAGCGATGTGGCCGCACCACCATTTATAATATGCTCCGGCGATTTGATTTTTGGCAATGGCTTCAGGATCGCCGCTAACATCGTGATAATTCTTGTAACTTGTGGCAGCGGCAATGAGGAGTGTGACGGAATCAGCGTTTGTAACGTAAATTTTGTCAGCAGCCGCCGATATTTTCCCACGATCTGGCAGCACGCGCACACGCGCTTGGAATTTCAACGCACCTTTGATTCCGTCTGATTGACCGTTCACGCCACGCATTACGAGCGTTGCGTCGTTGGTCAAGCCAACGAACAGGCCGTTGGTGTTGACTTCCACTCTCAGGTCCGCATTCTGCGGTGTCGTCATTCCGGCGGTGAAGGAAATTTGTCCCGGCTGATCTGCTGTCAGCCGCACCACAATAACCTGATCCGGAGCGCTGGCGAACACTTCGCGTGTATAACGCACCCCGTCACTGGTATAACTTACCGTCGCAATGGCGGTATCGAGATTCAAGTCGCGCCGGTAATTTTCGACCGTTGTCGCAGTGGGAAAGGACAGCAGCAGATCGCCGACGGTTTGATAGGGCATTTGTTTCAACGGTCGCGCCATGATTTTTTTGCTGATGAGATTCGCCGCCCCCGCGTAGTTGCCGTCGAATACAAGCCGCCTGACCTCCGGCAATGCGCCCAGGGCGTCGGGGCTGTCCGGATCGTAAGGGCCGCCCCCCCAAAGCGTATCCTCGTTGAGTTGCAACCGTTCTTCATTTACACCGCCAAAAACCATCGCGCCGAGTCGCCCATTGCCAATGGCCAAAGCGGAAACCCAATCGGGCGCGGGCTGGCGATACCAAAGACTCAATGGTTCAGCCGGCGGCGGCGCTTCACCAATGAATGTCATCGCGGAAGAATTCGCAGGCCGGCACAAGGCAAACGTCACCATTAAGACCGCAAAAATGAAATGACGGATGGTTTTCACTATTGATTTGGAATGGTCAATCCGGCATTCCAGATCGGAGATAAAACAAGGAGGTCCAAAGACGGCCTGTTTCGCCCTTGCTGATCAAATCCGCGGGTGTGCGTCCCTCAAATTCTTCCATTTCAGTCCGCAGCCATGAACCGATGTTTTCGGGTTTCATGAATTTCTTGAGTTCGTTAAAAACGCTCTGAATCTCGCGGAGCTTCGCCGCGTAAACAGGGCTGATTGGGTCGCCTGCTTCCCAGTTGACGAGGGCGCGGTCGGAAGCGTTCATCATGTGCGCGAGCTGATTGCGGCTCCAACCCAAATTTGCTCTCAATTTGGCGAGTCTCTCGCTTGCGCCTTCCGGGTGGCGCTTCGCCAGGATTGTCCTGGCAGGCCGTTCTTTGACGGTTGTACTCATGCCTTATGTATCGGCCATATTATGAAATATTTCAACGTCCAAATTCAAACTGAAAGGGCCTCGGAAATTGGTGTTCGTTCATTTTGGCCAGCAATTCCCGAGCTTTCACTTTCACGCGGGTCTCGTATTTGAACAGCCTTTTTTCAATGCCTTTTGAATCCGACGAACAATTTGCATCCGGCGCTTGCGTGCAAGGTCATGTTCCCAAATCCGCAACACACGCCAACCCAGGCCTCGTAACGTCTGGTTCACGAATTTGTCGCGTCTCATATTCGTGGAAAGCTTGCGCCGCCAGAATTGACGATTGCTCTTGGGCTGCCTTCCATGTTTTGGACAGCAATGCCAAAAACAACCGTCCACAAAAACCGTCAACCGATGGTTGCGAAATGTGAAGTCGGGTTTTCCGGGCAGCGGAACGTGTCTGCGCCAGCCGTTGATTTTATTCTGGCGCAAGAGGCGGACTAAAACCAACTCTGTTTCTTTGTTGCCGCGACCGCGCACAAGCGACATCACTTTGGAGCGTTTCTTTTTCGTCCAGACGTCGGCCATACTATACCGATCACTTCATTTGTGTTTGAGGTGAGCTTCCACTGCCCGCATGATTTCTTCCGCTGTTCGGCCCGGCTTGAGTTTGGGTGCCCAGCTTCGCCCTGGATGCAAAATATCCCACGATGAGACTTTTTGATTGTAACGTCCGCTTCCCGGATCATGAATGCCGAAACCATCCAGACTTCTGTTCCACAAGGGGGCGAACATTTCAATCAAGAGTGACTCGCCGAGCGGAATCCAAATGTCGTCCACTGTCAGATAACGACAGCGGAAATCCTTGAGTTTCAGGTTTTGGGCCTGCTCTATTGACTTGGCGTGCTCACAGAGCCGTTGATACAGGACCAATCCTGGAGGGGCATCCAAACCGAAACCGCCTTTTCGCGCTCCTGCGGGAACCGCTTTCCCGACATAGATTGGACAGCCGAACTTATTATTCGTGTTCTTGACGGCAATGAGTTTGTAGGCGGAAAAATCACCCGTATAGTAAATCGCGTAGATGCCCGCGCCTTCAAAGGGCTTTTCAGGCGGCAATGGTTCGGCAGGTTTCGCCAGCATCGCCTCGGCGACGCTTAAGCCGAGGTGTTTCTTGTGCAACGGATTGAACGGCTCTGGAATTTCCATCAGTTGCCACTCTGTATCCGGTCTTGATGCCTTTCAAGAACGTCCGCCACACTCTTGGCCAAGGTTTCCGAAAGCCGCACCGGTACCGCGTTTCCAATCTGTCTCATGCTTTCCGTCCATGAACACGGGAATGCAAACCAGTCTGGAAAGGTTTGAAGCCTTGCGCTCTCGCGCACCGTGAAATAGCGCACCGAGCCGTCGGCCAGCGCCAGCATGTTTTCACCACCAGGAACGCCGTGATCGCCTGCCTTAAGGGTTTTTGCGGGAAAATCCAACGGACTTCCTGTGTGGCCGGGATAAACTCGCGCGCCCGGTTGAAAGCGATGGTTGAGAACCTGTTCCTTTTCCGCAACAGCGGGACTCGGCAAGTCGGCTATCGCATCGCGAACCGTCTGCCAGCGTCCCATGCTTTTCGGCTCTGCCATTTTCATTACTCGTTGGGCCAACGGTGCCGTAATCAACGGACGATTTTTTCGGCTGATGCGGTGGTTGTCCCAATATTCTTTCGTAACCCACTGTGCGAAGAGCAGCGCGTCTTCCGAATGCGTGGCCGACGGAAAACTCCAGTGTTCGCCGATATCGGAACGGAAGCCCACGATAACCACACGTTCACGCTTCTGAGGCACGCCATAGTCCGCCGCGTTGACCAAGCGAAAAGCCACGCGGTAATGCAGTCCGCGATACTGTCCCTTGGTGTGATGGCGTTCCAAGCGGCTCAAATGCCCGGTCCAATCTTCATGCTTGGCGGAAACGATCTCAGGGTAAGTAAGTTGAAGGAGGACATATTCAAAATACTTCGCGAACGAACGACGGAGCAAACCCCGGACGTTTTCAAAAATGAAGGCTTTTGGGCGGACTGTGCGGACGACCCGCGCCGCCTCGGGAAACATATCGCGTGAATCATTGAAACCCTGATGCCTTCCGCCAATGGAGAAGGGCTGGCACGGTGGACCGCCGGAAACCAACTCTACTTTGTCCGCGAATCTCGAAAAATCAAACTGGCGGACGTCAATTTCGTGAAGCGGCCAAGATGAATGGCCGTTCCGCCGCCGCGAAAAATTGAAACGCACCGTCGCACAAGCGTCGGGGTCCCGTTCAATGACCAGTGAATGATCAAATCCCGCTTTCTCAATTCCCAATCCAAGCCCCCCTGCTCCGGCAAATAGTTCGATGGAGTTCATTGTCTTGCTCAAAAATCGCCCCTGTTCACTTTGGAGGCAAGAAGTTTTTCGCTCTTCTCAGGCATCAACCATCCCGTTTTCCGCATATGTGGCCTTGTTTAACTGGACAGGCTTCCCATTATCTTCGTTGCCGCCCCGGCTTTTCTCTTTTGCGCGCGCCGGCAACGCTTTACACTGGCGGGCATGTTGAAGAAAGCGGCGCTGGCTTTGGCCGCCCTGGCCATGATTTTTGCCCTGGGCTTGTTCCTCGGCTTTGTCGCGCTCCGCTGGACACAGTGGGGGGGCGTTTCTTCTTTCAATTCCGCCACTCTCCTGACCCGGGTGCAAAATCTCAGCCAGCTCGTCACGGTCAAATACGTCCTCGAAAAGGTCGTCGTTTATGAAGATGTCAAATGGTACGGGGACAATCGCGTCCTGCTGGTCGCTCATGGCGTCGTCAAGGCCGGCATTGACTTGCGCGCGCTCCAGGCGGGTGACATCCAGATTGCGGACAAGAAAATCCGCGTGGCCCTGCCGCCACCCCGCATTACCGACGTTTATCTGGACGACCGCCACTCGGAAATCGTGGAACGTTCCACCGGCCTGTTGCGCGTTTTTGACAAGGATTTGGAGCAAAACGCCCGCATCCAGGCGGTGGAGGATTTGCGCCGGGCGGCCTCCCAAAATGGAATTTTGACCGATGCCACCGCGCAGGCCAGGGCCGGGTTGACGGCTTTGCTCCATCAATTGGGCTTCACGGAGGTCGAATTCCGGGAAAAATAAATTCAACGGCCCGCAAATCTCCCTTGGCAGTTCCCCCGCCTTTTGTTTAGCTGTGCGCGATTAATGAAAGAACGGCGTCCGCTGAGCGTGATTTTCCTGCTTGCCGTCCCGGCCTTTGTCTGTCAAGCACAGCAAAGCGCGCCGCCGGTCATTCACGGCCTGAACCCCGACAGCGCATACCAATCCATCGGCAACACCAATTATTTCAGCAACGGCGTCCTCGTCAGCAATCAGACGGGCATGGTCACGGCGGACAGCGCGGCGGAGAATGATCTGACGGGAGACGTGGTGGCGGAGGGGGATGTGACCATTTTGGACCACGGCCATATCTGGCGCGGCACCAACTTTGTTTACAATTTCAAGACCGGCGACGTTCGCGCCAACACGTTCAAGTCGGTGCAGGAGCCTTTCAGCCTCTCGGGCTCCCACCTGACCGGGAGCAGCAATAAGGTCTATACCGCGACCCATGCGAATATTACCACGGACGATTATGCCCGGCCGGGTTACAGGATTCGCGCTAGGCGCATTACCATCGCGCCGGGGCAATACTTTGAGGCGCATCAGGCCACGCTTTATTGGGGAAGGGTGCCCGTGTTTTATTTCCCCTATTACAAACGGACCCTGGGACAGCATCCGAACAATTGGGAATACGAGCCGGGGTACCGCAGCACGTTCGGCCCTTACTTGTTGAGCGCGTATAATTGGTACGGCAACGGCATGCTGGACGGAACTTTGCACTTCGACGCGCGCGAGGAGCGCGGTGTCGCCACCGGGCCGGACCTCAACTTCCACATGGGCAACTGGGGCGAAGCCGCCTTCCGCTATTACTACGCCTATGACCAGAAACCCAACGCCGATGGGTTCAATGCGCCGGACTTGGGCGAAAACCGCCAGCGCGCTTCTTTTTATTATGAAGTCCACCCCACCTCGAATTTGACGGCCAGAGTGGTGGCCGATTATCAGAGCGATCCGCTGATCCTGCGCGATTTTTTTGAGCGCGAGTATGTGACCAATGTGGAACCGGCTTCCTTTGCCGAGGCCAGCCAACTGTGGCCCAATTACACTTTAAACGCCATGGTCCAGCCGCGTTTGGTGGATTTCTTTGAAACGGTGGAACGTCTGCCGGATGTCAAATTATCCGGCCTGCGCCAGGAAGTGGGCGAAACGCCCGTCTATTATGAAAGCGAAAGTTCGGTGGGCTGGTTCAAGCGCGCTTTTTCCAGCACCAACTCGCTTTACTTCCTGACCAATTACACCCTGATTCCTCCCTTTAGAACCACCAATGCCCCCCCGTCTGATTACTCGGCCGGGCGCATTGACACCTTCCATCAGTTCACCCTGCCTGAAACATTTTTCGGATGGCTCAACGTCACGCCGAACGTGGGCGGGCGCCTGACGTATTACAGCGACGTGGACGGGCCGCAAATCCACACCAACCAACAGTTGCGCGCCGTCTTCAATACCGGCGTCGATGTTTCCTTCAAAGCGTCCCAAGTTTACCGCGGCGCGGAAAGCAGCTTTCTGGATGTGCATGAATTGCGCCACATCATCGAGCCGGAGATGGACTATGCTTATGTGCCGGCGCCCACGCGCTCACCCGGCCAGGTCCCGCAATTTGATTACCAGTCGCCCAGCTTGCGATTGCTGCCCATTGAATTTCCCGATTACAATGACATTGATTCCATTGGCGGCATGAACGTGGTGCGTTTGATGCTGCGCAACAAATTGCAAACCAAACGGGACAATGGCGTCCAGGACCTCGTCAATTGGGCGCTCTACACGGATTGGAACCTGCACCCCGGCACCAACCATCCCTTCGGCGATTTTTACTCGGATTTGGATTTTCGCCCCCGCTCCTGGCTGACCTTCGTTTCCTCGACCCGCTATGACATGGTCAGCAACCGCTGGCGCGAAGCCATCGAGAGCATGGTCGTGCAACCGTCCACCGCCTGGAGTCTGGCCCTCAATTACCGCTACCTGATTAACAATGATCCGGAATTTCAGACTTACGCCGGAGAAAATCTTCCCGGCCATAACCTGATCAGCGCCAGCCTTTATTACCGGATGAATGAAAACTGGGGCGCCCACATTGCCGAGCAGTATGAAGCCCAGTACGGCGGCCTGCAGCAGCAGGTTTATTCGATCTACCGCGACCTGCGCAGTTGGACGGCGGCCTTGTTGTTTCGCATCACCGAGGGGCCGGGGCAGCCAACCGACTTCACCGTCGCCCTCACCTTTTCGCTCAAGGCCTTCCCGCGTTTTGGCCTGGGAACGGACAGCGACCGTGCGGGATCGCTGTTCAGCAGCGGGAACTTGATGGACCCGGTGGACCGGTATTAGAAGAAAACGAACGCCAGCGAAACCGACCAAAACTCCCAAACACGATTTGGGCCAAGGACGCCAAAAACCCTTGCAAATCAACGGGTCAGCGTCACGATTCTCTCGTTATGGGATGGCTGTGAATTGAATGTAATCCGAATTGGTGCGTTCATTAGAATGCCTATTGTCCTCCTTGCAATTGTTGTTGCCGCGATCGGCTGGGCGGGCACAAAGGCAGTGGGGAGCGGGAATCGAACCCGCACACATGCTCGCTCGTCAGACAGAACAAACGTTTCCGCAATCGCTCCCACACCGTCTCTGCAAGGACGTCACCAGACCCCACAGGAGCATGCTCCCCACCAGTAGACCAGCTAACAGCTTCTTTGTAGCGACCATAATTACCTCCATTTTGGCTTTCGCCGTGACGGAGATCTGGTCCGCAAAGGAAGCAGTCGCACTCGCTGCCACGTTTGCCTTGATTCCGACGACTGTCGGCCCGCCCGGCCAAAGGCTTTGGCGCTCCAAGGGCATCTCATTCCCAATGCCTTTCAAACTGAAAGGCGATCGTTGGGTTCGACAAACTTTAATCTTTCCCCCGGTAAGCCCTGCATTACAATTTGCAAGGTACTCTATTGCCAATTTGAATATTTTTATGAAGCAGGAAACAAATGCACCCCTTGACGGCGGAGCGTCACGCCGTGAGTTTATCAAGAAATCAACCCTGGCCACCGCCGCCGTCGCCGCCGGCGCCAATATCTTCAAAACGCCCGTTTATGGCCAGGAGCAGGCGCCTTCGCCCGGCAGCGTGGTCGGGGCCAATAACCGTCTGGTCGTGGCCTACATTGGCACCGGTCCGCAGGGGATGGCTCATGTCCGAACGCAAAAGGCGGGGGCCGCGGCCAACAATATCGCGCAGGCGGCCGCTTGCGATCTTTCCACACATCGGCGGGAGGAAGCCAAAGCGGAAATCGGCCCCGATTGCGCTCTGTTTAAAGATTACGAAAAATTGCTGGAGCGAAAGGACATTGATGCCGTCACCATCGCCACGGTGGACCATTGGCATTGCAAAACGTCCATCGCGGCCTTGGAAGCCGGCAAGCACATCTACGTCGAAAAGCCCATGGGCCGCTATCTCGGCGAGGCGTTTGATTTGCATGACACGGTCAAGCGCACCGGGAAAATCCTCCAGGTCGGCTCGCAGGGTTGCACCGCCGCCGGCTGGCATAAGTCGGCCGAGTTGATCAAGGCCGGCGCCATTGGCACTCCCGTCTGGGCGCAAGGCTATTACTGCCGCAACAACCCCAATGGCAAGGCCGAATGGAATTATGACATTAAAGAATGGTGCAAGCCCGAAGATCTGGACTGGGACAAGTGGCAACTGCCCGTTCACGACAAAACCGCCTTCAACGCCGATGCTTTTTTCCGGTGGCGCAAATACTATCCTTATTGCGCCGGCCTTTTGGGTGATCTGGTGCCGCATCGGCTTCTGCCCTTGATGGTCGCCACCGGCAATCCTGAATTCCCCACGCGCGTCGTCTCCCTTGGCGCCAAAAATGTCCACAGCGACGCCGGCATCACCGGCACGCCGGAGCGCGATTGTCCCGAACAAGTCGAGCTTCTGGCCGAGTTCCCCAGCGGTCTGACTCTGGTCATTGTGGCCAGCTCGGTGGCCTCGCGCAGCCCGGGCTTCGTCATTTATGGGCACCATGCCTCGCTGGAAATCGGCAGCAGCGGCGAAAGAGTCGAAGTGAAACCGGAGAAGGATTTTTCCGACGACGTTGACTTGCAAACTTTTGACGGCCTCAAGCCGAACGAGGACATCGGAGCGCACGAAGCCAACTGGTTCGACTCCATCCGCAACAACAAGCAGCCCAATGCCGGCATCGACCTGGCCATTCGCGCCCAGACCGTCATTTCCCTGGCGGAAATGTCCAACCGCCTGAACATGATGTGTTTGTTCGACGAAAAAACCCGCAAAATCACGTCAATGGCGGACGGCAGGGAAGTCAAGGCAATCACTTACGGCACGCTGGCCAAGTCATAAGCCGGGTGTGCGCTGATGAAAGTCACTCTCAACTGGCTCCGGCAGTACGTTGATTTCAATGGGTCGCCCGAAGAGCTGGCGGAGCGCCTGACTATGCTCGGCTTGGAGGTCGAGGGTGTGCAGAAGCTTGGCGGCGAGTTTGAAGGCATCGTCGTCGCCCAAGTCATCACGCGCGACAAACATCCCAATGCCGACAAACTGTCTCTTTGCCGCGTCAACGATGGGCGCGGCGAACGGCAAATTGTTTGCGGCGCGCAGAACTTCAAACCCGGCGATAAAATCCCGCTGGTTTTGCCCGGCCAGACGCTGCCCGCCAAATCCGGCCAGCCGCCCTTCACCATCAAAGTCGGCAAGATTCGCGGTATCGAATCCCACGGCATGCTCTGTTCGCCTGACGAACTCGGCTTGCCCGGCAATGTGGAGGGCCTGCTCATTCTGCGCGAGGACGCCATCGTCGGCCAATCCTTTGCCGAATATCTTGGACGGCCCGCCGGCGACGTGGTTTACGATTTGGAGATCACCCCAAACCGCCCGGACTGGAACAGCGTCATCGGCATTGCCCGCGAACTCAGCGCCCTGACCGGCAGCCCGTTGCGGCTTCCCGAAGTCAACATTCCCGCATCGCAATTGGGCGGGGAGGCGACGGAAAAATTTGTCCGGGTGCGCATTGAGCAGCCGGATCTTTGTCCGCGCTACACCGCCCGCCTGGTGCGCGGCGTCAAAATCGCTCCCAGCCCGGATTGGCTGCGCTCGGCCCTGGAAAAGGCCGGCTTGCGCAGCATCAACAACGTCGTCGATGTCACCAATTACGTGATGCTCGAAAGCGGCCATCCGTTGCACGCGTTTGACTTTCGTCTGCTCGGCGCGGCCCCGGCCTCAAGCCTCCCCACCGTGGTCATTCGACTCGCGCGCGCGGGGGAAAAATTTGTCACCCTCGACGGCAGGGAACAAACGCTCACCGATCAAATGCTCTTGATCGCCGACGAAACCAAAGCCGTTGCCCTGGCCGGTGTGATGGGCGGCCAAAACAGCGAAATCAGTCCCAACACGACCGATGTCCTGATCGAGAGCGCCTGTTTCAAACCGCAGAACATTCGCGCCACCTCCAAGAAACTCGATTTGCGGACCGATTCCTCCTACCGCTTCGAACGCGGGGCGGATGTCGGCATTTGCGAGTGGGCCGGCCGGCGCGCGGCCCAGTTGATTCTCCAGACGGCTGGCGGCGCTTTGTTGGAACCGTCCGTTGACGCTTATCCCGCCCCTGTTGCGCCCGCGGAAATCACCCTCCGCCATGACAAGACCAGCGAACTGCTGGGCGTCGTTATTTCCGCCGCCGACCAAAACAGTTTTCTGGAACGGCTCGGCCTGATCCGTTCCGGCGAAGCCGCATTTCGCATCCCCACTTTCCGTGTCGATCTCAAGCGCGAAGTGGATTTGATCGAAGAAATCGGGCGCCTTTACGGCGTTGATAAAATTCCGTCCACGCCGCCCCGCGGCGCGATCGGCGCCCATGCGTTCGACGTGGTCCACGACCAGATTTCTGAAGCGCGCCGCATCCTGGCCGGCCTTGGCCTCAACGAAGCCCAGGGCCAGACCTTGATTTCCGACGAGGCCGCCGCCCTGCCGGCCGGTCTGAGCACCGGCCAGATCGCCGGACTGCGGCACCCGCTGAGCAGTGATATGAACGCGCTGCGCCCCAGTTTGTTGCCCGGCCTTTTGGACGCCCTGCGCCACAACATCGCCCGCCAGAACACGGATGTGGCGCTCTTTGAAATCGGCCGCGTCTTCCTTCAGCCGCACGGCAAATTCAAAGAGGAACGCCGCCTCGCCGTGGCCCTGACCGGACGCCGCTCCCCCGCCTTTTGGGCCGGCGCCGAACGCGACGCCAAATTCGACATCCACGACTTGAAAGGCGCGCTGGAAGAATTTCTCGAACAATTCGGCTTGCGCGGCGTGACATGGACGCGCCAGGAAGACAACCGCGCTTTCTTCCTTGAATCCGCCGCCATTCAACTCGGCAAGCTGACCTTCGGCGAAATGGGCCAGCTCTCGCCCGTCCTCCAGAAACGCTACGATCTGCGCGACGCGGTGTTTTTGGCGGAGCTGAATTTCGAGCAGGTGCTGGCCCGGCGCGCCCCGTCCAAAACGTTCAAGCCGCTGCCGTTGTTCCCCGCCATCCGCCGCGACGTTGCGATGTTGGTGCCGGAAGCGACGATGCATGAAGCCATCGTGAATGTTGTCAAGAAAGTCCGCCCGCCCAACCTGGAAAAATTCGAGTTGTTCGACATTTTCCGGGGCCAAAACATTCCCGCCGGCCGGAAGAGTCTGGCCTACGCCTTCACCTATCGCAATGCCGAGCGGACATTGACCGATGCCGAAGTCAACTCCGCCCACGAAAAACTGGTCGAGCAGTTCAAGCAGACCTTGCAAGCCACAGTGCGCGAAAGTTGAAACGTTGAAGAAATTTTCAGCCGCAGGAAGCGCAAAAGATCACAAAACATGAATTGGCCTTCCAAAGGGCAGTTTTGCTTGTTCGATTGGTTCACGCGTTCTACAATTATAACAGCAAACATTTTGAGGTTGGGGACCGCTTTGAGCGGCTATGGATACCGGTCTTACAAGAGAAAACCTGACAC
Organism: uncultured Verrucomicrobiae bacterium; assembly: GCA_963813995.1. Lineage (GTDB taxonomy): Bacteria > Verrucomicrobiota > Verrucomicrobiia > Limisphaerales > Palsa-1400 > DASRLE01. Next base: position 368,120 of record CAWFAZ010000079.1, on the reverse strand, counting down.
CTTATAACCTTATATTATGGATCGAACCACGATTAATTTGACCCACAAACTCGACCCAGGAACCCTCCTTGGGTTCATGCAAACAGAGCTGCGGTTGACGAACCTCTCACTGTCGGCGGCAGCGCTGGCGATGGCCTTGGTTTCCAGCGTGGCATCGAGTCAGCCGATGCAAGGGGCATTCGATGACCACCAAAACATGATGGATCAACTTGGTGTTAAAACGCTGCGCGCCGGTCCTGACCCGAATAACCAAGCGACTTTCGATGAGGCCACCGCCAATCCTTACAGGGACAGCATGCCGGATGTTCTCACTATGAAAGACGGGACGAAAGTGACGCGCGCGGATCAATGGCCCGCCCGGCGGGCAGAGATTTTGGAAGACTTCGAGCGCGAAGTGTACGGACGCATCCCGCAAAATGTTCCACAGGTCAGGTGGGAAGCCACCGCCACCACCCCGGGGACCAACGGCGGGATCGCAACGATTACCAAGACATTGTCCGGTCATGTTGACAACAGCGGGGACACCAATATTGCCGTGAACATCCAGGCCAGCTTTACCGTCCCGGCCAACGCCACGGGCTTCGTCCCCGTGATGATCGAATTTGGCGGCGGTTTTGGGCCGGGAGGCGGTCGTGGTGGACGCGGAAGCTTGGGCGGCCCTTCTTGGAAGCAGCAGGCGATTGCCAAAGGCTGGGGCTACGGCAGCATCAACCCCGGCAGCATACAAGGCGACAACAATCAACTGACCAAGGGAATCATTGGTTTGGTTAACAAGGGCCAGCCGCGGAAACCAGATGATTGGGGAGCATTGCGCGCCTGGCAATGGGGTGTCAGCCGGCTGATTGACTATTTCGAAGCCACCCCGGACTCAATGGTGGACGCAAAAAAAGTTGGCATCGAAGGCCTTTCCCGCTACGGCAAAGCCGCCATTGTCACCGAAGCCTTTGAACCACGAATTGCCGTCGGCCTGATCGGTTCTTCCGGCGAAGGTGGCGTCAAGCTGCATCGGCACATTTATGGCGAGGCCGTTGAAAATTTGGCTGGAGGCGAGTATTATTGGATGGCCGGAAATTTCATCAAGTATGGCGCTTCCACTCCACTGAAGACCGCGGCTGACCTGCCAGTGGATTCCCATGAACTGATCGCCCTCTGCGCGCCCCGCCCTTGCTTCATCAGCTACGGCACGGTGGAACATGGGGACGCCAAATGGGTTGACGCCCACGGCAGCTTTATGGCCGGTGTGCTGGCCGGGCCGGTTTACCGGCTGCTTGGAAAACGGGACTTCGGCTCCGCTGGCAATTACTTGACAGACCCGATGCCTCCGCTGAAGCAACTAACCGGCGGTGAACTGGCCTGGCGCCAGCACGAAGGCGGACACGACGTCACCCCCAATTGGCCGTCGTTCTTCCAGTGGGTGGGCGGCTACATCCAGGCCCCTCCCCTGCCCGCAACGGCAGTTTCGACGCAATGATATTAAACCAAAACTCGCGAGGTTCTCATCCACCGATGCGACGAGATGCCTGGTTCAGGCCACCGCCTTTATACATTAAAATGAGACGCCCGATCACTCTCTGCATGTTGCTCGCCGCCGCTGCCCTGGTCTCCAGCGTCTGCTGTGCCCAGAATTCGCCGCCGCAAACCGGCACAATGCAGGGACGCCAAAAACGACCGGCAGGGACACACGCGCTCCCTGCGCCCGATCGAGTTGGGGTTCGACCGTCTCACCCTACCAGTCGTCGCTTCGTGCGCTTCGTCGTTCGTGAAAGGGTGCTCGGGAATTGGGATTCGTTCATTTTGCCTGCCAATTTTCCAAGACCCTTTCACTCTCCGCCCACGAAAAACTTGTCCAACGGTTCAAGCAGAACCTGCGCGCCACCGTCCGGGAAACGTGAGCGCCTTGAGTTTATTTCATGGTGAATGTTCCAGTGGTTATTCCAGCGGTTTCACCCGAGCCATTGTCGCTCCTGAAACTGCCGCCCGCCGCGGATGAGAACCACAATTCCAGATAGTTCGTCGTTCCCAAATCATTGGCGTCAGTAAAACTCATTATTGCCATCGCCACCTGCGGCCCATACGGCGCGTAAGTGTAAGTTCCCTCCTGACCACCGGCGCCCCCGCTACCAGTGAACGTCCCATAGGTAAACGAATAGGCTCCACCGGACCCTTTGCTTGGACGGCCGGCCAGCTTCCTGCCCACCAACGAAAGCGGGACCGTGCCGGCCGGCTCCGAGAGAGTATAGGTCCCATGGCCTCCGGAATAAGTGATATTCGCGCTGTGGCTGCTGGTGAAAGAAAGGGAATACGGTCCCGGATTTTCGCCCACCGCATCCGGAGGCGCCAGGAAAGTGTCCACAAGCAGGGCCGTTTTCGGGCCAGTCCTGGTGTAAGTGTAGGTTCCCACACTGCCACCTGCGGGGATTTGAAGCGAGAATCCGCCGTATGTGCTTGCGCCAAAACATGTCACATGCGATGACTTCGTCCCGTTCTTGGTTACGAATGTCCCCGCTCCCGACAAGCCGGCCAATGACACCGGCGCGGTGTATGCCTCCGTGCTCGTTTCTCCGGTGACGCTGAAAGTCCCGGCGTTGGTGATGACACCGGTTGCAATATCGGACTCTAAATAATAAGTATTCGAACCTGTTAAAAAATCCAGCAATATGTAGTTGGTCGTGCCGAGGTCAGCCTCATCGGTCAAGCTTTCCTGCAAAAGGCCCACCTCTGGACTGTATTGCGCATAGGTATAGGTGCCTGAAGAACTCCCAGCGGTGGCCGTGGCCGTGAAGGTCCCGTCACCGTATTCGTTGGTGAATTGATAAACATTGGTTCCGGTATTCGTCCCCTGCAACGTCAGGCCGGAAAGCGAATCGGGCGCGGTGCAAGAGGCGTCGCTGAGGGTGAACGTGCCGGAGTTCGTATTGAGATTGGTCCATGTCCCGCTGGTGCCGTTGGTGAAGGACAAGACAAAGACTTCCCCGCCGCCGCTATTGGACACCGTCGTAGGCGGCGCAGTGAAGGTTGTCGTCAACTGCCCCGTGTCGGGGTTGCTCAGGGTGTAGGTATAGATGCCAACGCCGGTCACGGCCTCGCCGCTGCCCATTTGGCTGAACGAGCTCCCGTCAAAACTCAGCACCGCGCTCCCGTTGCTGCTTGCCAGTTCCAGCATCATTCCAGCGATGCACTCCGGCGCAACAAGGCCGGTCGAGTCGTCGGTCAACGTCACGCTGTTGGTCTTCGACCGATTGCCGGCCGCATCCTCCGCATAGACATGGATGGTGTTCTGGCCCTCGCTGAGAATGACGAAAGCCGCCCAATTGGTGTATTCGTTGCCCGTTGCGGCAAGATTCCAACCATCGTTTCCAACCTGGCACCAAACATTCGACACGCCGACGTTGTCTTTGGCTGTTCCGCTGATCGCAACGACTGAATTGCTCCCCGTGCTTTTTTTGGTCGTGATCGTGACGGTGGGCGGCTGAATATCCACAAAGTTTGCCGTCAATTGCAGGTTCGACACCATTTGGAACGTCAGCCTGGCATTTGTGCTCGTCAATGCGGTTCCGGGGAGTGTTTCAATCCAATCGGAAAATTTAAACCCGGCGGCGGCTGTGGCCTTTATCGTGTAGTTTGTGCCAATGTTCAGGGACCTCCCTTTGTAGGTTGGACTCACAGTGCCGCGGCCATTGATGGTCACGGTCAACTTCGCCGTGGGTCCTGCCGCCCGGGCGGCATTGGTCCCGGCGACCGTCAGTGAAATGGTGGAGAGTAAAATAAATTGCCGGAGAGTTCGATTCAAATTCATACGATTCCGATGTTCATGTTTAATTGTAAATAAGGCCGGCGCAAAGCGGCGGCAGATTCAGATAAGGATTGTGAATGGTGCGGCGTTGTGCGTCAGTCAAGAATTCTCGCATTTTATTTGTATTTAAAATGCTCTAGCCGGAAAACTGGTTTGGAGCAAAGCAGGTTTTGTGTCCATCTCCTGCATTGGGTGCATCCCAGTTTTTGAGCATTCAGAAGACGTTTAGCCACAGATGAACACAGATTGGCTGAAAGACCATTCGCATGAACTGAGCTGAAGTTCATCTGTGCCTATCTGTGCCAATCTGTGGCTCTTGTCCAGTCGTCGCGTCGTGCGCTTCGTCGTTCGTGAAAGGGTGCTCGGGAATTGGGATTTGGTCATTTTGCCTGCCAATTTTTCAGGGCTGAAGCTTTCAAGGTTTATTGAAAAAGGCTCGCCAATAGCTTCATCAAGGAGCACAAGTGGATGCGATAACAACAGAAGATGCGGCCCGTGAAAATTCGCCTGGAAAATACGCGCTGGAAAATCGCGCGGATTCTCACCGTCATTGGCGTCATCAGCGCCGCGCCTCTTTTGTGCGCGGATGACGCCGGGCAAAAGGCCGTGGACGAAACCCGGCTGTCTTTGCGGCAGCAGGGGTTCAAGACTGATCTCACTGACTTTAATCTTTCCACTTCCCCTGAATTGCGCGCCCGCGAAGCCGTTCTGAAAGCGACCGGGCCGAATCTCCGCTCCGAGCTGCTTGCCAACCCTCAGAATCTCATGGAAGCGGTGGGAACCAACTCCGCGATTGTCGTTTGGAAACTGGATTCGCTGAAAAAACAACACCGATCATGGCCGGACAGAGGCGATGAACTGACCTGGGAGGAATTTCGTGAGGCCATCAACGCCAACCAGCCGCAGATTGACGACGCCTGTGACGCAATTCTGTCCGGCCCTATCCGCTTTAACCTGGTTGCCAGTGCTGGCAGCGCCATGTTGCTTCCGCACCTGGCCATGCTGAGAAATTTGACGGAGGCATTGGGAAGGCGGACCGTTCTTGACCTCCATGACGGCAATCTGGACGCCGCATGGACAAATCTCATGGCTGCAACGCGCCTCGTCACGGCTTGGGAACCGGAGCCTGTCGAGATTTCACACTTGGTCCGGTTCGCGAACACCTCGCTTGCGTTCAATGCCATCTGGCAGGCGCCGCAAACGAACGGCTGGCCGGACGGGCAACTCGCGCGTTTGCAAGCGGAATGGGAGTCGGTGGATTTTTTCACCCATCTGCCGGAGACGGCTGCCTTCAAGCGCGCCAGCGACGCGGCATTGTGCCAGCAAGACCGGCAGGCGGGGTTAAGCCCATTCCCGCCATTGAGCCAATTTCTCCAAGCAGCATTGCAATCCCCTTCTCTCCTCTGGTCTGAACTCAATCGGCGCCGGGATCAGATCAATTATCTCGAACACGGAAGTTACGAAGATGAAAAAGCCCTGTTGCTTTTCTATCGCGACCGCGAACTCGAACTCCGCCACGCCGTGCAAGCTCCAACCTGGTCGGCCATGCGGCAGCTTCCGGGTGTGACGAATATCCCCGCCTTCCAGTCCAAATATCGTTCCCGAATGCAATCCAGATTGCGCCTGCACCAAATTCAATTGCAGGTCCAAAATGAAGATTCCAGCTTGCTCGGACGGGCGGCCACTGCCGAGGCGCAACGCAGACTCATCGTCGCCGCCATTGCGCTCGAACGGTATCGAGGAAAGCATGGTTCGTATCCGAACACGTTGTCAGAACTCGCGCCGGAGTTCCTGAAAAATCCGCCGGCGGATTTCATGGACGGCCAGCCGTTGCGCTTTCGTCCCGCGGCCGACGGCCATTTCATTCTTTATTCAGTCGGTTTGGATGGTGTGGATCATGGCGGGCAAATGCCATTGCGGGAGCGGCGAGGGGGGGCCAACATTGGACCCGGCTTTTTCGGCGCTCCACAAAAAAGAGACATCGTTTGGCCGCTTCCGGCCTCAACTGCCGCCGTGGCAGCCGTCCGCACGGAGGAAGCGCAAAGAATAGACCAAGCTGAAGAAATGGCGGCTGACCGCCAATGGAATCATGCCGCCCGTCACCAGGCCGATGTTGAAATACTTCTGGCCGCGCCCGCATCGCCAAATCCGCCGGACCTGAATTATCATGGCCGCCGTTTAAGCGAAGCGCTTCGCAACCGGGCCGCTTCCGGCACAAATCAACTGACTCTGCCTGAAATGCTCACACTAAAGCACGTTATCACCGGTGCAGAACCGGAGACCGTCACCTTTGAAATGCCGGTGAGCTATGATGTCGTGACCAAACTCGGGAGACTCTTTTTGTTCATAGACCCCAGCAACAATGACGACTCTGACGAGGGTTGCAACGTCCAGCAGATGGAATGCGACCGCGCTGAGAACGGGGATTGCCTGTTGGTCTGGAGCACGATCTACGAGTCACCCGGCAAACATGCGCTTCAAGCAGGACTGCTCGTGAATGAGTTCTCACCGAGCAACCAGGACATCAGCGGTCCCTTGCTGTCCTTTGCAATTACCAACCTGTGCCAGTTCAGCCTGTCGTCCACCCATTTCGATCCCAGAACCGGCGCTACGTTTCACGCAAAATTGCCGGAAAGAAACGGCAAGTACACCATCGAACTTAACACCACCAACGGCGCTTTGCTCAAAACCCTCACCGGCAGCACGTCCAATGGCGTCATCAAAGCGCATTGGGATTTGATTGACGGCCACGGCCGGCGTTTTACCAACGACTTTTTCAATTCCGTTTTCCACATCACGCTGCCGGATTCAGGCCGCTCGCAAACGCTGAAAGGCCCGTGATGCTGAAAGCCGCCTCCGTTGCGCTTTGGAGTGACCGTGGTGCAGTGTATCCCCGACTGCCGCTTCCAGGCGAAGATGTTTTTGGCGGGACGCCAAAAACGACCGGCGGGACGCCGGTTCCACCCTGAAATTGCCGAAAGATTTGCCTCGATTTTTGCGGACGGACTGTTACGCTGCTCCCAGAAACAGCACGAAAACGATCTATTTTATGGACATCACCTTCAAGTGTCCCAATTGCGAGCAGGAGCTGGCTGTCGATGTCAGCGGCGCCGGGTCGGATATCGAATGTCCCGCCTGTTCCCAAACGATAACCGTCCCGGCTCCGGAACCAGAAATGGCGCACGCCGCGGGTGGACCGGCTCCGCCAGGCCCGCCCAAGGAGGATAAGCACTATTCCGTGCCGGTCCACGAGCACGCAGCGGAGACGCTCATCAAAAAGCCCAGCGTCCGCCCGTTGGAGGTCATCGCCAACGAGGGCGACAAAACGCTGCGGATACGAACCATCAGACGAACCGATTGCCAGGAGGTGAACAAGGACCGTTTTGATGAGATCGTTTCGGCTTTTTTGGAAAAGGTCGGGCAGGCGAACATTGTGAGTGTCAATACGATCAATTACAGCTACATGGAATTGAGCACGCGCCATCTCCTGCAGGATTATGGCGTGATGATTGTCTTCAAGGGTTAGGCCTCTTTCTCCGAACGCGGGTCCCAGGCGTCGCGCAGGCCGTCGCCGACAAAGTTGAGGGCGAGCAGTGTCAGGGCGAGGGTCGCGGCCGGATAGACGATCAGCCACCAGTAAATGCGGATGGAGTTGATTTGTTCCGCCCCGCTGGCGATGAGCGAACCCAAACTGGCTTGGGGCGGTTGTATGCCCAATCCCAGATAGCTGAGAAAAGATTCGTATAGAATGATGGAGGGAATGGTCAGGGTCAGATAAACGATGATCACGCCATAGACGTTGGGCAGAATGTGGCGCAGGACGATTTGGGCGTGGCTCAGTCCGAGCACGCGGCTGGCATCGATGAAGGCCCGATGGCGCAGCGTGAGCACCTGCCCGCGCACGATCCGCGCCATGGTCAGCCAGGACACCGCCCCCAGTCCGACAAACAGACCGGCAAATTGCAGAAACTGCGCGCCTCCCGTGGAAAAGCCCGCCGATTGCATTTTTTCCAGGACGGCGTTCAGGGCGGTGATGAGCACGATGACAAAAATGATGGATGGCATGGCGTAGAGCACATCGACAAAACGCATCATCACGCCGTCCCAGCGTCCGCCGCAATAACCGGCTGTCGCGCCCCACAACACGCCGATGACCAGGCTGACCGCCGCGCCGACGAGGCCGACGAGCAACGAAATGCGCGCGCCGTGGCAAACCCGGCTCAGCAGATCGCGCCCGTGGACGTCGGTGCCGAACCAATGCCCGGAGCCAGGCGGTTGGAATTGCGCGTCGGAAATCGCATCGGGCGGATGGGTCAGGGCCGCGGGCAGGCGCGGGGCGATGCCGGGCCGGCTGAAGAGGGGCCAAAGCAAAACGGCCAAAACCAGGAAGGCCAAAAGAAAGGAAGCGGCGGCGGCGGGCCGATTGCGGCGAAAGCGACGCCAGGCTTTTTGATTGGGGCTGAGATGTTCGGGCCTATTCATAGCGCACCCTCGGGTCGAGCAGGCTGAAGAGGAAATCGGCCGCCAGATTGAGGGCCAGCAGCAGAATCGCATAGAGCAAGACCAGGCCGGCCACCAGGGTGTAATCACGGTTGAGGGAGCTGTTGACCATGAAAACGCCGAGGCCCGGAATTTGAAAAAGGTTCTCGATGATGAATGAGCCGGTCAACAAATCGGCCAGCATCGGGCCTGAATAGGACACCACGGGCAGGACGGCGATGGGGAAGGCGTGCTTGATGAGCACCGCCATTTCGCCGAGACCCTTGGAGCGGGCGGTGGTGATGAATTCGGACGGCAGGATGGCGAGCATCCCTTCGTGCATCAAGCGGGCGACGCGGCCGGTGAAATAGAGGCCGAGGGTGAGCGTTGGCAGGACGGCATGCCAGGGGGAGCCCCACAACGCGACCGGAAACCAGCGCCAGTGAATGGCAAAGAGCATGATGAGAACCGGCCCGATGACCAATCCCGGAATGCAGATCACGAGCAAGGCGATAAAACTCCCCAAATAATCGCCCCAAGCCCCCTTGTGGACGGCGGTGAAAAAGCCCAGCGGAATGCCCGCGCCCAGGGCAAAGCAAAAAGCCATCGCCCCCAGGCTCAGTGAAACCGGCAGGCCCTGCACGATGATGTCCATTACCGAACGATTGCGGTACTTGAGCGACGCCCCGAAATCGCCATGCACAATGCAATCGAGGTAGCGCAGGTATTGGCGGAGGGCTGGCTCATCGAGGTGATATTTGGCGCGGAGGTTGCGTTCGATTTCCGGCGAAGCGGGTTTGCGTTCGCGATCAAAGGGCCCGCCCGGCACGACGCGCACCATGACAAAGGCCAGGAAGCTGATGAGCAACAGCAACGGCGCCATGAAAAGAATGCGTTTCAGGAAATACATTCGATTGAGTTAACCACACAGAACACAAAGAGCACAGAAAGGAATAGGCCGGGGATTTGCATACTGCAAGAATGCCGGGAATACGCAATACACCCCATATGCAATTCCCATCTCCGGGTCTATGATTGAAAAATGAAAATGAAACTTCAAATCGCATGTGTCGCTTTGCCGATGCTGGCGGCTGCCGGCGTCGCGCTGGCGGCTGAGCCAACGGCCTTTGCCCTCGTGAAGGCGGGGAATCGGTACGTCGGAGAGCAGAGCAAAAACAAAGTTGTGCAAATTCGATCCGAACGATCCGTCGGGACACTGACCCCGAATATATGGTACGTGGTCTATTATGATCCCGACGCGACATTGAAAGCTGTCGAGGTAAAATTTGGCGCGGGACAAAAGATGGACGTCTCGCGGCCCTTGCGGCTATTGGAACCCATCTCCGGCGCGGAAAAAGTGTTGGATCCATCCAAATTGAAAGTGGATTCCGACAAGGCGTTGGAGACAGCCAGGTCCCAGCCGCTTTTGGGCAATCTCACCGTGGTCGCCTCGCAATTCTGGCTGCAGCACAGTGACGAAGGGCCAAGATGGAAGATCAAACTCTGGGCGGCCAAGCCCAACAGTCCCGGCCACGAAGCCGACGTGGGTGATGTTTATATTTCAACGGCCGACGGCTCGGTTGTTCGGGCCGACCTGCATCCCAACAGCGTCAATTGAACTGCACCGCCCCGCGCGCCTTGCAAATAATATAATTGACAATTGTCAGCGTTTTGTCCGGGAGGGCAATGGCGCCAGGTTCGGCCTGCTGCCCGCGGACAAATTCCGGGCAAGCCACAGCGGGCGGCGGCGCGCGATGGAAGGGCCGCGCGGTCCGTCGCGGGGGATGGCGGGATGAGCCGCGCCGGGATTCTCAATTCTCAGCTTTCGTGCCACAACAGGAGCCTGCCACAAAATCGCGGCAGTCGTCAATCGGGCGTTCAGCCCGGTTTTTTTGGGTGGCGGTTTCCGGTTCCTAATCTGAATCATTTCGAGTCTTGCAAAACCCCCGCTAATTCTGGAAAGTTCCCCCGAAGATCATCACAACCGCCGCAAACGTGAAAGGAAAAGACAAGACCATGAAACTCGAAGCACTGGAAAAGGCCGCCGCCACCGCTCGCGGGCACGCGCGGCGTCTTGAACAGGAAGCCCGACAAGCGGGCGGAGCCGCTCGCGCCGCCAAGGGCAAAGCCCGCCAGGCCAAAGCCAGGCTCAAGCTGGCCAAACGCGAAGCCAGGCAGTCCCGGCAGGCCGCCAAAGAAGCCAAATGCGCCTTCGCCGAAGCCCGGCTTGCGGCCGGGAAGGCGGATGCCAAAGCCGGCTCCCTCGAAAAGAAAATGCAGAAGTTGCGCAAAAAAAACCGCCCGGCCCGCGCCAGCACGCGGAAGCCCAACCATGCCCCCGCACACAAAAAGAAAATGCGGAAGATGCGCGGAAAAAGCCCCCAAGCCCGCGCCAGCACGCGGAAGCCCAACCGCGCCCCCGCTCACAAACGCTTTGCCGCCAGGCCGCCTGCCGTTGCACCGAAGCCCCGACCGGGGCCTGTCTCTCGCGTCAAGCCTGCGGGCGTCCTTGCGCCCGAGCCGGCCCGGCTGGCTGCATCGGGTTCGGATGCCAACATCCAGGTGCCGCGCGACATTACGCCGACGCCCGACGACGACGCGTCCGGGAGCCATGTTTCCGCGCCGCCGGACGCTGACGAGAGCAGTTGAAGGCCGGTTCCTCACCATCGCATATTTCTGCCTTAATTCTTAATTTTCAGAGATTAAGATTAAGATTAAGATTAGGAACTGTTGAAATATAGCCTTCGCCATCTCGTCCTGCGCAGCCTGCGGTTTTACGCGATCAGCCATCTTGGCACGCTGCTCGGTGTCATCGTGGCCAGCGCGGTGCTCGTCGGCGCTTTGGCCGTCGGCGATTCTGTGCGCGGGAGCTTGCGCGACATGGCCCTGGCCCGCATTGGCCGGGTCAGCTTCGCCCTCGCGGCCACGGACCGATTCTTTCGCCCCGCGCTGGCGGATGACATGCGTTCGGGAATTTCCAATGGTTTGGCCGCCGCCGTCCTGCAATTGCCCGGCACCGCCGCCACGCCCGATGAATCGGCCCGCGCCAATCAGGTGCAGGTCCTTGGCATTGACGAACATTTCAGCGCCCTGGCGCAGCGGCCGTTCCCTCCGGCCTTCTTCCAGCCTGATGTTATTGGTATTGTCATCCTCAATGCGCCGCTGGCCGGGCAGCTCCGTGTCAAGGCGGGTGACGCCATTGTGCTGCGGGTGCAAAAGCCCTCGCTGCTTTCCCAGGAAGCGCCCTTGTCGCCGCAGGAGGATGTCTCGACGGGTTTTCGCCTGACCGTGGCCGGGATTGTTTCCGACGCGCAGTTCGGAGCTTTCAGTTTGCACGCAGGGCAGATACCGCCGTTGAACGCGTTTGTGCCGCTGGCCTTTCTGCAAAGCAAAACCGGGCTGGAAGGAGGGGCAAACCTATTATTGACTGGAGCGCCGCGGGCGGGCGTTGCGCCGGCCGAACTGCTGCGGCGGCGGTGGACCCGGCTGATGCCGGCCTGGAGTTGCGCGCGACGCCCGATGGATTGGAAATGCGCTCCGGACGGATTTTCATCGATCCGGCCATCGTCCGCGCGGCGCAATCCTTCGTTGCCCCACCCGGACCTGAATTATTCTTGACATACTTCGTCAATGAACTTCGGGCCGGCCAAAAAGCGACTCCCTACTCGATGGTCACGGCGGCCGGCGCCTCCCTTCTGCCCGCGGGCATGGGCGACGATGAAATTATGATTGACCAATGGCTGGCGGATGATTTGCAGGCCCGGCCGGGAGAGGCGCTGCGCCTGACTTATTATGTTCCCGGCGCGACCCATCGGCTTGAAGAAAAGCAGAGCCAGTTTCGCATTCATTCGGTTGTTCCCATGGAAGGCATGGCGGCGGACCGCACCTTGATGCCGGACTTTCCGGGCATCGCCCGGGCGGAGAAAACGGAAAACTGGGACGCGGGCTTTGCCATCGACCTGCAAAAAATCCGGCCCAGGGACGAACGATACTGGAAAGAATATCGCGGCACGCCCAAGGCGTTTGTCACCCTGGCCGCGGGCCGGCGCATGTGGGGCAATCGCTTTGGCGATGTCACGGCCCTGCGTTTCGCGACGGGCCGGGCCTCGGAACAATCCATTCAACAAGGCATGGCTTCGGCGCTGGATCCGGCGGCGATTGGCTTTGTTTTTCAGCCGTTGCGCGAACGGGCGCTGGCCGCCAGCGGCCAGGCGGAGGATTTTGGCGGACTCTTTCTTGGCTTCAGCTTCTTCCTCATCGCCGCCGCCCTCATTCTTCTGGCGCTTCTCTTCCAATTCGGACTGGAAAAGCGGGCGGCGGAAATTGGCATCCTGCTGGCCGTGGGCTTGTCTCCGCGGCGGGTGCGCCGTTTGTTCCTTTTGGAAGGACTGGCCATCGCCATGCTGGGGGGATTGCTGGGCGCGGCGGGCGGCGTTCTTTACGCGAAGGGGATTTTGTGGGGGCTGGCCACGTTGTGGCAGTCCGCCGTGGCCGGTTCGCCCTTGCGCTTCCACGTCACCGCCGGGAGTCTGGCCGCCGGCGCGGCCGCCGGCGTTATTGTCAGGTACTATTGTTATCCGCCTTGCCTTGCGCGCCCAGGCCGGGCGGCCCGCCCGCGAACTGCTCGAAAGGGGCTGTGAGCTGGAAGGGACGGGTGCAAAGCCCGGGCGCAATTGGGCCGGATGGGTGGCCGCCGTCAGCGGCATCGCCAGCCTGGCTACGGTGGGCTGGGCGCTGGCCAGGGGCGATCACGCGGACGTCGAAGCTTTCTTTGGCGGCGGCGCGTTGCTGTTGATCGCCGGAATCGCCTCGGCGGCTGTTTTATTTCGTTCGGCGGCCGGGCGCGCCGCCTCACGACCGCTCACCCTCACCAGCCTCGGCTGGCGCGGTTGCGCGCGCCGGCCCAACCGCAGCCTGGCCACGGTGGCCCTGCTGGCCGCCGGAAGCTTTTTGATCGTGGCCGTCGCGGCCAACAAATTGGATGCCACGCGCGACAGCCGTCAGCGCGCGTCCGGCACAGGCGGCTTCGCCTTTATCGGCCAATCCGCCCTGCCGATCGTTCAGGACCTCAATGCCAAAGCGGGCCGCGACTTCTTTGCGCTGGATGAGAAAAGCCTCCAAGGCGCGCAGGTCGTCCCGTTCCGCGTGCATGACGGGGACGACGCCAGTTGCCTCAATTTGAATCGCGCCCAGACGCCGCGCTTGCTGGGGGTGGACCCGGAGGCGTTGCAAAGCCGGGGGGTTTTCACCTTTTCAAAAGTGCTGGATCCATCGTATGCCGGGAAACCGTGGAAATTGCTGGAGAATTTCAGCGCCGATGCGGATGAAATCCCGGCGGTCGGCGACGCGGCCTCGATCGAGTGGGCCTTGCACAAAAAGGTCGGAGACACCATCGAATATACCGACGGGCACGGACAGCCCTTCAAGGTGCGGCTGGCCGGTGCGCTGGCCAATTCCATTTTACAGGGCAATTTAATTATTGACGATGCGGCCTTCACGCGCCGCTTCCCGGACGAAACCGGCTGGCGCCTGTTTCTTATTGACGCCCCGTCCAACAATGCCGCCCGCGTTTCGGCCGTCCTGACGCGATCATTGCGGGACCGCGGCCTGGAACTGACGCCGGCGGCGGACCGTCTCAATGCGTTCAACGCCGTGCAAAACACGTATTTGGACACGTTTCAAGTGCTGGGCGGTCTTGGCCTTCTGCTGGGCAGCGCCGGCTTGGGGGTGGTTGTGTTGCGCAACGTGCTCGAGCGCCGCGGCGAACTGGCCGTGCTGCTGGCGGCGGGTTTTCGTCCGCGCGCCTTGCGCTGGCTGGTATTGAGCGAACACGCCGCACTGGAGTGTTTGGGATTGCTGGTGGGAATCGTCGCCGCGCTGGCGGCGGTCCTGCCCGCCCTGCTTTCATTGGCCGCGCCCGTATTTTATCTTTCGCTGGCCGCGACATTGGGGCTGGTGTTTGTCAGCGGACTTTTGTGGACCTGGGCCGCCGCCCGACTGGCCCTGCGCGGAGAACTGTTGCCGGCCCTCAGAAATGAATGAAAGAATGGATGATTTCCCTGGACGAAAAAGCGCCGCCGCACGAGGGCCGTCCCTCGATCTGGGGCAGCCCGTATTCCGGCACGCCCATACGATTCGACGATCTCATGGTCACGTCCGAATGAAGAAACGCCCCATCATTTGTCTCGTGGCCATACTCCTTGGACTCTCCCTGGTGGGTTGCTCTTCTTATATTACGAGTTTTGAAGGTCGCATGGTTTCTTTTCCTAAGCATTTTCCTAAGCATGTATTTCACGCGAACCCCGGCCAATTGGGCCGCCCGTTCGAGGAAGTTTTCATCCCGGTCGAAAGCGGGGTGCAAATCCATGCCTGGTATTTCCCGGCGCATTCCGGTCAAGTACAGGCTTCCGATCTGGTCGTCCTGGTTTGCCACGGCAACGGGGGCAACATCAGCCATCGCCTGGACCTTGCCCAATTGTTGCTGGAGGCCGGCGGCAGTGTGCTGCTCTTTGATTATCGCGGTTTTGGGCTTAGTTCGGGAAAGCCGGGCGAAGAGGGGACTTGTCGCGACGCCCAGGCGGCCTGGCGCTGGCTCTCGCAAAAGGGCTTCGCCGGCACAAATATTGTCGCTTATGGCGAGTCGCTCGGCGGGGGTGTCGCCGCTGAACTCGCCGTGCGCGAGGTCCTGGGCGGCCTCATTTTGCAAAGCACTTTTACGAGCATTCCTGATATGGGCGCGGACCTTCTCCCTTGGCTGCCCTTCCGCCTTGTCGGCTACATCAAATACGACACGCTCAAAAAGCTGCCGCGCCTGAAAATTCCCATCCTTATCATGCACAGCCGCCAGGACAAATTGATCCCGTTTCATCATGCGGAAAGAAATTTTGCCGCCGCGAACCAGCCGAAATATTTTTGTGAGATCAATGGCGGTCACAATGAGGCGTTTTACGCAAGCCGCCCAAAATTTCTTGTGGCCATCAAGGATTTTCTGCGCAGTCTGTCAATCAAACCGGTTCCCGGCTCCTAAGAATTTACTTGATCTATTGTTGACATGAAGGTGATTGTCGCGCGAATCAGCGGGTGGTCCATCCACGCCGCGTGTTTCCTCCAGCCGGTGCCGACACCGCGATAATCTGACCCGCCAAATCGGCGCAGCCCCACTCCCTCCGGCGGGAGAGGGAGCGGAAGGAGAGGGCTTCAGGCTTGCTTCCGCAACAGGCGCACATCGACTGCTTCCATGCCGGCGGCGCGGATGGCTCGCAATCCGAGATCGCTGTCCTCGTAAGCGCGGCAGAATTGCGGAGCCACGCCCAGGCGGCGCGCCGCTTCCAGGAAAATATCCGGCGCGGGTTTCTGCCGGGCGACCTCTTCGCTGGTAACAACCGCCTGGAACAAATGCCGGATGCCCAGATGGGTCAGAACTTCATTAATGTGCGATTGAAGGCCGCCGGACGCGACGGCCATCGGAATGATGCCATAATTCTCCCGCGCAATGTTCACCACGACTTCCACCTCCTGCACTTGCGGCAAAAAGTGAAGGTAGGCCGCCTCCTTTTCCTGCGAAGCGGCGAGGGGATCCAGTTCCCGCCCTTGTTCCCGGCTCAACATTTTCAAAATGTCCCGCGACGGCACGCCGCCCAGCGCGTAAAAGCGGTCTTCCGGAAAATCAAGCCGGTAGCGCTCCGCCACCGCATGCCAGGCGCGCCAATGCAGCGGCATGGTGTCAGCCAGCGTGCCGTCGCAATCAAAAATCAGCGCCTGTGGAAACATGGTTGCGCTCACAATTTCAAGGCGGCCAGCCGCTTTTCCAGATCATCCGCCATCAAAGGCTCAATCAGGCAATCGATGTTGCCCTCGATCAGCGCCGGCAGATTGTAAAGGGTCAATTCGATGCGGTGATCGGTCACGCGGTTTTGCGGAAAATTGTAGGTGCGGATGCGTTCGTTGCGTTCGCCGGTGCCGACCTGCTCTTTTCTGTTCGCGGCATAGCGGGCGTTTTCCGCGGCGATTTTGGCCTCCAGCAAACGCGAGCGCAACACGGTCAGCGCCCGGACTTTGTTTTTTTGCTGCGACCGTTCGTCGGCGCAGCGCACGATCATGCCCGTCGGCTTGTAGATGATTTGCACGGCGGAATCCGTGGTATTGACGCCCTGGCCGCCTTTGCCGGAAGCGCGGCAGACGTTGATCTCCAAATCTTCGGGCTTGATCTCGATGTCCACTTCCTCCGCCTCGGGCAGCACCGCCACCGTGGCTGTGCTGGTGTGAATCCGCCCTTGCGCCTCGGTCGCCGGCACGCGTTGCACGCGATGGACGCCGCTCTCATATTTCAAGCGCTTGAAGACATCCACGCCGGTCACGCCAAAAATCACCTCCTTGAAGCCGCCCAGGTCCGAAGGGCTGCTGTTCATGCTCTGGACCTTCCAGCCACGGCCTTCGGCGTAGCGCGTGTACATGCGATAGAGATCGGCGGCGAACAAGGCGGATTCCGAACCGCCGGCCCCGGCGCGAATCTCGATGATGGTGTTGCGCGAATCGGCCGGATCGGGCGGAGCGAGGCCCAATTGCAATTGCCGGGCCAGCCGTTGTTCCTCGACTTGAAGCTGGGCGATTTCGTCCCTGGCCAATTGCGCCATTTCGCTGCCGGCGGGTTCGGTTTTCAACAACCCGGCATGTTCCGCCAGATCATCCACCACCTTGAGATAGCGCCCGCCCGCTGCGTTCAACTCCTTGAGGCGGGCGTATTCCCGCGAAAGCTCCTGCAATCTGGCCGTGTTGCCCGGCAGCTTCGGGTCGCTCAAAGCGGCTTCGACCTCGCTGTAACGGCGCGAGAATTTCTCAATGTAGGGGCGCAGGTTCATTCTTGGTCTCCACCGGCAAAAAAGCAATCCGCCCGTGGAGGGTGGGACTTCCACGGGCGGGTTGCATGGAAAGGGAGCTACTTCTTTTTCTTTTTGCCGGCGGCGGCGGCGGCCTGGGCGGCCTGCGTCTTGACCATGCGCTGCTGGAATTTATCCACGCGCCCGGCGGTATCGACGAATTTCTGGGTGCCGGTGTAAAAAGGATGACAAACGTTGCAAATACCGACCATGATTGACGCCTTGGTCGAGCGCGTCTTGATCACGTTGCCGCAGGCGCACCGTATTTCCGCTTCCACATATTTTGGATGAATTTTGTCCTTCATAAAAGCAAGGCCGGACAATTTACCAGTCTGCCGCCTTTTGACAAGTTTTAATTTAAAGAGAAAGGAAGTTCCTGAGAATGTGCCGCCCATTCTCCGTCAAAATGCTTTCCGGATGAAACTGCACACCCCAAATCGGATGGCTCTTATGGCGCACGCCCATGATTTCGCCCTCCTCCGTTTCCGCCGTGATTTCCAGGCAATCCGGCAGCGTGTCCCGTTGGATCACCAGCGAATGATAGCGGGTGGCGGCGAACGGATTGGCCATGCCCTTGAAAAGGTCCCGGCCATTGTGTTTGATGGGCGAAGTTTTGCCGTGCATGATGCGGTAATTCACCACCACCTGCGCCCCGAAAGAATAACCGATGCATTGATGGCCAAGGCAGACCCCAAACAGCGGCACCGTGGGGCCAAAAGTCCGGATGATATCATTGGACAACCCCGATTCGCGCGGCGAACACGGACCGGGCGACACCAGGATGCGGTCGGGATTCAACTCCCGGATTTGATCCAGGGAAATCTGGTCATTGCGCCGCACCTCAAGCTCCGCCTTCAGCTCTCCGAGGTATTGCACCAGGTTGTAAGTAAACGAATCGTAATTGTCGATGACCAGGATCATTCAATAATCCCGAAAGAGTAGCCCATGAAACTCCAATTGGAAAATTCTTTGTTGAAACCGCGCAACGCCGCTTGAGGGCAAACGTCAATCCATCGGGGGGAAAGGGCCAATTCAAGTTTTGTGCCTTGTGGCAAAATGATTTCCCGGTTGACCTGTCTATTAATCTTGCCGTTTCGTGGTCATTGCGTCATTTCCCGGCGGCGGGCGCGTTCTGCTTCTCCTCCGCCACCCGCGCGGCAAATTCAGCCAGCCATTGTTGCGCCTCGCTGCGCAGCGTTTCGCGCTCCTCCTTCTTCAGCCCGCGCGGGTCGAATCGCAGGCTGCGGTGCAGATGAAAAATCCGGCGCAGCCGGTCCGAGTCCGGAAAAGCCAGTTCCAATCGTTGTTGCCACGAACGCAATGGCTCGTTGGACAGGCGCGACAATTGAGCGGACGCCAACTGCCGGTTGATCAGATATAATTCCGAATCCAAGCCGGGCCAGGGCGGCCGATGAGCGGCATCGTCCGCCCCGGAGGCCGGACGCTGGCGGCGTCGGGCGAACACAATTCGGCCGATCAAATACAGAATCATGGGGACCAGCAACCAGGTCGTATAACGGGCGTAGGAAGTTTTGTTCCAGCGCCATTTTGAGAATTGGAAATACAGATTCGATAAAGCGTCCGAAGCCGGTTCCCACCAGGGCGGCTGCGCTCCCTGCGCCTTGTCCCGATCTGCCGGCGTGGTATCGATCTGGTCCCAAATGCCGGTGTCACTGTGATAGGCCAGCGCCCAGGCGTGCGCATCCCGCCCGCGCACCAGGTATGTGTCCCCGTGCCGGGCGGATTCCTTCACGGCGTATCCTGTCACATAGCGCGCCCGCACCCCGGCCTGCCGCAATAACAGCACCGTGGCTGTGGCAAAGTATTCGCAATGGCCCAAGCGTGATGTTCTCAGGAAGAAGCCCAGAGCGGTCGGCTGGTTCAGCCGGTAGGGATGCTGCCTGGCATTCAATGAATAAGTGAAGTGATTCGCCGGATCCGCAAAAAACCGCTCAATGGCCCGGATTTTTTGCCGTTCCGTCATCCCCGCCAGCTTCAGGTCCTTTGCCACCTGGGCCAGCACTGGTTTTTCCGCTTCCGGCACCATCAAATCCCGCTCGCAGGGCGGCGAATCAAGGGACCGGCCCGGCCCAAAAGAAGCCCTCATATCCAGCAACCCCGGCCCGTTGGTAATCATCGTCACGCCCAGACGATTGGTTTTCACGTCCGCTTGCACGTCGTCAATTTCAAACGTCCCATGGGGGAGGGGCAAAACTCCTTCGCCATTCTCGTAATAACAGGCGATCTCCACTTCGCTGGAGAGCGTGTTGGTCGGCAATAGTTTGAAGGTGTCGTTGTTTCCCGCGCGGGCCACGGAGAAATCATCGTTGCTGGCCAGCCAGGTTACTCTCCTGTAAGCGTCCCATGTCGTTTCGCGCAGCAGCGCCGGCGCGAATCCGCCGGGTTCGGGACGGAGGCGCAGAACGATTTTCCCCGACTGTACAATCCGCCCGGCGGCGCCGATTTTAGTCGGGCATTCCCGGGAATCCGGCGCCGCCCGGAAAAAATCCGCAATCCAGGAGCCTAACGCGATCTCCATCGCACCCTGCATTGACCGCAATTCCTTGTGGCTGAATTCGCCGGCGGTCGCGGCCAGCGCCAGCAATGTCACCCAGGCGGTCAGTGACACGCGCCGGGGACGGGCGCTGGTCAAGGCCAACGCGACCAACAGGACCATGCCCGGATAAAAGAAGTTGTTCGGCTGCGTCGAGGCGTTCAGCCGCGTCGAGGCGCTCGCCGCCAGGAGGCAGAAGGCGAAGTAGCAGTAGGAAATATTGTATGATTTGCGCGCGGTCTGGCTGGCTGGCGAGCGGCGCAGCAGCCACCAGAAAACACTCAAGGGCATCGTCGTGCGGTTCCCATAGGCCTGGGCCAGCATCAGCGGGCAAAAGCAAACCGGCAGCCACTGCGCCAGATTGAAAACCAGGAGCACCCGGTTTTCTTCCCTCGAATACAGCAGCAGCGCCGCTCCCACAACCAAAGCCCAGCACAGGTCGGAAATGCGATTCAGGTCGGCATTGGATAATTCCCAGCGCGCGCGCGTCAGACGGGCGCCCTCCAGCGCCGCCGCCAGCAGCGCGCCCCACAGCATCAAGCCGTTTTCCCAGCCCCAAAAGAGCAGCGCGCCAGCCATGAGCCAGGGAGGTGTTCTCATAACGCCGCCAATTTTTCCGCGATGCGGCCCGCCGACAGCGTGTGAAAATTCCCCGGCTGCGCCGCCATCGGCCCGGGCGGCAGTTCCTGGTCATCGGCGGTCACGACAAACACGCGCAATGGCACGCCGCGCGACATCATCGCGCTGACCAGTCGCTGGCGCGGCGCGTCCCAGCGCAGAAAAACGCAAAGGCAACCGCTCAGGTCCGCCGCGTGAGTGAGCACCAGGCCCTCCAGAGCGCCAAAATCCTTCTCCTGGCACACCCGCACCGAGGCCAGTACTTCCAGCACCCGGTCGATATGGCCCACTCCGCGGCCGCTGGTAAAACAATAGGCCTGCGGGCCGACGAACATCAGATCGAGCAATGAATCCTGGTTCCGGATGGTGTAAGCCAGCGAAGCCGCAACCGAGACCGCTTCCTCGAAGATTTCCTCCTCGGCCGGCCCCCCGAACGTGTCCAGGACCAGGGCGTGCCGCACAAAAAACTCGTCCTGATATTCTTTGACAATCGGCTTGCCCAGCTTGGCAAAACTTTTCCAATGCATCCGGCGCAACGGATCGCCCGGACGGTATTCCCGCAACGCGACAAACTCCTCTGATTCCCCGACCGATGACGCCATGGACACCCCGCCCAATTGATACTTCATCGAGCCGGGCAGGTCGAAGGCCGGCATCGCATAGCGCCTGGGCAAAATCAACACCGATTGCTGTCCTGGAATCTTGCGCAAAAAACGAAACAACCCAAAGGGGTCCGGACAAGCCACGGTCGTTCCGGTCAAGCGCAGCAGGCCGCGCCGCAACGGCATCAACTCCGCCTCAATCGTGCATTCCGCCCCGCCCGGCAGGTCTGGCACGGCCTGCTCCCGGATGTGCGCGCGTCTGTTCCGCCCCATCAACCAGCGCCAGCGGTAAATGCCGTAAGTGCGGTCCCACCAGTTGCGCGCCTCTTCCCCGGGCTCGGGCGTCGAGGCAAATTCGTGAAAGGTCGGGCGCGGGTCCGGTAATTCCTCGATGAGTTGCAACGCGTTCTCCGCCCGCTTGGAGTGGTTTCGCGCCACGATCCGGTAACGCAACCGTTCGCCGGCCACCCCGAACTTGGGCAGGGTCCGTTGCAGCGACAAGTTGGGCCGTCCAAAAGGCGTGCAAGCCGCGCTGACCAGCGCCACGCACGCCAGCAGCGCAAAAGTTTGGTAACAAAACGAGGCATTTGTGTCCGCCCCCAGCGTCGCCGCCGCGACCGTCCCGCCCAACACCATCCAACCCGCCAGGGTGACCCGCCGGTGAAAACGATGTGTGATGGAGGCAAAGGTGTGATAATTGCGGTACAGATAGCGTTTGAAAAAAGTTTCCCGCTGGGTCAGCAATTTCCCCGAAGCAAAATGCCAGTCACTCCACGCTTTCATCCACTGTCGCAATGGCGCAACCATACAACCTCGCCCGGCGGCTCACACCGGCACGGGCACCCGTTTGACAATCTCGTCCACCACCTGCAGCGCCGTCATCCCGGAAAATTTCGCTTGCGGCTCCAGGACCAACCGGTGCGCCACCACCGGCGCCGCGATCTCCTGCACATGCTCCGGGTTGACAAATTCCTGGCCGTCGAACAGCGCCAGCGCCTGCGCCGCTTTCATCAGCGCAATCGACGCCCGCGGGCTGGCCCCAAGCTGCACACCCGGCGCCGCGCGCGTCGCCCCCACCAGTCTCACCACGTAATGTTTCAATTCTTCGCTCATCCGGATCTTCTGCACCCCTTCCCTCAACCGCATCACGTCCATCATCGTCACACACGCCTGCACTCCTTCGACCGGATGCCTCCCCGCCTGCGCCGTCAACACCGCCACTTCGTCCGACGGACTGATGTACCCCAGATCAAACTGCATGGCGAACCGGTCCATCTGCGCTTCCGGCAATGGATACGTCCCGCGGAATTCAATCGGGTTCTGCGTCGCGATCACAAAAAAAAGATGCGTCAACATCCGCCTTTGCCCGTCCACGCTCACCTGGTTTTCCGCCATCGCCTCCAACAGCGCCGATTGCGTCCGCGGCGAGGCCCGGTTGATTTCATCCGCCAGCAAAATATTGCCGAAGACCGGCCCTTCGTGGAAAGAAAACGTCTGGTCGCGCTGATTAAAGACCGAGACTCCCAGAATGTCCGACGGCAGCAAATCCGGCGTGAATTGAATGCGTTTGAAACCGGCGTCAATCGAACGAGCCAGCGCCTTGGCCAGCGTCGTCTTGCCCGTCCCCGGATAATCTTCCAGCAGCACGTGCCCTCCGCTGGCCAGCGCGGCCAGCAAACGCCGGGTCGAAACCATCTGGCCGTGCATGACCGATCCAATGCTGGCCGAGATTTTTTGGTAAATCATCCGGGCGTCGGCCAAAGTGGAATCCAATGGCGCGCCGGGCGGCGATGATGGCTTGGAGAAACCCGTGGCGTCGTTCGCCGCGTCCTGTAAACTCTTTGCGGCGCTGCCGGTTTCCATAAATGTAGCGGATGGATTCACACCATATACGTTACGTCATGTAACCAGTTTCCCTTGAGTCCCCCCAAAAGGCAAGTGCTTTCGCTGGAATGGAAGCTCAAGACAGCTATCGAAACCTTGCAAATTGTAATGCTGTTCCCCCGACAGAGAACTACTTTCGGGGGAACAGCTTTCGGGGTTGATTTTCTCAAGACAATCTGCCCTCAAAAAAACCGTGAAATTTTCCGCTTTTTTAAAATAAGTTGTTGCAAGCAAGGAGCTTACGCAATGGGCGATAATCAGGTTTGCCGCGAAGAACGGCATGATTGATACATAGGTCTGGAAAATCGGCAACACGGCAACAAGCCTTATTTTACAAGGGTTTCGTTGAGCTTTTCGGCTGGCAACACAGCGGCAACAGGTGGCAACAAAATCAGCAACAAGCCCGTTACATTAACGATAAAGCCGGCTTGGACTGGTTGGACGAAGAGGTTAGGTAATCGCATTCAGCCCCGCTCCGAGTGCTTGGACTGCGTTTATGGAGCAATATGTTCCAGTCGGGTCTTGCGATCCTGCCAGTCCGGCATCACGCGCCGCAGTAAATCATAAAATGCCTTTCCATGATTGCCGTGCATTGCGTGGCAAAGTTCATGGGTCACCACATAGTCAATGCACGACGCCGGCGCTTTCACCAGTTCCGGATTCACCCAGATGCCGCCCTGCCGCGTCCAACTACCCCAACGTTTCAGCATTCGCCGGATTTGCATTTTTGGCAGTTCAGTCAGCCGCGGCCCGAACCGCACCGCGCTTTCCGTCAAGCTGCGGGTGAATCGCGCTTTGGCGTGTACCAGGTACCATGCCTCCACCATTTTCCGCACTCGCACCCTGTCACCCTTGCGCGGCGTATGCACCCAAATAAACTGGCCTCGCAATTTAACGTCAGCGTTGCCCGACTCGACGATTTTCAACCGGTATTGACGCCCCAGATAGCGGTGCGTCTCGCCGCTAATATAACGTCGCGGTGGCGTCTGCGGTAGAAACTCGCGAAAATATTCCTGCTGTCGCCGAATCCACCCGGCGCGTTTGCGCACTTTCACATGCACTTTCTCCAACGCAGCCCCTCGAGGCGCAGTTACCAAGACGGCCAGGTCTGGTCGCACCGTGATCGCCAGCGTTCGCCGATTCGAGCGCCGCAGCCGGAACTCGATTCGCGCGCGGCCCTTTGTGATCTCGTGTCGCTGGCTCATTTTGTTGCTCTTCCAGAAGAACTTCAGCGGGGATAACGAGTCTTGGCTATATCCAAAGCCCGCTCGATAATCGCGTCCATGTCTTGCGCGGTCAGCGGCACTGCCACCATTAAAGGTGCAGCAGAATATCGTGGTTGCTGCGGAGCTTGCGGTGACTGAGCGGAAGTTATCAAATCGCCTTGCCAACTTGAAGTGGAAATTTACGAACGAAAAACTTGCCCGGACAGCGCACAATGCTTCCGGTTTGATTCCCAAAATTCAAAATGAAAATGATTAACCAGGACGAAATCAATAATGTGGCGTGGCGTGCATGCGACACGTTTCGCGGCACGATAGACCCGGCGCAATACAAGGATTACATCCTCGTGATGTTGTTTTTGAAATACTTGTCCGACCTGTGGCGGGACAAGCGCGAGGAATTTGAAAAGGAGTTCAAGGGCGACAAAGAGCGCGTGGCGCGGCGTCTGGCACGGGAACGTTTCATCCTGCCGGCGGGCTGCGATTATTACAGCCTTTACGCCAAGCGGAACGAAGCGAATATCGGCGAGCTGATCAACGTGGCGCTGGAGGACATTGAAGACGCCAACAAAGCCAAGCTGGAAGGCGTTTTTCGCAACATTGACTTCAATTCCGAAGCCAATCTGGGGCAAACGAAAGAGCGCAACAAACGGCTCAAGGATTTGCTGGAAGATTTCGCGGGGGAAGAAATGGACCTGCGACCGTCGCGGGTTGGCAGGGAGGACATCATCGGCAACACCTACCAGTATTTGATTGGCCGCTTTGCAAGCGATGCCGGCAAAAAGGGCGGCGAGTTCTACACGCCGGGCGAAGTCTCGGAACTGCTGGCAAAGCTGCTCGCCCCGAAAAAAGGCAACCGCATCTGTGACCCAACATGCGGCTCCGGCTCATTGCTGATTCAGGTGGGCGATCAGGTCGGTGACAATGATTTTTCACTTTACGGGCAAGAAATGAACGGCAGCACTTGGGCGTTGTGCCGGATGAACATGCTGGTTCACAACAAGGATGCGGCGCGGATTGAATGGGGCGATACAATAAACAACCCAAAACTTATAGAGAAAGATTCGTTGATGAAGTTTGACGTTGTGGTGGCGAATCCTCCGTTCTCCCTGGACAAGTGGGGCGCGGAGACCGCAGACGCAGACAAGTATCATCGGTTCCATCGCGGCGTTTCGAGATACAGAAAGAACTGCTTAGATTCGATCCCGCTTCTCGAAGCGGCTTCGGTTTAAACGGCTTGGTGGGCGTTATTGTCCGCCAAGCCTTTTTACCCGTTCTGCCAATACACTACCAAACAAGTGTGCGGAATGCAAGAGAAATTATGAAATATTTCAAGCATACTTTTTAATCGTGCAAAGCTCATAAGGTTTGTCATCTGAAATCAAACAGATTAGAAGGCAATTACTTTAAGATTTGAGGCTCAAACAATTGATAAAATTAGTGAACGCGTAAATCAGTCCCGCGCAATCGCAGGCTTTTTCCTTCTCCGTGCGTCAAAGGGGTCGTACCATAGCTTTTACATAGCGTGAACGTCAGCCCCAAAGCGATACAGTAAGGTGACAGACAATAAATCTACTGAATGAAAACCGCTCGCCTGGACAAAAAAACCGTGTAAAATGGATGCCCATGAGCAGACGCGCCATCACCCATTTGAGTTCCGATCCAGTGATGTCGGGGTTGATCGAAAAGGTCGGGCCACTACGATTGCGCCCGCGGCGCCTTTCGCCTTTTCAGTCTCTGACGCACGCCATCATTCACCAGCAATTGAACAGCAATGCTGCGGGCACAATTCTCGAACGGTTCAAAGGGCTGTTCCCGGAGGACGAATTCCCCTCGCCCAGCCAGGTCGCAAAGACTTCTGTGGACCGCTTGAGAACAGCGGGGCTGTCCCGTCCCAAGGCTTCGTATATTATTGATTTGGCGACGCGTTGTAACGCGGGTCTCATACCGAGTGTCAGCGACTGCGATCTTCTCAATGACGAGGAGATCATCGCCACATTGACCGAAATCAAGGGGATTGGACGCTGGACGGTGGAAATGTTTCTCATTTTCAATCTGGGCCGTCCGGATGTCCTGCCTGTTCACGACCTCGGCGTGCGAAGGGGTTTTCAAATCGCATACCGAAAGCGCAATATGCCGACGCCGGAACAATTGGCCAAACACGGGTTCGCTGGGCCCCTCATCGCACCCATGCCGCGCGCTACCTGTGGCGGGCGGCCGATGCAGCCGCCAATCCGAATTGGTAGTTGAGAAAAACTTGCGGGCGAGCCGGTTTCAGGGCTTGAAATTTTCGCGGCAGATGCGATTGTTTGCATTGTATGGCAATAATGACCAAAGATGAGAGCGTCACGCTGCGTTTGACCAAACCAGAGAAGGCGGATTTGAAGGCCGCCGCGACTTTGACGGGCCAACCGCCGGGGACTTTGGCGGCTATTTACGTCAAAGAGGGGGTGAAGCGTTCGCGTTTTCCCGCCATCGAGTTTCGAGACGGCGCTCCTGGCCGGGTGGCATACGTCACCGGCACGAGGTGGCCGGTTTGGATGGTGGTGGACCTGGTCAAAGATCTGGGCGGGAACACGGCGAAGGCGGCTAAACGGCTGGAAAAACCCGAGGCAGTTGTAAAGATGGCGCTGGCGTACGCGGAGGCCTACCCGGAGGAAATTGCGGCCAGCCTGGCGCTGCACGCGCACCGGGACTTCGAGGCCCTTAAAGCCGTTTCGCCCAACCTTGAAAAACTGTGAAGCTGCTACTGGACGAGCACATTCCCCGGGAAGCAGCCGGGGCGCTCCGAAGGAATTTTCCAGCATTGGATGCGGTTTCCATTTACGACACAACGTGGCGGGGGCTGCCAGACCCGCCCTTGCTGGAAACGCTGGATCGTGAGGGCTGGACGCTGGTCAGCCGCGATGTGAATACGATCCCGGAATTCGTCAAGGCTCGTTTGGCGGCGGGGCTGACTCATGGCGGAGTGATCTACGCCGACAGCAAGCGACTCCGTCAGTCGGACGTGCGAGGCCTGATTCGGAGGCTCATTGCCTTCGTCGAAAAACACGGCGATGAAGATTGGACATGTCGGGAAGGGTGGCTTTAGGAATACGGGTTCAAAGCGCGACTCTTGACAGAAGGGTGTCGCGGGGTCAACGTGGCACCCGCGGATTCCGACAATGCCGTTGATGAAATGCGCATGACGGGCGCGGAAATTATCACGAAGTAACGTATGAAATTCAAAGGCAACTTCAACTCGATCTACGCACACGGATTTGTTCGCACCAGCGTATGCATACCAAAGGGACGTGTCGCCGACCCGGCTTTTAACCTGGAAAGCACACTGGAGCTCGCCCGGAAAGCATCCCTGGCCAACTCGACACTGGCACTGTTCCCGGAGCTTGGGCTGTCAGCGTATTCCAACGAGGATCTGCACCAGCAGGACGTTGTTCTTGGAAGCCACTCTGGAGGCCATCAAGCAACTGGTCGAACAGAGCATTACGCTTGCGCCCATGCTGGTGGTGAGCGCCGCTCTGAAAATTGAAGGGGCGCTATTCAATTGCGGCATTGTGATCTACCGCGGCAAGATACTCGGCGTCGTCCCCAAATCCTACCTGCCAAATTACCGGGAGTTTTACGAGAAGCGGCAATTTAGCTCCGGACGTGAAGCCGTGAGCCGGGAAACCAGTCTGCTGGGGGAACAGGTTCCCTTTGGCAATGATCTGGTGTTTGATTGCAACAATATCGACGGGTTCTCCGTCTTTGTCGAGACGTGTGAAGATGTTTGGGTGCCGATTCCGCCGAGCAATTACGGCGCCCTGGCCGGAGCCACAATCCTGGCCAACCATTCGGCCAGCAACATCACCATCGGCAAGGCGGATTACCGCCGAAATCTGTGCATGGGACAGTCGGGGCGTTGTCTGGCGGCTTATCTTTATTCAGCGGCGGGCCCTGGTGAATCCACCACCGACCTGGCCTGGGATGGACATGCCATCATTTGCGAGAATGGCGAGGTTTTGGCCGAGGCAGAACGATTTTCCGACCAAGGACAAATGATCACGGCCGACATCGACGTTGGGCGCCTGATGCAGGAAAGGATGCGCCAAGGCAGTTTCCATGACTCCATCAGTGATTGCAGGACACGCATTCAGGCCATGCGCCACATCCGGTTTGAGTACCAAATACCTGCCGGCGACATTCCGCTGCAACGTGATATTTCCCGCTTCCCTTACGTTCCCAGCGACCCCAAGACATTGAACGAGCGCTGCTTCGAGACCTACAACATTCAGATTCACGCGTTGATGAAGCGGCTCGCCAGCAGCGGGATCAAGCGCGTGATCATCGGCGTTTCTGGCGGCTTGGACTCGACCCAGGCTCTGATCGTCGCATCCAAAACAATGGACCGCCTGGGGCTGCCGCGGGAGAACATCCTGGCCTACACCCTGCCGGGGTTTGCCACCAGCAAACTGACTTACGAGAACGCAGGCAAGCTTATGAAGGCACTGCACGTATCGGCCGGCGAGATTGACATTCGGCCCGGCTGCATGCAGATGTTCAAGGATATTGGCCATCCCTATGCCACGGGCGGCGAAGTTTATGACACCACCTTCGAAAACGTCCAGGCAGGAGAACGGACGTCGGTGCTCTTCCGGCTGGCCAACAAACACAATGCCTTGGTGCTGGGAACCGGAGACCTGAGCGAATTGGCCCAGGGATGGTGCACATACGGAGTTGGGGACCATATGTCCCACTACAACGTAAATGCCTCCCTGCCGAAAACGCTAATCCAGCACGTTCTCCGCTGGGTCATATCCTCCCGGCAGTTTGACAATGCCACGAACGATGTGATCGATTCCGTCCTGGCGACCGAGATATCACCCGAGCTCATTCCGGCCAAAGCTGGAGAGAAAGCCACACCGGCTCAGAAGACTTCCGACAAAATAGGACCTTACGAGTTGCAGGATTTCAATTTGTATTACTTGACCCGTTTTGGATTTAAGCCGAGCAAAATCGTATTCATGGCCCACCATGCATGGGGTGACCGAAGACTTGGGTCGTGGCCTCCTCTGATGAAGGAGTCAGACCGCAACGAGTACAGTCTCGCCGTGATCAAGCATTGGATGACTGAATTCCTCGGCCGTTTCTTCCGCAACCAATTCAAACGGTCGGTGGCTGTCAATGGGCCAAAGGTGGGATCGGGAGGATCACTCTCTCCGCGCGGGGATTGGCGGGCTCCGAGCGACGCAGAAGCGCGCGCCTGGCTGGATGAAATCGACAGCGTTCCAGAGTAGGCTAACGGTTCCGCAAGGGCCAGTGGTCGCGGAGACCGCTTGAGCTTCCTGGCTTTCAAGGCAAAACAACCCCGGTTTCACTTTCACAGCCTGCCGGCCCAACTGTGCCGCGAGCCGGGCATAAAAATGGGGTGAAAACGCCGGTGTGAAAATGCGGATAGATTTTGCTCTGACATATCCCGGGCCATCCCGTGTGCCCCAAAAAGGACAAGAAACGGCGCCATTATAAATTTTTATCTTGATTCACCCAACAATTTCCGCGATAACCGCCAACATGAAAACAATTATTTCCGCTATTTTAGGCTTTTTGCTCCTGGCCGCGCCGGCAGCGGTGCAGGCCCAGTACACTTACACCACAAATGCCGACAACACTCTGACCATCACCAATTACACCGGGGCTGGCGGTGTTGTAATTATTCCGGCCGCCACCAACGGCCTGGCCGTCACCGTCATCGGGAATGGCACGGATCCGGTCTTCGGCAGCTCCGCGACCAACGTCACGATCCCCGACGGCGTCACCACCATTGGGCAGTATGCGTTCGAGAACTGCTATTACATGACCAACGTCACGATCCCCGACAGCGTCACCAGCATCGGGGATTATGCGTTCGAAGACTGCGAACAACTGGCCGGCATCACGATCCCCGACGGCGTCACCAGCATCGGGTACGAGACGTTCTATTACTGCACCAACCTTGGTAACCTCACGTTCCCCGACAGCGTCACCAGCATCGAGGATTATGCGTTCGAAGACTGCTTCGGCCTGAAAAACGTCACGATCGGCCCCAACGTCACCAGCATCGGGTCCTATGCGTTCGAAGATTGCGGCATCAGCAACCTCATGATCGGCACCAACGGTACGATCACCAACGGGGGCTGCGCCATCGCTGAGTATGCGTTCGAAGAATGCTACGGCATGCAAAACGTCATGATCGGCAGCAGCGTCACCAGCATCGGCTACGAGGCGTTCGAATATTGCTACATGACCAACCTCACGATCGGCACCAACGTCACAAGCCCCGGCGTGGGCTGCGCCATCGCTGAGTATGCGTTCTATGACTGCAGAGGCCTGACCAACGTCACGATCGGCAACAGCGTCACCAGCATCGGCTACGAGGCGTTCGAAGATTGCTACATGACCAACCTCACGATCGGCGCCAACGGCCCAAGCCCCAACGGGGGCTGCTCCATCGGCTACGAGGCGTTCTACGATTGCTCCATGACCAACCTCACGATCGGCAACAACGTCACCAGCATCGGGGAGTATGCGTTCGATGACTGCTACGACCTGACCAACGTGACGATCGGCAACAACAGCCCAAGCCCCAACGGGGGCTGCTCCATCGGTTACGAGGCGTTCTACGACTGCTCCATGACCACCCTCACGCTCGGCAACAACGTCACCAGCATCGGGGATTATGCGTTCGAAGACTGCTACAACCTGCGAACCCTCACCCTCGGCACCAACGTCACCAGCATCGGATACGAGGCGTTCTACGATTGTTACAAATTGACCAACGCCATCATCAGCAGCGGCGCCATTGCCGAGTATGCGTTCGAGGATTGCGAGGACCTGACCAACCCCACTATCGGCCCCAATGTCACCAGCATCGGCTACGAGGCGTTCGAATACTGCACCAACCTTGGTAACCTCACGATACCCGACAGCGTCACCGGCATCGGGGATTATGCGTTCGAAGACTGCTACGACCTGACCAACGTCACGATCGGCAAAGGCGTCACCAGCGTCGGGTACGAGGTGTTCAGCTATTGCTACGACCTGACCAATGTCACGTTCGGCCCCAACGTCGGCGCCATCTCGGAGTATGCGTTCTACTATTGCACCAACCTGACAGGACTCTATTTCCAAGGGAACGCCCCCGCTGTTGCTTCGACTGCGTTCATCTATTGGAACGGCAGCAAGTATGTCAATTCTACCAATGTCACTGTTTATTACTATGCCGGGGCCACCGGCTGGGGCAGCACGTTTGACGGTTTTCCGACGGTGGAATTGTCGCCCAATTCCCTGCAAGTCACGCTGGGGCCGACCACCGCGCGCGACGACGGAGCGCAGTGGCAATTGGACGGCGGCATAAACCAAAATGGCGTCGAGACGACACTCGCCAATCTACCGCCAGGCAGCCACACTGTGTCCTTCACCCCCATTTCCGGATGGATTACACCTTCAAGTCAAACGGTTACGATCACAAACGGAGAGGCCGCATCGGTCGTCGGCCTTTACACGCCAACAAACACACCGGGTAACGGGCTGATCCTCCTGACCAACGGCTACGGAACCATCAGCCACTCAGCCTGGCCAAAGATCCTGGTGGCCGGGAAAAAATACAAGGTGACGGCGGCGCCTGATTTGAAAAACCTCTTTGCCTTCTGGACGGGCGGCACGAACCAGCCCTATGCCGTGCTGAGCGCATCAGCCGGCTACACGTTTACCATGGAGTCAAATTTGGTGTTGGCGGCCAATTTTATTACAAACCCGTTCACTGGAATTTATAACGGTCTTTTTAGCGTTTCCAATGGCGTCACCGAAGAAACGGCCGGGATGCTCGAGGGATTGACCATCGGCACAAAGAGAACTTACAGCGGCAAAGTGTTAATCAACGGGGGAAGCCATGCCATCACGGGCAGCTTTAATTCAGCCGGGCGGGCCACCAACCTGATTGCGCGCCCGGCCAGCCAGGGAGGCCCTTTGCTGGTGGAAATGACCTTGATGACTTCGGATAATTCTGCGCCGCAGGTGATCGGGACGGTTTCCGGCACCAATAATGGGGTGCCGTGGGTGGCCGACAATTTGCAGGCCGACCTGGCAGCCAACACCCTGCCTTCGGCTCAGTACACCATGCTGATTCTGCCCGACACCAATAACGCGCCGCCCTCTGCGTCGCCCGGAGGCGATGGCTATGCCTTGATCACCAACTACGCAGGCACGGCCAAGAACCCGGCCTCAGCCAAAGCCAAAATCACCGGGGCTTTGGCCGATGGCACCACCTTTAGCCAATCGGTGCCCGTTTCTCAAAATGGCTACGCGCCGGTCTATGCCAGTCTCTACTCCAAAAGAGGCCTGTTGCTGGGCTGGATTAATCTGGATTCGAGTACCACGGCTGGCGTCGGCCTGACTTGGATTCATCCTGCCCTCACTACGGGATTATACAAAAATGGGTTCACCAATACCCTTCTCGCCAGCCAAATCCCGCTATCGCTTTGGACCAATCCGCCGCCGAACCTCGACTTGCTGACCAATTTGTTGACGGCGGACGTGATCAATGCCACGAACGCGGTGAACATTGCCGTAATGACGAGCGCCTCGGGCCAAATAACCGGAACATCGGTGAGCGGTTCCATCGCCCCCAAGACAGGCCTGTTGAAAGTGACCATCGGCGGCGGCGGGGCATCCAAGGTGACTGGTTATGGCGCGATTTTGCTCAATGCCACCAACGGTGGCGGT
The DNA here is from genome assembly GCA_963813995.1 of uncultured Verrucomicrobiae bacterium. Classification (GTDB taxonomy): domain Bacteria; phylum Verrucomicrobiota; class Verrucomicrobiia; order Limisphaerales; family Palsa-1400; genus DASRLE01. The sequence goes on along the minus strand of CAWFAZ010000079.1, from coordinate 335,352 downwards.
TATTTCCTGACTGAAACCAACGCGCAAGCCATAGAATTGGGACCGTAAGTCGGATACGAAACACCTGTAGCATCTTATCTGTCACTGGAAGCCAGACGTGCTTAAAATGTTCGAATACTGGTTTCCGAGGGTCCCTTTATACTGCAATCCGTCAGAATTACGCATATTCGCAGGGGTTTTTTTCGCGCAGAGAGTGCGGAGAGCGCGGAGAAATACTGGCGCGCCCTTGATGCCGCCCCGGACCGGAAAAGGCAAAAAAGCATCGTAACAATTTTGTCGGGCCTTTCAATGTTTGACTGCCGGCTTTGGGCGCCTGTTGGCTTTGAATGAGCCATTTGGCCCGGCCGCTCCCGCGCTCCTGCTTGACAGGACGATTCAGGGCGGGCAGTGTCGGAACAGACAAGGATGAAGACTGTGGAACGAGCGAGCCAGGCCGGCTTATTCACGATGCCGTTGAGCGCGGTTCGCCTCAAGGATTTGCCGCGCGTCGGGGGCAAGGCGGCTCATCTTGGGGAGATGATCGCCGCGAGGCTGCCGGTCCTGTCCGGATTTGTCGTCACGACGGATGCCTGGAAGCGGTTCATGCAATCCGATCCCCGGATTGGGGATTGGTTGGAGCGCCTGGAGGGGTGCGATCTTCGAGACCCGGCAGCCCTGCGCGCCGCGGCGGAAGAGGTGAGGCGGCAGTTAAGCGCCATCGTGGTGCCGGGGGAGGTGGTGGACGCCATCGCGGCTGCCATGGCGTCCGAACCGGGCGGCGCATGGGCAGTGCGTTCGAGCGCGACGGTCGAAGACCTGCCAGAGGCGTCGTTCGCCGGCCAGCACGATTCGTTTCTCAACGTGCCCGGCTGCGAGGCGGTTGTGGCCGCGGTGAAACGTTGCTGGCTTTCGTTGTTCTCCGAGCGGGCCATTTCATACCGGATGCGAAAAGGTGTCGCGCCCGGCCGCGCACAGATGGCGGTCATCGTCCAGCAACTGATTGATGCCGACGCCGCCGGCGTGATGTTCACAACCGATCCGGCGGGCGGCGATTCCGACTCCATTCTCATCGAAGCCGCGTTCGGGTTGGGGGAAGCCGTGGTTCAGGGCAAGGTGGCGCCCGACCGGGTCGAGGTATCGCGTTCGGGGCTGCGGGTGGCGCGGCGTGATACAGGCTCGAAGCGAATGCAGATCGTTGCCGCCAAAGACGGCGTCTGCGAACAACTGCTCGCGGCGGAAAAGGCGCGCGCTCCAGCGCTGGATGACGGGACGGCGGCAAGGTTGGCGGGGCTGGGGCTTGAAGTGGAGCGGGTCCTGGGCGGTCCGCAGGACATCGAGTGGGGCGTGCGCGGCGGGGAGATTTGGCTGTTGCAGGCGCGGGCGGTGACCACATTGCGGCAGGGGCGGGAATCCAGCTTCGAGGATCGGCAGGTGTGGACGAACGCCAATGCGGGCGAGGCGTTGCCGGATGTAGTGACTCCGATGACGTGGTCGCTTGTGCAGTCGCTCATACCCTGTCTGCTCGACAGCTTGTTCCGGAATTGTGGCCTTCGGATGAAGCACGAGCAGGGGGTTGGCCTGATTGCGGGGCGGGTGTATTTCAACTTCAACACGGTGTGCGCGCTGGGGCGCCTGGGGCGCCATGTGCCGGGGTTGAGAAATCGAAGCATGGAAAGCCTGCTCGGCGGTCATCAAGACACCATGATGGCGCTGAAACAGATCCAGATTTCGGAAGCCGATCTGCCCCGGATTGAGATCCGCCGCTGGAGAGCGGCGGTTCGTCTTCCAGTTGTCATGCTGCATTTTCTGTTTTACTCGCCCCGGCGCGGTCGAGCAACGGTGGACAAGATCCGGCGGATCAACGAAGACCTGGCCCGCATCGAACCGGGGGGGCTTTCCGACGGCGAGTTGCTTGCCGCGATACGCGGGTCGTTCGCCCCTGAGGCGCTGATCGGTTACAATGTGATCGGCGAGTTGTACGGCGGGCTCGGCTTCTTCTTTTTTTACAATTTGCTTCTGTTCAACCTGTGCGAAAAATGGTTCGCGCCCGAGGGGCGCAGCACGGCGAACCGGCTGCTGGCGGGCGTGGGCGGCTTGGATGACGCGGCGGCCGGGCGCGAACTGTGGCTGCTGGCGGAACAGGCGGCCCGGGAACCGGAGATCAAAAGCGTTCTGCTTGGCGAGCGCGCATTCCCCGCCTTTGCATCGCGGCTGGAGGGTTGCCGGGGCGGCCGGGCTTTTCGCGAGCGGTGGGATGCATTTATGCATCGGCGTGGACACCATGCGCGCGGCGAGATCGAGTTGTTCGCCCCGCGCTGGTCGGAATGCCCCAACTTGGTCCTGGACATGGTGCGCGGCTGCGTTGAAGCCATCAACGCGGGGCACCCCGGCCCGATCGTCCGCCAGGAGGCATTGGCGGGCGAGCGCGTTGTCCTTGCCAACCGGTGCATTGGCGGGCTGAAGAATCCCTTGAAACGAGCCATCTTCCGGTTCGTCCTGCATCGCGCGCAAAAAGGCGGCGGGATCCGGGAGAATACCAAGAGCGAACTGATCCGGTTTTTTGCGTTTATGCGCCGGTTCCTGCTGGAGTTGGGCCGGCGCCTGACGGCGCGCGGGCGGCTGGCGGATGGGAACGATGTCTTCTTCCTGGAACTTGAGGAAGTGCTGAGCGGTTCTTTGTTGGATCCCGGCACAGATCTGCGCGCGCTCGTCGCCGGGCGGCGGGCGCTGTACGAGCAACATATGAAGATAACCCCGCCCTCCGTGGTCGTCGGCCGGTTTGATCCGCGCGCTTTTGTGCCCGACGCGGTGGATCGCGGGACGAAAATGTTTCATGGCTTGGGCGTGAGCGCAGGCATCGTGACCGGGCGCGCGCGTGTCATCCTACGGTCAGACGCCAATGAACGCGTGCAGTCGGGAGAGATTCTGGTGGCTCCGTTCACCGATCCGGGCTGGACGCCTTATTTTGTTGCGGCGGCCGGGATCGTAATGGACATGGGCGGCATGTTGAGCCACGGCAGCATCGTCGCGCGCGAATACGGGATACCGGCGGTGGTCAACGTGGGGCCTGCCACACAAATCATCCGGACCGGGCAGTGGCTTGAAGTGGATGCGAACCGGGGCGTGGTGAGAGTGCTGGAAAATGACCAATGACGACATTTCGTCATTCGAGCTTCGTCATTAATTGGTCATTCGTGCCTGGACATTCGTCATTTTCGACCGTTATCTCTTATTGACAATGGGGTTGCCAAAAACCGGGATGCGCCAATCAGGGCATTCGTCCGCGGATGCAGATGAAGTAGGCCAGCAACAGAATCGCCAGCAGGCAGGTCAGCCATCCGATTTCCCGCCCCCGCCCGGCGCACAGCCGCACCAGCGGGTCGGCAATGATTCCCAGCGCCAACCCGTCGGCAATGGAATACGAGAGGGGAATGCCAATCATCGTCAGGAAGGCCGGAATGGATGCCGCAGGGTCGTGCCACTCAATTTTGGCCGCGTTGCGCATCATCATGGCCCCAACGATGACCAGCGCCGGCGCGGTCAACGGCGGGTAGCTTCCCATCATCACAACCAGCGGACTGAAGAAGAGCGCCAGCAAAAACAAGGCAGCCACCACCAAACCCGTCAGGCCGGTGCGTCCCCCTTGTTCCACCCCCGCCGCGCTTTCGACGAAACTGGTCACGGTGCTGCTGCCCAGCGCCGCCCCCGCCACGGTGCCGACGGCGTCCGAAATCATCGCCTGTTTGGCGCGCGGCAGCTTGTTATCGACCATGAACCCGGCCTGTTCGCAAACCCCGATGAGCGTGCCGATCGCGTCGAACGTCAGCATGAACAGGAAGACCGCGATAAACGGCAACATGGCCGGGGCCAGCGCATGGACGCAATCGAGCCGGCACCAAGTGGACCGAGAGACGGCGGCGAAGCCACCACGCCCCGGGCGAATTGAAACCGCGTCGCCAGCATCGAACCGGCCACTTCGGGCGACGCGGCCAGCGCCCGCGGCAAAAGAGGCAGCGCGGCCTTGAAGGCGGCGGCCAGCACGGTCGCGGCGGCGATCCCCCACAAGATGGCCCCGCGCGTCCGCCGCGCCTCGAGCACCGCAGTCAACAATAGGGCGGCGAAGAAAACCAGCAGATCGGGCGAGCCGAGATGGGCGTTGAGTTTGACGGCGGTGCCGGGGTCCTTGACGATCACCCCGGCGTTTTGCAGCCCGATGAACGCGATGAAGAGGCCGATGCCGGCGGCGGCGGCGTATTTGAGGCTGGGCGTCACGGCGTTGAAAATCATTTCACGGACGCCGAGCAGCGACAGGACAAGGAACAACACGCCGGAGATAAACACCGCTCCGAGCGCCATCTGCCAGGCATTATGGAATCCGGCGGCGGCGGCGGCGGGAATGGCGGAGAAAACGAAGAAAAAATTTTCGCCCATCCCCGGCGCCTGGGCGATGGGATACCGCGAGTAAAGCGCCATGATCGCGGTGGCCAGCGCGGCGGAAAGGCAGGTCGCCGTCATCACCGCTCCGAAATCCATGCCCGTCGGCTGGCCGGACATTTTCCCGGAAAGGACGGCCGGTTGCACGACGACGATGTAGGCCATGGTGAGAAAGGTGGTAATCCCGGCCATCAATTCAGTGCGGACCGTGGTATGGTTTTCGTTCAGTTTGAAAAACCGTTCGAGCATATCGCCATCAAAGGAAACCAATCATGGGAGAAACTCCTACCATGACGATGGCGCAATGGAAAGAGCCGCATTACGGACGGGTGGATTGCGACGCGAGTGCGTGATTGCCAACGCCCCAAACAAATGGCAGAATACAGTTGCATGAAGACGTTGAGCGAAATCGAACAAGCCGTCGAGGAGTTGCCGTCGGGACAGAAGACCGAGTTGTTGCTGTTCGTTGCCCGGAGCCTGCGCGAGGCTCAAGCGCCGTTGCCCGAACCGCGTCGTTTTTCCGATGAGCAGCTTCGGAGCTGGATGGATGAGGATGAGCAGGCCATGCGGCGCTTCCAAAAGGGCGCGTGAACTTGTTCCTGGATGCCAGTGTAGTGCTGGCGGCTTGCGGACGTCCGGCCGGGGCGTCGCGCGCCGTGTTCGACACGGCCTCTGGCAACGAATGGACATTGATGATCAGCCCCTATGTGGTTTCAGAAGTTACGAGAAATCTTCCCCGGCTACCCGCTCAAGCCCTGCATGATTGGAGGCGCTTGCGCACCGCGCTTGTTGCGGTCCGCGATGTCTGGACAATGGATCGGCCCGCAGTTTTTAGTCCAACAAAAGACCGTCCGGTTCTTTTCACTGCTGCCGCCTGGGCGCAGACGCTGCTGACGTTGGACCGCGGCGACTTCGGCGCGATAATGGAAACGGGCTTTTATGGGCTGGACGTGATAATGCCGGGAGATTTTCTGGAGCGAGAACGTGCCGCCGGGAGGCTCAAGTAGCTCTATCATCCCTGACGGGACTTGATTTGTTTATGGGCGACGCTTTACCCAGCCATGAATGGCTGGGTTAATTTCCAAATCCTGAAATGGTTGATTTAAATTCGGCAGCCGGTTACTTTGGCACGGTCACGACGCATTGATATGCTTGGCACTTTAAATCCGGGGGAAGAGGCGCAGTTGCGGCAAACGATTGAGATGTTTGAAGTCATCACTCAATCGCAGCCGCAGGATTATCAGTCGCTGGAAATCCTTAAGGAAGCGTATCTGAAACTCAATTTGGAAAAGGAGGTCGTCCAGACCTCCAAACGCATCGCCCAGGCTTATGTGCAGTTGGGCCAGCTTTCCTCCGCCATCCTCGAATATGAAACCATCCTGCAACGCCATCCCGAAGACCGCGATGCCATGGCCGCGATGGCGCAGATCGAAAGCAAGGCCAATAATCTGACCGCGCCGCAGCCGGTGGAAATGGAGCATCCCACCAAGAGCGCCCAGACCGTCTTAACCAAAAAAGGCGACGGCAAGGCGGCGGCCCAACCGGCTGTTGATGACGGGCGGGCGCCGATGCATAAGTTTTTTGTCGAGACCAAGCTGATTACGGAAGGCGATTTCCAGTCGTGCTGGCCGACGCCCGACTTGACGTCGCCGCCGGCGAAAACAAGCGATCCTTTCATTCAAAATCTGGCCGAGCGCCAGATCATGCCGCTGGACAAATCCCTGAAACTGCTGGCCGATCGTTCCCGCCTGGCCTATATCCCGCTGGAACGATATGAGATAGACATGGATTTGGTGCGGACGGCGCCGCGCCAGATTTGCCAGCGCTGGTGCGTGTTGCCGGTGGACCGGATGAGCAAGACGATGATGGTGGCCACGGCCAACCCGTTCAACAAACAAGCCGTGCTTGACCTGGAGGAAACGTCCAAATTCCGGCTGCTTTGGTATCTGGCTTCGCCCACCGACTTGCTGCGCATCTTGGGCAAAGCCTTGCGTTGATCGTTATGTCACCCGTCAAAACACTTGGAGAACGGATTGCCGATGCCTTGATCGAGGACGGCTTGCTGACGGCGCAGCAGGTGGAGGAATTGCTGGAAAAGCAAAAGAAGGAAGGCACCCGTTTCATCAAGCTGGTGGTGGAAAAGGCCTACGTGACCGAGAACGACCTCGTCGTGGCCATGGGGCGCGTTTTGAACACGCCTCCCGTCAACGTGAACCGCCTGATGGTCCCGCCCGATCTGGCCGATCTGGTGCCGCGCGACATTGCCTCCAACTACAAAGTCCTGCCCGTGGCGCGGTTGGGCAACAAATTGTTTCTGGCCATGGCCGACCCGCTCAACGTTCTGGCCGTGGACGATGTCAAGCGCATGACCAAGCTGGAGGTCTCGCCCATGATCGCGTCGGAGAAGGCCATTCTGGACCGGCTGGCCAATCTGGACACCTCCCGCACGGGCACGATGGAGGACATCATCCAGGATGCGGCCAAGAAGGCCGAGGCCGAGGCGGAAGCGGAAAACCTGACGGTGACACAGGAGGTGGTGGATGCCACCAACCTGGCCGCATTGGCCGCTTCGACCGAGGAAGCGCCGGTCATCAAACTGGCCAATCTCATCCTGGTGCAGGCCATCAAGGACCGGGCCAGCGACATTCACATCGAGCCATTCGAGAACATGGTGCGCCTGCGCTACCGCATCGACGGCAGTTTGATCGACATGCCGCCGCCGCCGAAAAATTTGCAAGTGGCCCTGGCCTCCCGCATCAAAGTCATGAGCAGCCTGGACATCGCCGAGCGCCGTTTGCCGCAGGACGGACGCATGCGCGTCAAGGCCGGGGGGCGGGACATCGATTTGCGCGTTTCCTTCCTGCCCACCGTCCACGGCGAGAAGTGCGTGCTGCGCGTGCTGGACAAATCCAACCTGTCCGCCAGCATGGATAAACTGGGCATCGACACCGAGACGTATGTCCGCTTCAAAGCCGCGGTGGACGCGCCGCACGGGCTGATACTGGTCACCGGGCCGACCGGATCGGGCAAAACCACCACGCTGTATTCGGCGCTGAACGAACTGAACGGGCCGCAATACAACATCGTGACGGTGGAAGACCCGGTTGAATTCCAGCTTCCGGGAGTCAACCAGGTGCCGGTCAAAAAGGAAATAGGATTGACATTTGCCAGCGCCCTGCGCTCCATTTTGCGCCAGGACCCGGACATCATCATGATTGGCGAAATCCGGGACACGGAAACGGCGGAAATCGCGGTCGAGTCCGCCCTGACCGGCCACCAGGTTTTGAGCACCATGCACTGCAACGACGCGCCGGGGGCGATTTCGCGGCTGGACGACATGGAGATTGCGCCGTTCCTGATTTCATCCGCCGTCATCCTGGCCTGCGCCCAGCGCCTGATGCGCAAGGTTTGTCCGAGTTGCAAGGAGCCGGTGGATTATCCGGAGAAGATGTTCAAGGACCTTGGCATTGAAGCGAGCCTGTTTGAAGGCAAGACTTTGTTTCGCGGCCGCGGCTGCGAACGCTGCAAAAATTCCGGCTACTCCGGACGCCTGGCCATCATTGAAGCGATGACCATGACCGATGAAATCCGCAAATTGGTCATCAAACGCGTCGGCGCCCAGGAAATCGGCAAACTGGCCATCGACCAGGGAATGAAAACCCTCCGGCGCGTCGCCCTGGAAAAAGTGGGGGAGGGGCTTTCGACCTTGGAACAGACCCTCCTGCTCACGTCGGCAGAACATTGACCTTTTCCATGATCTCTCTGGAGGAAGCGCAGGAAAGGATTCTCGCGGCCCTGGAGCCTCTGCCGGCGGAAGAGATTCCTGTCCAGGACGCTTTGGGCCGTTATCTGGCCGCGCCCATCCATTCGCCCATTGACTTGCCGCCGGCGGATAATTCGTCCATGGACGGCTACGCGGTCCGGGCGACGGACCTGGTTTCGGCGACGGCGGAGAAACCGGTTGCCCTGCGCCTCAGCGGCGAGACGCGGGCGGGAAACGCATTTGCCGGCTGCGTCGAGGCGGGCGCGTGTGTGCGGATTTTTACAGGGGCGAATCTGCCGCGCGGCGCGGACGCCGTTGTCATGCAGGAAGATGTGAAACACGCGGCGGACCAACCCGCGAAGGTCATCATCTCGGAGAAGGTCAAGCTGTGGAAAAATGTGCGTTTGCGCGGTGAAGACGTCCGGGAGAATGCGCTGCTGGCCGGGGCCGGGGAGGAATTAACGGCCCAGCGTCTCAGTCTGCTGGCGGGCGCGGGCGTTGCCGCGGCGCCAGTTGGACGGCGCCCCGGGGTGGGGCTGCTGGCGACGGGCGACGAATTGAGCGAAGCGGGGCGCGCCTTGCCGCCGGGCATGATTTACGAAAGCAATCGCACCGGCTTGTCGGCCCTGGCCCGGGAAGCCGGGGCCGTCCCCAAGGTGTATCCGCTGGTTGCGGATGATTTGGTATTGACAAAACAGGCATTGCGGGCGGCGTTCCAGGAATGCGATGTCGTCGTGACCAGCGGGGGCGTTTCGGTGGGCGCAACGGATTGGGTCAGGCAAGCCTTCGCGGAGATTGGCGGGCAATTGGACTTCTGGACGGTGGCCATCCGGCCGGGCAGACCGTTTGCCTTTGGCCGGCACGGGGGAAAACTTCTGTTGGGCCTGCCCGGCAATCCAGTTTCGGCGTTTGTGACCTTTTTTCTTCTGGCCAGACCGGCGCTGCTGCGGCTCCAGGGAGCGCGCGATCTCCGGCCGCCCGCGTCCTGGGGCACGCTGGCCGAACCGCTGGGCAATCGTGGGGAACGGCGGCATTTTGTGCGGGTTGTGCTCGACGCCGGCGGCCAGGTCAGATCGGCCGGGAGCCAGGCGTCCCACATTTTAAGCTCAATGGCCCGTGCCAACGGGCTGGTGGATGTGCCGCCCGGGACAACGTGGCCGACGGGAACGCTGGTGGCAGTGCTGCGGTGGAATTAAGCCGCTTTCTCCTCTTCCGGAATCCGCATGCAGTAAAACGACCGGTAAACGAAGATCAACGCGATGATGAAGAAGAACACACCAATGACGGTCTTGGTGCTTTGCACTTTCATGGTCACGGCGATCTCCGTGGCCAGGAGGCCAAAGAGCGTGGTGAATTTGATGACCGGGTTCATCGCCACAGAGGAGGTGTCCTTGAATGGATCGCCCACCGTGTCGCCCACGACGGTGGCGGCATGGAGTTCGGTGCCCTTCTGGCGGAGATCCACTTCGACGATTTTCTTGGCGTTGTCCCATGCGCCGCCGGCATTGGCCATGAAGATGGCCTGAAAAAGGCCGAAAAAGGCGATGCCGATCAGGTAGCCAATGAAAAAGTAAGGATTGAAGAAAGGCAGGGCGAGGGCAAAGCAGAACACAACAATGAAGATGTTCCACATCCCTTTCTGGGCATAAACGGTGCAGATGCGGACCACTTCCTTGCTGTCCTTCATCGAGGCGGTGGTGGAGTCCAGTTTGATGTGTTCCTTGATGTAAACCACCGCGCGATACGCGCCCGTGACGACGGCCTGGCAGGAAGCGCCGGTGAACCAGTAAATGACCGAGCCGCCCATGATCAGGCCCAGGATGACTTCCGGCTGCACAATGCTCAACTTGGTGACGGCATGGCCAAAGAGGTTTTCCAGAAGCATGATGATGCCGAACACCATCGTGGTCGCGCCAACGACTGCCGTGCCGATGAGCACGGGTTTGGCCGTGGCCTTGAACGTGTTGCCCGCGCCGTCGCCTTTTTCGAGCTGGTACTTGGCGTTTTCAAAGTCCGCGTCGAAACCGAAGTCGCGCTTGATTTCCGCTTTGATGTCCTTGCGCCCTTCGATCTGGCTCAACTCATAGACGGATTGCGCGTTGTCCGTCACCGGGCCGTAGCTGTCCACGGCGATGGTCACGGGCCCCATGCCGAGGAAGCCGAAGGCAACGAGGCCGAAGGCAAAAATGGGCGCGGCAAAGGCGAACTGTGGCGGCAAGAGAGATTGCAGGGCCGGATTTTGGGAGAAGTAATAAGAGGCGGCCATGAGAACCATGATGCAAAGCCCCATCCAGAAAGCGGAGAAATTGCCGGCGACGAAGCCCGAGAGAATGTTGAGGGACGCGCCGCCATGTTTGGAGCAGTTGGTCACTTCCTTGACGTGGCGCGAGTTGGTGCTGACAAAGATCTTGGTGAACTCCGGGATGAGCGCACCCGCCACGGTGCCGCAACTGATGATGACGGACAGCACCCACCATAAATCCGGTTGAACCATGCCGGCGCCGTCCTTGAAATCCCCCAGCAGAAAATAACTGGCTCCGAAGGTGACGCCAATGGACACCAACGAAGTCATCCACACCAGATGGGTCAACGGCGCTTCAAAGTCGAAATCCTTTTTGCTGCCGAACATGGCCTTGCTCAGGACATTGTTGGCAAAGTAGGAAACCAGCGACGTGACAATCATCAGCGAGCGCATGACGAACAACCAAATAATCAGGGTCGCGCAAACATTGGGGCTGGCGGCCAGGGCGAGCGCCATGAACGCGATCAATGCCACCCCGGTCACGCCGTAGGTCTCAAAACCGTCCGCCGTCGGGCCGACGCTGTCTCCGGCGTTGTCGCCGGTGCAGTCGGCAATCACGCCCGGATTCTTTGGATCATCTTCGGGGAGCTTGAAGACGATCTTCATGAGATCGGAGCCGATGTCGGCAATCTTGGTGAAAATGCCGCCGCAGATGCGCAGGACTGAAGCCCCCAGCGATTCACCGATGGCGAACCCGATGAAACAGGGGCCGGCCAGGTCTTTCAGAAACATCAGGATGCAAATCATGAAGAACAGTTCAACGGAGACGAGCAGCAACCCGACGCTCATGCCCGAACGCAACGGGATGCCAAGGGTGGCGAAGGGATTGCCCTTGAGCGCGGAAAAGGCCGTGCGCGAATTGGACACAGTATTGATGCGGATGCCGAACCAGGCGACCCCGTACGACCCCAGAATGCCAAGAATGGAGCAGAGCAAAATAAGCACGACATTGCCGGCAGCCTCGTGTTGCAGGCCGAGGAAATAATAGAGCATGCAACCGGCGATCAGCAGCCACAGAATGGCGAGGAACTTGCCCTGGGTGAAGAGGTAGGTCTTGCAGGTTTCCCAGATTGATTCCGAGACTTCGGACATGCACTGATGCACCGGCAGTGCTTTGGTCTGAAAGTATTGCACCAGGCCGAAGATGGCGCCGAGGAAGCAAATCCCGATGCCCACAAACATCAGGGTGGCGCCGCTGACGCCGCCCAACCCGTCAAACTTGACCCCGCTCAGAACGGGGATGTGAATATCCGCCTCACCCGCGAAAGCGCTGGGCGAAACAACAAGTGCAGCGGCCAAAGCTGCGAACCGGGGCCATGTTTTCTTATTAAACATAATTGGACTGGCACAAGTGCCATGAGTTTGGCTAATTGCCAATACCTTTCTGCAAAAAACTTCCAGGGGCGCCGGCGCCGGATGCGTCGCACGGGAGCTGTATGACAAAATGGCCCGCCATGCAGGTTTATCAGTCCTGAACGGCCCTTGGAAAAGGCCCAAAACTTTCCTGCTCAAGCGTTTGCGCTGGACGAACCCGTGCAAAGCGGTCGAATCCACCGGGGCGACCTGGTTTTCCTGACCGTATTCGGCGCCGGTCTGACCTGGGGCGCGGCAGTGATCGAATGGTAATTGAGCGGGGCCTTGGTGGAAGACTAACCGGGGAGCTTGAGCCGGGGTCGAAAAAAAGGCCGGCAAAGCCGGCCTTTATTGTCAAAAGGAAGATTGGGTTCCGTCTGGAAAAACCAACTCAGATTATAGTTGCGCGCGCAGCTTTCGCACAGAATTCCTGGCAAACGGAATGAACAGCATCGCGCCCGTGACGAAATAGGAATAGGTGGACGGCTCGGGAACTGCATATTCCACTGTATCTTCCAAAATCTGGGCATATTGGACGCCGTAGCCCTGGCCCGACGCGAATCCGGTATTCGGATTATCATTTCCACCCGGCTCGGGGCCGACGTAGCTGTTATCAAACGTTACTACCAAATACCCATTAACCAAATTGAGGAGTCCCGTCACCTGGTCGGCTCCGTTGTTTGCTGCGTTGGGGAAGTTTTGGTTGCCATCGCCCCAAGGATCCAGGACCGTGATCGTGCCGGAGTTGCCATTCAGGCTTATCTGCTCCAACGTGAGCTGGTGCGCCCCGTTGCCGGCCGTGAACGTGGTGCCATCATACGTGCCCCATTGAACCCCGATCTCCACACCGTCATTCGCATTCAGCTTGCCCGCCAAATACGCGGCGGTGGGCGTTGTGTTTGGGGCCAGCGATATGACATTGGCGCCCGGAGTAAACGTGGCGGGTGGCGTAACCCAGCCGGCGGGCGTTATCGACGCGTATTGTCCTGTGACGCGAACATTAGGCGCGGGATTTGCGCTCAGATACCCCTGCAAGCCGTTGAACTCCCCGTTGACTGAGGTGCCGTCAACAGTTGTCCCCATCCCGGTGATGAGTTTATTGACTTCCGCCGGCGTGCTTGGGGTCGTGCCGAACAAACTCTCGTCCTCCGTGACCTCATAGTAATTCTCCAAATAGGTCATTCCGTTTGCATCCGCCGTGGGCACGCACGAATTGTCGGCAAGGTCCTGAGTATTCGCCGCAACAATCGCGGCATCTCCCTGTCCCGTTGTTCCAAAGAAGGTCACATTGCCCAACTCCGAACCGCTTTGCGCCCCGGCCGCCAAAGCGATGGAGAAGATTGACAAAATCACGGCGAACTGAAGACGTTCCCGGCGATCCAATTGTTTTATATTCGCATTTATATTCGCATTCATAAACTTTTTTGGTTAATTCGATTTACTTTTGGCATTTCCAGTATTTCGAGTGAAAATTTTAGCAGGTTTTCGGGTCTTGGCAAGCGATTTATCTCTTCTAATGAAAAGTATTAGGCTATGAAATGTATTTGTACTATTGTACAACCATTTCTAATACTGGCTCTTTTGCGGAACGTGTGGGCCAAAATGGCCTTCCCGGCGCCGTATGCGTCGCGCGGGAGCTGTATGACAAAATGGCCCGCCATGCAGGTTTATCAGTCCTGAATGGCCCTTGGATAAGCCTGCAAACTCTTCTCCGCATTCCCCTGCCAAATCTTCTTGAAAATGCGTGACTCTGACGTATGGCAGCGCAGAGAATGAAAACGATGACTGAAACCCAGGAGCTCGCGCGCCGTTTCAACGAAGATGAAGCGGTTAGGCGCTGCTACGAACACAAGCGGGCGTTGCGGAAACTGCTCCGCTCGCGAACGCCGTTGTCGAAGGACATCTTGGATTATCTCGACTGGCAGGCGGCGGAACGTGAATGTCGGGAAGTGCGTGCCGTCGGACTTTTCCACCCATGAAGATGATGAAGCCAAAGAAACCCATCGAGTCCCTGATTCTGACGATTCAAGAACAGCGGGTAATCCTTGCGCCCGATCTGGCCGATTTATATGGAGTCGAGACGCGCGTCCTCAATCAAGCGGTCAAGCGCAGCGCGCAACGATTTCCCGAAGATTTCATTTTCCAACTCACCGCTGGTGAATTCTCTGCGCTGAAAGATGCCGGCAAGGTGTCCAGCGATGGCCGGGCAGCTTTAAGATCACAAATTGTGATCTTAGAACCCGGACGCCATGCGAAGTATCCGCCTTACGCCTTCACCGAGCATGGCGCTCTGATGGCCGCAAATATCCTGAATAGTCCGCGTGCGATTACGATGAGCGTGTATCTTATCCGTGCGTTCGTAAGAATGCGCGAGGGCCTTGTGGCCAATGCCGCCATCCTGAAGCGACTGGCCGAAATTGACAAATCTCTCCTGACTCACGACGTTGCTCTGCGCGACATTTATCAAAAACTGCGGCCGCTTCTGGCTCCGCCTCCCGATCCGCCCCGGCCGGAAATAGGCTTTCACATCAAAGAAGACGCCATGCCATATCGAACCAGCCGAAAGCGAAACCTCACTCCATGAACGATCTCGCAACCAGGCAGGCCATCGTCAGTTCGCTTGCGGATTTTGCCACAAAGCCGCTTGCCGACGCCATGCAAAGCGGCCGGATACAGCGGGGCGACCTGGTTTTGCTGATCGTATTCGGCGCCGGCCTGACCTGGGGCGCGGCCGTGATCGAGTGGTAACTGGGCGGGACGTTTATATTTTACCGCTTTTTCCGCGAGAGCAACTGCGCCATCTGGCCGACGAATTCCTGCCGCCCTTCATGTTCCAGCCGCTCGAAGTGGGCGTAATCAAAAATCGGCGACTCGACCGACAAGCCGCTGCCGGAATCAGCGGCCGCATCCTTCATCATCCCGCTCAATGCCGCGACCAATCCGTCGTATTGCCGGAGCTTGTTTCTTAATTTTTCTTCCGAGCGTGTTTGCCAGTATTCGCCTTCGTCCGTCACTTCCACAGTCGCGCCAAGCTGCCGCCAAAAATCGAGCAGGCTGATGATTTGCCGATGGCACTTCAGAAAAAGTCCCCAGCCGTGCTCGCTTGCATATTGGGTTTTGCAATGACCCTGCAACACCCAGCCACCCTCAGTGCCAGTGCGAACCGATCCGCCTCGAAATGGCATCCGCCGTGGATATTTGCATAATCCAAACAACGTGCTTTCGCAGCCTTTGCCCGGCCAGACTTCCGCCACCCAGCCGCTCTTGGCGCGAACACTGCCGAAGCAGCCATCTTCTTCGGGATCCACGTTGACAAAGAGATCCGTGAAAGGCGTGCCTGCCTCAACGCGCGTAATTTCACCGACATCCTCACAACCGATCTTTTTCGCGTAATGCGCCGTGCGCTGCGCCAGTTCGCGCACGACCGCGACGGAGAGATTCCTGGCCACGGCCAGCCTGTAGTGAATGGTCAGTCCCATAATTGCCTCAATGATTGATTATTCATATCCACACAATTTACGTGAGGCGGTTGGACAAATGCTGTCCATGTCGCCTTCTTTCAATCCTTTTCTTTCGGCTCCCGGCGCGGCTTGCCGTGGACCAGCCAAAATTCCTCGAGGGGTCATCGAGGGGTCAGTTCCGAGCATGTCAACATTTTGTCTGCCGCACCCCGCCCGCTCTCTCAAATGGGCCAGTGGCAATGCCAGGAACCCCTTTAAGTTTAAAAAGTCAGGCCTGATGCACTTGCATGGATGTAATTCCGTTTTGCGGTGGGGGCATCGAAAACGAAGGCTTCCCCGGCACAAGCGGTTGCTGTAGTGTTCGCCATGCCTTCTCGTTACGGCACTGGTGAATTGTATGGCTTCGACTTCAGCGCGCTCCCGCCGGAGCGAATCCGGGAGCTTTCCCTGGCCTCTCACAGGAATGTGGTTTGCCCATTTAAACGGGCACAGCCTGGAAAGCCGC
The DNA here is from genome assembly GCA_963813995.1 of uncultured Verrucomicrobiae bacterium. GTDB lineage: Bacteria > Verrucomicrobiota > Verrucomicrobiia > Limisphaerales > Palsa-1400 > DASRLE01. The sequence continues at coordinate 319,555 of CAWFAZ010000079.1, read as the reverse complement.
CGCCGAAGTGCAACAAAAAGGGCGGCGTGTGCTCGCTGCGGCAGTTCGTGCAGGATGATCAGGGAAAGGTGACGCCAAAGGGCGAGCCGGTGACGACATGCCCGAATCGTTTTCTGGAAGGGAGTCTTGTTGCGGAATGGGTTGGCGAAACCTTGTTGGGAACGTCGAAACCGTTCGTGGTTTCCGAGTTGCCGTTTTTAATGGGCAAGACTCAGGCTGAAGAGGAAACGGACCAGGACGCGGTGGGCAAGATCGACGCGGTTCTGGTCAACGCAGAAAGCGGCGAACTTCGGTGGTGCGCGCTGGAGATTCAAGCGGTGTATTTCTCCGGGATGAGCATGGAGAATGATTTCAGAACGATGCGGGAGTGGACAGAGCCGGGGGTGCCATTCCCGCAGGTTCAAAGGAGGCCGGATTTCCGTTCGTCCGGTCCAAAGCGATTAATGCCGCAGTTGCAGATCAAGGTGCCAACGATCAGCAGATGGGGAAAGAAAATGGCCGTTGTCATTGACCGTTCATTTTGGGATTCGCTGAGCGAAATGCGCGAAGTGAAGGACTTGTCCAACTGCGAAATTGTTTGGTTTGTTGTTTCCTTCGCCCCGTCGAAGGACGGGCGTTTTTCACTCCAGCGGCATGAAACCCACTTCACCACCCTCGACAACGCAGTCGAGGGGCTTACGGGTGGAACGCCAATGTCTCTTGACCTTTTCGAGAAGCAGATTCGCGCCCGTTTGCCGCTCGCCTGAGCCAGGACAAATCTTTTCCGATTAAGAGTTCCGTCATCTTGGCATGGTGGGTGTTCTTCATGGCAATGGCCTGAGTCTCGAACCCAAACTCTGCCGCGAGCAAGGCGATTTCACGGGTGTTGTCATAGGTCATGAGGACGTCTCCTTGCACGTATGCCAGCAGCTCAAACAGGTTTCTATGATCAACCTGCCAGTGGGAGTAAAGACGCTTGGAGGCAACGGTGTACGGCGGATCCACGAAGAAAGCAGCGCAGTCATCATCACCGTAGCGGCGGATGACGTCGAAGGCGTCGCCTTCAATGAACGAGAATCGCTCCCCTATGCCCGCAATTTCCTGAATGCGGCGAGCGAGCGTCTCTGGATACCAACGGGAATTGAGGCCGCGTCCGTTCTCGCCCGTCTTCACCAGGCCTGCGCCCGCGGCCATGATGCCGCCCCTCTGGACGCGATTTCTGAGGATTACGGCAAACGCCCGCTCCCGCTGGCTGGCGGGTTCTTTGCGTAAAACGGCGGTCACGTTCGCGTGTGTCAAATCGAAGTTCAAGATTTGGTTTGCAAGCCATTTGGCTTGGCCGCCTAAAATGGTATGCCAGACAGCGGCGACGTTGGGGTCGCTTTCGACCAAAACGGCATGTTCGGCCAACCCCTCAAAACCAGCGGTCAGGCCAACAATGCCGCCGCCAGCAAAAGGCTCTACTACAACGCCAACGGGAGTGGGCTTGTGCCCCAGCCATGAGCGGATGTATGGAACAAGCCATGTCTTGCCGCCGGGATAACGAAATGGCGAGCGCTGCGGCACAGAAGCGACGTTGACCGGTTGAGTCATTTCGACGTCTTCGGCGGTACGGTAAGCGATTGCCGTGTCGTGGAGTTCTGACGGCTCTGATTTCTGGTCAAGGTTGTGCGCGAAGCGCAGCACTGCCGGAGCAAGTGCTTTCGGGACCCGGATAACAGAGGTGTTACCAAGCTTCCACTTTGGCCGATAGGAGGTCGATGACCGAGCCATTACGAACCCTTGTAACACGGGTTTGATGTCGTGGCAACAGGATTTGTTACATGGGCTGCGCCAATCCCAACAATACAAAACCGTTCAATTCAACGATCCTTCAATGTGATGAGTTGGGCTTTCGTAAGTGCCTTATTGACAATCTGTTGTGGCGGGTTGAAGGGAAAGGCTAAATGCTAAAGTTCTGAAAAACTGCCAGCCGGAGCGCCGCAGCCTGACAATTGTCAACTGTAAATAATTGCCGCTTATGTAAGTGCCCGCCCTGCAACTTGTTATGACTTTGCAAAATGCGGAAAATTTCACGGTTTTTTCGGGGTTGCAAAATGAAAGCCGGCTGCCTTCTTAATTCTTAATTTCCCGCTGTGGCTCCAGCAAGGTCACCACTTCCTCGGCAAAGAGATTGGGCAGGATCACCACTTCGCCGCGCGCGTTGAAACAGGCATCTCGAATGCTTGACACACCCATCTGCCGGCAGAATTCGCGGAAGTCCAGCCGGGACAGGAAGTGCAGGTTCGTCGTCCGATACCAGGGCTGGGGAAGGGATTGGGTGACGGGTGCGCGTCCGCGAAACAGAATCTGCAGCCGCACGCGGTAGTGGGCGAAGTTGCTGTAGGCGATGATGACCCGGCCTCCGACGCGCAAGGCTTCCCGAAGTATCTCCGCCGGCGAAATCAATTCCTGAAACGTGCCGAGCAACAGCACGTAGTCGAACGACTGATCGCCATACTGATCCAATCCCTCGGCAATGTTGCCTTGATGCACGACCAGCCCGCGCTGGATGCAGCCGGCCACCAATTCGGGATTCCTTTCCACGCCCTCGGCCACGGCGCGCTTGACCCGAACGAGCCGTTCCAGGAAAGCGCCGTCGCCTGTTCCCAAGTCCAGCACGCGGGCGCCGTCAGGTATCCAGTCCAGAACAGTTTCGTAAATTCCGGGGTGCATGGCTCAACTAAATCGCCGCGCCGGCCTGCTTGGAACTGGCGTGGCGGTATTCATTCTCCAGGTAATGGCGCACGACGCTGGCGAATTCCGGGTTTTGGATCAGAAACGAATCGTGTCCGTAAAGGGTTTCGAGGTTGATGTAGGTGGCGGCCACGCGGGCGCGCTTGAGCAGGCGCACCAATTCCCGCGACTGCGCCGGCGGATAGAGCCAGTCGGAGGCGAAGGAGATGACCAGAAAACGCGCTTTCACCCGGCGCAGGACTTCCTCCGGCGGTTCGCTGCCAAACAAATCGAACTGGTCCAGCGCCTTGGTCAGGTAAAGATAGGAATTGGGATCGAACCGGCTCACGAAACTTTCCCCCTGATGGTGAAGATAGCTTTCGACGGTGAAGAGCGCCGCCTCGTCGTCGGCGGCGTTGACCGGCGGTTGCAAGGTGCGGCCGAACTTCCGCGTCATGGCGTACTCGCTGAGATAGGTGACGTGCCCCACCATGCGGGCCACGGCGAGGCCGTGGTTTGGGCTGCGGTCGGGCGTGTAATTTCCGCCGTTCCAATTCGGATCGGTGATGATGGCGCGGCGGCCGATTTCATTGAAGGCAATTTGCATGGCGTTGTGCGAGGCGCAGGTCGCAATGGGAACGCAAACGCGGACGAACTCCGGAAAATTCACCGCCCAGGCCAGCGCCTGCATTCCGCCCATCGAACCACCGATGACAGCGAACAGCCGCGAGATGCCCAACAGTTCGATGAGTTTTGCCTGCACCGTCACCATGTCGCGGACGGTCACGGGAGGAAAGTCCATCCCGTAAGGCTTGCCGGTTTCGGGCCGAAGCGACATCGGGCCGGTTGTGCCGTCGCAGCCACCCAGCACGTTGGAACAAACGACGAAGAATTTGTTCGTATCAATCGCCTTGCCCGGGCCAACGTGAAAATCCCACCAGCCGGGACGCCCCGTGTCCGGGTGAAGGCCGGCGGTGTGCGCCGTGCCCGACAAGGCGTGGCAGACCAGGATGGCGTTATCGCGCCGGGCCGAGAGCGTTCCCAGCGTTTGGTACGACACTTCCACCTGATCGAACGTGAAACCAGACTGGATTTGCACTCCGCGCAATGTGACGGTTTGAGTGTGAGTCACGCCCAAGGGCGATTGATAACCCGCGATCTTCTGATCCTGAAGATCGCCCTGGATGATGCTGGCGGGCGGGTCCTTCATTGGCCTTGAATTCCGGTGCGGTTCACTTTGCCGGCGCGGCCTGTTTCGCGGCGCGCAATGCCTGATCAATGTCCGCCTTGATGTCTTCCACGTCCTCAAGGCCGATGGAGAGGCGGACGTAATCCGGCGTGACGCCGGTCTCGGCCTGCTCTTCCGGCGTGAGTTGCGAATGAGTGGTCGAGGCCGGATGAATGACGAGCGATTTGGCATCGCCAATGTTGGCCAGGTGCGACAGGAGTTTGACCGAGTTGATGAACTTCCTGCCCGCTTCCAAGCCGCCCTTGATGCCGAAGCCGACGATGCCGCCGAAGCCATGCTTGAGATATCTGGCGGCGATCTTGTGGTTCGGATTGTCGGGCAAGCCGGGATACACGACCCAGTTGACCAGCGGATGGGTTTTGAGCCAGCGGGCGATTTCCAGCGCGTTGGCCGAATGTTGTTTTTGCCGCAGCGGCAGCGTTTCCAGTCCCTGCAAAAAGAGGAACGCGTTGAACGGGCTGAGCGCCGCGCCGATGTCGCGCAACAACGTGACACGAATCTTGAGAATGAAGGCGACGTTGCCCATGCCGGGCACGTTGCTCAACGCGTCCCAATAAACCAAACCGTGATAGCTCGGATCCGGTTCGGTGAATTCGGGGAACTTGCCGTTGTTCCATTGGAACTTCCCGGCGTCCACGATGACGCCGCCGATGCTCGTGCCGTGGCCGCCGATGTATTTCGTGGCGGAGGAGGCAAGGATGTCCACGCCGTAATCCATCGGCCGCACCAGGCCGATGCCCACGGTGTTGTCCACTACGAACGGGATGCCCGCCTGGTGGGCGATTTTGGCCAGCGCCTCGAAGTCCGGCACGTCGAGCTTGGGATTGCCGACGGTCTCGGCGTAGAGGGCGCGCGTCCTGGGGGTGATGGCTTTGCGGAACGCCTCGGGGCTGCGCGAGTCCACGAACTTCACCGTGCGACCCAGCTTCGGGAAGGTGTAGTGAAACAACTGGTAAGTGCCGCCGTACAGATTGTTGGCCGACACGATTTCATCGCCGAGTTGCGTGATGGCCAGCAGCGCATAGGTGATGGCCGACTGGCCGGACGCCACCGCCAGCGCGCCCGTGCCGCCTTCGATGGCGGCGACGCGTTGCTCAAAAACGTCGGTGGTCGGATTCATCAGGCGGGTGTAGATGTTGCCGAATTCCTTCAACGCGAAAAGATTCGCGGCGTGGTCGGTGCTTTTGAAGACATAGGAAGTCGTCTGGTAAATCGGAACGGCGCGCGCACCGGTGGTGGGATCGGGAACTTGTCCGGCGTGCAATGCGATGGTGCTCAAACCTTTGGATGTAGTGCTCATGGTATTGTTATTCGAGATTGATGATTCAACACGTTGCCAAAGTGACCGCAACCCACCGCGAGCGTCAAGTGTTTGTTCACCACATAAGCCGACGAACTTGCAAATTGTAATGCATGGTGAGTTTAGATTTCGCGCCAAAAACCGTGAAATTTTCAGCTATTTTTCCATTGAATCGTCACAACCAGTTGTGAGCAAGGCGCTTAAAGCAAAGGCTGAGGTTCCTCAACGTTTTCGGGATAATAGAGTATCATTATAAGCCTTCTTTGGCACCAAATTGGAGCGGCCAGCCGGAGCGAAGTAGCGTAGCACACGGCTGAAGTGACTGGGATTCTGCCCCCCCCGCCCCCCCGCTACAGGTTCCTCAACGTTTTCAGTGGAATAGAGGTGGAGTCTTGGTAGTTTTTGGGATGACACCTGAAAAATTATTTCATGAATTGTTGGGTTTGAGCTTGAACTGGGAAGTAGTCGAGAGCCGCTTTGACGCCGCCAGCGGAACGGTCTGCCTGGAAATCAAGGAAACATCGCGTTTATGGGACTCGCTTCGTTGTCCCCAGGATGGAGGGTTGGTTTTTTGCTATGACCATACCGAAGTGCTGACTTGGCGCCATCTCAATATCTTCCAACATCGCTGTGAGATCACCTGCCGGTTGCCGCGCGGCAAGTGCCGCCAGTGCGGCCATGTCTTTCGGGTGCGTCCGCCCTGGGAAGGATTAAGCCTGCACTTCACCAAGGAGTTTGAAGCGTTCGCACTGCTGCTGATGCGCGAGATGCCCATGGCCAAAGTAGCCGAAGTGACCGGGGAGAGCGACATGCGCCTGTGGCGGATGCTCTTTAAGCATGTGGATGGGGCTTACGCCCAAGCCGACTTTGGCAACGTGTGCTGCGTCGGAGTCGATGAGATGGGCGTGCGCAAAGGCCAGGAGTATATCAGTGTGTTTGCTGATTTGGTGGCCAAGCGGGTGATCTTTGCTACAGAAGGCCACGGCCACGAGACTTGGCAAGCGTTTGTCCAGGCATTGGCGGCGCACAATGGGCACCAGTACGCCATCACCCAAGTGAGCATGGACATGAGCGCAGGCTACGAGAAGGGCGTCAAAGACAACTGCCGCAACGCCCAGGTGGTATTTGACAAGTTTCATGTCCTGGCCAATGCCAACAAGTCGGTTGACCAAGTGCGTCGGGCGGAGTTCAGCGTGGGCGGCAACGACGTGCGGGAGTCCCTCCGCCAGAGCCAGTGGCTCTGGCGCAAGAACCCGGAAAACCTCGACCGGGACGAACAGAGCCGGTTGGCCAAAATCAAAGAAAAAAATCTCTGCACCGGCAAGGCTTATCAGATGCGCCTGGTCCTGCAGGACATCTATCGCAGCTCCAACGCCATGGTGGCCCAAAAGCGCTTTAAGGTTTGGTGCCGCTGGGTGCGATGGGTGGCCCGGTTTTACAAATCCTACGTTTTCAGAGCGATGATCAAGCTGGCCAACATGGTGGAGAACCATCTGGCCGGAATCCTGGCCCACTGGAAATGGGGCCTGACCAACGCCTTTATGGAAGGACTCAATAGCGTCTTCAGCGCGGTCAAGCGCAAGGCGCGGGGCTATCGTTCCACGGTTTACCTGATCACCATCCTCTATCTGGTCGCCGGCAAACTCCGCCTGCCCCATGTTTAATTCCACTGAAAACGTTGAGGAACCCCGCTACAGTGCTACAAACGTTGATTATCAATGAGTTAGGGTGCAACAAGGGTGCTACAATTTGGCTTATTTGTTGCACCTGTAGCACCCTGGCAGCACACCCACCGCGTCCGCTCATGGCAACGGCGGCGTGGAGGCCAGAATCCAGGCGACGGCTGAAACCGCCTGTCGGCCATCCTGTCTGCCAAAGCTCCACCTGAAGGGGCGACGGCGGAAGCCCCCCCCGGCGACGGTGGTTCACCAGTTCGTCACATTAACGATAATGTTTAGTTGGACAGGCTAATGGGTGATACCTCTACAGCAAAGGCAAAGCCAACCCCGGCCTCGTCGGCGAGATTCTGCAGCGCAAACTCAAGTGAGAAACCCAAAGAGGTCTCTCGCTGTCAGAATCTCAGAGCGTGTTATGAAAAGCCAGTTTGGAGATGAGCTTCAGGGTTTGGAGTCCCGCCTTCAGGCGGTTTCGGCGCCGTGCCGCCTAAAGGCGGGACTCCAAACCGAATTTCAAAACACGCTCTCAGCGGTTACGGATTCAATAACGTAACGGGGGCGCTAGTCACCGTGAAGCCGGTGGACTGATCGGTCAGGGTAATCGTTTCGGTGGCCGGGGCAGTCAGCCCGTCGTTGCCCCAGGAGAAGCTGGCACTGCCGCTGAAGTTCACCATGCCCCCCGACATGCCCACGCTCTCAGAATTGTTGCCGGAAGTGCCAGTTATGAAGTCATCCGTGGCGATGGTGTCGGATGTGCATGCGAGCAATATCTGGTCGGCGGTGACGTTGGTCATCAGGACATTATTGGCATCAACGGCGTAGCCAGTGGCAGTCTCCATCCAAGGCGGGCCACCAGTCAGCGTAGTGGGCGTTCCCGTCACGCCGGTGCCGGAGATGAAAGTTTGCCCCGGCAGCGCCGCCAGCAGTTTCGAGTAGATGCGCTTGACCAGCCGGAAATATTGCACATTGGCGGGAGCCACCAGGTCGCTGTTATCCACCAACTGCATCATTTCCCCGTACGCGGCGATCTGAGGATTGCAGGTTGTGTCCTGCCAGGGGCCGGCCAGATTGGCCGCGTTCTCCAAAACGAAGCCCGTAGCCGGGGGCGTCGTCCAACTCACCCAGCAGGCCGCCGTGGTGGGAACGAGGAAAACGCCCGCCGGGTCCGTGGTCCAGCCATTGTTGACGTTAACTGTAGCCGTCTCCGTCAGGAAGTTCTCACTGAACGCTGAGGGGACACCGGAGACGGAGAAACTGTCGTAAACCACAGCTTGATTCATGCCGCCTGCATCATTGGCCTGGTCGCCGAGATAAACCAGGAATGGCTCATTTGCAGTGCTGTTTTCCTTGAACCAAGTGGCGCCATCAGTGCCGATCCCGAAGGTGTGGGGAACACCATCCGGGCCCGAAACATAACCGTCGTTGGCGTCCGTGAACACAAGCGAATAGGTGCCGTAAAGCATCGGGACGGCAGCAGGCGCAGGAGGAGCGTTCGTGCCTGCCGTATTACTGGTGCCGTCAAATCCGACATAAACCATGACCGGCGAGTATTCCATACTCGGATAATTTGTCTTGTAGCTGAGGCTGATGTTGGCGCCACTCGGTGTGGATTGGACTTCATAGATCATGCAGGTGGCTTCAGTCCAGTCGGGGGCACTATCGATGCCGGCGGCATTGGGAACCAGGAGCATAAAGGCTTCGGCATATGCGCTGTTGGCCGGGAAGCCCGTCAGGGTGAAGGAATAGGCCACCGGGAAATTGGTGTTGGGGCTCGTGATGGAACCGGCCCAGGACAATCCGTTGTTGGCGGTTGTCACCACGTCGTTGCGGTCATAGTAGCTGGTGTTTTCTGTCAAATTCCAAACATTGAGTCCCGGAACGGGTGGTGTGGCGGAAAGCGTCAGCGTGGGATTGGGCGTCGGGGTCTTTCCGACGAGAACGATGTTGTCAATCCAGAATGCGCCCCACGCATTGGTGGAGCAACAGGGTCCCGCGTTGGCAGCAAATTTCGCGAAGATCAAGGCGCTTACTTTGGTCGCGGTGGATTGGCCGGCGCCAAATGGAATCCAGACGGTTTGCCACCCATAGGCCGCGGTTAAGGGAATATTGGGTTCCCCCAACTCGACTTCGGTGTCGTTGCCGTTGCAGGCTGCCGAGATTTGAACACCTTGAATATAACCGCCTTCAAACAAATAGTTCTGCGGCTCGGGCGTAGTGAATAGAGGCACGGGGCAAACACTGCACCAGTTCGTCCCGGTGTTGAACTGATCAACGGTCAGCCCTGAGGTCCTATCCCACAGCACATCAAACGTCAAACCGGCATACTGGGTGAAATCGACAGGCGTGCCAACATGCCACGGATTGCCGCCGTTAAAGCCGATAAAGCATGTGCTAACGAACCGGTCCTCGTAGAAAGGCATCCTGAAATAGACCGATACCTTATCGCCGGAAACGCCGTCGTCAATTCCGGTCGCGCAGACCGGGGTGGTATCGCCTGCGTAATTGCCGATGGTGGGACAGCTCGTAAAGCTGTCAAACTGAAGATTCGGCGATGCCTGCGCGGAACCTGCCAGCAGCAGGGCGCCGGCAGCCAGGACTCCAGAAGTAAGCAATCCTTGAAGTTTCATATCTAATTCCCCGGTTAATTTTAGTGATCAGGTGCAGCATATACCATGAGGGATTGTAAAGTAAAGCTACTTTTGCTTAAGAGTTTATAATCAGTGTGCCTTTCCCCCGTGACAATAGAGGGAAAAATTAAAAAATGCCACATATGCCAAAATCCGTGCAATTCAGGCCCGAACCCGATTTTTCAACGCCGTCCGTCGTGCCAAGGCGCGCAAGCCTCACGGTTGGTGATCGTCCGCCGGGGGCTGAACACCGCTTTGCGCGTGAAGGTCAGCAATTCACCGCGCGAATAAAGCCGCATCTTGCGGGATTGCAATGGCCGGGGCAAGTGACGCTGTTCTGGCCGCATGAGCGGCGTCCAAACTTGAGCTTTGAACTCCGGGCCGGAATGTGGCTTCATCTCCCGCCATGAGCACCAAGAAGGAAAAAATGGCCGGGAGGGTTGAACAATGGCGCGGCCGGGGCGGCGACCCGCATTACCTGGGTTATTTCGATTGCTTCAATCGCGGCCTGTTTTATGAAGCGCACGATGTTCTGGAACAGCTTTGGCTGAAGGATCGTCATGGCCCGAACGGCTCTTTCTACAAGGGATTGATTCAACTGGCCGGGGCCTTTGTCCATCTGCAAAAAAACCGCCTGCGCCCCGCGGCGGCCCTTTTTAAACTGGCCGATGCGAACCTGAAAAACTATCCCCCGCAATACGAGCAACTCAATTTGCGCGAGTTGGGAGATTTGATCACGCGCTGGCTGGCCGAACTGGAAGCGGGCGGGTTCAAGGCCAACCCGCTCACCGCCGCCAACCGTCCGAAGATCGCCTTGCCGGCTTAAATGCCGCCGTTATCTTCCGTTGTTAAAACCCATGATCTCTATCTCTGGACTTTGACCCCTCGTCATGGCCTCCACCCGGTCGCGCGTGCTCCATTCCACCGCCATGGATGTCAGCGCCACGGGCATGTTCGGCTTCCCGCGCATGAGCAATGTGCGCATCGCGAAACTCCATCCTTTCCACGCGCACCTCATGGCCAGTCAGCCGCCCCATGCGTTCACGGCCAATTCCCTCAACCACAAACCGGCCGCCTGCGATGCTGTAGTGGTTGGCCAGGATGCTGCCCCTGAACAGAAGAGGCACCCGCCAGAGCGGCGCCCGGAAGCCCACATAATCACGCGCCCAGAAATGATCGAAGGGAATAAAGACAAACAGGTCGGGGGCAAGACCGAAGTCCACATCCTCGGCCAGGCGGCCGTTCCACATCAAACCGACTCCGGCTTCGAAGCGCGCGCCGGGAGGCAGCGGAGCCCAGCCACAGAAGCCCGCCCCTTCCGCATGGCGCCAGCAAACCCAGGCCGGACCCCAGTTATATCCAGGCACCCAAGCCCAGCCGAGGAGAGGGTCCCGCAGCCAGCGGCCATAATGAAATGTATATTCGCCCCAGGGATAATCGGACTGCCAGGACCAGCCGTCGTCCGTGTAAACCCAGTGCCCCTCGTTGAAATAAGGACGCCAATCCGGCACGGTCGCGGCCACGGACGGCACCCAACACGGACCTTGTCCTGGAACATCAACCCATCTGCCGTAGGGCGCCAATTGGGCTTGGAAATAACTCAAATTAACCTCCGATGCAGGCGGCGGCACGGCCGGCGCCGGATACGGGGAAACTTGGGCCGGATATGGGGATACCGGGGGGGGAGCCGGGGCTGGATTCACCGGGGGCGCTGGAGTAGTCGGCGTCGTCACGGGAGCGGGAGCGGCGCTGGACTTGGTTTGCAACAAGGCCGAGATGACCGGTTGCGAAACCCCCTGGGTATTGAGATACAGGATGTCATCCGCGCTCAGGTTGTAGGATGCGCCGGAGTTTTTGATGTAAGCCAATATCACATCATCGCCCATTTTCGCCTGCGTCAGTTTCACCACCTCCTGCAATTGCGGAGACTGATTGGCCGGGGCCGGCTGGGCGTGGCCCAAGGCGCCCCCGTTCCAGCACAGCCAGCCGATGACCAGCGCGGCCAGGGCTGAAAGAAGTTTCAATTTGCGATCAGACAGTTCATTCGTATTCATATCATTGTCAGGTTTGAGGCCCTTTTCGGCTTCTCGTTCAAATTCATTCCATTGACCTTTACGGCGCGCCGCCTGGAATCTTGCAAAAAAAGGCCGGCCGCCGCAACCACAGGCGCCGGGGTTCCTCATGCCGCCCCGTCACCCCCTGTCCGAGGCCATTATTCGCAACTCCCGGGAAAATGGCCAGCACGATGTTCCCTGAAAAAAAGCGAAAAAAAACCGCGCCATGACGAATAAAAAAGGAATGGGTTTCGTCTAATCATTAGCCGAAGTGAACCAACAGATTATATGCAGCGGCCCAAGCTCAGAAAATCATGCTCCCGTTGCGAACTCTTCGCTTCGCTGCTGCTGTTGGCGCCGGGAATGATCTGCCACCCCGCGTTCGGAGCGCCTCCGGTCGTTGTCACGTTGCCCGCCAATTCCACCGGCGCGGAAATCCAAAAGGCGCTGGACGGCTTGCCGCCCAACGGCGAAGTGGTTCTCAGCGCCGGAACCTATGAAATCTCCCAGCCGCTCCTGTTGCGGCACGATTACCAGACGTTGCGCGGCAGCGGCCCGGCCACCCTCCTGCATCTGGCGGACGGGGCCGATTGCCCGGTGGTGATTCTTGGGCCGCCCATGACCCAAACACAGCCTCCGGCGGCGCATCTGCGCCTGGCGGACCTGCGGATTGACGGCAATCGGAAGAACCAGAAGCTGGAGTTTTGGCGAACCGCCGGCGACGGCTCCGAGTTCAATAACAATGGCGTGCAAATTTGGAACGCGGCCGATGTGGCGGTCGAACATGTGGTCTGTTGCCGTTGCCGCTCCGGCGGCCTGGTCACCGCCGCGGTCCGCCGCCTCCAGGTGAACGATCTCGACTCCTATGACAACCAATTCGACGGACTGGCCTGTTACCAGACCGAGGAAAGCCGTTTCGACGGCCTGCGCCTGCATGACAATCTGGGGGCGGGCATGTCATTGGACCTGGCCTTCAACCACAATTTCATCACCAACGCGGAGTTGGCGGGCAACGATCTGGGTATTTTCATGCGCGACTCCCGCAATAATTCGTTTCAGAGGCTGACCATTTCCAAGAGTCATCACGATGGAGTTTTCATGGCCCAGGCCGCCGCTCACACCGCCCAGGGCTGGCGGCTCTGCCCCGACACCCAATGCATTGGCAACAATTTTCAAAGCCTGGTGGTCAATGATTGCGGCGGGAAGGCCTTTCAGGTCAACGACGCCTCCTGCACCAACAACGTTATATTTGGGGCGAGTTTCCTGCGCAACATACTGGGTGGGTTGGGCCAGCCCTCCACCAATCCCGTCAGCCTCCACGCCGTGGCCGAACGGTAGCCATCCGGGAAAGTAAGAATTAAGAAGTAAGAATTAAGAAGGCAAAAAAGGCATCCCGGTTCGACTGTTTTCGTGTTTCTTAATTCTTAGTTTTCTTTATCCGTGCCATTCCGACCCATCCGTCGTGAAAAAATTCTTGAGGATTTGCTTGGCGATTTCCGCCCTCCCATTTACGATTTTCCGGGCGCGGGCTTGCAGGCATCCGGCCCGCGTAAATCGTAAATCAAAGCATGGTCGATATCGAAAAACCCGGCCCGGCCACCCTGGCCGCCGCGGCCGCCGCCGCCGCGCCGCCCAAGCGCAAAGCGCCCAATGTCCGGCTTTCTTCCCGTCTGGCCGATGCCGCCCGAATGGATGCCGCGGATGCCTTGCGACTGTTGGAAACGTCCCCAGATGGGTTGACGGAGGCCGTCGCCGGCGAGCGATTGGAAGAGGTCGGGCCGAACGAAGTTTCCCGGGAGAAACGCCATGACTGGCTGGTTCGATTCTGGCATGCCATCCGCAATCCGCTGGTCATTTTGTTGTCGGTTTTGGCCATCATCACGTTTGCCACCGCCAAAGAGCCGAGTGACTTCGCCGGCGGATGGATCATGGTATGCATGGTCATCCTGGGCGTGGCGTTGCGTTACATCCAGGAGTCCAAGGCCGACGCGGCCGCGGCCAAACTCAAGGCCATGATCAACGTGACGGCCACGGTCGTCCGTGACGGCAAAACCAGGGAAGTCCCGTTGGGGGAATTGGTGCCGGGCGACATCGTCAAGCTTTCGGCGGGCGACATGATTCCGGGCGATGTGCGCGTGCTCTCTTGCAAAGACCTTTTTATCATCCAGGCCACTTTGACGGGGGAGAGCCTGCCGGTGGAGAAATTCGACGCCCGCGAAACGCGCGAGGGTATTTCGCCTTTGGAGTCCTCCAATCTTTGTTTTCTGGGCACGAGCGTGGAGAGCGGCGCGGCGACGGGTTTGGTGGTGGAAACGGGGCCGCAGACTTATTTGGGCAATATCGCCAAAAGCATCACGACCCAAGCCATCGAGACGAGCTTCGACAAGGGGATCAAGAGATTCACCTGGCTGATGCTGCGTTTCATGGCGGTCATGGTGCCGTTGGTCTTCCTCATCAACGGCCTGGACAAACACGATTGGAAGCAGGCGTTTTTCCTGGCCTTGTCCGTGGCGGTGGGGTTGACGCCGGAAATGCTGCCGATGATCGTCTCGGTCTGCCTGTCCAAGGGAGCCTTGTTAATGGCGCGCAAGAAAGTCATCGTCAAGCGCCTCAATTCCATCCAGAACTTCGGCGCCATGGATGTCCTCTGCACGGATAAAACCGGCACCCTCACCCGCGACCATGTCATCCTGGAAATCCATTGCGACGTCTTCAAGAACGAGAGCAATCCCGTCCTGCTGGATGCCTATCTCATCAGCCATTTCCAAACCGGACTGAAAAACGTGCTGGACCGCGCCGTGTTGGAGCATCCGGACATCGACAAAAAGCTCTCGACTGAAAATTACCGGAAGGTGGATGAAATCCCGTTCGATTTCTCGCGCCGGATGATGTCCGTCATCGTCGAAACGCCCGGAAGCGATTACGAAATTCTGACCAAGGGCGCGCCTGAAGCGGTTTTCAGCCGTTGCAGCCAATTCGAATCCGAAGGGGAAAATTTTCCGATGGAACCGATTCTGATGGGCGATCTCGTCCAGGAATACAATGATTTGAGCGCCGACGGCTTCCGGGTCCTGGCCGTCGCCTCCAAAAAGGTGGACAAGCGCGCCGCCTACTCCAAAGCGGACGAAGCGGACCTGATTCTCAAAGGGTACATCGCCTTTTTGGATCCGCCCAAGGAAACCGCCACCAAGGCCATTGCCGCGCTGCAACAACACGGCATCGTCGTGAAAGTGCTGACGGGCGACAATGACCTTGTCACCCGCAAGGTCTGTAGCGAAGTGGGCTTGCCAACGGGCCAGATTCTGCTCGGCAGCGCGGTCGAAAACATGACCGACCCGCAACTTTCCCAAGCCGTGGAGACGACCCAGGTTTTCGCCCGGCTTTCACCCGGCCACAAGCAGCGCGTCGTCGAAGCCTTGCGCCGCAACGGGCACGTCGTTGGCTTCATGGGCGACGGCATCAACGACGCCCCCGCCCTGCGCGCGGCGGACGTGGGCATATCGGTGGACACCGCGGTGGACATTGCCCGGGAATCCGCCGACATGATTCTGCTGGAAAAAAGCCTGATGGTGCTGGAGGAGGGAGTGCTGGAAGGGCGCAAGGTCTTTGCCAACATACTTAAATACATTCGGATGGGGGCCAGCTCCAACTTTGGCAACATGTTCAGTTGGGTGGGCGCCAGCGCGCTGTTTCCGTTCGCGCCCATGCTGCCGATTCAAATCCTGACCAACAACCTGCTCTACGACTTTTCCCAAGTGCCCATCCCCACCGACAACGTCGGTCCGGATCAGATCGCCAAACCGCATCCGTGGGACATGGGAGAGATAACGCGCTTCATCCTCTTCATCGGCCCGATCAGTTCGATCTTCGATTACACCACCTATGCGGTGATGTGGTTTGTCTTCAAGTGCCGCCAGGCGGGATTGGTTCCGCCGCCGGAACTGGCCGCGCATTTCGCCCATGCCGATGTCGAGCACACCTACCAGGCGTCGCTGTTTCAGACGGGCTGGTTTGTCGAGTCGCTCATGACGCAAACGCTGATCATCCACGTCATCCGCACCCGGCAGATCCCGTTCCTGCAAGCGCGGGCCAGCGTGCCATTGACGATTACGACGGTGGTCATCATGGCCATCGCCGGGTGGCTGCCCTACTCGCCCTTGTCGCTGATGCTGGGTTTTGTTCCGTTGCCTGGATTCTATTGGCCGATTCTCTTTTTGACCCTGCTCTGTTACGTGGTGCTGACCCAACTGGTCAAGATGTGGCTCATTCGCAAGAAGTGGCTGTGAGGCCCAATCCTCGCCAAAGGATTTGGGTCTTTCCAAAGGGCTGGATGTGTGGTAAACTGGTCAATGACCGGTCAAGAAAAAGGACCTTATTTGAGGGTACTGTTATGAGTGAAACAACTGTTATCGCCGCCTCGGAAGCAAAGGCGAAATTCTCCGAACTCCTTGCGCGTACCCGTAAAGGCGAGGGGTTCGCGATTACCCTGCATGGCGAGGAGGTTGCCAAACTCGTTCCTGCCAAAGGGCCTAGTTTGGGCGACGTCCAGGCCGCCATTGCCGAAATGAAATCGCGGCGGATCACTTTGAATCCTCCGGGCAAACCCAGGCTTCGCATCAAGGATCTCGTTAACGAAGGCCGCCCATGAATTTCATTGTGGATGCTTCGTTCGCTCTGGCCTGGGTGTTGAAAGACGAAGCCACCGTGGCAACAAACAAGGTCCTGGATTCGCTTGGTCGAGGCTCCAAGGCTTTCGTGCCGGCGTTGTGGCATTGGGAAATTGCCAATGCTCTCTTGAGCGTCGAAAGGCGGAAACGCGCGACAAAGGCTGAAGTGGGCAGGCATATGACGCTGCTTCAGTCCTATCCAATTGAAGTTGATGAAGCGGCTGTCAATCGAGCCTGGACCGCCACGCATCTGCTGGCACAACAATACAGGCTTGCCAGTTACGATGCCGCCTACCTCGAATTGGCCATTCGACGCGGCCTTCCGCTGGCGTCTTTGGACGCCGATCTCCAAGCCGCTGCGAAGGCAGAGAAGGTTGAAGTGTTCGATGGAACGGAGATGTCCGGCCCAAGCTGAGGTAAATCACTGCCTGGGTTTCACAGGGTCCATAACCACAATCAGGAGCGTGCAGATGGGGCCGAAGAACAATGATGCAACCCACCATCCCAAACGACCATGGCCCTTGCTCTCTGCAAGGCCGGCATTGATCAGCGACAGCGTAAACCAACCGACGGCGTACTCACCTTTGTAATTCATAATGTTGTGGTTTCACATTAACTTCACTTTGGGCAAATCCTGCAAGTCGATCAAGCCCACCGGCTCGCGGCGGGCATTGATGACGATCAAATCATCAATGTTGCGCTGGTTGAAAATTCTCAGGGCCTCGACGGCCAGGGCGTCGTCGCGAATGCAAACGGGTTTGCGCGTCATGATCCCGGCCAGCGGTTTGGACAGCAGATCGGGATCGTCGGACATGTGACGGCGAAGGTCGCCGTCGGTAAAAACGCCGGTCAATTTGCCGCGGCGGTTGACGACGCTGACGCTGCCGGATTTGGCGCGAGTCATAACGAGCAAGGCTTCCTTGACGGTCACCGCTTCGCCGGCCACGGCGTTGCGTTCCCCGGTGCGCATGATGTTACAGACCTTGAGGAGCAACGCGCGGCCAATCGCGCCGGAAGGATGATGCCGGGCGTAATCCTTTTCCTTGAAGCCGCGCGCCTGCAAAACAGTCATGGCCAGGGCGTCGCCCATGACCATCATCGCCGTGGTGCTGGCGGTCGGGGCCAGGTTAAACGGGCACGCTTCCTTGGGCACCCGGACGTTCAAAACGACGTCGCTGTAGCGCGCCAGGGCGGATTTGACCGCGCCGGTGATGCAGATGATTTTGACCGGAAATCGTTTCAGCGGCGGAATCAAATTGAGCAATTCTTCCGATTCGCCCGAGTAGCTCAGCGCGAGAATGACATCGCCATCGCTCACGATGCCCAGATCGCCATGCAACGCATCGACGCCGTGCAGAAACACGCTGGTCGAGCCGGTGCTGGTCAGGGTCGCGGCGATTTTTTGGCCGACGTTGCCCGATTTGCCAATGCCGACGACCACGATTTTGCCGCGTTGCCCCAGCGCCTCGACAATGACGTTGACCGCCGCGTCGAAATTGCCGTCGAGTTGTTGCCGGACAGCTTTCAACGCCGTCCATTCAATATCGAACACTTGTCGCGCTCGCCTCAGATAATCCATGAGGGCAGAGTGCCAGCACGCCGGCTGGTTTTCAACCTCGACTTCTGCCTGCAACGAACTAACGTACGGTTTGAAGGGAGCCTGTTATGAAATTGATTTTGCACGGTTTGTTGGTGTTCTGCTTTTTGGCCGCCGACACGATTGCTTTTGCCCAAACGAACAGCGCCGTTGAAAAAGTGGCCGAATCCTACAACTCCTTCGGCTTGAAGTTGCTGGCGCAGACCCGCCAATCCGTTCCCGGCAGGAATGTGTTTCTCAGCCCCGCCGGACTGGCCTTTGCCTTGTCCATGGCCGCCAACGGAGCGCAGGGCGAAACTTTGCGGCAAATTTTGGCCACTTTGCAACAGGAGGCCGGCGCGCCGGATTTGAACCAAGCGAATCAGGCGCTGCTCGAACATTTGTCCAAGTTGGGTCCAAAGATCAAATTGGAAATTGCCAACAGCTTGTGGACGGCCCGGGACGCCAAAATCAAGCCATCGTTCCTGGACGTCAGCCGGCAGTTCTACCAGGCGGAAGTTGCCAGCGTGGATTTTAGAAATCCGGCGACGGCGCAGAAAATCAATGCCTGGTGCAGCGATCACACCCACGGCAAAATTCCGAAAATGGTCGAGCCGCCGCTGCACGAAAATCGCCTGATTATTCTTGACGCGATTTATTTCAAGGGCGATTGGACCGTGCCGTTCGACAAAAAGCTGACGCGCGATTTGCCCTTCACGCTGGGCAACGGCCAGACCGTGACGCATCCGAGGATGGGCCGGACGGGCGATTTCGCATATTACGAGGACGACGCTTTCCAGGCCGTCCGGCTTCCCTATGCGGGCCGCGATGTGAGCATGTATGTTTTTCTGCCGAAGAAGAGCCTGGACGAATTCCTGCAAACTCTGACCATGGGGAATTGGGAGCAATGGATCACGCAGCTTCACTCGACGAAAGGCACGGTGGAGTTGCCGCGATTCAAACTGGAAAATGATTACGATCTGAAAAGCGCGCTGGCGGCGCTGGGCATGCCCGCGGCCTTCACCCGCCAGGCAAACTTCCACGGCATATCGGATGAGCCGCTGTATATCGGTTGGGTCAAACAAAAAACTTACGTGGACGTCAATGAAGAAGGGACTGAAGCCGCCGCGGTCACTGGCATCGGGATGAGGGCGATGGCGGCCCGCCGGGAGGAGCCGCCTTTTCGGATGGTGGTGGACCGGCCATTTTTCCTGGCCATCCGTGAGAATCAAAGCGGGGCATTCCTCTTTCTTGGCGTGATTGTGGATCCACAGTAATCAGACAACTGCTTCGCCGAAGAATTTTCGAATCTCCTCCGCAGGATGGCGGGCAATCAACTGCGCCGGCCATTCGTCGTACCAATCCCGGGGCAGTCGGCTGACGTAAGGTTCCTGGAGAAATCTCTGGCACAGCAGGGCAATGACGCCGCGGTCCGTTTCATTGCGGATCAACCGGCCCGCCGCCTGAATGACGCGCGTCATGCCGGGTTGGAGATAGGCATACTCGAACCCGGCTTGTTCGGTCTCCTCAAAATAGCGGCGCAACAGTTCGCGCTCGAAGGAAACCTGGGGCAAGGCGGGTGAAACGATGTACACGCCGGTCAAAAGCTCGCCCGGATAATCAATGCCCTCGGCGTACATCCCGCCCAGGACGGCCAGCAACAAAATGCCGCCGGGCGGCGGCGCGGCCAGCGCGTTGAGAATCTCGTGCCGCTCGGACTCGGTGATGTTCGGACGCTGCACCAGCAACCGGGCACGAATCGGCGGCAGCCTTTCCGCGACTTTTTCGAGGAACTGATAGCTCGGAAACAAAACCAATCCGTTGCCGTTCCGGGCGTCGGACATTTGAGCCACCAGCCCGGCAATCGCGCCAAAATTTTTGTCCCGCGCCGCAAAAGTGGTCCGCACCTGGGGCAGGATCATCACCTTGCGATGTTCCCGCGGAAAGGGCGGCGGCAGGGTGATCGAGCGGGTGCGTTCCTTTTCCAGGCCCAACATGCGGCGCGTCATTTCCACGGGCGAAAGGGTGGCCGAAAACAAAACGGTCGAAGAGGCCGCGCGAAAAATGGGGGCCAACGCCCGCGCCGGGTCCAGGCAGACGATGGCCAGACGAAGGGACCGGCTCCGCCTTTCGATCACGCAGGCAAAGCCCGGGCCGAACAGGTTCAAAACGGCGATGAACCGCTGCCAGGCGAAATGCAAATCGAGAATCGGGTCATCCGGCGGAGCAAGTTTCAATTCGCGTTTCCACGCCAGGTAACGGATGAATTTCGGCTCCCATTCCTTCCACAGCGCCCGCAAGGCATCGGCCGGCGGCTCGATCTCGGCGATGGCGGCGCCTTCGGCCAGCCCCTCCGCCGTCTCGCGCATAAGCGCCCCCAGGCTGGCAATGGTTTCGGAGATGGATTCGAACAATTCCCCCGTTTGCAGCAAGAGCCGGCCTTCGGCTGAACGCAACGTCTCCTCCAACAACTCGGGGGAAAATATCTGGCGGGCGCGGTCCGGCAAATTGTGCGCTTCGTCCACCAGCAAAATGGCGTTGCCCAACTCCTCGCGCTCCAGGTGGCGCAAGGCCGCGCCCGGCTCGAAAACATAATTGTAATCGGCCACGATGGCGTCCGCCCGCCGGGCCAGTTCCAACTGCGCTTCAAAAGGGCAGACCTTTTCCCGTTTGGCTTCGGCAAAAACGGTGTCGGGATCAAAATGCCAGTAAGCCCCGCGCAGGCGCTCGAGGATTTTCGACCGCTCCATCTTCCCCGGATAATCCTTCGCGTAAGGACAAAAATCTTCGTGACAGATGACGCGGTCGTTGGCGCACATCTTTTCCCTGGCGCGAATTTGCAGGGTGCGAAAGGCGCCGTCCCGGTTCATGGCGCGCAGGGCGGACACGGCCATTTTTTGTTGCAGCGTCTTGGCGGTCAGGAAGACCACCTGGCGTCCGGTGGACAGCCCGTGCGCCAGCGCCGGGTGCAGGCTGGCCGCGGTTTTGCCCGAGCCGGTCGGGGCCTCGGCCAGCAAATTGTTCCCGGCGGCGAGCGTTTGCCGGACGGCGTCAATCATTATTTTCTGGCCGGAGCGCGGGGTGTCGTGGGGGAACGGCAGGATTTCGGCCGCCGCGGCCTTTTGGCCGCGCACTTTTTCCCCGGCCTTCCAAATGGCCAGCAGCCGGCGGAGACGCTGTTGCAGCTCGCGTTCCAGGACGGATTCATCATAGGGGACGGCGACAGGCGTTTCCCCGCCGCCAGCCAGGTCCACATAGACCAGCGCGGCCGAAACGGGAGAATTGCCCAACTGACGCCACATAAGGCAGTAGAACAAAAGCTGCCGTTGATGGCGTTCGAAGGCCGCGCCGGAGCGGCGGCTATCCTGTGCTGGGAACCAGGCGGACTTGAATTCCTCGATCAGCCAGCCGCCGTTGCCGTCCGGCACGCAGCCGTCGAGCCGGCCGGTGACAAGGCCCGTCCAATCTTCGACCGGGCAGCGAATCTGCAAATGGACTTCCCGGCGGTAGGCCGGTTGGGCCAGACAGCGGTCACGCAAGACGCGGGCGTGCAACTCCGCGCCCAGGCCGAGGCGATGCCATCCTTCGCCCCGCCCGAAACCGATGCGGGAAAAGCCTTCATCCTCCGCCAGTTCCCGGACCGAGACTTCGAACGTTTTCGTTGCCGACTCAAATTTCAATCAGTCCAAATTTAACATAAAGCAGGCTGGAGAAGAATGACCAATTGACGGAAAGGCTGCCGCCGTCGCTCTGCCGGGCAGAGCCATGGCGGACCTTCGGGAAGGCTGAAGATGTCAATAAATTTTTCTGGCGATTCCGAGATCGGAGCACCACTTGCGCAGCACGCCGACAAATACCCGGTCCACCCGCCGGTTGAAAACGCCGACAAATGAGTCGCCGAGCTTGACCGCCAGCCAAAGCGCCCAGCCCAACAAAATCACAGTGATAATGCGGTTGGGCCAGGAATCCAGTCCCCATTGATATTTCCAGATCCACATGGGATGCTGGCTGAGAGGCGCGAAATAAAAGATGGGCCAAAAGTCGTCCGCACCGGGCCCGCGCGAACCAACGAGATCGCAGAGCAGGTGCAGGTGAAAGACAATAAGGCACAGCGCAAATACATGCCATCGGCGGCGGCCAAAAGCGGCAAGAACCGCCGAACAAACCAGGGCCGCCGGCAAACCGTGCGCCAGCCAATGGTGGTATTGGGGATAATAAAACAGGTGTCCGCGGGCGTAGGAACCGTTCGCCATGTCAAGAATAATGCCCAATCCATCGAGATCCGGCGCAACGCCCGCCAAAGTCACCAGGCGCCGGTCCTGCAAATTATCCGTCGTCCTGGCCGCCACGATCCAACTGGCCAGCAAATGGGTGATGGGCGACATTTCAAGTCATCGTTCGACGGAACCGACTTGCGCCCGCCCGCTCCTACGTCAATGTGATTTTATCCTCCGCCTTCAAGGTGACGATGGCCTTTTTCCAATGGGGCGCGCGGCCGGCGGCGGGGGTCCGCTTGCGGCGCGCTTTGCCGCGAACATTCAGGGTGTTGACCCGCAGCACCCTGACCTTGAACAGTTCCTGAACGGCGTGGCGGATTTCCGATTTGTTGGCGCGGGGATCGGCCACCACGGTGTATTGATTGTATTTCTCCGATTGCCGGGTGCCCTTTTCGGTCAGGCGAACCGTTTTGATGATTTCAAAAGAGTTCATTTTATTCCTTGCTCAGGCGTTGCTCGATGTTCTCAAACGCGCCGCGGGTAAAGACCAGCTTGTCGCTGCGCAACACCTGGTAGGTGTTGAGCGAATCGCCCGTGGCCAATTCCACCCCCGGCACATTGCGCGACGCCAGCAGCAGGTTTTTATCGACGCCGTGCGACACGACGAGGGTCGTGCCTTGCAGTTGCAGCGCATTGAGCACGCCGATAAATTCCCTGGTTTTCGGCGAAGTTAATTTGAAATCGTCCACCACCAGCACATCGCCGGCTTTGAGGCGTTCGCTCAGGGCCTTGCGCAAGGCCAGTTGGCGGATGGAACGGCTGATCTTCTTGGTAAAATCGCGCGGCCTGGGGCCAAAGACAACGCCGCCTCCGCGCCACAAAGGCGATTGAAAAGACCCGGCGCGGGCGCGCCCGGTGCCTTTTTGACGCCAGGGCTTCTTGTTCGTGCCGGCGACTTCGCCGACGTTTTTGGCGCAGGCTGTCCCCATGCGCTGCGCGGCCCGGTAGGCCACCACCGTCTGTTGGACGGCTTCGGTGCCCATGCCGTTTTCGATCAGCGGAAATTTCACTTCCAGTTCCCCCTGGTCCTTGCCTGTAATGTCTTTGACCGTCAGCTTCATAAATTATTGTTTTTTGGCTTCCGCTTTGGCGGCAGCGGGAGCGGCGGCGGGTTTGGCGGGGGCGGCGGCCCCTTTTGTCCTGGGAGCGGGCGCTTCGGTCGCGGCCATCTGGTGGGCGAGTTTTCGTTTGGCCCGCTCGGAGCCTTTGGGCAGTTTCTTTGCCTCGCGAATGATGACGTAATCGTTGTTGGAACCGGGAATGGCTCCTTTGATCAACAATAAATTATCCGCCTCGCGCACCTGGATGATTTGGAGATTTTGCGCGGTGCGGCGCACCTGGCCCATGTGGCCGGGCATCTTCATGCCGCGCATGACGGTGCCGGGAAACAAGCGCTGCCCGATGGCCCCGGAACGCCGCCGGAAGCCCTTGGCGCCGTGCGAGGCGTCGCCGCCCCGAAAGCCGTGCCGTTTCATCACCCCTTCGAACCCGCGCCCTTTGGTGATCCCGATGGCATCGACAAAATCGCCCTGGGCGAAAATACCCGCGCCAATGACATCGCCCGGCTTGACGGGCAGGGTGAAATCACGAAATTCGCGGACGCGTTTGGTGGGTGTGGCGCCGTATTTTTTGAAATGGCCCAGCAATCCTTTGCTCACGCGATGTTCCTTCTGGTCGTCAAAGCCCAGTTGCACCGCGTTATAGCCGTCGGACGCCTGCGTTTTGGTTTGCAGAACACGATTGGGGCCGACCCGGACAATGGTCACGGGCACTATGACGCCCTGGGCGTTATAGACGCTGGTCTGGCCGAGCTTTTTTCCTAAAAGTCCGAGCATAAGTCAAATTTTGATGGTGATGTCCACGCCCGCCGGAAGATTCAATTTCTTGAGTTCGTCCACCGTCTTGGCGGTCGGCTCGATGATGTCGAGCAGGCGTTTGTGGGTGCGTTGTTCGAAAGTTTCCTGCGACTTCTTGTCGGAGTGCGGCGAACGCAAAACGGTGAATCGTTCGATGCGCGTGGGAAGTGGAATCGGCCCGGCCACCCGGGCGCCAGTGCGTTTGACCGTCTCCACAATTTCGTGGGCCGATTGGTCAATGACCCGGTGGTCATAGGCCTTCAATCTGATGCGAATGCGTTGTCCCGCCATAAAAAGAACAATTTAACTGTTTAACAAATCAACTTCGAGCCTAACTTCGCGCCGCCGGCTTCTTGCCGGCCGCTTCCAAAATAACGTTCAGGATACTGGACGGCACCTGCTCGAATGTCAACGGTTCCATGGAATAGGAAGCGCGTCCCTTCGAGAGGGACCGGATCGCCGTGGCATACCCGAACATCTCGGCCAGCGGCACGTTCGCGTTCAGTATGGTCTGTCCGTTCTTGGCGTCAATGCTTATTATTTTGCCGCGCCGGCGGTTGATGTCCCCCAGCAAATCGCCCTGATACTCGTCCGGCGTCGTCACTTCCACTTTCATGATCGGCTCCAGCAAGATCGGATGCGCTTTCTTGAAAGCGTCTTTCATCGCGAAAATGCCCGCCATGCGGAAGGCCAGTTCGTTGGAATCCACTTCATGGAACGTGCCATCGACAATCTCCACTTTGACATCAATGACCTGATAGCCGGCATACACGCCGCCCTTGCAGGCCTCCTCGATGCCGTCGATGACCGCGGGAATGTATTCCCGGGGAATGGCGCCGCCGACGATCTTGTTGAGAATCTCGTTGCCTTTGCCTTTTTCGTTCGGCGCGACTTTGACGCAGGCGTGCCCGTATTGGCCGCGACCGCCGGATTGACGGATGAACTTGCCTTCGCCATCGGCCTTGGCCAGGATCGTTTCGCGATAGGCGATCTGCGGCGCGCCGGTGCTGGCATCGACTTTGAATTCGCGTTTGAGGCGGTCCACAATGATTTCCAAATGCAGTTCGCCCATGCCCGCAATGATCAACTGGCCGGTGTCCTCGTTGGTAAAGCACCGGAAGGTGGGGTCCTCTTCCGCCAGGCGCTGCAAGCCTTCCCCTAATTTCTCGCGGTCCGCCTTCGTTTTCGGCTCGACCGCCATGCTGATGACCGGTTCGGGGAAAGTGGGCGGTTCGAGCATCACCTCGTATTCCTCGTCGCACAACGTGTCGCCCGTGGTGATGTTGCGCAGCCCGACCAGCGCCGCAATATCACCCGAAAACACCTGATCCACGTCCTTGCGTTCGCTGCCTTGAATGACCATCAGGCGGCTGACCCGTTCGCGCCGGCGCGTGCGCGGATTGTAAATGATGTCGCCTTTTTTGAGACGGCCGCTGTACACGCGGAAAAACACCAGTTTCCCGGCATAGACATCGGTCCAAAGCTTGAAGGCGAGCGAGCAAAATTTATTGGTGTCATCCGGCTCGACCGTCACCGTGTTGTCCGTGCCGGGTTCGATGCCTTCGGCCGGCGGAACGTCCAGCGGGCTGGGCAGATAATCCACCACCGCGTCAATCAGCGTTTGCACGCCCTTCTTTTTGAAGGCCGATCCGCACAGGACCGGAATCAATTCGATCTTGCAGGTCAACCGGCGGATGGCCGCTTTGAGGACCAGCGGGGCAACCGGCTTGTCTTCGATGACCAGGTGCGCAATCTCGTCGTCCTTGTCCGACACCGCGGCGATCAAGTCGCGCAACGCCCGCGCGGCCTTTTCCTTGAGTTCTTCCGGGATTTCCATCACCACATAGCTCAAGCCTTCCTTGACCACTTCGCCCCTGCCCCAGGTGAGGGCCTTTTGATTGACGACGTCGATGACGCCTTCGAAATTTTCCTCCGCCCCGATGGGCAGAAAAATGGCATGGGCGTTGGCGCCGAGTTTTTTGCGCATGTCGTCCAGGGCGTTTTCAAAATTCGCCCCCGTGCGGTCCATCTTGTTGACGAACGCGATGCGCGGGACGTTGTATTTGGTGGCCTGGCGCCAGACCGTTTCGGATTGCGGCTGCACGCCCGCCACCCCGCAGAACACCGCGACCGCCCCGTCCAGCACCCGCATGGAACGCTCCACTTCGGCGGTGAAATCCACGTGTCCCGGGGTGTCAATAATATTGATGCGATGGCCGGTTCCGGCGAACAGCTTCTGCAAGCCCTCCTCCTTCTTCTGCGTCCACAAACAAGTCACGGCCGCCGAGGTGATGGTGATGCCGCGTTCGCGCTCCTGCTCCATCCAATCGGTCACGGTGTTGCCGTCATCCACGTCGCCGATCCTGTGGATCAGGCCGGTATAAAAGAGAATGCGCTCGGTCGTCGTGGTTTTGCCCGCATCGATATGCGCGGCAATGCCAATATTGCGCGTCCGTTCCATGGTGAATTGCCGTTTGGGCGAATTCGCCGGTTTTCTTTCCAATGTTGCTTCAACCATCTGATTTAATCATAAAAATGCCCCGATTCGCTCAAGCCTTCGGGGCGTTGTTCTCTGCCTGACGGATTACCAGCGAAAATGCGCGAAGGCCTTGTTGGCCTGTGCCATCTTATGCACCTCATCTCGTTTGCGGATGGCATTGCCCTGGCCCTGATAGGCGTCCAGGATTTCCAACGCCAGCGCTTCTTTCATGGCGATGCCTTTCCGGGCATCGGCCAAATCCACCAGCCAGCGCATGGCCAGCGAAAATTGGCGGTCCGACGGCACTTCCACCGGGACCTGGTAGGTCGCTCCGCCCACCCGGCGCGGTTTGACTTCCAGGCGCGGTTTGGCGTTATCCACCGCCCGCTGCAATATCTCCAGCGGATTGGTGCTCGGATTCTTGGCCGCGATCTGGTCGAACGCGCCATAAACGATCCGTTGCGCGGTGTTTTTCTTGCCGCAGACCATGACGGTGTTGACCAGGCGCGACACCAGTGTGCTGTGGTATTTGCTGTCTTCCAACAGCGGCCTCTTCGATGCTTGACGACGTTGTGACATAAAAATAATTATGCGGCTGCGGGTGCCGGGGCTGCCGGGGCTTCTTCAGCGGCGGCGGGTTTGGGCGGTGCTTTTCCTGGTTTGGGACGTTTGACCCCGTATTTGGACCGGCTGACCCGGCGTTTCTCCACGCCCGCCGCATCCAAAGTGCCGCGGACGATGTGATACCGCACGCCGGGCAAATCCTTCACGCGGCCGCCCCGCACCAGGACAATGGAATGTTCCTGGAGGTTATGGCCCTCATCCGGGATATAGGCGATGACCTCAAAGCCGTTGGTCAGGCGGACCTTGGCCACTTTGCGCATGGCCGAGTTGGGCTTTTTAGGCGTGCGCGTCATCACTTGGATGCAGACACCGCGCCGATAGGGCGAGTTCTGCAAGGCCGGGGCTTTGGACTTGCTGCGCAATTTATGACGTCCTTTTCGGACGAGTTGATTAATCGTCGGCATTTGAGCGTTACATATCACCGCCGAATCCCTCAAGGGAAACGGAGCGGGGACTATACTGGAACAACCAGGTTGTTGCAACAAGTTTTTTTAAAAACCATCGCAGATGGTCAAAATAAGCCAAAAACCGCCCAAAGCAAGCCGGAAACCCATAAATCTAGGTTCCCAAGGCGACACGGTGGGTTTTTTGGCGCCACACGTCACAGCCGTTGTCAATAAGGCACTTACGAAGAACCCGACAACATCGATTAAGAGATTGCGCGGCAAATAGTTAAGAATAAAGCAGGGCAAACCGCGATCCCCCGGAGAAAATGTCAAACAAATGGAACGGATGAGGCAACATTCGTCATTCGGGGCTTCGTCATTGATTGGTCATTCGAGCTTGGACATTATTCATTCCCTTTTGGCGCTACGGATATAGATGGAGCATGGCCTGGGCCCAAAGCAGGTTGTACGCGCGATCACCGGCATCGTTGGGATGCAGTCCGTCGGCCTGGAAATCATTCGTGTTGTTTTTGAAGTAGGTGTAACAGTCCGGGCCGGCCAGGATATTGTTTGTGGCCACCAACTGGTCAATCACGGCGTTGAAGAGCGGGATGTTGTTATGCTGGCCGTCCAGCGTACAGGCAATGTGCGGAATCACCGGCACGCGCCCGGCGGCCAGCAGCAGGGTGATCATCGCCTGCATGTTGGCTTTGAAACTTGCCGTGTTGGAATTGTTTCCGGCGGAATCATTGGCTCCATAGCAGAGGGCCCAGTAATGGTAATCCGGGTTGTCCACCAGGTTTTGCGCCAGGCGGGCAAGGGCGTTGGCCGAGGTCTCTCCGCCGATGCCCCCGTTAATCATGGAAGGGAAGCAATTGGTGGTGTCGATATTAATCCACGACGCGAAACTTGGCTGGTGGCTGGCGGGATCGTTGGTGCCGGTGGCGCTGGCGCGATTGGCCCAAAACGCCGTGATGCTGTCCCCCATGAAAAACCAGGTGTCTTCCGCCTTCCGTCCCCGGCTGAATGAGAACGAAGTGTCATAGACCTCTATTTCGTCAAGGGAAAGACCATTGGCGCTGAACGTCGGGACAGCCGTGACCGACATTTTTACCCAGCTCATGCCCGTGAAGTCGAAACTGTGCGACCGTGTGCGGTAGGTATTGCTGGTAACATTGGCAACCAGCGTCCACGTCCCATCCGCGCCGGTTGTGGAGTTCGACGAGGTATAGATCGCATAATTGAGCGGCGAACCGTAATCGGGCGACGGAGTTGACGACGGTGTAATCGGATCAGCATAATTGTAATTGAAGCCCGCGTTCCATTCCAGCAATACGTGTGTGGGACCTGAACCCAGGTGTTCTGCAACCCATACCGGATTGGCAGGGCTGGGAGAGCCGCCTCCCCAACCACTGGTCAGGAATTTTCCATCGTCCACAAGACCCGAATTGGCTGTCTTTCCGAAAGTTGGCTTCCCGATCGAGATTATCGGGTTTGGATTGATGCTCTCTTTGACAACATAGAAGGATTCCGGGGCCGTTAGTCCGTTCGAATCAATAAACTGACCGGCCACACCGACCGGGGCCGGCAACCAAGTTGCCAGGTTTGTGCTGCAGAGCACGCTGTAGCTTTGGCCGGGAAACGCATTCCATGCGATCAGAGTGCCCGCCGGCACGGATTCGGTATTGGTGATTACGAAAGGGCCTGCGTTCAGCGTGAAGACCACAACCGCCGGGTTCCCAATCGCTGTGCCGCCGATTGTTCCAGTGATGTTGACGGTTGCGGGCGCGGTTGACGATGTCAATGTTGCCGTGTAGGTCCCGTTCGCATTGTCGGTCACTCCGCTCAGCGATCCCGCCGTGGCGCTCAGTGTCACCGTCCCTCCGCTTGAGGTCAGGTTGTAGTTGTTCGTGTCCATGGCCTGAACCGTCAGCGTCGAAGTGCTCGCCCCGTCAGCGGTGATCACGGCCGGGCTTGCGCTGATTGTCGTGTTGGCCGCGCTCACCGGGCCCGGCACAAGCAGGGTCATGTCATCCACGAAAAATAAAGGCAGAGACGATCCCGATTGGTTTTGAATCCAGATTCCGTCGAAGTTGGCCGCGTTGGCAACCCCCAGGGTGGAAAGCGGAATTGTGATTTGCCGCCACGTGCCGGCGGTCGGGGTGAAACTGTATTGGCCGCCCTGCACCGTCCCACTGAGGGTGGCCTTTAGCGCCAGCGCCTGACCCCCGCTCAAGCCTCCGTTAACCCAGAACGTCAAATCGCCGTAGGGGGTGGAATTAAAAGGCGTGTGTTCGAGAGCCAGAGCGGCCGAGGCATTGGTCATGAATACCGACACGGAATTGGAACCACCATGGACATAACGGCTGCCGCTGTAGCTGAAATTGATCGTGGAGCCCCAGCTCCAGTTATTCCAACTATTCTGCAATGAATCTGTGTAAATCGCCATGTTCTGCTGGGCGGCCGCCCGGGGACCATCCCCAAAAGCAGCAGGAGGCCAAACCCGGGCCGCACCCACGCGCGTGATTGGGCCGAAAGATGGACGATGGTGTGAAGAAAAGTGTGCCTTGGAAAGGCGGGCTTGATAGCTTTCATAACGCAAGTCTTGGGCCTCCGCGCAACATTGCCAACCCTGTTCTGCCGCTCCTTTAGCTAAAATGCGCCGGAGGCTTCTGAAAAAACAGTTGCCTGATTGACGGCGAGCCTATCACCGCTCCCCCGGGTAGTCCAGGCAATTCTCCGCTCCAGGCGCTGGTTTTAATCCGCTATCCTGCCGATCTTTTCCCCATGGGGTGGTCCGGCCGAAAGTGGTTTCCTTCCGCGGCGCAATTGGGTAGTGTGGCCGGACTGATTGCGCATGAATACCGAAGAGCAAATTCAATCGTTTCGCCAGGCTTACGAATCGCTCCGCGCCGAAATCGGCAAAGTCATCGTCGGTCACGATGCCATCGTCGAGGGAACGCTCATCGCCATATTCGGCGGCGGCCATGTTCTGCTGGAGGGCGTGCCGGGCCTGGGCAAGACCCTGCTGGTCCGCACTTTGAGCGAGGTGCTGGATATGAGCTTTAACCGCATCCAATTCACACCGGACCTCATGCCGGCCGACATCCTGGGCACCAACTTCGTCATGGAAGTCCCCGGCGGCCGGCGCGAATTCCAATTCCAGCGCGGACCCATTTTTGCCCATCTGGTCCTGGCCGACGAAATCAACCGCGCCACGCCAAAAACGCAATCGGCCATGCTCGAAGCGATGCAGGAGAAGAGCGTCACGGCCGGCGGCGAAATCCGCAAACTGGCCGAACCTTTTTTTGTGCTCGCCACGCAGAATCCCATTGACCAGGAGGGAACGTATCCGCTGCCCGAAGCGCAGTTGGACCGCTTCTTCTTCAAACTGCTCGTCGGCTACCCCAGCGGCGCGGAACTGACGGAAGTCCTGACCCGGACGACCGAAGGCGGCAAACCGGACATCGCGCGCATTCTGGTCAAGGAACAGATCATCGAATTGCAGAAGCTGGTGCGGCAGGTGCCCGTGGCCGGGCATGTCAAGGATTACGCCGTGCGCCTGGTCCTGGCCACGCATCCAAAATCAGAATCGGCCGCGCCGATCAGCAATCAATACTTGCGTTTTGGCAGCAGTCCGCGCGGCGGTCAAACGCTCATGCTCGCCGCCAAAGTCCGCGCGCTGATCCAGGGGCGCTTCAACGTGAGTTTCGACGACATCCAGGCGGTCGCGCCCGCCGCCTTGCGCCATCGGCTCATCTTGAATTTCGAAGCCGAGGCCGAAGGCGTCACGACCGATCACATCATCACACAAATTCTCCAGGACGTGCCAAGAGATGCGAGCGCAGTCGAGGCATGACAAATGATTTATGAACGCCGCCGATCAAGCCATTGAAGAAATTCGCGAAGTGCGCCGCCGCATCTCCGCTGAATTCGGCCATGACATCACGAAATACGTCGCTTACTTGCGCGAAGAGGAAAAGAAGCATCCGGAGCAAATCCAGCGCGGCAAGGAATTGCTGGCAAAGCGCGATGCCGAGCGGCAGAAATACCCTGAGAAGACCGAGGACAACCTGGCGCTCCGCGAAAAACCCAAATCTTAAGCCCCGATACGTGGCCGCTGTGGAGGCGTAACAGCACGAAAAAGTCAAAAAACGCAAAGGCGCAAAGAAAATGTCCGATCCAATTGTGCAACTGGTCCAAGCCGAGTTGGAGTGGTTTCAGGAGGTGCATGCACAACAACGCGCAAGCCTTAAAATTGCATGACTGATCTATTCTTTCTTTGCGTCCTGGCGTCTTTGCGCCTTTGCGTTTAAACTCATGTCCTCCTTGCTTACACCCGAACTTCTGCGCCGGCTGGAGCAATTCCAACTGCTGGCTGCGCGCCGCGCCAAAAGTTCCGCGCGCGGGGAACGCCGCAGCAAGGCGCGCGGCCAGTCCGTCGAATTTGCCGATCATCGCAATTACGTGGCGGGGGATGATTTCCGCCACCTCGATTGGAATCTTTTTGGCCGCCTGGACAAACTTTTCCTCAAACTCTACGAGGAGGAACGGGAACTGCCCGTGCATATTTTTCTCGACGCCACTGAGTCCATGACGTTCGGTGTTCCGCCGAAATTCGATTTTGCCCGCCAGGTCGCCGCCGCCGCCGGTTACGTGGCCCTGTGCGGCTTTGACCGCGTGACCGTCCACGTTTTTCCAGATCTTGACCCGAACGCGGCCGGCCCCGACCCCGCGGCGCTTAGCGCCGAAATGGCCGCGCGCGGCGCGTTGCGGGCGGTGCGTGGACGCAAGTCGTCCATGCAATATTTTCAAAACCTGTCGCAGTTGAGCGCGCGCGGGCCGGTGGATTTGAACGAGGCGCTGCGCCGTGGCGCGATGGCGGCGCGGCGGTCGGGGGTGGCGGTTGTGCTCAGCGATTTTCTGGATGCGGCGGGCTATGAAAGCGGATTGGACGCCTTGATCGGGCGCGGTTTTCACGTCAACGCCGTGCAAATACTCGCGCCCGAGGAATTAAATCCGTCGGCCAGCGGCGATCTGCGCCTGATCGATTCCGAAACCGGCGGCATGCAGGAAGTCACCTTTGGCAAATTCCGGCTCAAGGCCTATCAGCAATCGGTGCAAAACTTCCGCCAGCGTTTGCGCGAATTCTGCCAGGGCCGGGGCGTCCGTTTTTTCAGCGTCAGTTCGGACACTTCTTTGGAGCAACTGTTATTGAACCAATTGCGGCAGGCGGAAGTGTGGGGCTGATGCGCCGGGAAGATTCCCCGGGGGCGCCGCAAAGTGCTCCCGCTGGGCGGGCAGTCCATTCAGGCAGCACCGCACGGCGCGGAGCAAATCGCGCGGAGCGCAGGGCTTTTGCAGGAAGTAACTGTTGGTCTGGCGGAGAAATTCACTGCTCTCGCCCAAAACCTCTCCGCCGTATCCGCTCAGGAAGATGACTTTGAGAGAGTTCTTTTTTCCGCGCAGGTCCTCCGCCAACATGCGGCCGCTGATTCCTTCCGGC
Source organism: uncultured Verrucomicrobiae bacterium (assembly GCA_963813995.1). Classification (GTDB taxonomy): domain Bacteria; phylum Verrucomicrobiota; class Verrucomicrobiia; order Limisphaerales; family Palsa-1400; genus DASRLE01. Next base: position 286,584 of record CAWFAZ010000079.1, on the reverse strand, counting down.
ATGATAACGTCCGTCAAAAGCAAATCCACTTCCGGCGCGGCAGACTCCCAGATTTTCAGGGCTTCGGGACCGGACCCCGCCTCCAGGACGCGATAGCCAAAGCGTTCGAGGAGGAGACGAGTGATCGAGCGCAAGGATTCTTCATCTTCGACCAGCAGGATGGTTTCGTTTCCGCGGGGCGGCTCGGCCTCCGGCGTCCGGTTGTTCAAAGCCGGGCGGGCGCATTCCAGGGCCGCGAGGTAGATTCTGAACGTGGTGCCGACGCCAACCTGGCTGGACACCTCGATCCAACCCTGGTGCTGCTTGACAATGCCATAGACGGTGGCGAGGCCCAGCCCGGTGCCTTTGCCGACCCCTTTTGTCGTGAAGAAGGGTTCGAAGATGCGGGGCATGTTTTCAGGGGAAATGCCGGCGCCGGTGTCCTTCACAGTCATGCAAACAAACACCCCGGGGCGGGCTTCCGGATGAGAGGGATCGCATCCCGCCTCGAACGTTTGCTGTTCGGTGGTGATGTGCAGTTGCCCTCCGCCCGGCATGGCGTCGCGGGCGTTGACGACCAGGTTGACGAGCACCTGTTCCAACATGCCGACGTCGGCCCGCACCAGCGGCAGCCCCGCCGTATGATGGCAACGCAGGGTAATATCTTCGCCAATGATTCTCTCGAGCATTTTGCTCAGATTCGTGATGACATTATCCAGATCAACCGGCTCCGAATGCATCATCTGTTTTCGACTGAAGGCGAGCAACTGCCGGGTCAGGTTGGCGGCCCGTTCACTGGCGGCGCTGATTTGATCGAGGCATTCGGTGACCTCGACGGAGTATTTCTGGGCTTCCATGCGCCCCAGGTCGGCGTTTCCACGAATGACAGCCAGCAGATTGTTAAAGTCATGGGCAATCCCGCCGGCGAGCTGGCCTATGGCCTCCAGCTTCTGGGATTGTCTGAGATCTTCCTGCGCTTTTCGCAAGGCTTCCTCGGTCCGAATGCGGTCCAGCGCGCCGCCGCAATGATCGGCCAGGGCTTGCAAGGTTTCAAGGCTTTGCGGGTTGTAGGCCTTGGGGGTATAGCTTTGCAGCGAAACCAAGCCGGTCACGGCTGTGCCATTGCGAATCGGAACGCACAGGAGCGACGCAGACGGGCGCGTGGCATCTCCGAAAGGCTCCCCCTCGGGCAGCATCTCGTTCGGGTTGCTTTTCAGCATCAATTGACCGCCCTCCTGAAGCGCCTTCCGTGCCAGTCGCGAAGGCGGCCGGAGCAGGCGATTCGGAACGCGGTCTTTCCGCTGGCCGTTTATCGAATCTGTATTCAGAACATGCGTGAGCATGTCGGTGTCCGGCGAGTAGAGTTCCACCAGGCAGGCATCCCAGCCAAGCATCCGCTCGGCCGTGCCGACAATGATTTGGCCGGCCTCCCGGACCGTCCGTGCTGTGCTCAGGAGCGAGCCCAGGGTCGCAAACGAGGAAAGGAGAACTTGCGTCTGGCAGCGCTCGGCGATTTCTTGCGCCAGTTGTTCATTGGAGGCCCGCAGTTCCGCCGTGCGTTGGTTTACCATCGCATCCAAATCCGCCAGCCGCAGCCTGGCCTGCCCGGCCAAAGTCCATTTCTTGGAAAGGGTTTCGGCCAGTTGCAATACCTCCACCGTGTCGAAAGGCTTCTTGAGGATGAGCAAACCGTCACTGTGGCCGAATCTGCGCGTCATGTCATCCCAGCTATAATCAGAATAAGCCGTACAGATGACCACCTGCAAGTCGGGACAAACTTCCCAGATCCGGGTTGTGGTCTCAATTCCGTCCCAACCGGGCGGCATACGGACATCGATGAAGGCCACGCCATAGGGTCTGCCGACGGCGAGAGCTTGTTTGACCATCTCCAGGCCTTCCTGGCCCTGAAAGGCCGAGTCGAGTTCGAAGCCGGCGTGCGTGCTTTTCTCCGGGCTTTCGCCAAAAAGCTCGGCACTCATCACTCCATAGGCGCTCTCGTCGGCCTTGGGCGAGAGAATCTTTCGAAAGTCCTCGTGGATGGCCCGATTGTCGTCAATGACCAGGATTCGCCGGTTGAAGTTGTCGCGCATTGGATGGCTTAGGGATATGGGGACGCCTGTCGTGGCAGCAGCCCCCGCGATCTGGCGAACGATCCGGTCGGCGCTCCCCGGTGCCTGGCGATGATCGTTTCTAATTTCATGCAGCCGGTTGCGGTCTCAACAGGTTATCGGCAGTCTGGATCATTCTCTTGAGTCCAAATCACAACTATTTTCGGTTGGAGTTCGCTCTTGCCAAGGGCGGCGCGATTTTTTAAGTTCTGGTCATGGAAACGGCGGATAATCAGCTCATGCAATACATCCCGGTGGTGATCCTGGGGATCGTCGCGGTGGCGTTTGCCGGCGGCGCTTTGCTGGCCTCGGTCCTGGTCGGGAAGCGCGGCAAGGATTCGCGCATCAAGGACACGGCCTACGAATGCGGCATGTTGCCGGTCGGGGACGGCAACACCCGGCTGTCGGTGAAGTTTTATCTGGTCGCCATGTTGTTCATTCTGTTCGATATCGAGGTCGTTTTTCTCTATCCGTGGGCGGTGATTTACCGGGGGATGCTGGCGCACAACGCGGGATTGATTCTGGGTTCGATGGCCTGCTTCATGTTCATCCTTTTTATCGGTTACGTCTATGCGTTGAAAAAGGGGGCGTTCGATTGGAAACAGTGAGGTGAATCCGCCTTCGATAACCCGCTTTAGCCGGCTGACCGCGCCGTTCATGGAAATTTTCGGGCTGAGCCGCGGACTGGCGCTGACCGTGGTTCTTCTGGCCGGATTGCTCATCATTCTTGCGCTTTTCTGGTTCTTTCATTCCGCCCCGCCGGACACCATCATCATTACCAGTGGCGCGCCCGGAAGCTCATTCCAGGCGAATGCCGAAAAATACCGTGTCATACTGGCGCGCCAGGGCGTGAAGTTGGAAATCAAGCCGTCGCAAGGTTCGCTGGAGAATTTGCAGCGCCTGGATGATCCAAAGTTTCATGTTGACATCGGATTCGTGCAGGGCGGAATAACCAATATTCCCGGCCGCAACAAGCTGGTTTCCCTCGGGAGCATTTCTTACGAGCCGCTCCTGGTTTTTTATCGCGGCGCCGCGCCCATAAATCTGCTCTCCGGGTTTTCCGGCAAGCGTGTGGCCGTCGGCTCAGTCGGCAGCGGCACGCGGGCTTTGGCTTTGCGATTGCTCGCGTTCAACGGCATTTCACCCGGCGGCGCGACCGCGCTGTTGGATTTGGACGGGGGCGACGCGGCCAACGCCTTGCTCGCGGGAAGCGTGGACGCGGTGTTCCTGATGGGGGACACCACTCCGACGGCAGTCATGCGCCGGCTCGAGATGACGCCCAACATCCAGCTTTTCGACTTTACACAAGCCGACGGCTACACGCGGCGCATCAGCTATGTGAACAAGCTGGTATTCCCGCAAGGATCGATCGATTTCGGAAAGAACATTCCGGCGCATGACGTGAACCTCATTGGCCCCACCGTCGAGCTTCTGGCGCGGCCGGATTTGCACCCGGCCCTGTCGGACATGCTGATCGAGGCGGCGCAGGAAACGAATGGCGCGCCCGGCCTTTTCCAGCGCCGGGGCGAATTCCCGGCCCCGCTCCTGCACGATTTCCCCATCAGCGACGATGCCATCCGCTACTATAAATCGGGCAAACGCTTCTTCTACAGTTTTCTGCCTTTCGGGCTGGCCAGTCTGGTCAGCCGCATCGTGGTCGTGTTTGTGCCGCTGATTGTGCTGTTGATTCCCGCGTTGCGCATCATCCCGGCGGCCTTCAAATGGCGGATGCAGATGCGCATCAACCGCTGGTATCGCGAATTGCTGGCCCTCGAACGGAGTCTCCCCGGCGAAGGGACGCCGGCCAACCGGGAAAAGCTGATGGCCCAGCTCGGGCGCATCGAGAACGAAGTCAACAAAATGAAAGTGCCCACATCCTTTGCCGGGCAGTTCTACGATTTGCGCGGCAACATCCAGTTCGTGCGCAACAGCCTCCGGCAAAACGCCGCGCCGCACTGAATGAAGGCGCGCAACATTACGTATGTCAAAGTTGTCATTTCCCATTGTCGCGTTATCGGGGATGGTTCTGCTCGCGCGCGCCTGCGCCGCCGCTGATGCTCCAAACGCGTTTGCCATCAACAAATTGATCGGTCGCGGCGTCAACATCGGCGGCGCCCTCGATACGCCCAAAAAAGAAGGCGAATGGGGCGTTACTCTCCAGGACGAATACTTCCAGATCATTAAAGACGCCGGTTTTGATTCCATTCGCATCCCGGTCCGCTGGAACGCCCACGCCGCGAACGAACCGCCTTACACGATTGACCCTGTTTTTTTCAAAAGGATCGACTGGACGATCACCAATTGCCTGTCACGGCATCTTGCCGCCGTGCTCACCACTCATCACTACGATGAGCTTTACGCCGACCCCGACGGCCAGGGGGATAAATTCGTGGCCATCTGGAAACAAATCGCGGAGCGCTACAAGGACCATCCGAATACGCTTGTCTTCGATCCGCTCATGGAAGCGCAGGACAAACTCGACGCCGGCAAATGGAATTCGATCCTGAACGAAACGGTGGCGACCATTCGCCAGTCCAATCCGCGTCGGACCATTGTCATCTGTGCCGCGGGCAACTCATGCATTGACAACCTTCATCTCCTTGAATTGCCCAAAACTGACCGCAACCTGATTGTCAGCATTTTCTATTACGCGCCAGTGGAATTCACCATGCAGGGAGCAAGCTGGATCAATGGTTTCGACAAATGGCTCGGCACAAAATGGACCGGCTTGGAAGCTGAAAAACAACGGATCGCAAAGGATTTTGATGTCGCGGCCGACTGGGCAAGGAAGAACAACCGCCCGATTTACTTGAACGAGTTCGGCACGATCGAAAAGGCGGACCTGGCATCCCGCGCCCGCTGGACGAAGTCCGTGGCCGGGGCGGCAACCCAACGCGGTTTCAGCATTTCCTACTGGGAATTCTGCTCCGTTTTTGGCCTGTATGACCCGCACACCAAATCCTGGCGCAAAGAACTGCTCGAAGCGGTGATTCCGCCTGGAAAGTAACAACGGGAGCATTCGGCGTTTTGCGCTTGACCATTTTGGGTGAAGCCGCTTATATTCGGTTCTGTTGTTACAATCATTAGTTAATCAGTTGAAAAAATTATAAAAAGAGCGCGCTTATGAAATCCATTCTGCTTTCCATTGTCACGGCCCTGGCCTTCGCCCATTTGACGCAGGCGCAGGATGTCACCGTCCATATCAGCAATGTGCATCTGTGTTGCGGCAGTTGCGTCAAGGGGGTGACCAACGCCGTCGCCGGCATTGATGGCATCAAGGCCTCGGCCGACAAGGAAACCGGGGTCGTCGAGATCACGGGGCCGGACAAGGCCACGGTGCAAAAGGCCGCCGACGCGCTGATCAAGGCCGGCTATTTCGGCGAGTCCTCGGATCCCGGCATCAAAATCGACTCATCTACAGGGGCCAAAGGCGCGAAGGTTCAATCCTTGAAAGTCGAGGGCGTCCATCTGTGCTGCCCCAAATGTGTCAAGGCCGTCAATCATGCCCTGGCGGATGTGCCGGGCGTGACGACCAACAACGCGGCGAAGAATGCGAAGTCCTTCACTGTCACCGGTGATTTTAATGATGCGGACGTTTTTGCGGCGTTGCAGAAGATCGGCTTGACGGGCAAGGTCGGGCGGTAAATCCTCGGCGTCACATCTGCTCGGTCGTCCCGTTTGGGCTGGCATCTTGAAGTGCTTAATTCGCCGCAGTTGGACGCAAAGCGTCGGCTCCTGCGTCGGATTTTAGGACGTAACCCCGCGTGCCCATGGACTTTTCCACGAAACCGTCCTTTTGCAGGCGATTGAACACGTAACGCACCTTGCGGTAAAAAGCGTCGAATTGCTCGATGTCACCGGCTGATCCTCCGCGCTCATACCAGAGACTGAAACTGGCCACTTTCGCACTGACCAATCTCTTCTTCGAGTAGTTGTTGTAGCGGTAAACCACGCTCAAGACCTGTTTGTGCAGGTCATCAAGTCCGTCGAACCTCAGGCCAAATTGCTGCCGAAGTTCCTTAACGTAGTCTTTTCGCACCAACACCCGGTCCGCGACGTAGATCGGGTACATTGCCGTGCTCGAGGGATGCTTGATAATCAGCCCTTTCCCCTCTAACGCCACCAGTTCATGGAAGTGGTTGTTATCCGGCGTCAGCAAAATCGTGTAGCCGACCCGCTCATTTACCCACTCGGACTTGATGAGATAAGCCAGCACCATCTTCTGATTGTCAGTCAGTTGGCTGCCTTGCAGCTTTGTCCCAATATGGCCGTCAAACGCCTCAAAGAGGCGCTCCATGCGATCATCCACCAACTTGCCAGTGCATAAGTGAAGTGTCACTTCCTCGGTGCCGAAGCGGTAAAAGGGCAGATCAATTTCATTCTGCAGGCAAAGGTTGACCATGGTGGCCATTCCAATGCCGCGACCTTCCCATTTGCGAAAGACCCTTAACACATCAGCCAGCTTCGGATTGCGCGGCTTGGCCTCGGGTAGAATTCGCCTGAGCGGCAAGTCTTCATCCGGAGCCTCAATCAAGAGATGGCTTCGGAACGTGCCAGGGTTGCGGATGGCAATGTGATGGCCGGGGTTGATGGCAAGAATCACCTGCCGGTTGATGGAATAATCCCGGTGAGCCAGCGCGTTGTTCACGGTTTCACGTAAGAGCTCCTCGGGATATTGCGGCCGATTGCTGCCTCCTTGAGCTGCGCTCACCCCGATCTGGATGTTGCGGAGAAGGTAGGCCAGGCTGCCCTCCATCAAAGGCAGGACATTGTCGGCAAAGTCCTGCTTGTCTCTCGCGATTTCCTGCGGCACGTCCACGTAACCATGCACCTGACAGCGGAAGCCCAGCAGGTCGGCTGCGTGCTTCCCGCAGACCAGCACTCCGAGCGTGGTCACCCTTCCATCTTGAATGAAGCTCTTCCGTTCGAGAAACGGAAGCGCCGACTCCAAGTCCGGCTTCACGGTCTCTATTTTCACCGGTCGGTTGAGCTGCGTGATGTAGTCGTTGAGCTTGTCCAAGTCCAAGTCGGCGAGCGTCACTCCCGAAACTATCTGCAATTCCCGCGCCTGCAATGCCTCTACCCGAAACTCTTCCTGCTTGTCGATCTCGGATTCAGAAATCCGTTGATCGCCTGTTAAAATGCGGCGGTAAGCTTCGCCACGGTAAAACACGAACTTGCGATCCGCTGGCAGTTCATCCACCAGCATCACCGCCACTTTTCCGCCCATGAAGTCGAGGACCATGGGCGGCGGAAAGGCATCGTTCAGATCAAGCGCAGTCTTATCTCGTTTTGTGAATTGCTTGGAAAACTCTTTCAGATTCGGCTCGGCATGTGGCTGCCAGCCGGTGAATACGTACTTGCGCGTCGCCCCGGTTCCTTCTTCCTTGATGCCGAAAATCAGGATGCCGCCTCGCGTGTTTAGAAAAGCACACGCGCTCTTGTGCCGCTCCCGCCATCCCAAAGAGTCCGCCGGCACCGACTTGATCTCCAGCGTATCTGTCTCAAGTTCCTCGAAACGCCCCTGGCCAATCAATTCAGTCAGTCGGTTCAATGTCTTGTCAACCGCAGCGATCTTCATGTGCTATTTTAGTCATCTTCCGCTTCTTCGCGCGAGCAGAGAATATCACATCTGCTCGGTCGTCTCGATGCCCAGCGCGTCCAGGCCCTGCTTGAGCACGCGCGCGGTCAGATCGCACAAGCCCAGGCGCGAGCGGCGCGAGGGTCCTTCGGCTTTGAGCACGGGACAGTTTTCATAAAATCGCGCGAAGTGTCCCGCCAACTCGTAAAGATACGCGCATAAATAATTGGGGCGATAGTCCTCCGCCGCCCCTTCCAGCGCCAATCCGAAATTCAGCAGATGCCGCGCCAGGGCCATTTCCTCCGCGGCTTCCAGGACCAATTCCGTCCCGGCCCCGCCGGAAACAGTCTCGCCGCCTTTTCGGAAGATGCTGCGCACCCGCGTGTAGGCGTAAAGCAGATAGGGCGCCGTGTTGCCTTGCAGCGAAAGCATTTTGTCCCAACTGAAGATGTAATCGCTTTGCCGGTTCTGCGACAGATCGGCATATTTGATCGCGCCCATGCCCACCACCCGCGCGATGTCCCGTTGCTCCGCCTGGCTCAACTCCGGATTTTTTTCGGAGACGACCTTCAACGCCCGTTCTTCGGCTTCATCCAGCAAATCTTCCAGCCGGACCGTGTCGCCGGCGCGCGTTTTAAAGGGCCTGCCGTCTTCGCCCAGGACGGAACCGAACCAGACGTGCGCCAGTTTCACGGCCGCATCGGGGCGCCAGAGACGGAAGATGGCAAACAATTGTTGGAAATGAAGCTGCTGCGGAGCGCCTGTCACATAAAGGATTTCGTCGGGTTTCGCGCCCCAGGTTCCGCCTTCCAGGCGAAATTGCAGCGTGGCCAGGTCCGTGGTGGTGTAGTTGAAGCCGCCATCGCTTTTTTGCACGAGGGCCGGATGGTCCTTCAACTCTGGAATGCCGTCAAAGAAGACCACCCTGGCGCCTTCGCTCGACCGGGCCAGGCCGCGCCCGGCCAGCTCGCGCACCACTTCCGGGAGGCGGGGATTGTAATAACTTTCGCCCAACTGATAATCGAAGGTGATGCCGAGCCGGGCATAGATGCGTTGGAACTGCGATTCAGAGAGGGCGATCATCTCCCGCCAGATGCGCAGGTTTTCCTCGTCGCCACTCTGCAATTTGACCAATTCCTGGCGGGCGGCTTCCAGGACTTTTGGGTCCTGCTCGCAGGCGTGGTTGATCCCCTGGTAAAGCCGTTCCATCTCGCCAATGGCATCCGCGCGCAACGCCTCCCTGTTGAGGCCCGACTTCCAGCCGACGAGCAATTTCCCGAACTGCGTTCCCCAATCGCCGATGTGATTGTCCGTGACGACGCGGTGTCCCAGCAAACGCAGAAGGCGCGCCAGCGAATCCCCCAAAATGGTGGAACGAATGTGCCCGACATGCATTGGCTTGGCCACATTGGGAGAGCTGAAGTCAATCACAACGCAACGCGGCCGGTCCGTTTTCTGGAAGAACAAAGGGCCGCCCCGGGCGGCGCTTTGCAACGCCTCCGCCACGGCGGAAGGCTTGAGCCGGAAATTCAGGAAGCCGGCTCCGGCCACTTGCACCGGTTCGCACCATGGGGCGATGTCCAGTTTGCCCGCCACCTCGGCGGCCAACTGGCGCGGATTCAGTTTCCGCGCCCTGGCCAGCGCCATCAATGCGTTGCTCTGGTAATCGCCAAACTTCGGGTCAGGACAAGGCCGCACCCGCACGCTGTCCAAGCCGGCCCCGGGCAGGACCGCCGCGACGGCTTGTTGCAACTTTTGTTCGAGGATTTTGTGAAGCACGAAAACGCCTTACGGCGCCGAATACTTCTTGATGATGGCATACATGGCCGCGGCATCGGGGGCTTGTTCGAGTTCCTGCCGAAATTCCTTGATGTGAAGCAGCTTGGCGATGTTGGCCAGGGTATGGAGATGTTTTTGAAATTGTCCCTGTGGCACCAGGAAGAGCATGACCAGATTGACCGGCTGATTGTCCAAGGCGTCAAAGTCGATTCCCGTGGCCGATCGGCCCAGCGCGCCCACGACTTCCTGGATCAGGTCCGTCGAGGCGTGGGGAATGCCGATGCCGAAGCCGATGCCGGTGCTCATGGAGGACTCGCGCTTTTTGACCACGGCGATGACGGCATCGCGGTTTCCGGCCTGGATTTTGTGGGTGGCCACCAGATTATCGATCAATTGATCAATGGCCTCCCAACGGTTGGTGGCGTGCAGATCCGGCACGATCGTTTCCAAACTTAAAATATCGCCAAGGTTCATAAAACGCCCCTGCATTTCGCCTCAACTCCCGCCCATGCGCAAGTGTAATCCTGCTTTTTATCACGACTTCCCGAACCGGGATTATTATAGTGCATCACGCTTCGCATGGAAAAATATCTGTCCAGAACGTGGTTCTGCTGCGCGCTGATCGCGCTTTTTACGCTCCTGGTTTGGGGAACAACGGCCGGGTTCGGCTTTGTCTGGGATGATTCATTGCTGGTGGTGCAAAACACCAGCATCCGTTCCCTCAGGAATATCCCGGAAATTCTCACCTCCGTGAAAGCGCAGTCGTCCGAAGTGGCGCCGAGCTTTCGCCCGATACGGACAGCCTTTTACGCGCTGCTTTATGCCATCGGCGGCCAGCCGGAGCCGCAGCCGTGGATTTTTCATCTGGCCAATGTTCTGTGGCACGGCCTTACCGCCATGCTGCTGTTTTCGGTGGCGCTGTTGCTCTGCCAGCGCCTTGCCGGTGCAGTGCCGCCCGCCGCCGCCAGAATGACGGCGTTGTGGATCGCGCTCGGCTTCGCCGCGCACCCGGTGGTTTCGGAGGCGGTCTGCTGGGTCAAGTGCCTCGATGACCTGATGGCGGCGGTGTTTGTGCTCGCCGCCCTGCGGTCCCTGCTCAAGTGGAATGGGGGAATGCGCGGCTATGTGGCCGCGCTGGTGTTTTATCTGTTGGCGGTTTTCTCCAAGGAATCAGCGGTGCCGCTGGCCATGATCGTGTTTTTCGTTTTTGCCGGGTTCCATAAACTGCCCTGGCGGCGGAGCGCGGTGCTGACGGTTCCGTTTCTGTTGGTGGCGGGGGTTTATGTGGTCTATCGCCATCTGGTCCTCGGCCAATCCGCGCAGTGCGCGCCGCTCTCCGGGAGTTATGGAAAAACCCTGATCGATATGTTCCCGGTCCTCCCAAAATATCTGCGGCTGCTGTGGGGCATCCCGCCATTTACAATTGACTACAATTTCATGGTGGGGGCGCCGCCGCATCATTTTTTTTCCAACGCGGTTCTTGGGGGGCTGCTTCTGATGTTGGCCTTTGCCGGGGCAGCCGTCTGGTTGTGGCGGCGCGAGACTGGCCGCCTGGCGGCTTTTGGCATCCTTTGGCTCGGCCTTTTCCTCCTGCCTGTTTCCAACCTCGTGCCGATGATGCAATACATGGCCGAACGATTTCTTTATTTGCCGTTGATGGGCTTTTTGCTGGCGCTGGGGGCGCTGTGTTTGCGTATGCGCCGCCGCGGCCTGGCCGGCGCGGGGGCGGTATTGTTGATTTTGGCCTGGGCGGCCTCCAGCCGCGAACGGCTCGGCATCTGGCATGATGAGGTGACATTGTTTGTCCAAACCAGCCTGGCTCACCCGGAAAGCTGGCGTTCGCGTGAAAACGCTGTCGTTGCCATTTTCAATCTGCCGCAAATGCTGCCCTTTTTCACCCTGGACCCGGAGACGCGCGAAGTGTTCGCCGACCCTCCGCCCCGGATCGCCGATGCGAAGGCGATGCTGCGCACATTGACCCAGGCCCGCCGCCTTTTCCCCGATGAACACCGCTTCACCGCCGCTCTGGGCCTCACCTATGCGCTGCGCGGCCAGTTGACCAACGCCATCCCCCTGCTGGAATTGGCCACGCGGCAGAAAACCAACGATGCCGAGTGTTGGATTGATCTTGGCACAGCTTACAGGCTGGAAAACAACTGGCCCCAGGCGCGCGCCGCTCTGGAAAGGGCATTGCGTCTCAATCCAACCAACCGTCTTGCCCTCCTCCATCTCCACGAATTGCAGGAGAAGCTGGATCAGCAGCGGCATTGATGGAATAAATTATGAATGATAGGAAAACTCGCAACGGATTTGCCGTGAAGGGGGAGTGAGCCAAAAACGCAAGATTGATATACAGGTCCGGAAAATCGGCAACACGGCAACAAACCTTATTTTACAAGGGTTTTATTGAGCTTTTCGGCTGGCAACACAGCGGCAACGGTTGGCAACATGTAGCTCCTTTTTGCCCCTGATATACCATTGTGGCTAATTTTGACCACCTTTGTCGTGCCGGTGGGCCGATGTCAAGTTGGGCCAACGGGCTGGCTCATGAAGCCTTCCGGGGACACCCGGACGACCGGCAGGTCGTCCCTACCGGATCCAATGCGGTAGGGACGCGCTGCTGCGCGTCCGATTCGACCGCAAAAAGCAACCATGGGGTCTTTCATGAGCCAGCCGTGGGGTGGGCCGGTGTCAACCGGGCCGGAACCGCCGCCAAGGCCCGCGCCAGTCTAACCCGACTTTCGCACAAAACCGCCCTGTTCAACTTTTTTCATGAGCGGGTGTGTTGTGTAGCAATGGGTTATAGGGCGGAATGGCGACCCAAGGCGTGTGTGACAACCTACCCTCTGGACAGACAGGCGTGGTAACTGAGAAGATCGGGCCATGTTCCTGAAAACTCATCGGGTGCGCAAAGACGGCAAGGAGCACATTTACTATTCGCTGGGGGAGAGTCTGCGCGTGAGCCGCTCGCGGGTGACGCAACGCACGGTGTTGCATCTGGGAGAACTGAACACCACCCAGGTGGATCGCTGGCAGCGAACCATTGAAACGATCCACGAGGACGGACGACGGCAGCAGATGCGGCTGTTCACGGATCGGGAGGGACAAGCTCCGGAGGCCGGCGATGTGGCCGAGGTTATTCTGTCCAGCCTGTTGCTGCGGCGGCCGCGCCGTTTTGGAGATGCCTGGATAGGGTGCAAGCTGTGGGAGGAGTTGGGGTTGCGGGCCTTTTGGCAGCAGGCGCTGGGAGAGGAACGCGGGCAGGTGCCGTGGGCCAAAGTGGTGGAGTTGTTGGCCGTCAACCGGCTGTGTGCGCCGCGCAGCGAACTGTCCATCCACGAAAAATGGTTTCCGCAAACGGCGATGGATTTGTTGCTCGACACCGACGCCAGCGTGGCGGAGCAGGACCGGCTTTATCGCTGTCTGGATCGGATGCTCGCTCACAAGGAGGGCTTGGAACGGCATCTGGCGGAAAAGTGGCGCGATCTCTTTGGGGCCAGTTTCGACGTGTTGCTCTACGATTTGACCTCGACCTATTTCGAGGGCGAAGCGGTGGAAGTGGACCAGGCCCGGCGGGGTTATTCGCGCGATCACCGGCCGGATTGTGAGCAGATTCTGTTGGCGGTGGTGGTGACGCCGGAAGGTTTTCCGCTTTCCTACGAAGTGTTGCCAGGCAACGTGCGGGATGAAAAGACCTTGGAAAGCGCGCTGCAAACGATCGAAAGCAAATACGGCAAGGCCCGGCGCATTTGGGTCTTTGACCGGGGGGTGGCCAGTGAAGCCAACCTGCAAACGTTGCGGGAACGCGGCGCTCAATATGTGGTGGGCACACCGCGCCAACGGCTCAAAGAGTATGAGCAACGGCTCTTGAGTGGGGACTGGCAGAAGATTTCCAACGAAGTCCAGGTGCAACTGTTGGCCGAAGGGCCGGAGACATTCGTGCTGGCGCGCAGTGCGGATCGGGCCAGGAAAGAAGAAGCGATGCGTTGGCGGCAGGTGCGCGGGTTGATGGGTGACTTGGTCCGCCTGCGGCGGGCGATCCGGCGCGGCCAGCTCAAGGACCCGGACAAGATATTGATGCGGGTGGGCCGGTTGCAGGAACGCTGGCCCCGGGGTTGGCCCCATGTGGAAGTCCACTGGCAGCAAAGCCGGTTGACTTGGCAATGGGATCGGGAAGCCTTGCGCCTGGCCGCCTTGCGCGACGGAGCCTATCTGCTGCGCACCAACCTCAACGACCACACCCCGCAATCCTTGTGGAAGATGTACGTGCAGTTGACCGAAGTGGAGGCCGTCTTCCGGGCGCTCAAGAACGACCTGGCCGTGCGACCGATCTGGCATTGGGTCGGAGCGCGCGTCGAAGCGCACGTCATGGTGGCGTTCCTGGGCTATTGCCTGTGGGTGAGTTTGAAGCACAAACTCAAGGCGGTGGCGCCGAGCCTGACGCCGTGGCAGTTGCTCGATCAGTTTGGACGCATCATGCAATTGGAAGTGTGGTTTAAACTGCGGGCTGGCGGAGCCATCTGCCTGCCGCGCGTGACCCAAGCGGAACCGGCGCAAGCGATCCTGCTGCACCAGTTGGGCTGGCAGTTGCCGGAGCAACCCCCGCCCAAAATCTACAAGGACCAAGTGCCGGATGTGTGGACAACCTGAGCGGCAAAAGTTACCGGCTTCCCTCGTAACCCAATTTTAAAATCGCCGAATTTGCGAAAGTCGGGCTAAAACCGCCCACAACGCGCCGAGGCCGATGCCCTCCACCATGAACCTGGAAAAAGCAGTTTAACCACGGATGAAAGCAAAGTATGGAGTCCCGGCTTTAGCCGGTCCGGCGCCCCACCGGCTGAAGCCGGGACTCCATGCCTTTTTATCCGTGTTCATCTGCCCCGAAAGCTTTCGGGGTCCGTGGTTTGCCTTCCCTCAACTGCCGTTTTTAGGATGAACCGCCCGGAGCCATGATAAGACCGCTGCTTGTGGATTACTTTGCATTGACCGGCGCTCCCATCCCGCTTAGAGAACTGCTGCTAGGCAACCTCCTGCTGGCAGCAGTACATTGCCATGTGATGGAGTTGCAGGTCGGGATGGCTGGTTCGGGCGTGAGAACTAACGCGGTGTGCGCGGTCGGAAAACTCGGGTAACGCCTGAAGCGGACACAACAGGTTAGTGCTTAGGTTGTAGAAGAAATTGTCCATTTTCCCAGTGAGTAGATAGGCGATCTGGGCGCCTTCGCCGACAAGCGGAGCGGCAATGCCGTTGACGAACTTCTTCGTGTCCCCGAGGTATTCCGCGAGCGTACCGGGAGTCGGCACCACCTTTGCCTCGATCGGCCATGAAACACGCTGGTTCTCATACCAGACAAAGCTGATGTCTGACGCGGGCGGCTTTCCGCTGCCACCAGGGCGCGATTCGTTTTCGGGATACTCGTGATGCGGGATAATAGATGAATACCCGTCTGTCTCCGCAAAAAAGAGGCGTAATATTTCGACAAAATGTTTGGAGGTCAGGTCGCGTTCCAACTGTTCAAGTGGTTGGCTCATATCCACATAGTTTAGGACATTAGCGCGCAAGGCATCAAAAGCCCTCCATGTCCAGCCAAGCACTTGGGTGCTGACACCAACCGCCCAATCCTCCGCTTGCCGGCGGGACTCGTCGTCCATCGGCCAACGGAGTTCGCTCATTGTTGGGCGGCTCATGCGTTGATCTTTCGCAGTGGCGTTGCTTTGCGGATAGCAGCGGCGAGTTGGTCGGCATCGCGCATGGCCATTGAGCGCGTCCAGTAGCGACGCTCGTCTGGCTTGACGATGGTGAGATTCATTACCCGCACGCCTTTTTCGCGGCTGGGGTGGAAAAAGTAGGCGACGCGCTGAAAGCCAAGACCGATGCCAGTGGCCTCACGGGGTTTCTTTGCGAGGTGGTCCTTGTGAAACTCAGCAAGTTTGTCAAGCAAGCCATCAGCTTCGATTGGCTCGACTTTTACACCTTCGCGGTCTGACGCGTCGAGGTGGATGGTAAGCATCCGAACTGGTAGTTTGCGGGAATCGGGCTCGGTGAAGACAGTGGACGCAACGGCTTTGTCCTTTCCAAAGGTACCTTTGACCACGCGAGCGAAGGTCTTGGCGTATTGGGTCAACTCCGGCTCCCTAATGCCGTCCTTGTCCTTGCGCTGCGTGGAGAATCGTGCCGGGCCGGGCGTTTTCCGCAGTGCATCGGGCAACGTGTATTCGAGGAAGTCTTCAATGAGCGTCCAATCGGCGGTGGTGAGAGAGAATGCCTTCCGCGTGGCTTCATCTATTGCCTCAAAGGAATCCAAGGTTGAGATGTCTGGCGCATTGGGCGGAAGTGGCAATTGAAGTAACTCACCAACAGACATTTTGCTGATGTAAAGTGGAAAACTCCCGCTCGTTAATGCAAAGAAGCAAACAGCAAACTTACTGTTGTACGCGGCGCACGCGGCACGAATGTTAACACTCTTTTCATCGAGGTCGTGAACAGAAACGTATGTCTCTTTGCATATCACGCCCCCCTTCGTGCCATCGGGTTTTACGGTAACGGCACGAAAGCGACCCACTTTGGTTGCGAAGCTCTGCTTGATAATTAGCTGAGGGAAAGCGAATGCTTCAAAATCGACAGAACCACGAGCGTCTATTCGCGGGTTCTCCCATAAGGGAGCCTCGGACGCATCCATTTCCAAAAAGACCTCTTTGGGAAATTGTTCGTTCGCGAAGAAGCGTCGTTGTTTGAATTCGTCCGGCAGTACCTTTTTATGATCTCCTAAAATCACTCCCTTTCGCGTATTCACTGCTTTCATCGTCTCAAGTTTTTCAAGCGTTGGGAATGTGGTCAGCCTTTGAGCCAGAGCGAGATGCCGGGTCCCGCCCGTTGCCAGTGCTGACCAAGCCCATGGAACTTCGGATGCTTGTAAATGTGAGATGATCGCGATGTCGCTGGGCTCGATAGAGAACCCTTTTGCAACAGGCGGTTTGCCCCGTTGCGGCCTTACCGATCGAGCGGGTTTGGGGGTATAGTAATGCAATGTCTTCTGCTCATCGGGTTTCACATTTCCGAAGATTACGATGCATGCCGGGCCGATGGCCTTTGTAAACAACTCCCGGCGCATCGCGGACAGGTTAGTGACCTCTTGAAAGGTGAAGGATGTGAATAGCTTTTTCCGAAGCTGCACAGCTTGTCCGTCTCGCCAGTAAAGGAGTGAGGCAGTGTTCACCATCGCAACGAAACCAGTCGGTTTTACGAGCGCAGCGGCTTTGGCGAGAAATAGCGGTCCGATATCATTGTTGGCCACGGGCCAGTCGTTTGTCTTTGCCCACTTCTGTGCCTGCGTTGGCGGCAAGTTGGCGATGCGTTTTCGATAGTCTGCTTTTGATTCGTCACGTAGGCGGTCGGGAAAGATTGAGCCGTCACCCCATGGTGCGTTGCCCAGTACGTAGTCATAGTTTTCTTTGTCCGCTATAACCCGGATTCCTGCGGTTTCTTCATCGAAGAAATCCTGGTGAATCAGCCGCCTGCCACGTAAACGGGGGAAGACTTTCACATTGTCGCGCGTCACGTAGTGCTTCGGTTCGATGGCGTCGGCCATCGCGAGGTAGAGGCTGAAACAGGCGACGCGGACGGCTTCGGGGTTTTTGTCCACTCCCACAAGATTGTTTTCGAGGATGGGGCGAAGATCCGTTACTAGCGGTTCTTGTTTTGGGTGCGCGCGCCGCCAGCGGTGGATGAGGCGCTGGAATGCCTTCACCAAAAAAATCGCCGAACCGCAACAGGGGTCGAGGATACGTACATTCCAGTCTTCGCTGTTCCATGGGAGTACAGCATCGAGCACGTAGTCCACTAGGTGCGAGGGCGTGTAGTAGGCTTTGTTGTTCCCACGCTCCTCGGCGGTGAGAAATTCCTCATAGACGCTGCTGATGAATTCCAGCGGGATGGTGTCGAATGAGTAATACGGCCAGAGCATGTGCTGCTTGTCGGCCACATCGAGGTCACCGCGAATCAGCCCGGCGAGCAGATTGAGGTGTTCCTTGGAAACCGCGTTCCGTTCAGCCCGCCACGCGGCTTCGCGCTCGTCATCATCTTCGCCGTCCTTACCGGGAAAGAGGTCGCCATTGAAGCGCTCGTCCATCCACTGGAAGAGTGCGTAGGTGTCAGTCTTATGGGAGAGCACCGACGCGAGGTCATCGTGGACTTTGGATAGAACTCCATCCTCGTGAAGCCTCTGCATCTTCTGCTTGCTGAAAAAGGCGTTTCCACCGGTGTCCTTCCGATGAAAGAGGAACTGCGTGAAGATGACGCGCGCGAGAAGATCGTGGCAGTGTTCCTGCGCAAGGCCCATTTTCAAAAGTTCACTGCGCACATAGCGCAAGTTTTTCAGCAGGAGCGCATCGGCGCGGCCATCGGCCGGAAACTTTTCGGGCTGAGTGTTTTGCGCCCGCTGCGTGATGAGATTAACCCAGTGAAGAAGGTCACGCACTACACGTTGCTGGTGTGTGCCGGTCGATTGAAAATTGTTCGGCGTGGGGAGTTCACAAATACGACGACGCTCGTGCTGAGTCGGGTCTTGATAGCAACTCCACGCAATAAGTTGGTGTGGCTCAAGCGTGATGAGCAGCGCCGTTCGAGAAAAATTCCAAGCGAGTTGGTGTGTTAAATCCAGCACTTGCTCGCTGACTGCCCGCGGGAATTCGCATATGAGTGCCAGCGGAGCCTCAGAACTGTCGGAGTTGGGGTCTGCCGCGATGACTCCAACGCTGATTTCCAGCCCTGGATGTGTTTGACTCAAGGCACCGATCAACTTCTTCTGTGCAAACTCAGCATAGACCTTCGCTCCCGCCCCGGAAGGCTCGAAAGCCTGCTTGCGGTTTGGCCACCCCAGCCAGTCATGGATGTCGTCGTAGAGCATTCCAGATTTTGCAGTCGCGCTGTATTTTATACGTGGTGCCGACAGCATGCAAGCCCTACGCCGTGCTTTCGAGAACGCATCACAGTGGGATGGATTTTATGATTATTGTCAAATCAAGACTCGACTTGCTGCTTAACCAGCCAACTGCGCCCCTTGCGGATGGCGAACAGCGCCGGGCCAGCGCTAGCGGCGGGCCGCGGAATCTTTCATGGCCCCGGCATACGGTTTTCCGTCAACAAAAACTCGCTGGATGCTCTCGCGCCCGGACGCGGGCACGACCGCCTCCACCGTGAGCTTGCCGGCCGGATTGCCCGTGCTTTTGGCGACAAAATAGAGCAGTTTAAATAAAAATGTAGCCGTCACGACTGTTAAAACGGCATCGTCTGAGCGAGGAATGGTAGGGCGGCGCTGCTGCGCCGCCGAGGCCGCGCAGCAGCGCGGCCCTACCTTGCAATGCGGCTACAGTTTTCGTGAAACCGCTCTAATCTCTCAGAGCATATTTGCCACGCGCTCCAACATGGCGCGGTTGCAGTCGAACCACAGGCCAAATGCGTGGAACAGACTATGCCCCGTCAAGAGCGGAATGGCGATGACCAGCACCATCGCATTGCCAAGAAAGATGATGACCCCCGAGAATAGACGGCCCTGGCTGGTGATGTCCGTCTGGCGGGTCTTCAATATCTGCCACGTCAGCGTGACGTGAAAGGCGTAGGCCGCTCCCAGCAGCAGATGAAACCAGGTCAGGTAGCCGCGACGCCATTGCCAGAGCAGATCGCCGATGAAAAAGACCGCCACCACCAGCACCGCGTAGAGCGGGAAAAAATACGGCGCCAGCGCGATGATAAAATTGCTCCTGGTCGTGATGACCTGCCCGCCGTGCGAAGCGGCTTGGAACCGTTTGACCCGGCCGCCAAAAATCCAGGTCCAGACCGCGTGAGTCAATTCGTGTCCGAAGACATAAATCCACATCGGTTTGGGCAGGAGCAAAAAAATCACCACCCAACAAGCCGCTCCCGCCAGCATGGGCAGCCACACCCGGTCCACTGCGGCGGAGGCGAAAAGCACTTTCCACAGGGCCTGGACGGTGCCCAGGCAAACCGGCAGCAGCAGAATACCCAGCAACATTTTGACCCATTTGGGCACGCGCCAGAATTGGGAATCCCGGCGCGGGAAGCGAGCAGTTTTTGCGGCCGCGTCCGTTCGCGGGTGCAAATCCGTATCCGTTTTGAGCGGGGCACAAGGCGGCTCTGCTGTGGCGACAGTCAGGTTCCAACTGATTTTGCAGGCATGTGTTTTTGCAGGAAGCCGAATCCCGACACTTTGTCGGGATTGTTGCCGGGATACAGGCTCAAGGGCGAACCAACTCGTAACGCCTTGCCTGGCCTTCACCAATGGGGCGGAGCAAGCCGGCAACTCGTAATTTCTTCAGGATACGTTGGGCTTTGCGTTCACCAAAGCCCATCTGCTTCATCAGTTGAGGACTGGTTACAGATTCCCGCCCGGCGATAAACTGCCAGGATGCTTTCTCGTCGTTATTTAGGCGGTCGAGCACTTCAGGACGCAAACCATGACCGGCACTGGCCGGACTGCGGAATAGCGTCAATACCAGATAAGGATCTTCCCAAGTATAATTTGGCAGCGGGAGACCGGCATCAGGTTGTTGTTGCTGTTTTCGATGGAACTCATGGTTTGTCTTTGTTAGTTAATACTGTGCAAAGAACGCGGGGCGCAGTCCGTATAGTGAGAGACGTGAGGCGTCGGCACCTGAGTATGCGTATCCGCGTTCGGGTTACGGCTCTGGTCGAAAGGTCGCCATATGCCATACGACAAGAGGCTGAAGTCCTGAAAAACTGCCAGTCGGAGCGCCGCAAACCGGCCGTTGTCAACTGCAAATAATTGCAACTTGTGCAAGTGTCTTGCTGCAAACTGGTTATGACTCTGCAAAATGCCGAAAAATTCACTGTTTTTTTCGGGGGGGGGTTCTTGAGAAATTCAAAACTGGCTTGCGTTTAATTTAAGATTGCAATGGAGCGCATGGAACTTTAAATCAATGGCATGGTGCGCTTGAAAGACATCGCCGCGCAGGCCGGCGTCTCGGTCATGACCGCGTCGAAATCCCTGCGCGGCGCCACGGATATTTCGGCTGCGACCAAGACCCGCGTCAAGGTGCTGGCCCAACAAATGGGCTACATGCCCGATTCCATGGCCCAGGGCTTGCGCAATCGCACCACCAAGCTGCTCGGCCTGGTCCTCTCCAACGTCATCAATCCGATTTTTGTCCGCACCGTCTCGGCCATCGAGGAAGGCGCGCACGAGTGGGGCTACGATCTGATCCTGGCCCATTCCCTGAACATCCCGGAACGCGAAGAAGCCTGCATCCGCCGCCTGCTCTCGCGGCGTGTGGACGGACTTTTCATTTTCCCGGTCTATCGGCTCTCGCCCACCGCGCCCATTTACGAGGAGCTGTGGCAGCGCCAGACCCCCACCGTCATCCTCGGCCACCGCGCCCCGTTTTGCGCCCAGTTCTGCAACGTGGAAACCGACGACCTGACCGGCAGCTACCTGATGACTCGGCATCTGCTGGAATTGGGCCACAAAAAAATCGCCTTCCTCTCCGGCGCCAGCGGTTCTCCCTGGGCGCAGGAACGATTGGAAGGCTACCGCAGCGCCCTGCGCGAAGCGGCCATCGAGCCGGAGGACCGTCTTGTTTTCACCGCCGGCGCCACCCTCGAAGACGGGGAAAAAGCCGCGATGCAGATGATCCATGAATCCGCCGCCATGACAGCCGTCCAGGCGGTCTGCGACCTGGTGGCCATGGGCGCGGCCAACGTCTTTCTCAACCAGGGCGTCAAAATCCCCGAAGACCTGTCCATTGCCGGTTTTGGCAACATCCAGATGAGCCAGCATTTTCGCGTGCCGCTCAGCACCGTGCGCCAGCCGAAACTGCGCCTGGGCGTTGCCGCCATGGACACCATGCAAAAACTGCGCCGCGGCGAGCATCCCGAACCCAAGCGCCTCCCCGCCGAAATCATAGTCCGCGCCAGCACCGCCCGCCCCAAGCCCGAAGCGTCGCCCTGAATGAAGACCCAAGATCGGGACAGTTTCAAAAAAGAGCTTGCCCTGCCGCGCAATATGGCCAAATGTTATCGCAGGATCGTCGTAGCACTGTAAAAGACCAATACCGAAGAATTATGGCGCATATTTTTAACAATATTGTCGAAACCGTCGGCCGGACTCCACTCGTCCGCCTCAACAAAGTCACCGCGGGCCTGGATGCCGTCATTCTGCTCAAGTGCGAGTTTTTCAATCCCTTGGGCAGCGTCAAGGACCGCATCGGCATGGCCATGATCGAGGCGGCGGAGAAGAGCGGCGTTCTGCATGCCAACACGGTCATCATCGAGCCTACCAGCGGCAACACGGGCATCGCCCTGGCCTTCGTCGCCGCCGCCAAGGGCTACAAACTCATCCTGACGATGCCGGAAACGATGTCGGTGGAACGGCGCACTTTGCTGGCCTTGCTGGGGGCCAAATTGGTCCTCACCCCGGGCACCGAAGGCATGAAAGGCGCCATTGCCCGCGCCGAACAGATCGCCCGCGAAACCCCCAATTCCTGGATACCGCAGCAATTCGACAATCCCGCCAACCCCGAAATCCATCGCAAAACAACGGCCGAGGAAATTTGGGCGGACACGGAGGGGAAGGTGGATATTCTCGTTTCGGCCGTTGGCACGGGCGGGACCATTACGGGTTGCGTGGAAGCCATCAAGCCGCGCAAGGCCTCCTTTCAGGCCATCGCCGTCGAGCCAAAAGATTCGCCGGTCATTTCGCAATCCCTGGCCGGACAGCCGCTCAAGCCCGGCCCGCACAAAATTCAGGGGACGGGCGCCGGGTTTATCCCAAAGAATCTTCATCTCAAGGACAGCAAGGGTCATGCGCAGATCGTCGAATGCATCCAGATCACAAACGATGAATCCTTCGCCATGGCGCGCCGCCTGGCCAAGGAGGAAGGCTTGCTGGTCGGCATCTCGACCGGCGCCAACGTGGCCGCAGCCATCCAGGTGGCCCGGCGTCCCGAAAACAAGGGCAAGATGATCGTGACCATCGCCTGTTCCACCGGCGAGCGATACTTGAGCACTCCGCTGGCGGCCGAAGCCAGAGCCGAGGTGGGGGGCTGAAAACCGCGCCAAAAAAAACGCCAAAAAATGAGTTGCATTACGCCGCTTTTCATCTAAGATTTGCATGTTGAAGGTCTGACCGACAGGTGCGGATAACGCGAAAGCGCGCGCAACGGTCCTCCAAAAATTCTAAGTTCACACGAAATTGATTTTTCGAGGCAATTCAAGCAAGGCCTTGACACTTTTGCATTAATAAATCTATGAGCACCGCGCCCAGCGCCACAACTGCCGACTACGGAACCGGCTTTTTGGAAATATCGGAAAAAGGTTTTGGTTTCCTTCGCACGAGGGAAAACAATTATCATCCCAAACCGGCCGACATTTTTGTCACGCCCGACACCATCAAACGGAATTTCTTGCGCGAAGGCTGCCTGGTCGCCGGCGAGACCCAGCCGCCCCACCGCGGCAACAGTCCGCAGCTCAAAACGGTGGACAAGGTCAATGAGCAGCCCTTCGAGGCCTACACCAAGGCTGTCCGTTTCGAGAATCTGACCACGATCGATCCCATCGAAAAAATCAATCTGGAAACGTCCCCCGACCTCCTCGAAACCCGCATCATCGATCTGGTCACGCCCATCGGCAAAGGCACGCGCGGATTGATCGTCTCTCCGCCGCGCACCGGCAAAACGACCATTCTCAAGCAGATCGCCAATGCCGTCACCACCAATCACCCGGAAGTCTATGCCATGGTCCTTTTGATTGACGAGCGGCCGGAGGAAGTCACCGATTTCCAGCGCTCGGTCAAGGCCGAAGTCGTCGCCTCCTCCAACGATCAGGACCTGGAAACGCATGTGCGCCTTTCCCGCTTTATGATTGAACGCTGCCGCCGCATGGTGGAAAGCGGACGGGACGTTTTTGTGCTGCTGGATTCCATCACCCGCGTGGCCCGCGCCTACAACAGCGTGCATGGCGGCAGCGGCCGGACCATGACCGGCGGCGTGGACGCGCGCGCGCTGGAAATCCCGCGCAAAATGTTCGCCTCCGCCCGCAAGATTGAAGAGGGCGGTTCGCTCACCATTATTGCCACGGCGCTGGTGGATACCGGTTCGAGAATGGACGAATTGATTTTCCAGGAGTTCAAAGGCACGGGCAACATGGAGTTGATCCTGGACCGCAAGCTGTCGGACCGCCGCCTTTTCCCGGCGCTGGATATTCCCAAGAGCGGCACGCGCAAGGAGGAAAAACTCTTTCCGCCCAAACACATCGAGGCCATTCGCAAGCTGCGCCGCATGATGGTGGATCTCAACCCGATCGAGGCCATGGAAACGCTGCAGGCCGCGTTGAAGAAACACAAGACCAACGACGAGTTGCTGGCCAAAATCACTTAAGCGGCAGTTGAGGGAAGGCAAACCACGGATGGACACAGATGTACGGATAAAAAGGCATGGAGTCCCGGCTTCAGCCGGTGGGGCGCCGGACCGGCTAAAGCCGGGACTCCATACTTTGCTTTCATCCGTGGTTAAACTGCTTTTTTCAAGTTGAAATCGAAACCGGAGAAATTGCTGCATTCCCGCCCGCCGCTGGAACGGATGCTCCGCATTCACCAGGCCATTCAATCCGGCCGCCACCCCAACGCCGTCTCCCTGGCCCGCGAATTGGAGGTCAGTTCCAAATCCATCCATCGCGATCTCGAATTCATGCGCGACCGGCTGGAATTGCCGCTGCAATACGACAACCTTCACAAGGGTTATTACTATACCGAGGAAGTGGGCAATTTCCCCACGCTGCAAATCAGCGAGGGCGAATTGTTCGCGCTCCTGGTCGCGGAAAAAGCCCTGCAACAATATCGCGGCACGACCTTTGAAAAGCCCCTGCTCAGCGCCTTCCGCAAAATGGCCGCCGCGCTGCCTGACACCGTTTCGCTGAACCTGGCCGATTGGGAACGGACCATTTCCTTTCGCACCAGCGCCGAGCCGATCCTGAACCTCGAAATTTTCGACATTTTGGCCAAGGCCACCGCGCATCGCAGACAATTGCAATTGACCTATCGCAAGCCCGGCCGCCGCGACACCGAATTGCGGCTGGTCGATCCCTATCATCTCGCCAACATCAACGGCGAATGGTTTCTTTTTGCCTGGTGCCATCTGCGCCGCGACATTCGCACCTTCGTTCCCGCCCGCATTCAAGCCATTGACACCACCGGCAAAACATTCGACCGGCCGCAAAAGTTTTCCCTGGAAAAGCGGCTGCGCGACAGTTTCGGCGTGCAATCCGGCCAGGGCAGTTTCGACGTGGTCATCCGCTTCAATGAACTGGTCGCTGACTACATTCGGGAAAAGAAATGGCACGACTCGCAGCAACTCAAGGAACTCAAGGACGGCGGATTGGAACTGCGCATGAAACTATCGAGTTTGGCGGAAGTGGAGCGGTGGGTGTTGGGCTGGGCGGGCAACGCCAAAGTCATCCAGCCGCCGGAACTGGCCTACAAAGTCCGGCAATCCGCCCAGAACATTTTGGAAAGGCAGAAGTAAGAAAGGCAAGATTGATACATAGGTCCAAAAAACCCGCAACACCGCAACAAGTGTTGATAGTCAACGACTTAGCCCGCAACACAAACCGCTACAGAGGTGCAACATGTTGCGGCTTTTCGCTGGTTTTGTGAAAAGCTGTATAAATATAGCCATCTGAAAAGGGGTTTTAACCACGAACCAGAGGCAGAACGGCTTTTTATTGTGCGTCCTGCGGCCGATGCCAGATGCGCCGGCCCTCTTTATAGACTTCCCGAACGCGGTGAAAGGGCACGCGATGAATCCGGCCCTGCGTGTCTGCGAGCCGGAACGCTTGCGGGTCGTCTTTGGGGAAATCCAGTTCTCGAAACGGGACGACGATGACCCGGTCCTCCACGCGGTCAAAGTAGCCCAACTCGAAGTTCCCACGGCCAAATGCGGGGTCCCAGCGGATGCGGTTTAGCAGTTCGTGAATGGGGGTCATCGTGAAGACTGGTCTAAAGTATCTGATCTTTTTACCTGTTTTTCTGACCGGTCATGAGAAACACGGTAAACCTCTCCAACGACAACTATTCTTCACCATCAGCGACAATTAAAAATCACCACTGAGGCCGGTTGTTAAGGTTCATCGTTTCACTGTTCTGTAACGTTTGTCCAGCCCCTTCGGTGGAACGGAGTCTTTGGAGCGTAGCGACAAAGACGCAGTGGAACCGAAGGGGCTGAGGGCTTCGGGGTTACCCGCCGCCCTTGTTTTGTTCTTTTTCCTTGGGCACTCGCAAACTCTCCCCCTGGAACTCCAACAGGATGGCGTGATGCACCAGCCGGTCAACGGCGGCCATCGTCGTCATCGGGTCCTTGAAAATCTGGTCCCATTTGGAAAAAACCAGATTGCTGCTGATCATCACGCTGCGCCGTTCGTAGCGTTCCGCCAGGAACGTGAACAGCACTTCCATTTCGTCACGCTCCTGTTTGACGTAGCCAACGTCGTCCAGAATGATGGCGTCAAACTGGTCCAGTTCGCGCAAGCGCTCTTCCAGACGCAGATCGCGCTTGGCTGTCAATAATTGTTGCACCAGCTTGAACGTCGGCACAAAGAGCACGGCGTAGTGATGGCGCAGGATCAACTCCCGTCCCAAGGCGGCCAAAAAATGGCTTTTGCCGCGGCCGGGCAGGCCAATGGCGATGACGTTCTCGGCTCGCTGGACAAAGCCGCCGTCCAGCAAGCTGGGCAGCATCCGGCGCACTTTGGCGGGCAGTTTGGTTTCCTCCAGGCTGCCCAGGTCTTTGCCTTGCGGCAGGCCCGATTGCTTGAGCAGCCGCTCCAGTTTGCGTTGCCGCCGGTCCTGGGCTTCGCTCTCGCACAGGTGCAGCAGGAACTTTCGATAGCCCCAGTTTTGTTGCTCGGCTTGTTGCAGGGTGCCTTCGTAGATCGCCGCCATCGTGCCCAGGCGAAAGGATTTTAAGAGCAAGGCCAGCGCGTCGTTATTCATGGGACACCGGCCTTTCCAGCAACGCGTCGTAGCTGCTCAGTTCCGGCTCCAGCGTCATCTCCGGCCAGCGGACGCCGGCGTCCAAGTTCAAGTATCGCCGCAAATCCGCCGCGCGCCATCGGCCCGGTCGGCTCGGCCCAGCCCACTCGCCGACCAGGGCGCTAACAGCCGACTCGCCCAACTCGGACGCCAGTTTGAGCAGGTGCAGATATTCGATTTGACCGGCCCGCAAACCGTGATCGTGGACCAGACGGTCATACGCCAAACGGAATGACGAATCGGGAAAAAACTCCTCCCGATGCACGTAATGGGTGAAGGCACCGGGCTTGCGCAGCAGATGCCCGATCAAATGCCGATAGTCGATCTTGACGCCGCGATCCCCGGTGGCCCGCGCCAACTCCAGCAGCCGTTCCCGCCCATGAAAGATTTTCAAATGCCCTTCGTAAACCTCGACTTTGACCTCCTGGCCGATCAGCCGCGCCGGCACCGAATAGGTCACCTTCTTGACCCGAATGGTGCTGTGCTGGCTGACCGGGCAGCGCAGTTCGTCATACTCGCTCAAACGAGTGGGAGGCAGCGGACGCAGCGTCTCCCACTCCTCCTTTAGTTTGACCGAACATTTCTGATTGCCCTGGCGCAACGCCGCCCACAGAAACCGGTCATACGCTTCCGCCGCCTCAAAGTCCCGGTGGCCCCGCAAGAGCAGATGTTGCTTGAGCCGCCGTTTCAGATGGCCGTTGCGCGATTCCACATCGCCGTTTTCGTGCGGCTTGCGGATGCCAATGGTCTGGGGCTTCAGCCCGTAGTGCTCCGTCAGCGCCAGAAAATCCCGGTTGAACTCCCGTCCGCCGGTGCCGATGCGATGGGTGGCGGCGCTGCTGTTGTCCATTTGCAGCCGCTCGGGCACCCGGCCCAATTGATGCAGCGCCTCCTGCAAACCGTGGCGCAAACTCAACAGCGACTCGGATTGACAGCGCGTGGCCCACGACCAATTGGAATAAGGCAGCACCGCATGACATAACAAATGCTCCAACGGCACCCCCCGCACCGTCACCGCCAACTCGTTGGCGTCGGTCCAATCCACCTGCATCACCCTTCCGGGCACATGTGCCTGCTCGAAAAACACCTCCTTGTCCCGGCCATGCTGCAAACGCCATTGCAGCACCCGCCTTTGAAACGAGCGCAACGCCGAGCCGGCGGCTTGGTCAGAATAGATGCCCCGCAGATACTCGAACAACTCTTTGGCTTCCAGTTCGGGCGCTTGGGAGAGCATTTGCCGGGCGGGTTCCCAAATGGCCGCCAGCGGATCAGGCCGGGTGCGCCAGCCATGCTTCTGTTGTAATTGCTCCGGCGGTTGGGCCGCCTGGATGTATTTTCGCGCGGTCTGCGGATGCACATCCGCTTTCATCGCGCTGACGACAATGTTCGCTTCCTTCTGATATTCACTCATGAGCTTTCGGTATTGTTTGTTTGTGATCATTTGCGGCGGTTTGGGGATGGCCTCCGGCCATCCCAACCGCCGCCTGATCATTACCGGCTCACTGGTGAATTTTAATTGTCGTCAGTGGTGATTTTTAATTGTCGTTCGACATTCATGGTCATTTCTTGCCGCAACCAGCGCGCCAGCGCCACTTTATCTTTTGACCGCCTCGTCCGCGCTGTCCACCAACAAATCCGCCTTCGCGGTCGCTTCCACCGTCGCCGAAGCGCTATATGGACAAGTCGGCGCGGCAAATCTGCCACCAACGCCTGGGAAGACGGAACGCACAGTGAACTTTATGGCCAAAAGGCGGGCAGATGAAACAGATTCATTAAACCGCGTCTCGCGCTTGCGGTTTTGGCGCTGGAGAAGTATGGTTCACCCAATGAACGAACGGATTTCAATCAAACCGGATGTTTGCAACGGGCGACCGGTGGTTCGCGGCACGCGCATTACGGTGCAGACGATCTTGGAATTCCTCGCAGCCGGTGATTCCGTCGAGGACGTGCTGGAGGAGTATCCAAAACTCACCCGCGCCGACGTGCAAGCGTGCTTGAATTACGCTTCGCGCCTCATGGGCAACCATTTCTCCGTGTTGCCAGCGGCATGAAGGGTTTTCTCTTCGATGAAAACTTGCCCATCCGGCTATGGTTTTCGCCGGGGCTTCCCATTGTCCCCGCCTCCAAAATTGGCCGGAATCCGTCCGACTCGCAGATTTGGGAATTTGCCCGGAAGCATGATTTGGTCATCGTCAGCAAGGATGCGGATTTTTCGGACCGGATAATCACGAATTCACCGCCGCCGCGGGTGGTGCATCTACGGTTCGGCAATCTCCGCAGAAATGAATTTCACGCCTTGCTCGCCCGTGTCTGGCCTCAGATCGAAACGCTGCTCAAATCCCACAAACTCGTGAACGTCTATGCCGACCGTCTCGAAGGCATCGGATGAAAGGCTTGTGATCCGCCGTCGCCTGCCGTCCTGCATGTCCCACCTGTTTGCCTGTAAAGGCGTCCTGGAATTATGACATTTTTTGGTTTAACGAAAGGAGATGCGTTGGTTTAACTTGTATGAGAAATGAGAAATGCCACAATAAATGATTGTCAACAAGAAATAATGTCAAGAAAAAACGGCGCAAGTCGCAAACATGACAAGATAAGGCAGTTGCAACAAATCAAAACAGCCGTCAAACATCAGGGAAAAACCAAAACCGTGAATATTTCAATGTTTTTTTTGGGCGGGTTTTCTTGAGAATTTCAAAAATGGACTTCAGATTTTTCCCGGCGCTTCAAACTGAATGGCAAAACCCGCGAAGAATTTTGTCTCACACCCTCATGCGTCAATGCTTCGCCGCGGCCCACAGCCAGAGCGCGGTCGCCACGATGTTCAGCAGGGACAGCGGCAGGAACCGCCGCCAGCCCAAATCCATCAATTGATCGTAGCGAAACCGCGGCCACATCCAGCGCACCCAAATGAAAAGTCCCATCAAGACCATGATCTTGCCCAGAAAAATCGCGATCTGCGCCACCCCGATGATCTTCGACGCCGGGTTCGGGTTGTCCAATCCCGCGAAGGGCAGCGTCCATCCGCCCAGGAACAATGTGACCATCATGGCCGAGGCCGCAATCATATTGGCGTATTCGCCCATGAAAAAAAGCGCGAACTTCATCGAGCTGTACTCGGTATTATAGCCGGCGACCAATTCCTGCTCCGATTCCGGCAGATCAAAAGGCAGCCGGTTGGTTTCGGCAAAGGATGAGATCATAAAAATAATGAAGGACAGCGGCGCGTAGAGGATGAGCCAGCCGTGCGTGGCTTGATGCTCGATGACCCAGCCCAGGTTCAAGTCGCCCACGATGAGGAAAACGGGAATGACGGACATGCCCATGGCAATTTCATAGGAAATCATTTGCGCGCTGGAACGGATGCCGCCGAGAAACGGATATTTCGAATTGGAGGCATACCCGGCCAGCACGATGCCATAAACCCCCAACGAAATGATGCCAAAAGTGTAAAGGATGCCCACGTTTAAATCGGCTATGACCATTTTCTGCCCGCCCAGCCTGGAGCCGAAGGGAATGACCGCCAGAACCAACAGGGCTGGAATCATGACAATCATCGGCGCCAGCCAAAAATAGATTTTACGGACATGCCCCGGCGTAAAATCTTCCTTGAGAAAGGCCTTCACTCCATCGGCCACCGGCTGCAAGAGGCCGGCCCACCCCACCCGGTTGGGGCCGATGCGGTCCTGGATTGCCGCCGCAATCTTGCGCTCGGCCAGGACGGAATACGCCACCGCCGCCATGACCACCGCGAACACGCCGATGATTTTCACGACGCTGAATATGACAAACTGCGTCTCCAAGCTCAAACTGTTGAACCAATTCATTGTTTCATCCTGGAAAATTTAGATCGGCACGGTGATTCCCAAGTCCCCCAGCCCCGCCCACGTCAGCCCGTCGAAGGCGCGTTTTGCAAAGAAGGAGACGAGGCTGTGGTCGCCCTCTTCCGCCCACGTCAGCCTGTTGAAGGCCGGCAACTCGCGCGCCATTTGATTGAACACTCCTTCAATACTGGGCGCGCCGCCCTTGCCAGCCGGGCCATGGACCAATTCGCGCAAAAATTCCCATTCCGGCCGCGCGTTTCCCCTGGGCTGGATGTTCTGCATGAATCTCTGCACGCGGCCCTTGCCGTTGACGAAGCTGCCGCACTTCTCGGCGTGGGCGCAGCCCGGCAAAAGATAATGCGCCAGTTCCGTCGTCTTGTTCGGCAAAATATCACTGACAATCAGGGCGCTCAACCTCCCCAGGAGATTTTCGCCGATGCCGTGCCGGGTCACGTCTTCGCCAAAGACGATCAACGTTTTGATGTTCCCGACGGCAATTTCCGCGGCGATTTTGGGCAGGTTCGATCCCATCCGCGCGGGCGAAATCCCGGTCAATCTGGCCCCGACGCTGTTGGGATTGCGGTCGGCGCTGAGCAACAGGTTGTCGGCTGCCCCGGTGCGCGGGACCGAATCGGTCAGGGCGTTGAACCTGGCCACCAGTTTCTTCAAAAGGAACAGCTCTTCATTGGTCTGGCGCGCCGAGGCAATGATGGCGACGGACCCATCGTTGGCTCCGCGCAAAATCTCCGAGATTTCACGCAGGGCCGACCGCCAGGCCTGCGCCCCGCTTTGCCCTTTGAGATTCGACCCTCCAACCTCGGTCAGCCTGTCCGGGCGGTTGATCCATTTGTAATTGAGCCGGCCGTAATCGCACATCCAGCAGGAATTCACCGCGTCGTTCTCCCTCGGCTCGTAGCGAAGGACCTTGCCCTCGCGCGAGCCGATGACGATGTTGCAGCCCGTGGCGCAACTGGTGCAAAGGCTTTTGCTCTGCTTGAGAAACCAGACCCGCATCTGGAACCGAAAATCCTTCGAGGTCAACGCCCCGACGGGACAAATATCAACGGTGTTCAGGGTGTAGTTGTTGTCGAAAGGCTTGCCCGGAAAGTGGGTCAGGGTGCTGTGGCTGCCGCGCTGCACAAAACCGAGCGCGTCATCGCCCGCAATGTCGCGCGTGAAACGGATGCAGCGCGAGCAAAGAATACAGCGTTCATCATCCAGGACAATGCGCGGCCCCAAATCCACTTGCTTCGGTTTGTGGACTTTCTCCTCGGCAAAGCGACTGGCGGCCCGCCCATAATCCACCGAATACTCCTGCAACTTGCATTCGCCCGCCTGATCGCAAATCGGGCAATCCAGCGGATGATTGATCAACAAGGACTCCAGCACTGCCTCGCGCATTTGTTTGGTCGCCGGCGAACCGGGATAAATTTCCATGCCCGGCGATATCGGCGTCGCGCAACTGATGGCGCCCCGGGGCGTGCCGGGTTCGTAGGGCAAAACCGAGCGCGCGATCTTGGGCGTGCCGTCGGGATTGAGCAGCGGTTTCCTGTCCGGCCCGATGGCTGGCGTGCCGAATTCCACCAGGCACATGCGGCAATTGCCGGCGATGGGCAGCTTGGGATGATAGCAATAATGCGGAATCTCGACGCCGGCCACGGCGCACGCCTGGAGCATGGTCGTGGGCTGCAACTTGCCCTGCCAGTCCGGCGACAATTTGGGCACTTCGACCTCGCGCCCATCCACCTTGATGCGGATTTTCTCCACCGGCGGCGTGGGTTTTGATTCAGTTGTGGCAGGGGTTGACATTGAAAAATTATTCTGCTTTCGGCTCTTTCTCCATTGATTGTCTAACAGCTTCCGACAGTTTCTTAAAAAGGTCCGGTTTTGACTGAATCATCTTTTGGTCAACATTCATGCGAATGCGCTGGCCACCGCTGCTGGATGGCTTCGTGTCATAAGGAATGTTGGCCTCATCAAGAACACCCGTAATCTTGGTAACATCGGCGTCGCTCGACCAAAAGCTCAGGAGAGAATTACCCCCCTTTCGTGTGTGGAAAAGAAAATAACGTCTGCCGTCAACGCACAACGAAACGTAGCTCTTCGTGAAATCCATCTCCAACGGATACCCCGTCACGGCAACCAAGGCTTCAGCGTTTGAAACATTCGCCGGTTTATTGGAACGCCACCAATGCTCATCAAAAATTCCAACAACGCCACTGCTTTCTTCTTCCGGCTCTTCGTAAGCTCGAAGAATCGTCGTGAAATTCAGTATGCGCTTTCCGTCGGCTTCGACAATGTTCGCCTGGATAGCGATAATAGGGATCGTGAGGCTTAGAAGCTGAATAACGTTGAAGAACCGGCGGTTCATATTCTCCGCAACCAAAACAGCCGTATGCGATCTCTTGGGCCAACGCCGACGCTCCAAGTCCCAGTATTCTATCGTGCGAACGATGTGGCTCGCGTCAGTTTCCCCAAGCATCACTTCAACTTCATACATCGAATCATCCGAAGAATCTTGAAGCAAGAAGTCCAGTCGGCCTCCGCTCGATTGCGTTTTTTCGCGACGGACAACCTCCAAATCACCTAAACCGAGAATGCTTGGATCAGCCTCAATTTGGTCTTGCAACCAATCTTCTTCCAACCCGCAATCGCGGATATTCAACGTTTTTGAGATTGTAATTTGGTCGGCCATGTCAGATTTCTCCGCGGTGCAAATCGGCAATTGGGAAGATCATTTCGTAATCGCCCCACATCAGATTGCCGTAGTGCAGATGAAAGCTTTTGAATTTCTTTAAATTTCGGTAAGCGGTGATTTCAGGGTTTCCAGCGTGGCGGAGAAACGGGCCGAAATCCATCACTCGTTTTGTTCCATCGTTAAAATGAATGGAAATTCGATAATCACCGATATGTTTGGCCTCGGTTATTTCCAGATATTCGGTCGTTTGCGCTTTCATTTCAGTTTTCTTGTTATGACTTCCGGTTTGTGACGAATCTTTTTGACAAAATAATCAATCCATCTTCGGACAATTTCATCGGCTTTGACCTCAACCAGGCGCTTAAAAGCCCGGAGTTTCGGCCCCTCAAGCGGCGGCATGCCCGCGACATTGCTGAAAACAATCTTCGTAATCTTTCCATTCCGCAAAATGATTTCTGCTTTGGCTTCGTGGCCTTGAAACTCGCCATGCACATGAATAGGCTCGTGCTCATTAGTATAAAAATAAACCACCAAACCAAAATAAATATAAAGCTTCGGCATTTAAACTTCAGTGTTCGGACTCGCCGCAATCCTCATCTCCTGCGCCGGCCCCGCCCCTTTGTTTTTGGCTTCGTCCGCCGCGCCGCGGCTTTCAAATTCAGACCGGAACTTGTTGACGAAACTCAACACCGGCCACGCGCAGGCTTCGCCAAACGCGCAAATCGTCCGCCCCTGGATGTTCTGCGCGATGTTGAGCAGGTATTCGGCGTCCTGTTTGCGCCCGTGTCCGTGGGTCAGGCGGCGCAGCGCCTTGGCCATCCAGAGGGACCCTTCCCGGCACGGCGTGCATTGCCCGCAGCTTTCGTGCGCGTAAAAATCCGCAATGTTCGCCAGCGCGGCGACGATGTCGGTCGAATCATCCATCACAATGATCGCGCCCGAACCCGACATGCTGCCGGCCTGTTGCAGCGTGTCGAAATCGTAAGGCAAATCCAGCAGGTCCACCTCCGCCGGGGCCGTCTGCCCGTCCGCCGCCTTCCTCTTCAACTTGAATTTGTCGCCCGCCTTGAAAACCCTGGCCGATGAGCCGCCGGGAATGACGGCCAGCAATTTTCTGCCCTCGCGCAGTCCGCTGCCGAAGTTTTCGTGAAAAATCAGTTCTCCGAGCGTCACCTTGCCCACTTCCACTTCGTAACAGCCGGGCTTTTTGACGTGCCCGCTGACGCAGACTAGGCGGGTGCCGGTGTTGTTGGGCGTCCCCAGCCTGGCATATTCGGACCCGCCCAGTTGGATAATATGTTTGACTGCCGCGAGGGTTTCAACGTTGTTGACGATGGTCGGGCACAGGTACAAGCCGAACACGGCCGGAAAATAAGGCGGCTTGATGCGGGGATAAGCGCGCTTGCCTTCCAGGGATTCGATCAACCCCGTTTCCTCGCCGCAGATATAAGCGCCCGCGCCGCGATGGACGTAAACCTCCAGGTCATAGCCGCGGCCCAGGATGTTTTTGCCGAGGAAATTCCCGGCGCGCGCCTCGGCCAGGGCGCGCAGCAACAGCCTGGCCCCGTCCGGCATTTCCCCGCGAATATAGATGTAAGCCAGATGAACATCGTTGGCGAAACAGGAGATAATCATCCCTTCCAGCAGTTGGTGGGGGTCCTTGTAAATGATCTGCCGGTCCTTGAAGGTGCCCGGCTCGGATTCGTCGGCGTTGCAGATCAGATAAACGGGCTTGCCGCTTTTTCGATCGACGAACGACCATTTCAACCCGCAGGAGAACCCCGCCCCGCCCCGGCCGCGCAGCCCGGAAATCTTGACTTCCTCGCGAATCTGCTCCTGGGCGGAAACCTTCCTGCCATCCGGCAGGTCTTTGGCGGGCAGGGCCAGCGCCTTTTTCAGCATCTCATAGCCGCCGTGACGCAGATAGCAGCCGATGTCCGGCGTGTAGCCCGGTTCATCGGCGTGCTTCAAAATCATTTTGTATTCCTGCGGCATGTCCCGATTAATTCTTATATTTTGCCCGGCGGCCAAAACTTGACTCCGCGGCCAAATTCATTAAACTCAAGTCTCCATCATTGCCCGATGGTGTAACGGTAGCACAACAGACTCTGGATCTGTTTGTCATGGTTCAAATCCATGTCGGGCAGCCAAAATGTTTGCAGCTTGCATTGCTATTTGCATTTCGCGACGATTTCATCCGCCTTCTGCGTTGAAACCCCCTCGTAAAAATCTTCATTGACCATGACCACCGGGGCTGTCCCGCAACTGGCCAGGCACTCGACAAACTCGACCGAAAATTTGCCGTCCTTGGTGGTTTGCAGGCCGTGTTCCGAGGGGTCCAAACCGAGTTTCCGGCAGATATGGTCCCGCAATTCCTGGCTGCCGCCCAGCGCGCAACTCAACGTCCGGCAAATCTTGATCTGGTGCCGGCCAGCCGGCGTCTGCCGGAACATGGGATAAAACGTCACCAATTCGTAAATATTAATCGGCTGCAAGCCGAGCCGGCTGGCCGTCCACTCCATCGCCTCCGGCGATATGCAGCCGAAGTGCTCCTGAATGGCGTGCAGGTACATGAGCGAGGCGCTGCGCTTTTCCGGGTAATGGGTGAGCAGATCGTTCAGTTCGCTCTCGAGTTCGGCTGGAACGGTGAAGCTCATCGGTCGCATTCTCCCATGACAAAATCCAGCGAGCCGAATATCGCCACCGTGTCGCTGATCATGTGGCCGGGCATCAACAAAGGCAGAATGCTCAGGTTGCAGAACGACGGGCTGCGGATTTTCAGGCGGTTGGGCGTCCCGCCTCCCTTGCTGTGGATGTAAAAACCCAGTTCGCCCTTGGGGTTCTCGGCGGAAAAATAAACTTCGCCCGGCGGCGCGTTGACCCCCTGGGTGACGAGGATGAATTGGTGGATCAATTCCTCCATGCTGGTAAGCACTTTGTATTTGGAGGGCAAAACGGTTTTGCCATCGGGGATGTTCACCGGTTCCCTGGCCGCGTTGCCGGCGCCGCCCGGCAATTTGTCCAGGCACTGGCGCAGCAGGCCGACGCTTTGCCGCATCTCCTCGATCCGCACCAGGTAACGATCATAGCAATCCCCCGCCGAACCGGCGGCCACTTCAAATTCCAATTGATCATAGACCAAATAGGGATGCGCTTTGCGCAGGTCAAACTCCACTCCGCTGCCGCGCAGGTTCGGGCCGCTCAACCCGTAATCAATCGCCGCCTCGCGCGAGATCACGCCGATGTCGCGGTTGCGGTCCACGAAAATTTTATTGCGGGTCAGCAGCTTCTCCGTTTCGTCAATATTGACCACCACTTCGCCCAGGAATGTGCGGCATTGCTCCACCCAGCCCGCCGGCAGATCGCGCGCCACTCCGCCGATGCGCGTGTAGGTCGTGGTGAACCGCGCCCCGGTCAGGGCCTCGATCAAATTGTAGATCTTCTCCCGTTCGGTGAAGGTCAGGAGAAAAACCGTCAGCGCGCCCACATCCATGGCCATCGAGCCAAGCCCGAGCAGGTGCGAGGAGATGCGGGCCAGTTCACAACAAATCACGCGAATATACTGGCAACGCGGCGGCAGTTCATGGTCGATCCCCATCAGTTTTTCGACGGCCAGCGCGTAGGCGACGTTGTTGGCCAGGGGCGCCAGATAATCCAGCCGGTCCGTGTAGGGAATGAACTGGGTGTAAGTCATGTTCTCGGCGATTTTTTCATCGCCGCGATGGAGGTAGCCGATGTCGGGAGTGGCCTTTGTGATGATTTCGCCGTCCAGTTCCAGGACGAGCCGCAACACGCCATGCGTGGCCGGATGCGACGGCCCCATGTTCAGCACCATTTTCTCGCCCTGAAGATCGGTCAATTCCTCCGCGACGCCCGCCGGCAATGCCGCCGCCCGCGTCGCTGAATCTGGAATTTGTAGTTCTTGCGTGGCCATGCTCTATCTTTTCTCCGCGCGCGCCCCGGTCGCCGCGTCCTCTGCTTCCAATTCGTGCGCGCGCGGCTCGCGCGCGGTGCTGTCCTTGCCGCCGGGACGGGTCACGAAAGGCCCGCCCTCCTCCGGGGCCGGACGGGTAAAGGCCACCTCCGGCACGTCCGACGGCTTGCCCGCCAGCGGAAAATCCTTGCGCAACGGAAAATAGGGATACCCCTCCCACATCAAAATCCGCCGCAAATCCGGATGCCCTCGAAACCGAATGCCCATCATGTCGTAAATTTCCCGTTCATGCCAGTCCGCCGCGCGCCAGACGCCGGTCACAGTGGGCAGCTCGGATTCTTCCTCGCTCACATCCGTTTTCACACGGAGATGGCAATGATGCCCGTAACCGTAAAGATGATAAACAACCGTCCAGCGCGGGTCCGTGCCGTAATTGTCGATGCTGCTGATGTCCACCAGATAATCGAAGCCCATCTCCTTTTTGGCAAACTGGCAGATTTCCGCGATGCGCCCGGCCTCGGACAATTGCACCGTGATTTCGGCGCGGAACTCCTTCGGCTCGGAGATACAGTCACCGAACCGCGCCTTCAATTGTTGGGCAAATTCGCGCGCAGACATGGAAATATCAAACCGGCCCGCGGGCCGCTTCAGGCCACCCGTTTTTGCAGGGCCATGAAAGGCTCCCTGGCCACCTTCCCCTGCATTTTAATCAGGGCATCCAGCAATGCTTCCGGCCGGGGCGGACATCCCGACACATAGACATCCACCGGCACAATCCTATCGACCCCTTGCAACACCGAGTAACTGCGATACATCCCGCCCGTCGAAGCGCAAGCGCCCATGGCGATGACCCATTTTGGCTCCGCCATCTGATCATAAATGCGCCGCACGGCGGTGGCCATTTTGTAAGTGACCGTGCCAGCCACGATCATGACATCCGATTGCCTTGGGGAAAAGCGCATGACCTCCGAGCCGAAGCGGGAGATATCGAACCGGCTGGCGCCCGCCGCCATGAGTTCGATGGCGCAGCAAGCCAGTCCCATCGGCATCGGCCAGAGGGAATTCTTGCGGAACCAGTTAATGGCCGAATCCAGGCGAGTGTGGACTACATCGCCTTCGACCTTCGAATTATAGCCGATTTCAGTTTTGGTCTGCATGTCGTGGCACAACCGCGATCACTGACCCTC
This sequence comes from uncultured Verrucomicrobiae bacterium, assembly GCA_963813995.1. Classification (GTDB taxonomy): domain Bacteria; phylum Verrucomicrobiota; class Verrucomicrobiia; order Limisphaerales; family Palsa-1400; genus DASRLE01. Next base: position 248,438 of record CAWFAZ010000079.1, on the reverse strand, counting down.
GCAATAAACATCCGAACCAAAATACAGGCAAGCAGATTGTGAACTTTTTCACGAGCGCCCGGGCGGAGCGGGAAAGGCTGAATTTGGGTTTCCCAAGCTTCACGCTCTGGGCTATTCTGTCGCCATGCTGTGGCTGGATAAATTTAACCGCCCATGAAAAGCCAAGATATCCGCTGGATTCAACGCTTTCAAAACTATCAAAAAGCTTTCGCCCAATTGATGCAGGCAGTGGAGTTGTCGCGGCAGCGCGCCCTCTCCACACTGGAACAGCAGGGGTTGATTCAAGGGTTTGAATACACGCACGAGCTGGCATGGAACACCTTGAAAGATTTTCTGGAGGCGCGGGGCACAGCCAATCTCTTCGGCTCGCGCGATGCGACGCGCGCCGCCTTCGCGCTGGGGTTGATCGAGCAGGGTGAGATTTGGATGCAGATGATTCAGAGCCGCAATCAAACCACGCATACCTGCAACGAAGAGACGATGGAGCAAATCGCTGCCGCCATCACCGATGTCTATGTGGCGGAATTTGCCCGCCTCCAAACCAAGCTGGAGCAATTCCGGGCTGAAGAACCCACGGCATGAACAGCGGACTCCCAGAAAAAGCGGACACCCAAATTTGCGCGGTTTTTTCCAAACACCCGGAGGTGGAAAAGGTCATCCTCTACGGGTCGCGCGCCAAGGGAAATTACAAGCCGGGCTCGGATATCGATCTTGCGCTCTTGGGCGCTGATTTGACGCAGAAAATCCTCGGTCAAATTCAAAGTGAACTGGATGACGGGCTGCTCCCCTATCGCTTTGATCTTTCCATCTTTTCACAAATCACGCACTCCGATCTGATTGGGCATGTGAGGTGGTGGATAATTATGAAATGACCGCAGTTTACACGCCAGCCGATGGCACTCCCATTACCAAGAAATATAAACATGCGCTGCATAGTACAATCGGGGCGCATTCAGCGCCCGCCGGCATGGAACCGGTGCCGCGCGAACTCGCCTTCGATCAAATCATGGAGGACATGCTCTTAAATTTACTCTGTGATTTGCAACACGAGGGGGCGTTGTGATCCTTCATTCCGACTCCCGTCCAGTGGAGAAGGAATTTGCTCCGGGAACATTAATTAGCGGAATCTCATCATTGGCCGGCGTTTTAATGCTCGTGCTCCTCTGTTCGGGCTGCGCCTCATCCGAGGCGGTTTCGACAACGAGCGCGCCCGCGGACAACCAACCAAAGATGCCAGGCAGTCCGGCGATGACCCTTCATGAGCCGATTTCCAAGGTTCAGAGTGTCACGGTTGATGCTTTGGAGAGTCTGAACTGCGCGACAAAAGTGGAGTCTGCCGATTATATAAGAGGACAGTGCGCATCAGGCGAGATCATCAAAGTTTTTCTGAGGGCCTCAGGGCCAAACGAAACTCAACTTTGGATAAAATGTCACCGCACTTTTGTGGGTGGAGCCTGGCAACGTGACCGACATGACGACGTTATATGGGCAATTAACAAGGTCATGAGCCAGGAACACGCGCCTTGAGTTTGGCCCGACGCAAGGGAATTTCTCCGCCCTCCGGCATAAAATAGACAGGCAGCCCGGCAAAAGGGTTTTTCATTTTCCTTCCATTGTTTGCTCCAACCCGCGCTTGGCACAGGCCGCTCTATTATGCGACAATGCCCTTCGAGCTTTGCTCCGGCTGATCCGTGAAAACAATCTACTTCGATTACAACGCGACGACGCCTCTCGACCCCGCGGTGCGCGAGGCCATGTTGCCGTTTTTGGGCGAAGTTTTTGGCAATCCTTCCAGTGTCCATCACGTCGGACGCCAGGCCCGCGCCCTGCTCGATGACGCCCGCGATCGTGTCGCCGCGGTCTGGCGCGCCAAACCGGGCGAAGTCGTTTTTACGAGCGGCGGCACGGAAAGCAATAACCTCGCCGTTTTTGGCGCCGCCAGATTGTTGCGCGGAAAGGGCCGCCACTTGATCACTTCCACCATCGAGCATCATGCCGTTCTGCATTGCTTCCAGTATTTGGCCAGGAAGGAGGGGTTCGAGGTCACGTTTCTGCCGGTCAATGCGGAGGGCATTGTTTCTCCGGACGATTTGAAGAAAGCGATCCGCCCTGATACCACGCTGGTTTCCATCATGTCGGCCAACAATGAAACCGGGTCGATTCAACCCGTGCCGCATCTTGGCGAAATCTGCCGTTCTCATGGCGTTGTTTTTCATACCGACGCGGTGCAGAGTTTTGGCAAGCAGCCGTTCGAGGACATCCATCAATTCAACGCCGATTTGGTATCCGTTTGCGCTCATAAGTTCCACGGTCCGAAGGGCGCTGGGGCGCTGTTTATCAAATCGCCCCTTCTCCCCGATCCCGTCGTTTTTGGCGGCGGCCATGAAAATGAACGTCGCGCCGGCACCGAGCACGTCGCCGGCATCATCGGTTTGGCCGGGGCGATGGAACGGTTTGTTAAAACGCCCGTTTTTCAACCTGAGAAACTTTCCCCATTGACCACCCGGCTCATTGATTTTGTCAAATCGCTCGACGGCGTTGATTTTCGCGGTTCATTGCACAACCGGCTCTCCAATACCGTCGCTTTTACCGTGGCTGGTTGTGACAGCATCACATTGCTGGCGGGTTTGGACATGGAAGGAATTTGCGCATCGGGCGGTTCGGCGTGTTCAGCAGGGTCGCTCGAACCGTCGCACGTCATGAGCGCGATGGGCGTTGACAAAAATTCGGCCAATTCCCTCATTCGTTTTTCCCTTGGGCGCGATTCCACCCTTGCAGAAGTTCAAACCGCCCAAACCGTTTTCAAAAATGTCATTAACCGCGTGCTTCACCATTGAGTTGCCTGTGAATTGTTTGTGCCATTTGCCAATAAGTCCCGGTTTTCAGCCCTCCTGGTTTTCCGGCGGCACTTTCTTCACATTAAAAATTCGTCACAAGTTGTTCTCCTTGCCTTGACACCAACGATTTTATCCGTTATTCACACCCCTTATTAATAATCTTCCTTTATTTGAAGAAACATACTATTAAGAGGCCGCATGAATCTGACCATAGCAAAAGATCAATTGATCCACGGATTGCAGTCGGTGCAAAACATCGTCAGCACCCGCACAACCCTGCCCATTCTTTCCAATGTCCTGTTGCGCGCCGGCAATAACAGGCTTGAATTCACCGCCACCGACCTTGATGTTTCCATCAGTTGCTCCGTCGAGGCGAAGGTTAAAAAACAGGGGGCAACGACCATCCCGGTCAAGAGATTTTTTAGTGTGGTCCGCGAATTAACCAGCCCTGAAATTGAGTTGGAAGTGGATGAAAAACACGCCTGCAACGTCCGGGCGGGGGCGTCGTTTTATAAAATAAACGGCTTGAGCGCTGATGAATTTCCCCCCATCCAGACTTTAAAAGAGGACAAAAAAATCACGCTTCCGCAGGAAAAGCTCAAGGGCATGTTGCGCAAAACCTCGTTCGCCATTTCGACCGACGAATCCCGCTATGTCCTCAACGGCATTTTCATCAGCCTTAAGGAACATAAAATGACAATGGTTGCCACCGACGGCCGCCGTCTCGCTTTGGTGGACGAAGAATTGGATATTCCCGAAAACAGCCAGGGCGAATTCATCATCCCCACCAAAGCCGTTAGTGAATTGAACCGACTCCTGGTCGATAAAGGCGACGTTGAACTCAAGCTGAGCGAGAACCATGTCTCTCTGACCCTCAACGACGACAAAGGTTTTTCCATCCTGCTGCTGTCAAAACTGGTTGAAGGCAATTATCCCAATTACCGGCAGGTTATTCCCAGCGAAACCAAGGAACGCATCGCCCTGCCTCGTGAAGAACTCCTGGCCGCCGTCCGCCGGGCCCAGATCATGACCAGCGACAAGGCCAATTCCGTAAAAATGGCCGTCAGCCTCAATAATTTGGCCATCACCGCCAATTCTCCCGAAGTCGGCGAAGCCCGCGAAAGCCTGGCGATCAATTATAAAGGCAAGGAAATGGCCATCGCCTTCAACCCCGCCTACCTGATCGAGCCTCTGGGCGCCTTGACCGAAGACGAAGTGTTTTTGGAATTGATCGACGAACTCAGCCCGGGCGTTTTGAAAATCAACGGCCCGTTCCTCTACGTCGTCATGCCGATGCGGCTGAGTTAGAATCTTGTGAATTGCCGGTGAGCAAGAATTAACAAGATTGCCGTGCCAGCCTGTCTCCGGCCTCTACAATGGGCGGCGTGATGAATTATTACACGCGCGTTCTTGAGGCAACCGAACGGCATTTGCAAGCGCTCAAAGCCGGCGGCGTTCGTTTCTTAACCGTCGAGAGAGAGACCTTGCGGCAACTGCAGCAGCCTCCGCCGCCGTCCGACAAGTCCGATGCGTCTGACGTGTCTGACCAGTCCGACCCCGCTTCCGAAAACACTGAACCCGCCATGGCCGCCCTGCGCGCCCGCGCAGCCGTCTGCGTAAAATGTCCCCATCTGGCCGCCAGCCGGAAAAACGTCGTGTTTGGCGTGGGCGACATTGACGCCGCGCTCATGTTTGTTGGCGAAGCGCCCGGAGCGGATGAAGACCGGCAAGGCGAGCCATTTGTCGGCGCGGCCGGGCAACTGCTGACGCGCATCATCAAAACGATGGGATTCAGCCGTGAGAATGTTTATATCGCCAACATCCTCAAATGCCGCCCCGACACCCCCGGCCAGCGCGCCGGCAACCGCAAGCCCACCGCCGGCGAAATGAAAACCTGCCTCCCGTATTTGCTGGAACAAATCGATTTAATCCGGCCGAAAGTCATCGTCGCGCTGGGGGCCACAGCCGTTGAAGGCTTGCTTGGAAAGACCGAACCCATCGGAAAACTGCGCGGACGATTTCAAATTTTCCGCGACATCCCGCTCATGCCGACCTTTCATCCCTCGTATTTGCTCCGCAATCAAGCCCTGACCGAGAAGCGCAAAGTCTGGGAAGACATGCTGCAAATCATGGAAAAGCTCAACCTGCCCATCACCGCGAAGCAGCGCGGCTATTTTCTCAAAGCTTGATATGACGCTGGCGCAATGGTTGCTCATCGCGTTGGCGCTGGCCGGCGTTGGCCTGCTGGTCCTGCTTGTCATGCGGGTCCGGCTCAACGCCTTTCTCGCCTTGCTCGTTGCCGCGCTGTTCGTGGGCGCGGGTTCGGGCAAACCATTGTTGACTGTCGCCGAAGCCTTTCAGGATGGGCTGGGGGCAACGCTGGGCGGCGTCGCGGCGGTGATATGTCTGGGCGTGATGCTCGGCAAACTGCTGGCCGAATCCTGCGGCGCGGAAGTCCTGGCCAAAAGGATGGTCGCGGTTTTCGGCCCGCGCCGGATTGGCCTGTGCGTCATGACGCTGGCCCTGGTCGTCGGTCTGACCACCTGGTTTGCCGTCGGCCTGATTCTTTTGGTCCCTATTCTGCAAACCCTCACCCGCGAGACGCGGCGGCCCTTCCTGCAATTGGCCCTTCCGCTGCTGGCCTGTCTCTCCGTCATGCACGGCCTGATGCCCTCCCATCCCGGCCCGGTCGTGGCCATCCAGGCCCTGCACGCCAACCCCGGCATGGTCGCCGTCTGGGCGCTGATACTCGGCCTGCCGACAGCCGCCATCGCCGGGCCGCTCTTTGCCAGGTGGGCCAGCCGCCATGTTGATGTTCCGCCGCCGGTCATTGCCGTCCAACCGCTGGAGCCGGGCCGGCGCTGGCCGGACTTCGGTCTGACGCTGTTTTCCATGCTGCTGCCGGTGCTCCTGATGTTGATGGGGACCATTGCAGGATTGGTCTTTCAACCCGGCACGATGGGACGGGACATCGCCTGCTTCATTGGCAGCCCTGCGATCGCCTTGCTCATCTCGGTGCTGTTTGCGCTCTGGTCGCTCGGAACAAAATGCGGATTCAGCCGCGTGCAACTGTCGAAATTCGCCGAGGAATCAGTCGCGTCGATTGGCATGGCGGTATTGATCGTGGGCGGCGGCGGCGGGTTCGCGCGCGTCCTGCAGGTGAGCGGATCGGCGGCGGCGATAGGCTCATTAGCCCAGGCCATGCATTTGCCGCCGTTGGTATATGCCTGGCTGGTATCGGCCTTCATCCGTGTTGCCACCGGCTCGGCGACAGTCGCCATCACCACCGCGGCGGCGTTGATGGTGCCCGAGATGGCGTCCCATCCCGGGACAAACGTGGAACTGGTGGTCATCTCCATGGGATGCGGCTCCCTTTTCCTTTCGCACCTCAACGACGGCGGTTTTTGGATCGTCAAAGAATGTCTGGGATTGACCGTCGGCCAGACCTTGCGCACCTGGACGCTCTGCGAAACCATCATCGGCCTGGCCGGCCTGGCCCTGACCCTCCTGGCCAACGCGCTGATATGAAACGAACGGCTTGAAAACCGGCCGACAACCATGTATGATTCCTACATGAAGACCAATACTTATCCTTTGGCCGTTCCTTCCGGCCTGCTCAGAGAAGTGCGGAAAGCAGCCCGGAAGACAGGATTGTCCATGGCCGACACTATGCGGCAGAGCATCAAGCTTGGCCTGCCTAATCTGGTGGAGCAGTTGGCCCCCGATCCGCTCAAAAGCCTGAAACCATTCACGGCAGAGGAATCCCGGCGCTGCTTTGAGACTCCAAACCCGGAATTTGACGCGCTCTCCGCGCACTGTGCATCACTGCCCGTGCCGATTCCCGAAGAATGAAAGCGTGGGACATTTTCAATTGGCAGCCGCCGGGTTGGGCCGAGCCGCATCCGGCAGTGATTGTCTCCCACCCGGGCAGGGTGGCCAACAAGCCGGAAGTAAGCCTGCTCATCTGCGCGTCCAAGCCTGCCACCCGCGTTGCGGAACCCCACGAAGTTATTTTGGACGCAAGCGACGGGTTGGACTGGCCAACGCTCTGCCGTTGCGACCTTTTTTTCATGGTGAAAAAGGCGGACTTGAAAAACCAGCGCGGAACCGTAACGGCAGAACGGCGAAAGCAGATCATTGCGACCATCATCCGATCAAATGGCTGGGTTTAGTTTGCAGCTCACTTTTCCTTTCCCGATTGAATCAGCACGCGAAAGGCGCGGCCCAAATGTTCCGGATGGGTCAGGGTCTGAAATTGCCTGGTCCGCGACGGCGTCCACGCTTCAAATCCGCCCGGCTCCGCCTGGCTTTGCGCCAAAATCTGGGTCAGGAATTTGCCCTGCTCCATCAGCCCTTCGGTGGCCAGCCCGGCGGCCCGGCCCGCCGCCTCGATGGCGGAAAAATTGACGTGCGCCGTGATGTCGCATTCGCCGGGGTTGTCAAGCAGGCCGCCGCCAACATGATGACGGGCGAAAGTCCGCAACGTTCCCCCGCTTCGTTCCGGGCGAAATAATTCCTGGTCCGTCAGGCCGTAGTCTATTGTCAATAATTTTCCATGCGCCAGCGTTGCCGCGGCCTTTTTCCACCAGGCCAAGGCGGACGGGGAATGCTCGAGGACAAATCCGGACGGCAAAACGGCGGCCAATTCCGGGCCGATCCGCGGCAAACACTCCGTCAACTCGGGCGGCGGCGCGGCCCGTTGCCAGACAAAAATCCCGTTCTCGCAGGCCACGCGCCATTCGTCCCATTTTTTTCCGGCGGCATCCCAAGTCAGGCGGTGAACGGGCATGGCATCGAGAAATTCATTGCAGAAAATGATGCGGCTGGCCCGGTCCGAGCCGGCTTCAGAAATATTGGAGACCCATTTAACGCCGGACAGCCAGTCACGCAGATTTTGCTCCTGCCATGCGCGGCGCGCCGGCGAAGGCTCGACCAGGCAGTATTCCAGGCGGGCCAGGAGATCCGGCCGCCGCCGCCGCATCCAACCGAGGATGTCGGCCGCCAGCGCGCCCTGATGGGCGCCCGCTTCGACGATTTGCAGCCGGTCAAAAGAACCGTCCCGGCCCAGCCATTGCGCGAATTGAAATGCTAAAAGTTCGCCCAACAACGGGCCGACGCTGACGCTGGTGAAGAAATCGCCGCGCCGCCCTATTTCACGCTGCCGTTCGTAATAGCCCAGGCCTGGCGCGTAGAGCGCCAGTTCCATGAAACGCGCAAAGGAAATCGGCCCGTCGCGCCTGATCTCCTCCTGAATTTGCAAAGCCAGGCGATTCATTTTAAATGACTAATGACGAAATCCTAATGATCAATCAATGAAAAATGACCAATGACCAAATCCTAATGACGAATGAATGCTCAAATGATCCAATGACGAAACTTGATAACTTCGTCATTGGTGCTTCGTCATTGATGGGTCATCGGTGCTTTGTCATTGGACGTTCTTTAAAGAAGAGCTTGCAAAAGCCCGGAATTTGCCCAAAGTCACCCACAAATATGGCCATGAACACATTATTCTCGACGCTGCCGGTCCTTCTGGCTCTCTCTGTCGCTTCCGCCGTTGCGGAAGACACCGCCCTTGTTGTGGACGCTGACCAACCCATGGGGAAGGTCAGCCCGCTGCACTACGGGTTGATGACCGAGGAAATCAACCATTCCTACGATGGCGGCCTTTACGCCGAACTGGTCCGGAACCGCGCCTTCCTGGACGATGCCGGGAGGCCTGTCCACTGGTCAGTGGTGCAGGGACCGGGCGCGGCGGCAACCATCGCTCTGGATCGCGCCGCGCCGCTCAATGACGTCCTCACCAACAGTTTGCGCCTGGACGCGGCCTCCGCTTCGGAATCGGGTCGGGCGGGCATTGCCAACGACGGCTATTGGGGCATCCCGGTCAAGCCGCATACGGAATATCGCGCCTCTTTTTACTCGCGCGCTGCCGCGGATTTCAAAGGCCCAATCAAAGTTGCCATCGAAAGCGACGACGGCTCGACCACGTTCGCCGAGGCCAAAGTTTCGCGCCTCGGCCCCGGGTGGAAGTTGCACACCGTCACATTGAAAACAGGCGGCGTGACGCCCACCGCCAAAGCGAGGCTCGTCCTCTCCATCAACCAGCCTGGCACGGTGTGGTTCGATTTGGTCTCCCTCTTCCCGCCGACGTTTCACAACCGGCCCAACGGCAATCGTGTTGACATCATGCAAATGCTGGCCGGCATGGAGCCATCCTTCCTCCGTTTTCCCGGCGGCAATTACGTCGAAGGCGACACCCTCGAAACCCGTTTCGATTGGAAGAAGACCATCGGCCCGCTCCCCCGGCGTCCCGGCCACGCCTGTTGCTGGGGCTACCGCTCCAGCGACGGCTTCGGCCTGCTCGAATTCCTCGACTGGTGCGAAGACCTCAACATGGAGCCGGTCCTCGCCGTCTATGCCGGGTACAACCTGAACCACACCCATATCGACGCCGGCCCCGCCCTCCAGCCTTGCGTGCAGGATGCGCTCGACGAAATCGAATACGTCACCGGCGGCGCCTCGACCAAGTGGGGCGCTGAACGCGCCAAAGACGGCCATCGCGCCCCTTTCAAGCTCAGCTATGTCGAGATTGGCAACGAAGATTGGTTTGACACTTCGGGAAGCTACGACGCCCGTTTCGCCCAGTTTTACGACGCCATCAAAGCGAAATACCCGAACCTCAAATGCATCTCCACCATCGGAACCGAGCACCGGAGCCAAATGATTCGCAGCCGCAAACCGGATGTCATCGACGAACATTACTATTCCTCCGCCGCTCACTTCGATCAGGATTCCCCGGCGCATTGGGACAAATACGACCGCAACGGCCCCGAAATTTTCGTCGGGGAATGGGCCGCCTACGAAGACATCAAGCCCTGGGAAGCGCCTTCGCGCCAATTGCCGCCCACGCCAACCCTGAAAGCCGCCCTCGCCGACGCCGCCTGGATGGCCGCCATGGAACGCCATTCCGATCTCATCGTGATGCAGTGTTACGCCCCGCTTTTCGTCAATGTCAACCCCGGCGCGCGCCAATGGCGTCCGGACCTGATCGGCTACGACGCCCTCAACGTCTATGGCTCGCCCAGTTGCCATGCCATCCGGATGTTCAGCCAGAATCACGGCGACACCATCCTCAAGACCTCCGTCGCCAACCCCCCCCTCCACTACAGCGTCACCAAAGACACCAAAACCGGAGTGATTTACCTGAAAATCGTCAACACCCAAGCGACGCCAAAGCCCGTCGAGATCACGCTGCGCGGCCTCGCCTCCCCCGCGCCGGACGCAACCGTCATCACCCTCTCCGCGCCCGGCCCCGGCGACTCCAATTCAATTGACGACCCCGTCCGCGTCGTTCCGGTCACCACGACCGTGCGGAACATCAAGCCCGCATTCACCTACACGTTTGCCCCTTGGTCCATCACCGTTCTGCGGCTGAAAGGCGACGCTTCCCATTGATCAACAACCCCCGTTTTGCCAATTCATTGGCTTGCAGTCTTCGGGGAATTTGCTAAAACAGCCGTGTCGTGCATCATTAATCTATATGGCCAGAATTGACGCGCTTTTTAATCTTATGTTCGAGCAGAAGGCCTCGGACCTGCATCTCTCGTCGGGCAATCCCCCGATCTTGCGCATCAACGGCGAACTGACGCGCGTGGATTATCCCCCCCTGGAGGACGATCAACTCAAAATCATGCTCTACGAGATCGCCCCGGAGTATAAAATCAAAACGTTCGAGGAAACCGGCGATGTCGATTTCGGGTATGAGATCGCCAACGTCTCGCGCTTCCGCGCCAATTTCTTCACGCAAAAATACGGCATTGCCGCGGTCTTCCGCCAGATTCCCAGCAAAGTCCTTTCCTTCGAGGATTTCGAAAAGTTCGACGCCCCGCTGCCGGCTGTGCTCAAGAAATTTGCCATGTTGCACAAGGGCCTGGTTGTCGTCACCGGCCCGACCGGTTCGGGCAAATCCACCACCCTGGCCGCCATCGTGGATTACGCCAATAAAAACCGCAAAGACCATATCATCACCGTCGAGGACCCGATTGAATTCGTCCATGAAAGCAAAGGCTGCCTGGTCAACCATCGCGAAGTGGGGCTGCACACCAAGTCCTTTGCCTCGGCCCTGCGCGGCGCGCTGCGCGAAGACCCGGACATCATTCTGGTGGGCGAATTGCGCGACTTGGAAACCATCGAACTGGCCCTGACGGCGGCCAGCACCGGGCATCTGGTGTTTGGCACCCTGCACACGCAAAGCGCGGCGAAAACGGTGGACCGCATCATTGACGTTTTCCCCGGCGATCAACAAAACAAAATTCGCGCCACCCTGTCCGAAGCCCTCAAGGGCGTGGTGGCCCAGGGTCTTTTCAAGCGGATTGACCGCAAGGGGCGGGTGGCGGCGCTGGAGGTCCTGATTTTCAACACCGCCGTGGCCAACCTGGTGCGCGAGGGCAAGACGCACCAAATCCCGGGCATGATCCAGGTCGGCAAGAAATACGGCAACATGCCGCTGGATGATTCGATCATGGACCATCTCAAGATGAAACGCATTTCCCCGGAGGAAGCCTACGACAAATGCCTGGACAAGAGGAAATTTCGACCGTTCCTGAGCCGTCCGCCCGAAGAGGACGAAATGTGAGGACGGCCGCGCCAAACCGATGCCCGACCCAATGAATTATGCGCCGCGCCGAACTTGATTACATCCTGACGACGATGCTGGGAATGGACCGGCAGACGGACACCCTCATGCGTCGGCGCAAGGCGGTGTCGGACTTGAATTTCACCGTGGACCGCCCCTTGCAGGTGGAACAAGACGGCGAACTGATCCCGGTGGAGTGCAATCCGCCGCTGGGTCATTTGACGCCGTATCAAACGGAAATGATTGCCTTGAATCTGATCAGCGGGAATCCGCGGCTGACGGAAGACTTGATCCGCACCGGTTCCTGCGACGCCTCCTACAGCGTGGCCGACATGTTGCGTTTCCGCGTCAATGTCTTCACACAGCGCGGCAAGTTTTCCATCGTAATGCGCAAGCTCAGCACGGAGATTCCGACGCTGGCCCAGTTGAAACTGCCGGATATTTTCCACAAGGTGTCGCAGGAAAAGACGGGGCTGGTGCTGGTCACAGGGGCCACCGGCTCGGGCAAGACCACGACGCTGGCCGCCGTCCTGCATGACATCAACACCACCAAAGCCATCCACATTATCACCCTGGAGGACCCGGTGGAATTCGTGCATTCGCATATAAAATCGACGTTTAACCAGCGGGAGATGGGGAGTGATTTCAGCACCTTTGCCGTCGGCCTGCGCGCCGCGTTGCGCCAGGCCCCCAAAGTCGTGCTGGTGGGCGAAATGCGCGACCGCGAAACGGTTGAGATCGGCCTGAGCGCCGCTGAAACCGGCCACCTGGTTTTGGGTACGCTGCATACCATTGACGCCGGCCAGACGATTAATCGCGTCTTGGGCATGTTCGAGACCGAGGAGCAGGAACAAGTACGCACCCGCCTGGCCGACACCTTGCGCTGGATCATCAGCCAGCGGCTGGCCCCGCGCGTCGGGGGCGGGCGTTATGCCCTGCTCGAAATCATGGGGGCCAATCTGCGCACCCAGGATACCATTATCCACGGTGAAAGCGAGGGAAAGAGCTTTTACGAAATTATCGAGTCCAACCATTCCTTCGGCTGGCGGAACTTCGACCAGGCTTGCCTGGAGGCCTACGAAAAAAACATCATCACCGAGGAAAGCGCGTTGAGTTATGCGAGCAAACGCGGCTTCGTTTCACGCGGGATTGATGCCATCAAGAAAGCGCGCGGCGAAGGCATAACCAGCTCGGACCTGAAAATGAAGACGGAACCCGCCAAGGCCGGGCCGTCCTTTCCCACAACCTTCAAGATGAAGTGAGCCATGGAAGAATTTGATTTTATCGGGCCGAACGATGAACCCGCCTTGCTGGCCATCACCTCGCCGGAAGCCCTCAACGTTGCCAAAACCGCCCTGGTCGAGATGGGGTACAAGGTGCATGTGGTCGAATCGCATCCCCAATTCGAGACCCGCTACAACCAGGTCAATTACCATGTGGTCATCATCGAGGAAACCTTCGCCGGGGGCAACCTCCTGGAAAATCCGAGCCTGCGAATGGTGCAAGGGATGTCCATGAACCAGCGGCGTTACGCCACCTTTTTTTTGATCGGGCAGACCTTCGAAAGTTTGAACACGCTGCAGGCCTTTGCCCAAAGCGTCCATTGCGTCCTGAATTTCGCCGAACTCCCGATGCTGAAGGAAGTGGTGCAAAAGACCATTGCTGAGAATGATCTGTTTCTGAACACCTTCCGCGAGGTGCAACGCCGCGTTTATCAAAAAGGGGCCTAGCGCATTTTAAATATTATCAATGTAGCCGTATGCTGTTCGGTCTCAGGGAGCGCGACCGTCTCGGTCGCACTCGTCGGCGTCTCGCCGACGAGACATTCTACGGCTGCATCTTTATTTAAACTGCTCTAGCGCCGCCAAGGTGCGAATATGCCACGCTCGCGACTCGATCAGGCCCTCGTCCAACGCGGCTTTTTTGCCAGCCGCGAGAAAGCCCAACGGGCCATCCTGGCCGGCCAGGTGCGCGTCGGCGGCCGCCTGGCGCGAAAACCGGGCGAGCCGGCCAGGCCCGATGACGAAGTTGTCCTGGCCGCGCCCGAACGCTACGTCAGCCGGGGCGGTTACAAGCTCGAACATGGATTGCGCCATTTTCAGGTGGAGGCCCGGGGCGTCACGGCCATTGATTTGGGCGCTTCCACCGGCGGATTCACCGATTGCCTCCTGCAACAGGGCGCGGCCCTGGTCTATGCCGTCGATGTCGGGCGCGGCCAACTGGCCTGGAAACTCCGGCGCGATCCCCGCGTGGTTGTCATGGAAAAAACCAACGCCCGCTCATTGACCCCGGGCAGTTTTCCCCAACCCTTTGCCGGCGCGGACTTGCTGGTGGCCGATTGTTCCTTCATCTCTCTTAAAATCATTCTGCCGCCAGCCGTTGCATTGCTGCGCCGTTGCGGTAGAATCCTCGCCCTCGTGAAACCTCAATTCGAAGCGGGCAAGGCCGAGGCCGACAAAGGCGCGGGCGTCATCACGGACCCGGCCATCCATGCCCGCGTCTTGCGTGAATTGAAGGAGTTTGCCGGCGCAAAAACCGCCCTGCACTGGCGCGGCGAAACCCCGTCCCCGCTTCTTGGCCCGGCGGGCAACAAGGAATTCTTGGTATTGCTTGAAAAAGAAACCTGAAACACTTCGGAAAATCGGCCTGATCGCCAATTTCGACAAAGCCGCCAGCCGCGACGTGGTCTTGCGGGCCGCCGCCCTCATCGCCCGCACCGGGCGCGCCGTCGTGGCCGACGAACAAACCGCCCGCATGGCCGGCTTGCGTTGCGCCACCTTTCTGAATCCCGCCGCCCTGGCCCGGCAGGCCGGCTTGCTGCTGGTTTTTGGAGGCGATGGCACCATGTTGCACGTCGTCCACGAGATTCATGGCTCGGATACCCCCATTCTGGGCATCAACATCGGCCGGCTCGGATTCCTCACCGCGGTTTCCTCCAACGATTTGCCCGCCGCGCTCCAAAAAATCTGGCGAAACGATTTTGTCATCGAGTCCCGTCCCCTCATCGAGGCCGCCGGCCAATGCCAGGGAAAACCGATCCAAATGCGCGCCTTCAATGACATCGTCATCAGCCACGGCGCCGTCTCGCGCGTCATCGAACTGGACGTCCACGTCGATGATCAACCCCTGACCCGTTATCGCGGCGACGGCCTCATCGTGAGTTCACCGACCGGTTCCACGGCATATTCCCTATCGGCGGGCGGGCCGATCATCAGCCCGGAGGCGCGGGTATTTGCCATCACCCCCATCTGCGCCCATGCCGTATCCAATCGTTCGGTCATCATCAACTCAAACTCCGCCGTCCGGGTGAAGCTCCTCAGCCGGCACATGGAAACCATCATCTCCGCCGACGGCCAGCTCCAGGCCACCCTGGGGGCGGACGATGCCATTACCATCCGGCGCAGCCGGCGCTCCGCCAGATTGCTTCATTTGGGCGACAGCTCATTTTTCGCCGCCGTCCGGCAAAAGCTCCATTGGAGCGGCTCCTCGGTTTAGAGCATTTTAAAAACAAATGTAGCCGTATGCTGTTCGGTTTCGTGAAAGGGTCTGAAAGTGAAAGGGTCAGTCCTCGGAATCGAGTATTTTGCATTGTTCATTGTTCTTTCGCGCTGATTTGTTCCAGCACCGACTTCATTTGAAAATAGATACATAGCAGGGGTAGCAGGGGTCAAGCCCGGAATTCGGAAATATGATTGCGGTTTTGTTGTGCGCTGGCGAGCAGCAATTATCGGCAAAACAATCAGCCTTTCCTCATTCTGCCGCGCTTTGCTGTCGGACCTCTATCTTCCGGTCGCGTGTGAAATCTTCCTTGCGTCGTTGCGCCTTCGCGTCTTTGCGTTGAATTCCGCCCATCCTCTTGCATGGATGCAGATTCAGCCTTTGCTTTTGTAGGGCGCGGGTTCTTCGCGAAGTTTGTTCGAATCCGATGAGCCGGCGCCTCGGCGGATGGCGAGTTCCCGTTCCCGCAAGGCATCGAGCATTCGCAGTTTCTCCGCCACCGGGCGCGAGGCGAGGTCGCGGCGCAGAGCGCGTTTGCCTTCCAGAATTTTGTGCAGATCCAGGCTCATGGAATATCGCTCAAGAACTGTCGTTCAAACTTGCCCCAGGCGTCAAGGAGGCCGTGCCGGGCAAGGACGTTTATGTTCAACGTGTATCAGACAACAAGGACTGGATTCAATTCCCTTAACGGTCAAAGGAAAGGCTGACGGCTGATCCGCCGTCGCTGCGCTATGGCGACAAGATGGCGGGCAAGGCCAACCCTCCCCTCTTGCTTTCCCTCACCCCGGCCCTCTCCCTCCGGCGGGAGAGAGAGCGGGGGAAGAGGGCTATTATGCGCGGATGGATCATGAAGCCCCCACGGTTCCTTTTTGCGCTCGGCTCGGACGCGCCGCAGCGCGTCCCTACCGCATTGAAGCCGGTAGGGACGACCTGCCGGTCGTCCGGGTTCCCCCAGGAAGGCGTCATGTGCCAGCCGTGACTTCCAAGGGCGCAAGTCCGATTACTTTGCTCGACAGACTTGCCGGGAGAACGGAAAATCAGGCGATGGCTCGCGTTGAATTCGAAAATGTGGGGAAGGATTTCGCCGGACCCGGCCAGGAACGGATTGCGGCGGTCAGGGACTTGAATCTGACTGTGGCGGACGGCGAATTGCTGGTCATCGTCGGGCCGTCGGGTTGCGGCAAGACGACGACGTTGCGCTTGCTGGCGGGGTTGGAAACGCCGGACCGCGGGACCATCCGGCTGGATGGAAAGTCGCTGGAAGGCGTGGCGCCGAAGGACCGGGATGTGGCGATGATGTTCCAATATCACGCGCTGCTGCCGCACTTGACGGTTTTTGATAACATGGCCTTCGGCTTGATGCTGCGGAAATTTCCACGGGCAGAAATCGCGGCTCGGGTGCAAAAGGCGGCGGTGATGCTCAATCTGACAGGGTTGCTGGAGCGCAAACCGGGGGAACTTTCCGGCGGCGAATGCCAGCGGGCGGCGTTGGGCCGCGCCCTGGTGCGGCAGCCGAAGGTGTTTCTACTTGACGAAGCGTTGTCGAACTTGGACACGCCCATGCGCGTGCAGTTGCGCATGGAAATCGCGGCGGTGCGCCGTCGCGCGGGCGCAACGATGATTTACGTCACGCACGATCAGGCGGAGGCGATGGCGCTGGCCGATCGTGTCGCCGTGATGCGGGATGGCGCGGTGCAGCAAGCCGCCGCGCCCCTGGAACTTTACCAGCGCCCGGCCAATCGTTTCGTGGCTGGATTCATCGGCGCGCCGCCGATGAATTTTTTTGCCGGGTCGGTGGAGCGGAGGAACGGCGCTCTTTTGTTCCGGGGCGAAGGCGGGGACGGATGGGCCGTCCCGATGGATGCCCGGCAGGGGGCGGGGTTGTCGGCCTGCGCGGGCCAGCCGATTATTCTGGGCCTGCGGCCCGAACACATCCTGCCGGCGGGAGCGGGAGATTCGGCCTGCCGTGTCGAAGCCTTTTTGGAGCGCGTTGAAACGACGGGGCCGGAAAGCCTGGTTTATTTGTCGAAGGGCGGATGCGGTTTTGTGGCGCGCGCGCCGGCGTCATTTCCCGCCGCGGCGGGCCAAAGCATTGCGGCATGCTTTGCCATGGGGGAGGCGCGCTTTTTTGACGCGGCAACGGGGGCGGCGATCACGGATGGCTCATGAAGGCCCGACGATCCCTTGTTGCGACCGTTTCGGACGCGCCGCAGCGCGTCCCTACCGCATTGGACCCTGTAGGGACGACCTGCTGGTCGTCCGGGTGTTCCCGGAAGGCTTCATGAGCCAGCCGTGACGGCGATGCGATGAAACCAGTTTAAACTTTAAACGGCGGGGACGCCCTGCCAGCATGTTGCTTTGCCAATGATATGAAATGGAAGTTGTTGTTCTTGATTGCGCTGGTCTGCGCGGCTGGCATCGGTCGCGGCGCGGCGGATGACGCGTCGCCAAAAGCCGGGGCGGATCTTGCGCCTCTGCCGCTGGTCCTGCCGCAGCCTGCCTTGAAAGGGACGCCGCCAAACCTGCCGACCAATACCACCGCCGAACCGCTCAGCTCGAAGGCGCGCCCGGTGTTTTTTGCGCCGAAGGGCGTGACCAATGCCGCCCTGGGCAAACCGGTCAGCGCGAGCGACTCCAATCTCATCACCGGGGAATTGCGCCAGATCACCGATGGAAAAAAAGGCGCCTACGAGGAAAATGTGGTGACGCTGCGGCGCGGGTTGCAATGGGTGCAGATTGATTTGCAGGGCGAATTCAATCTCTACGCCATTGTGCTGTGGCATGACTTCTCCACGCCCGTCGTCTATCGCGACGTGATTGTGCAGGTTTCGGACGACGCGGAATTCAAGACCGGGGTCCACACCCTGTTCAACAACGACCAGAAAAACAGCGCGGGATTCGGAGTCGGAACGGACCGGGAATATTTTGACAATCCACTGACCGGCGCGGGCAAATTGATCGACGCCAAAGGGGTCCGGGCGCGATACGTCCGTTGCTACAGTCACGGGAGCAGCGATAATGCGTTGAATACTTACATCGAGGTCGAAGCGTACGGCCTGCCTGCTTCATGAAACGCTGGTTCGTGCCGGGATTTCTGGCCGTCATTGCCCTGGCGCTGGCCTTGCGTCTGCCGCAGTTGACACTGCGCCCGATGCACAACGATGAAGCGGTCAATGCGATGAAATTCCGCGCCCTGTGGATGGAGAACAACTATACATACGACCCGGAGGAATTTCACGGCCCGACCCTCCCGTATTTTACCCTGCCCGCCGCCTGGCTCAACGCTTCGCACGACTTCAACGACTTCACCGAGGCCACTTTTCGAGTCGTGACGGTTGGGTTCGGCGTCGCCCTGATCGTCGTGCTGCTATTGTTGACGCCGGAGTTTGGGCGGGCCGAAACGTTGTGGGCGTCCGTCTTCGCCGCGCTCTCCCCGGCGATGGTCTTCTACAGCCGGTACTACATTCACGAGATGTTGCTGGTCTTCTTCACCGCCCTGGCCGCGATGGCGTGGTGGCGGCACGTCAAAAGCGGGCGTTTCGGCTGGTGTGTGCCGGCCGGGGCGGGGTTGGGGTTGATGTGGGCCACCAAGGAAACTTTTGTTTTTGCCGTTCTCTCGATGGCCCTGGCCGCGGTCTGCGCCGCCGGGTGGACGCGATGGCGCGGCGGGCCTGGTTTTGATGGCGGCGCGCGTTGCAGCCTTAAATCCATGGCCGCCGCCATCGGCATTGCGGTGGTCATCGCGATGCTTTTCTTTTCTTCATTCTTGGCAAACCCCGCCGGCGTTGCCGCCGCCGTCAAAACGTACGGCCCGTGGCTGCATCGCGCGGCGGGCGTGTCGCCCCACGCGCATCCGTGGAATTTTTATTTCGAGCGCCTGCTGTTTTACCGCGCCAACGGCGGTCCCGTCTGGAGCGAAGGGCTGATTGCGGGCCTGGCCGCGGTGGGATTTGCGGCCGGCCTGGCGGGCCGGGGGCTGGGGCCGGCCAGCGTGTCGCTCGTTCGCGTCATTGCGTTCTACACGGTGTGGATGACGTTGATTTACACCGCGCTGCCTTACAAGACGCCCTGGTGTTTGCTCGGTTTTTGGCACGGGATGATCCTGCTGGCCGGCGTCGGCGCAGCGGTGTTGGCGCGCGCGTGCCAGCGGCCGCGGCTCAAGGTGGGAATGGCCGTTCTGCTGGCCGCGGGCGCGGCGCAGCTTGGCGGGCAGGCCTGGCGGGGGAATTTTGCAGTTGACAAAGGAGGCGTCCCGTATTGCGACAGCGCGAAAAACCCCTTCGCCTACAGCCAGACCGCGCCCGACATTTTCAGGCTGATGTGGACGGTCGATGGTTTGGCGCGTGTTTCGCCGGCGGGATATGGCACGGTCATTGAAGTGATGTCGCCGGACAGTTACTGGCCGCTGCCGTGGTACTTGCGCCGTTTCAAACAAAGCGGTTATTGGGACAAAATCCCCGCGCAACCGCCCGCGCCCATCATGATTGTATCCACCGCCTTGCGCGCCGCGTTTGATGAGCGTCCGGATGGAATGCATTTAATGGCGGGCTATTTTGAACTGCGCCCCAACGTGTTTTTTGAACTCTACGTCAGCGCCGATCTTTGGGCCAGATACATAAAAACCGCGCCGCCGGAACAGGATTGAATAGTAGTTATGACAAACTCCCAGCCCTTCATCGCCCCCACCCGAACCGAAATCAGCGCCGCCCGGATCAATCGCCGGCGTTTCATTTATTCATCGGCCCTGGCGGCCGGAGCCCTGGCGATCAGCCCGGCTTCGGCGTTGACGCGGGTGAAATGCAAATCGCCCAATGAAAAGCTCGATATCGGCGGGATCGGCGCGGGCGGCAGAGGCGGGAACGACATCGAGGGGGTGTCGGGGGAAAATATCGTGGCGCTCTGCGATGTCGATTCCAATGCCCTGGCCGAGGCGGGCAGGAAATACCCGCGCGCCCGGCGTTATGCCGATTATCGGGTCATGTTGGAAAAGGAAAAGAACCTGGATGCGGTGACGGTGGGCATTCCGGACCATCATCATGCGCCGGCGGCCATGCTGGCCATGACGTTGGGCAAACATGTCTATTGCGAAAAGCCGCTGACGCACACGATCTGGGAAGCCCGCGAGATGGCGCAAGCGGCGCGCAAATATAAAGTGGCGACGCAAATGGGCAACCAGGGACATTGTGGCGGGGGAAACCGCGCGCTTTGCGAAATGATTTGGGCGGGGGCAATCGGGTCAGTGCGCGAAGTCCATTGCTGGACCGACCGTTGCAGGGGGTGGTGGACGCAGGGATTGATGCGTCCGCCCGGGTCGGATTCCGTGCCGGCATCGCTGAATTGGAATTTGTGGGTTGGCCCGGCTCCGATGCGCCCTTACCTGGCACAGTGGCCAAAGGACATTAGTGCAGCCAGGCCCGGCGCGGTGTATCATCCCAACGTCTGGAAAGGCTGGTTGGATTTCGGTTGCGGGTCGATCGGAGACATGGCGTGCCATATCATGGACGGCGCTTATTGGTCGTTGAAACTGGGGGCGCCGGCTTCGGTCGATGTCGTCCAATCCACGGGAGCGACGGCGGACATGTTCCCGCTGGCATCGGTCATTCGCTTTCGGTTTCCCGCGCGCGGCGGGTTGCCGCCTTGCACGCTGACTTGGCACGACCACGGGTTGAAACCACCGATGCCGCCTGAATCGGAAGCGAAGGAACTGGCGGACAACGGAGCATTGCTCATCGGCGACAAAGGAAAGATACTGGCCGGGTGTTACGGGGAAAATCCGCGTCTGCTTCCGGAATCGTTGATGGTGGATTACAAGCGCCCGCCGCAAATCATTCCGCGTGTTCCGGGAGACAGCCCGCATCTGGATTGGATTCGCGCCTGCAAAGGCGGCCCGGCGGCGTGCTCCAATTTCGAGGTGTCAGGCCCGTTTACGGAGATGGTTTTGCTGGGCAACCTGGCGCTGCGCCTGGGCAAAACGATTGAATGGGATTCGGAGCATCTCCGGGCCGGGAACGCGCCCGAAGCCAGCCAGTTCATCAAGAAACAGTACCGCGCCGGATGGCCGGTGTGAACGCCTGTTTCACTTCCATACTCGAAAAAGCCAATAAAAGCGCACTTTTTGGAATAAAAAGTGGGTGTTTCCCTGATGTTTTCATTCTTACTTTTATTCTTACTTAAGTTGGACGCGCAGTCTCCGTCCGATAGGCGTGGAACATCAGCGGGCCTCGCTTTCAGGTGGAAATTCTCCGGGGTTTCTGCATGAGACGGTTTGCAGTTCCCAAGAACTGCATTCTTTGTTAGGAATCAGCCATGAAAAGATTCGCGATACTGCTGGCGGTTGCATTGCTGTTCACGGGCTGTGCGACATTCCACAAACAGGTTACGATGTTCCAAGCGAGGACGACGACGTTTACCGTTGGCAAGTATTCGATCCACATCATTAGCGACTACTACTCCAAGGCCTATCTTATCGAATCCGGGAAGTGTTTGGTTTTGGTGGACACCGGAGCTCAAGGGAACACGCCCAAGATTCTCGAAGAAATCGGCCGCATTCCGGGCAAGAAGTTGACCCTGATTTTCATTACCCACGCCCACTTTGATCACTACGCCAACGCGAAAGCGATCCGGGAAGCGACGGGCGCCCCGATCTGTGTTCACCAAGCGGACGCCGAATTCATGGAAAAAGGTGAGACGCCGCTGCCCAAAGTGCGCAAATCGGGCTATCTCATGAGGGCGATATTTCCCATCCGCAACTTCGTCAGGCCGACTCCAAAAACCACGCCGGATATTCTCGTGGCGGACGGGATCGACCTGAATTCTTTCGGAATTAATGCCAGAGTCATCCATCTGCCAGGTCATACTCCGGGATCCTCTATTCTGCTGCTGGACGAGAAGCTCGCGTTCGTCGGAGATCTCGTGTCGTACAGAGGCAAGATCCGCGTCCAGGACCTCTATGCGGATAGTTGGGCAGACATCAGCAAGTCCTTCGTGAAGCTGAAAGCACTGAATCCAGAGTGGGTCTTTCCCGGACATGGAGGATACTTTGCGGGATCGCGCCTTGCAGAAGTGGAAGTCCCGCCCGGTTTCGAAACAAAATGAACCGCACCGCGACAACCGAAGGCATCCAGGCGGACACGGCGGGCGCTTGTTCCAAGCTGGTGAACACGCTGATTGAAAACTTTCATCGCTTCCTGGCTTGGTCCTTCAGCATTTTCTCAATGACATTCCGGGCTTCACCAATTTTTGCCGCGGTCTCAAACAGGGAATCGAACGCCTATTTCAGCCGGTCGAAGGTGGCTTGGAGGATTTGCCAGTCCTTTTTGCCGGCCACTTTTTGCCGCGCTTCCGCGTTGATGTCCGCTTCGAGTTTGTTCTTGGTCGGACGATCGGATTTGTAAAAAATGCCGAAGTAACCGGGAAACGGCGCATCGGCCAGTTTGTAGGCGGCCAGTTCATCGGTGACATCGTGACCGGCGGGGACCAGTTCAAACTTGCCGCCTTTGCGCGGATTGGAGGCGTCGAACGCGCCTTCATAGAATTCAACGCATTCGCTCAGGCATTCAATGACGCTGAAGCCGTCGTGGTCCATGGCCGCTTCCATCATTTGCAGGAGATGATTGGGATTGGTATGGGTGGCCCGCGCGACAAAGGAGGCCCCGGCGGCAATCAGTTGTTTCATGGGGTTGATCGGCTGGTCCACTGCGCCCCACACGTCCGTCTTGCTTTTGAAACCCAGCGGCGAAGTCGGCGAGGTCTGCTTTTTGGTCAGGCCATAGACCCAGTTGTCCATGATGACGCAAGTCATCTTGATGTTCTTGCGCGCGGTATGGTTGATATGATTCCCGCCAATGGAGAACGCATCGCCGTCGCCGGCAAAGACGAAGACGTGCAGATCGGGCCGCGTCATGGAAATGCCGCTGGCAAAGGGCAGGGCGCGCCCATGAATGTAATGCGCGCCGTTGGCTTGGACAAAATAGGGGAACCGGCTGGAACAACCGATGCCGGTCACGGTGACGATCTTTTCGTGCCACAATTTGCGCTTCTCGATCAATTTGAAATAGAGGGCCAGAACTGAAAAGTCGCCGCACCCCGGGCACCAGGTGGGATGATCGGCTGAGATTTCCTTTTTGCTCAGCGGCTTGCGTTCGGTTTCGGGCGGGCCTGGCGGCGCCGGCACAACGGCCGTTGCGCCTGGCGGCGGGTTTTGGACGGTGGATTCGCTCATAAAATTTAGTCAACAAGACAGATTGGCCGCGCGCTCACAGTTTGCGCGCGGCGGCGGCGATGCCGGTTTTGGCGCGTTCGAGAATCTCCCGCACCCGCCAGGTCAGGCCGTCGGTTTTGCTCAGGCTGTGAATCTTCGGATCGCAATAACGGGCGCGCAACAGGCCGCCGAGCTGGCCATAACCGTACAGACCCTCATCATTCATCTCGACAACGACGATGGAGTTGAAGCCGGCGAAAATATTCTCCAACCCGGGCGGCAATGGGTTGATATGCCGGATATGCACGGCGGAAACACTGTCCCCCGCCGCGCGCGCCCGGTCCACGGCTTCGCGAATGGGTCCTTGCGTCGAGCCCCAGCCGACTAAAAGCAGGTTGCCTTCGGGCGGGCCGTACACCTGGGGAATGGGCAGTTCGGCCGCCAGCTTTTGCAATTTGCGGCGGCGCCTGGCGGTCATTTGCATGTGCATTTGGGGCGAAGCGGTGGGATGGCCCATCTCATCATGTTCCAAGCCGCCGGCCACGGGATATTTCCCGCTCAAAATGCGCGTGCCGGGAGCCACCCGGGGCTGGATCGCGCCGTCCAGCGCATACGGGGTATGATCCGCGATGGGCGCAAGGTCGGGCGAAATGTCCTGGCATAATTTCTCCAGGTTCGGTTCTTCAAAAGCTTCAATGCGCGTGGCAATCGATTGATCGCTCAGAATGATGACGGGCACATTGTAGCGGCGCGCGATGTTGACAGCCTCGATGGCGGTGTGGAAGCAATCTTCCACGCCGGTTGTCGCCAGCACCACCCGCGGCGCGTCGCCGTGCCCGCCAAAGCAGGCTATATTCAGGTCCGACTGTTCGACGCTGGTCGGCATGCCGGTGGAAGGGCCGCCCCGCTGCACGTCAACAACAATCACCGGCACTTCAGCCATCACCGCCCAGCCGAGCGCCTCGGTTTTGAGCGAGATGCCCGGACCGCTGGAACCGGTGACCGCGACGCGCCCGGCCCAACCCGCGCCAATGGCCATGGAGATCGAGGCAATTTCATCTTCGCACTGTACGAAGGTCCCGCCGTATTTTGGCAGCTCGCGCCGCAGCAATTCCATGATTTCCGACCAGGGGGTGATGGGGTAGGCCGCGCCGAACCGCACCCCTGCGGCGATCAGCCCGTAAGCCAGCGCTTCGTTGCCGGTCATGACCACTTGCTGGCCCGCCTTTTTCCGGGAGTCAACAAATTGGAACGTTTCCAGGATTTGACCCGGCGAATACCCGTAGCCGGCATGAAAACCCATCATGGCGTTCTTCAGAATGCCGGCATCCTTGCCTCCGAACCGCTCGGCGATCAATCGCTCCAGCTTGGGAACATTCAGATCGAAAATGTTCGCCACCAAGCCGAGCGCAAAAATGTTTTTGCCCTTGTCTTTTGCGGTCCCGCCGATGGCCTCGACCGTCCGGCTGGAAATGGGCACGGCCACATGCCGGTAATCCTTTTCCCATTCGGGATTCGGCTGCACATGATCGGAGTCATAAATGACGATGCCCCCTTTGCGCAGCGAGGCGATATGCTCCTCGTACGAATGCTGGTAAAACGCCATCAGCATGTCCGCTTCATCTCCCGCGCTCAACACTTCTCCCGAACCGATGCGCACCTGGAAAATGGAAGGGCCGCCCGAAATGGTGGACGGGATGGTCATGAAGGTCATCACCTCCTGTTCGCTGCGGCCCGCCAACCGGGCGAGGAAACCGCCGATGGCCTGGATGCCGTCCTGGGAATTGCCCGCAAAACGAATGACGGCCTCGGAAATCTTCGACACCTTCGCCGCGCTGCCGTTGGAAGCGGGGGTCACAATTGATTCACTCATGTTCGTATGTTCAGCTTGTCCGCGCCGGAGGGGGAGACACCCATGCTTTGCGTTCTCGAATCGCTCTGGCGGAAGCCTTGCAGTTGTAAGACTACCCCTTCACCATAAGTATGTCAAATGCTGAAGATTTTGCGCAAGTTCCTTGAACACAAACACTTGCCAACAAAACTGGCAAAACCCGGCGCAAAAAACCATAATGTATTAGATATATTAATTTAGACAGGCATCAGGTTAACTAATTATCATAATCTATTATCCATCGGCACACGGACGCCTGGGACGCAAAACCACCAATGCCGGCCTGCATTTTGTATTTGAGCCGCAGGAATCGAGTGATGCTGAAAAGGGGGGCGGTTCGGCGGCTCTACGGCAGCAGGACAACCCGATAGAAGCGTTGCGCATCGGCAGGGGCGACGTCGCAGGCGCTGAGGGTGCAGGTGGTTGCCGTGATGGAATTGCCCAAACAGATCCAGTTCGCCTGGCTCAAACAAGTGCAGTATTGGACTCGATAATTTGCGCCCGCTTCAGTGCTCCATGTGAAGTTTAACGTGCCGGCGGTTTGCGTTGTCGATAAGAATATCGGGGGAGAGGGCGGCGTGATGATGAGCTGGAAAACAGTTCCCGAACCGTTCTGACCGCCGCTTTCCGTGGCGCCGTAGAAATTGCCGTCGGGGCCTTGAACCAAGGCGGCGTACGGATAGGCCCCGTCGCTGCCGTTGGTGAACGAATAAAGAGGCGTAAAAATCCCCGCCAGCGTGATTTTAAAGATCGTGCCATAGCCGGAAGTACTTTCGCCGGAGGTGGTGCCATAAAGGTTGCCATCGGCGCCCTGAATCAAAGCCGCGGTTGGATTTGCCCCGTCGCTGCCGTTCGTGAACGAATAAAGGATACTGAAGGTGTTCGGCGGCGTGATCCTAAAGACCATGCCATAGCAGCCCGTTGCGAAAGCGGTGGTGCCATAGAAATTGCCATCCGTGGCCTGAACCAAACCCGCGTATGGGCTGCCCTCACCGGTTCCGCTGAACGTATGCACAACTGTGAAAACCCCTTTTGGCGTGATCTTGAAGACCGTGCCATAGCCGATGGCGCCGGCCGAGGTTGTGCCATAGAAGTTGGTGTCGGCGCCTTGGATCAAAGGCGCCAAGGGATAATAGCCGTCGCTTCCGTGGGAGAAGGAATGCAGGTTCGTCAGGACGCCGGCCGGGGTGATTCTAAAAATCGTGCCTATGCCATTGAGGCCGCCCGTCCCGGTTGTACCGTAGAAATTCCCGTCCGCACCCTGGATCAAACTCGTGCGCGGAGAAGCGCCATCGATTCCATTTGTGAACGCGTGGAGAACGGTGACAACGCCGGCTGGTGTCATCTTGAAAACTGTGCCATAAGCGGCGGTGCCGCTTTGCGCCAGGATTCCGTCGTCATCGCCATCGGTCCCGTAAAAGTTGCCATCAGCGCCCTGAACCAGGGCGGCGTATGGATTGGCGCCGTCGCTTTCGCCAGTGAAAGAATAGAGCGGTGTGAGACTTCCATCCAGCGTGATCTCAAAGACCAAGCCCTGGCCGTTGGTGCCGCCGTATTCGGTGGTGCCGTAGAGGTTGCCGTTTGTGCCTGTGATTAATGCCGCCCGCGGCGAAGCCCCGTCGCTCCCGCCCGGAAATCTGAAAAGAGGCGTGAAAACGCCCGCCGTCGTGATTTGAAAGATCGTGCCGGAGGTCTGCGGTTGGTAGTGTTGAGATCCTATTGTTGTGCCATACAAAATGCCGTTGGCGCCCCGGACCAAACCCGCAAACGGGGCGGCCCCATCGCTCCCGTTGGTAAACGAATACAGGGGTGTGCAGACGCCGTTGGGGGTGATCTGAAAAACCGTGCCATCGTTGTTGGAACCGCCGCCAAGAGTCGTGCCATAGAAGTTGGTGTCGGCACCCTGGACCAGCGCGCCAGTAGGCCCACTGCCATCGATGCTGCTTGGAAAATCATAAAGCACCCTGAATGCGCCCCCCGGTGTGATTTGGAAAATGGCGCCATACCCGGTCGTGCCATGAATCGCAGTACCGTAGAAATTCCCATCGATGCCCTGAACCAGGGCGGAATAAGGGTCCTCGCCATCGGATCCGTCGGTGAATGCATAAAGGGGCGTCACGACGCCGTTGGTTGTGATGCTAAAGATCGCGCCATAGCCGTAGCCGTCGTTCAACGCAGTGTTTCCCCCGCCGTAAGTGGTGCCATAAAACGCGCCACCCACGCCCTGCACCAAGGGAGCGTACGGAGCAGATCCGTCGGTTTTCCCTTTGAACGAATAAAGATTCGTATAGGCGCCGGACGGCGTCATTTGAAATACCGTGCCATTCCCTGAAGCGCCGCCGGCGAAGGTTGTGCCATAGAAATTGCCATCGGTTCCCTGCACCAAAGCCGCGAAAGGATTGGCGCCATCCTTTTGGCCTGCGAACTGATGAAGAGGCGTGAGGACGCCCGCTGGTGTGATTTCAAAAATAGTGCCGTCGCCGTTGGCGCCGCCTTGCTCGGCCGTGCCATAAAAATTGCCGTTGGCGCCTTGCACCAATGCCCCGCGCGGAGAAGCCCCGTCGTTTCCACTCGTGAATGAATAAAGAACTGTCAAGACTCCGGCTGGCGTCATCTGAAAGACCGTGCCAACGCCGTAGCTGCCCCCGCCATTGGCTGTGCCATAGAAATTGCCGTCGCTGCCTTGAACCAAAGGAGCGTACGGATAGACGCCGTTGGGAAGCTGAGAGCCAAACGAGTGAAGGGGCGTCACCATTACGCCGGCCTGCGCGACGACCGCACCCAGCCATAGAAGAGAGACAATGCCGCCAAGTCCAAGCAGGCGCCGAACGGAAATCGAAAACAGCCATCGCCCGGCGGAGAATGGTTGACAGCCTCGCATGAGCGAAAAAACAGTCGCCGACAAATTACCTTTGCCGATGCTCATATTCGAGCTTCCATACTACCCAAATCGGACCTCTTTTGTCAAGTGCGCCGGCGTTTTGGACAGGACTTGCCGGGCCTGGGCAAAAGGGTTGAGAGAGACCTTTTTGGCTCATCAACCGGACGGAGGATTTCCAAAATGCGCCGCGTGGCTGGCGTAGGCGGCGGCGTCCCCCAGCTACATGGCTGGAAAAAACCCGCAATCAATCTTTTGTTCGATTTCCCATGGCCCATTCCCGGTTGCCAGCAGCCCTTCGCAACCGATAACATGCCTCCATGCGTGATGAATCACTTCGCCGGCGAATTTTTATGATTGCAAACTGCCGCAAGCCGGGCCGATGGGCCGTGCCGGCTGTGTTTCTGATCGCCACAGTGGCGGCAGCGGCATTGACAGACGCGCCATCAAACAAACCCTCTGAACCACTCATCAGAAGTTCACCGGACATGGTATCCTCCAATTCAGCGGCCCGGCCGGATTTGACCGGCACTGTTTCCGCCAAAGGCGGCGCTCCCCTGCCCGTTCCGGCCACGGTTTTCATCGCGACCGCCGCGCCCAAGACCGGCTCCAGCACATTTTGTCCATCGTGCTACGCTGATTGCAGCAAGCGCGCCCGGACGGACGCGCAAGGCGGTTTCAAAATTGAAGCGCTCGACCCTCAACTGACATTTCAAATCCTCGCCGTCGCCAAAGGGTACCAGCCAAAATATGTTTCCAGGGTGGACCCGGCGAAAGGAACGCCGGTGAAAATCGAGCTGGAACCCATTGGCTCCGCCAACGCCGCGCCCGAGTGCAGCCTCCGCGGGCGGGTCGTAAATCCGAAAGGCGCGCCCATTCAAGGCGCGGTGGTCGAGAGGCAGGGCATCGAGACGAAGGACGGCGGCGGCACTTGGGGATCGCTGCCGGGAATTGATCCGCTGGCGGTGACGGACGAGAACGGGGAGTTTCTTATCACCGCCAAAAAACCGTTTGAAATGATGTCGGTCAAAGTCACGGCGCGAATGTACGCCGATAAACATTTCAACAGACTCGCCAGCGGCGCAACGCGGCACGAACTGGTGATGACCGAAGGCGCGGCGCTGACCGGCCGGGTGCTGCTCGATGGAAAACCGCTGGCGGATGTCTCAGTCGGCGTGTCAGCGCTGGATCGCACGGCGGGAAATTACCTCGGCCATTTTGAAATCGGCACCGGGGCGCGCGGCAACTTCATGTTTTTGAATCTTCCGCCGGACGCGGATTTCCATATTTACACCATTATGAGCACGATGGAAAAATTCGGCTCGGTTGCGACACGCCAGATTCACACCGGCAAGGACGGGGAAACGACTGACGCCGGCGACCTGGTTGCCGGCCCGGCGCATCGTTTGGCGGGCCGCGTGGTTTTGTCGGATGGCCAGCCCGTGCCGCCGAAAACGCGCCTGCTCATTTCGCGCGAAGCCGCCTGGGATTCGATGCAGGTCACACTCGACAAGGACGGAAATTTTGACGTGACGGGGGTGCCTTCCGAAACGATTTCCCTGAGCATCCGCGCCGGGGGTTATCATGTGTCGGCCCGGAACTTGAGCGTTGACCAGTTGAATCCATTTCAACTCGTCGGGAGCGTCGGCCATGACATCACCAACCTGGTGTTCCTGTTGGAAAAAGGTCCTGATCCGC
Organism: uncultured Verrucomicrobiae bacterium; assembly: GCA_963813995.1. Taxonomy (GTDB): domain Bacteria; phylum Verrucomicrobiota; class Verrucomicrobiia; order Limisphaerales; family Palsa-1400; genus DASRLE01. The sequence goes on along the minus strand of CAWFAZ010000079.1, from coordinate 218,798 downwards.
AGCCGGATTACGGCCACATTGATCCGGATTACAATGAGATGCGAATTCGTTCCTTGAGCGGCGCGGAAGGCGTGCCGGATCACTCGCGCGACTGGATCATTTCCGGGCGCGTGCTGGACGGCGAAACGAAAGAGCCGATTCAAAATTTCCACATCACGCCGGGGCAGGCCGACAATTTCAATCAGAACCGCTTGGAATACATCGCGCGCTGTGGACGGCACCAACGGCGTTTACCTGACCTACGTCGGCAAGCGCGTGGCGCAGCCGCTGCTCAAAGTGGAGGCCGAAGGTTATCTGCCGGAAAGCAAAGCGCTCCTGCCGCAGGACGCGACGAACGTGGATATCGTTTTGAAGAAAGGCTCCGGCCCGGCGGGGACTGTCGTCACGCCGGATGGCAACCCTGCTTTGGGCGCAACCGTTGTTTTGCTCGGCGAAGGTTTTAACCAGGGCAATTTGAGTGCGGCGGGCGAACTGACTGCCGGGTATGGGAACAAGTCGGCCTTGCGCACTGTGGACAGAAATGGGAATTTCGCCTTCAAGCCGGTGTTGGGAATGAAATCTCTGGCAGCGGCATCTCCCCATGGATTTGCCGTGGTCCGCCTGGAATCGTTCGCAACCAATTCGACCATCATGCTCGAACCGTTCGGGAAAATCACCGGCACGTTGCAGCGCGCTTCCGGACCGGGCACGAACGAGAGTCTGGGTTTCATGTTTGCCGGCAATGCCCCGCGAATCAATTTTTCGCAGCAGGCCGCAACCGATGTGAAAGGCCGTTTCAACTTTGACCATGTGCCGGCCGGCCATTTGCAGATTTGGGCGCGCAAGCCGGTGCCTGGAAACCCCCGGGCCTGGTCGAGCGAGCCGCTTCAGGAGGTGGATTTGAAACCGGGCCAGACGCTCGAAGTGAATATCACCGCCGCCAACCGCGCGGCGACAGAAGAAGTCAATTCCCACAAACCGCCGCAGGCCAAACTCATTCCCGGCGTCGAAGTGAAAGGCGTCGTTCTTTTGCCGGGCGGCAAGCCGGCGGTGAACGCCGATGTCGCGTTGCAGGTCGAGGGAAAATACCTTGGACTCGGCAAAGGAGCGTTCGCTTCCAGCAATCTGCGCGAAGAGGGATTGCTCGTGAGCGCCGGGACGGACGGCAGTTTCACGTTGCCGATGTATAAAGGCGCAAAATCTGTCGTCGCGCTGAACGAGGAAGGCTACGCGCAAGTTTCCCTTGAGCAGTTGCAGGCGTCGCCGCAAATCACGCTGCAAAAATGGGGACGGGTTGAAGGCGTGTTGCGTTTCGGACATCATCCCGGCGCGAATCAACAGGTCGTTTTAGATCCGTTGCAGCCGGGATGGCCGATCACGAATTCCACTCGAGTGACTCTTCAGCCGCCGTTTTATGATCCTAATGCCTTCCAAGCCCGGACGGACGATCAAGGGCGGTTTGCCATCACGTTTGTTCCGCCCGGCGGGCAAACCATTGCCAGGCTCGTGGCCGTCGGCGAGGGTTCGTGGACGCACAGCCCGCTTGCGACCGTGGAGGTGAAGCCCGGAGAAACCACTGCAACCAACATTGGCGGAACGGGCCGCAACGTCATCGGCAAAATAGAATTCGGCCAAAGCGCGGCGCCCGATTTAAAAAATGGAAGCTTCACGATCAGCACGCCGGTTTCCAAACTCATGCAGAAAATCAGTCAGTTAAAGACCGACGAGGAACGGCAGGCGTTTTATCGATCCGAAGAAGCCCAGGCGGCCGCGAAAAACCCCCGGAGCTTTCCCGCGACCCTGCTGGCGGACGGTTCGTTCCACGCCGAGGACGTGCCGCCCGGCAAATATGAGGCCAGCTTTCAACCCTATATGCCGGCGGAGCATGGCGCCTGGTACACAATGACCTACACCATGTTCACCTCGCCAAAGGAACTCATTGTGCCGGAAGCCAAAGACAAGGATGACGATTCGTCCGTGGACTGGGGCGAAGTCGAGCTGACGAACTACAGCATTTCGATTCCAAAGATGATAAACATGACAAACGGCGGGGAATAACTTGGAGCATTTGTTGTCGGAACTTCGTCATTCGCCGTTGCCAGCAGCCCTTCGCAACCGTTAACATGCCGCCATGCGTGATGAATCACTTCAGTTTTTGGAACGGCTGGTCAACACCCCAAGCCCTTCGGGCCATGAGGCGCGCGGCCAGCGGGTTTGGCTCGATTATGTCAAACCTTTTTCCGATGAAACCTTCAGCGATGCCTACGGCAACACCGTCGCCGTGCTCAACAAAGGCGGCTCGCCCCGTTTGATGCTCGCGGCGCACGCCGATGAAATTTCCATGTCCGTCAATTATATCAATGAGCAGGGCTTCATTTATGTGCGGAAAGTGGGCGGCATCGATCCCGCCATCACCAAGGCCCAACGCGTCTCCATTCATGCCAGGGGCGGCCCGGTCAAAGGCGTCGTCGGCAACGTCGCGCCGCACCTGATGAAAAGCGAGAAGGACCCCAAACCTCCCAAAATGGAGGATTTATTCATCGACATCGGCGTGAGCAGCCGCAAGGAGGCGGAGCGGTTGATTCGCGTCGGGGACATGATCACGTTGAACGATCCATTCGAGCTTTTGCGCAATGATCTGGCCGTGGCGCGGGCTTTTGACAACCGGATCGGAACATTCGCGGTCGCCGAGACCTTGCGGCAATTGAAGGAAGACAAAGTCAAACTCAACGCCGAAATTCTGGCCGTGTCCAACATCATGGAGGAAGTCGGCCTCTTCGGCGCCCGCCAGATCGCTTACACCCTCAAGCCGGACGTGGCGCTGGTCGTGGATGTGACCCATGCCACGGATTACCCGACCGTCAGCCAGCAGCAGCACGGCGACGTAAAAATCGGCCGCGGCCCCGCCCTCACCCACGGCGGCTGCAACCATTCTGAAGTGGTGGCCCGCCTCGAAAAAGTCGCCGGGGCGCAAAAGATCAAATTGCAACACGAAGCCACTTCCAACACCTCCGGCACCGATACCGACGTGATTTTCTGGACGCGCGGCGGGATACCGAGCGCGCTCATCAGTTTGCCGAACCGCTACATGCACTCCCCCGTGGAGGTGGTCAGCCTGAAGGATCTCGAACAAATTCCGCGCCTGATGGGCGCGTTTGCCAGATCGTTGAAAAAGGGGGAAGAGTTCAAGGTGAAAATTTAGGCCCTGTTTGGCAGCATTTTTCGCAGGCGTTTCGTGGTTTCCTGGCGGTCAATATCGCTTGCTGCAACAGCCAGCGTCATTTCTTCCCATGCTGGGCCGTCGGCTTTTGGTTCGATGCCGTTCAAACGCAGGAACACGAGGCACGCGCCCAGCGCCGCCCGCTTGTTCCCGTCGATAAATGGATGATTTCGGCAGAGATAAAACAGATAAGCCGCAGCCACTTCCGCGAGGTCAGCGTAAGGCGACTTGCCGCCAAAGCTTGCCTGTAGAGCGGCCACGGCCGATTCCAACAAAGCCATATCACGCACACCATCGGAGCCGCCGAACTCCGCAATGGCTTCCGCGTGAATTTCCAACACGATTTCCACCGTTAGATGGAAACAATCGTTCGGAACACGGCTCATGCCAGCCTCTTCATCGTCCGCGAGTAATCCTTCATCGTCGATTTGATGACGCGGGAGACTTCGGCCCGCGACGGTCTCGGGCGGATCGGAGTCAGCGTAATCGTGCCACCCTCATGCACCTCCACATTCACATCATCGCCTCTTTTCAGATGAACCAATTCCAGCAAAGCCGCGTCGAACAGAATCCCTTGCGAATTGCCGATTTTGCTTATGGTCTTAATCATGATGTAACACTATGTTTTACGCTGCGGAAAGTCAAGCGATGCTCTCATTCGGAGAGGCGTTCACGGCGCTTCGACCGCTTGCCCGGCGCGCCAGGGAATCTCTTTTTTGTCAACAATCAAGACGCGCGGCAGCAATTCGATTTCATGGCCGAAAAGGCGCAGGGTCACCGTTCCGGGAAGAAACGTCGGGTCCTGGAAAATCATTTCGCCGAAAGGCAGATTCGTCACGGCCTCGTCAAACCGTTCCACGCGGGCCAGGTTGGCGGGCGCGATTTTTTGACCGGGAAAGGCGATTTTTTGCGAGATGCGCAGCTTCGGTTCGGAAATCATGAGCGATGGCTGGCCGGCGCCGTCCGTGGCGAAGGTGATTTCCCACGGGCCTTTAAACACGCGCCGATGTTGAATCCAGCCAAAGCCGGCGATGTAAAGAACCACCGCAATGGCAAAAGCGATTGCAAAATGTTTGATGGCGCCGTCCGAACGCATCGCGCCATCCTTTGGCACGCGCCGTCCAGTGTCAAGGAACCGCGGTGACACCGGACATTTGTTGGCATCCGCTCCTAATCCTGATCTTAATCCTAATCCTGATCTTTCCCGGAGGATTGAGATTAAGATTAGGATTAAGATTAGGAACCGGAACGCGGCGCTAAAACGTTGAAATCCACGCGTTGTTCCCCCATTATTATTTTGTTCATGAAGATTGGTCTCTTTGGCGGCTCGTTTGATCCGGTGCATTACGGGCATTTGCTCGCGGCGCAGGCCGCGCGCGAAGAGCTGGGGCTGGCGCGGGTCTTTTTCATTTTGGCCGCGCAATCGCCGTTCAAACCCGATTCGCAGCCCGCCCCCGCCGCCGAACGCTTGCGGCTCCTGCGCTTGGCCCTGGCGGGCGATGCGGCGGCCGAGGTGGATGACCAGGAAATCCGGCGCGGCGGCGTTTCCTACACCATCGATACCGCGCGCCAGTACAGAAAGAATTTCCCGGAAGCGGAATTGTTTTATTTGATCGGCGCCGATCAGGCGGGACAATTGCCGCTTTGGCGCGAAGCCCCGGAACTGGCGCGCCTGGCTGAATTTGTGGTCATTCCGCGTCCCGGAGAAACCGTGCCGACGCTGGCCGCGCCCTTTCGCGGGCAAGCCCTGCGCGGGTTTCCGCTGGGCGTGTCATCGTCGGAGATTCGGGCCCGTTGCCGGGCCGGATTGGGCATCACGCATTTGACGCCGCCGGCGGTGGCGGAGGCCGTCAAAAACAATCGGCTTTATCTTCCAAAGCAAATGAGCTAACCTTCAGGGAAAATGGATTCCAAGAAATTGGCCCTGTTGTGCCGCAAGCTGGCGGAAAATAAAAAGGCCGAAAACGTCGTCATCCTCGATGTCCGCAAGCTGTCTTCTGTCACCGACTATTTTGTCATCGCCTCCGGCGGCAGTGAGCCGCACTTGCGCGCCATCGTCAACGAGATTACCGGCGCGTTATGGGATGACTTTCAGGTGCGCCCGCGCCGGGTCGAGGGAGGCCCCGCCGCGGCCTGGCAGGTGTTGGATTTCTTCGACGTCATCGTCCACATCATGCGGGACGAGGTGCGGGAGAAATATACTTTGGAAAGCCTTTGGGGAGATGCCCCGCGCGCCGGGGTGAGGCGGGCCGGGAAGCGGGCGGGAACGAAAATCTCCCCCCGTGCGGCCCAATGAGGCTGGCAAAAAGCGCGGCGCGGACCGCCGTAAAACAAGAACCGCTATTCGCTCTTGACCGGGATCTCGGCGGAAGCTTTCGTCATTTCATCCACAATCCGCCGAAAATCCTCCAGCCCGGTGGATGGAATAATGACGTTATCGCGGCGCCCATTCACATCCTCGGTGATGCGCAAAAACCGGCCCCGGGGATTTTCCTTCAAGGTGAAGATAAATGTTTTCCGCTCAATCTGGATCTTTTCCGTTTTTAAAGTATCTTCATTGACCGGCGGTTTGGGCGGACCCGCGCTGTAAGAGCGATACCCTTGAGGGGATGGGCGTTCATTCGAAATCATAAATCATCTTTTCCTTCTGTCTTGCGCCCGCTAGGAACGCTTTTCACTTCCATTACTAGTCATTGAGCATAAACCACTTTTTGTCAACCCCGTATTTTGCTAAAACTGAGCAACCGCGGGGGTTCCTGCTCCCTGCTCACCTGCCAAAGATACCAGATCAAACCCCCAATGACCAGCAGATTGGCCGCTTCTGACGCTGTGTGCCAGGCCGCGAATGCCCTGGCGGCTTGCAGTTGCTGTTCGCTCGTCCTGCCATAATACCGGGTGACGTGCAGCGCGCGCATTTTCGGCTGAACCCATATTCCGCCGGCCAGACCCAATGACAGGATGACGGCCAGCAAGCCCAGATTCAAACGCCACAACGGCCGGCCGCAATAAAGCCATTCCGCCAGCAAATGCGCCAGCGCAATCCCTCCGCACCAGTATTGCAAAATAAAATACCGCGCCACAATCGACTCCGCCGCGAAGCCAACGCCGGCGGGCGTCAGCAGTCTCTTCAACTCGGGAGAAAACAGCGCCGGCAGCCCGATGACCAGGAAGATGGCGGAGCCGCACCAAACGGCGGCGTTGAGCAAGCCCACGAATCTTAAAAATCCTGTCACCCGCTCAAGCTACGGAAACATCGGCCCGATGCCAAGCAGAAGATGCGACCGACCAGGGAAATGTCTAATGACGAAATCCGAATGACCAATCAATGCCCAAATGACCCAATGACGAACCCCCGGACGGCCATCATTTGGTCATTCTGGCTTCGTCATTGATTCGTCATTCGTGCTTTGTCATTCGTCATTCCCCGTAATTGGTCATTCGGATTTCGTCATTAGTCATTTTCCCCCTCTCCCCGCTCATCGCGCCTGCTTCGTTGAACGGGCAATGATGACGGGCGCCGTCACGTTCGGCGGCAGCGGCGGCACCGGCGGCATCCCCTGTTCAAACCCCTGCGGCATCGGCGGCAGGCCCGGCGGCAGGGGCGGCAGCGTATGCACCAACTCGCGCCATAATTGCCGTTCGTGCGATGTCATCGCGTCCCAGCGGGCGGCGTTTTTCAAAAACTGGATTCTCTCTCCGGGCGCCATGGTGGCAAACTTGCTGAAAGAATTGATGCATTGCGCCCGCTGCGCCGGCGGCAACCGGTCGAAAGCCTGCTCGTCAAGAATCTCCTGCCGGGCCGCGGCCGGGGCGCCCTGCATGCGCAGGTAGATGCCGATGAAACTTTGCTTTTCCAACAGGGCCTTTTGCAGTTCGGCAGGCGCCTTGTCCCATTGCCGCAAAAGACCTTCCACCATCGGCCGGTAGAGCGGCGATACTTCCTGGAGCCGGTTTGTTCTATCGCGCGGCGCCAGCTTCATGAGGCCGGACAGCTCCCAGTGCAATTCGGTTTGACACAGCCGCGCCTCCCGGATTCCCCGCGGCAATGCCTCGTATTCCCGCAGCTTCGCCAGAAGGACTGTCCTGTCAGCCGGCGATTTGTTGGCCAGCGCCCGCTCCCTTTCACCGGGACTCATGCCCAGAAGCCCGCGAAAATACTCCACCGGGGACAAGTGACGCAACTGGACGCCGGCCGTGACGTTTTGATATCGCGGCGCGGGCGGGGACGGGGGCAGGTTGGTTTCCGCCGCCGGCATCGCCGCCGCCAGCAGCGCGCTCCACACCGCCAGGCCTGACCAATGGAATCCGGGTCGCCGCATCATCGCATTTACTCCAGCGCCGCCAGCAGATCGTCATCCGCCACCTTGACCTGGCTAATCCCGTTGATGGTGTCGAAGTCCTTCAGCCATTCCATGCGAGGCAGCGCGGCCAGGCGGCTGACGCCGGCCAGTTCGCGGGCCATTCTCGCGCGATGAATCACTTGGGACTCGTGAAAGGAAAACAGACCCGCGCAAATCATCATGGAACACATCGCCACCCGCCAGGCCCGGCCCTCGGGCAGCCACTGCGCGGGCGCGAACCAGTCGCGCCAGGGGCGCCGCACCGGAGCGTTTTGCACCGCCTGCAGAAGGCGCGCGGTAAAATTGGATGAAACGGGCGGGGCGGGCCAACGCTGCAAAAGGCGGTTCAGGGCCGCTTCTTCCCCCCAGGCCTGGCGGGCTTCGGGATGCGCCGCCAGAAATTTTTGCAACCCCGCTTCTTCGTCGCTATTCAGCGCCCGCCGCCAGCCGGCCTCCTTGATTTCCTGATATTGTTCGTCGCGCATATTCACTGCCTGGAATGGAAACACCGTGTTACCGGCAGAGTTTCGGCCCGTCCGCCTCCCACGCGCCGCTTTCCAGATAGGGTTTGAGCTTTTCTTTCAACGTCTCCCGTCCACGGTGGATGAGCGACTTTGTCGCCGGGACCGAGCACCCCAGCACCCGGGCGATTTCCTCGTAGGACAGTTCCTCCTGGCGGCAGAGCACGATGGCCAGCCGTTGTTTGTCCGGCAATTGCCCCAGCGCCTCTTCAATTTTTTGCGCCAGTTCCCTGTGCAGGAATGCTTCCGGCGGCGAAAATGCCTTCACGTCTTCAAACTGCCGCGGCCCCTGCTCTTCGTGGTCCGATTGGCTCGACTCAATCGATTCCGCCGGATGCCGTCCGCGCCGCCGGATTTCGTTCAAGCACAAACGCCGCGCAATCGTGAAAATCCAGGTGGAAAACTTCGCCGACACTTCATAACGTTTCGCCGACTGATAGACGCGGATGAAGACGTTTTGCGCCAGGTCTTCGGCTTCATCCAGGTCGCGCAGCATGCGGTACATCATATTGACGATGGGCTGCTTGTATTTTTCGGCCAATGCCTCGAAAGCCTTCATATCGCCGCGTTTCACGCGGAGCATCAAGGCGGCGTCTGGGTCCAAGGGTGTGGCCATTTGGTATAATATAGACCAAACACCACCCCTCCAACAAGGTTCCCCGGGCGGGACCCTTTCAAAAGATTTCAAAGGATTTTCCCGTCTCCCTCGTCGTATCGGTTATGAGCAGCATGAGGCGCACAGCCGGCAAGGAGGCGATGAAGAAGATTCGGAACAGGCTTGAGGGCATGACTCTGATGGAGCTTCTGTGCGTCATAGCCATCATCGCCATTCTTGCGTCGTTGTACCTTGGCGCCATTGCCAGGGCATTCACACGCGTGGTGAAATTTCTCAAAGGATTGTCAGGGTAGGCGCACGGAGCGGGAGTGTGACCGGAATTCTCACCCTTCAAGCGAGGAACGCGATGTTGCCCGGCGAGACATCCACCATGTAGATGTCCAGCGCCTCCAAAGCCGCCAAAACAGACTGAACCTTGGGCCATCGGACATCGAACTGCTCCCGCTTCCAGGATTCCCATTCCGCCCAAATTTCGTCCGGGAAATCCGGGGCTGCGTCCAGATACGCCCCGGCGAAATCCAGCACGAAAGGGCGCATGACAATGCTCATTTCAATGACACGCAAGTCGTCGTCAGCACGAATGAATTGAGGAACATTGCATCCCAGAATCTCGGTGATGCCTGCCAGCTTCAGGCGCTCATACACCGCTCGCTCGCGGAGATAAGGTTCCGACTCGCGATGAGCTTTGACGGCCGTCCTGCCGCCTTCGGACTTGTTTCCAGCCACGAAGATGATACCGTGTATGCCGAAGCCCAGGCGCTCCGCGAGTTCGAGTTGATGTTGCGAAGCGTAGGCCAGGGCATTTTGTATGAAAACATCTTCCATGGTTCCGTTATCGAGTCAGGGCGGGCATTCCGCCCAGGTGAACATGCATCTGCTGGTGAACGGCCTTTCCCTTCCGGTGACACAGATGGGACCGGATTTTGTCCTGGTGGAATCGCCTGTCAACCATCCCCCGGCTGCCGCCAGTGTGGTTTTGCAAGTGGACCAAACCGAGCGGCGTTGGAACGTGCGTCTGCCAGGCGGAATCTCTGCCAACAAGAAAAGGGTGGAGATCGCGACCGGCGCGTGATCCTGTTTTCGGTGTTCCCACGGCACGAAACTTAGCGTGGGAAAGATCCTGGGACAAGGCTTCTATGACAATGGACAAGTGGTGGAAGTTTCCTGGTCAGTGCGAATGATGGAAAAGTTCTGCCTGTCTTTTGGACGGCCGACTCTTAATCTTAATTTCTGGATTAGGAGCGGGAAATCGCCTGTTATGGGAAATGAACGACAATCTGCTTCGAGCGCATCGGATCTCCTGTTCCGCGTGCGCGCTCTCATTTCCCAGACCGGTCCTGATATGGATGGCGATGAGGGCTTCAATCGCCTGGCCCTGGCCTTGTTCGCCTTCCAGTTTGAGGGGGTGCCGATTTATCGCCGGCTGTGCGAGAGGAGGAAAATCGGCCCCGGCTCGATCCAGCATTGGAGCCAAATTCCGGCGCTGCCGGCCCCGGCGTTTAAAGAGCATGTCGTTTCGAGCCTGGCCGAAAATGAGCGCACCCGTGTCTTTTATTCCAGCGGCACGACGGAGCATGTTCCCAGCCGCCATTTTCATGGCGCGGCGTCGCTCTCGCTTTACGAGGCGTCCCTGCTCCCCTGGTTTGAACGGCATCTTCTGGGTGATTGTCCGCGCGGCGCGGCGTTTGTTTTTCTCACGCCGGGGCCTGTGCTCGTGCCGCATTCTTCTCTGGTCCACATGTTTGAAACGGTCCGCTTGAAATTCGGCGGGAGCGATTCCCTGTATGCCGGGCAGTTGGAGGCGGATGGCTCGTGGAGTCTGGATTTCAACCAAATCGGCTCCGCCTTGCGCGACGCCATTTCCGGCAATCGGCCCGTTGGATTGTTGGGCACGGCTTTTTCGTTCGTTCACTGGCTCGATTATCTGGCTGTCAACAAGACCCGGCTTCGCCTGCCCGCCGGGTCGCGCATCATGGAGACGGGCGGTTACAAGGGGCGCTCGCGCGTCGTGGCCAAAGCGGATTTGCGCCGGCTCCTGACAAAATATCTGGCCGTGCCGGATTCGCACATCGTGACGGAATATGGCATGAGCGAATTGAGTTCGCAGGCTTACGACGGCGTGGCGGGACAAGCCCGCACGCCCGCGGGAATCTTCCGCTTCCCGCCCTGGGTGCGGACGCAGATCATTTCGCCTGAAACGGGCGCGGTTGCCGCCGCGGGTGAAACAGGGTTGCTTCGCGTTTTCGATCCGGCGAATATGCATTCCGTCATGGCGCTGCAAACCGAAGATTTGGCCGCGAGCCGCGAGGACGGATTCGATGTGCTGGGCCGGGCGGAATCCGCCGGGCCGCGCGGCTGCTCGCTCCTGGCCGCGACTTGAATCAGATGAATTTGCCGAATTATTTCCTGGCCGACCTGCCCGCCGAAGCCCAACTCACGGCCGGACTGATCACCGAGGCCTGCCAAACGCTCAAACGCAATCGGGAGCGATACCTCGAAGGCCGCACCACCGAGAGCATTATCCGCCTTCTGGACGGCCTGGCGGGCGAGTGGCTCTCGGACGATTCTCCTTTTCGCCGGGAGGCCCTGGAATCCGGTCCCGCCGCCACCGGTTTTTCCGGGCCGGTGCTGGCCTCTGGGCTGGACCAGTTTTTCAAACAATTGACGGCGGAAAATCTGGAAGCGTTGCTGCGCCAGGAACTCGGCCACCCGCATCGCCTGGATGGTTTTCACCCCGACGAACATCAGGTCGCCGGAAAACGGACCGCCCTGGCCCGCGGCCCGCTCTTGCTGGCGCAGATCGCGCCGGGCAATATTCCCAACCCCGCTTTGTCGGAAATGGTTTTCGGGCTGCTGACCCGTTCGGCGCAGTTTGTCAAATGCGCTTCCGGCGGCGCTTTCATTCCGCGCCTGTTCGCCCATTCCCTTTACGACGCCGATCACAAGGCAGGCTCGTGCCTGGAAGTGGCGGAATGGAGGGGCGGCATCGAGCCTTTGGAAGCGGCCCTCTTCGCGGAAGCCGATTGTGTCGTCGCGACCGGCAGCGACGAGATGCTGGAGGCCATTGGAAAAAAAATTCCCCGGACGGCGCGCTTCCTCGGTTACGGAACACGGGTCAGCTTTGGCTACGTGACGCGGGAAGCGCTGGAACAAAACGCGGAAGCGGTGGTGCAAAAGGCGGCGGCGGACGTGACGGCTTGGAACCAGCGCGGCTGCCTTTCGCCGCATGTGATCTATGTTGAAGACTCGGGCAAAGTCACGGCGGAAGCCTTCGCCGCGCTGCTGGCCGGACAGTTGGACGCGGTGGAGAAAACCTTTCCGCGCGGGCCTTTGAACACCAGGGAGGCGGCCGCCATTGCCATGCGCCGCTCCTTTTACGAGGTGCGGGCCGCGCATTCGCTGGAAACAAAAATGTGGGCCAGCCTCCAATCCACCGCCTGGACGGTCATTTTGGAAAACGATCCGCGCTTCCAGATGTCATGCGCGAACCGGTTCATTTACATCAAGGCCGTGGCCGGCCTGACCCACGCCTTGCAAGGCGCGGAATTGGTGCGCGAGCAAGTGTCCACCGTCGGCTTGTCCAGCACGGCGGCGCAGGCCCGCGATCTCGCGCCGCATCTGGCGCGCTGGGGCGCGCGGCGCGTCTGTCCCCTGGGCCAAATGCAAAATCCGCCGCTGGCCTGGCGGCATGACGGCCGGCCGCCGCTGGGCGACCTTGTCACCTGGACAGATTGGGAGAAACCATGATGGAACTGAGAAAAACATTTCAATTCGAAGCCGCGCACCTCCTGCCGCATTTGCCGAAGTCGCACAAGTGCCGCCGATTGCACGGGCATAGTTTCAAAGTCGAGGTGGCCGTGGAGGGCGAATGCGACGCCAAACTGGGCTGGGTCATGGACTACGCGGACATCGCCGACGCCTTCAAGCCGATTTGGGAAAAGCTGGACCACCGCCATTTGAACGAAATTCCGGGCCTGGAAAATCCGACGAGCGAAAACATCGCGATCTGGATATGGCGGCGGTTAAAGCCGAAGCTGCCGCTGCTGGTGGAAATCGTCGTGGCCGAAACCTGCACCGCGCGCTGCATTTATCGAGGAACGAAGAAAATAAAGAATTAAGAAGGAAGACTTAGCCTTTACCTATGAACGCCTCATCACCAATTCATGTGGGCGCAGTTCTCTTTGAGGGGTTCGAGCTTCTTGACTTTTACGGACCTCTCGAAATGTTTGGGCTTTTGGAGGGTGAGGCCAGGATTACCGTCGTGGCGGAGAAGGCAGGCCAGGTCAGAAGCAGCGCTGGTCCGTGTGGAGTAGCCGAAGCAACCATGGCGGCTTCTGGCGGGTTCGATGTGCTGCTCATTCCGGGAGGAATTGGGACCAGGAGGGAAATGGCCAACCCGCAATTCCTCGCCGAACTGAAGCGACTTGCGGAGGCATCGCGGATTGTTGCGACCGTATGCACTGGAAGCTTTTTACTGGCAAGGACCGGATTGCTCGACGGGCGCAAAGCGACATCGAACAAGAGAGTATTTCAGCAGGTCAAGACTTATGCGCCAAAGGTAGAGTGGATTGCGAAGGCCCGATGGGTGGAGGATGGCAACTGCTTCACGTCGTCGGGGGTCAGCGCTGGAATGGACATGGCGCTGGCCGTGATAGCCAGGCTGTGCGGCAGGGAGACGAGTTTGCAAATCGCGAGCAGAGCGGAGTATGAGTGGCACGAAGACAGTTCGTGGACCCATTTAACTAAATGAACACCCTAGGACAACGTGTGCAAAGAGCTATTTGCGAAGAGGTCGGCATCGTGCCCTATGACCCAAACTGGCCCGACTCATTCCGTCGCGAGGCGGAGCACCTCCGTTCGTGCATTCCAACCGGGCTGATTCGGCGTATCGAGCACTTCGGCAGCACGGCCGTTCCCGGACTCGCCGCCAAGCCCATCGTGGATATGCTCATTGAGGTTGCCAGCCTGCGTTCAGCCCGCGCCGGGATTGCGCCCATCCTTCAGGCTCAAAACTACGACTACTTCTGGCGTCCCAGCTTCGGAGACGACATTCCGCCGTGGTATGCGTTCTTCATCCGACGCGACCGGCGGGGCGTCCGCACCCATCATCTGCACATGGTGACCCGCCGCCGGACGTTTCAGGAGCATTGGGAGCGTCTTCTCTTTCGCGACTATCTCATTGCTCACCCTGAAAGCGCCAGAGCCTACCAACGGCTGAAATGCCGTTTGGCTGCCGCCCGCCCGAACGACCGCGTCGCCTACACCAACGGCAAGGCCAGGTTCATTCAGCGCATCACCGCACAAGCGAAAAAGTCCCTATGAAGCGGCGGGCAGGGCAGAAGTAAATAAGAAAGGATTCACCGTAGCGGCGCCCCGGCAGCCCCGAAAGCTTTCGGGGTTCTGCCGAAAGCCGCTACGCCTCCCGGTTTAATGGTCATTCTTGACTTCCCGGAAGAGGCGGTGAACTTGCTTAAACTGGCCTGCTTGACCGCGTGGTCAAGTTCTGGTATTTGGACAACATGAATCGGGCATTGAGCCAACGGCTGGATGAAGAAGTGCCGAATCGCTTCCGCAAGTCGGCGCGCTGCTTCGTCGGTATTCATTCGGCCATTCCAATACAGGAACCGCCAGTTGTATATTAATTGGCCGGTAACCTGATCTTTGGTCTCAGGCATCTCTGACTTTCACTGTTGCCAATCAAGTGACAGCATCAAAGCGATGGGTCTCGTTCGTAATTCATGATCATGCCGTCCGGCCCGAAAACGAATTGGACGTTGGTTCCGGTATATTGGTAAGCTTGTGGACTGTAACTGTTGCCGCCAAGATCAACGAATGCTCCTCCCTGTATGGATGTGGCCGGCCCCGTGGGCCTGATAATGACTTCGCTCGGCGGAAACTGGGCGCCGGTGTCGTCCTTGACCCATTTGATTACCTGGTCTTTTGTGACCGGGACTGAAATGTTCGGCGTGCTTCCGGGCTCCGGCACAGAATTGAGGGACGAGGCCGAGCCCTTCGCCATCATTTGCATGACATAGGCGTTCCCGCTCTTCTCGGTGATCGTAAGCGTTGTTCCATTGTCAGTCACAAATGCATACATCAGCGAGCCGGAGCCTCCTTCAAACCCCAAGCGACACTTGAAATTGTCAAGCCGCAGGTCGTTTGGATTGAATGGCAGTCGGCCTTGATAGACGCTGCTCCATTTTTGCAAAGCCGGTTTGAGTTCGTTGGTGAAAACCTTGGCCAGGGTTGCCCGCTGGGCCGCCGTCATATCGCTGGCGCGCAGGTTACCCGGAAATCGCGCAAGCGGGTTTGTCACAACCAGAGGTTGGGGTTGCAGCGTTGGAGTGGCCACCATTGTCGTTGGCCGCTCCTCCTTTACCGGACGGGCGTTGCGATGCGTCAGCAGCGCGATGACCGTAGCCGAAAACAGGACAACAATAATCGTGATCCTCACGCGTGAGTTCATCAATTTCTTAATTGTCGTGGACTCCCGACGTATCGCCTACACGGAGTCGCTCGTCTTGTCCAGCATTATACACGCATTGATCGTAACCGTAATCCAACGGGATTCCACTAACCATTCCAGGGTATGCGCCCATTGCCGCTCGCACGGCAAAACTGTATGTCCAGTTAGGATCACAACCGCCGGGATACTGATACATGCCACAGACCCATGTTTGGTCAACGAATTCGGCAACGTCTGTGGTCGTAGTCGTTGGTCCGAAGAATTGCGGTAATTTACCGCCAAAGAACAGGCCGGTGAAAGGGTCAGTCCTCGGAAACAAGTAATTATGGGCTTGATGGTTGGCAGGGTGGCCGTAAGTTGATGGAACTAAATTTGAAACAAATGAAATCGGCGCTGGAACAAATAAGGGAGAAAGCAAAGTGAAGAATGCAAAATGCTCGTTTCCGAGGACTGACCCTTTCACTTTCACTTTCACGGTTTGCGGCTATCATATTGACATGCGTAGCACTACAGAGGAAATCATCCATGTTTGCGAGGCTCTGCCCGCTGACAAGCAGACCGAGCTGGCCGACTTTGCCCGCTTCCTCCTCGCCCGTCAGGATGACGAAGCGTGGGAGCGCCGACTCGCTTCTCCACAAACCCGACCTCATCTCGATGCTTTTCTGCATGACTCCGCGGCCGAAGGCGATGAACCGCTCGACCTGAACCGCTTGTGACCTCGCGCACCCGGCCGAGTTTCTGGCGAGCTTATGCGCGGTTACTCCACGCCAGGCAAAATCATCGCCTGCATTTTTGCTCTGCATGGCGGCGGGGGGCTGGGCAGGCTGTCATTCAGCCGTTTTAATACACGAACCGCCAGTTGTAATCGATTGTCAGGCCACTATGAACATTGAAAAACGGGATTTTGACACGGAGGCCGCCTCCTGGGATGAACATCCTGGAAGGGTCAAGTTGGCGAAGGATGTTGCTTATGCCATTTCGAAGCAGATCGTGTTGACTCCAAAAATGGATGTTATGGACTTCGGCTGTGGCACAGGATTATTGACCATCCAACTACAGCCGCTCGTCCATTCCATCACCGGCGTGGACAGTTCGAATGGAATGCTCGATATATTCAAAACGAAAATCGCCAGCCTGAAGCTGAACAATGTCAGTGCTGTGTTCATCGATTCTGGTGGAAACGATACTCTGGCGGGTCATTATGATCTCGTTGTCAGTAATATGACCCTTCATCATATCAAGGAGATCGAACCGCTCTTCGAGCAATTCCATGGAATCACATCCCCTGCCGGTCACCTGTGCATTGCTGATTTGGATTTGGATGATGGTCAGTTTCATGGTGATAATACCGGCGTATTCCACTTCGGATTTGCCCGGACGACTCTGCGCAAGATCTTCACGGAAACTGGATTTGATAATGTTCAAGATATGACCGCCGCCGAGGTGGTGAAACCGGCCAACAATGGGGAAATGAGGCGGTTTACTGTCGAACGACAATTAAAAATCACCACTGACGACAATTAAAATTCACCAGTGAGCCGGTAATGATCAGGCGGCGGTTGGGATGGCCGGAGGCCATCCCCAAACCGCCGCAAATGATCACAAACAAACAATACCGAAAGCTCATGAGTGAATATCAGAAGGAAGCGAACATTGTCGTCAGCGCGATGAAAGCGGATGTGCATCCGCAAACCGCGCGAAAATACATCCAGGCGGCCCAACCGCCGGAGCAATTACAACAGAAGCATGGCTGGCGCACCCGGCCTGATCCGCTGGCGGCCATTTGGGAACCCGCCCGGCAAATGCTCTCCCAAGCGCCCGAACTGGAAGCCAAAGAGTTGTTCGAGTATCTGCGGGGCATCTATTCTGACCAAGCCGCCGGCTCGGCGTTGCGCTCGTTTCAAAGGCGGGTGCTGCAATGGCGTTTGCAGCATGGCCGGGACAAGGAGGTGTTTTTCGAGCAGGCACATGTGCCCGGAAGGGTGATGCAGGTGGATTGGACCGACGCCAACGAGTTGGCGGTGACGGTGCGGGGGGTGCCGTTGGAGCATTTGTTATGTCATGCGGTGCTGCCTTATTCCAATTGGTCGTGGGCCACGCGCTGTCAATCCGAGTCGCTGTTGAGTTTGCGCCACGGTTTGCAGGAGGCGCTGCATCAATTGGGCCGGGTGCCCGAGCGGCTGCAAATGGACAACAGCAGCGCCGCCACCCATCGCATCGGCACCGGCGGACGGGAGTTCAACCGGGATTTTCTGGCGCTGACGGAGCACTACGGGCTGAAGCCCCAAACCATTGGCATCCGCAAGCCGCACGAAAACGGCGATGTGGAATCGCGCAACGGCCATCTGAAACGGCGGCTCAAGCAACATCTGCTCTTGCGGGGCCACCGGGACTTTGAGGCGGCGGAAGCGTATGACCGGTTTCTGTGGGCGGCGTTGCGCCAGGGCAATCAGAAATGTTCGGTCAAACTAAAGGAGGAGTGGGAGACGCTGCGTCCGCTGCCTCCCACTCGTTTGAGCGAGTATGACGAACTGCGCTGCCCGGTCAGCCAGCACAGCACCATTCGGGTCAAGAAGGTGACCTATTCGGTGCCGGCGCGGCTGATCGGCCAGGAGGTCAAAGTCGAGGTTTACGAAGGGCATTTGAAAATCTTTCATGGGCGGGAACGGCTGCTGGAGTTGGCGCGGGCCACCGGGGATCGCGGCGTCAAGATCGACTATCGGCATTTGATCGGGCATCTGCTGCGCAAGCCCGGTGCCTTCACCCATTACGTGCATCGGGAGGAGTTTTTTCCCGATTCGTCATTCCGTTTGGCGTATGACCGTCTGGTCCACGATCACGGTTTGCGGGCCGGTCAAATCGAATATCTGCACCTGCTCAAACTGGCGTCCGAGTTGGGCGAGTCGGCTGTTAGCGCCCTGGTCGGCGAGTGGGCTGGGCCGAGCCGACCGGGCCGATGGCGCGCGGCGGATTTGCGGCGATACTTGAACTTGGACGCCGGCGTCCGCTGGCCGGAGATGACGCTGGAGCCGGAACTGAGCAGCTACGACGCGTTGCTGGAAAGGCCGGTGTCCCATGAATAACGACGCGCTGGCCTTGCTCTTAAAATCCTTTCGCCTGGGCACGATGGCGGCGATCTACGAAGGCACCCTGCAACAAGCCGAGCAACAAAACTGGGGCTATCGAAAGTTCCTGCTGCACCTGTGCGAGAGCGAAGCCCAGGACCGGCGGCAACGCAAACTGGAGCGGCTGCTCAAGCAATCGGGCCTGCCGCAAGGCAAAGACCTGGGCAGCCTGGAGGAAACCAAACTGCCCGCCAAAGTGCGCCGGATGCTGCCCAGCTTGCTGGACGGCGGCTTTGTCCAGCGAGCCGAGAACGTCATCGCCATTGGCCTGCCCGGCCGCGGCAAAAGCCATTTTTTGGCCGCCTTGGGACGGGAGTTGATCCTGCGCCATCACTACGCCGTGCTCTTTGTGCCGACGTTCAAGCTGGTGCAACAATTATTGACAGCCAAGCGCGATCTGCGTCTGGAAGAGCGCTTGCGCGAACTGGACCAGTTTGACGCCATCATTCTGGACGACGTTGGCTACGTCAAACAGGAGCGTGACGAAATGGAAGTGCTGTTCACGTTCCTGGCGGAACGCTACGAACGGCGCAGCGTGATGATCAGCAGCAATCTGGTTTTTTCCAAATGGGACCAGATTTTCAAGGACCCGATGACGACGATGGCCGCCGTTGACCGGCTGGTGCATCACGCCATCCTGTTGGAGTTCCAGGGGGAGAGTTTGCGAGTGCCCAAGGAAAAAGAACAAAACAAGGGCGGCGGGTACAGATTGGTATTTGTTGTTAACCCCTTCTGAATCCAATTCCATAAATCGTCACGAGAACCGCAGCCAAATCCTCTAATAGCACTAGGAAACATCGGCAAAAAATTAAGTCCTTCCCGAAAGTCGTGTCTCATCAACATGCGATCTAAGCCATCACGATATTGTTTTTGTTTTAGATTTCTAGACACATCGTTGGAACCTTCAGCATTATATGTTGCATTGAACCGCCTGACCTCCGATTGGTCACAATGGTAAACCTTCAATTGATCGAGCTTTGCAAAATATTCGCTTCTGGCAATGTCGAGCGTTTGTGAACGTTTCCGTGCGTGAGATAATCGCTTGAATAATGGCATTTTCATGATTGTGGCTGATTTTTGACAAGGATGTGTTGAATCAAATGACCAGACATCTGTCCTGCGATCTCTTCAGGTGTGTTCATAACCGCAGTCGCTTAGTGAGGTGGTTCCTGAAATACGATTGCAACTATGCGGGACCATGGAGGCATCCCCGAATCATTGTCGCAACCAAAATTGTAGCGTTGCTCAATCATCTTGCTGAGGCTGATAATGGTTCAGCGGCCGGGAGGAATCAAGCATTAAATTGCAGATTGGCCAACGTCATCATGGAAAAGCCATCGAACATCAACGGCGATGCACTTGAAACCCACCTGGCGGTGGCGGCATTGGGGACCAGGTTTTGGATGCAGTTCGCTTCCAGGATGGGCAGTTTGGCTTCAAAGGGTCAGTGTGTAACTAATGGATATTTTATCTTAACGAATATGCGAGGCGACTTATCCATGAAACACGGAAAGGCAAAAGGTCATGAAGTTACAGACTGACCCCTAGACCCCTAGCAGCCCGTTAAAAAAAGGCGGTTTTTTCGTGATCGCCGCATAAAACTGAATGCAGCAGTTGTCATGACGGTTATCAGGAACAGCCCGATCACATCCCAAAACATGCTCTCCGTCCCAGTTGTTATCCTGTGAACTATAACCGCTGTCAGCGTCAGCCACGCCAAACCGGCTAAAAAGCCGCCCCACGCTCCTTCATCCGCGTTCCGTGGCTTTCTCATTCCCCATACCTTGCGCAGCAGTAACCCGAGATTGTAGGCCGCGCACTTGAGCGTATAGGTTTTACTCACGTTGGTCTGGCCTCGCAACCACGCTCGCCTTCCCCCGCCGGTCTCGCAGACATGGGCAAAGGTCCGTTCGCACCGTTCACTGCGCCAGCGGTTCAATTGCCGGCCCTTGGGCCCGCGCACCCGCCGCCGGTTGGCTCGAAAGGCCCGTTCTTGCTCCACCGGTTTGTCTGTCCAGCACCGTGTCTTCTGCCGCCGCTCCGGAATATACGTGCGCAGGCCGTTTGTCTCACACTGTGTCAACAAATCATTGTCGTGATAGCCCTTGTCCATCACCATTTCCTCAATCTGGGTGGCACTGCCCGCCAAGACCAGATTGGCTTCGGCCAGGCTCAATGTTACCGGCCCGCTCTGCGGATCAGATCTGTCGGCAAAGGTGACCGTTGTGGCTACAATAGCTTCGCTGGCCAAGTCCACCGCGTGCTCGGCTTTGTAGGCCAGATGGGTGCGCCCGTCTTTCATCTTGGCAATCCGACTGTCCCGGTCGGTCGGACTTTCCCACTGCTGATTGGAGACTTTCTTGTCCTTGCGTCCCCGATCCAAACGCCGCAAATCTTCTTCGGTGGGATTCTCGATGCCCTCGGCTTTGGCCAGTCCCCGCAGATATTCTTTCCAATCCTCCCCGGTGTCTTTGCGCACGATGCTCTTCATCGCCGCGTTGGCCTCCAAGGTGGTGGCGTCAATGGCCACCGCCTTGCCCCGCAACAGCCCCTTCTCCTGCAAAAGACTCAGGACAAACACAAAGACCCGGTCAAAGACCGCTTCGGGCAACCGCTGTCGAATCATCGTCATAGACACATGCACCGGCGTGTCCTCGGTCAACCGGAAACCTAGAAAGGCGCGCAAGCCCAGGCTGTCGGCGCAACGCCAGGCGATGCCGCGCTGGCTGTCCAGTCCCTCGAAGTAGCCGATGAAGAGCATGCGAAAATAAACTCCGGGCGGAATGCCTGGCCGGCCACCCTCCTTGTAATAGGGTTCACAGAGCTTTTCAACAAATTCGTCAAAGCCCGCCTCATTCAGCACGGTGTTGAGTTTGGTGTAGAAAGGGTGGCCGGGGCCAGTGGCCAGCTTCGCGGTCGGGATGAACAGTTCGTCTTGTTTGGGAGTGCGTCGTCCAATTGCCATGATTATCTGACGCTCCAGCGTCAAAATTGTTCAGTCAAATATACGGTATTCTTTAGTTTTTTAACGGGCTGCTAGACGTCCTGCTCCCGTTCGCGAATCAGGTCGCCGACAGGGTCCGCACCCGGCTTCAGCCATCGCCTGCCAGCGCCCATGAGTTGGCGGGCCGATTCTCCACGGCTTGGAAACGGCTTGACGATTATCGCCCCTTCCCCCGCTTTGGCCCACTCCAGCCGAGTTCCAGGGTGAATATCAAACTCGCGGGCGATGTCCGGCGGGATGCTCACCTGATTGCTTTCAGTCACGGTCGTTGTCATGGGCATATTCTACACCGTCGCACTTCGCGAAACAAGCCTGCAAAATAGCAGTCAGAGAGGGTGTGAGAGAGGGAAAAGACTCCCTCTGCTCCGCGGATGCCGGCCGATGCCGCCGAATTGGCAAGAAAAAAGTGTTTTGATTTTTGTCGTTTTCCCGCAAGAATGGGGCGGCGAAGAGTTTTGTCTCACGCCCTGACGCATGATTGTTGAACGCACCAAATTGAATCTTTGGGAACGCCTTTATCTCCCGGCGATTGCGCAGGGCTTTCTTGTCACGCTCCGCCACTTTTTCAAAAAGAAAGTGACGATGCAGTATCCGGAGGAAAAGTGGACGGTCCCGGAAGGCTATCGCGGCGCTCCGTATCTGGTCAAAGACCCGGAGAACCGCACCAAGTGCGTTTCCTGCCAGCTTTGTGAATTTATTTGCCCGCCCAAGGCCATCCGCATCACGCCGCCGGGGCCGAACGGCTCGCCCGAAGCGGGCAACGTGGAAAAAGCGCCCAGGGAATTTGAGATTGACATGCTGCGCTGCATCTACTGCGGGTTCTGCCAGGAAGTCTGCCCCGAGGAGGCGATTTTTCTGATGAAAGACTATTCGCTCACCGGACTGAGCCGGAAGGAAATGGTTTATGACAAGGAAAAGCTTCTGGCCCTGGGCGGCGTGCATCAGGATCAGATTTGGAAGTGGAAGCACAAATAGATGCAAATCGCGTTTTTTTATCTTTTCGCCTTTCTGACGCTGCTGTGCGGGGTGCTGGTGATTGCGAACCCGTTCACGCGCAACCCGGTCACCAGCGCCATGTTTCTGGTCCTGGCCATTGTGTCGATGGCGGGGCTTTTCATCCAGTTGCACGCTTTTTTTCTGGCGGCGGTGCAGGTGCTGGTCTATGCCGGCGCGGTCATGGTGCTCTTCGTCTTTGTCATCATGTTGCTGGACTTGAAGGAAGAAGAGCGGCGCAGAATCAAACCCGTCATGGCCGGCCTGGCGACGGTGGCGGCGGCGATGATTGCGCTGGCCATGATTCGCACGATCAAACAATCCGCCGTTGGCTTCAGCCTGGCCAGGCCGGAGGTCGAGGGATCCACCATCGAGCTTGGGCGGAGGCTTTTTACACAATTTGCACTGCCCTTTGAGGTTCTGTCGTTGTTGCTTTTGGTGGCCATGATCGGCGCCGTGCTTCTGAGCAAAAGGGACCTGAAATGAACCCCATCAACCTGCAAGATTACCTGGTGGTGAGCGCGCTTCTTTTCTGCGTCGGCTTGCTGGGCGTCATTGTGCGCCGCAACATTCTGGTCATCTATATGTCCCTGGAACTCATGCTCAACGCGGCGAACCTGGCGTTGGCCGCCTTCTCCCGCTTCAACAACAACCTGGATGGGCAGGTCATCGTCGTCTTTGTCATCACCGTCGCCGCCGCCGAGGTCGCCCTGGGTTTGGCCTTGATCGTCGCGCTGTATCGCCGCCGCCAAACCACCCACGTTGAGGATTTGGCCACGATGAAATTATAACCATGAACGACCCGCTGCCCTGGCTCATCCTGTTTCTGCCGCTGCTGTCGGCGGTGTTGATCACGCTTTTCACGCTGAAGAACCCGCGTTTCAGCGCGATCCTGTCGGTGGGGGCGGTGTTCGTTTCGCTTCTGCTCAGCATCAATTTATTCGCCAACAGCATGGCGGACGCGCCGCCGCAGGATATCAGCCTCAATTGGTTGAAGGTCGGCCAGCTCAGCATCCATTTCGGAATGCACTTCGATCCCATGAGCCTGCTCATGCTGCTGATAGTCACCGGCGTGGGCAGCGCGATCCATTTGTACTCCGTCGGTTATATGAAAGGGGACCGCGGCGGCGGCCGTTTTTTCGCCGGTTTGAGCCTGTTCACCTTTGCCATGCTCGGCGTGGTTCTGAGCGACAATTTCCTGGAGATGTTTATCTTTTGGGAATTGGTGGGCGTGTGCAGCTATTTGCTCATCGGCTTCTGGTATGAGCGCGCGGCGGCGGCGGACGCGGCCAAGAAGGCCTTTCTGACCAACCGGCTGGGAGATTTTGGATTCTTCACCGGCATCATTTTGGTTTGGGCGGTGACGGGCACCTTGAATTTCGCCGGGGCGCATACGCAGATGTTGAACAATCCGGAGATTTTCGACACGGCGGCCACCGGCGTGGGGCTGTTGATTTTTTGCGGCGCGGTTGGAAAATCGGCCCAATTCCCCCTGCACGTCTGGCTGCCCGACGCCATGGAAGGCCCGACGCCGGTCAGCGCCTTGATCCATGCGGCGACGATGGTGGCCGCCGGCGTTTATATGCTCTGCCGGGTTTTCTTCATCTTTAATCCCTCCGCGCTGGATGTGATAGCCTGGATCGGCGGGTTGACCGCCTTGATGTCGGCGCTGATTGCGTGCCAGCAAGACGACATCAAACGCATTCTGGCTTACTCGACGCTGTCGCAATTGGGCTACATGGTGATGGCGGTGGGATTGAGCCATCCGCCGGCGGCGATGTTTCATCTGGCCACCCATGCCTTTTTCAAGGCGCTGTTGTTTTTGGGCGCCGGGTCGGTCATTCACGCGCTCAGCCGCGAGCAGAACATTTGGAGAATGGGCCGGTTGAAGGAAAAAATGCCGGTGACCTATTGGACATTTCTGGCCGGCACCCTGGCGCTCTGCGGCGTTTGGCCCTTGAGCGGTTTCTTCAGCAAGGATGCCATTTTGGCGGCGGCCTGCAACGGGAGCATGACTTTGTTCGCCGTGGGAATCCTGGTCGCTTTTCTCACCACATTTTACATGTTCCGCCTCTTTTTTGTCGTGTTCCTGGGCAAGGCGAAATCCGGCCTGCCGGCCCACGCCCACGAGTCGCCCAAAGTGATGACCTGGCCGCTGATTGTTTTGGCGATTGCCTCGGTGTTCGGCGGTTTTTTTGGCATTGGCCAACTGCTGGCTCCGCAATTCGGGCAACAAGCGCCGGAAATCTTTGCCCCGTTTGAACCGTTTCGCGCCGCGCCGACGGCGGCCTGCGATGGCTTGGCGGCTTTCATCGTGGGTCTTGCGCTGGCTTTCCATTTTTACTACAACGCCGCATCCGATCCCTTGCCCGCAAAACTGCGGTCCTTGAGCGGAATCCTCCGCCATAAATTCTATTTTGATGAAATGTACGCCTCGCTCATTGCGATGACCCAGGAGACGATGGCCACATTCACCAATGGTGTTGACATCGGCTTGAAATGGCTCATCCGCGCCGTGCAGGGGACGACGGAGTTGACCGGGCGCGGCCTGCGATTGTTCCAAACCGGCAATCTGCAAACCTACACGTTTCTATTCGCGGCGGGCATGGCCCTGGCGCTGTATCTCATGCTGCTTCGGTAAACCCATGTCACCCCTCACCTACATCTTCCTCCTGCCGCTGCTGGCCGCGCTGCTCATCTTGCTCATACCGGGGAATTTCCGGCCCGTCATACGGGGCATCGCGTTGCTGGCGACGTTCGTCTCGCTCATTCTGGCGGTGGTGGTGTTCTGCAAATTTGACGGCAACAAGGCGGCGGACGGTTTTCAATTTGTGCAGCAGCAGGACTGGGTCCCCGCGCTGGGGATCAGCTATCACGTCGGGGTGGACGGGATCAACCTCGGATTGATTCTCATGGGCGCGGTGGTGGTCTTTGCCGCGGTGTGCGTTTCGCGCGAGATCAAAACGCGCGAGAAGGAGTTTTACATTCTGCTGCTCATGATGGGAGGCGGCATCCTGGGCGCATTTGCCTCGCTGGATTTGTTTTTCTTTTACTTTTTCCACGAGCTGGCCCTGGTGCCGGTCTTTATCATGATTGGATTGTGGGGCAGGGGTGAAAATAAAAACTTTGCCACGTTCCAAATTACTCTTTACCTGAGCCTGGGGGCGCTGCTGGTTCTGCTGGGATTGCTCGCGCTCTATCTGCAATTGCCGCTGCATGACCGGACCTTCGATCTGGAGAGGCTGACACACTATTTCAAGGCGCATCCCATGCCCGTGGCGCCGCAGCGCCTGATTTTCCCGCTGCTGTTATTTGGCTTCGGCATTCTGGTGTCGTTGTGGCCTTTTCATACCTGGGCGCCGCTGGGCTATGGCTCGGCGCCGACGGCCACGGCCATGATCCATGCGGGAGTCCTGAAAAAATTCGGCCTCTACGGCTTGATCCGCGTCGCCCTGCCGCTCATGCCGGACGAGGCGCAACACTGGGCCAACATCATTTCGGTGCTGTGCCTGGGCAACATTCTTTATTGCGGTCTGGTGGCCATGCGACAGCGGAACTTGAACCTGTTGATCGGCAATTCGAGCGTGGCGCACATGGGTTTTGCCTTTCTGGGCATCGCCAGCCTGAACCTCATTGGCATTACCGGAACCGTCGTCATCATGGTCGCGCACGGTTTCCTGGCGGCCCTGACTTTCTCCTTAAGCGGCTATCTGCGGGATGAAGTCAAGACGCTGGACATGGACCAGATGGGAGGCTTGTTGCGCAAACTGCCTTTTATCGGCACGGTCATGATCATGGCGATGCTCGCCGGATGCGGGTTGCCGGGCTTCGCCGGATTCCCCGGTGAAGTGCTGGTCCTGTTTGGCAGTTGGCAACGCTCCGAGGTGATCAGCGCCATGGCCGTGTGGGGCGCGCTGGTCATCGCCGGGGTTTATATGTTGCGCGCCATTCGCGACATCTGGCACGGCGACAAGGAGTGGACCGGGATTTCGGATGCCCTGACCTTTTGGCGGAAACTTCCTTACGCCCTGCTTTTGGCGGGCCTGATTCTTTTCGGTTTTTTTCCCCGGTTGCTGACCGACAACATCAAGGCCAGTGTCGCGCCGGTTGTGCGCATGGTCGGCGTGGAAGCCATTGAAATGGCGCCCGTCCCGAAAGGCCATTCCACCCGATGAACCTCCCGCTTCTAACACTGGAGATCGCGGTCGCGGGCCTGGCGCTGCTGGTGCTCCTGCTCGACTTGTGGACGGCGCCGCAATTCAAGTCCAGACTCGGCTTTGTGGCCCTGGCGGGCCTGCTCATCATTCTGGCCGCCAGTTTTCTAATCCAGCCCGGGGGCTGGGCGACGCCGCGCGCCATGCTGGCGCAGGACGGGCTGGCCGTTTTTTTCCAGCGCATTTTCCTGGTGGCGGCGATTTTTGTCGTGCTCATGGCCCACGAATGCGCGGATCGGATTCCCATGGGCATCGGGGAATTCCACGTCATCGTGCTGATGGCCCTGACGGGCATGATGCTCGCGGCCGCGGCCAATGATTTCGTGCTGGTCTTCGTCGCGCTGGAATTGATCTCGGCCAGTTTCTATGTCCTGGTTAGTTTCCAGCGGTCGCGCCTGCAATCCCTGGAGGCCGGCGTCAAGTATTTGATCCAGAGCGCGCTGGCGGCGGCGTTTCTGGTCTTTGGCATCGCGCTGATTTTTGGGACGGCCAACCACACGAACTTTGTCCTGTTGAGCCGGGAAGCCGCCGCGCTGAACCACAACAAGGTTTATTGGCTGGGCGTCTTGCTGGTGTTGTTCGGTTTGAGCTTCAAGATCGCGGCGTTTCCGTTGCAGGTGTGGGCGCCGGATGTCTATCAAGGCGCGCCGACGCCGGTCACGGCCTTCCTGGCCATCGCCTCCAAGGCGGCCGGATTTGTCCTGGTGCTGCGCGTGTTGTTTGTGGCCATGCCCAAGCTGGCCGTGCATTGGGACAAAATGCTGATGGTGGCCGCGGGCATAACGATTCTGTATGGCAACCTCTGCGCCATCCCGCAACGCAATTTGAAACGGCTGCTGGGTTATTCCAGCATCGCCAATGCCGGCTATTTGCTCCTGGGCGTGGCGGCGGTCAACGCCTCCGGTGCGGCGGCGGTTTTGTATTATCTGGCGGGCTATTTATTCACGCTGGCCGCCGCCTTCCTGATTATATGCGTGGTCATGCGGGACAATGAGGACATTGGGGCGCTGGCCGGATTAAGCCGCCGCTCGCCGTTGCTGGCCGGGGCCTTGGCGCTGGCGATGGTGTCACTGGCGGGCGTTCCGCCCCTGGCGGGATTCCTGGGGAAGTTCCTGCTGCTCAAGGCTGTCATCGAACGGGGCGCGGCCGACAGCGGCGCTTACTGGCTGGCCGGCGTGGCCATCATCGGGGTGGTGATTTCGCTGTATTACTATTTTGCGGTGATCCGGGTGATGTATTGGGCCAAGGACCCGCCGGACCTTTCCCCGATTATTGTTCCGGCCCGGGTGCAAATCCCCCTGGCCGTGTGCATGGCGGCGATGATTTACCTGGGCATTTTGCCCGGGGCGGTTTGGGCCAGCGCGACCGAGGCGGTCAAGGCGCTGAGATTCTAAAAGGCTTGCTCTTGTTGCATTGACCCAATTATAGTCCCCGGCAAAAGAAGTTTATGGCTGACATTGCAAATAAATATCCCGACAACGTTGCAGGCAAATACTACGTTGACAATCAATGCATCGATTGCGATCTCTGTCGCGAAACGGCCCCCGCCAATTTCGCCCGCAGCGACGATGGAGGTTATTCTTATGTCTTCAAGCAACCCGGCAGCCCCGAGGAGGAAGCCCAATGCAAAGAAGCCAAGGAAGGCTGCCCCGTCGAAGCCATCGGCGACAACGGCGATCAGGCATGATCCGCGTCTTCACGGAAGCGACCCAGTTCGTCAAGAGCGGCAGAATCTTTCCGGCATTGATCCTGATGACGCTCGCCGTCGTCCGGCCCGCGGCGGGGGGTGACTGGCCGGAAATGCGCGGGCCTTCGCAGGATGGCCATGTCCAAACCGCGGGCGACACCAAACCGATCGGCCTTCCCCTCCACTGGAGCGAGACGGAAAACGTCAAATGGAAAATCGAAATCCCATTTCGCGGCTGGTCCACGCCCGTGGTGATGGGCGGCCAGGTTTGGCTGACCACCGCCACGGAGGAAGGCCATGATTTCCATGCCCTCTGTCTCGACGCCGGCACCGGCAAGATTCGTGTCAATAAAAAACTCTTTCACGCCGACACCCCGGAACCGCTCGGCAACAGCGTCAACAGCTACGCCACGCCATCGCCCGTGATTGAGCCGGGCCGGGTTTATGTTCACTTCGGCAGTTATGGGACGGCCTGTCTGGACACCGCCACGGCCAAAGTCCTCTGGCAACGCACCGACCTGCCTTGCCGCCATTACCGCGGCCCGTCCTCCTCTCCCATCCTCTTCGAGAACCTGTTGATCGTCACGATGGACGGCGTCGATCTCCAATACACCGTTGCCCTGGACAAGGAAACCGGCCGTACCCTCTGGAAAACCAACCGGTCCGTCGCCTTTAACGACCAGGACGTTCCGGGCGAAAGGGCCAGGTTGGGGGATTTGCGCAAAGCCCACAGCACGCCCATCATCGTCACCAACGCCGGCCAAACGCTCCTGCTCAGCGCCGGGGCCAAGGCCTGCTACGCTTACGACCCGCGCACTGGGCGGGAACTCTGGATGGTCCGATACGACGACTGGTCGGCCGCGCCCCGGCCGCTCTTCGACCGCGGCCTGGCCTACTTTGTCAGCGGCTTGTCCAAAACCGAACTGATTGCGGCCAAGGTTGACGGCCACGGCGACGTGACCGACACGCACGTGGCCTGGCGGCGCAACACGCACATCGGCAAATACTCCTCGCCGATTCTGGTGGATGGCCTGATTTATACTGCGGCTGAGCAGAGCTTTCTGACCTGTCTCGAAGCCGGCACCGGAGACGTCGTGTGGACCGAACGAATTGGCGGCAGCTACGAAGCCTCGCCCATCTATGCCGACGGGCGGCTGTATTTCTGCAACGTGCAAGGCGTCACCACCGTCATCAAGCCCGGCCGCGCCTGCGACATATTGGCGACCAACACACTGGACAGCGGCCTCCTGGCCTCGCCGTCGGTGGCTGGCAAGGCGTTCTACATCCGCACCAAGACCCATCTTTACCGCATCGAAGACGGCGCCCCGGAAAGCCAACCCCGGATGTAAAACCGATCAATTGTTTTGACAAAAAGCTGCGTTTCAATTATTCTGTTCCCGTGGGCAAACGCAAGATTCTGACGGCAAATGTTGGCGGACGAAACTTGCGCATTCCCAAAAACTATGAAATCGCAAAATCTCTTTCCCAAGGCCATTTTTGCGATTTCCACTTTCCGCCCGGTTGTTGTGGCGGGTTTCCTGCTTTCTCTGTGCCTTGCTGATTTTGGCCCGATGTCCGCCCGCGCGGGGGAAATGCGCGCGTTGCGCGGGCATGTGCCGGCAGCGGCGGCGCTGTTGCAGCCGCTGGGCCGCCTTCCGGGGACTAATTCGCTGCGCCTCGCCATCAGCCTGCCCTTGCGCAACGGCGAGGCTCTTGCCACCCTGCTGCAACGCCTCTATGATCCCGCCAGTCCTGATTACCATCAATACCTGACGCCCGCGCAATTCACCGAAAGGTTTGGGCCGACCGCGCAGGATTACCAAACGGCCATCCGTTTCGCCGGGAGCAACGGCATGGTCGTCGCCACCCGTCAGAGCCGCATGTTGCTCGACATCCAGGGGAAGGTTTCGGACATTGAAAAGGCGTTCCATGTCACCTTGCGGACTTATCAACATCCCACTGAAGCCCGGCAGTTTTATGCCCCGGATGTTGAACCGACGGTGGATGCGGATTTGCCCATACTGGACATTGTGGGACTGGGCGATTATGCCGTGCCGCGCCCGATGCTGCACCTGAAGCCGGTGAAGACAAAGCCTGTGCCGGCGTCAGGTTCGGAGGATGGCTATTACATGGGGAATGACTTCAGGAACGCTTATGTGCCGGGAGTTTCCCTCACTGGCGCCGGCCAAATGGTCGGGTTGTTGGAGCTGGACGGCTATTACAGCAATGACATTGTGTCCTACGAGACGCTGGCCGGGCTGCCAGATGTCCCCTTGATAAATGTTGACGTGACCAACTACCCCTCCACAAACATCCCCGGCTCGGGAGTTGTCGAGGTCTCGCTCGACATCGAGATGGCCATTGCCATGGCGCCCGGGTTGGCGGCGGTGGTCGTTTTTCAAGCCGGCCAATCCACCGGCGTCACCGGCTTCGACGACATTCTTGACAGCATGGCGTCCAGCAACCAGATAAAACAATTCAGTTCTTCCTGGGGTTACCCCGGTTCTCCCGATCCGAACACGAACATGGATGGATGGCTTCAGAAAATGGCCGCGCAAGGCCAGTCCTTCTTTCAGGCCTCGGGAGACGGCGACGCGTGGGTCAACCCGATCATGGTGCCGGCGGACAGCCCCTACCTGACCAGTGTCGGCGGAACCAGCCTGACGATGAACGGTTCCGGCGTATCCTACGCTTCGGAAACGGTTTGGAACGAGGGCAACCTGGGCCGCAGGAATGCCTGGTCCGCGAACGGAAACGGATATTGGGGAAGCGGCGGTGGTGTCAGCACCGTCTATGCAATTCCATCCTGGCAACAAGGCATCAGCAACAGCTTCAACCACGCCTCGACCACCAGGCGAAACATTCCGGATGTCGCCCTCACGGCGTCCAACATATTCGTCATTGCCGATAATAATGTGGATTACTCGGTGGGTGGCACCAGTTGCGCCGCGCCGTTGTGGGCGGGGTTCACCGCCCTCGTCAATCAACAGGCGGCCAGCGGCGGCACCAGCGTGGGATTCATCAACCCGGCCATTTATGCGCTCGGCCGGGGGGCTTCCTACACATCCGCTTTCCACGACATCACCACCGGCAACAACACCAATGCCCAGAGCAAGGGGCTGTACTTCGCGGTTGCCGGCTACGATCTCTGCACCGGCTGGGGCACGCCGAACGGGGCCGGCTTGATCAATGCCCTCGCACCCCTCCCATCCGAGCCGTTGCAAATCACTCCGTCCGCGGGCTTTGTCTCCTCCGGCCCTTTTGGCGGGCCGTTCAGCGTTACCAATCAGAATTTCACCTTGACCAATATTGCCCCGGCTCCGCTCAATTGGACCCTGGCCAGCACTTCCCTGTGGCTCGCCGCCTCCTCCAGCAACGGCACGCTCACCTCCGGCGGAGCTGCCGCCATTGTGAGCATCGGCCTCAATTCCGCCGCCGCCCTTCTCACCGTCGGCGACTATACCAACACAGTGTCGTTCACCAACCTCAACGACACCGTGGCGCAAAGCCGCGAGTTCATCTTGACGGTATCAAAGGCCGCGCCCTTGCTGAGCTGGAGCACGCCGTCCGCCGTCACTTATGGCGCCGCCCTCGGTTCCGACCAACTCGATGCCACGGCGAACACGCCTGGCAGCTTTGCCTATGATCCATCCGCCGGCACGGTCTTGAACACGGGGACCAACATCCTTTCCGTCATTTTCACCCCGGCCGACACGGTTGATTACAGCAGCGCAACCGGCAATGTGAGTCTGGTGGTATTGCCCGCGCCATTGACCGTGACAGCCTCCAATGCAAGTCGGGCGTATGGCCAGGCCAACCCGGTATTCACAGGCACGATCACTGGCTTGCAGAACGGGGATGACATCACGGCTGCTTACAGTTGCAGCGCGACGACCAACAGTCCGGTGGGGACGTATGCCATCACGCCCACGCTGGTGGACCCGAACAACGGCCAGACCAATTACATCGTCAGCCTGAGCAACGGCATGCTCACCGTCACCATGGCCGCGCCCGTGCTGAACTGGCCCACGCCGTCCGCTGTAACTTATGGCGCCGCCCTCGGTACCAACCAACTCGATGCCACGGCGAACGTGCCTGGCAGCTTTGCCTATAATCCACCCGCGGGCACGGTTTTGAACACGGGGACCAACATCCTTTCCGTCATTTTCATCCCAGCTGACACGGTTGATTACAGCAGCGCAACCGGCAATGTGAGCTTGGTGGTATCGGTCATGCCCATTGCCTTGAACATTCAACTGGCCGGCAATGATGTAGTCTTGAGTTGGAATGACCCCGCATCGGTCTTTGCCCTTCAAGCCGCGCCTGCCGCAACCGGCGTCTTTACCAACGTGCCTGGCGCGGCCAGTCCATACACCAACGCCATCACTGGCGCGCAGCAATTCTTCCAACTGGTTGCTCCGGCCAATTAACTCTCGGGAGCAGGGAAAGAGCTTCGGACAATTAACCCAACGTCACTCATAGTCTGTTGTGACGTTTGTTATCATTTGTATCATTTGGGAGAGTAATTGGCGATGGTGCAGGAACTTTATGTCAAAATGCGCTTGGGGACTTCACCCGGACCCTGGAGAAGCCGGCTTGGCTTGCCGCAGGCAGGATGGGGTTGACGCTTTTTTATGGAAAAGATAAAAATGAAATCCACCCGCAAAGCGCCGCGAAAATACCCCCTTCGCATCCTGCCCCTTCGGGAAGTTGCCGCGCGCCAGCAAGCGGAAGCCGCCCGGCGCAACCGCACCGAGGAAGAACTTCGTGTGCAGGCCGCGGCGCTCAACGCGGCCGCCAATGCCATCGTGATTACCGATCACAACGGCACAATCCAATCGGTTAACCCCGCTTTCACGACGCTGACCGGCTACACCGCACAGGAAGTCGTCGGACAGAGCACGCGCATCCTTAAAAGCGGCAAACAGGACGGGGCGGTCTATCGAAACCTGTGGCAGACGATTTCCTCCGGTCAGGTCTGGAGCGGGGAACTGATCAACCGCCGCAAGGACGGCAGCCTCTACACCGAAGAGATGACCATTACCCCGGTGCGGAGCGCCGACGGCGCGATTGCCCGCTACATTGCAATAAAACAGGATGTCTCAGAGCGCAAGCAGGCCGAGGAGGAAATCCTCAAGCTCAACGCCGAACTGGAGCAGCGGGTGCATGACCGCATGGCCCAGCTCGAAGCGGCGAACCGGGAACTCGAAGCCTTCTCCTATTCCGTTTCACATGATTTGCGCGCGCCACTGCGGCACATCGGAGGTTTTGCCGATCTGCTGGCTAAGACAGCGGGACCCGTGTTGCCGGACAAGGGGCGGCATTATCTGGAAGAGATCCTGGATTCCGCCAGACAGATGGGCCGCCTGATTGACGATTTGCTGCTTTTCTCCCGGATGGGGCGGGCCGAGATGAGGCTCCAACCCGTGGCCTTGGGGCAGTTGGTGGAAGAGACCAAAAAACAGCTCGAGCCTGAGAGCAAAAGCCGGGACATTTGCTGGAAGGCGAGCGCCCTCCTCGAAGTGCAGGGAGACGGGGCGCTGCTGCGGCAGGTGATGCTCAATCTGCTGTCCAATGCGTTGAAATACACGCGTCCGCGCAAGCCTGCTGAGATTGAAATCGGATGCGACAGCAGCAGCCCGGAGGAAACAGTCGTGTTCGTACGGGACAACGGAGTTGGCTTCGACATGGCATACGTGGACAAGCTGTTTCGGGTTTTCCAACGCCTCCATTTGGATGAAGAGTTCGAAGGCACGGGCATCGGCCTGGCCACCGTGCGGCGCATCATTGCCCGTCATGGCGGCCGGACCTGGGCCGAAGGCAAGGTCAACGCGGGCGCAACTTTTTATTTCTCATTGCCAAAAAATAATCATCCACCGGATATTTATGATCACACTGAAACGCATTCTTCTGGTTGAAGACAAGGCCAAAGACGTCGAACTAACTCTCGGGGCTCTGGCAGAAAATCACCTGGCCAACGAGGTGGCCGTCGCCCGCGACGGCGTCGAAGCGCTGGATTATCTCCATGCCCGCGGCAAATTCGCCGGACGGAGCGATGGCAATCCGGCGGTGGTGCTCCTGGACATCAAAATGCCCAGGATGGGCGGGCTGGAGGTGCTGCGGCACGTCAGAGCCGACCCGCGGTTGAAGAAGGTCCCGATTGTGATATTGACGTCCTCGTGCGAGGAACCCGACTTGAAGGAGGCCTACGAATTGGGGGTCAACGCCTACGTCGTCAAGCCGGTGGAATTTCAGCAGTTCACCGACGCGGTCAGGCAGGTGGGCGCGTTCTGGGCCGTTCTCAACGAACTGCCGCCGCATGTGGGGAGAAAAGAAACTTCGCGGCAAACCGGCGGCGTCATTTCCCCCGGAACAAGCAGGAGTTCAAAATGAAGTCCCCCATCCGCATATTGCACCTTGAGGATAATCCCAGAGATGCCAGGCTCGTTCAATCTACTCTGGAAGCCGCGGGCATCCAGTGTACGACCCTCTGCGTACACGGCCACGATGATTTTGTGGCGGCGCTCAAACAGGGCGGCATTGACTTGATCCTTTGTGACTACGCGCTGCCTGACTTCGACGGGATGTCGGCGTTGAAAATCGCGCAGGCCAATTGGCCGGCAATCCCTTTGGTCTTTGTTTCCGGGACGCTGGGCGAGGAACAGGCCATTGAGTCGCTCAAGAGGGGAGCGACCGACTATGTCCTCAAGGAACGCCTCTCCCGGCTCGCGCCCGCGGTAAACCGCGCCATGCGGGAAGTCGAAGAACGGGCCGAACGCCAGCGGATCGAGGCGCGGTTCATTGAGGCGCAGAAAATGGAAGTCATCGGCCAGTTGGCTGGCGGCGTGGCGCATGATTTTAACAACCTCCTCGCAGTCATCATGGGGTACAGCGATTTGACGATCGAGAAGTTCGGCGGCAACGAGGAGATCGGGAGCAATCTGGAAACCATTCGCTCAACCGCCGAGCGCGCGGCTGGGTTGACACGGCAACTGCTGATCTTCAGTCGCAAACAGACGGTCCAACCCAGCGTCCTGGACCTCAATGTCGTGGTGCAAGAACTGCAGATCATGCTGCGGCGGCTGATTGATGAGAACATCGAACTGACTTTTACCCCCGGCAAAGAAGTCGGCCGGATCAGAGCCGACTCCGGCTACGTCGGCCAAGTGTTGATGAATCTGGTGGTCAACGCCCGCGATGCCATGCGCAACGGCGGCATGATCACCGTCGCCACAAGCAATGCCACGCTGGATGAAAACTACGTGCGCGCGCACACCGGCGCCATTCCCGGCGACTACGTAATGCTCAGCGTCAGTGACACGGGAACCGGCATGACCGACGAAGTCAAAGCTCATGTGTTTGAGGCGTTTTTCACGACGAAGCCCAAGGGCAAAGGCACTGGATTGGGACTGGCGACCTGCCAGACCATTGTCCAACAATCCGGCGGCCACATCGGTGTTTACAGTGAGGTTGGCAAAGGCACGACCTTCAAAGTTTATTTTCCGCGAATCGATCTGCCGCTGGATGCCATGGCAAGGGCGATCCAGACCGGGCCGTTGCCGCGCGGGACGGAAACCTTGCTGGTCGTGGAGGACGAGCCGGCCGTGAGGCATCTGGCTCGCGACGTGTTGGAAGCCCAGGGTTATGAAGTGCTGAGGGCCGCGAACGGCCTGCACGCCATGTTCGTGGCGCGGGAGCATAAAGGTTC
This sequence comes from uncultured Verrucomicrobiae bacterium, assembly GCA_963813995.1. GTDB lineage: Bacteria > Verrucomicrobiota > Verrucomicrobiia > Limisphaerales > Palsa-1400 > DASRLE01. The sequence continues at coordinate 182,925 of CAWFAZ010000079.1, read as the reverse complement.
TCCGATTCGTTTGGTGATCACCGATGTCATCATGCCTCAAATGGGAGGCAAAGTGATGGCGGAGTGGCTGAAATCAACTTCTCCCGATCTCAAAATCCTCTTCACCTCGGGGTACACGGACGAGGCCATCACGCATCACGGCGTGCTTGATGCGGGCATGGCCTTTTTACCCAAGCCCTATACGCCGGCAACGCTCACCCGCAAAGTGCGGGAAATGCTGGATGCCGCGCCGGGAACAGCGCATTCATGATTATCCTGGCCTGTCTGATCACTGCCGCCACTGCCGTTTACGTTACATTTCGAGTGACTCGGGAAATTGCCGGGCGCCAGCGGGCGGAAGAAGCCCTGAGCCAGTCGCGCGACCAGTTGGAACAACGCGTCCAGCAGCGCACCGAGGAACTGGGAAAAACCAACCAAGCTTTGCAAGCGGAAATCACCCGGCGCAAACGGACGGAAGAATCGTTGCGCAAAAGCGAGCAGAAATTCCAGGGCCTCTTCGAAAGCTCCCGTGACGCCATCATGACCACGGAGCCTCCTTCCTGGAGGTTCACCTCTGGAAACCCAGCCTGCCTGAAGATGTTCCGGGCAAAGAACGAGGAGCAATTCATTTCTCTCGGGCCGGGGGACGTGTCTCCCGAGCGCCAGCCGGATGGGCGCGCTTCTGCCGGGAAAGCCAGGGAGATGATAGAGACGGCCTTGCGCGAAGGCTCCCACTTCTTCGAGTGGACGCACCGGCGGCTCGACGGCGGGGAGTTCCCCGCCGACGTGCTCCTGACCCGGATGGAGCAGGGGGGAAAGGTGATGGTCCAAGCTAACGTTCGCGACATCACCGAGCGCAAGAGTGCAGAACGGCAATTAAGCATCGAGTATGCAATAAGCCGCATCCTGGTGGAGTCTTCCACCGTGGAACAAACCGCCCCGAAACTTCTGCAAGGCTTTTGCGAAACTTTGGGTTGGGACGTTGGCCTGCTCTGGAGGATGGATAATCGGGAGGGGCTGTTGCGTTGCGCCGAAATTTGGTCCAATCCGAATGTCCAGGCGGACGAATTCAAAACACGCACTTGGGAAATGACCATTGCGCGAGGGGCCGGGTTGGCCGGTTGCGCGTGGGCAAATGATCGCCCTGCATGGATTCGTGAGATCGTTGGCGATGCAAACTTCCTCAATGCGTCCATTCCAGCACAAATAGGCTTGCACAGCGCCTTCGCCTTCCCGATTTCGATTGGAAACGGGGTTGGCGCCGTCGTCGAGTTTTTCAGCCTGGCGGTTCGGGAGCAGGACGATGCTTTGCTGCGCACCTGCGCCAACCTCGCCAGCCAGCTCGGCCAGTTCTTTGAGCGCAAGCGCGTCGAAGACCACCTGCTCCAGTCGCAAAAAATGGAAACGGTCGGCAAACTGGCCGGGGGCATCGCCCACGAGTTCAACAGCATCATGACCGCCATCATCGGACACAGCGAATTGTTGCTGATCGATCTTCCGCCGGAAAGCCCGCTGTGCGGAAATGCCCGGCAAATCCGTCAATCGGCGGACCGGGCCGCGGCCTTGACGCGGCAGCTTTTGGCCTACGGACGCAAACAAATACTGCAACCGAAAATCCTGGATTTGAACAGCATCCTTGCCGGCATGGAAAATGTGCTGCGCCATTTGGCGGGCAATAAGGGGGACGTCTGCATCACGCCCGGCGCCGGGCTTAAAGCCGTGAAAGCAGACGCGGGACAAATCGAGCAAGTGATCGTGAACATCGCGATGAACGCCGCCGATGCCATGCCCAATGGCGGCACACTCAGCCTGGAAACGGCCAATATAACGCTGGATGAGGCCTATGTCAGCCATTTTCCAGGATTGAAGGCTGGAGAATATGTGATGCTGGCCATCACCGACACGGGCGTCGGGATGAGCGAGGCAGTGAAAACGCGTGTGTTCGAGCCGTTTTTTTCAACCAAGCCGGTTGGGCAGGGAACGGGGTTGGGCCTCGCCACTTGTTACGGCATCATCAAACAGAGCGGCGGGCACATTAGCGTCTATAGCGAACCAGCCCGGGGCTCCACCTTCAAGATTTATCTGCCCCAAGTCGATGCGCCGGCGCAAATTCCCGTCCAGCGCATCGACACGCCGGAGTTGCCGCGCGGGACGGAAACCATTCTGCTGGTCGAGGACGACCCCGCCTTGCGCGAGATGGCGGCGACATTGCTCACACGGCTGGGTTACGCCGTTTTGACGGCGGCCAATGGCGTCGAAGCGTTGGGCTTGAAACAACAACGAGGCGTCGGCCATGTGGATTTGTTGTTCACCGATGTGGTCATGCCGCACATGAGCGGCAAAGAATTATCCGACCGCGTTCGAGTGTTGTATCCGCACACCCGGATTCTTTTCACCTCGGCCTACACCGAGAACTCCATCGTGCATCAGGGCGTGCTGGACCCCGGCGTGGCCCTCCTGCAAAAGCCGTTCACGCCGGGCGCGCTCGCCCGCAAAGTGCGCGAGATTTTGGACCGGGACAAATAAGATTTACACAAGAACAAAAACGAAAGCATTCTTATATGAGATTGTTTCTAATAAAATTTTTCCCCCAGACTATTGCGACAAGCGTATTGGCTTTTGCCGTTGTGAACGTCACCAAAGCAGATGACGACCAACTCCCGGCTGCGTCACCGCCGGCCTTCACAGCTATCCGTTACGATGAAGACTATGGCTATCTTAAAGATCCTGCGGCTCGCACGAACGCTTTCGATCCGGTCAAGTATATCCCACTAAACGAAGGCGGCAACTCGTATCTCACTTTCGGCGGTCAACTGCGCGATCGATACGAATACTTCCAGAACAACACATTCGGCAGCGGCGCCCAGAGCCCGGAAGGATACAACCTGCTCCGGGCGATGCTTAACGCGGATTTGCATTGGGGACCGTATTTTAGGGTGTTTGTGCAGGGAATCAGCGCCACGGAACAAGGCCGCGTCGGCGGGCCGCGGCCCAGCGACGTTAACGATGTTGCCCTTCACCAGGCATTTTTGGAGGTCACGATTCCGTTCGCTGCGGACACGAGTCTCACTCTTCGCGCCGGCCGGCAGAATATCATTTTTGGAGCCCAACGTCTCATCGGAGTGTCTGATTGGACAGACGTCCGCCGGACAGATGATGGGATCCGGGCCACGTTGACCACGCCAGGGAATTCATTGGATGTTTTCTATGCGCGCCCCGTGCGGGTGCGGCCATATAATTTCGACGACGATGTTCCTCCGGACAATTATTTTGCGGGCATCTATGACACATGGGAGATTCCGGGAGCATGGGCAAAAGCCATGAATACAAAGTTGGAGATGTATGCCCTCTATGTCAACCGTCCGAGCATGACTTTCAACACAACCACAGCCGGGGAAGACCGTTACACTTTGGGCACACGGTTGACGGCCAGTCCTAAACCGTTCGATTTCGACCTCGAAACTGATTATCAGTTTGGGCAGTTCCATGACCAGGCGACCCATTCGTTTTCCGTCGCCGCGATGGGCGGATACACGCTCGAAAATGCCATGTTCACGCCACGGACGTTTCTTGGATTTGACATCGCCAGCGGCGGACGGCGCAATAACCCGGGCGATGCCTTTGACCAGCTTTTTCCCTCCGGGCACGACCAGTTCGGCATCATCGACGCCATCGGCCGGCAAAACATTATTGACGTGCATCCCGGGTTAACCTTGACCTTGTTGGAAAACAAACCTGGCGCACGGCGACTGACGTTGCTCACACAGTACCGCCAGTTTTGGCGCGAGAGCGATCAGGACGCCGTCTATACTTCATCAGGAAGCGTCCTGAGAGCCAGCGACGGGAGCAATGCCAGCGCGATTGGCGGCGAAATAGATTTGCAGTTGAACTGGCAGATTAATCGTTATATCAGCGCTTACGCGGGTTATTGCCATTTCTTTCACGGGGCTTTTATTTCCGCTACAGGTCCGCACGACGACATTAATTTCACCTACTCCGCGCTGACCTTCACATTTTAGGAGCCATCTTGCTCTGCAAAAGCCGTTCACGCCGGGCGCGCTCGCCCGCAAAGTGCGCGAGATTTTGGACCGGGACAATCTGGCTTCCACCCCGTGAGGCGGCCCAATCAGATTTCTTAATTCTTACTTCTTAATTCACTTCGGAATCCGCGGTCAAATTCTTAAAACACCGATGGTCATTAAACCGTCCAACCAGTCCAAGCCAGCTTTATCGTTAATGTAACGGGCTTGTTACTGGTCTGTAGCTCCTTTTGTTACCGGCTAAGTCGTTGACTATCAACACTTGTTACCGTGTTACCCCTTTTTCAGACCAATCATCCATATCTTGCCAGTCTTCGCAGTGCAATAGTTCAAAGTCGTGCATTTCCGGGAAGAATTCTTACCACGGATGGACACGGATGGACACGGATGGGGCAAAGACTTCTGATCCGTGCCCATCCGTGTTTATCCGTGGTTGAATTTCTTGGGTTGCGGCTTGCCGCGCTGTGGCTTTGCGGCTTTGCGTTGAAGTCGGGAAATCGAGTTGGAATGCAAACTGCAAGGGTTCGAAAACGGACTTGCGTCCCCCGCTGGCCCGGATGTTCATTCGTGCTTTCCAGTCGGCGGGGGTTTGGGCAGCAGCCGCGTGATCAGCCACAGAAGCACGACGACCACCAGCGCCAGAACGCTCCACAGGGCCAGAGTGCCTGTCCCGGATTGCCGGTTCTCACGGCTGGCGAATCCTGGAAGGCGTTCCTCGGCGGACAGGGCGGCGGGCGTTTTGTCCGCCATGACCAACTGGCCGCCAACCAGACTCAGATCGTACTGAGGCGGTGCGGTCTTTGCATTGCCATAATAAAGAAAAACCGGCTCGTCCGTGGTTGCTTTGAAGAGGAGGCGCGACACGGGATAAAAAAACCGGAAGTTTTGCAAATCAACCGGTGGATTGTCGCCATTATGGGTTTCCAGAAAAACCCGGTCGCCATGCAAAGGGCTGTTGAGCTGCAAAACAAATTCGCGGTTCGTGTGTTCGGGCGTTTGCATCCACGACTCTTGGGCGATGAGCTGCCGGTATTTCGTTCCGCGTTCGTCCTCCATTTCCTGATAGAGCGCCATTTCGCGGTGAAACAAGGGGGTCTGCGCCGTGCAAGCAAGTTGAGTCAGTGGTAATCCGGCCTCTGGAAGCTGGATCGTCCACCGGCTGAGTTTGGAATCTTTGGCGTCGTTGGCTGCTGTCGCGGACGCCTGGACGGAGCGGGTGATCGAAGTGTGTTCAACGATGAAAGGAATTTGCCTGGCGTCGTGTAAAAGCCGGATGTCTTGCAGGCCTGATTGCGCATGGGCGAGCGCGTCCAAATCAAGTTCCAACTGCTGGGCGCCTGCGCGGATGATCTTGACCGGCTTGCGAAATTTCCAGGCCGACACGTCGAGTGGCGTGCCGTTGTCCGTGATGCCGGGAAGTACTTCGGGCGCCTGGTAGTTGGGATTTTCAATGGGCGGCGGCAGCGTCAGGGCCGAAACTGGAATGGATTTGGGATTGATGTTCAGCGCGCTCAAATCGTAAGAGGGGGCTGAACAATAACGGTTGCCGGTCAGCGCGTGGTAAGAGCCTGCTTGACGGGCAAGGAACAGAAGATAAACCGGGCGCCGTTTCACGCGCACCCCCTTGATTGGGAGAGGCGGGCTGTCGCCGTTGTTGATGAACAGGAGCAGTTGCCGGGAGCGAACCTGGCTTCGAAGCGGCACGGAGAGGTTTTCAGAAGCAGGCTCGCCCTCCAGGGCAACGCGAAAAATGGTTCCACGGGCCAGGGTTTGTTCGCGGATCGAATCTTCTGAAACCTGCGTCACCGCCAACGCGATTGGCCGGGCAAACAGCGGCGCATCGGTTTCAATCTTGATGGCGGCGATGTCGAGGTTCGCCGCGCCTAGATTGAGAGTGAGGCGGGTTTCACCGGGATTTTCGTGCCGTTCAGCAATGGCCGCTTGCATCCAGTCAGTGGCTTCAGGTTCAGCGGCGGTGGCGGCGGCATCAAGGGATGCGCCGGTCAACGGGATCGGTTGCGAACGCCGATCATCGACGGTCAACCGAAGCCAGGGCCAGACGCCGGATGGAAAGGAAAGGTGAAGTTGAGCCGCGCCATCAGGCTGGCGAAAAACGGGCTGTCCTTCGCCCAGCGTGTGCCAGTCTTCGCGGTCCAGGGAACCCTCGATTCGCACAGGTTTAATAAAATTGTTGGCCGGACTTTCAAGCGTGAGGCCGTCAACGGCTTGCGTGAGACCGGTTTCCAGTGTGAGGACCGAAGTGTGCGCCATCAGCGAAACGTGAAATGACTTCGCGGGTTGCCGCGTCCGGATGGCTGGAACGGGATGCGCGACCCAGTAAGGCACTTCATTGCCGGCCTCGTCATAGAGGCGCAAATCCTCGAGCCCGGGTCGCGCGGCATCAAGCGTTTCGACAGGCAGGCTCAACTTGGTCAAGCCGGGGGAAGGCACGGTGAACGGTTGTTCATGCTGCCAGGCGGACGGCAACACGGCGGCGCCCGTGGCCGGGGCGCAATTCAAGCAGAGAAGACAAACCCAACAAACTCCAAATTTAGGGGGCCGTTTCAATCTTTTCCTTCTGTTGGAGAGTGGCGGCGAAGAATCGCTGGTAGGCGAAGGACGCCAGCATGGCGATCACGGCCACACTGATGAAAGCGCCTATGCGGTAAAGCTGTCCGAGCCGCGCCAGATCGTGGAAAAACAATTTGAGCAGCGTGATGCTCAACAGGCCAAGGGCGGCATAGCGCGAGGTTGGAATTTTTCTGAGAATTCCTGCCACGAGCAAGATGAGCGCAAAGACAGCCCAGGCGATGGAATAAGTCATGTCGCGCGCAAAGTTGCCGCTGAATTGGAAGGTCAGCGTCGAACCGGGCGCGCTGAAGAAATCAGCGATTTCAATATTCAGGAGCAGGAAGGCGAGGACCGTGCCAAGCCCGGCCAGAACCGGCGGCGCATTGACTTGCGCGATCAAATTCCGGGGTGGCGCGACGAGCCGCGCCCCCGCGAACAAACACACTGTGACCGCGCCGTAAGCATAGAGATACCAGTTCAAAATCGCCGCCGCGCTGCGTGGATGATATTCGAGCGCCGCCGGATTGAGCGCGAGCCGGACGAACGCGGCGACAAGCAACCCGGCGCCGGCCAACCGCAGGCCGGGATGCGGCACACGATGAAAGAGCCACAAAAGCGCCATGCCCTCAAGCGCCCAGCCAATCGTGATCCATTGGCGGTCGAACTGAATGGGAAAGATCAGCGTGATGAAAAAAAGCGCCACGCCTCCAAACCAGGCCAGTTGGGTGATGCGCGCCGGATTGCCGGCGGGAATTTTCCGCAACACGATCACCAGACTCAACAACGGGGGAATGGCAAAAGCCATCGGCAGCAAACCCATGAATTGGTTTGGATGCGCTGCGGCGATCAGCCGGTGAATGAGGAGGAATTGTGGAACCCCGGCCATCGCGGCCGCGGCCCACGGAATGGTTTTGTCCGCGAATTGCCGCAGAAAGACAAACGGGAAAATCGTAAAGACGGCAAAAAACACCAGATACCAAACCAGCGGCACGCTGGCATTGGCCGGATCGAACCGGGAAAAATGCCACGCGCATTCCACGGCGGTCACGCAGACCAACCCCACCGCCGGCAGCAAATCAACGGACAAGAGTTTCGCAACGCCCAGCAACAACACAACCAGGAGCAAGGCCAATCCAAAAATCGGTGATGGGTCGGCCAGCGGCAGCCGCACCGCGGCCATGATTAACAGCAGGAAGGGCAGCACGGCGGAAAACACCGGCAATTGCGCGGTCAATTCTCCGCTGGCCGCTTCCCCGCTTCCGGTCAACGCCGCGGGCTTGATCCTGCGCACGAGCCAGACGCTGGCCGCCACGAAGAAAACGGCGAAGGCGCCCAGCAGGAAAAATGAAACCGGCAGCCCGGAGAGGGTGGCGGGAATTTTGAAGATCAAAGCGCCAGTCGCCGCCAGTGTCAGAATCAGCACGATCAGCACGGAAATCATCGAACCCAGCAGCACGGCGACGGCGATGGCGAGCAAATCCACCAGGAAAACAAACGGCCAAACGATGAAGGAGAACTCCTCAAATTTAAAGATGGGAACCAGGACGAGGAGCAGGGCCAATGCGGGGAACACCTGGCCGGCCCACAGGGGAGTCTTGAGGCCGAACCGGCGTTGCAGCAGCAGCGGAAAAACGGCATGAGCCACGGCGAAAACGAAGTAAAAAACGAGGGCGGCATTGAGCAGTTCGTTGTTCAGCGTGTTCGCCGTCCAAAAGCCGAGGAGAGCAAAAACCGCGAGTCCCGCGATGGGCTGGGCCGGGACGGTTTTATTGTCCAGCAACACCAGCGCGGCAACGGCTGAGTCAATTAAAAACACAAAGGAAAACATCAGCGCGGGACGATGAGCCAAAGGCTCAAAAGTCAAAAACCACGCGGCAAAGGCCAGGGCCACCGCAGCCAGCCCAAGAGCGCCTCCGGCCAGCCACCAGTTGGCTTGTTGGCGGCGTCTGGCCCATCCGTTGGCGGCAAGAAAAAGGATTTGGAACCCGAGCAGCACCGCCAGGGCGGTGAAAATCTTGTTTCCGTCAAAATATTTTTCAGCGACGAAAAATTGGCCGGCCCAGCCGATCTGCATGAAGGCGGTGGCAAAGGCGCCCAGGGCCGCGAGGAAGAACCAACGGCGATGCAAAGCGACGAGAATCAGGCCCGCATCAAGAATCGCGATGTATCCAAACAGGCCGAAGGGATTATCCTGGCCGGTGGAGAGCAGGGGCGGCGTCAGAAAGCCGCCGAGCATCCCCAGAATGGCGATGACGGGGGCGTTCAGGCGGACGGCCAGCAGAAACGCCGCCGTGGTGACAAGCACCATGAACAGGAAAGTCGGGACCGGTCCGAAAAATTGGAAATGATAAATCGAACGGCAGGCAAACGTGACGGCATAGAGGATGACAACCCCCGTGGCGCAGAGGGTCTGGGACAGCACGGGATAATTTTTGCGCGACATCAGAACGCCGCCCACCAGCAGTCCAAGGCCGGCCAGAAAACCCGTGGCGGCGCGCAGTTCGGGAGGGACGAGGTTGTTGTCAAACGAGTATTTGACAAAGAACGCGACGCCCAGGAACAAGGCCAGACCGCCCGCCCAGGCAAACAGTTTGACGCCCATGAATTGTTCCCAGTCGATCGGGGAAGCCGCTTTGGCAAATACCCGGACGGGTTCGGGTTCTTCGGGCCGGATGTAGCGCGGGATTCCGGGTGCGGCAGGCTTTTCGGCTGGCACAGGAGGCGGCGGGGCCAAAGTTTCACGCGCCGGGGCCACCCTCGCCGCCACCGGTTCAATTTTCGGAACTGGAGGAGGCGCGGGCGCGGTCTTGGGTCGGTGCTCCAAAACGCTTTGGACGGCAGTTGACTTCAACCGCGAAACATCGCCTTCGAGCCTGGCCAGGCGGCTGGAAAGGTCCTCCAGCCGATGGCGCGTGTCGAGGGCGCGGACGATCAGCCAAATGACAACAAGAACCGGCGCCCCGATGACCAGCAACAGAACGAGGATAATAGATTCGTTCATAAGAACCACCTTTCCCCAGCGGAACAGACTTGAACTGCTTGTTTCTCTTTCATGCCACGAATTTAAGGCGGTGGCGGAACAAATTGTTAATTGAAAAAAATGTCCGCCACGTCAATAAAATCAATGATTACGAGCAACGCGGATGCGGGTCATGTTTATTGGCTCGGATGGCATAGTCAAGCCCAAGTCTTTAATCGCGCTTTCCAGCCGGCGCGGTTTTGCGTATTCTGCGCCGTGTTTAATCACTAATTATGTTCCGCGGAAAAAAGATCGTCGTCGTCATGCCCGCTTACAACGCGGCCAAAACCCTCGTCCAGACTTACAACGAGGTCATGGAACAAGGGGTGGTGGACGTCGTCATCGTGGTGGATGACGCCAGTCGTGATGCCACGAGCGCGATCGCGCAAAAGCTGCCCAACACCGTCGTGTTGACGCATTCCAAAAACCTTGGCCCCGGCGGCAATCAAAAGAGTTGCTATCGCCTGGCTTTGCAGGAAGGGGCCGACATCGTCATCATGGTCCATCCCGATTATCAGTACACCCCGAAACTGATCCCGGCGATGGCGTCAATGATTGCGTCCAATCTCTATCCGTGTGTTTTGGGCAGCCGGATTCTGGGCGGCCATGCCTTGCGCGGGGGAATGCCGCCGTGGAAATACATCGCCAATCGCGGCCTGACCTTCGTCGAGAATATTCTGCTGGGGGCGAAACTTTCCGAATACCACAGCGGCTACCGCGCCTTTTCGCGCGAACTGCTGGAACGGCTGCCCTTGTCCGAAAACTCCAACGATTTTGTTTTCGACAATCAAATGCTGGCGCAGATTTTGTGGTTCGGTTACACGATTGCGGAGATCAGTTGTCCGACGCTCTATTTCGCCGAGGCCTCGTCCATCAATTTTCGGCGGAGTGTCACCTATGGTTTTGGATGCCTGGGCACCGCTTTGGCCTTTCGGCTGGCCAGGATGAAGCTCTTGTCCTCAAAGTTGTTTCCGCCGCGCGATTAAATTTTCCAGCCGGCGCGATATTCGCGTTTGATGAACCGCGCCGCTTCCGGGGCGTTTTTGGCTTTCATGCCCGGTCCGTCCCACTCGATCTTCTGGCCGGCGCGCAACGCCACGCAGCCGAGCAGCATGATCTCGGTCAGATACGCGGCGATTTCGAAGTTCGAATAGGCCGTCTCGTGCCGGCCGGACTTGCAGGCCGCGAACCACTCCATGTGATGGCGAAAATCGGGCGGTTCCCTGTTGTCAAAGGCGTTGCGCGGGATGGTTTGGGGAATGGCTTTGGCGGCTTGGTGCCTGGGGGCCGCGGTCATTTCCTTGTCGTCCTTCAACTTGACAAAAACGCGAAACTCCTGGTCGCCATCGTCCGGGGAAAACACCATGCCCTTCTCGCCGATCATGATGCAGCCGCTGCGGGAGATGCCGCCGAACACCGCCGTGACGTCCGCCGTGACTTCCGCGGGCGGCGTGTTGCCCCCGTCCGACCAATGGAACGTCACCGGCGGCAAACCTTCGCGCGCGGGAAATTCGAAGCGGATGCGCGAGCTGACCGGGTACATCTCCGCCTTCATCCCGGACGAACTGGCTTCGATTTCCGTCGGGTAGCCGAGTTTGAGGGCGCGGAAAGGCCAGTTGACAGTGTGACAAGCCATGTCGCCCAGTGCGCCGGTGCCATAATCCTGCCAGCCCCGCCAGTTGAACGGTTGATAGACATTCGGGCTGAAGCGCAAAAACCGGTCCAACTCCGCCGCCTGCGCTGCGGGCCACTCGCCCTTGAACGGGCGGGCGGGCGCGGTGCCAAGCCAGAGGTCCCAATCCAGGTTGGGCGGGACGGGTTCCGAACCTGCCGGCCGTTCAAAGCCTTGCGGCCAGATGGGACGATTGGTCCACACGTAAGCCTGGCGCACCGGGCCGATCAACCCCGCCTGCACCAGTTCCACCCCCCGCCGCAAACCGTCCGACGCGCTGCCTTGATTGCCCATTTGCGTGGCCACCTTGTATTGACGGGCCAGGTCCCGCAACAACCGCGCTTCAGAGACATCATGCGTCAGCGGTTTCTGGCAATAGACGTGCCTGCCCAATTTCATGGCCGTGGCCGCGATGATGGCATGCGAATGATCGGGCACGGCGATATCAACGGCATCGATGCCCTTCTCCTTTTCAAAAAGCTCGCGAAAATCCTTGTACCCTTTGGCGGCGGGAAGGTATTGTTTCAAATTGTCAACCGCGCTCGAATTCACATCGCACAAAGCGACGAGGTTTTCCGTCGCGCACCATTGCGCGTCACTGCCGCCCTTTCCCGAGCAGCCGATTTGCGCGATGTTCAGCCGGCTGTTTAAATTCTGTCCGCGCAGCAACCAAGGCCCCGCCACAACAGCGCCGCCCGCCGCCAGCGACCCGTATTTGATGAACTGACGCCGGGAATGCCCGGAAGCGATGATTTTTTTATTCATAATCAGGGGCAAATTCAACCAGCCCGCGCGACAAAAGCAAGCCCGCAGTGGGTCAATGAACAGCGCTATTGTGGCATCCAAACCCGGAACTCGCCGCTGCAATGCAACAGCGCCATCATGTAAAGCAATCCTTCGTAATAACGCTCGAGGCCGGCGGGCGTCGGTGTGTTCCACAAGGCTTCAACGAATTTTTTTGAGCGCGAATTCGTTGCCGCGAGGCTCGCGACGGCGTTCACGGCCACAAGCCCCTGCGCGTGCCGGTCGTCAAGCTGTTTGCCGTCGAGCACGAACTGGCAACCGTAAGTTTCCATTCCTTTGCCTTCAAAGAACGCCTGCAACCGGTCGCTCAATTCCCGCTCGCGGACATCTTTTCCCCACCACGACCAATCCACCGACCAATTCCCGGCAGTGCGAAACGCATCGAACCTGAAATTCGCCGCGCCCCGGGTCCAAGCGTTGGTGGCTGGCGTCCCGTCAAAGTTCGCATAGTCGGGGGCAAGGCCTGTGGCCGGATTTGCCGCGCGCGGGAAAAAATCGCGGCTCGCCGCCGCGGCTGCCATCCAAAAATCCCTGTCGGCCGCCGGACCCCATCGCGCCCACAACTCATAGAACGCAGGCAAATGATAAGAGGGGTCCGTGAATTGTCCGCGTTCGGAACTGGGCGAGAATAGAACCATTTTATGCTCTTCGTTGAAAAGCGCTCCGGCGGTCACCGTCGAAGTTGAATTTGTATTTCGCCGCGACATGAAAATCGGACCCTTGATCATCGCGCGATGCCTCATGTTCGCCAGCAGTTCATCAGCCTGCTCTTTGTAATTGTAAATTCCCCTGCCGTTGCCCCAGCGGTTCGCCGCGAAGTAGAGCGCCATGACGTAATACGACTCCCCGTCCGGCGCGACAAATTCGCTCAGGGTCACGCCGTTCGTTTTCGCCTGCCATGAAAAAAATCCGTAAGACGGATGTTCGGGTGAGTCGTGATACAAGTAAGTTTTCGACCAGTTCCAAAGGGCGTCGAACTCCGCCTTCCTGTTCATTTGCGCCGCGATCATCATGCCGTAGGACAATCCTTCCGTGCGCACATCGTTGTGTTTGATGTCCGTGACATAGGCGAGCGGACCGTTCGAGTTGTTGCCGGCGGAATAATACACCGTTTGGTTTGCCGGATCGCCGTGGAACAACTGCTGGAACGCCGCATCCACTTTTTCCCGTATTTCCCGCCGCGAATGGCCGTTTTCGGCGAACAGATTGCGGTAATGCCCGGTCGCAAATGCGCTCGAACCATTGCCGCCGTCGCGGGATTTTTGAAGACAGCAGCACCCCGTTAAAAATAATGAGGGAACAACAAACACGAGGGCAAATTTGTTCAGCGGGTTTGGCATAAGCCGTCCGCATATTGCAGGAAATGATCCGCCAGTTCAAACAGATTGATTTGTTGGTTGACAGAAGCGGCGCGACAGGGCATTCTCGCGGCATGGGGCGAAGGCTTTGTCTTGCGGGTATCGCGGGCGCATGGCTGATCGGGGCTTGTAACGCCGATGCGGACGGGTGTTTTGTGTTCCACTGGAACAAACAAAAGGACATTAACGAGCCGACCCAAAAGGCCATCATCTTGCATGACAAGGGCTGGGAAGACATGGTTTTGCAGGTCAAGTATGAAGGGTCGGCCGAGGACTTCGGCTGGTTGATCCCGGTGCCCGGTTTGCCCGAAGTCAGGAAGGGTTCGATGGAATGTTTCTACGAGCTAAGCCGCCTGACCCAGCGGCGTTTTCCTTCTATGCAGCACCTCGCTGTCATGTCCCAGAGCCTCAGCAAGGCCAAGGGCGAGGACGAGGGCGTCAAGGTAATCAAGGTCAAAACCGTCGGCGCGTATGAAGTGACGGTACTTTCCGCCACCAAAGGTGCCAGTCTTGCCGAATGGCTCGATGCCCGCCACTTCGCCTTTCCAAAGGAAAAACAGAATATCCTGGATGATTATGTCAAAAAGCAGTGGTGTTTTGTCGCCGCCAAAATTGATCCCACCCTAAACGGATTCGTCATGCAGCGCGGTCCGCTAAAAAGGGGGCCTGACAGAACAGGGATTTCTTCGTCCACCCGGCAGAAGCTTGCCAGCGGAGAGTTGCATCCGTTGGTCATCAGTTTTCCCTCGGAGAAATGTGTGTTCCCATTGGCGATTTCGGCCGTCAACGGCAAGCCTTCCGAGGTTTCGCTTTACGTACTGTCGTCCGAACCGCTGACCAGCCGGGTGATTTTCGACAAGAAGTTCGCCGCCTACAGCCGGGCGCGGACGGATTGGATACAGCAAGCTCCCGAAAGACAGAAGGCGCGCGAGGCGCGCATGAAAGAAATGGAGGATATACGCGAGGAACAACTCAAGGAATGGAAGCGCCTTGTGCCTTCCCTAAGAGGTCCCGGACCAGCCCTAATGGAGAATGATGATCCTGCCGACCCGCGACCCGCCGAGTCGGTCATGCGCCAGTTAATGGAGAGAGAGCGTTCCATATCCGAGCGCGAATTTCGCGGAGGAATGGATTTGGTGCAGAGCATGGAGGTCGGAACCAAGGACATTCCTGCATGTTGCAAAGAGATGCCCCGGCTGGCGGGCAAATCGTGGTGGTTGAGCAAGCAGGTCGAGGTGTTCGCGCTGGAAGAGATGCGTGATCTTGAATTCGAGCCAGCGGTTCCGATATTGGCAGCGAAACTTGCCACAGCCGAAGGTCAAGCCGCCGCCAGTTGTTTGTCGCAGTTGGGTGGGTGCGCCGTTCCTGCCGTGCTGGCAGCCTCGAAGAGTTCCAACCCAATCGAGCGCAGATTGGCGGCCTCCGCGATGGTCAACATAAAAGATGCCCGGCTGGCAGCAGCAGTGCCAGGGTTGCTGGGGGATGCCGACGCGCGAATCCGCCGCTACGCCTGTGATACGGCTAGGATGAATTGGGATGCCGCCTTTTCCCCCCGTTTGGCGCAAATCTTGGGCGATAAAGAGCAGGATGTCCGGCGCGCAGCGTGTGACTGCCTAGCGGAACACAGGGATGAGTCGCAAATTCCGGTTTACAGGAAGATGGTTGAGGATGATGGTCTGGCTGCGTCCGGAGCCATGCAATTGCTGTTCCGCGAGAATTTCTCGAGGGAACAACTGATCCACTTTTTCTCCTCCACCAACCTGCCAGTGGTCTCGACCGCCTACAGACATTTGCAGCATCAAAACCTTGAACTGAAGGAGATCGAGCCGCTGCTGACCAATTCCCTGGTCATGGCGCGGCTGATGGGCCTGGGAGCGCTGACTCAAATCGGCGATAAAGAGGCGGTTGACCGGATTGTTGCCATGCTGCGGGACCCCAACGAAGGTGTCCGATGGCATGTGCGCGCCAGGCTGCGCCAGCTTACAGGGCAGAAACTCGGGCCGGACCCGGCAGCGTACGAAAAATGGTGGGCGGAAAACAAAAACAACTTCACGCCGCACCCGCCTTCCGGTCCCGGTTTGGAAAGACCTTGAACTTCAACAAGGGGGGACATCGTTCTCCCACCGTCCCCGGTTGCGGCTAAAATCCCAGGTTTTCCTCTTTCGGTTTGAGGCTGATGAGGTAGGCCGCCAGGTCGTCCACCTCGGCATCCTTGATGGTGCCCGCCCATCCCGGCATGTAGAGCGGCGGCGGCGGGCGTTTGGGGTCGAGGGCCGGGATTTCGTGCTGGCCGTTGTTGATGCGCGCTTTCAATTGGACGACAGTGTAGCCGTCGGCGACGTGGAGCAGACCGGGCACTTGATCGGCGGTCTTGGAGTTGGGGTTGGGCACACCGCCTTTGGCGCCGGGACCGTGACAGCCGGCGCACCCGTATTTGCGGAAGACTTCCCGACCGCGCTCCGCGGGGCTCATGAGGGAGGGAAGGCTCAGGGCAATGGCCTGCTCACGCATGTGCAGGAGAAAATCTGTCAGGGCGCGGGCCTCGGATTCCGTGAAACCAAACCGCGGCATGACGGAGCCAGGGGTGACGCTTTGCGGATCGCGGAAATGTTGCATCATCCACTCGGGAGCGCGGCGGAGGCCGACGTCGTCCAGGGGCGGGCCAACTTTGCCGCCGTTGCCGTTGACGGAGTGGCAGCCGATGCAGCCTCTGGATTGGAACAAGTGCTGGCCCAGGCGGGTGTTGGGGAGGTTTTTCATCGAGGAATAGTAGCCTGACGCCGATTCGCCTGTCTGGCTGAGCATGAAGAGGACAATGGCTTCGAGGTTGGTCTCCGGGAATTTTTGCGGCGGCATGACGGAGCCGGGGGTGGCGCTGGCGGGATCGATGAAATGTTTTTTCAGCCATTCCGGCGAACGGCGTGCGCCAACCTTGTCAAGTTCCGGCCCGATGATGCCGCCGGTTCCGCCGAGTTTGTGGCAACCGCGGCAGCCGCTGTTCTCGAAGACTTGCTCGCCTTGGGCCAGTTCAGGGGCGGCGGGATTGTCGGCCGGTTCGTGGCATTGGCCGCAGGAGGCCTGGATGTATTGCATGGGCAACATCGGCTCGTCCCAGTACGGCACGCTGCCGTGCGCCTCGACGGTGGTGGTGGCGCGGCCCTGGCCGCGATGGCAGATCGTGCAACCGAATCGTTCGAAAGGGTGTTGTTCGTGCAGGGGATGGTAGCTCAGCGGTTGGGGGTAACCGCCATAGCTCGGGTCTTCCACCGCCAGATGGCAGGTGGTGCAGCGGTCCACGCGGTGGAGGTCGGGCAGGACAGCCTGGCGGATTTCCACGGGAATGCGTTCGGCCAACAGCCGCTGCTGGGGCGTGGCGGCCCGGTGGATTTCCTCCTGAATGTATTTGCGCTGGTAATCCTTCCACTCCCGGTACTCGTCGCGGTAATAGCCGACAATGACCAGAACTCCGACCAGCAGGCCGAGCGCGGTAAACCAACCGTAAAATTTGCGGATGGAAAGGTCCTGCACCTCAATGCCCCTCCGTCACGGCGGGTGGATTTTTCCACGGTTCCACCCATGACCAATTGGGACCGCGGAAGAGGCTGCCGATCACCGTCAGCGCCACGGCAATGGCAAGGCAAACAGAGAAAATAGTATTGGCTACAACGCGTTCGCGGGCGAACCAGCGGCCCACGCCGTGGCGTTTGCGGTCGATGTAGGGCAGGAGCGCCAGCGCCGTCACGAGCAACCCCGGCACCACCACGCCGCCCCAGAACGCCGAGTAGCTGACCAATTCCTGCAGGCCGAGAAAATACCAGGGGGCCTTGGCGGGGTTCGGCGGATGCACGGCATTGGCGATTTCTTCCAGCGGCGCGTTCCAGAAAATCGCCAGGAACAACACCACCGCCGTGACCAGCAGGAACAGGAGCAGCTCGCGGAAAACCAGATGCGGCCACGAGAAGATTTCGTCTTCGGGGTTCATGCCGACTTGCGGCGTGGTGCCTCGGGCCAATTCCATGAGGCCGTAGCTTTTATTCGCGGGCAATTGGCCCAGCTCAATTTGTTGCACGACATCTCCCGGTTCATCGGGGCGGGAGAGTCCGCCGTCTTTGCGCACGCGAAAAAGGTGGACTGAGATCATAAGCACCGCGAGCGCCGGCAGAACGATCACATGCAGCGCGTAAAACCGGGTCAGCGCATCCTGCCCGACGACGTGGCCGCCGAGCATGAGGTATTTGAGCTTTTCACCGACGACGGGCGCATAGCCGGCGATGCTTGTGCCCACCGTGATGGCCCAGTAGGCCAGTTGGTCCCACGGCAGGAGATAGCCGGTGAAACTCAAGCCGAGGGTGACCAGGAACAGGCCAACGCCGAGAACCCAGTTGAACTCGCGCGGGCTTTTGTAAGCGCCGGTGTAAAACACGCGGCACATGTGCAGCATGACGAACAACACCATCAGGTGCGCCGCCCAACGGTGCATATTGCGCAGGACCAGTCCGGCCGATACGACGAACTGCAAGTCCTTCATGATGTCATACGCCTTGTCCGTGCTGGGGACGTAATAGAACATGAGGAGCACGCCGGTGACGCAAAGGATCAGGAACAAGTACAGCGTAATCAGTCCCAGCCCGAGGGAGTAGGAGGCGCGCAGGGCATGGCGATGGACTTTGGCCGGCTGCACATGGAGCAGGAAACTGGAAACCATCGCCTGCGACCGCTCCAGATTGCTGTCCGGAAGACCCACGCGAAAGATCGAGCGTCCGACACGCGTGCGCGTGAACCAATGCCAGAGGCGTTTGGGCAAAGGCGCGTTCATATCACGAGATATTTGTCCTCCGTCACGCGCTGGCCTTTGTCCACCAGCAGCCGGTTGTCCTTGCTCAAAGTCACGGAAAACCACTCCAATGGACGCGGAGCGGGGCCGCTTTTCACCAGGCCCTGGTTGTCAAACACGCTGCCATGACACGGGCAATGATAGCCGTTGCCGGCACGGTTGACTGTGCAGCCGAGGTGCGTGCAAATCGCGGAAAGGCATTGGAACGTGTTGCCTTTGCGCACGACAAAGACGCGCTCCGCATCCAGGAAGGTCACCGAACCGTCCAGGTAATCATCCGGCTTGCCGGCCTTGAATCGCTGGTCTCGGCTCGAAGAGGACGTTCGGCACCAGAAACCGCACGGCGCCCGCCGCGGACGCCGTCACGGCGAAGATGGCAGCCAGCCAACCCAGGGTGAGTTGGAAAAAACCGCGTCGTGAAGTTTCCTTGTCGGGAGCGGAAGAGTTCATATCAGACGGGCACGAGTTCGACGCGTTCCATGGTGATGGCGCCTGTGGGGCAGCGAACGGCGCACAGGCCGCAACGGATGCAACGGGTTTCGTCTTTGATGATCGCGCCCTGCTCGCCGCGCTCCGGCACGCGCCCGTAACGGGCCAGGAAGGCCTGCTGCAACCTGGCGTCGCCGCGCAGGCTGGCGACATCCACCAGGCGCAGGCAGTATTCCGGACAGACATCGGCGCACCCCCCGCAAAGGATGCATTCATCCCCGTTAAACACCGGGCCGATATGGCACTTGAGACAGCGGTCGGCCTGCCGCCGGGCGTCCGGTTCGGGGTAATCTTTCTCCACTTCGGCAATTCCGATGCGCCGATCCAGCGGCAGCGTCGGCGGCGGACGGCGGATGAACTTCTCGTAATCGGGCTTCATGCCATACTGGAGAGTATCGTAGATCGTGACGCGCGCCTGGCGCGGCTCGGCGGGAACGGAGCCTGTGAGAAATTTCGCGATGGAAGCGGCCGCTTTTTTGCCCTCCGCGACCGCTGTGATGATGATGCGCGGCCCGAAGGCCACGTCACCGCCCGCGAACACATCGGGCCGCGAAGTGGCCATCGTTGCCGGATCGGTTTGCAACGTTCCGCGAGGAGTGACTTTCAAATTGTCTTCAGGGCCAATCCAGGAAAGGTCCGCCGACTGGCCGATGGCCAGAACAACCGTGTCACAATCCACCGTCTCTTCGCTGCCTTCGATGAATTGGGGGTTGAACCGGCGGTTTTCGTCGAATACACGGCTGGCCTTGACCAGTTCGATGCCGGCCACTTTGCCATCGCTGCCCAGAATGCGTTTGGGTCCGTAACGGGTGTGAAGCCGGATGCCTTCCTTTTCCGCCTCTTCGATTTCCTCGTGGGCGCCGGGGATTTCGTCCAGGCTCTCCAGGCAATACATGTGGACTTCGGGCACGCCTTTGCGGATGGCTTCCCGGGCGACGTCCAATGCCAGGCGCACTTCATCAGGGGCTTCCGGCTGGCGCGCGGTCAACTGCTCCAGCGCCGACGCGGCCTGGTGCAGCGCCTCACGCAATTCCGCCTCGCCCATCCCGGCAAATTTCTCCGCCTGGCGGACGACCGAGCGCGCCACGTCGAAAGCGACGTTGCCGCCGCCGATGACGACGACCTTGCGGCCAAGCGAGATGCGGAAACCGAGGTTGACATTGAGCAGGAACTCAATGGCCCGCAGCACCCCGTCCAATTGCACGCCTTCAATGCTCAGCTCGCGGCTTCGGTGCGCGCCGATCCCCAGAAAGACCGCTTCGTAGCCCTGCTTCTTCAGGTCGGAAAAGGCGAAGTCCTTGCCGAGCCTGGTGTTCAGGCGGACCTCCACGCCCATCTCCTCGATGGCGGCGATCTCCGCCCGGATGATTTCGCGCGGCAGCCGGTATTCGGGCACGCCGAGCACCAACATCCCGCCGGCCAGGTTTTGCGCCTCGAATACGGTCGGGGAAAATCCCATCAAGGCCAGTTCGTGCGCGCAGGACATCCCCGCCGGACCCGCGCCGATGATCGCGACTTTCCGCCTGCCGCCGATGCGTTCGCGGCGCGGATCACGCAGTTGGGGATGGACGCGGCCGGGATCAAAGTTGTCGGATTCCACGCCGAACTTTTCGCAGACGAACCGTTTCAGCGCGCGGATCGAAACCGGGGCGTCCAGCGCCCCGCGGCGGCATTTGGCCTCGCAGGGCGCGGCGCAAACGCGGCCGCAGATGGAGGCGAAAGGGTTTGGGGTTCGGGCAATGATGTAAGCGTCCTCGTAACGTCCCTCGGCGATGGCCTGGACGTAACCGCCGGAGTCCGTGCGCACCGGACATCCCTCGCGGCACAAGACTTGCCGCGTGAAATAGTTCACGTCCGGCAGTTCGACTGGATAGGTCGTGGGCATTCCCGTGCGATCACCGGATTATTTCGCATCGTACTTGTCGTGGAGTTCCTTGATCTTGGTCTCCGCGGTCGTTTTTTCTTCAGGCGTGGCCTTGGCGAGCTTGTCGTCCACCATCGCCTTTTTGCGGATGCTGGAGTCATAGACCAGGAACTCATAAATCTTCTTGCCATCGCCCGCGCTGATGTTCGAACCGGGCTTGTACATCATGCGTTTGATGTAGCGGGACCATTCGTCGGGGAGCGCGTAGTCCGAGTTGATCGGGCGGCTCAACTTGTGGCACTGCGAGCATTTATGGCTGAATAATTCGTAGTTGTCCTGGATGCCTTGCGGATATTTGGACACATCGATTGTCGCCGGGCCTTTCTCGAAGCGTTCGACTCGCGCCTTGGTTTCGGCATCCAATGCCTGCGCGGCGGCGCGGCCCAGTCCCGTTCCGGCCACGCCCAGCACAGCCGCGCCAACGAGGACGGCGGCAAGTTTGGTCGTCATTTTCATGAGTGTCATTTCTTTCATTTAGAAACCGTAGGAGAGCTGGAGGATAAACCGGTTGGGAGGCAGGGGGGCGAGGCCGTGGCTTATCAACCATTCATAGTCGGCCTCGAAGAGCAACGTGTTGGAAAAGTAATAGACGCCGCCCGCTGTGTAGCGGTTCTGTTTTCGTGGCGGCCGCTCCGCCGGCGGTCAGGCCGTCGTCATTTTCACGATCATAGCGGCCGACAAATTCGACATTATTTATGTAAGGCATTTCCAGATTCAGGCCCGCCAGCTTGTAACCCGCCTGGATCCACCAGCCGTCTGGCCGAATTTTGCCAGCGTCGTCCGTTTCCACCCAGGTATCAATATACTCGCCCTTGACTTCAATGTTCGGCCCCAAGTGCAGGGCCGCATCCACCACCGCAGCCGACCACGCGCGATTCCCGGAATCGCTCCATTCTCCACTCTGCCCTGATATTCCGAGTTCAAAATCATGGTGGGGTTGCCACGGGTAAAACCAGGCGAGGCGTCCGCCGCCGCTCGGATTGGCATGCCAATTGCCCCCGGTGCCCGCATTGCCGGCAAGATCCAGGTCGCCGGTGGCGGTCGCAGTGCCGGTGCCGGAGGACGGTCCGTTGACCCCGTAAACGGCATAGGTGACCGTCTGCCCGGACTCTCCGACCGGCACGGACCCGCGCAACTGCATGCCCACGCCAGTCTGCGGCAAAAGATCATCCCGCACCAAAGGATCGTCTGGAATTTTGTTGAGCCATCCGGCGCCCCGTTCGCTGTAAGTGCCCAGCGGCAACAACATTTGCCCGGCCTCAAGCGTCATGTAGTCGTTCAGAAGATAATCCAACGTGGCAAAAGTCAGGTTCACAGAGGTCGTATAGCCCGGAGACCGTGGGGGGCCTGCGTTGTTATTATTGATGATATCGAATCCCGCCTCGAACAGCACATCGTCGCTCGTTCGATACAGGAAAACCGGCGCAAAATCGGCCAATGTAAAAGCGCCGTGCTGCCCGGAGGTTTTTCCAAATTGAACCTCGGCGTCTCCCACCATGGTGACATTGTGCAGCGGCCCCTGGGATGCGTTGACGGCGGGATTGGCCGCTTGCGCCCTGGCCACGCTATCGGCTGTCTGTTGCGCGTTAGTGACGGCGGTTTTGGTTTCGCCCAACTGCTGTTGCAGTTGCTGGATGGTTTGTTGGTCTTGTTCGTGCGCCTTCTGGTCCTGCTCGTGGGTCTGCTCGAGCTTCTGCACTTTGTCGCCCAATTGTTCGACCACTTTCTTCAAGGCATTGAAGTCGTCGGCGCTCACTTGTGCCGACGCCGGTTGGGGCAGAGCGGCCCCCATCACGCAGGCGGCTGCCACAGTTCCAAAAATAAGGGAAGAAATTTTCATGGGTGGTATCCTCGGTTGTTTAGTTTCCGCTGTCTTCCTGGAGATATTTGAGAATCTCCCTGGCCTGCGCCACGGGAATGTTGGCCCGGATGCGCATGTGCATCATGATCGTCTTCCACTGGGCAGAGGTAAACTCGGTGGGATACCGTTCCGCGTGGCACCGATTGCAGTTGACCTGATACAACTCGGCGCCGGTGAGTTTCTTTTTCTCCGGCTTTTTGGCCGGCTTGGCCGCGGCCACTTTGAGTTCCGAGGCTTGGGCGACGGGCGCATTTGTGTCCGCCCCCGTGACGATGGCGATGGACGCCGCGAAAATGACCGGGGCCAGCAGTGCAAGGAGAATCCCCGGCCGTCGTGCCGGCTTGATGGATCTGAGTCGATTCATGATTTTCATCGAATTTATTCTGTAACAGGAAGGCAGGGAAGCGGCTACTTGCCCATTGGCTTTTACTGATTGCGTATTGCGCTGGCCGGGAAGAACCGAAACCGGATCAGCCCTGAAAAGGGCCTGGGGCGCAGTTACATCGGCACGGGAGATTGCAATGTGGCCCGGTATTCCGTTGGCGGCATTCCAACGCAGCGTTTGAACACACTGTTGAACCGCGGGATGGACCCGAAGCCGGCGGCAAAGACAACCTCGGAGATGCGCACGGAGGGATCCACCAGCAGCGTCTTGGCCTTTTCCACACGGACGCGGGCGACATATTCGGTCAGCGTCATTCCGGTGGCTTTCTTGAACATCTTGCAAAAATGGAAGCGGCTGACATTGACGTGTTGCGCCACCAGCCCCAGCGTGATCGTTTCCTCGGCGTGGGACAGAACAAATTGCTTGGCGTTGGATACGGGCTTGGGTTCATTGGCTGAGGCGGCAATCGCGTGGCGGCTGGCGTAGTCAGCCAGATACTGGGCGAACACGCTGAGCAAATGCACCATGGCCTCAAACCGGTCGGGCGTAATGACCAGCGTTTCGAAATAGGCTTTGCGCGCCTTCTTTTCCCAATCCGCGTTCTGCCCGCCCTTGACCATCTTGACAACCATCTGGAAATCCCGCTCGGTGGGGGGGCGGCGAAAGACCTGTCCGCTCATCAATGTCGCCACATGCTGGCCGTTCACGACCACCGGCACGGCCACATCCGTCAGACCTGCAAAGCAGGAGACTTGCTGCGGACTGAGTTTTTTGCCCGCGCCCCTCTGCGCGCGCTTTTCGGCTTCAAAACAGGCATCGCACCCGGATGGAGCACCGGTGACGAGGGAGCAGAACACGTTTTCAAATTCGCCAAAGCTCAGGCGTTGGCTGGGCTCGGCTGGTGGGACGACTTTGAGCGACATCCCCGTCACCTTGCGGAACGCCGTCCCGTAATACTGGATTACGGGCAAGCGGATCAAGTCATCGAACGCTATTTGATTCATACCCGTCAGAAATCGTTTGCGCCACGCCCCTCATGAAAACCGGGCTAAAGTTTCCAGAGCGCGGAGTCTGCAACAAACGTACTTTTCTGGGCGGGGAAATCATGTTCCATTTCCGCCATCCAGGCAACCCAAAAACCACCGCCCACACTCTCCAGCCACGGCTGGCTCATGATGGGAAACCTCCCGCGTGTTCTCCCCCTCCTCCACGCACTTGTGGGGGAGAGGGTCGGGGAGGGGAGGTTTGAAGCCAGTCCCGGCGAACATCGTTCAAAACGACATCCATAACTTTCGCCAGTCTGCCATCCCGTCGCGCCAAAGCCGCTTCGGCGACGGCGGAAGCCTTTCCCCGGCATGAGCTGGGCCAATCAGAATTTTATAAGCGAGTGGCACAGGAAGCATGCAATTATGGATAAGCCGAAGTTAAACACATGAAATTCAACCGATTCTTTTGGCGTCGGCCAGATCTTGCGGGCGTCCAGTGGCCAGCTTGTTTCGCACCAGCAGGTCTTTGCTGATCACCCAAACCGGCAGGCCGTCGAGCCTGGTTTCAACGCGGGTTTGCCATGCCTCCGCAAAAGAAACCGCCGTGACCGAAGTCAGGATGTCAATTCTATTGGGGGCGCGTCCCAGTTGGACGACGGTTTCAGGCCCGCGAAAGTCGGCCTCCTTAAGTCCAAGATTGGCAAAGCCAAAATCGCCCACCGCCGCCGCCACCAGCGCGGCATTATCGGGCGATGTGTCAATAAAAAAATCCACATCCCCGGTGAAGCGCGGAAAGCCGTGATAGGCGACGGCGTGGCCGCCGACCAGCACGTACTTAATCTTCCTGGAGTTTAATAATTCGACAAACTCTCTCAAGTCTTTGCTCAACTTCATCGGCTTGTTGGGATTGGACCAGATCGAAGAGGATTTCCAGGCGCTGTTCCGGCGTGAGCGAACGGTAGTATTCGCCATCCGCCTTGTCAGCTTCGGCGAAGGAGCGATATATGCGGGCTGCCTTTTCCACCCGGCCAGCATATCATATTGCCCGGCAGGACACACGGAAATGTTTCGACCCTGGCTTCCGGCGGCGCGGCCAAAATCCCGAGTCATGCACTCCGTGCTTGTAATGTGAGGTTTTGCACTTCCTAATTGATGCGGCATTCCTGCCGATTGCGGACAGGAAGCGAAGCATCCAAAAAAGCGCATGTCTGAGTTGACTCAAATCCTGACGGCCATGGAGCAGGGCCAAAACCACGCGGCGGAGGAGTTGCTGCCTTTGGTCTATGGTGAGTTGCGTCGGTTGGCGGCGTGGCACCTGGCGAACGAGCGCCCCGGCCAGACGTTGCAAGCGACGGCGCTGGTCCATGAAGCTTACCTGCGGCTCGTCGGCGAAGAAGATGCCCGATGGCAAGGGCGGCGGCATTTCTTCGGGGCCGCCGCGGAGGCCATGCGCCGCATCCTGGTGGAAAACGCCCGCCGCAAAAAACGCCTGAAACATGGCGGGCAGTTGGAACGTGTGGATGTCGATGCCGTGGACATTGCCTCACCCATGCCGGACGATGATTTGCTGGCGATGGATGAAGCGCTGGACCGGCTGGCTGCGGCCGATCCGCGCGCGGCCGAACTGGTGAAGCTTTGTTTCTTTGTCGGGCTGACTCAGGAGCAGGCTGCCAAAGAACTCGGCGTCTCCATCAGCACGGTCGAGCGCACCTGGGCCTTCGCGCGGGCGTGGCTGTTCCGCGAAATTCAAAAGGGGCAAAACCCGCCAGTGTAGATTTCCTGAATTTCGGTGAGGGGAGTGGCCGGCAAAAGGCGCATGGAAGGTTGAAGGGTTGCTCAAACGAAACAAACCTATGAAACCGAATGTGGAAGAATGCAAAAGAATCTTCGCGCTGGCGCTGGAGAAGAAGTCGCCGGCGGAACGGGAGAGCTATCTGGCCGATGCCTGTCGGGGCAATTTGGAATTGCGGCAGCAGGTCGAATCGCTGCTGCTGGCGCATGAGCAGGCTGGGAAGTTTCTGGGCCAGACTGTGAAACTGCCCCCATCCAACTTGGTGATTGAGCGCGCCGGCACGATGATCGGGCGCTACAAACTGCTCGAACTCATCGGCGAGGGGGGCTTCGGCACCGTCTGGATGGCGGAGCAGGAGGAACCGGTGCGGCGGCGCGTGGCGCTCAAAGTCATCAAAGCCGGAATGGACACCAAGCAAGTGCTGGCGCGCTTCGAGGCCGAGCGGCAGGCGCTGGCCGTTATGGACCATCCGAGCATCGCGCGCGTTTTCGACGGCGGGGCCACGGACACCGGCCGTCCGTATTTCGTGATGGAACTGGTGCGCGGAGTTCCCATCACGGAGTATTGCGATGCGAACAAGCTCTCCACGCGCGAAAGACTGGGGTTGTTCATCCAGGTTTGCCAGGCCGTGCAACATGCGCACCAGAAGGGCATCATTCATCGCGACCTCAAGCCATCGAATATACTCGTCACTGAGGTGGACGGCGCGCCCGTGCCCAAGGTCATTGACTTCGGCGTGGCCAAGGCGATGCAGGCCCGGCTCACGGAGCTGACCCTCTTCACCGGACTGCACCAGATGATCGGGACTCCTTCCTACATGAGTCCGGAGCAGGCGGGACTGGGCGCGCTGGACATGGACACGCGCAGCGACATCTACGCGTTGGGCGTGCTGCTTTACGAACTGCTCACCGGCCAAACGCCGCTGACCAGGGAGGAATTTGAGAAGGCTGGCTTGGATGAAATCTTCCGTCTCATCCGGGAACAAGACCCGCCGAAGCCGTCCACCCGTTTGAGGTCTCTCACCCGCGAGGAACTCACGACCATCGCCGCGCGACGCCAGGCCGAGCCGGTCAGGCTCAACCGTCTCTTGGCGGGCGACCTTGACTGGATCGTGATGAAGGCGCTGGAGAAGGACCGGCGGCGGCGGTACGAGACGGCTGGAACATTGGCCCAGGACGTCGAGCGCCATCTGAAGAATGAGCCGGTCGCCGCCGCGCCGCCGTCCTGGTCGTATTTGGTCGGCAAGACAGTGCGGAAGCATCGTCGCTCCTTTGCCGTCGCATCCGCCCTGGCCTTTTTGCTGATCGCGGGCACGACAGTCAGCCTTTGGCAGGCGGCCCGCGCCAGCAGGGAAGCCAGGGTGGCCGAGGTCCGCCGCCGCGAGGCCGACTTGAGCCGTCAGGCGGCGGCCAACGCCCAAAGCCGCGCCGAACGTTCCGAGAAAGAAGTGTCGCATCAATTGGCGCGTCAGTATGTGGATAAAGGGGCGCAATTATTGGACACCAACGATTACTTTGGCTCTTTGGTTTGGTTTGCGGAAGCGTTGCGCCTGGATGAGGGCGATCCCGCCGCCGAGACTCCGCACCGGGTGCGCATTGGCGCCGTGTTGCGGCAGAGTCCGAGGCTGCTTGAGGTGTTCATGCACAAAGACAATGTTATATCAGTGGAATTCAGCGCGGATGGCCGGCGGTTGCTGACGGGCAGTTTCGACGGAACCGCGCGCATCTGGAATACGACGACTGGGACGCCGCTCACCCCACCCATGAAACATGATGCGCATGTTTTTTGTGCAAGCTTCAGTCCCGATGGCCAGCGGGTTGTTACAGCCAGTGAGGACAAGACGGCACGGGTTTGGGATGCCAACACCGGCGTGCAGATGACTCCGCCCCTGCAGCACGGCAGCAATGTGTTCTTTGCCGCGTTTAGCCCGGATGAGCGGCGGGTGGTGACAACCAGTGAGGACAAGACCGCGCGGGTTTGGGATGCCGCAACCGGCCAGCCCGTCACGCCGCCGTTGCGCCATGAAGATGCCGTGTACCCCGCCGCATTCAGCCCGGATGGACGGCTGGTGGTCACGGCCAGTCAGGACAAGACCGCCCGCATTTGGAATGCAGAGACTGGTCAGCCGACCGCGCCGGCTTTGCAACATGCCGGCAAAGTGTGGTGGGCAACTTTCAGCCCTGACGGGCGGTTGGTGGCGACAGCCTGTGAAGATCACACGGCGCGGATTTGGGATGCGCACACGGGTGCGCCGGCAGGGCCGCCATTGCAGCACAGCCAGGAAGTCACATACGTTGCCTTCAGTCCGGATGGCCAACGCCTGGTGACCGCCAGCGGTGAACCCATTTTTCGGTTGATGGAAGGCTTTACAAATTGCCCGGGTGAAGCACGGGTTTGGGACGTGGCCACCGGCAAGCCCTTGACAGCGCCGATGCAGCACAAGTTGAGCGTGTTCCAAGCCGTGTTCAGTCCCGATGGCCGTTATGTGGCCACGGCCAGTCTGGACCGGACCGCGCGGGTTTGGGATGCAAATACGGGCAAGCCTGTCACCCCGCCATTCCCGCATGACGACCTCGTGTTTCGCGTCGCGTTTACTCCGGACGGACATCACCTGGCCACGGCAAGTTGCGATAACGCCGCCAGAATCTGGGATGTCGGTGAGATGGAGAGAGATCAGCCAGCTTTGGTTACGCTGGACGGATCATTCCTTTTGGATAGAAGCAGCTTCAGCTCCGACGGCCGGCTCATTGCAGGAACAATTTTCGGCGAGTACGCCCAAGTGTGGAATGCTCTCACCGGAATCCCCACGACTCCGCCTCTGCATACCAATATATCGGCAGTGACCTTCAGCCCGGATGGCGGCCTGCTGGCGACGGCGAGCGCGGATCACACAGGGCGTCTTTGGGATGCAAATACGGGCGCTGCCGTCACGCCACCCCTGCGGCACGACAAAGAAGTCTTCTGGATTGCATTTAGTCCCGATGGCCGGCGGGTCATCACCGCGAGCGCGGATAACACGGCCCGCATATGGAGCGCCAAAACCGGCGCCCCGCTGACTCCGCCCTTGCCACACGCGAGCAATGTGCTTTGCGCGGCGTTCAGCCCGGATGGCCGCTGGGTCGTCACGGCGAGTGACGACCACACCGCGCGCGTCTGGGACGCTGGCACCGGCGCTGCCATGACGGCTCCTTTGCCGCATGGTTCTGGAGTTAAACTCGCCGTCGTCAGTCCCGACAGTGGCCGCGTGGTCACGGCAACCAGGGGCGGCTGGGCGCAGGTTTGGGATGCGCATACGGGCAACCCCCTCACGCCCCCCATGAAGCAGGGCGGGGAGTACTATTATCGCGGAATCGATTCCATGTCCTTCACTCCAGACGGACATCGCATCCTCATTGCCGACAGCAGTGACTATACGGCGCGCGTCTGGGACGCCGATACCGGCGCGCCAGTGACTCCGCCGCTCCGCCACGGCGATGCGGTTCAATACGCGGCCTTCAGCCATAATGGCCGTTATGTGGTCACGAGCAGCCGGGACAAGACCGCCCGCGTCTGGGATGCAGCGACCGGCCAGCCGATGACGCCGCCGCTCAAGCACGAAGGTTCAGTGGGTTGCCCCATGTTCACCGCTGGGGACGAGGCGGTAAAAATAGAGTCCCAAGTGGAAGGCTTTGCAAACTCAATCATTACGACTTGGAACCTGGCGCCCGACGATCGCCCGGCCAGGGAACTTATCCACCTGGCCCAATTGATTTCTCTTCGCCGCCTGGACGCCAGCGGGGTGCTTGTGCCGTTGGATTTCGAGTCCATGACCAACACTTCGTTTGCGTTGCGCCAGTGATCATCCTTTCGTGACAGTATTAAAGAATGCGGCGCGCGGCCTCGACCACTTGCGCGGTCTCGATGCCGTTGAGACAGCGCAAATCAATCGGACATTCGCGGCGAAAACACGGGGCGCAGGGCACGGGCGTCCGCACGATTTGGGCGGACGGACAACAGAAGGGGCCTGTCAATTCGGGGGCGGTGCTGCCGAAGGGAACGATCAGAGGCGTGCCCACGGCGGCGGCCAGATGCATCGGGCCTGTGTCATTGGTCAGCAGCAGACGGCAGAGTTTCAGCGCGGCGGCGAGTTCCCTCAAACTGGTCTTGCCGGCCAGATTTATAACTCCGTCCGCCTCGCGCCCCGCGTAGCGGATTTCGGTTGCGACCTTCTCCGCCAAGTCCACGTCTCCCGCCCCGCCAAAGATCAGCCAGCGACAGCGGGTTTGCTTTTGCAAGAGCACGGCGGCGGCGACGAACCGCCTCGCCGGCCAGCGTTTGGCCGGGCCATACTCCGCTCCCGGATTCAGTCCAAACCAGGGGCGCCCCGCCGGCGCGATTTCCAGGCGCAATTTCCGGCAAAGGTGGGCGGCTTGCTGGTCGCTGACGAAGATGCGCGGCGGCAGGGGTTCAAGCGACGCGCCCAATTCGGCCGTCAAATATAAATAATCATGAATATGATGGGCCGCGGGCGGAAGGGCCGCCGCCGGCGCGCCGCGCGCAATCAAACGGCGGATTTCGCGGGCGGACCGCTTGCGCATGGGCGCGGCGTCCCGGCGCGGAGGAAGCGCCCGCGTGAGGAAAAAGCCGCGCCCCGGCCGGGCCAAACCGACGCGCCGCGGAATCCCGGCCAGCCACAGTTCCAGGGCGGATCGGATGGAATTTGGCAGGGCGGCGGCCTCCGAAAAATTTTCCCGGCGGAGCCGCCGGCTGACTTGCCAAATGTTTTCCGCGGCGGAAAAGGGGAGCACCTCGTCAAGAAACGGCTGGTCCTGCCACAGTCCGGCGAGCTTTTCCGGCGAGAGCAGGGTGATATGGGCGGACGGCCTGGCCTGGCGCAGGCGCAGCAAGGCGGGGGTGCTCATGACGGCGTCGCCCAGCCAATTGAGGCCGCGCAACAGGATTTTTTCGGGCGGGTCCGGCATGTTCAGCGAAGACAAATCTTGCGCACACAATCATCAAAGTCCTCGGCGCCGCTCAGGATTTTAATTTCCACGCGCATGAAATAAATGGGGAGATCGCGGCGGTCCAATTTGGGGAAGCGGACGGCGTCTTTTTGGGTGGTGACGATGACGTCGGCCTGGCGTTTTTTGCTGCGATTGATGGCGTTGAGGATTTCCTGCTGGGTGAAGCGGTGGTGATCGGCGAAGCGTTTTGAATAGACCAGCTCGCGGCACAATGTGACCAGGCTTTGTTCGAAACTTTCCGGCTGGGCAATGGCGCTGAGGGCCGCTGCGCGTTTGCCTTGCAGAAAGTCCAAACCCTTGCGTTCGCCGGTGAAGACGTCTTCGAAGTAAAGCGGGGCATGGATGCACTCGATGATGCCGGTGCCCGGACTGTAATGGGTGATGCGCTGGCGCAGTCCGGCGGTCTGACCGTCGCTTTTGGTGATGAAAATGACGCTGGCCCGCGCCAGATGGGACGGAGGCTCGCGCAAGGTGCCGCGCGGGAACAAATGTTCGTTGCCAAACGGTTGCTGGCAATCGATCAGCACGACGTCCTGCCGGCGTCCGGCCAGTTTCCAGGTACTGGAAGCCGTCGTCGAGCAGAAGGGTGTCGCAGCCGAAATTCTCGATGGCGTAACGGCCGCTCTTGACGCGGTTTTTGTCCACCAGCACCACGACGTCCTTGAGATTGGAAGCGAGCATGTAGGGTTCGTCCCCGGCCGTCTCTGAATCGAGCAGGAGGGATTTTCCGTCCGAAACCAGGCGGGGCGGAGTGCTGTCCTCGCGGAAGAGCAGTTTGTTCAAAAGCATCCGGGCGAAGGGCTGGGGCTTGGAACGCCAGCCACGGGAGAGAATGGCGACGGTGCGGCCCTGTTTTTGCAATTCGCGGGCAAATTTTTCCACGACGGGAGTTTTGCCGGTGCCGCCGAGGGTGAGGTTGCCGATGGCGATGACCTGGATGCCGAGGGTGGAATCGCGGATCAAGCGGGAGCGGATGGCAAAGCGGTGAATGACGAGGTAGAGCTGATACAGTTTGGAGAGGCCGAACAAAGCGGAGCGGACCAGCGCGGCGCGTTTGCCGCGGCGCTTTTCGAAGATGGTCTCCAGAAACGGGGCCTCCAGGCCTTCGATCCAGGCTCGAATTGTCTCACGCATGTGGAACCCCAGTGTGCCAACTCATCGGCGGCAGGGCAACTGTTGAGAAGAACAACAACGCCTCTGTTAATTTTTGCTCATCGCCTTTTTCGGGTCAGCCGGCTTGTTGTCAATGGCCCGGAGGCCGATGAACCAGGCGGTGTCGGCGGTGTCGTTGCCGCCCAGGACCAGCCATTGGGGCGGCGCCAATGTATAGGCGCCCTTGCAGATCTCCCTGCCGTGGCCAATGCAGTTGACTTCCACCCGCGATGCACCCGTATTCTTGACACGAATGGTGCAGGCCTCGCTCATCTTCAGCTCGCAACTCTGGTTGACGGCAATGCCGGCTGTTTTATTGGTGATCTCGAAATAGTTCTTCCACTTGAACGCGCGGTTCAGCTTCCCGGACAATTCGGGATCGGCTGGTTTGTATTTGACGGTTTCCTTGTCGTCGTTTGCGCCCCGAATCAGCCGGACCTCCAGCTTGAGGTCGTCCGCCCGGGCGGGCAGCGCCATTGCGCTGAAAGCAATTCCAGCCAGTAGAAAATTAAAGAATTGCCGCATGGGAGGGGGCGCCTGACGCACGGATCATTCCACTTCGACTTCAGAATCTCCCGTGTCCGGCGTCTTGGCGTCCGGCGATTCGATCGGCCGGGCTGGCGCGGTGTCCGTCAGCCAGACCACGGTCATTCCAGCGGACTGGTCATGGAAGGTGACCGCCTCCATGCCCTCGCCGGTGGATGAAATCTCGTCGAAGGCGGGCGGAGCATACGGCTTGACGGCCAGCAGCAACAAGCAGGCCAGGGCGGCAAAACCCAACACGGGCGCGAGCCAGCAGCGCCACATTGCCTGGCGTGGAGCCTGAACCGGGCGGAGGCTGTGCGCCTGGCGCTGAACTTGGCGCTCGATTTTGCTCCAATACAATGCGCGCGTTTCAGGAACGGTCCGGGCCATTTCGTTGCCGGCCAGCGCGCTCTTTATCGCCTGCATTTCGGTGATCAGCCGGCTGGCTTCCTCGTCGCCGACAATCTTCGGGTCGATGCGCCGCGCTTTCGGCGCGGACAGTTCCCCGTCCAGCCATGCCTGTAATTCCAGTTCCAAATTCAGTTCCAAATGATCGTTCATTCTTCATTCTCCCGCTTCAAGCCTGCCAGCAGCGAGGCCATGCGGCGCCGCGCGTAAAACAACCGGGACATCACCGTGCCGATTGAACAGCCCATGCGCCCGGCAATTTCCTTGTATCCCAACCCTTCAAATTCGTGCAAGACCAGAACAGTCCGATGCTCCGCTGACAATTGATCCAGCGCCCGGTCAATCCGCCGTCTCAATTCCGTCCGCTCCAAACCCGCCGCGGGGTTTGGCATTGTGACCGGCATATAGCGCTCCACGCCGCCAGATTCCCCTTCCAGCGCCTCGAACGATTCGCCTCTTTCCCGTTTCTGTTTGCGCAACTGGTCCACGCACAGATTGATGACGATGCGTGTCATCCAGGTTGCAAAACTGGCCTCGCCTTGGAATTGGGCCAATCGCTGCCACCCTTTCACCCAGGCTTCCTGCGAAAGGTCAAGCGCTTCCTCTTCATTGCGCACCATGCTATACGCCCGCGCGTATATCTTGTCCCGATGCCGCGCCACCAATTCCTCGAAGGCGTCCATGTCGCCTTTTTGCGCCGCACGCGCCAAATCCGCATCGCTCAAGGCAGACTTATCTTGCTGCGACGACATAAGGTTTGACGGGGCGTCCTCCCAATTATTCAGTGAAACTCACAACTTTCCCTTGGTGCTGGGCAGGAGTCCGGCAATCCGCGGATCTCGTTGACAGGCAGCATCTACCGCACGGGCGAACGCTTTGAAAAGGCTCTCCGCGATGTGATGGGGTTCATCGCCATACAGCAATTCCAAATGCAGGTTGCAACGGCCTTCATTGGCAAAGGCCTGGAAAAACTCGCGAGCCAGGCCGAAGCGGAAGGCCGACGATGCGTCCTGGGTCTTTTCCGCCGCCGTGATTTTCTTGTGCGCCGGCTTGTTCAGACCCCGCCAAACCAGGAAGGGCCGGCCGCCGAAATCAATCACGCACCGCGCAAGGCATTCATCCATAGGCACATAGGCTTCGCCGGTCAGGGGATTGCGGGGATCGAAACCCGTCCCATAACGGCGCAGCCCCTTCTTGTCCCCCAATGCCTGAACGAAGGCCTGGCCCAGGGCCAAACCACAGTCCTCGACCGTATGATGGGCATCGACTTCCAAATCCCCCCGGCAACGCAAGGTCAGGTCCATGGCGGCATGTTTGGCGAAAAGGGCGAGCATGTGATCGAAGAACGGTATCCCGGTCCGGATGCTGGACTGGCCGGCGCCGTCAAGGTTGAGAGTCAATGCAATACGCGTTTCGCGGGTAATGCGTTCTATTTTTGCCCGACGAGATTTCATCATTCTATTAAACTTTGCTTTTGCGGAGAAACAAAGCCCAAATCTTTCTGCATCTCATGTGCCGAGACTGGCCAGGAAACGTTCCGCGTCGATGGCCGCCGCGCAACCCGAACCGGCCGCTGTGACCGCCTGCCGGTAAACAGAATCGGAACAATCCCCGGCCACGAAAACGCCGGGAATATTTGTCGCCGTGCCGTGTTTGGGTTGGATATAGCCTTTCTCATCCATGTCGATCACGCCCTTAAAGAGCTGCGTATTGGGAACGTGTCCAATCGCCACAAAAACGCCGGCGCACGGCAGCAGCGATTCAACGCCGGTTTTGACGTTTTTCAGGCGGACGCCCGTCACTTTATCCAGCTTCGTGTCGAGGATTTCCGTGACCACGGAATCCCAAACGGGCGTGATTTTGGCATGGCTCAACACGCGTTCCGCCATGATTTTGGAGGCGCGCAAACGGTCGCGCCGGTGCGCCAGAAAAATTTGCGAGGCGAAGCGCGTCAGGTAAATCGCCTCCTCGCAAGCGGAATCGCCGCCGCCCACCACGACCAGCGGCTGGTTGCGAAACATGGGCCACGCGCCGTCGCAGGTCGCGCAATACGTGACGCCCTTTTTCTCGAGCAAATGTTCGCTTTCCAAACCCAGGTGCCGATGACCCGCTCCAGTGGCGATGATGACGGTTTGTGTTTCCAACCTTTCACCGTCCGCCGTCAGAGCAAACGGGCGTTTGGACAAATCGGCCGCCTCCAGCACCTGCAACATCCTGACCCGCGCGCCGAATCGTTCCGCCTGTTTCTGCATGCGCGCCATCAGTTCGTAACCATTGATGCCCTCGGGGAAGCCGGGGAAATTTTCCACAATGCTCGTGGTGGTCAGCAAGCCGCCGGGCATGAGGCCGGTCAGGACCACCGGCGCGAGATTGGAGCGCGCCGCATAAATGGCGGCGGTCAGCCCGGCGCAACCGGTTCCGATAATGACGACTTTCTCCATAAAGAAGGACAACTTGGAAGCATCCGCGCCAAATGGCAAACGCAAATCCGGGGTTTCCATCGAGTCCTCCGCGCTGCGGGACACATCCTGGACAAAAATTGCCTTATCTTTCGCAAATTCGGGAGGGTTTTGCAGAGGGGTTTCGGTAAATTTTCCCCAGGTTGATTTGGATGGGCCGCTGTGCGGCTCGCGAAGCAGAACTCATGGACGAACAACGTCAAGTGTGCCGGGCGGGGCGGTTGTGTGCCCGGCAACCCGGAAAAGAGACGGTGATCCCGGGTTGTAATCGAGAGAGGTTGGCAGTAAATGATGGCCAGCGGGGTGCTGCAAAGCTTATCTTGTGTGAACTATGGGAGTTGCAAGTCGTTGATTATCAAATGTCATTTTTCGGCATATTTTTGAAAACATACCCATTTCAGCACCCTGTTGGAGCAGTTTTGGCCGGACGCGGCCCGGCGGTGTTAACCATGCTCTTGTCCGTATTCTCCATCGCCCCAACATGGGCGCAAAGCGTTTCGCTCGCTTGGACCCCAGTGCCAGCGCCAACGTTGCGGGTTACAATGTCTATTACGGTTTTGCCAGCGGCGACTGCACTAATCAGATTTGTGTCGGCGCCGCCGCGGGTGCAACCTTTTCCGGCCTGAACCCGGGAACCACGTACTATTTTGCGGTGACAGCGTACACTTTTTCGGGTTTGGAAAGTGCTCCTTCAAGCCAGGTGTCCTACACCATGCCGCCGCCGCCCCCGGCAGCGCTGACGCCTGTCACGTCGGCGGGCCAGTTTGTTTCGAGCGTGATCGGCCCGTCCGGCCAAACCCTTCCCACACACAGCCAGGTGTCCTGCGCCTTGCCGCCGCCATCCCCCGGAATGCAGATCTCTGTCACGCCAGCGGGGCAGTTTGTTTTGAGCGTGACCGGCCCAACCGGCCAAACGTATGACATCCAGGCGACGCAGGATTTCAAGACTTGGACCCCTATCGGCGCCGTGACAGTGGGATCCGGCGGTTCGGTGAGTTTTGCCGACACGAACGCGCCGGGTTTTTTGTGGCGTTTCTATCGCGCGCGCAGCCTGGTGATCTACACTTTGCCGCCGCCACCCCCGGAAGTGCAGATCTCTGTCACGCCGGCGGGACAGTTTGTTTTGAGCGTGACCGGCCCAACCGGCCAAACGTATGACATCCAGGCGACGCAGGATTTCAAGACTTGGACCCCTATCGGCGCCGTGACAGTGGGCCCTAGCGGTTCGGTGAATTTTGCCGACACGGATGCGGCGGGTTTTTTGTGGCGTTTCTATCGCGCGCACGGATCACCCTGAACCTCCGGCTTTAATTCTTCCTTCTTAATTCTTAATTTTTTAGTAATTTGTGCCGGTGAATTTCATTCCACCGGAACTGGAAAACATCCTGCTGCAGACCGCGGAATTGAGCCGCGCTTGGCTGGTGGGCGGCGCGGTGCGCGATGCCTTGCTGGGCCTGCCCCCCGGACGGGATTTCGACATTGAGGTTTTTGGCGTCAATTATGAACAACTGGCCCGGGCGCTGTCGCGCTGGGGCCGGACGGATTTGGTCGGGCGCTCCTTCGGCGTGGTGAAACTGAACACGGGCGGTGATTGCCATTATGATTTCACCGTGCCGCGCCAGGATTCCAAAGTGGCGCCCGGTCACAAGGGATTCGAAATGGAGTTTGATCCGGCCATCACGCCAAAGGAGGCGGCGGCCCGCCGCGATTTCACCATCAACGCCATCATGTACGATCCGCGCGAGCGGCACACGCTGGATTTCTTCGGCGGCGCGGCGGATTTGCGGAATCGTGTCTTGCGGCAAACCAGCGCCGCCTTTGCCGAGGACCCGTTGCGCGTCTTGCGCGGCATGCAATTTGCCGGGAGATTCGATCTCACCGCCGCCCCGGAAACGATTGAGATGTGCCGGCGCATGAAAAACGCCTGCTCCGAGCTGGCCGTGGAACGCGTGCGCGAGGAGTGGTTCAAGTGGGCGCAATCGAGCACAGTGCCGTCCGCCGGCCTGCGTTTTCTCGCGGAAACCGGATGGATCGATCATTTTCCTGAAATCAAGTCCATGATGGGCGTCCCGCAGGAACCGGATTGGCATCCCGAAGGAGATGTTTTCATTCATACGTGCCACTGCTGCGACGCGCTGGCGCGGCTGGAGCAATGGCAGGCCGAAGACGCCCAATCGCGCGTTGTCCACATGCTGGCCGTGCTGGCCCACGATTTCGGCAAACCCGCCACCACGCAGCACGCCCTGAAAGACGGAAAAATGCGCATCATCTCCCCCGGCCACGAAGAAGCGGGCGCGGACCTGGCGGCAACTTTTCTGGAGCGGATGCGCGCGCCGCAGGCAGTCCAGGCGCGGGTGCTTCCGCTGGTGCGCAATCATTTGTTTCATTGCCAAAGCATGAGTGACCGGGCCGTGCGCCGTCTGGCCCGGCGCCTGGAACCGGAGAACATCCAGGGCCTATGCCTCGTCATGACCGCCGACAGCATGGGCCGTCCGCCGCGACCGGCGGTCGAACCGGAATTTGTCCGGCAATTACTGGCGAGGTCGCACGAGTTGCAAGTCCGCCAAAAACCCCCGGAACCGATATTGATGGGCCGGCACTTGATCGAGCTTGGCCTGGAACCGGGACAAATATTCGGGACAATTTTGCACAAAGCCTACGACGCGCAATTGGAGGGCGCTTTCTTCGACTTGACGCAAGCCTGGCAATGGCTGGCCGGGGAGGACAGTGTTGAGTTGCCCGCCGGGGCGCGGCAGCGGTTGGAAGGAAGAATAAGAAATGACTGACATTTCGATTTACGCCCGCCTGCACAATGAATTCATTGGCAAGCATTGACATGGCTTGCCAACGTCGTCTTTGCCGGCGTGGGCTGGCGTGGGGAAGCTCACCGTTGTCTGCTGGCGATGGCGAGGCGGCGAATGGCCGTTTTTGCCACGCTGGAAATTCTGGAGGAAGTCCGCGATTTGGTGGCGGAGCGTGGAAACAAATTCAAACACGCGCCGCACAATCTGCTGGCGTGGTATTACGACCGGGTGAAGCTGGTGGAACCGTCGCCGTTGGGCAGGCAACGCAGCCGGGATGCGACAGACGATCTTTATCTGGCCTGTGCCTTGTCTGCCGGGGCGAAAGTCATCGTTTCCCGCGATGACGATTTGCTGGTGATGAAGAGACCTTTCGGCATTGAAATCATCACTCCACGCGATCTGTTGCGCCGCCTGACAAAATAAACACAAGTAACTGCCTGGTTTTCCGTTCTTCGCGTGAACTGAACGGATTGCGTTTATGGCCCTTTGTTGCCGAAATGTAACCGAATTGCCGCTGTTTTTTTCTGGACACAAGCATCGCCCGGGGCATAAGATCATCTAAATCACAAATCACTCGCAATTTGCTGTTTTTATGTCAGCGGGTTCAATGAATTCCAAAGGACCGATTGTTCCGGCTTTGGAGGCTTGGAAAAACAAAATGAACAATAAACGCCTATGAAAAAGCATCATGCAAAACTTCCCACAATTCCGGCGCTCAGCCGGTGTCTCACTATGGCCGCCATCTGCCTGCTGGCAGTCAATTTTTGCGCGCGCGGCTTCACTTTTTCCTATTGGTACAATATCGGGCCCCAGCCCATCAACGAAATGGAGTTCAACTACGGACTGGTTGATACCAACTTTTACGGAAATCCTTATACCAACGCCGTCGGTCAATTTAGCGGCCGGGTGCCCACACTGGCCGTGGATCCTTCCAACTCAAATCACTGGCTGATCGGCGCGGCCCAAGGCGGTGTTTGGGAGACCAGCGACGCCGGAAGCACTTGGAATCCCCGCACCGATGACCAGGCCTCCATGGCCATGGGCGCCATTGCCTTCGCGCCCGGCAACCCGCTGCTGGTCTATGCCGGCACCGGCGAAGCCAATTTCCGCGGCGATGCTTATGCCGGGGCGGGATTGTTGGTGTCCCGCGACGGCGGGGGAAACTGGCAAATGCTCAACACCAACTTTGCGAAGACATCGTTCAGCCACATCCGGGTCAATCCGGTGAATTCCAGCAACCTGGTGGCGGCCACGGCTCGTGGCGGCGCTGGTGTCGGGGAGGAGTCTTCGGGGCACGGGAATGTTCCCGGCGCGCCGCCTCGCGGGGTGTTTGTTTCCACGGATGGCGGCGCCAATTTCACCCGCGCCCTGACCGGCGAGGCCACGGCGCTTGAGGCCAATGCGGGTAATTTCAACCAGCAGTACGCCGGTCTGGGTGAAATTTATGGCGACCCGGCCAACGGCATTTATCGCACAACCAACTGCTGGCAGACCTACGAGTTGATCGAAGGTCCTTGGTTCGCGGACGGCATATCGCCAACGAATATGGGGCGCATGGCCCTGGCGGGTTCGCCCTCCGACCCCAACACCTTCTACGTCGGCATCGCCGAGGCCCGCACCGATTATCTAGCTGGATACTATGGCATCTGGGTTACGACCAATGCTTGGGCTCCCGACCCGGTCTGGACCGAATTACCGTTTGCGCCAGTGGTTTCGGATTCCGTCGCCTCGCCCCGCTTCTGGTACTACTTCGAGTTGCTCGTTGACCCGGCCGACCCGGCTGTGCTTTATATGGCTGAATATAATGTCTGGCGATACGCCGCGGGTGGATGGACTTCTCTGGCGGACTACGATAACAACTTTAGTCTCCACTCGGACAACCATGTGATGGCGTGGGTTCCCGGGGCCGGTCAAACCCAACAAATGCTGCTGGGCAACGATGGCGGAGTATTTATCAGCGATGCCGGGGTATCCGGGACTTGGACAAACTTGAATGCCGGTCTGGACATCACCCAGTTTTACAAGGGCGCCTTTGCTGTGACAGGTCAGAACGTGCTGGCATTGGGTGGCGCGCAGGACAATGCCACCTCGAAGTACGACGGCAGCACGGTTTGGGCCGCAGCCTGTGGCGGTGACGGTGCAGACTGTGCCATCTCCGCGACCAATCCACTGCACTGGGCGGTGTCCAGTGAATCGGGAGTCGATCCCAACACTTCCCTCCCAACGGTTTCGATCTATCGGACCCTCGACGGTGCCCGCACCCACAACGGTTACATTGACTTCACCGGAGTTGCCGGAGACATCTGGGACGCTTTGCCTCCCTCCCAGCAATTCTTTGTCCACTTTGAAAAAGCGCCCTACAATGATAACCTTCTGATTGTCGGCACGGCCAGGATCTGGCGGTGCAACAACTTTTTCAGCGGAATACCTGTCTGGGTTCTCCAGGGCTCGGCTGACGTGGACACCAATGGTAATTGGGTGCCGATCAGTGCCCTGGCTTTCGCGCCGTCGGATACCAACGGGCTGACTTACGCCTCTGGCAACGAAATAGGAGGGTGGCAGATCACTACCAACGGCGGCAGATCTTTGAGGAAGTTCAACCCCGGCGCCTCCTTGCCCGGCCGTTACATCAGCGGTTTGGCCTTCAGTCCGATTGATACGAGCGTTCTCTACGTCACGTTTTCCGGGTTCGACGAAGACACCCCCGGCCAACACGGCCACCTGTTTAAAACCACCAATGCGGTGGCCAGCACACCCATTTGGATGAATATCAGTCCGCCGGCGGATTTGCCCAATAATTGCCTGGCCGTTGATCCCAATGATGCCACGAACATTTATGTGGGCACTGACCTCGGTGTCTGGAACAGCACCGACGGTGGAAGCACCTGGACTCATTACGGCCCGGACAGTGGCATGCCAAACGTGGCCGTTTTTGACCTGCGCTTCAATTCAAAAAGCCAGGTGACCGCGTTTACGCACGGGCGCGGCGCTTATCTTTTGGGCGCGACTAACCTTTCCTACATCGTTCTCCCGTTCAACGGGCTTTACGCCAGCGGGATACCCGGTTGCCCGATCTGTCCGCCGGATGACCTCTGGCTCAACCCAGGCGACCCGGCGTGGCTCGATGTTCCGCTGCAAGGCATTGTCCCCGTGGATACGGTTGATCTGACGGCGACCCTGCTGCCATCGGCCCAGATCACGCCGATCACCGGGATGCAGGACTACGGCGTGGTGAGAGGGCAGGGAGCGCCCGTTACCCGGAGCTTTCAGTTCATTGCCGGAGGCGGTTCCGGCAGTTCCTGCGGCGACACCGTGCAGGCCGTCCTCCAACTCCAGGATCAAGGAGGTGTGGATCTGGGTCAAATTTCGATTCCCATCCGCCTTGGCGTTCCCAGCCATCCTTTGATTGAAGCTTTTGCAGAGGTGCCGCCTCCGGGGCTTCCGTCTGGCTGGTCAAGCACCGCCACTGGCACCGCAGTGCCGTGGGTAACGACCACCAATCAACCGTCAAACCTGCCAGGCACAGCTGAAGATGATACCGTCCAGCCCACGGTAAATTACACAAATGTGATGTCGCCCAAGCAGGCTGGCATCGGCGAGAGCTTCCTCACCTCGCCGCCGTTCTCTGTCGCCACCTCCCAGGCCCAGCTCTATTTTCTGGAAGCCTTTAGTGTGTCCAACACTTTCGACGGGACCGTGCTCGAGATCGCCATCGGCACGCAGCCCTTCCAGGATATCATCCAGGCGGGCGGATCTTTTGTTGCAGACGGCTATAACACCAATCTCACTTATCCCAATCCACTGGGTGAGTGCGCTGCCTGGTCGGGCGACTCCGGCGGCTGGCTGCCGGTCAGCGTCAATCTTCCGCCCGGCGTCGCCGGACTAACCGTGCAACTGCGCTGGCGCTTCGCCAGCTCAAGCGCCCAGACCAACGGCGACTGGCATGTCGATTCCGTTTACATCACCGAACCCCTTTGTTTGCCGCCGGTGAGCAATCCGGTCATTCTCAATCCCGCCTTGAGTGGCAGTTTCTTCACCTTTGCCATCAACACGGTGGCTGGTCGCAACTACGTCGTCGAATACAAGTCGAACCTCACCGACGCCGCCTGGCAGACTTATCAGGTTGTTTCCGGCGATGGAAGCCAGCATATTATCAGCGTTCCCATCAGTTTGGCTGCGCAGCGTTTTTATCGCTTCCACCTGCAATAATTGGCAACGCGCCGTCTTGTTTTTGCGAAGCGTGTGAGCAGGGGGTTGTTGCTCTGTCTGGATGGGCTTGATTCAGTCAGCAGC
This sequence comes from uncultured Verrucomicrobiae bacterium, assembly GCA_963813995.1. GTDB lineage: Bacteria > Verrucomicrobiota > Verrucomicrobiia > Limisphaerales > Palsa-1400 > DASRLE01. Next base: position 140,567 of record CAWFAZ010000079.1, on the reverse strand, counting down.
GGACAAACGGGTTTTGAATCCGCGCAATATGCAGGCCCGGTCCATAGCGCAACTGGCGGGCCCGACAGGATTTCAATCTGTGACCAGGCGATGATGAGTCCGCCAGGACCGCAGCGAGCCGGCGTTCAGGCAGGTCACCACCGTTGCTGCACCAAGGCCCTGATGTGCCGGTCGTAAACCGCGGAGATGCCCGCCATCGTCTCGCGTGTCAACGGCGGCAGACCGGCGGCGGCGATGTTTTCTTCCACTTGACTCGGGCGTTTGCCTCCGGGGATCGCGCAGGTGACTTCGGGAAACATCAATATCCACCGCAACGCCATCTGGCCCAGCGTCGCCCCGGCGGGCACGAACGGTCGCAATGCCTCCACCGCTTTCAGGCCCGTCTCGAAGTCCACGCCCGAAAAAGTTTCCCCCCGGTCAAAGGCCGCGCCCTGGCGGTTGAAGGCGCGATGGTCATCCGCCTCGAAGCGGCTTTCCCGGGTCAACTTGCCGGTGAGCATGCCGGAGGAGAGCGGCAGACGCGCCAGAATTCCCACCCGGCGGCGGCGCGCCTCGCCGAAAAATAATTCGCTGGGACGCTGGCGGAACATATTGAAGATGATCTGGATCGTCTGCACCCCCGGATGTTCCATCGCGATCAGCGCTTCCTCCACTTTTTCCACACTGACGCCGTAGTGGCGCAGTTTGCCCGCTCTGGTCAAATCGTCCAGGATGCGGAACACCTCCGGCATGTAGAGGACGGTGACAGGCGGGCAATGCAGTTGCAGCAAGTCAATCGTCTCCACCGCCAGATTCTTAAGGCTGCGTTCGACAAAGGCCGTGAGGTTTTCCCGGTTATAGCCGGCGGCGTCGTGAACCGGCAGACGGCGCCCCGCTTTGGTGGCGATATAAAAAGGCTCGCGCCGCTCCTGGCGAAGCCGGGCCAGCAACCGTTCGCTGTGGCCGTCGCCATAAACATCGGCCGTGTCAAAAAAATTCACCCCCAAATCCAGGCAGCGATGCAACGCCGCCATGGACTCCCCGTCATCCACCTTTCCCCAAGTGCTGCCGATGGCCCACCCGCCGAAGCTGATCGTGGAGACTTTCCAACCCGTTCGTCCAAGTTCGCGGTATTCCATAATGATTTTAATCGCTGCAAGCTGACATCCCTTTCAGTAATTCCCAATCCTGATCTTCAATGAATTCAATTCTCATGGTCAAGGCGATTCAGGATTAAATCGCATTCCAGAAATGGCCGGCAACCTCCAACCGCGGAGTTGACATGAGTCTTTTGATGGCGCACCTATACAGATGTCCAAGCCGGAAAATGAACGAAAAGAAATACTATGTTCCCCCTGTGGAAAAGACTTATGCCCTCGGGGAGGCTGCGGAAATGGCGCCCCGCAAAAAAATCCTGGTTCTGGATGATGATGCCGCCTTCGTTGACTTGACCCGCATGATCCTGGAGAAGAATGGGTATGAGGTGGAATCCGCTTCTGATGGCGCGCAGGGCATCAAAAAAATCCTCGCCGGCGATTATTCGGTCATTTTGTGCGACATGGTGATGCCAAATCTGGCCGGGGACTTGTTTTACATGGCGGTCGAACACGTAAAGCCCCACCTGTGCAAGCGATTTCTATTCATGACCGGCCATCGCGGTGATCGCAAAATTGATGAATTCGTTCGCAAAGTCCGCGGGCTGATTTTGTGGAAGCCGTTTCAGCCTCATGTTTTGATGGAGTCCATTCAGGCCGTTGAACAGAAATGCAGCCAGGGTTGATCCCTCGTCCCGGCCACCGCCATCCAGTGACCGGGGATCCGCTGACACTCGCTTTTTTAACTCGAAACCCGACCGACGTGCGCTGACACTTGGCCCCTCACTATTGACACAAATTTAGGGTCGTGGCTTTTCATGCAACAGATTGGAGTCATTGGTTCAACTGGGTCAGGCGCGTTTGCCCGTCTTCTTGCCGACCCGGCAACCATGCTGGGAATACATGCCGCTTCAGCCGCATACCGGGTTTTAAATGTCCAGATTTTCCTTGCAAAATAGAAATTGATTTCTATTTTGCATGAATGATTAAACGTGCCGTGTCTGAGTTGGTGCTCGCCCGGCTGAAGCAGTTTCCAGCGGTGGGCTTGCTCGGTCCCCGCCAATGCGGCAAAACCACGCTGGCAAAAGGTTTGTCCAGGCATTACTTCGACCTGGAACAGCCTTCAGATCGCCTGCGCTTGGATTTGTCGTGGAATGACATCATCGAACGCAATAATCTTGTCCTGCTGGACGAGGCGCAGTCGTGGCCGGAAGTGTTTCCACGGCTGCGCGCCGCGATTGACGCCCGCCGCAAATACAATGGACGCTTTTTGCTCCTTGGCTCGGTGTCTCCGGCTTTGATGCGGCAGGTAAGCGAATCACTGGCCGGACGCATGGCGCTGATGGAATTGACGCCATTTCATCTCGCGGAATTGCCTGCAAGCAAGTTTGATTTGTTATGGCGTTGCGGCGGCTACCCTGATGGCGGCGTTTTGGGCGGCGCAACATTCCCACACTGGCAGGCCAATTATCTGTCGCTTATGGCCCAACGGGACCTTCCGGCGTGGGGGCTTCCAGCCAGGCCCGCTGTAACGGACCGGCTCTTCCGCATGCTGGCGGCCCGGCAAGGCGGCATCCTCAATGCCTCGCAGCTCGGCCAGAGCATCGGTATCACTTATCACACTGTGCAATCTTATCTCGATCATTTGGAGGCGGCTTTTTTGATTCGCCGGCTGCCTCCGTTTTACGCGAATATTCAAAAGCGGCTCGTGAAGGCTCCCAAGATTTACTGGCGCGACTCCGGCTTGTTGCACGCGCTGCTCGGCCTGATGCCGGAAGCGGATTTGTGGGCGCAGCCTTGGGTGGGAGCGAGTTGGGAAGGCTGGGTGATCGGGCAAATCCTTGCGGCGCGGCAGGCGCGCGGCGAAAACTTTCAGGCTTTTTATTTCCGCACCCAGGACGGCTTGGAGGCTGATCTGTTGCTGGAATCCGGCAAACAGCGTGAAATCATCGAGATCAAGCTGACCACCTCGCCCTCTCAGGAGGATTTGACAAGGCTGGAGAAAGTCGCCGCGCTTTCCAAAGCGACACGGCAAGTGCTCGTCAGCCGTGCAAATAGAGCCGTTGTCACCAAAGACAAATGGTCGGTGGATTTGGCAACATATCTGAGGGAATCAGGGGCTGCATGAAATTCCATGCAGGCGTCACCCAGTCCTCCCCTCACTATTGACACAAATTTAGCGGCGTCATTTTTCATGCAACAGATTGGAGTCATTGGTGCAACCGGGTCAGGCGCGTTTCATCTCACCCGGCAGGCTTGCGCAATTTGTAAATGCCTTGCTGACAACTGGTTGCAATCATTTAACGCATAAAAAACTGAAAATTTTCACGGTTTTTTCCGGGGCAGATTGTCTTGAGAAAATCAACCCCGACAACTTTCGGGGTTCGAGGTTGCAGTTTGAAAGCTTTTCTTGAGAAAATATGAGGGGGTTAAAAAATGACTGACACTTCGATCAACGCGGCGGGCCGCGATTACCCGGCGGGCGAGCTGGTCCGGCGCCTGCTCGGCGTGGCGTGGCATTATCGCGCGGATTTCCTGCTGTCCCTCGGCCTGAGCTTGTTGCTGCTTCTGCTGGGCCTGCTGGGCCTGCAGTTGTTGGGGGTGGTGATCGATGTGATTCGTCATGCCCTCGATGCCTCACAACGGGCGCCCGTTTTTCCTTTCGGCTGGATGCCGCCCGCCGCATGGCCGGCCTTGCGGGTCGTTACGGTGTTGTCGCTGGCCATCATCGCGCAAGCGGTGCTCCGGGCCGCGCTGACTTATGCTTACAATTTGACCACGGCGCGCCTGACGCAAGGGGAGATCGTGCCGGACTTGCGCGACCAGCTTTACGCGCGCTTGCAGCGGTTGAGCTTCCCGTTTTTCGACATGCACGGTTCCAGCTCGATCTTCAACCGGGTGACAGGCGACGTGCAAAACACGCGGCTGTTTATCGATGGCGTCCTCTTGCAGGGGATCAACATGTTGTTGACGCTGGCCGCTTATGGCGTGTTCATGTGGCGCATTCATCCTTCCCTGACGGTGGCGTGTCTCGGGGTGGCGCTTCCTCTCTGGTGGGTGACGCATTATTTCTCGGGCCGCCTGCGCCCGGCCTATCTCCGCAACCGCGAGATCACCGACCATTTGGTGCAGCTCTTTTCCGAAAGCATTCGCGGGATGCAAACCGTCAAGGGCTTCGCGGCGGAGCCTCATCAAACGGGCCGCTTCGAGGAAGCCAACTCGCTGGTCTCATCCCAGCAACGCCGCATTTTCCTCGACTTGTCCGTCTTCACGCCGGTGACGCAATTGTTGTCCCAGCTCAGTCTGGTGGTTCTGTTCAGTTATGGCGGGTGGCTTTACGTCCGGGGACAGATTCCATTGGGCGGCGGATTGGTTGTCTTCGCCGGATTGCTGCAACAATTCAACGGCCAGGTCGCCAGCATTTCCACCATCGCCAACTCCGTCCAACAAAGTCTCGCCGCCGCCCGCCGTGTGTTCGAGGTGCTCGACACGCCCCTGGGCGTGGAAAGCAAACCCGGCGCCGCCGCCCCGCCGCGTCTGACCGGCCGGATGGTCTTTGACAACGTGACCTTCGGCTACGACCCGCAAAATCCCGTGTTGCGCCAGATCTCGTTCGAGGCCAAGCCGGGCCAGGTCATCGGCATTTTTGGCATGACCGGCGCGGGCAAGAGCACTTTGTTGAGCTTGATCCCCAGATTCTACGACCCGCAACGGGGACGAATTCTAATTGACGGACATGACTTGCGGGACTTGGACTTGGACGCCTGCCGGCGGCAGATCGGCCTGGTTTACCAGGAAAGTTTCCTCTTTTCCAACACCGTCAGCGCCAACATTGCCTTTGGCAATCCTCACGCGACGCCGCGGCAAATCGAGCAGGCGGCCCGCATGGCCTCCGCGCATGAGTTCATCACGGCGTTGCCGCGCGGCTACGCGACCGTCCTGGGGGAATCCGGCGTGGACCTCTCGGGCGGCCAGCGGCAGCGTCTGGCTTTGGCCCGGGCCTTGTTGCTTCAGCCGCCCATCTTGATTCTGGATGACCCGACCGCGTCGGTCGATCCCAGGACGGAGCATGAAATTGCCTCGGCCTTGAGAGTGGCCATGGCCGAACGCACCGCCTTCGTCGTCTCCAGCCGCCTCAGTTTGCTGCGCCGGGCGGACCTGATTCTGGTGCTCGAAGACGGACGCCTCACCCAAACAGGGCGGCACGATGAATTGGCCCATCGGCCCGGCCCTTACCACGAGACGGCCCTGCTGCAACTGATGGATTTGGGCCAGCCGGAGGGACGGGCCGCGTGAGCAACCCCGAAGCCATCACCTCAGACCGCGAGGCCATCACCTATTACGATCCGGCCGAGCACCGCGAAGCCGATCAGGTCCCGTTGCGTCTGGACCTGATCCGCCGCGTCTTTTCCTACACGCGGCCTTACGCGGCGAGGCGGAACTGGCTTTTCGTATTGACGTTTGCCAGGGGGTTGCAGTTGCCCGCGCTGGCCTGGATGATCGGCCGCACCATCAACGGCCCCATCGCCGGAAAAGACATCACGGGAATATGGCTCCATGCCGCCGGCTATCTGGGTTTGACGCTGTTCATGGTGGCGACCCTGTATTTCCGGCAGCGCTTCGCCCTGGAACTCGGCGAGGCTGTGGTCCATGACATGCGCTCGGCCCTCTTCCGCAAACTCACCACCCTGCCCATGTCCTTTTTCAACCGCACCAAGTTCGGGCGCATCATCAGCCGCCTGACCTCGGACATCGACAGCGTGCGGGTGGGCATCCAGGACGTGGCGTTCATCGTCACCGTGCAGGCCCTGCAAATGGCCGGTTCGGCGCTGCTCATGGCCTGGTATAATTGGAAATTATTCTCCCTCATGCTGCTGCTCGTGCCGATGATCTGGCTGGTCAACGCGCGCTATCGCCGTGAAATGAGCGGGCGCTTGCGCAAAGTGCAGCAGTCCTGGAGCCATGTCAGTTCCACCCTGGCCGAATCGGTCGGCGGCATTCGCGTCACCCAGGCCTTCGTGCGGCAGGAAATCAACGCCGGTTTCTTTCGCAAACTCATCGCCGTGCATGGCGACAATAACGTTGGCGTGGCTCGCGCTTCAGCCGTCTTTGTGCCATTGCTCCAACTCAAGAGCCAGCTTTTCCTGGGGGCCGCGGCCTTGCTGGCCGGTTACGGCGCCTTGCAACCGCACGATTGGCTGCACATTGATGTCGGCGACCTGGTCATCTTCTTTTTTCTCGCCAACTTGTTCTTTGAGCCGGTGCAGGTCATCGGCAACCAATACAACCAGGCCCTGACCGCCATGGCCGGCGCCGAACGCCTCTTTCGCCTGCTCGACCAGGAACCGGACTGGCGCGACGCCCCGGACGCGAAGCCTTTGCCCGTTCTGCGCGGCCGCGTCGAATTTCAGTCCGTCTATTTCGAGTACCAACCCAACCGGCCCGTTCTGGCCGACATTTCCTTCGTGGCCGAATCGGGACAAACCGTCGCGTTGGTGGGAGCCACCGGCAGTGGAAAAACGACCCTCGCGGCCCTGCTGCAAAAGTTCTATCTGCCAACGCGCGGCGCGGTGCGCATCGATGGCCACAACCTGCTGGAAGTCACCAGCGACTCAATCCTCAGGCAAATGGGCAACGTCCAGCAGAACAATTTCCTCTTCTCCGGCTCGATTATTGACAACATCCGCTTCGCCCGTCCCGATGCCACTGAAGCCGACGTGCGCGCCACCCTTTCCGCCCTCGACTGTCTGGACATGATCCTGGCCCTGCCCGGCGGCCTGCAACATCAGGTCGGTGAAAAAAGCGCGGCCCTTTCCCTCGGCCAGCGTCAATTGGTTTGTTTTGCCCGCGCCCTGCTTGCCCAGCCCCGCATCGTTGTCTTGGATGAGGCGACGAGCGCGATCGACACGGTGACAGAAACCCGATTGCAACGCGCGCTGGAAATTTTGTTGCGCGGGCGCACGGCCTTCGTCGTGGCCCATCGTCTCAGCACCATCCGCAAGGCGGACCTGGTGCTGGTTCTTGACCAGGGCCGCATCGTGGAGCGGGGCACGCACCAGAGTTTGTTAAGCGCGGGCGGCATATACGCCCGCCTGCACCGGGAATTCATCGGGGATCACGCCATCCCCTCCTAATCTTAATCTTAATTAGTTTTATATTAGCAATATAAGCACAACATATTTATGTACAATCACTTGCAATTATTCCGCATTAACAAATCACCACCGCACGCACACCCGGCATCATCGTTTCCAATACGTAGTTTAATACCTGGTTTGCGCGTTAATACCTAGTTTGTGATCTTGGCCCATTTTGCGCTCCGGCCAGTGCCGAGTGACCTGATTTTCCCTTCCCTTTGCATTCGAGCCAGGATTTGGCGGATTAAATCCAAACCGACGCCGGGACATTCGGCCTGCAAGTCAGCGACGCGGAAGAGGTTGACTTGGCGTTCCACCGCCGCAAGGACCGATTCCGTTTTCTCGCCGCGTGGCGATTTCATCCGGCCCACGCGCTGCTCGAATTCCTTGCAAGCGAGCGTGAGGATGAAAAGCAGAAAATTCATCGCCGGCCACGGATCATGTTTGCCCTCGTGCCAGCGTTGGGAGCTTTGTTCCAGCACTTCGTAGTAACGCTCCTTGTTCTGCTCAATGAGCCGTTCCAGGCTGATATATCGGCCCACTTCCAACCCGCAATGATAGCTGGCGAGCAGGAACAGCAGCCGCGAAACCCGTCCGTTGCCGTCGCGGAAAGGGTGAATGCAAAGGAAGTCCAGGTTCAACGCGGGAACCAGGACCAGCGGGTGAACCCATTTTTCCCGAACACCGCGATTCCAGAGTTCGATCATCCCGGCCATCGCTTTGGGTGTTTGTTTTGCGGGAACCGTTTTGAAACGGATGCGGCTGCGGCCATCGGCATACTTTTGAACGATGTCCACGTCCTTTTCCTTGTAAGCGCCGGCATCCCAAATTTCACCGCGACAGAGCTTGTGAAGTTTTTTTATGGTCGCTTCAGAGATGGGCAGCTTCGCGCCGCTTTCGTGGATGAGCTTCAACGCATCGCGATAGCCGCGCACTTCCTCCTCATCGCGGTCGCGCAGGGCGGGTTGGCCGAAAATCAGCGTGCCAATGCGCGACTGGTCCACTTCAACGCCCTCGATGCGATTTGACGAAACGGCGCTTTCGATCAGGGCGTGTTCGCGCAGCGCCTTGAGCTTTTGCGGCGACTGACGGGTGAACAGTTCCTGCCTGCCGCGCGCCCCGGCAAGATCGGCGAGATACCAACTCGTGCGGGTGGGTATCGAGAGCGGTTCGGCTGCAAGCTGGCGCAACGTCATCATAATTATTTTATTTCACGGCTTTCTGCCCTCAATGCGTTTGATCTCCCGGTCGAAGTCCGAAATGTAATAACCGATTTGTCCCGTTGGAACAGGTCAGCCATCTGATTCAGCGAAAGCCAGACCGTTTCCCCGGAAAATCGGACTTCAATCCGCGTGCGTCCGTCTTCCGTTCCATAAAGGATGAAATCACCGCCAGTTGGCGCGGGAAGATTGGAGGAAGATTGGCTCATGTGGTGGGGATCTTTAGAAATAGTGCATTGATCAAATCGGCACAAAGTTCCAATTGCCAAAGTGAGCCGAAAAGATCCAATCGCGGCTTCCCGTGGGCAAGAGTGTTGCGAAGAACGGGAATGTTCTCAACCAATTTGTCCAGCCATTCAATGGCCGACATCTCACGCCCCAGCGGAAGGAGCGAGTTCTCCTCGTGCCATTTCCGGCGGCCCTTGATCCGCTCCCATACCGGTAGCTTTTCCGGAACGATTAACTCCTCCTTCACCGCTCTCCGAAACAGTTCTCTCAGCATCCAAGGCATCTGCTTTACTCCCTGCTTTGTTCGACGCTCGTGTTTGGGATAAGAAAATCGCTCGCCCAACGCCAATTCCAAGGATGCGTATGCCTGCATCTCAACGAGCAGACACTTCACAGGGTCATCAACGGATTCACCCATCACAGTGATTGTGCCGTAGCGCAAGTCAGCAGGATATGGGTAGTCGTTTTGCTTTTCACGCTCTGCGATTGCTTTTTTCTTGTCTGCAATACTCCGCTTGTGCTGGCTAACAGAAGAAGTCTTGGTCGAGTTGTCCTCTGCGGCGCTGCCTTTCGCCTCCATCTGGACGACCAGCTTGCCATCGCTCGCAATCTGGTAGTCAAAGCTGCTATAACGACCGATTGAAATTCGATCCCAATCAGCCGCAGTCAGCCCGTGAATATTGCTAACGACTGACAACCCGATGCTCTCACCAATTCTTTCCGTGATTGACCGATCTTGGCCCGCAATGTCACACGGCGTTGAGAGAGAATGCCCGTTGAAATCAACCCACTCGCTTAATTCGGCTAGTGCGTGTCCGATCTTGCGACCCACTTCTCTATAGTTCCTCCAACCCTCTTTTCCTGGGCGTTTTTTGTGGAAGAGGTAGTAGGTCAAGAATTCCTCGGTCGGGATTTCGAGACCTGACTTCACCAAATTCTCCATCACCGCATGGGTCGGATATTTCAGGAGCTTTTGCTTCTCTTCATCGTCGTAGAATCCAACGGAAACTTTGACCGTTGGTTGTGGCAGTTCCAAAGTGATGTTGAAGGATTTGGCCACAGACTTTAACCCCAATAGGTTTCTTTGCCAGGCTCCCTTTTCCCCTCAATCCAAATGTCATCCATCGAAAAGAAATAGTATTCGTAATCCAGCTCGCCGGGTTTGCCATGAATAAGATGTGGACCATCGAGGTTATACGAACTAAACCCCTTCTTGGCAGCAACTGGCCCAATTATGCAGCGGTTTCCTTCTCCTGCGGCGCTTATGCGGGAAGCATAATTGATAGGGTTGCCGATGAGCAGGCGGTGATCACCGAGGAACCGGCTTCCAATTGTTGAAACGTCCAACGTTCCGTACTCAATAGCAATTTTGATTGATGGGCCGCCAGGGGCAAAGGGCCAACGGTCATTGCACCCTTTCTGCTCGCTTGAAATGTATTCGCACAGACGGTCGGTATCCTTCGCAATTCCGAAACAGGCGCGCACTGTGTTCCCCTTATCGGGGATAACCCCCAAAACAGCGTCGCCCATAAAGGCAACCATGTCGCCGCCTTCGGCTTCAATTTCATAAATTGCGCCGGCCAATGCATCGCGTGTGAACTGGGCGATTAAGTCCCCAACCTCCTCGGCTTTGCTTACCATCGCAGTGAACTGATTCAAGTCCACAATGATGGCAAATGCCTCCATGTGCCCGATGTTCGGGATGTTTGGTCCCGGTTTGATTTCACGCTTCTTTCTCATGTTCAGAGATTCCCCGTGAATGCCTTCTGTAAACTGGACTGGCGGAGGCGGGTGGCCGGCTGGAGGTTGGCGGACACCACCGCTTCCAACTCCTCCACCGCGCTCAACCGCCGCTCCACTTCCGCCACAATCCGTGTCTTCTCGGCGAGGTGAGCGAGCGGGACAAGTATTGCCGAGAGACCCTGGTTGCAAATGCTCCGCGTTTTCATGGCGCTTTACGAATGTTCCGGATCGTAATCTCTTGGCAGCAGATTGGAAAGAGAGGAATTGCGCGGTTTCAGCCGCCTTCAGAAAGGCGTCCGAGCATCTCAACATTTGCTCGTCACGCCACGCCTCCTCCGTCAACCCACAAATGCGCTTGGGTCAATAACAGGACCAAGCCAACGTTATCGTTAACGCGAATGGCTTGGGTCATGTTCAATCGCTTTGGTGCCAAGGGTGACGCTGATAACGAATCCACAAAAGCGGCTACATGTTGCCACCTGTTGCCGCTGTGTTGCCAGCCGAAAAGCTCAATGAAACCCTTGTAAAATAAGGCTTGTTGCCGTGTTGCCGATTTTCCGGACCTCTATCTATCAATATGGCCTTTCTGGCGATTTTTGACCACCTGTCACTGTGGCCGTCAGGTTTGAAGGGGCGATCTCCTTTGCGCGGGGCAAATCCATTCCACCGAAAACAGCGAAGAACCTGTTTCCGGGGTCTTCGCTGTTTTCGGTGGAATAGAAATGCGGCCAGTGTCGCCTGGATTCTGGCCTCCACGCCGCCGAGGCCATGAGCGGGCGCGGTGGGTGTGATGCCAGGGTGCTACAGGTGCTACAAATAAGCCAAATTGTAGCACCCTTGTAGCACCCTAAGTCGTTGATAATCAACGTTTGTAGCACTGTAGCGGGGGGGTGGGGGGGGGGGGCAGAATCCCTGTGTATCAATCTTGCGTGTTCTGTGCCTCTTCGCGGCAAACCTGACCATTGACCATTGTGTAAGCCGGCCTGGACGGCGCGGGCGGATTTCCGCCCTGCGCCGCTTCCGGTGTTCAGGAACCCACGTTGGCCAGTTCCTCATTCGTCGCCACATTGACGATCTTGAATTGCTCGGCATGGAACGACGGCTCCGGTCGGAACGACAGTTTGCCGAAGTAACGCTTTTCCATTTCGATGATCAATTTCTCGTCTTCCGTGCGCAATCGCTCCAACACCGTCGGATGTACGGCGATGCGCAGTTGGAAATCCGATTCGTCGCGCGAGCGTTTTTTGAGGATTTCGTTCAACTTGCGCTGGATTTCCACGCTCATGGTGATGGCGCTCTTGACCTTGCCGCGGCCTTTGCAGTACGGGCAATCGTCATAGACCGCCGCCCGCACACTTTCGGAATGCCGTTGCCGGGTCATTTCCATCAAGCCCAACTGGGATATGGGAAGAACGTGCGTTTTCGCCTTGTCCCGCTTCAATCCTTCCTTGATGCGTTGATAGACTTGTTGCTGGTCGCGCCGCGATTTCATATCGATGAAATCCAGCACGATCAGCCCGCCCATGTTGCGCAGGCGAAGCTGGCGGCAAATTTCCTCGGCCGCCTCCGTATTGACGCGCAGAATGGTGGATTCCTGGTCGCGGCTGCTCTTGTGCCGCCCGGTGTTGACGTCAATGGCGACGAGCGCCTCGGTTTCATCGATCACAATGTAGCCGCCGCTTTTCAAGTGGACCTGGCGCGAAAAGGCGTTTTCCAATTGGCGGGTGATGTTCAGACGGTCGAAGACGGGCTGGTGCTCCGCATAAAGGATGATCTTCTTTGCGGCCGGCGGGAAAATGCGCGAGATCATGGCGCGCATGCGTTCCGCCGCCTGCGCATTATCGACCACAACCCGGTCCACGTCCTCCGTCAGAAAATCGCGCACCGTGCGCTCGATCAAATCCGGTTCCTGGAAAACGCAGGAGGCGGGCGGCTGGGTTCTGATCTTCTCCTGAATCTCCTTCCACTGCTCGAGCAAGAGGGCCAGATCCGATATGAAATAGCGCTTTTGCTGGCCTTCACCGGCGGTGCGCATGATCACGCCCATGCCGTCGGGAATGCTCATGTCACGCAGAATGTTCTTGAGGCGCTGGCGTTCTTCTGGGTTCTCGATCTTGCGCGAAACGCCGCTTTGGTCGGAGTTGGGCAACAGGACCAGGTAGCGTCCCGGCAGGACGATATTGGTGGTGACGCGCGGCCCTTTTGTGCCGATGGGTCCCTTGGTCACCTGCACGTTGATTTCGCTGCCCGGCGGATAAAGCCGCGGAATGTCCTTTTGTGTAATGCGCGGGCGGTCCCGTCTCCTGCCTTCGCGTTCCACCACTTCCACGCCGCTGTCGAAGCTGGTCGGCACAATGTCCCAATAATGCAAAAAGGCGTTCTTCTCGAATCCGATGTCAACAAACGCCGCTTTCAGGCCGTCCTCAAGGTTCCGCACCTTGCCTTTGAAGATGCTGCCCACCAGGCGTTCTTCCGTGGTGCGCTCGATGGTCAATTCCTCCAGCCTGCCTTGCTCGACCAGGGCGACGCGCAGTTCGAGGGATTCCGCGTTGATGATCAGCTCCTTGTGCGTCTTGGCTTCCGGTTTGATCAGCCGCTGCACTTTGCGCATGACTTTGGTCGCGGCCGATTTAACGCGGTCCACCAGCCCGCCGGGGGGCGGCTGCAAAGAGACGGGTTCGTACTTTTCCTCCTCCACTTCGGGCGGGGTTTCCAGGTGCGGCTTGCGAAACGCGCCTCTTTTGCCGCGCCCTTCCTGCTCGCCCGATGGCTCCGCGGCCGGGGCGGGCGGAGCTTCCGGCGGCAACCCGGCGGCGATGTTTTCCGCCCGTTCGATTTCCTGCTCATGGCGGGCGCGCTCGAAAACACTGTCCGGCTTTTTTTCGCTTGTGGCATCGGCGCGGGCCTGCAATGCGGAGCGGTCGGGTTTTTGGTTTTGGTTGAATCCGCCGCTGGGGCGAAAGCGCATTCCGCCGCGCCGGCGTCTTGAAAAATGTCCATCACTCATAAACTAATAAGATCTCCGATAAATATGGATGTTATGCAAAATGCCAATGGCGATCAGGGAGCATACCACCGAAGACCCGCCATAGCTCAGCAGCGGCAGTGGAATGCCCGTCACGGGCATCAAGCGAATATTCATTCCGACGTTGATAAAGACGTGGCAAAACAACAGGGTCACCACGCCCACCGCCAGTAATTGTCCCAGGTGATCGCGCGCCTGGCTGGCAATTTTGATCCCGCTAAACAGAAGCACGGTGTAAAGCGTCAGGACCACGACGCTGCCGACAAATCCTTCCTCCTCGGCAATGACCGAGAAGATGAAATCATTGTGTGCTCCGGCCCGCGGCAGGAAGCCCAGCGCATACTGGGTGCCATGCCGCCAGCCTTTTCCTTTCACCCCCCCCGAACCCACTGAAATCAGCGCCTGCTCGACGTTGTAACTTTTATTGCGTCCAAAGTACGTCAAGAGGCGCGTTTTCTGGTAAGGTTGAATATCCAGCCTGGCCGGCGCGAACAGGATGATCGCGACCAGCAGAACCACCAACAGGCCGACCCCTCCCACCAATCCGGCCAACATTCGGGCGGGCACTCCGGCCACAAACATCATGGACAGACTGATGGCGGGAAAAACCAGGGCCGAACCGAGGTCCGGCTCCTTCAAAATCAAAACAAACGGCAAAAGGGTCAATCCCAGCGTTGCCCAGAATACTCGCGGCTGCCGCAATTCTTCCGCGGGGCGGCTGAGGAAATTGGCCAGCAGCAGGATAAAGGCAATCGTGGCAAATTCCGAGGGTTGCAATCCAAAAATGCCCAGGGTGATCCATCGTTTCCCCCCATGAATCCTGGAGCCGAAAACAAACACGGCCACGAGCAGAAGGATCGTCAGCCCGTAGGCCACTCCGCTCCAGCGCGCCAGGCGGGTGTAATCAACGGCCAGAAGCGCCGCAGCCGCGCCCAGCCCGATGAGGTACCAGAGAATTTGATGCACATACATTTGCTTGTACCAGGCCAGCGCCGACTGATGGCCGGCCGTCGCGCTGAAAATGAAGGCCCCGCCAACGCACATCAAGCCGCCGGCGCACAAGAGCAGCGCCCAATCATAATCCCTTTTTTGTTCGTTGAGGTGCGGGTCGTACATTTAATTCCGGGCCAGCGTCGTGGCTGGCGCGTTGTTGGATTGCTCCCGTTTGACAATGGCTTCGTAAATCTTTTCCGCCACCGGCGCGCAAGTCGGGCCGCCGAACGAACCGTCTTCCACCATGACGACCACCGCGTAGCGCGGGCTTTCGTAAGGGCCGTAAGAGTCAAACCAGGTGATTCTCCTGGGGGAATTGGCTGACGAAGACTTCAGTTCGGCTGTGCCCGTCTTGCCAGCCACCCGGAAACCGTGCAGCTTCGGTTCTCCGTTTGGCAGATGAAACTCCTTATAAGCCGTGCCCGGCCCCGCGGTGCTGTCGGCCTGGTGTTCGGTGTCGTTGAGCATGGCGCGGCGGATGAGTTCCAGGTCACGCGGACGAATCTCCACGCGGTCGCGCAGGCGTCCCGGCGCAAAGAGTTGTTCGTCATCGCCCGTCTCCGGCGAATGGGAATGGCTGGCCAGACGCGGCCAGAAAATGTTTCCACCATTGGCGATGGCCCCGATCACGGCAGCCATTTGCAGCGGCGTCGTTGTAATCTCCTGGCCGATGCACACGTCCGGCGTGCTGGATCGAAGCAGCGAGACGCCGGCCTCCTCCGGTCCCGGAATATTGCCCGCCACCTCGGGGCCGATGGGGAAATCCGTTTTTTCGCCGAGATGAAACCGTTTGGCGACCTCTAGGAGTTTCCGCAATCCCGCCTTCATGCCGTAGTGAATAAAATAGGTGTTGCTCGAGCGGAAAAGCGCCCGGTTGAAATCGAACTTGCCCGCGCCCGCCGTGTCCTTGATGGGACGCGCCGTGGGGGAGGCCCGGTATTCGCCGGGGCTGTCAAACACTTCGTTCGGGTCCAGTCCGCTCTCCAGGCACGCGATGGCGGTGATGATTTTAAAAGTTGATCCCGGCGGATAATTGCCGCCAATCGCGCGATTGATTTGGGGCGTATATTTTGGATCATTCAATGCCGCCACTTCGCCATGCGTCAACCCCGCGACGTAGTTGTTCGGGTCGAACGCCGGCGCGGAGGCCATGGCCAAAATATCGCCGTTGCGAACATCCATCACCACCACGGCCCCCCGCACATTGGCCTGGGCGCCGGCCAGCGCCTGTTCCGCCGCGCGCTGCAAGGCCAGGTCAATCGTCAGATAAACATCCTCGCCCGGTTCATTGGGGGTTTCGATGTCCTCGCGCTGGCGATAATTCAGACTGTTGACCAGGACCAGCTTCACCCCGGCGCGCCCGTGCAACTGGGCGTCATAAACCCGTTCCACGCCGGCCTTGCCTGCGTAATCGGGAACCAATTCCGCGTCAAAACTTTCCCGCTGCACAAAGCCGAGAACATGGGCGGCAAGGGAGCCGTTGGGATAAGAACGCACGGGCTGCGTCTCCATTTCCAGTTCGGGCTGCCCGGACAATTGTTCGGCGAACCTGGCCACCTGTCGGGGGGCAAGATTGGGCACGATCTCAAAGGGGACGTAGGGATAATTGGTGTAGTGCCGCAGGAAGGCGTTCGTGTTGAGAATGCCATGCGCCTGCAACGATTCGCCCACCTGAAAGGCAATGTTGCTGACGACCTGGCAATCCGCTTCCAATTGCAGCCCCCGGCTCGTTTCCGCCGTCAAACGGACGCGTCCGTTCGCCTGAACGGCCTGCGGATGCTGCCGGCCGTAAGCTTTGCCCAGGCGCGTGTAGGCCTCGCCAAACTGGCTCTGCAAATCCTCCAGGTAAAGGATCGCGTTGTAATGGGGCCGGTTGTCCGCCAGGACCCGTCCGCTGCGGTCCAGAATTTTTCCGCGAATGGCGGGCATGCCCACTCTTTTCAAGGACTGTCTCCTCGAATTGTTCTCGAAATGGCTGGCGCAAACAATTTGCACGAACCACAACCCCGCCAGCAGCACGAACAGGCCCGTTCCCATGAGGATGGCGATGACGCGCAAGCGCCGGTCCTCCCGTTTCAATAGGTGGAAGATAAACATTTTAAACGCGCCCTCGTTTGATTTCCCGGTCCGGGCGGAAAGCCGGATGGGGGGCGGGCTGATAATCAAAGGCCCGGTGGAAGCAGTTGAAGAGCGCGAAACAGACCGGCGTGAAAAGGCCGCCGCCCAACGTCATGACCCCCCACTGCCAGATCGACTTCCAGCCGAGAAGCGGAGGCTCGCCAATGTTCAACAAAATGAAAAGCACCGCCAGGGGTTGCAGCGCGCTGGCCGCCGCGCCCATGCAAAACTGGGTGGCGGCATCATCGCGCGAGAGCAACTCGCGGCCCCGTTGAGCCAGCATCCCGATGCACAACAAGGGCAGCACGCTCACTCCCAACGGATTGGCCGAGAGCGAATCGAACCACAGGCCGCCACAGACGGCCGCCAGGGCGATGGTGAAGAGGCCGTTGGTCAAACCCGCATAGACCATCAGCGCCGGCAGCAAATCAATTTGCGTTCCCAACACATTGCGGAACCCGTCGAACCAGGCTTCAAAAAAGACGGCGGCAAAGGCGGCGGCCAGGATCAAAATGGAATGCAGCCAGTTCATGGCGTCATCACCCACACTTCCTGCAGGGCGCCGAGGTCAGCGGCCAGTTTGACCCGGGCTTCGGTGGCCAATCCGTATTCTTTGCTGCGCAAATCGACCACCTTGCCGATGGGAATGTTCGCCGGAAAAACGCCCCCTTCGCCCGACGTCACCACGAGCTGTCCGGGCCGCACCGCGCTGCTTCCCGAAAGATAATCCAGATCGATCATGTTGTTTTCCTGCGGGCTGGACGAACTGGAATTGATGACGCCGGTTTCCCCATTGGGCTGGACGGCGGCCGCCACGCGCAAATCGGGGTTGCCCAGGAGAATGACTTGGGAACGGGTTTGGCCCACGCTCTGGATGCGGCCGACCAACCCTTCGGAAGTCAAAACGGGATAATTCGGCTTGACGCCATCGCGCGCGCCAAGATCGATTTGCACGCTGCGCCACCAATTGGCCGGATCGCGGGCAATGACCCGGCCCAGCCTGACGTTCCAAAGCGTTTGCCGCGGCCACCCCACCAGGCCCCGCAAGCGCGCGTTCTCGCTCCAAAGGGCCGCATCCTGCTGCAACCGGATTCTCAATTCCTCGTTTTGGCGGCGGAGCTCCTCGTTCTGGCGCGCCAACTGCCCCTTTGCCGCCAGAGTTTCCTTCCCCTGGCCCGTCAACTCGTGGACGGAACCCGTCAGGCCGAACAGGGGCAAAAAAAGCCCACTGATGGCCAGTTTGACCTTGCCCATGGTTTCGCCGGGCAGTTTCAAAAACACGATCACCAGCAAAAACACCAGGACCAAAATTATATAATGCGGCTTTTTCAGCATCTCGCCCCGGCCGCGTCCCATTCAGACGCGGCCGCCTTTAAATGTTCAGGGCGAACTGGAATCAACTTTTTGAGGAAGCCACTCGTTTGAGAAGTTCCAACTGCTGCAGAACCCGTCCCGTTCCCTCCGCCACTGCGCTCAATGGATCGTCCGCGATATGCACCGGCAGGCCCGTTTCCTTGGCCACCAACCGGTCGATGCCGCGCAACAACGCGCCTCCGCCGGCGATGACAATGCCGCGCTCAATGAGGTCGGCTGACAGTTCCGGGGGGCATCGTTCCAATGTAATGCGGATGCTTTCCAAAATGCTTGAGAGAGGTTCCTTCAAGGCTTCACGAACTTCTTCCGAACGAATGGACACGGTCCTCGGCAGACCGGCGCTTAAATCGCGCCCTTTGACTTCCATCGTTAATTCCTGCTCCAGCGGAAAGGCCGATCCGATTCGAATCTTGATCTCCTCCGCCGTGCGTTCGCCAATCATCAGATTATAGGCGCGTTTCATGTGCGCGACCACTGTCTCGTCAAACTCATCGCCTCCCACGCGCAGGCTGCGGCACAAGACAATGCCAGCCAGGGAAATGATGGCGATTTCGCAGGTGCCCCCGCCAATATCCACAATCATGTTTCCCGCCGGTTCATGGACCGGAAGACCGACGCCAATGGCTGATGCCATGGGCTGTTCGATCAGATACACTTCGCGCGCGCCGGCATGAGTCGCGGAATCTTTCACCGCCCGTTTTTCCACTTCAGTAATACCGGAAGGAACAGCCACCACCACCCGGGGCATGACAAACTTGCGATGGTGAACCCGTTTGATGAAATGCCGCAGCATGGCTTCGGTGATCTCGAAATCGGCGATGACGCCGTCTTTCATGGGCCGAATCGCCACGATATTTCCCGGGGTGCGTCCCAACATGCGTTTGGCCTCCTCGCCCACCGCCAGCACATTGGTGGTGCCGGCCTCGATGGCCACGACGGAAGGTTCGCGGAGCACGATGCCCTGGTCCCGCACATAAACGAGACAATTGGCCGTGCCCAAGTCTATTCCGATATCGTTGGAAAACAGGCTCTTAAATTGCGCAAACATGAACGATGCCTAATAATTCCCGCAAGGTTATGGAGCGGCCCTCCTGCGGTCAAGTTTATTAACGGCCTTTATCACAAATGGCGGCGAGCCGGTTTTGCCATGCCCGCCCGCCTCCAGTTTGGTCAACAGCCGATACACGGGTTGCCTCAGTTTGAGCCAGAATGCGTTCCGGCAGCCGGAGACCCGAACCGGCTCCGCCTGCGGCGTTGGCCGGGATTGACATGGCCCGGGAACTGCTCTATAAATACCGCATAAAAGTGACCGGATCGTCCTGGACGACCAGGTTCATTGATGTCCAGGCCCATGAAGATTGACAGACCAACAGGCACAGCCGGAAACCGGTGTGCGGGCCAATCGGCCTTCACTCTGGTCGAGGTCGCCTTCGCCACAGCCATCGCCGCCTTGGTGCTGGCGGGCATGTTTCAGGGGTATAATATGGCGGGCCGGCGCGCCCAATTCTCCGCTTGCAGCCTGGCGGCCAACACCACGGCGATGCGGCAGATGGAGCAATGCATCTCGGCCAACTGGGTGCCCTCCTACGGCATTACGACGTTGTTGAACCAGAATGGGTCGTATTCGACCAATCTATGCCTGCCCAGCGCTCAAGGCAATGTGGTCAACTGCACCGTTAACTACAGTAATACACAAGTTTCGACCACTCCGCCCTATGCCATGATCCAGGTGCAGTGTATTTGGACCTTCCCGAATTACGGGGGGACATTTACCAATACACTGGCCGTGCTGCGCGCACCCAACCAATGAAACTGCAATGCTCCAAATCCAGAACGTTGCGCGCATGGCGCGCCTTCACCCTCGTCGAAGCCATGGTCGCTTCTGTCACCCTCATCATTCTCATTGGCTCCGTCATCATGTGCAATCTCTACGGGTTGGCCATGTCCGTCCGGCAGCAGATTTGGCTGGGCGCCAGCGACGACGCGGCCCAGGCTGTCGGCAAGCTGATGGGAGATATTCGTTCCGCCAACACTCTGCAGGTGGGCGCCTATGCGAACAATGTGTTTACCCAAACCGCGGCCACCAACCAGCAATCCGGCAACGCCCTCATCATTTTTTCAACCACCAACACGACACTGGCGTCCGGGCCGTGGACCCTCTACTATTACGATTCCACCAGCAATAACCTGGTGCGCACCAACTTCTACGGGCCGGGCATCCCTGGCGACTATAAGATGGTCTCCGCCAACCCGATCACGAACGACTATACCCACCCCATTTTTACAGAAGTGGATTATACGGGCACGCCGCTCTCCAATTCCACGTCCGTTGCGAGCGTCAACGTCTATTTGTCATTTACCAAACTGCAAAATCCACAGATCATCATCGAGAGCGGCAACCTGGTGGATTTCTATCAAATCACGATCACCGTGACCCCGCGAATATGATTATGAAACTGCCGCCCGCATCTTTTCGAGCCAACAACCGCCGGCGCGGCTGGGCCTTGCTGGCCGTCATGTCCGTGGCCGCGGTCGGCCTGATGGTTTTGGCCGGCGTGATGAGTTGGGCCAATGAAAACGCGACGGTCGCCGCCAGAAACAACGAGTATTTTGCGACATCCTACGCGGCCGAGGCCGCCACGGAAAAGGTCCTGGCCGGCCTCTCCCAAGATTATCAGAATTATGGATTTCCCCTCATCACCGCAAACATGTCCTCCTACGCCGCGACCCTCCCCAATGCATCCGACGGCGCTTATTGGACCAACTATCAATTCAGCGGCGGCAGCGCCGCCAACCAGATCATTGTGACCAATACGGCGTCAAGCGTGTCCATTGTCATGGGCGCTCCCTACGCGGGGTTGAACTTGGTGGCGAACACCTATGAGATCATTGCCAACGCCCAGAATACCACGACCGGGTACAAAATCGTCAGCACCGTTGGCCAGCAGCTCTATCTCGGAACCATCCCCTTGTTTCAATTCGCCATTTTCTATCAGAGTGACATGGAAATAGCTCCCGGAGCCGCTATGACCATCAACGGCCCCGTCCACGGCAATTCGACCGTTTACCTGGATCCCCAGGCCGGATTGACCTTCAGCAACACCGTATCCGCAGTGGGATCAAATATCCTGAACCAAAGCCCGCTGGACCCCACCACTAGTCGGCCAACCCCGTCCGCCATCTACTTCAATGGCAATCCGCCCGAGTTGAATGGCGTGAACCCGTTGAACCTGCCGGTCGGCACCAACGCCACCGGCATAGGGACCAACGACAGCCAGGACGTTTACGCCATTTTGGAGCCGCCCCAGGCCGGGCAAGGACCCACTTCCGCGACCGGCACAAATCTTCTCTATAACAAAGCCGACATGATTATCATCATATCCAACAACAACACCATCAGCGTGACTTCCGGGGCCGGCATCAACAGCCAGGCGACCGTGATCAGCAGTAATCAATGGCAGACTTTTCTGAGCACCAATGGAACTTTTGTTGATCAGCGAGACAATAGCTTGCCCGTCGATCCGGTGGTGCTCAACGTTTCCAACCTCGTCAACTGGAGCGCCACCAACACGGTGCTGCGCCCGGTCCTTTCCAGCTTGAGGGGCAGCGCGGCCGCGGATGTCCAATCGATTTATGTGGACGATCAGCGCAACACCACCTCCAACGTCGTCACCACGAATACGACCCTCGGCACCAATTACAGCACCAATGCGACAACCACCTCGTCCAAGCCGGCCGCCGGCACGTACGTCCCGCCCATCACTTCCACCAATACCACGAGCACGACCACCAGCTCTAAGCCGACCAGCGGCACGTATATTGGGTCAATAACAACGAATGGCAGCGGAACCAACAAGACTTATACTTGCAATTTGATTACCGGCTACACCTATAACGCCATTAGCAGCACGATTTCCACCAATACGACCTACCTCACCAATTATCCCGTCATCTCCCAGCCTGGCATCGTTCTGAGCAACGGCGCCGTATTGCCGCCGCAGGGCCTGTCGATCGCCACGCCGGACCCCGCCTACATCATCGGCAATTGGAACGTCCAGCTTACCAAAGGGGGCAGTTCGGATGCGGGATTGTCGGATACTTCCTACACCCATCCCAGCGCCATTTATGCCGACGCCATCACAGTTTTATCCTCAGCCTGGAACCCGGCCAACAGCGCCCTGGGCATCAGCAGCCGGACCGCCACCAGCGACACGGTCAACGCCGCCTTTCTCACGGGCAATGTTCCGTCGGATGGAAACAACTACAGCGGCGGGGTGGAAAATTTTGCGCGCTTCCTGGAAAACTGGAGCGGCCAGACGTTCACTTACAACGGTTCCATGGTGTGCGTGTTCAGCAGCCAGATCGCCAACTATCCCTGGCCGGGGACGGGAACCGTCTATAATCCGCCGACGCGCCATTGGGCCTTCGATAATAATTTTAGCAACCCGGCCAAGCAGCCTCCCATGACGCCGCAGGTCATTTCGGTCCAGCGCAGCAAATGGGCTTTGCTGGCGCCTTATACGACCAGCTTTTAGCATCCTGGCGCGCCCATGAAATTGTTGCTCTTGCTCTTCCTTTCGCTGGCCGCCGCCGCCCGGGCGCAAAGCGACTTCCACGCTTACGCCAGCACGGAGGATTTGATCGAAGGCGGCCGGGTGGACAAGCTGACGGTGGTTTACAGCAATCTCCAGTTCAACGTCCGCCCTCCCAAGGGCTGGTTTCGCCAGGTGGATGAAGCCAGCCGGAAGATCATCTTTACGGCTCAGTCGGGCAGGAGCGCTGTGACGGTTCAATTCACAACCAATTCCCCGGGGACGTTGCCGGCGGAGGACATTTTGCGGGCCAAAGCGCTGCAAGCGCATCCCGGGGCCGGCATCCTGCAATCCTCGGTTTGTCCGACAGGCTACCGGCCCGGCGTGTTTTTTGATTTGGTGCGCGTGCCTGCCCCGCAAGTCGTGCAGAAGATTCGTCACGTTTTCGTGGCCCAGCCTGCCGGCGGGGTGGAATTTGTCCTGTCAGCCAGCGACGATGAATTCAAGAAAAACAGTTCGGTCATCATGGCCATGGCAGGGGCCTTTCGGGTGCAACCGCTCAAACCCCAACAGCCGTGATGCAAAATCTTCGTTGCCGCCTTGCTTTTGCCCGGCAAAGAATGCCAGGATGAAGCCATGACAATTCCCTTTCTTAACAGGGGCGGGAGCGATCAGATTCTGGCCATAGATTTGGGCACGCGCACGACCAAGGCCGTGCTCCTGGACCGCGCGGACAAGGGCTTGAGCCTGGCCCGCTTTGCCGT
The DNA here is from genome assembly GCA_963813995.1 of uncultured Verrucomicrobiae bacterium. Lineage (GTDB taxonomy): Bacteria > Verrucomicrobiota > Verrucomicrobiia > Limisphaerales > Palsa-1400 > DASRLE01. The sequence goes on along the minus strand of CAWFAZ010000079.1, from coordinate 117,360 downwards.
GCAGGACGCCCCAATCTACGACAAAGCCCTGCCCCAGGGCTTGCTGGCCGAGCACTTGCGCAACGTGGTCGAAGCCCTCCAACCCCGCACCAAACACGCCACCATCGCCATCGGCGCCACCGACTCGATCCTGCGCAGCGCGGAATTGCCCCTGCTGCCGCTGCCCGAGATGCGCCAGATGCTCAAGTTCAATTCCAAGAATTATCTCCAGCAGGACCTGCGCGATTACATTTTTGACTGTTACATCGTGCCGCCGCGCAACAAGGCCCAGCCGGAAGCCGGCAAGACCGGTGTCGTCAAATATAAAGTCTGGGTGGGCGGGACCCGCCGCGAGGTCCTCCTGACCCTCGAAGCCGCGGTCAAGGAGGCGGGCTTGATTCCCAACCAGGTCACTCTCACCGTCCTCGGCCCCATGAACGCCCTGGAGTTGGTCCAGCCGGACGTTTTCGGAAAGGAAATCATCGCCCTGGTGGATCTGGGCTTCAAAACCAGCAGCATCAGCATCCTGGAAAACGGCGAACTTTGCCTCAGCCGCTCGGTGGAAATCGGCGGGGACAAATTGACGACCGGATTGGCCGAAGCCATGAACGTCAGCTACGCGGAGGCGGAAGGAATAAAAATCGGAATGCCGCAGGAAGTGGAGGTGCATTTGCAGCCGTTGGTCGCGCCGCTGGGGCGGGAACTGCGCGCCTCGATTGATTTCTTCGAGCATCAGAAGGAGGCAACCGTCGGCAAAATCCTTGTCTCCGGCGGCGCGGCCCGGTCGGATTTCATCCTGCAACTGCTGCAAACAGAACTGGCCGTGGCTTGCAAGGCCTGGTTTCCGACCCAGGGTCTCCAGCTTTCCTTGTCTCCCCAACAAATGACAGAAGTGGAGCAAGTCTCCGCCACCCTGACCGTGGCCATTGGCTCGGCGGCAATGTCGGCTGCCTAGTTCAAGGGCCAAGGTGCAAACCTGCGTCATCTTCAATCCCTCGGCACGAGGAGAGAAGGCGGAAGTTCTTTGCGCCCGCGTGCAAAGCCTTTTTCCAAACTGCGTGTGGCGGCGCACCAGCGAGGCGGGCCAGGCCCGCGAACTGGCCACCCAAGCCGTCCGCAGCGGGTGTCAGACGATCATCGCCGCCGGCGGCGATGGCACCGCCAATGAGGTCGTCAATGGCATCGGGGACGTCCCCGGCGGATTTGATTCCACCCATTTTGGCGTTCTGCCATTGGGCACCATCAACGTCTTTGCCCGGGAATTGGGGTTGCCGCGCCATCTGGCCGGGGCGGTCAAAGTGCTCAAAGAGGGCAAAACCATGACGATCGATTTGGGGCGCGTGGAATACACGGCCGCCGGTCGCCCCCGGCAACGCTTCTTCATTCAACTGGCCGGAGCGGGACTGGATTCCCGTTCCATCGAACTGCTCAACTGGGAATTGAAGAAGAAATTGGGGCCGATCGCTTATATCGTCGCGGGCTGCAAAGCCATCCGCGAAGCCCAGCCGGTCATAGTGGCGCACACTGAAACCCCGGTTTCAGGCGAGTTGGTCTTGATCGGCAACGGGCGCTTTTATGGGGGAAGCTTTGCCGTCTTTCCCGCCGCCAGCTTGCAGGATGGTTTGTTGGATGTCTGTGTTCTGCCAAAAGTGACGTGGCCGCGCCTGATGGCCGCCGCCCCGGGGCTTTTGGCGGGGCGGAAACTTTCTTCGGCTTTGCATTTCAGCCTGCGTTCAGTGACATTGACGAGCACAAGCCGTGTCATTTTGCAATTGGACGGCGAGAACGCCTGTGAGCTGCCGGCCACGCTCTCGATCCGGCCCAAAGCGTTGCGGGTCATTGTGCCTTAAAGTTTGTTTGAATTTTGGTGGTTTTGACGGTTAAGCTGGTCTTATGAAACATGCGGGGCAAGCCCGGCGCGCGGCGCTCAAACTTATTTTTTGGCCATTGGTCGGTGCGGCCGTGCTTGTCGGTCCCACCCCTATCGTCCGTTTTCTGCCTGCCGAAATCTATGAGGCGGTGGCTGTCGTCTCGGTTCTTTTCGTTCTTTTCACACTCTACTTTTTCCGCGATCCCACGGCGAAGACTCCCGCCATGCCGGGGCTCGTGGTGTCTCCCGGCCATGGGAAAGTGGATGTCGTCGATCATTTGGACGACGCGCCATTCATGGGCGGCCCCTGCCATCGCATTTCCATTTTTCTGTCGGTCCTCGATGTGCATGTGCAAAATGCCCCCGTCAGCGGAAAGATCGGTTGCGTCGTTCACACTCCCGGCAAGTTTGTCAGCGCGCTCCGGGCCGACTCCGCCATTTACAATGAGAATGTCCTGATCGGTTTCGACTCCACCGAAACGGCCGGGGAAAAGATCGGCCTGCGTCTCATTGCCGGCGTGCTGGCGCGGCGCATTGTGCCGTTTGTCAAAGTGGGCGATGAACTGGCGCGGGGCGGGCGCGTCAGCCTCATTCAATTCGGGTCGCGCTGCGATCTTTACCTCCCGTTGCAGTATAAAATCAGGATCAAGCTCGGGGACAAAGTGGCGGGCGGCGAAACGATCATGGCGGCCAGGTGAGGCATGGACAAGAACCCTCATGCAGCGGAAGAGGACAAGCCGGCGCCAACGCTCAAGATTTATTTTCTGCCAAACTTGATGACGGCGGGCAATTTGTTTTGCGGTTTTGTCGCCCTGACCAAAATCGTTGAGGCCAGGATTCCCGGCGGTTACAACGAAATAAAAATCGCGCTGGGCTTTATTTTGGCGGCCTGCATTTTCGATTTGCTGGATGGCCGGCTGGCGCGGATGGGCGGAGTGGAAAGCCCGTTTGGCCGGGAATTCGATTCATTGGCCGATTTGATTTCGTTCGGCGCGGCGCCAGCCTTTCTGGTGCACCGGGTGGTGTTGCGCGACGTTTTTGCGACCCGGCCTGAAATAGGGTGGTTTATCGCCTCGATTTACCTGATCTGCGGGGCGCTGCGGCTGGCGCGTTTCAATTGCCTGGCCGCCATGCCCGGCGGAGGCGGCGGCAAGGAATTCATGGGCTTTCCCATACCGGCGGCGGCGGGCTTGGTGGCTTCGCTGACCCTGTTCCTGATGTGGGGCGATCAGTCCGACCGGGACCTGTCCCGCGGCCCGTGGCGTTTTATTCTGCCCGGCCTCCTGCTCTTTCTCTCGGTCATGATGGTCAGCGAAGTGAAATATCCATCCTTCAAGACATTGGACCTGCGGGCGCGGCGCACTTTCGCAAAAACGGTCGTGACCATCCTGTTCATCGGTTGCCTGGTCATTTTGCGGGGACTGATCTTGCCCATTGTCCTGCCGGCCATTTTTACGCTTTATTTGCTTTACGGATTCGTTCGGCCGCAGATTTCCCGAAAAGTCCGGCACGAGATCGAAGAAGAAGAGGAAGACGACGACGCCAATTCCCACACCTCCTGACATGCCCCACCTCCATCCCAGCCTCGTGGCCGCTTTGACGGGTTTCATCTTCGGCTTCATTCTTTCCGTTCCGGTGGGGCCGGTCAATCTGACCATTGTCAACGAAGGGGCGCGGCGCGGATTGCTCTGGGCCACCCTGATTGGTTTCGGCGCCGTGGTCATGGAACTGATTTATTGCGCGCTGGCCTTCACCGGGTTCGCTTCCCTTTTCGACGGCAAAGTGCTCAAGGCAGTGATGGAATTGACCAGCTTCGTTTTTTTTCTTTACCTGGGAATCCGGTTTCTGACCGTGCGCGCGATCATCGCGGTGGCGCCGGTGGAGGAACGACTCAAGCAAAAACTGCATCCCCATTCGGCTTTTGCCATCGGCTTTGTGCGGGTCATGGGCAATCCGGGCGTATTCCTGTTCTGGATCTTTCTGGCGGCCTTGTTCAGGGCGCACGATTGGGTCGAGCCGACCCTGGCCGGCACGCTTTCGTGCGTGGCGGGGGTGGCCGGGGGAACCAGCCTGTGGTTTTGCGGCCTGAGCTACGCCGTTTCGCGCGGACACGGCAAATTCACCGAGCGAACCTTGCTGCGCATGGAACGTTTTTCGGGGATTTGCCTGCTGCTGATGGCCGTCGGCCAGGGCATCCACATTATCTGGCAAATGGTGAAGCACGAACTGTGATCCCAGAACCCGGACGCAAGCCGGCCAACCTTGCAAACTGTCCGGCAACATGTGGCTCCCACCCCCTGGTTGACTGGCGGCGTCATTTAAGGCCCGGCATTCTCAGACGCTTCTGGAAGATGAATATTGTGTGATTGCACAGAAGCGGTTATTCTACGAACCATGCTTCGTAAATGGATTTTTGCCACAATCTTTGGCTGCATCGCATGTTTTATCGCCTTTGGTGCGGACACCTCGCTGCCGTTCGTCAGCCCAATGTTCTCCGACAACATGGTTATGCAGCGGGGAAAACTGAATACCATCTGGGGTTGGTCAACACCCGGCCAGGAAGTCCGTGTGCAAGTCGGCGGCGCAATCGCGAAGACCGTCACAGGTTCGGATGGGCGCTGGCAGATACGCGTGCAACCGCCTGCGTCAGGGGGACCGTACACGATCATTATCGATGGTCCGCAACACAGGGAATTGCATGAAGTCCTCGTGGGCGACGTTTGGTTGTGCGGCGGACAATCCAACATGGAGTTGCCGCTCTCGCGGACGCGGAACGGCGGCCAGGTGATCAAATCAGCTTACAATCCAGAGATACGCCTTTACAAGGTGGCGGGGCATCCTTCTTACTCTCCATCCGCGGTCCCTGAGGGCCAATGGAAAATTTGTTCGCCGGAAACCATCAACAGCGACGGGGGGTTTTCGGCGCTTGCCTATTTTTATGCGCAGAGGCTGCAGGAACACATTCATGTGCCGATCGGATTGGTTGAAGATTGCATGGGCGGAACTCCGGCTGAAGCGTGGACCAGCGCAGAAGCTTTGCGCGAGTTGAAGGATTTCGACGGCCAGTTGGCTGAACTGCAGCGGCTCAAAGCCGGCGGCGGCCCGCAATACGGCAACTACATCATGCACTGGTACGATGAGTATGACATCGGCTTGAAGAGCAATACCTGGGCTGCGGCCGATCTGGATGATTCGAATTGGAAAACGGTTCATCTCCCCGGCGGGTTCCGGGAACTGGGAATGGCTGACGCGCCCGGCGTCTGCTGGTTCCGCAAGGAAATCACGCTGCCGGAGCCGTTACCGGCCGGCCCTGCAACGATTCAACTTGGCGTCGTTGAGAAAATGGATACGACCTATGTCAACGGCCATTGGGTCGGGGCAAGCGCGTGGGTGGAAAATCCGCGGGTTTACCGGCTAAAACAAGGGGTTTTGGCTCCCGGCAAAAATCTCGTGGCCATTCGGGTTTTCAAGGTGAAGCCCAACGGCGGGTTTATGAGCAAGCCGGACGATCTGCGCCTGGCGCTGGGGGACACAGTCATTCCGTTGGCCGGCGAATGGAAAGGCGCATTGAGCGTTGATGCCTCCCCTCCGCACCCAATGCCGATGGGATTTGAGAACTGGCCGGTTATGCCATCGGTGCTTTATCAAGGGATGCTGAAGCCCGTGGCGCCGCTCGCGATCAGCGGCGCGATTTGGTATCAAGGCGAGGCCAATGCTGACCGGGCATATCAGTACCGGACGCTGCTTCCCATAATGATCGGGGACTGGCGCAAGCTGTTTGGCCAGGGGGAATTTCCATTTTACATTGTCAGCCTGCCGGCGTTCATGCATCATCAGGACCACCCGGTTGAAGCCTCATGGGCCGAGCTGCGCGAGGCCCAGGCCATCACAGCCCAAACAGTCGCGCATTGCGCGCTGGCGGTTGCCATTGACACGGGTGATCCGGACAATATTCATCCGGCAGACAAGAAGATTGTCGGCGATCGCCTGGCCTTTTGCGCTCTCGCGACGCAGTATCGCGAAAGAATTCCCTATCAAGGCCCGACGTTCAAATCACTCGAACATCTGCCGGGAGCGCTGAGACTTCGATTCAAAAACACCGACGGTGGTTTGGTTGCCAGGAATGGCAAACCGGAGGAATTTTCAATTGCAGGCAACGATCACGTCTGGCATTGGGCGGACGCCAGGCTGGAGGGTGACTCCATTGTAGTGTCGTCTCCACAGGTGCCAAACCCCGAAGCAGCGCGTTACGCCTGGCAATCATACCCGGCGGCAACTCTGTACAACGGCGCGAACCTTCCCGCCGTGCCATTCCGCACGGACCATTGGGCGGAAAGCACCCAAAAATAAAAGGAAGCTGCCGGGCAGTGCGCATCTTGACACTGCTACCAAACGATCTGCCGATTCCCTCGCCCCGCGAAGCGGGGAGAGGGTTAGGGAGAGGGGTCTGTTCCATCGAATGGTAGTAGTGTACGGATGCACCCTGGGCATTGTTGACTCCCATGTGGATGTTTCGTATCCGACTGGGGGAATACGTAACGACCCGCCTGTCCTGCCACGTCTTTGTGGACAACCAAGTGCGGCTGCAACTGTTCGTGCTGGCTTACAACGTTGGCAACTTCCTGCGTCAGAGGTGTCGTCGCAAAGATGGCCCACGCTGGTCGTGGGTTGACAACACACACCCAGTCTTTCATCTTCAGGATTATGATGAAGCCTTTGATCTTTGCTCTCTGTGCGGTGTTTTCGTTTGGCGATCTGCGCGCGCAGACGAATGTCTGGCAGCCGTCTCCGGGACATACTCAGGTGCCGATATGGCCGGGGGCTGTTCCTGATGCGCAGCCTGTCCCGGGGCCAGAGTATGTTACGAACTCGACGACGACTGCCGGAACGCGGTGGGTTTGCATATGCAACGTCTCGCAGCCTGCGATGACGGTCTATTCGCCAAAGGGAACGAATACGGGTGTTGCGGTAGTCGTGTTTCCCGGCGGGGGCTACATGTGTCTCGCCATTGATATTGAAGGCACGGAGATTTGTGATTGGCTGACGTCCAGAGGCATCACAGCGGTGCTCTTGAAATACCGCGTGCCGGTCACGAGAGTGGGGCCGTATGCGGAGTCACCGCTGGCGTTGGAAGATGCGCAGAGGACGGTAGGGCTGGTGCGCTTTCGCGCCGCCGAGTGGCATATTAATCCGCACAAAATTGGAGTGATCGGCTTTTCGGCAGGGGGGCATATGGTGACAGCGATGAGCACGCATTTTGACAAGCGTTTGTATCCGGCTGTAGATGCGGCTGACAAAGAAAGCTGCCGCCCGGATTTTGCAATAGCTCTTTATCCGGGACATCTGTGGGATCGCGATGGGAATTTTGAGTTGAATCCGAATGTTCCTGTCACCACCAATACGCCGCCTGCGTTTTTGGTGCAGGCGGAGAATGACCCGGTGGACAACGTAAACAACTCGCTGGTTTACTACATGGCGCTGAAGAACGCCGGGGTTCCCGTGGAGATGCATTTGTATGCGCAGGGCGGACATGCATATGGGCTGCGACGCACGAAGTTTCCGATTACGGAATGGCCTCAGTTGGTGCAGAAGTGGCTGGGGACGATCGGAATGATTCCGGAGTGATTCGTTTTTGAGGTACAAATATGCAATCGGGTCGATACAACCAAGGCGCCTCCGTAAACAAAGGTCCGTCTGGCGCGAGAAAAAGCGCGCCAATCTGAATTAACATCCTTCACCGCCTTGTTATTTCTTGACGCGGGCTGTAGAACGTATCGTGCTCCAGTTCCTCCAATCGCGCCATATCGATATGCAGGTCTTTGCACACCATCAATTGTCAGTATCCGACCGGGGACACGGTGCCAATAACCAAGCTGTGATTCAAGGCGTAATCAATCGCCTGTCCCAATGGTTCTTATTGAAGCCACTCCATTCTCCAGGCCGTCAGTTTTTGCAGTAAGCCTGATCGTTCCCGATTGTCCGGATTTCCCACGAACGATCACCAGAACAGAGTCCGTTGAAAGCCTTTCGTTCATGCGATGGGAATGACTCGAAGCTCGTGGGGTCGCCGTTGTCCGTGGCCACAATTTCGCCCGGGCCTTCGATGCTGTAAAAAATGCGATTGTCGGCGCGCGGCGCCGTTGACCCGCTTTTGTCCGCCACCGTCACGGTCACGAATGACAGGTCCTTCCCGTCCGCGCGAATCCGGTTGCGGTCCGGTTGCAGGACCAGCCGGGCGGCCGCGCCGGCCGTCTTCATCACATCCGCGGCCCATGTCTTCCCCTGTTTATAGGTGACAACTTTCAATGCGCCGGGCTGATAGACGACGTCGTCCCAGCGGAGGCGATATTCATAAGGTCCCTTCTTTTTACGGCCGAGCGATTTGCCATTAAGGAACAATTCGCCTTCATCGCCGGAGGTGAAGACGTGGACGGGCGTGACTTGCCCGGCGCGTTCCGGCCATGTCCAATGCGGCAAAATGTGCGCCATCGGGAAATCAGGACGCCAGTGCGCCTGGTAGAGGTAGAAGCGGTCTTTCTTGAAGCCGGCCAGATCAATGATGCCGGAATAGGAACTGCGCGAGGCATCAAAAGGCGTCGGCTCTCCAAGATAATCCCAGCCCGTCCAAACGAATTCGCCGCCCACATACGGATGTTGTTCCTGGGAGGCAAAGACCTTGTCCGCTGAGGCGCCAAAAGCCGCGTAATACAGTTCGTACGCGCTGACCTGATGCTTCAGCCGGTCTTCTCCGGAGTTCGGTCCCACGGCAGCGCCAAAGCCGCCGGTCACGGGGAACACGTATGCGCCGCGGCTGCTGAGCGCGGAAGCCGTTTCGCTGCCGAAAATGAACTTGTCCGGAAATTTCTCGTGGAAAGCGGGATATTGGCCCGGGGCGCCGCGTATTCCCGCGCCCTGGTAGTTGAGGCCTGTGACATCCAGGGCCGCGGAGAAGGGATTCGTCGGCTGCGCCCAATTCATGGCGCTCGTGGCGGGGCGTGTGGCATCCTCTTCATGCACAATGTCGCTGAGTGTTTTCGCCAGCGCCGCTCCGTTCGTGCCCGTGAATTGCTCGCCGACCTCGTTGCCGATGCTCCAGAGAATTACAGACGGGCAATTTCGATCGCGCCGCACTTGAGCGCGCAAATCCTGCTCATGCCAGTCCGGGAAAATGAGGTGAAAGTCCAACGGCGTCTTCTGCCGAACCCACACGTCAAACGCTTCGTCCATGACGAGAAAACCCATTGTGTCGGCCAGCTCCAGAAGTTCCGGGGCCGGCGGATTGTGACTGGTGCGAATGGCGTTGCAACCCATGTCCATCAGCAGTTCCAATTGACGCTGCAAAGCGCGGTAATTCAACGCAGCGCCCAGAGGCCCCAAATCATGATGATCACATATGCCGTTCAACAGGATGTGCTTCCCGTTGATGAGAAAGCCTTCGTTGGGATCGAACTTGAGCGTCCTGATGCCAAACGGAGTTTCATACGCATCCAACACTTGGTCCCCCTGCGAGACGGTCGTCAGGGCGACGTAGCGGTTGGGCCGCTGTTGCGGCGGCGGTCCCCAAAGCCTCGGTTTGGTGACGGTTCCAACGCCTTCGGCGACCGCGGTCCCATCCGGAGGAATCAGCAGGATCGATGGTGCGATGCGGGCCACGGCGATCCCGAACCTGCGACCGTTTGCATCGAGCCGAAAGATCTGCGTTGCTACGCTGACCTTCGCGCTTTGATGCGAATTGTTGTCAACCGTCACCTTCAGGTCGATTGTTGCCGCCGCTGGCGAAACGGCCGGGGTCGTCATGCAAGTTCCCCAATGCCCCACATGCACGGGCGCCGTTTTTACAAGCCAGACATTGCGATAAATGCCGCCTCCCGGATACCACCGTGACGAATCAGGCGGGTTGTCCAGTCGGATCACCAGTTCATTGTCTTCGCCCGGTTTTACACAGGGTGTCAGGTCCACCCGCCAGGACGCATAGCCGTAGGGCCAACCGCCCGCCAAACGGCCATTCAGCCACACGGTCGCATAAGACATCGCCCCGTCCATATCCAGGAAAATGGATTTGCCCGCATCCCCCGATGGAATACTCAGTTTCTTCCGATACCACCCAATGCCGGAACTTGGCAGGCGGCCCATCCCGCCGCCGCCTGTGAGGATGAAAGGACCCTCGATTGCCCAATCGTGAGGCAGGTTTATCTGTTGCCATGAGCTGTCGTCAAACCCCGGCTGCACATACGAGACGCCACCCCCGGGATTCCCTTCCGGCCTGACAAATTTCCGTGACGCATCTTTTATGAAATCGTTGCCAGTGGGCAATATCCATTGTTTGATCCCCGCGGGCGGCGATGCCGTCCGGTCGTTCGTCACCGCATTGGCAGCCGGTTCCCCTCCGGCCCCGCCGCGCCTTTCCGGCTGCGGCCTTGCGTCATAGAGCAGGCTGACCGTGCCATCAAGCGGGTCGCCCCTGGTGAACCGCCAGTTGTCGTTGATCGAAATCCGTTCCCGCGGCGCAGATGGTGCCGGAGAAGATCCAGGCAGCAGCGGTTGAACAAGAAGAAATGAAACGACAACCAGATGTTTGGCTGATCCAAACGGCCGGCTTAAGCGACTGAATCCGCCGGGGTTGGGAGCGTGATTCAAATATCCCATTGATGTTGGCGATTTAAGGGGGTCCCGCCGGAACCGCCGCTTGCCTTCGTTCGCCTCATGCCAGTTGCCCAAGCCGGGCCAGCCGGTGGCCGTGGAAGGGTGGTGGCTGTCAGGTGGTTGGAGGCGGGTTTTCATTAAAAGGTTGTGGAGAGCATAATCCACCAGCGCTTGGAATGCCAGATTCACGTTTGGGCATCGTTGGCTCGGCGTGGCAATTCCCGTCATCAGACAGATTCCAAAGATCAGCCAGCGCATTCAAGTGGAACGAGGTGCCAGTTTCCCAAAGGGTGACTTTTTCATTCTTTTCGCGCAACCTTGAGCGACGGGTTCCTAAGTAAAGGGTAAAGGGAAACATTAATTTATGGCGGCGGATTTTCCAAACGTCGCAGACGGACTGTTATGAAACTATGCGCATTATTACTCCTGTTCGCATGCACGGCGTTGGCCGCCACCGAGGAACAAATCAACAAAACCTTCCGGGCCGCCTCCGGCGGCTCACTCGTCGTGGACGTGGACGCCGGATCCATTGACGTGAACACGAACGCGGCGCCGGGCGAGGTGGCGGTGGATGTGTGGCGCAAAGTCACGCGCAAGAACAAGGACGCCGAGGAAAGGTTTTTTCGCGAAAACCCCGTCCAGTTCCTGCCGGAAGGAAACACCCTGACAGTCCGGTGCCGAACCAAAGAAAGGAACCTCTGGTTCGGCGGTTGGGCAAACCGGAATGAAGCGAAATACACGATTCATTTGCCGGCACAGTTCAACGCCAGGCTCAACAGCTCGGGCGGCGGCATCGAAGCCAGCGACCTCACCGGCAGCGTCAATGCGAACACGAGTGGCGGCGCGCTTCGGTTCGCACGCTTGCGCGGGCCGTTGAACGGCGGCACCTCGGGCGGCGGCATCCGCGTTGAAGGTTGCGAAGGGGCGATCAAGGTGGACACCAGTGGCGGCGGAATTGAGGTCACAGGCGGCGGAGGTTCGCTGGAGGGGCAAACTTCGGGCGGAGGCGTGACGGTCAGGAATTTCGGCGGGCCTGCGTCTGTTGAAACCAGCGGCGGCGGAATGACGATCGAGAACGTCAACGGCAGGGTGAAGGCTTCCACCTCCGGCGGCCCAATCAACGCGGTGCTGCCCTCGCCCATTCCCGGCGACGTGATGCTTTCGACCTCGGGCGGCGGCGTGACGGTGAAGGTGCCGGGCAATGCCGTGTTCGACCTTGACGCCGAGACCTTTGGCGGCGGGGTCAGATGCGATCTGCCGGTGACCGTGCAGGGCAGGATCGAGAACGGCCAATTGAAAGGCGCAGTCAACGGCGGCGGTCCTGCGGTTGTGTTGCGCAGCACCGGCGGCCCCATTCACATCAAGAAGCTGTGACGACGGACGCAGCCTCCCCGGTTGCGAGGCAGGAAGGGGATAAAAAAAGTGGCGCTGGCGGGCCGGTCGCGGCATAAAACACCGTGAACTCAAAATGGATGGCGAGGCGGCCGCAAAAACTGCTCGCTTCCCGCGCCGGGATTCCCAATTCTGGCGCGTGCCCAAATGGGTCAAAATGTTGCTGGGTATTCTGCTGCTGCCGGTTTGCCTGGGCACCGCCCAGGCCCTGTGGAAAGTGCTTTTCGCCTCCGCCGCAGTGGACCGGGTGTGGCTGCCCATGCTGGCAGGAGCGGTTTGCTGGGTGGTGATTTTTTTGCTCCTGCCCAAACCGATGTGGATTTACGTCTTCGGACACGAATTGACCCACGCGGTCTGGACCTGGATTTTTGGAGGCCGGGTCAAACGGTTCCAAGCCGCTTCGCACGGCGGGCAGGTCATCACCACCAAAAGCAATTTTATCATCGCGCTGGCGCCGTATTTTTTCCCGCTCTACGCGGTGTTGCTGGTGGCGGTCTTCTTCATCGGCGATCTGCTCTGGCAATGGCGTCGCGGCTACCTGGCCTGGTTTCATCTGCTGCTGGGAGCGGCCTACGCCTTTCACGTCACGCTGACGTGGCAGATATTGAAGACCCGCCAGACGGACATCACCAGCCAGGGCCGTCTTTTCTCGGGGGTCATCATCTTTCTCGGCAATGCGATGGTGCTGGTCATCGCCATTCCGCTCCTAACGGGGCATAGTCTGTTGCACGCATTTGGCCTGTGGTTCGACTGCAACCGCGCCATGTTGGAGCGCGTGGCAAATAGGCTCTGAGATTTGTTCCATCAGCGCCGCGGCTGATCCAGCTTCTCCTGCAACTCGTGGAGATGGAGGAGGGCAAGACGGTTGGTTGGATTGAGACGCAGGGCTGCTTCCAGAGCGGCGCGCGCCTGGGGCCAGTTGTTTTCCAGCCTGTAAGCAGTGCCAAGATCAATCCAACCCTCGGCGTCATTGGTTTTCTGCCGCGTGGCGTGAGCGCGGAGTTTCTGGAAAAGTATTCGAAGCTGGAATGGAACGATGCGCCGCTGCACACGCATTGCAAGCAGGCGGAAGTTGAATCGGGCAAAGTAAAATTGATTCTGGCTGGCGACGATACGGCACGGCGTCTTCTTTGATCTGAAAGCCTGTTTCCGGCCGGGGCGGATCGGGAGGCGGAGCCAGAAGCGGCCGCAGTTTTTGATAAATGTCGCGCAGGGCGATGTCGTGAGTCAGGAGAGATTTGTCAATTTCGGCCAGTCGCTTCAGGATGGCGGCATTTGCCACAAGGCCTTCGCGCATGCTTACGAACGCACGGGTGAGATACACGCTCATCGTAATCGCGCGCGGACTATCCAGGATGTTTGCGGCCATCAGAGCGCCATGCCCGGTATATGCCCGGGGACGAGGGGCCGCTCCCCGATGCTTTTTAGAACTGGTCACAATTTGTGACCAGTTACCATTCGATCACTGCCGCGCCCCAGGTCAGGCCGGCGCCGAATACGATCAGCAAAACCAGGTCGCCCCGCTGTATCCGGCCGCTTTGCACGGCGTCGTCCAGCGCTATGGCCACGGACGCGGCGGAGGTGTTCCCGTATTTGTGCAGGTTGACAAAGAGTTGATCCTGCCTGGCCCCCAGCCGTTCGGCCACCGCGTCGATGATGCGGCGGTTGGCTTGATGGGGTATGACACATTTGATTTGTGTGATGTCCAGTTCGCAGCGCCGCAATACTTCCTTTGCCGCCGTGTACATGGCGGTGATGGCGCTCTTGAATGTTTCCTTGCCGTCTTTCATGTGCAGGTAATGCATTCCAGCGGCCAGGGATTCGCGCGTCGCCGGGCAAACTGACCCGCCTCCGGGCATGCAGAGCAGGTCCGCCCGGCTGCCGTCTGATCCCATGCAGGCCGTGAGCAGGCCGTGGGCCGCCGGGCGATGGCGCAAAATCGCCGCCCCCGCGCCGTCGCCGAACAAGACGCAGGTGTTGCGGTCGCTCCAATTGACGATGGAGGAAAGTTTCTCGGCGCCGATGACCAGGGCGGTGTCATAGGTGCGCGACATGATGAATTGCTGCCCGACCTCCAATCCGAAAATGAAACCCGAACAGGCCGCCTGGATGTCAAAGGCGACGGCGCGACGGGCGCCAATTTTTTCCTGGACCAGGCAGGCCGTGGATGGAAACGGCATGTCGGGCGTAATGGTGGCCAGCACGATCAAGTCTATTTGATCGGGGGTGATGTTGGCCCGTGCGATGGCGCGCAAGGCGGCCTTGGCGGCCAGATCGGAGGTGCATTCATTTTTGGCGGCGATGCGGCGCTCCTTGATCCCGGTCCGGGTTGTGATCCATTCGTCGGACGTGTTGACCAATTGCGCGAAATGGGCGTTGGAAAGCACGCGTTCGGGGACATAGGAGCCGACGGCCAGGATGGAGCAGGTGCGGCCCTGGAAATTATGCCTGGCGCGCGGGTTGTTGAACTGTTTTGGCAATGATTTCATGGTTTGGCCGCTTCTGCCGCGAGGCGTTCCTGTTCGGCTTTTAATTGGGCTTCCTCGCGGGCCCTGGCTTCTGCCACGCGTTGGTTGGCCCGGGCGGCTTCGGTGCGAATGATGTCGGTGATGTGATGTTCCACCGCCTGGACGGCCTGGCCGATGCCGTTCATGATGGCCCGTTCGCGGGCCGAGCCGTGCGCTTTGAAGACGATGCCGTTGAGGCCGAGCAACGGCGCTCCGCCCCGCATGTCGGGGTCCGTCCGGCGCTTGATGGTGCGCAAGGCGCCTTTGACGAGCAGGGCGCCCAGCATCCGTTTGGGATTTTTGGAGATTTCGTCCTTGAGCCACGAGGCCAGGCCCCTGGCAAAGCTTTCCAGGGTCTTTAACACGATATTGCCGATAAAACCGTCGCACACCACGACATCGACGCGATTATCAAACAAATCGTGTCCTTCGACGTTGCCGATAAAATTGAGGTCAACCATTTTGCACAGCCTGAAGGCTTCCTGGGTCATTTCGGTGCCTTTGTTGGGTTCGGTGCCGTTGCATAATATGCCCACGCGCGGGCTTTTGCAGCCCAGGATTTCCCGCGAGTAAATGCTCCCCATGATGGCAAAGTGCAAGAGATGAGTGGGCCGGCATTCCACGCTGGCCCCGGCATCCAGCAGGACAAAGTCATTCTTCGGCGCGGGAATCACCGTGGCGATGCCGGGCCGGTCCAGACCGTCCAGCGGCCGGAGCCGAATAGTGCTCGCCGCCACAATGCCGCCAGTGTTGCCGGGGGAAATCAAGGCATCGGCTTTGCCTTCCTTGAGCAAGTCCACCGCGCGCAGAATGGAGCAATCTTTTTTCCGGCGCAATCCCTCCACGGGTTTGTCGTCCATGGTCAACGATTCGCTGGCGTGAACGATTTTGACGCGCGAGTCGCGCAGGCCGGCGCGGGTCATCCCGGCCTGGATTTCATCTTCCCGCCCCACCAGATACAACTCAGTGATGGAGGAGTGGGATTGCAGGGCCAGGCGCGCGCCATCAATGACAACCCCCGGCCCGTGATCCCCGCCCATCACATCCACAACCATTCGCATAAATAAAAGAGCGCGAAAGAACCAGTCTTCCACGCTCCTGAAGCGCTTTAAGCCGCCGCTTTGACTGTGATGACCTGGCGCCCTTTGTAAAAGCCGCACGCCGGACAGACCCGGTGAGGGACATAGGGGGCGGCGCATTGCGGGCAGGTGCTCAGTTGCGGCAAGGTCAGGTTGCTATTGTAGGCGCGCCGCATGCGTTGACGGCTGTGCGAAGGCTTGCGTTTGGGTACTCCCATACTTTTTGTCTTTCAAAACTTCAGTTTGTTTAATTCAGACCAGACAGACGAACCTGGCGTCTGGCTGGCGCCTTTTGTTTGTCTGGCATTTTTCTCCGCCCGATTGGGCAGACCGGCGCAATCGGCTTCACACAACGGATGTTGCGGAAACTCCAGGAGAATATCCTCCCGCAAGAAAGGCGTCAAGTCCACGCCATCGTCTTTAATCTCGGCCTTTTCCGGTCCTGCCAGCGGCACGAGGGCCGTCCAATGCTCCAATTCCACCCGCTGCTGGAAGGCTTTCAGACACCGGGCGCACTCGCAATCCAACACCAACGCGACCCTCCCCTGCACCAGGACATTCCGCCCCGACTTTTGGGCCGTCAAATCATACCGCACAGGCTGCCGGGCATGGACCAACTCATCCGGGAAATCCAGGCCGGCCTCCGCCACCGACAGTTCACCGCGCAACAGAACGTCGCCCGCTTCCAAATGCCGGATGTTCACTTTCAAAGACATGATCGTAACGCGGCCGGGCAGGAAACATTCGGCCGCTCCTGTTCATTTCCGCAATTTGCGCGCCAACGCCAGCCGGACATGATCCGGCACAAAACAATCCACATTGCCGCCCAGGGCGGCGATTTCCTTGACGATGCGCGAACTGAGAAAGGTGTAACTGGCCTTGGGCATCATAAAAATCGTCTCCACCCGCTCGTTCAATTTACGATTCATCAAAGCGAGTTGAAATTCAAATTCAAAATCCGACACGGCCCGCAAGCCGCGGATAATCGCCTGGCCCTTCTGTTTTTCCACGTAATTGACCAGCAACCCGTCAAACGAATCGGCCTGCACCTTGGGAATAGTGGCGACCGCGGCCCGCACGAGGGCCAGCCGTTCCTTCAAGGAGAACAGCGCTTTTTTGCCCTCATTCCGCGCCACGGCGACGATGACGCGGTCAAAAAGCTTGGCGGCGCGGTGGACCAAATCCAAGTGCCCATTGGTCAGCGGATCAAAACTGCCGGGATAAATAGCCGTTCGCATAACACAGGATACGCACGCCTCATTCCAAATGCCCAACGAAAAAAAACAGACCCCGCCCAGCCGCAACCCGCACCTTGGCAATTGTAATGCACAAGCTGCCCCGAAAAAACCGTGAAATTTTCCGTTTTTTATCCGTTGAATGGTTTTTCGCTGCCTTCAGTGGAATGGATTTGCTCATAAAGGGGAGCCACCGTCAACAACCTGACCGCCTCAGCGAGCGGCGTCGTGGCGCAGGGCCGTATTCCAATTCGATTTCCCGACTTCAACGCCAAGCCGCGAAGAATGGCAAGAAAGGCAAGATTGATACATTGGTTTGGAAAACCCGCAACACCGCAACAAGTGTTGATAGTCAACGACTTAGCCCGCAACATTTTGACGTTACAAACCCGCAACAAGCCCGTTACATTAACGATAACGTGAACGGGTCAGTCCCGCGCAATCGCATATTTTTATTTTCGTCCGTCTTCGCTTTGCTTCCACCTTCGCCGCAGCAGCTTCGGCGGACAAGTTGACGCGACGAGTCCACCTTCTGCGTGGCGGCCATGACGTGACAAGGAAAACCCCAGGACGGGATGTCAGGGCAAGCCTGTCAAACTCAGAAATTGTAATGCAGCCCCTTTGTCGGTAATGGGCTATTAGATTGTTGCCGACAGCAATTCCTCAATAGACCAGGCGTGATCGGTTAAACCAAAGGCTTGCGCCGGGGTTTGCTTATGGGCTGAATGAACCCGGCAAAAGTTGTGGAAAGCGACCAGGAGCGCAACGGCATGTTCCAAATTCGCCAGTTTTTTTGAGAATCCAAGGGTTAAACGAGTAAAGCGCCGGGTGAACAGGCGCACATTGAGATTCTGGCGTTCGGCATGGTTCACCGTGATTTCATCCGTTATCCGGCTTCCGGTGAAAATACTGCGCTTGCAACTGGTGCAAATTATTGGGGAATACCGGCGTTCCCCTTTTTGATTATCCAGGGTGCTGTATTTCTTGATCTCCGTTCCATAATTCACGTTGAATCTGAACTGGCGGTAAACCGCGCCGTTTCGATATGGCTGATAACCGTCCGTTGTCAGGTCAAAAACATCATCTGTCACGCGGGAGCGCAAATCCCTCATAAATTGGTTTGCCGCCTCATCTGACCGCTTGGCAACCTGCCAGTTGAGAATCAGCTTTGTCGGCTGGTCAAGGCTCAACCAGCAATATTGATCGCCAAAAACAGGGTGATCAAGGGCGTGATATTGCTTCTTTTGAACGAACGTCCAGATTTCGTCAATCTCGACATGGGTGGGCTTTAAATTGCGGAGTTTGGCGTCCAGCAGGGCCGCGCAATGCAGTCCGGCACTTCGCAGCACGTTCAGCACGGTTTGCTTGTGAACGCCAGCCAGGCGGGCGGCGGCCCGAATGCCTACGCCTTCACAGAGCAAATGAACGATTTGCACCCCTTTGGCTGAATCAATCCGGGTTTCGTCCAGCGGTTGCGTTTCGGAGAACGTCTTGCCGCAACGGATGCAGCGGTAACGCTGGACAATTCGATTTTTATTTTGGAAGTGGCCGAAACGCTTGGTTTCGCCCTGACAACAATGACACGTCACTTGACCTTTCCGGCCATCGCGCTAAAGTGACGGTGAATCCACGAGATTCCGACTTTAGGCTTCGGCCTTGAGTTGCGCCCTGTTGGTGTTTCAGCACCAGCAGGGCTTTTCTTTTAATCTTCACGCGCCTAATATGCTTGCGCGGGAAAGCATTGTCAAGGGGGAAATACATTTTTTTGTTGCAATTCTCAACGGGAGGCGTAATCTATTGCGGAGGCACAGAATAGGCGGTGCAGCGGCACGCTTAATGCTGTGGTAAAAAGTTAATGATGAAAAATCGAGTCTCTGCCCCAAACAAAGCTAAGAAACGTGCTACGTCCAGGCTTGCCCGGCAATATGTGCGCACATTCGGGATCATTTCGACGTGTTTGCCGCATCGGCACGCCGACGACTTTTATTTTCAAGAGCCTTCTTTGCTAAAATGGGTGCCAACCGAGACAGTTTATGGTTTCGGGCCGTCCTGATTCCTTACATAAATGCCCAACTGGGGAGAGATTCAGCAGCGGGTTCAAAAGATGCAAGCCGAGAGGCTGCAAGAGTCTGCACGCTTTCAGGCTATTGCGAATCCGTTTTATATCATCAATGAGATCAAGCGGGAATACCTTGACAGCTACTTCAAAAAATATGGGCGAAACGTAATCGCGTATTATTCGGGATGGCTGTCGAAGCCGCCTATTCAGGGCATCGAAATCAACGATGAGGATAAGAACGGATTTATGATGGCCATTCATGGTCTAGCGCGAAGCAGAGGACTAGACTTGATATTGCACACACCGGGAGGGGGCATCACCCCCACCCAATCTATTGTTAATTATCTCCACAAGATGTTTAAGGTAAACCAACGGGAGGCTGTTGACATTAGGGCAATTGTGCCACAAATTGCAATGTCAGCGGGAACGATGATGGCGTGTTCATGCAAGGAGATTTGGATGGCAAAACATTCAAATTTGGGGCCGATCGACCCGCAGTTAAATGGCGTTCCAGCTCAAGGCGTCATTGCAGAATTTAAACGAGCCTGCGAAGAAGTAAAAGACGATCCAAGTCGAATTCCTATTTGGCAAAGCATCATTGGCCAGTACACGCCAGCATATTTGGGGCTTTGTGAAAATGCAGTTGAGCAGTCAAATACATTTGTGCGCCGGCAATTAACAGCCGTTATGTTTAAAGGCCAACGCGATGCCAGAAAAAAAGCGGCGGCTGTAGTTAAAAAGCTGGGCCAATATACCCAAAACAAAACGCATTCCAGGCATATTCATTTTGAGGAATGCGAAAAAATCGGTTTGATAGTCAAGTCTATTGAGGATGACGCCAAAGATGAACGCGGCCACAAAGATGATATATTTCAGGACTACATTTTAACGATTCATCACTGCTATATGCACCTGCTAATGAACACGCCATGTTTCAAAATCATCGAAAACCAGGTCGGCGGGGGCTACAACAAGCAAACAGCTATTCAGTCAATTCAACGTCCTAATCAGTCTGGGGGGCCTTCTCCCATCTAGCGATTGCGGCGGCTTGCGCAATTTGTTTCCGGCGTTTTTTGGTAAGAGAAGCTGCCCTGGCCCTTCCGCCTTTACTGGCCCCCAGCTTTCCCAAAGCAACCGCTGCCGCGTTTTTCTCCCTAGCTGGCGGCGTTTGAGGTTTTGGCGGTTCCTGCCCGGTTGTTTGAGCGGCAATGCGGGCCGCTAACGAGTTCAGGCTTTCAGCTTCATCCAGTTTCCGCTTGCTTAGGCGCGTAGGCATGAGCCGACTTTGACCCTGTTGGCGGAAAAATCAAGCGAAAAGTCGCAAGCTGGATTTCAAATTGATACAGCACCGCCGGATGCAAGAGAAAAAGTTGTTTCGTCTTGATTTTTTATCAAGAATACACAATGATCGGCTTTTTAACCTGCTAAAAACAAAGGGAATCAATGAAAGAACTGATTAAAATAATCAATCAAGGGCCTGATTTGATGGCTGATTCTCGTGATGTTGCGCGGCTCTTTGGAGTCGCCCACCAACACCTTAGAGAGACTATTGAAGAAAATGAAGTCAGCCTTTCTCAACTAGGTATATTCCAGTTTGAAACTGGAAAATCATCGGAAGGGGCTGGCAGACCTGAAAAATTCGCGTATTTGAATTTCGATCAAATCGCATTTTTGTTGACAATATCAAGGCCAACCGAAGCGACCAGAGAATTTCGGTTGCGGTTGATTATCGCCTTCCGTGATGCTCGCAAAAGGCTCCGCCCAATTGACAATGCGCTCCTTTCGATTCCTATGGATTGGCGCAAAACATTCCCGGATGAATTTTACATCGCTTTAATGCGTCTATATGGAAGCAAATTCGAGAAGCCGGGAGATACCCCAATGTCGAACGACAATTAAAAATCACCACTGACGACAATTAAAATTCACCAGTGAGCCGGTAATGATCAGGCGGCGGTTGGGATGGCCGGAGGCCATCCCCAAACCGCCGCAAATGATCACAAACAAACAATACCGAAAGCTCATGAGTGAATATCAGAAGGAAGCGAACATTGTCGTCAGCGCGATGAAAGCGGATGTGCATCCGCAAACCGCGCGAAAATACATCCAGGCGGCCCAACCGCCGGAGCAATTACAACAGAAGCATGGCTGGCGCACCCGGCCTGATCCGCTGGCGGCCATTTGGGAACCCGCCCGGCAAATGCTCTCCCAAGCGCCCGAACTGGAAGCCAAAGAGTTGTTCGAGTATCTGCGGGGCATCTATTCTGACCAAGCCGCCGGCTCGGCGTTGCGCTCGTTTCAAAGGCGGGTGCTGCAATGGCGTTTGCAGCATGGCCGGGACAAGGAGGTGTTTTTCGAGCAGGCACATGTGCCCGGAAGGGTGATGCAGGTGGATTGGACCGACGCCAACGAGTTGGCGGTGACGGTGCGGGGGGTGCCGTTGGAGCATTTGTTATGTCATGCGGTGCTGCCTTATTCCAATTGGTCGTGGGCCACGCGCTGTCAATCCGAGTCGCTGTTGAGTTTGCGCCACGGTTTGCAGGAGGCGCTGCATCAATTGGGCCGGGTGCCCGAGCGGCTGCAAATGGACAACAGCAGCGCCGCCACCCATCGCATCGGCACCGGCGGACGGGAGTTCAACCGGGATTTTCTGGCGCTGACGGAGCACTACGGGCTGAAGCCCCAGACCATTGGCATCCGCAAGCCGCACGAAAACGGCGATGTGGAATCGCGCAACGGCCATCTGAAACGGCGGCTCAAGCAACATCTGCTCTTGCGGGGCCACCGGGACTTTGAGGCGGCGGAAGCGTATGACCGGTTTCTGTGGGCGGCGTTGCGCCAGGGCAATCAGAAATGTTCGGTCAAACTAAAGGAGGAGTGGGAGACGCTGCGTCCGCTGCCTCCCACTCGTTTGAGCGAGTATGACGAACTGCGCTGCCCGGTCAGCCAGCACAGCACCATTCGGGTCAAGAAGGTGACCTATTCGGTGCCGGCGCGGCTGATCGGCCAGGAGGTCAAAGTCGAGGTTTACGAAGGGCATTTGAAAATCTTTCATGGGCGGGAACGGCTGCTGGAGTTGGCGCGGGCCACCGGGGATCGCGGCGTCAAGATCGACTATCGGCATTTGATCGGGCATCTGCTGCGCAAGCCCGGTGCCTTCACCCATTACGTGCATCGGGAGGAGTTTTTTCCCGATTCGTCATTCCGTTTGGCGTATGACCGTCTGGTCCACGATCACGGTTTGCGGGCCGGTCAAATCGAATATCTGCACCTGCTCAAACTGGCGTCCGAGTTGGGCGAGTCGGCTGTTAGCGCCCTGGTCGGCGAGTGGGCTGGGCCGAGCCGACCGGGCCGATGGCGCGCGGCGGATTTGCGGCGATACTTGAACTTGGACGCCGGCGTCCGCTGGCCGGAGATGACGCTGGAGCCGGAACTGAGCAGCTACGACGCGTTGCTGGAAAGGCCGGTGTCCCATGAATAACGACGCGCTGGCCTTGCTCTTAAAATCCTTTCGCCTGGGCACGATGGCGGCGATCTACGAAGGCACCCTGCAACAAGCCGAGCAACAAAACTGGGGCTATCGAAAGTTCCTGCTGCACCTGTGCGAGAGCGAAGCCCAGGACCGGCGGCAACGCAAACTGGAGCGGCTGCTCAAGCAATCGGGCCTGCCGCAAGGCAAAGACCTGGGCAGCCTGGAGGAAACCAAACTGCCCGCCAAAGTGCGCCGGATGCTGCCCAGCTTGCTGGACGGCGGCTTTGTCCAGCGAGCCGAGAACGTCATCGCCATTGGCCTGCCCGGCCGCGGCAAAAGCCATTTTTTGGCCGCCTTGGGACGGGAGTTGATCCTGCGCCATCACTACGCCGTGCTCTTTGTGCCGACGTTCAAGCTGGTGCAACAATTATTGACAGCCAAGCGCGATCTGCGTCTGGAAGAGCGCTTGCGCGAACTGGACCAGTTTGACGCCATCATTCTGGACGACGTTGGCTACGTCAAACAGGAGCGTGACGAAATGGAAGTGCTGTTCACGTTCCTGGCGGAACGCTACGAACGGCGCAGCGTGATGATCAGCAGCAATCTGGTTTTTTCCAAATGGGACCAGATTTTCAAGGACCCGATGACGACGATGGCCGCCGTTGACCGGCTGGTGCATCACGCCATCCTGTTGGAGTTCCAGGGGGAGAGTTTGCGAGTGCCCAAGGAAAAAGAACAAAACAAGGGCGGCGGGTAACCCCGAAGCCCTCAGCCCCTTCGGTTCCACTGCGTCTTTGTCGCTACGCTCCAAAGACTCCGTTCCACCGAAGGGGCTGGACAAACGTTACAGAACAGTGAAACGATGAACCTTAACAACCGGCCTCAGTGGTGATTTTTAATTGTCGCTGATGGTGAAGAATAGTTGTCGTTGGAGAACCCCAAGCTGGGTTGGGCGATGGACAAACCGCTTCATTTATGAGCCTTTATACAATGGGCTGCCTGATGAATTGAAGGCCCGCCGGCAACTGCATATTGGGCCGATGGGAAGCGAAGCATGGTTAAAACTGCATCAGTTCATTGAGAAGCACGCCAAAAAGAATCTTGAAAAGCACCTGATTAAAGTCACGGGGTTGCTGGAAGCGGCAACGTCTCCGAGCCACTTTTTGGAGCTGTTCGCATCTGTATTTTATGGAAGAAAACAGCTTTTGCTCGGACATTCCAGCGGCCCGGACGAATTTGCTTAAAGTTGGCCAGCAACAATCCGGTAGCCCATTACCCCTTTGTCGGGCGCGTCGGGAAAGTTTACACTTTCAAAATCCAAGAGAAGCCTGTTTGCAACCATTTTAAAATCAGATGCTTATGCAATATTCGTAAGACCGCTGCCATCTCATTTGCATTTTTTTACGGTTTTTTCTTTACACTTTGGCCGATGAAAGTAGAATGAATGAAAGTGGTTGGCGCTTGGATTAGTCGCGCTGATTACATTGTAAAATGCGTAGTGTCAAGTACATCGGACAAAGGACAGGGGGAAGTTTTTCCAATGTCTATTCCCGATGGCATAAGCATTGCTTAAATATCGGCAATAAGACACGCAAAGTTAGGGGTGAGAGCAGAAGAGAGTTGCCATGGATAGACAAAGCGTGCTTTTACGGATCGAAAGCGTCTTGGCGTTCAATGTCGCCAACTTCAAGGACAGGAAGTCCAGCTCTGGTTTCAACTCAGTAATTTTTCAAGTGGTGAATCATGTCCCGGTCGGGGACCCCACTGCGAGGCCAATGGATGGCCGTTGGTTCCGTCGGAAGGTTTTTTAAAGAGCCACCCCTGGAATAACCAAAGTTGGACGCCCGCGAAAGCGGGCGTTCCCTTTTTTAAATGACGAATGACGAAGCACGAATGACGAGGGAAATGTCTAATGACGAAATCCGAATGACCAATCAATGCCTAAATGACCCAATGACAAAACTTCGTCATTCGAGCTTCGTCATTATTTCGTCATTCGTGCTTCGACATTCGTCATTCTTTTTGGCTTGGCGGCGGCGGGTGATGATCTCCCATTGACAATGGGGTTGCCAAAAACCGGGATGCGCCCCCGATGGCCGGAGGCGGCGCTTTTTTATTTCATTCCGGCGGATTATGGGCTGGAATGGGGTGAAGTGCGCAAACCATGAAAGCTAGAATTCTTGTTGCCGATGACGAACCGGATGCGTTGGAACTGATCGAGGTCAACTTGAAAAGCGCCGGCTATGAAGTGCTCGTCGCCGCCGATGGCAGGGAGGCGTTGCAAAAGGCGCGCGCCGCCATGCCGGATTTGATTCTGCTGGACATCATGCTGCCGGAAATGGACGGTCTGGAAGTCTGCAAGGCCCTGCGCCGGGATGCCGCGACTTCGCGCCTGCCCATCATCATGCTGACGGCGCGCGCGGCCGAGATTGACCGGGTGCTGGGCCTGGAGTTGGGGGCCGACGATTACATCACCAAGCCGTTCAGCCCGCGCGAACTGATTCTGCGCGTCAAAAATGTGCTCAAGCGCGCCGCGGCCGAACCGGGCGGCGGCGAGCGGATTCAGTTCGGGGGCCTGGTGATTGATCCGTCGCGGCACAGAATCACTTACCTGGGCAACCCATTGGAGCTGACGGCGACGGAATTCAAACTGGTGACCGTGCTGGCCGGGCGGAAGGGGCGGGTGCAGACGCGCGAGCAACTTTTGAAGGATGTCTGGGGCTACAACAGTTTGATTGACACCCGCACGATCGACACCCACATGCGCCGCCTGCGCGACAAGCTGGGCGGGGCGGCCAAATATTTGGACACCGTGCGCGGCGTCGGCTACCGGTTCCACGAAGAATAAATCAACCCCGTTCCCGAAATGCGATCCTGGCTGATTATTGCGGCAAGTCTGGCGCTGGTCCTGGCGCTGTGGCGGTGGCAGGCCCGCCGCCAGCGGCAATGGCGCGCCAACCTGGAACGCCAGCACCATGAGCAGGCCCGCCGGGAACAGCAGCAACTCCACGCCCAATTCCAAGTCCGCCAGCAGGCCCTGTTTAACGGCATGATCGAAGGGGTCCTTCTCCTGGACGAGCAGGGCCGGGTGCAGATGATCAACGAATCCCTCCGCAAGTTTTTCGGCATTGCAACCGACATTCGCGGCCAGACCATCATGGAAGCCTTTCGCTGGCACGAACTGGCCGCGCTGGCGGCGCGGTTGCCGGAGGAAAAAAACATTTCCGGGGCCGAGCTGGAAATACATCGCGTCCCCCGCCGTTCCCTGCAAGTCAACGCCTCCCTCGTCCACGGCCAAGCCGGCGCGGCGCCGGGCCAATTGTTCGTTTTCCACGATGTCACCCGCCTGAAAGAGTTGGAAAACATCCGCCAGGAATTTGTCGGCAATGTCAGCCACGAATTGCGCACCCCGCTTTCCCTCATCAAGGGCTTCGCCCAGACCCTGCTCGACGGCGCCAAGGACGATCCCGCGCAGGCCGCGCGGTTCCTGCAAAAAATCGACAAACATTCCGACCGCCTCCTTTTTCTCATCGAAGATTTGCTGGCCATTTCCCGTTTGGAATCCGGCCACGCCGTCCTGAATCCCCAGGCGGTCGATTTGCACGACCTGGCCCGGCGCGTCCTGGATGACCTCGGCGCGCGCGCCGCCGCCCGCAAAACCGTCCTCGAAAATAAAATCCCCCCGCAAACCGTCATCTGGGCCGACGCGGACCGCGTTCAGCAAGTCCTGTTCAACCTGATCGAAAACGCGATCAAATATGGACGAAACGGGGGCTGCGTCACCGTCGGGGCCGGCGGCAGCGAATCCGACAAGCTGGAGATCTATGTGGCCGATGACGGCCCGGGCATTCCGCCCGAGGCCATGGACCGGGTTTTTGAGCGGTTCTACCGGGTGGACCGCGCCCGCTCGCGCGAAAGCGGCGGCACCGGCCTGGGCCTGGCGATTGTCAAACATATTGTTCAGGCGCACGGCGGCGAGGCCTGGGCCAGGAGCGAATTGCAAAAGGGAACGGCCTTTTTTTTCACCCTCCCCAGGAAGGCCGCCAAAGAAAATTAAGAAGTAAGAATTATGAATTATGAAAGAAGAAAAAGATCTGCGGAAGCGAACGAAGGACTTTGCCTTGCGTATCGTGCGGATGTTTTCGGCGCTACCGAAGACAACTGTGGCCCAAGTTTTGGGAAGGCAGGTTTTGCGTTCGGGCACGTCCGTGGGCGCAAATTACCGGGAGGCTTTTCGCGGCCGGAGCAGGGCTGAATTCATCTCCAAATGCGGAGACTCCCTGCGCGAGTTGGAAGAAACCGCCTATTGGTTGGAACTTCTCGTCGATGGCCGGATTGTGCCGGAGCGGAAACTGTCCGCTCTTTGCCAGGAATGCGACGAACTCACGGCGATTTTCGTGACAATCCTGAAGAGAAGTAAGAATTAAGAAACATTACCTTTCATCGCATGGTGGGGCGAGACTCCGTCGAGCCCTGACTTGGCCCGCTAAAGTCCGAAAAAAACTGGTCACGGCTCGACGGAGTCTCGCCCCACCGTATTTTTACTTCTTAATTCTTCCTTCTTAATTCCTAATTTCCCCTGGGTCGGAAGCCCGGGGGCAGGTTGGATTTGGGCGGCGGCGCGGGCGGCGCGGGCGCCGGCTGTTCTTTTCCGGGTGGTGTCACGCTTTCGCCGGGTTCGGCGGCCATCTCAGTGTTCCCGGCGTTGGCGATCGGTTCCGGTTCCGGTTCGGGCAAACCGAGGTGGCTTCGGGCCTTCCTGGCCGCGGCGGTTTGCGGATATTCGGCCGCGATGCGCTGCAGCAGGGCCATTCTTTTCTTCTGCTGGCCTAATTTGGAGTAAAGATTGCACAGATGGACCGCCGCCCAACCCCAGCGCTCCGCCGGCAGTTTCTGTTTGAGCACCTCCTCGTATTCCAGGGCCGCCGCCAGGAAGTTGTGCAGGTCTTTCTCGTAGATTTCCGCGATGCGCAGGGCCGCGTATTGTTGGCGCGGATTTTTTTTCAGGAAATCGCGCAACATCTCAATGGCGTCCAAATGCCTGCCATGTGCCCAAGCCTCCTCGGCTTTTTCGTATTCCGGATCGTGCATCTCTTCGCCTTTGTCATCCAGCAGAATATCCACCACCGCTCCGCCAACGTATTGGGTGACGTCGTGCGTAATCAGCAAACCCAATGCGATGAGCGTCCCAACCAATGCCACCAGGTACGTGACCGTCCTCCCCTGGAAGGAATGCGCCGGCGTGGGGGCGGGCGCCGTCGCTTCAGCCGCGACGTTTGTCGGGACGGGTGGAGCGGAGGTTGTGGGTTCCTGGTTGGTTGGGGCCGCGGCAGCGTTGGAGGTTTCGAGGCCGTTTTGGCCGGAGGTGTTCGTGGATGATTCCGCCGCGGTGGCGGGCTGGCTGGCGCTGTTCGTCGCCCCGACCGGGTTGTTGGGCACAGCAGAGGTGGTGTCATTGGCGCGGGCCGCCGCCGATTCCCGCGCGATGGTTGTATAATTGGCGTAAAAGCCCCATCCAAACCATGCCGCCAGAAGGAGCAGCACGGCATACGCGGCCAATTTGAATTTCATGTTCATCCAAAAACCCGGAACCGGCCCGCATAGTCGCCGATTGGAAAAGATTTTTCAATGCGCTTGCGGGAAATAGTGAATGCCGGATACTGGATTCGAAAATGACTAATGACGAAATCCTAATGACCAATCAATGCCCAAATGATCCAATGACGAAATTTCGTCATTCGAGCTTCGTCATTGATTGGTCATTCGAGCTTCGTCATTCGTCATTTGTCCTCAACTCCAGAACCCTTTAAAATCGGGCCGATGCACCGGCATTCAAATTCAGGCGAAGATGTCACTTTAGGCGCCCGCTCGCGCTCGACCCTTGAAATCGTGCGCCGGGTCGCGGTCTATCTGCGGCCTTACCGGGGCCTGGCGCTGGCCAACCTGTCTTGCGCGGTGGTTTCATTGGGCTTTTCCTTCGCCTTTCCGCAGTTGACCCAGGTGATCATCGACGATGTTGCCCATCCCCAGGGCAAAACAACCAGCTATCTCTGGCCGGCCGCCGGCCTGGCCGCCGCCTTCCTCATGCGCGATTTGTTCAACAGCCTCCGTATTTGGGTCAATAATTTCTTCGAGCAGAATGTCATCTATGACATGCGCCGGGATGTTTTCAGCCGCCTGCAAAGGCTGCCCGTCGGCTACTTCGATCAGCGCGCCTCTGGCGATTTGATGACGCGGGTGGTGGAAGACGTCAACGCGCTGGAACGGGTGTTGATTGACGGGACCGAACAAGGCGCGGTCGCCTCCCTCAGTGTCACGGGCGTGCTAGTGATTTTGTTTTGCAAGAACCCGTCGCTGGCGGCGATTGCGCTGGCGCCCATTCCCATTTTGGCGGGCGGGGCGTTGTGCTATACGCTGACCGCGCACCGCCGATACCGGGCGCAACGCCGGGCGGCCAGCGCCATGAACGCCTTTCTGATGGATAGTTTGCAGGGCATCCGCCAGATCAAAGCTTTCGGACGCCAGACACACGAGGACGAGCGCTTCGCCAAGCGCGCGGACGATCTGCGCCAGGGCACGCTGGGGGTGATGCGGGTTTGGGCGGTTTATTCGCCCGCCATGACCTTTGCCGCGTCGCTGGGCGCCGCCCTGGTCCTGTGGCTCGGCGGTTCGCTCGTCGCGGCCCATCAACTGACCGTCGGCCAGTTGGTCGGGTTTATTTTGTACTTGTCTCTTTTCTACGAGCCGTTCGGGCGTTTGCACGGCCTGAATCAAATGTTGCAGGCGGCGCGCGCGGCGGGGGAGCGGGTCTTCGATATTCTCGATGCCACGGAGGAAGGGCAGGCCCGGGCCCGCCTGGGGGCGCTGGCCGAACCGGTGCGCGGCGCGGTGAGTTATGAAGGCGTCTCTTTTAGTTATGCCGGCGGGCGAACGGCGCTGAAAAACATTTCGCTCGAGGCTTCTCCCGGCCAGATGATTGCCCTGGTCGGCCCGACCGGCTCCGGCAAATCCACCCTCGTCAATTTGCTTCCGGCGTTCTATGAAGCCGCCGCGGGCCGCATCAGGATCGACGGGCAGGACATCGCCGGGATTTCCCTCGCCTCATTGCGGGCGCAGATCAGCGTGGTCAGCCAGGAGGCGTTTTTGTTCAATGGCACCGTCGGCGAAAATATCCGCTGCGGGCGGCTCGAGGCCACGGAGGAGGAGTGGGTGGCCGCGGCGCGGGCGGCCAATTGCCATGAATTTATCGTGCGGCTGCCGGAGGGTTATCATTCGCGCGTGGGAGAGCGCGGCGTCAAACTCAGTGTCGGGGAGAAACAACGGGTGAGCATCGCCCGGGCGCTGTTGAAAAACGCGCCGATACTGATTCTGGACGAAGCCACGGCCAGTGTGGATACCGCCACGGAAAAGCTGATCCAGGAAGCGTTGGAACGGCTCATGGCCAATCGGACCAGTTTTGTCATAGCGCATCGTCTGAGCACGATTGTCAACGCCGATCAAATCCTGGTGCTGCTGCATGGCGAGATTGTCGAACGCGGCACACACCAGGAATTGATCGAACAAAACGGCCTTTACGCCCGGTTGTCGAGAATCCAGAATACCACCTTCATCGAGGAGAGTTTTGCAAGGATCGAGGTGCCGGAAAAATTCACGCCATGAAACAGAGCAACAGGCTGACCGACCAGGGACGCGGGGGCGCGGCAGTCGGTCAGCCAGAAAAAAAAGGCAATGGGAACAAAAGCCCGGGAGGGCACGAGGTGGAAGATTTTACACCAAAGGCGATGCCAGTTTTTATTTCCCGTTGACGACTTGTTTGCTCGTGAGCGTTTTACTGAGCTTCATTCTTTGGTTGTTGCGCAAGTTCTGACCGGGCCGCCCGTGAGACGTGCCGCTTGCGAATAAACCAGGGCGCAAGGCCGGCCAAAAATACCGCCGTGGCCAGGCCGCGAATGGCCGCCATGATCGCCGCTCTGTCCGGTTCGATGGGAATCGCGTCGGGATCCAGATTGAGGCCATGCCAGCCGAACTGAAACATCGCCGCGAACACGGCGCTCATGCCGATGAGCCAAAACCCGTATGCTCTTTCCCGCCGCCACGGACGCAGAATGAATTGCGCCAGTCTCCGGACAGAAAGGACAATCGCCAGCCAGAGCAATGCAGCCCCGGCCAGGTAACACCACATCGGGCCTGTCACGTCAATCCGCGCGTATTTGGCCAGAAAAAATTCGAGCACCCCTTCGCCCGCCAGGAGGCTGGCCGCAATCAGCGCGATATTCTGGCCGGGCAGCGAGCGGGCCAACTCCAGGAGCATGATGAGGGAGATCGCGCCCGCTGCCAGGGCAACGATCCACGATGACTCCAGCGGAAACAGTTCTTGCATGCCGGCCCATTATAGGCAAGACGCCCAAATGCAAAAGCGTATTGCGTTAACCGTTTCATGGAAATTGAACGCTCGCCAACTTTCCCCCGTTATGTCATTTGTGGTGGATGAACGCGTTCAATGAAGAGTTGATTTCACGTTTGAGCGACCTTCGCCAACAGAATTTGTTCCGCGAATTGCGGCGCGTCGATTCGCCCCAGTCGCCGCGCCTCTCCATCGACGGCAAAACTTTTCTCAACTTTTCGTCGAATGATTATTTGGGACTGGCCAATGAACCCGCTCTCAAGGAGGCGGCCATCGAGGCCATCCGGAGATTTGGGGCCGGCACCGGGGCCTCGCGCTTGATTTGCGGTTCGCTCAGCCCGCACCATGAGCTGGATGAGGCGCTGGCCGCCTTCAAAGGCACCCAGGCCGCCCTGGCGTTTTCATCCGGCTATGCCGCTGTCACGGGGATGATTGGCGCGTTGCTGGACAGCAATGATGTCATCGTCCTGGACAAACTGGTGCATGCCAGCATTGTGGACGCCGCGCGGCTCTGCGGGGCGAAGGTGCGAGTCTTCGGCCACAATAATCTGAATGATTTGGAGAAGATCCTCCGCTGGGCCGACAGCCGCCATGCCGCGCCCGCCGTTGTCCAAACGGAGCGCAAACCGCGCACGCTGATTGTCACGGAAAGCGTTTTCTCGATGGACGGCGACCAGGCGCCGTTGCGCGAGATGGTGGCCTTGAAGGAACAATTTGGCGCGTGGCTCATGGTCGATGAAGCGCACGCCACCGGTCTTTATGGGAGCGCGCGGCGTGGTTTGGCTGAAGAACTCGGAGTCGCCCAAAAAATTGAAATCCAGATGGGGACGCTTGGCAAAGCCCTCGGTTCTTCCGGCGGCTACATCTGCGGGCCGCGGTCTTTGATCGAATACCTGATCAACCGCGCGCGCCCATTTATTTTCTCCACCGCGCCGGTTCCCGCCGCGGCCGCCGCGGCCGCCGCCGGCGCGCGCTTTGTGCAAAGCGCGGCGGGAGAACAACGGCGCATCCAACTGTGGTCGAATGTCGAGGCCTTCCACCGGGCCGCCGAACCGGAAGGCAAATCCGGCGCGCCGGAACGCCGCCACAAGCACAGCGCGATTATTCCCATCATGATCGGGGACGAGACCCGGGCGCTGAAGATCGCCGCGGCATTGCGCGATCAGGGAATCTTTATTCCGGCCATTCGTTATCCCACGGTCGGCCACGGCCAGGCGCGCTTGCGCGTCACGCTTAGCGCCGCGCATGAGGCGGCTGACATCGTGCGGTTGCGCGCCGCGTTGCAATCGGCTTTGAACTTCAAACCTTGAACGGCACACTTGTCTCCCGCACTGTTGGATCGAAAATATGTCTGGCACCCGTTCACGCAAATGCGCGACTGGCTCAAACGGGAGCCGATTGTCATTGTCGGCGGAAAAGGGGCCGTGCTGCGCGATGCCAGGGGAAACGAATACCTGGACGGCAACTCTTCGATCTGGACCAATTTGCACGGCCACTGCCATCCAAAAATCAACGCGGCCATCCGGCATCAGCTTGGCCAAATCGCCCATTCCTCGGCCCTGGGACTGGCCAACCGGCCCGCCTCGTTGCTGGCCGAAAAACTGATCCAAGCCGCCAACTCCGGCCCGGCGCAAAACGCCGGACGCACATTGCGGCGGGTTTTCTTTTCCGACGACGGTTCGACCGCGGTGGAAGCGGCCTTGAAAATGGCCCATCAATTCGCCTGCCGGGCGCGTCCCGGCAGCGAGCCGAAATTCCTGGCCGTGGGCGGCGCTTATCACGGCGATACGATCGGCGCGGTCAGCCTGGGGCATATCGATCTTTTTCACCGGGCTTACGGCGGATTGCTTTTCAAGAGCGACAGCGTGCCTTCGCCGTATTGTTATTGTTGCCCGTTCAACCAAGCCCAACCCGAACGCGCCGACGCCCGGGAATATCGCCGCTGCCATTGGGAATGCGCCGGCCAGGTCGAACGAAAATTTTCCGCGCAGAAAAAAAAGGGCAGCGCCTATGCCGCATTTATTGTGGAGCCGTTGATGCAGGGCGCCGCCGGAATGATCGCCCACCCGAAGGGCTGGCTGCATCGCGCCGCCGCCATCGCCCGCGGTCACGGCGCGCTTCTCATCGCGGATGAAGTGATGACGGGTTTTGGCCGGAGCGGCCCGCTCTTCGCCTGCCACCAGGAATCGGTCCAGCCGGATATGATGGCGCTGGCCAAGGGGATGACGGGCGGCTACCTGCCCATGGCCGCCACGCTGACCACGCAACGCATCTTCAACGCCTTTCTTGGCCGGTATGACGAATTCAAAACTTTCTATCACGGGCACAGCTATACCGCCAACCAACTCGGCGCAGCCGCTTCGCTGGCCAGCCTGGAGCTTCTCCAATCCCCGCAGTGCTTGAAGGCGCGGCGCATGCTGGAGAAAACGTTGCGGGCGGAATTGGAATCGCTGTGGAGCCTGCCCGCGGTGGGGGACATCCGGCAGGTGGGATTGATGGTTGGCGTGGAACTCGTCAAGCATTGGGAAACACGCGAACGATTCGCCGCGCGCGAACGCGTTGGCATCCGTGTCTGCGAAGGCATGGCCCGGCGCGGCGTCCTGACGCGTCCGGTGGGCGATGTTATTGTCCTGATGCCGCCCTACTGCACAACGCCGGCCCAGGCGCGGCGGATGGTCGCCGCCCTGCGCGAATCGGTGGCGGAGGTTTGTTAGCACGGCTTGCAATCGGTTTGACCCAGTTTGACTGGGTTTGACTGGACTAAAGGCTGTTTATTCTGCAAGCCATTCATGTTAAAGCACTTGCATATAATTTGCCCCAGGTTTGACCAACGGCATCGGTTTGACTTGGTTTGACCGGGTTTGACCGGGGATTCAACGACCTGCAAGGACATAAAGGACGGGAGGGACGATCCAGTTTGACTGCACCTGACCCGGCAAAGCGTCTCCAAAAAATAATCCGAAATAATTTCGGAAAAGGGCTGTTTTTCCGAAATATTTCCGAAATTTTTCGGATTATCCGAAATTTTTCGACCTCGTTTAATCCGGCATTTCAGGAAGGCAGAAAGATGGGTTGGGAGCGCGTGCGTCTCGCGCGCAGTGTTTGGCGTCCCGCCAAACACATCTTTGTCTGGAAGGGCGGCGCGAGACGCCCCGCCCAGCGACCGGGACGGTCGCGCTCCCCGGACATTCCGACACTTCCGCCCGGCGCGGCACAGCGTGCTCATTGGAGGAGTTTAGCACAAAAGGCGGAAATTGCACAGGTCATGGTGGAGATCTTTTTTATAACACGAAATCCCTGCAAACATTGATCGAAACGCGTGTCGCAGGCCTCGTTGTCAAGTATGTATTCTTGACAAACGCCCAAACAGCCGGCAAAAAGCCGCTGAAATTCCAACCGGTCATCCGAAGGAAAATCCGTTGATTCAGAAGTCACATTGCGGATTCTTAGAAAAGCTGGCCTTATTCCAAATTAGGACACCGCCGACAAATCTTGCAGGTTGAGCATGGACTATTTATCGCGCTTCAATAGAAATTCAGCCAGGGCTTCCAGGGCCGGTGCTCTGCCTTTGAAGATTTTCAATGCGCGGAACGCCCGCCCGGTCAATTGCCCGGCGATTTTTCGCGATTCTGCCATTCCCACGATCGAAGGATAGGTCGCCTTCGCGGCGGCGGTGTCTTTTCCGGCTGTTTTGCCCAGTTGCTCGCTGGTTTGGGTGACATCCAGAATGTCGTCAATAATCTGGAAGGCCAGGCCGACGTTGTAACCGAAATCCGTAAGGCTCTGCAGTTGGGCGGGCGGGCAATTGGCGCTCATGCCGCCCAGGCGCACCGCGCAACAGAGCAGCGCGGATGTTTTTCGCTCGTGAATGTAGCGCAGTTGGCTGGCCGGGATTTTTTTGCCTTCGCCCTCCAAATCGGCGACTTGTCCGGCAATGAGTTGTTGTGAACCGGCGGCCCGCGCCAGTTCCAGAATGATGTCCCGATGGCTGTAACGCGGCCAGCCCTTGCATTGGGCGGCGATGGCAAAGGCCCCGGTCAACAGCGCGTCCCCCGCCAGGATGGCGATGCCCTCGCCGAAGACCTTGTGATTGGTCGGCTTGCCGCGGCGAAGGTCATCGTTGTCCATCGCCGGCAGATCGTCGTGGATGAGTGAATAGGTGTGGATGCACTCGACGGCGCAGGCCAGCGGGAGGGCGTCTTCGAGCCGGCCGCCGCACGCTTCCGCCGCCGCCAGGCAGAGAGCGGGCCGGATGCGTTTGCCTCCGGCGAAAATGGAATAGCGCATGGCCCGGTGAATGGTGGCCGGTTTGGCGCCGGCGGGCGGCAAAAAGCGGTTTAACGCCCGATCCACCGCCGCCGTTTGCCGGCGGAGGTGTGCTTGCAGGTCAAATGCCTGCTTTGGGCTTGAATGGACCTTATTCTTATTGTGAGAAACTGACATAATTTAATTGCGTTCCGTGGCGCAGCGGTTACTGTAAGAGGCTCGTGAACAGCGAATACATCAAACAGGCTTTGGCGAAAGTTGGCAACCCCAACGTTTTGGTTAATCTCATTTCCAGGCGCGTGCGGCAGTTGACGTCCGGCGGCGGCAGCAGCCGGCCCCTCATCGAGCAAACCGCCACGATGGGCGCGGCGGATGTCGCCCTGCTGGAAATCATCGACGGCAAAATGGATTATGCCATGTCCACCGGGACCGAAGAGGAAGAGGAAGCCCAGCCCGTGACCAGAAAACGCCGCCGCTCCTCCTGACGATCGCTGGTCCCGGCGGCGCGCCAGCCGGAAGGATGGCCTTCGGGCATTTTGTTTATGGCCGAAATTCTGCACAACTCCAAAGCCCGGCGGGACTATCATATACTGGAAACATTCGAAGCCGGCATCGTTTTGCATGGCTCGGAAGTCAAGGCGCTGCGCGCCGGCAAGGCCCAAATCAGCGATGCCTTTGCCAGAGTCGAAAAGAACGAAGTCTGGCTGCACAACGCGCACATTGACGAATACGTCCAGGCCAACCGGTTTGGCCACCTGCCCAAGGCGCCGCGCAAACTCCTGTTGCACAAATCGGAAATCCGCAAACTGCTCGATCTGGCCGCCAGCAAAGGCAACGCCCTTTTCCCCCTTTCTTTTTACTGGAAAAACGGCCGCGTCAAAGTGGCCCTGGCCGTCGGCAAGGGCAAAGTGGAATTCGACAAACGGCAGGACATAAAAGAGCGCGAGGCCGACCGCGAATTAAAACGGGCCGCCATGCACCACCTGAAAAGAAAACATGGTTAAGCCTTTGGGGCGGCCGCCGGCTCGGGTTTGGCCTCGGGTTTGGTCCAGCGACGCTTGGGCGCCTTGGTCACCAAACCCTTTTTCAACGCGCTGGCCGAAACGCGGATATAGCGCACCTCGCCGTTGATCACGGCCTTGACACGCTGAAGATTGGGCGCAAAGCGCCGTTTGGTGATGGCGGTGATATGCGTGCCGATGCCGCCCTTTTTCTTGGCTTTGCCGCTGCGCCAGATGTGACTGCCCTTAATCGAGCCTTTTCCAGTAAGTTCGCAAATTCGAGACATAAATCATTGTCAAAGACCGGCAAGCATACCTGTATTGCCATCCAACACAAGAACTATTTCCACGAAAGAAAATGTCCGGGTGCGGATGTAATATGCATCGGCAGAATTACCCACTCCCCTGTTTACAGTTCCATTTTGGGTTACTCAGCGGTCACACCCGACAGTCAGGTGCCCATGGAAAAAACGGGGGCGACAGCTTTTTATCTGTTGACCAACGCCGTAACGGGTGACCCTGCGGATCGGCTCGTTCGCCGTCGGCCCAAGAGACCCAGTCCGAGACCGGCGCTCATCAGGGCCAACACCGAAGGTTCCGGAACAACGGTCAAACTGAGATCGTCAAAATAAACGGCGTCGCCAGGTCCAGGGTTCCACAGTGTCGTTTCGGCATAAACGGCTGCCGCATTGGCGGGCGCTGTGCCATCCACCGAGAGTTGAGTCCATGTGTCAGCCGGTGACGCGCTGTTCAACGCCGGGGAGGGCAGATACTGGCCGATCAACGCCCCGTTGGCATCGGTGAAGAAAAGAATCAACATCCCCATCCCAGAACTGCTCAATGTGTTGGGCGTGAATGCCCAGCCGCCGAGCGCATAACCGGCGCCAGGAGTGACGGCAGCCTCCTGAACGCTGACCCCGTGAAAGCCGCCCGACACATAATAGTTCTCCATGGACCATGCACCCGAATGGGCATAGTTCTGCGAAAAAGCGGCATCCACCACTGTCGCCCAGCCCCCAATCGCACTGGGCACGGGCGTCCCGCTTTCAAATCCGGGATCGGAAAGAAGGTTTGGATTGGCATTTGTATTCATGGCAGCGGCCATCGCCGCCACCCCGACGAGCATTAAAGGCATTTTCATATGACTTGACTTTTGGTTGTAGCGCGTTTTTGGCAGATCCCAGCCATCGTAAATGGTTGAAAGATCTCATTGCCAACCAGTCCAGTTGGGAACTGTTTGTTATGGGTAAAACAAATAGAAATGCAAGGACAATTTTTCACCGTGGAATCGAATATCTTGTTGCAATGCCAGCAACATGGCATATTTGTGGTGGTTCGCGCCTCTTCCCGGCAATGGGGAGCGACTGGCACTTCCCCCGGGCTGAAGCGCGATCAAGTTGGGGCAATATAATATGGCCTTGAGCACTCTTTGCAGGCGTCTGGCATCGGGCATGGTGGCGATGGCTCTTTTAGGGTCGCCCTCACTCCAGGCCGGGCAGGTTGGCCTTGTCAAAATTGATGGAGCGATTGGGCCTGCCACCGCCACTTACATAATCCGCGCCATCGACCAGGCTGCCGCCGAACAGGACGCCTGCCTCATCATTCAACTGGACACCCCCGGCGGCCTCCTCGACTCCACCAAGGAAATCGTCGAAAAACTCCTGAGCGACACCGTTCCCACCGTCGTGTATGTCGCCCCATCCGGGGCCACCGCGGCCAGCGCCGGGACCTTTATCACCCTGGCGGCCAACGTGGCGGCCATGGCCCCCAACACCACCATCGGCGCGGCCCACCCACTTTCACTGATTTCACTGCCCGGCGGCGACGAAGGCGGCAGCAACGACGTGCTACGCACCAAACTGGAAAACTACGCCTCCAGCTACATCGAAACCATCGCCAGCAAACGCTCGCACAACGTGGAGTGGGCCAAATCTGCCGTGCGCCAGAGCGCCTGCACCAATGCCGAGGAAGCGTTGCGTTTAAAAGTAATTGACATCATCGCGCCAGACATCCCCGGCCTGCTCAAACAACTGGACCAGCGCCACATCGGCCAAACCCTCCTGCGCACCGCCGGCGCGCGAGTCGCGGACATTCCCATGGCGGCCCGCGAGAAGATTTTCCAGATGCTGTGGCGGCCCGAAGTCATGTTCGTCCTGATGCTCGTGGCCATGTACGGCATCATTGGCGAGTTGAGCAATCCGGGGGCCATATTGCCGGGCGTGGCCGGGGCGGTGGCCTTGATCCTTGCCCTCTACATGAGCACCATTCTGCCCATTAACATCGCCGGCCTCGCCTTGATCCTCCTGGCGGTGGCCCTGTTTATAATTGACGTATTTGCCGTGACCCACGGCATCCTGACCGGCGGAGGAATCATCGCCTTTTTTCTGGGCTCGATCATGCTTTTCGACCGCGAGCCGGCTTTTCAACTGTCGCTCAGCCTGATCATTCCGGCCACGATCCTGACGGCGGCCTTTTTCCTCTTTGTCATCGGCGCCGGGCTTCGCGCCCAATTCCTGCCCGTCAAAACCGGGCCGGAAACCATGCTGGGCAAAACTGCGGCGGCCCTGACCGCGATTGACGAGGCCGGCGGCCAGGTCATGATCGACGGCGAATATTGGAACGCCGTCAGCCAAACCCCGCTGGCCAGGGGGGCGGCGGTCAAAATTGTGGGAATCGAAGGGCTAACCCTGCACGTCAAACCTAAATCCTGAAACAATTATGGATAATAATCAAATGCACCTCGCGGTCAACTTCATGGTCTGGCTTGTGCCGGCCGTCATTATTCTCTCCATCATCCTCCCCTCCGCCATGCGCATCCTGCGCGAATACGAGCGGGCCGTGGTCTTTCGCCTCGGCAAACTCATCGGCGCAAAAGGGCCGGGGCTGGTCTTTCTCATCCCGGTTGTGGACCGCATGGTGCGGATGGATTTGCGCGTCATCACGATCAACGTGGCCAAGCAGGAAGTGATGACCCGGGACAACGTGCCCGTCACCGTGGATGCCGTCGTGTATTTTAAAATCATTGATCCGGAGGCGGCCGTGGTCAAGGTGGAGAACTTTTTGCAGGCCACATCGCTCATCGCCCAAACCACCTTGCGCAGCGTTTTGGGGCAGAGCGAACTGGATGAATTGCTGGCCCATCGCGAAATGATCAATCGAACGCTCCAGGAAATCATCGACCGCCACACCGGCCCGTGGGGCGTCAAAGTCACCGCCGTCGAAGTGCGCGACGTCATGCTGCCCGACACCATGAAGCGGGCCATGGCCCGCCAGGCGGAAACGGAACGGGAACGGCGCGCCAAAGTCATCAACGCCGAGGGTGAATTCCAAGCCGCGGAAAAGCTCGTGCAAGCCGCCGCCATGATCGCCGTCCAACCCATCGCGCTGCAACTGCGCTACCTGCAGACCATCAATGAAATCTCCGGCGACCGCAACACCACCACCATCATTCCGTTGCCCATAGAACTGTTGACCCCGTTTCTCAAGAAGCCAACGCCGTGAGCTTGGGCGGGGCCATTGCTTTTGAACCAATCGGCTGAAAAGCGCCAGAGGGCTGGCGCACTCCAGGACGCTTCGCGCGCCCCGGCAGGTTTTGGACTGCGGCGGCTCTCCTCCTCTTTCCCTGTTTAATCCCCATTCGTTTCACTCCATTCGGCGACCCGCAATCCGGGCCTGCCCTTTTTCCAGAATTGCACGCCGCTGGTCTGGATCCGGGCCACGATTCCCATCCTCTTGGCGGTCGTGTCAAAGGTCGGATGTCTCAAAGTTTTTCACATTGCTGGGCGGCAAGGTTTTCGTCCAGGACATTCATTCGCCGACGCAGGCCCCGGCTGACTCCTTCATCAACCGCCCGTGCGCGTCGAGCAGAGAACTCCGGGCGAGGCGAATCGTTTCTGCGATGGCATCGTCGCTAATGCGGCCGGGCCATGCCTGCCGGATGTAGTCCCAAGATTCGCCCCGTTCCAGCATGGCCAAAACCTGCCAGACCATGACGCGGGTGCCTTTGTAGGTGGGCTTGCCGTGACAAATGGCAGGGTCCGCCACAATGAAATCCCCCAAGTCAACCCGTTGCTCTTTTGCGTTTGCCTTCATGCAATTCTGCGTCAAATGAAATATGCTCTAAAAAGGGTGTGATTGCAAGCCGCCTTCCGCGCCAGTGCTTCGACATTCGTCATTTTTCCTTCTTCAACCCCGCTGCCAGCACTTCCGCGATGTGCCGGGGCCGACACTCGGAAAGATGCTCAAGCTGGTGACGGCAACTCGTCCCGGAAGCCACCACTATCGTTCCGGCCGGTTGCGCCCGAATCTGCGCCAGCAGCGGCCGGGCGATTTTGACGGATAATTCGTATTTGTCCGCCAGCGCGCCGAATGCCCCCGCCATGCCGCAGCAACCCGTCTCCAGCAATACCGCCGAACGCCCGGGCATCCGCTCGATGACGCGTTTCATAAAATCCGGGTTCACCAGCGACTTCGCGTGGCAATGGACGTGAATGGCGACCTTCTCCGGCGCGGCTTTGAAGGCGATGGAGCCGGGTTCGCGCGCCAGCAGGTTATCCACAAATTCCTCGAACAGAAAACAGCGCGGCTTCACTTCCGCCGCGCCGGGCAGTTTCAACTCCAGATAATCCTGGGCGAACATGGAGTAGCAGGACGGTTCGAGAAACAGGACCGGCTCGTTGCCATCCCTTTCTGTCAACAATTCCAAGTTGCGGCGGCCCAATGCGGCCGCCTTGTCCAGGCAGCCCTGGCTGAAGGCGGGCCGCCCGCAACATTGGCGGCCGGCGACCAGGGCCGGGGAGAATCCGGCCGCTTCCAGCACCGCCACCGCCGCCTGCGCGATGCGCGGCTCATGATAACGGGCGAAGGTGTCGTCCCACAAAAAAACCCGTCCGCGCCCGCCGCCGGAAGGGGCCGGCCGCCGCGCGAACCAGTGATCGAACCGTTCCGGGGCGTACGGCGGCAGGGGGCGTTGCGCCGAGATGTCAAAAAGATTTTGCGCCAATCGCCGCAGCGCGCCGGATTGCAAAAGTCCGTTGGCCAGGCGCGGGGCCAGGCAGCCCAGTTGGCCAAGCCGGTCCACGGAACTGAAAAGCCGTTCGCGCCAGGAAAGGCCGTGCCGCTCGTGCCGGGCGTGGAGCAGTTCGGCCTTGAGCAGGGCCAGGTCCACATTGGAAGGACATTCCGCCGCGCAGGCTTTGCAAGCCAGGCAATTGCCCAGCGCCATTTCCATTTCCGCGCCGCGCAACGGGTCCGCCATGCCGCGCCCTTCCAGCGCCGCGCGGATGGCGCTGGCCCGGCCGCGCGTGGACATGATTTCCTCCCCTGTGGCCATGAAGGTGGGGCACATTGCGGGCGTTTGCTTGAGGCAGCCCCCGCAGCCGTTGCACTGTTCCAGATTGGCGGTGAACGAGCCGTCCCTGGCGGCAAAGGCCAGGACGGGCGCAAACGGCAGGGCCAGCTTGTAACCGGCGCCCATGCGCAGGTTGGCGTCGATCTGAAAGCGGCCGTCGGGAAGCAGCTTGCCCGGATTAAACAAGCCGCGGGGGTCAAACACATTTTTAATTTCCCGCATTAAACCGAGCAGTTTGGGGCCGAGCTGCTCCGGCATGTATTCCGTGCGGGCGATGCCGACGCCGTGTTCCGCCGCCAGCGAACCTTTGAATTGCCGGACCAGCGCCGCCACTTCATCGGCCACTTGCCGGAATTTCTTCAGGTCCCCTGTGTCATGCAGGTCCAGCACCGGGCGGACATGCAGCAACCCGGCGGCGGCGTGACCGTAGAAGCAAGCCT
Organism: uncultured Verrucomicrobiae bacterium; assembly: GCA_963813995.1. Classification (GTDB taxonomy): domain Bacteria; phylum Verrucomicrobiota; class Verrucomicrobiia; order Limisphaerales; family Palsa-1400; genus DASRLE01. Next base: position 75,663 of record CAWFAZ010000079.1, on the reverse strand, counting down.
TGAGCTGCCGCCTCTCCAACAGGGACGACAGCGCGGCGACATATTCCGGCAATTGTTGCGGTCGAACCGCCGCGTCTTCAATGGCCGCGACCGGTTTGGCGTCTCCCTTGCAGCCGGTCAGGAGGGAGAGGCCGGCTTTGCGCATGTTCCACACCAGGTTCATGGAGGCCGGGTCCTGCAGGAGCAGGGTGCGCAGGCCCAGCCACTTGCCGCCCAATGCGGCAAGGCGGTCCCCGGCGTCATCGAAGAACTCGACGAGCAAAATCGCTTCGCAGGGTTTTGCGTCCAATTGCAACAAGTCGCGCGCCGCTTTGAAGTTCAACTGGCCCCGGGTTTGCTCAAACAGCACGCGATCCAGATGCTCGATGGCCGCCGGTTTGAGGTGGAGCAATTCCACCGTCGCCCGCATCGCCTCCGCCACCGAGGCGAAAAAAATCAGGCCCATGCTTTTGCGGCGCGGCAACGGCACAATTTTCAATTCAGCCGAAAGGATCGCCGCCAATGTCCCTTCGCTTCCGGCCAGAAGATGACTGGCGTTAGGCTCGCGCAAAAAGCGGTCCACGCCGTAGCCCGGCCAGCGTTTGAGCAAGTCGGCCGGCATGCGCTCCCGGATTTCGGCGGCGGCTTCCGCCACCAGCTTCTCCAGGCCAGGATTCCCGCCCGTTCCCAGCGTTTGGATTCGTCCGTCGGCCAAAACAACTTGCAACGAATGGACATGATCCGCCGTGCAACCATAAACAGGGACATGCGCGCCGGAAGAATTGTTGGCGATCATGCCGCCCAGGGTGGCGCGCGAGCTTGTCGCCACGTCCGGTCCGAAGCAAAACCCGGCTGGTTTTAAAAATTCATTGAGTTGATCCAGCACGACGCCCGCGCCAACGCGGACGGTGCGGCGCTCCAGATCCAGCCCGGAGATGTCGCGATTGAACCGGGCGAATTCGACGACTAAACCGTCGCCAATGGCCCCGCCCGCCAGGCCGCTGCCCGCGCCCCGGGGAATCAGCGGCAGATTCTCGTCGGCCGCGGCCCGGATCACCGCGGACGCTTGCTGCGCGTTGCGCGGAAACGCCACCGCCGCGGGTTCGATCTGATAGATCGAGGCGTCGGTCGCATAAAGCTGGCGGGTGAGGTTGTCGAAAGCGATTTCGCAATCAACCTTTTCCAACGAGGCGCGTTTCATTAAAGGCAGAATTAAGAGGTAAGAATTAAGAAGCAAGAAAACATCCCGGTTCGACTGTTGACTGTTTTCATGTTTTTTAATTCTTACTTCTTAATTTCTTGCGCCAGGCCCAGATTGCGCAGGACATGGGTGGTGGAACGAGCCTTGTTCAACGTATAAAAATGCAGCCCCGGCGCGCCGTGGCGCAGCAACTCTTCGCATTGTTGCGTCGCGTATTCGATGCCAAATTCCGCGCAAGCCTCGTCGTTGTCAACGTACTGTTCCAGCCGGCCCAGCAACGCCGCGGGCAATTCCGCGCCGCACAGCGCGGTGAAACGCTTGATTTGTGACGCGCTTAAAATGGAAATGATTCCGGGGCAGACCGGCACCGCCACGCCCCGCCCGGCCAGGTGGTCGCGGAAGCGGAAGAAATCGGCGTTGTTGAAGAAAAGCTGAGTCAAGACAAAATCCGCGCCGCAATCGATCTTGGCCTTCAACCGGTCCCAATCCACTTCCCGCCCCTCCTTGCACTCGATGTGGCCCTCCGGGAATCCGGCGGCGCCGATGCAAAAGCCGCCCATCTCCTTGATGAGGGCGACCAGTTGATAAGCAAACTCGAAGCCGCCTTCCGTTTTTTTGAACTCGCCGCTGCCGCCGGGCGGATCGCCGCGCAGGGCGAGAATATTTCTTATGCCCAGCGCCCGGGCTTCGAGCAGGACCGCGCGCAGTTGCCCGGCGGTCGAACCGACACACGTCAAGTGGAACAGGGCGGTCAAATGGTGCTGGCGCTGGATGCGATCCACGATCCTGAGCGTCTTTTCGCGCGTGCTTCCGCCCGCGCCGTAAGTCACCGAACAATAGTCCGGCTGCAATTCCTTGAGAGCGGGAATGGTTTTCTCCAGGAGATTGCGATCCCCTTCCTCCGTCCTGGCCGGAAAGAATTCGAACGAGATGACGGGCTGCCGCCGCGCCACCTTCCTCGCATAAATGTCACGGATGAATTGCATTGCCTGTCATTATGGGGGATTTTGCGGGCGATTCAAGCCGGCAAAAAAAGTGAGGCTGGTGTTGGCCAGCCTCGCTCGTGTTCCCCGTTTTTCCCCCTTGTTAGTTTTAATGTCTTAGTAGTCCATGCCGCCCATGCCGCCGCCATGACCGCCGCCCATGGGCGCCGGCTTCTCTTTCTCAGGCAGTTCGGTGATCAGGCATTCGGTCGTCAGAAGCAGACCGGCGATGGACGCCGCGTTCTGCAACGCCGTGCGGGTCACTTTCTTCGGATCCACCACGCCGGCCTTGACCAGGTCTTCGTACTCGGCCGTGGTGACGTTGTAACCTTCGTTGCCTTTGCGTTTCTTGACTTCCTGCACCACAATGGAACCTTCGACGCCGGCGTTGATGGCCAGGGCGCGCAAGGGCTCTTCCATCGCCCGCTTGACGATGTCCACGCCGATTTGCTCATCGCCGTGCAGCTTCATGGCTTCCAGGATCGGCAGACAGCGCAGCAAGGCCACGCCGCCTCCAGCCACAATGCCCTCTTCCACGGCGGCGCGGGTCGCGTGCAGCGCGTCCTCGACGCGGGCCTTCTTCTCCTTCATTTCCGTTTCGGTCGCGGCGCCGACATTGATGACGGCCACGCCGCCGGCCAGCTTGGCCAGGCGTTCCTGCAATTTTTCGCGGTCGTAATCGGAGGTGGTTTCCTCGATCTGACGGCGGATCTGATTGACGCGGCCCTGGATCTCGGAGGATTTTCCGCCGCCTTCAACGATGGTGGTGTTCTCTTTGTCAATAACAATGCTCTTGGCGCGGCCCAGTTCGTCCAACTGGAGGTTCTCCAGCTTGATGCCGAGGTCTTCGCTGATGAATTTGCCGCCGGTCAGCACGGCGATGTCTTCGCACATGGATTTGCGGCGGTCGCCAAAGCCGGGGGCCTTGACGGCGCAGATGTTGATCGTGCCGCGGAGTTTGTTGACGACGAGGGTGGCCAGGGCTTCGCCTTCCACGTCCTCGGAAATGACCAACAGGGGCTTGCCGATCTTGGCCACCTTCTCCAGCAAGGGGAGCAGGTCTTTGAGGCTGCTGATTTTCTTTTCGTAAATCAGGATGTAGGCATCCTCCAGCTTCGCTTCCATCGTTTCCGCGTTGGTGACGAAGTAAGGCGAGAGATAGCCTTTGTCGAATTGCATGCCCTCGACCACGTCCAGGGTGGTTTCGATGGACTTGGCTTCCTCGACGGTGATGGTGCCGTCCTTGCCCACCTTGTCCATGGCGTCGGCAATGATTTCGCCGATGGTGGCGTCCCAGTTGGCGGAGACGGTGGCGACTTGCTTGATCTCTTCCTTGTCCTTGACCTTTTTGGAAATCTTCGCCAGGTGTTCGACGGCGGCTTCCACCGCCTTGCCGATGCCGCGTTGAATGCTGATCGGGTTGGCCCCGGCGGTGACGAATTTCAAGCCTTGCGAATAAATCGCCTCAGCCAGAACCGTCGCCGTGGTCGTGCCGTCGCCGGCCGCGTCGCTGGTCTTGCTGGCGACTTCGCGCACCATCTGGGCGCCCATATTTTCGTAGGGGTCCTCCAGCTCGATTTCCTTGGCCACCGTGACTCCGTCCTTGGTGACGGTGGGAGAGCCGAATTTTTTGTCGATGACGACGTTGCGGCCTTTTGGCCCGAGCGTGGCCACGACGGCGCGCGCCAGTTTATTGACGCCTTTCAAGAGGGCCTGACGGGCCGCTTCTTCGAAGACAAGTTGTTTTGCTGCCATAAATGTATTTCTTTCGTTAAGTGGGTTTAAAATTGCGGGGTTTATTCGATGATCGCGATAATGTCGTCCGCGTTGAAGATCTTGTATTCCTTGTCGTTCAACTTGATCTCGGTGCCACCATATTTGCTGACCAGCACGCGGTCGCCTTTTTTGACTTCAAACGGAACTTTTTTGCCGTTGTCGTCCGTTTTGCCGGTGCCGAGGGCGATGACGATGCCTTCGGTGGGTTTTTCCTTGGCGGAATCAGGGATGATGATGCCGCCCTTCTTGACTTCTTTTTCTTCGGCGGGTTCGACAAGAATCCGATCGCCGAGAGGTTTGACATTAATGCTCATAACTGGTGTTTCTTTTTTGTTTGTACTGTTTTTATTCTGTTCGAATCAAAATCCCGCCGCACCCGCGACCGGGAAAAGTCATTTATTGTTTCGGCTTTGCCGCCCTTTCGGGCTCAGTCGAAAAGAAGCCCGTGACAAATTGAAACTGGGCGCTTTGGCGTAATTTCTGGTCAAGTTTCTTGTAATGCTGTGCCAGGCGATCAGTGTCATGGCCGAACTTTGCCGAGATTCGGTGACGCGCCTCGCGAACTTCAGTGACAATAGGGTCCGGTTTCATTCGTCTAATTGTTTCTGTAAAAAATTCAAACTATAGATCGTTTGTTTCATCATCAATCCGCTCTCCCGATCGGGAAAAGTCATTTAAGCCATCCCTTTTGAGGGTTTAATGCCTCCGCTCTGCAAAAGCCGGGGCAAAAAATGAAAATTTATTTCTTCTCGTCCACCACTTCCGCGTCGATGATGGGGCCTTCTTCCTTGGCGCCGGCGTCGGCGCCTTCCTGGGCTTCGCCAGATTTGGGACGCGCGCCGCCGCTGCCGCCGCCGGCTTTGGCCTTGGCTGATTCAGAGGCCGCGCGATACATTTCCGCGGAGGCCGCCTGCCAGGCTTCGTTCAATTTTTCCGTGGCCGAACGAATGACGGAAATGTCCTTGTCCTTCAATGCTTCGCCCAGCGCCTTGGCCGCGCTTTCGATTTTTTCCCTGTCCGCCGCCGAAATTTTGTCGCCGTTGTCCTTCAGCATTTTTTCGCTGCGATAGAGGGCGTTGTCGCCTTCGTTGCGCGCTTCGACTTCCTCGCGCTGCTGCTTGTCTTCCTCAGCGTGCGCTTCCGCGTCTTTGCGCATCTTTTCGATTTCGCTCTTGGAAAGGCCGCTGCTGGCCGTGATGGTGATCTTCTGCTCCTTGCCCGTGCCCAGGTCCTTGGCGCTGACGTGCAAAATGCCGTTGGCGTCGATGTCGAAGGTCACTTCGACTTGCGGGACGCCGCGCGGGGCGGGCGGAATGTCCGAGAGATTGAACTTGCCGATGGTCTTGTTGTCGCGCGAAAACTGGCGCTCGCCCTGCAAGACATGAATTTCCACCCCGGGCTGGTTGTCCGATGCTGTCGAGAAGATTTCCGACTTGCGCGTCGGGATGGTGGTGTTTCGCTCGATCAACCGGGTGAACACCCCGCCCAGGGTCTCGATGCCCAGGGACAATGGCGTCACGTCCAGCAGGAGCACGTCCTTGACTTCGCCTTTGAGAACGCCCGCTTGAATGGCGGCGCCCACGGCGACCACCTCGTCGGGATTGACTCCCTGGTGGGGCGGCTTGCTGACCAGGGTCTCGGCGGTTTGGACCACCCGCGGCATGCGCGTCATGCCGCCGACCAGGACCAGTTCGTCCATCTTGTCGCCGGTCACGCCCGCGTCCTTCAAACAATTCTTGACAGGGCCGATGGTGCGCTCGAACAGATTGTCGCAAAGCTGCTCCATTTTGGCCCGCGTTAATTTGGTGCTGACGTGTTTGGGGCCGCTGGCGTCGGCCGTGATGAACGGCAAATTAATGTCGTAAGTCTGGGCGCTGGAGAGGGCGATCTTGGCCTTTTCCGATTCCTCCTTGATGCGCTGCAAGGCGTCGGGCTGCTTGCGCAGGTCCATGCCGTGCTCGCGTTTGAATTCGTCCAGAATCCAATCCATGATGCGATTGTCCCAATCGTCGCCGCCCAGATGGGTGTCGCCGTTGGTGGCTTTGACCTCGAAAACGCCATCGCCGATTTCCAGCACGGAAATATCAAATGTGCCGCCGCCCAGGTCATAGACGGCGATCTCCTCGTTTTTCTTCTTGTCGAGACCGTAGGCCAGCGAGGCGGCGGTCGGCTCGTTGATGATGCGCAGCACTTCCAGGCCGGCGATGCGCCCGGCGTCTTTGGTGGCCTGGCGTTGCGAGTCATTAAAGTATGCCGGCACGGTAATGACGGCCTGGGTGATTTTCTCGCCCAGCCGCATTTCCGCGTCCGTTTTCAGTTTGCCCAGGATCATGGCCGAAACTTCAGGCGGGCTGAATTGTTTCGGCTTGCCGTCCACCTCGACTTCGACAACGGCATCGCCATTCGGGGCGGCGACGACCTTGTAGGGGACACGTTTGATCTCCTCCTGGACCTCATTGAATTTGCGGCCCATGAAACGCTTGATGGAATAGACTGTGTTCCGCGAGTTGGTGACAGCCTGGCGTTTGGCGGCATCGCCGACCAAACGTTCGCCGGTTTTAATGAAGGCCACAATGGACGGCGTAGTGCGTTTTCCTTCAGAGTTTTCCAATACCACCGGCTCGCCGCCCTCCATGACAGCCATGCAAGAGTTGGTGGTTCCAAGATCGATTCCAATAACTTTAGCCATAAAAATTCAGCTTCTATAAGCAATGCAAGTGCCATATTATGGCGCAAAGTTGTAAATACCATACATGTAATGGCTTACAGTGTTTGTAACGACGCTTGAGTGATGGTTTTAAGTGCCATATTGGCGCTAAATGATGCTCACTAGTGACAATATGGCGCATTGTGGGCCGGTGTCGCCCATTCAGCGGACTTCGCTTCAAATCGTTTAAGCCGTAACCATGCAGTAATATTCCAGCCCGGCTTTCGCAATTGGAGGGGGCGACGATGTGTAAGTCGTTGCAAATCAACGCGACGTTGCAAAAGGTCTGCACCAAACTGGCTCCTTACTCGGACATCAGTTCTCCTTTCTGCGTGATGCGCGGTGGCGATTGCGGCGGCAGCTCCCAGCCCAATTGCGCCAACAGCATTTTGTGATCCTTCTCCGGCTGCGTGTAGCGGCAAAACACCAGTTCCCGTCCGTCGGTCGTCGGAAAATGCACGTCCAGCATTTGCATCGCCGCGAACTTCTCCAACAGGGAGCGCGGCGTCAGGCCCGGAGCCAGCGGCCTCAAATAGGCCCGCAAGCTGACGTGCAGGTTGACCAGTCCTTTTAATTGACGCCGCCGCATGGACCGTTCCTTGTTCACCCGGTCCCGGCTTTCCGCCAGCACATACAACTCTCCCTCTTGGGCCAGCAGCTTGACTTGCACCCCGTCCCGCACCGCCTGCCAGGGCCGCTCCAACAGCGCTTTCTCGTATTGACTCAAACGTCCTTTGGGCGTGCCAACCAGATAAGAGACTGGCGGATCACTGGCCCGCATCTCCGCCAGCACTTCCTCCGTCGGAATGCCCCGGTCCATCACCCAGACCCGCCCGGCTTTGCCGTACAGTCCTTCGATCTTCTTGAGAAAACCGCGCAACGTGGTTTTGTCCGCCGTGTTGCCGGCCATCGCGCTGTTGCAAAACCACTGCCGGTGCAGCCGCCATTCGCTCCCCGGATCAATCAGCCGATAAACCGTCAACGTCTCCAGCACATGACGCCAGCAGGTTCCCTCCCGCGAATCGGGCAGCCGTTCCCGCCAAAACTCAAACAGTTGAAAACCACTCCCAGTTGCGAAAGTCGGGCCAGGTCGTTGACTGTCAACACTTGTTGCCGTGTTGCCGATTTTCCAGACCTATCATCCATATCTTGCGTTTCTGGCCATTCTTCGCGGCAAACCCGGGAAATCGAGTTGAGGCTGAAAACTAAAATATTTCCTCCACTCTGATGCCGCGCTTTTTGAAACGCTCGAGATTGGCCGGTTTGTTCATGAGCTTGAATTCCCCAACCACTTCCCCGCTTTCCAGGCGGTCGGTGATTTCATGGCGGAAAATATCGTTCAGCGCGATCTGGCCGTCCTTTATCCCGGCAACTTCGGTGATGTAGGTGATCTTCCGGGAACCGTCGGCCAGTTGTTCGTGTTGCAGGATGAGATTCAGCCCGGAGGCAATTTGCCGTTTGATCTCAGCCGGGGGAATGTTCAGGCCCGCATACATCGCCATGGTTTCGAGGCGGCCAATCGCGTCGATGGGGGTGGACGCATGCAGGACGGCCAGCGTGCCATCGTGGCCGCTGTTGATCGCTTGAAGATAGTCCATGGCTTCTTCGCCCCGGATTTCACCCAGAATGATGCGCGAAGGCCGCATGCGCAATGTGTTGCTGAAAAGTTGCCTCACGGTGATGGCGCCCTTGCCTTCGATATTGTTGCTGCGGGTCAGCAGGCGGACGATGTGCGCCTGGTTAAGCTTCAATTCCAAGGCGTCTTCAATCGTAACGATTCGTTCGTTGGGAGCGATCTCACTCGAAAGGACATTCAGGGTGGCGGTTTTGCCGGCGCCGGTCGCCCCTGCAAACAAGATGTTTAACTTGGCCTTGATGGCCGCCTGCAAGAAACGGCTCATTTGATCGTTGATGGTTTTCAGGCGCACCAGATCGTCCCGGCACGTCAGCGTCTTCAGGAATTTCCTGATGGTGACGGCAGATCCGTCGGCCGCGAGCGGTGAAATGATGGCATTGATGCGCGAGCCGTCTTTGAGGGAAAAATCGACGTAGGGCGAACTTTCATCCAGCCGGCGGCCGGCCAGCGCCAGCATTTTTTCCAGGACGGTGCGGAGATGGTTCTCATCATCAAATTGCGCTTCCGACAGGGTCTTTTCACCGTTTTTTTCGACGTAAATCCGATGGGGGCCGTTGATCATGATTTCGGTGATCCCATTGTCCTGCAACAGTTGCTCGATCGGCCCGAAAGCCAGCAAGTCGTCACAAATGGCATTTATGAGTCTTCCCTTCGCGTTCGAATCCAACTGCAGTCGCTTCTGTTTCACTTTGGATTCGAGGACCTGCCGGGCGGCGTCCCTGACTTCCGCCGCCGTCGGGGTGGTCTTGCCAAACCGCATGCCGGTTTCGATGCGGATCTCTTGCTTTAAATCCTTGTCAATACTCATTTTGGTTGATATGGTTTGCGTGTTTGACCAGGAGCAGGCAATACGCAACGCTGCTCGTCAAGGCCATCAGTCGGCGGCCCGGTCGCCACCGGCACACTCATTCAGGTCACGCCCGGGTCGGGCTGAATTAAAACGACAGGGTCGCGGAAATATGCGCCCGGCTGTGGTCTTTGCTCAAGGCCTGAGGCGTAGAGGAAGGCAGATGCTGCAATTGGAAGCCGTAAGAAAAATCCACCTTCAAGTTTTGACTGACGTGATAACTCAGCCCGGCCCCGGCCGAATTCAGGGAAACGTAGGTGGCCGTATTCGGACGGACGCCGTCAACGGCGCCAAAGTCATAAAACCCGAAAATATCCAGCATATCACCGTCAGGCTGCCCCGGCAGGTTCTTCTGTCCAGTCAGATTGCTTGTGCGGATAAGCGGCGAGTGCAACTCGGCCGATGCGTAATAGCCTTGATCTCCAGACGCAATATCCTCGGGATATCCTCGAAGTATGGCGTAGCCGCCCTGGTAGAGTTGTTCGCTCGGCAGCAAGCCGGTGCTGCTGTTCTGATAGCCGCCCCTGCCCCGCAGCCACAATCCCCATGGCAAATTAAAGCCCCGCTCCCCTTCAGCCCTGCCATAATAGTAATTAGCTTTCAGTCCGGTGTGGAAACTCGAAAAGTCGGAGTCGTTATTCCGCCCCATAAATCTCCCTGGACTGCCGTAACCATTCAGATTGAGTTGGGAATAGCCGATTCGATCTCGCAGAAGCGCCCTGTAGCCAAGCGCAAATTGGTCAATATCCGCGGCGTATGGAGTAAAAGTGACTTTGCCGAATTCGATCGCCGTATTCGCGCTCTTGAAGTCGTATCCAATGGATATATCATGCTGCAGTTCAAGGTCCCCACCAGCCAACCAGCCGGGCATGTCCAACAACCAGGCCCACGAGTGCGGCACCGTGACGTGCGGCAGCGGGACGATGTAGCGCAGACTGGCTTGATAGGTATAACCATTGTTGTTGAGGCTGGAGAATCCGATTTTAGACAAGTTGGCATTGACAGCATTGTAGCCACCATACATCATTAACGTATGTCCCCATGGCAGAGGATCGATAAAACTGGCCGTGTGGGATTGAAGGTAGCTTAATTGAATGTCGGTGGTGTACTGGTAGTTTAACTGGTCGGCCACGCCGAACAGGTTGCCATAGCTAAAACCTCCAAACATTCGGTTCTCGCCCAGAACCTTCAGCCCGTAATTATCATAACCGGCAAAAACGCGCAGAGGAAACCGTTCCTTGGCCGTCAAATCAATGTCTGTCGAGCCGGAATTTGTCTCGCTGAAAACCCCCTGCTTGTAAACGGCGCTGACTTCAAGAAACTGGGTGTCCCGATTCAGCCTGTCAAGATCATGGAGCAGTTGCCCCTGGGAGATGCTGCCCCCGGGCGTGAGATGGACATGGTTGGTTAAATAAGCGTCATTGAACCATTTTCGGCCCAAGTGGATGACATTGACGCGGCCGACTCTTCCTTCATAGATGACGATTTGAACAACACCGTCAATAATCTCCTGCTGGGGATAATAGACATCGACCACCGGCCGGTCAAGCTGCCGGCAGACGCGTATTAAATTAACCTGAAGGCGATCCAGAGCAGCCAGAGTCAGCGGTTTGCCCAGAAAATCGCCCGTCCAGACGGAAACCATGGCTTGATGGTCCTTTAGAAACGCGGGGCCTTTAATGTCCAGCCCTTGAATGCCGGCAACGCCTTCTTCCTTAAAGTCCTGGTAGGATCCAAGGATGACGATTCCCTTGAGCTGGCCCAAATTTGCGTTGAGCGGTTTCTCCTCGGCGCGCGGCGAAATCGAAGAGCCGCCCGGGGGCGCTGTATTGGTGGGCAGCGGGACATTGGAACCCGGCGGGGCGTTGCGTTGAAAATCTTGCGCCAGCAGCAAAGGAGGCGGGGCCTGCGCAGCGGACGTCTGTGAGGACGCGCTCTGTGCGACAGCGAAAGAAACCATTGAGACAGCGATGATCGCCGGCATGGACAGCTTGTTTTTTGAAAAATCCATATTCATATTCCTATTTTAGTGAGCATGGGTCGTTTACTTTACTTGGACAACATCGGAACTTCTCCGCTGCGTTTCAAATGAGCGCCGGGCGGAACGTATGGCTTTTCTGGTGAAACCTCGCCCCCGACGGTGCTGGGCGTTTGAACTTGTTCTGCCATCGTCCCAAAGATGCCTTTAATTACATCCTCAAGAAGGACAATGCCGTTACCACTCTGAGCAACGAGATCATCGTCACTATCATAGTAGACACCAAGAAGGGTCTCAAGGCGCCCGTTGATCTTCGGTACAAACCGACCGCTAAACGTTGAATACTGAATAACAGTGTCTGCAGTCAAGGTCGTGGGCACATTAAAGATTGCGGATTCATGGTGAGTCTGATCGCCGTAAGTTTGATCGCCGCCGATAGTCGCCACTGTCTCCGAGCTGCCATGGCCGTTGAAAGTCGTATTTTGTATGTCAACGAATGATGCTGCCGAAATGTCATTGTCCACCACCAGTGAAGCCTTCGCCCCCGCACTAGCTGTCAGTATTCCAACACCGTTGACTGCCCCGCTCAATGTCGCCACGCCGGTGTTGTTTAAAGTCAGATTCTTGGCGCCTCCGGTCACCGTCACCGCCCCAAGTTCCAACGTCCCGCTGTTCAAGGCCGTATTGGCTCCCAGCGTCACAGTGCCCGTGTAACTCTGATCCCCCGTCGTGGTCACGCCGGTGCCGTTGAGCGTCGTGCCTTCTGTGTCACTCACGCTCGCCGCCGATGGGTTGTTGTTGACCACAAGGGTTCCGCTCCCGCTGGCGCTCAACACGCCTATGCCGCTCTCCGTCCCGTTCAACGTCGCCACCCCGGTGTTGTTTAAAGTCAGATTCTTGCCGCTTCCGGTCACCGCCCCAAGTTCCACTGTCCCGCTGTTCAAGGCCGTATTGGCTCCCAGCTTCACAGTGCCCGTGTAACTCTGATCCCCCCCGTCGTGGTCACGCCGGTGCCGTTGAGCGTCGTGCCTTCTGTGTCACTCACGCTCACCGCCGATGGGTTGTTGTTGACCACAAGGGTTCCGCTCCCGCTGGCGCTCAACACGCCTATGCCGCTCTCCGTCCCGCTCAACGTCGCCACCCCGGTGTTGTTTAAAGTCAGGCTGTTGCCGCCCCCGGTCACCGCCCCAAGTTCCAACGTCCCGCTGTTCAAGGTCGTGGGGACTCCCAATTTCACAGTGCCCGTGTAGTTCTGGTCCCCGCCGGTCGTGGTGATAATCTGGCTGCCGCCGGTTCCATTGAGTGTCGTGGCCTCGCCATCATTGAGCGACCCTGCTGAAATCGTATTGTTCACCTGCAACGTGCCTGTGCCTGTGATGGCCAGTTGCGTGGTGATTCCGCTCAGAGCGGCATTGATTGTCGCGGTGCTGCTGTTATTCAGTGTCACTGTTGCGCCACTGACATTCTGGCCCAGGGCCAATGTTGTCGTGTTCAACGTCACGTTGCCCGCGCCAGCGTTCAATGCCGCGGTGTTCACCGTCGTCGCTCCCGCGGTCAAAGTCACGCTGCCGCCGCCGGTCGTCCCGCCAATGTCCACCGCCGTGCCTGTGGTTTGATTGATGAAACTATTGCCGCCACTCTTGCCCAGCACGATGTCGCTGACAGTGGTGTTGAGCGCGTTGCCCGCGCCAGTCGCTCCCACACTGCCGCCGCCGTCCAGATTCAACGTGGCCGCCGTCACAAGCCCGCTCCCGGTCAGCGCCCCGCTGTTGACAAACGTCACCGTCCCGCCGGTGGCGGTCAGGTTGGCCGCCCCATCCACCGTGGCCGCCCCGGATGTCAAAGTCAGGTTGCCGCCATCGGTCGTCCCGCCAATGTCCACTGCTGTGGCCGCAGTCTGGTTGATCCAGTTGTTGGCCAGGGCTGTCTCACCCAGGCTGATGGTACTCACTTGCGTGTTGAGCGCGTTGCCGGCCCCGGTCGCGCCCACATTGGCGCTGCCGTCCAGATTCAACGTGGCCGCCGTCACAAGCCCGCTCCCGGTCAGCGCCCCGCTGTTGACAAACGTCACCGTCCCGCCGGTGGCGGTCAGGTTGGCCGCCCCATCCACCGTTGCCGCCCCGGATGTCAAAATCAGGTTGCCGCCATCGGTCGTTCCCCCAATGTCCACTGCCGTGGCCGCATTCTGGCTGATCCAGTTGTTGGCCGAAGCTGTCTCACCCAGGCTGATGGTGCCCACCGTCGTGTTGAGCGCGTTGCCGGCCCCGGCCGCGCCCACGTTGGCGCTGCCGTCCAGATTCAACGTAGCCGCCGTCACAAGCCCGCTCCCGGTCAACGCCCCGCTGTTGACAAACGTCACCGTCCCGCCGGTCGCGGTCAGGTTGGCCGCCCCATCCACCGTGGCCGCCCCGGATGTCAAAGTCAGGTTGCCGCCATCGGTCGTCCCGCCAATGTCCACTGCCGTGGCCGCATTCTGGCTGATCCAGTTGTTGGCCGAAGCTGTCTCACCCAGGCTGATGGTACTCACTTGCGTGTTCAGCGCGTTGCCGGCCCCGGTTGCGCCCACATTGGCGCTGCCGTCCAGATTCAACGTAGCCGCCGTCACAAGCCCGCTCCCGGTCAACGCCCCGCTGTTGACAAACGTCACTGTCCCGCCGGTCGCGGTCAGATTCGCCGCCCCATCCACCGTGGCCGCCCCGGATGTCAAAGTCAGGTTGCCGCCATCGGTCGTCCCGCCAATGTCCACTGCCGTGGCCGCATTCTGGCTGATCCAGTTGTTGGCCGAAGCTGTCTCACCCAGGCTGATGGTGCCCACCGTCGTGTTCAGCGCGTTGCCGGCCCCGGTCGCGCCCACGTTGGCGCTGCCGTCCAGATTCAACGTGGCCGCCGTCACAAGCCCGCTCCCGGTCAACGCTCCGCTGTTGACAAACGTCACTGTCCCGCCGGTCGCGGTCAGATTCGCCGCCCCATCCACCGTGGCCGCCCCGGATGTCAAAGTCAGGTTGCCGCCATCGGTCGTCCCGCCAATGTCCACGGGTGTGGCCGCATTCTGGTTGATCCAGTTGTTGGCCGAAGCTGTCTCACCCAGGCTGATGGTGCCCACCGTCGTGTTCAGCGCGTTGCCGGCCCCGGTCGCGCCCACGTTGGCGCTGCCGTCCAGATTCAACGTAGCCGCCGTCACAAGCCCGCTCCCGGTCAACGCCCCGCTGTTGACAAACGTCACTGTCCCGCCGGTCGCGGTCAGATTCGCCGCCCCATCCACCGTGGCCGCCCCGGATGTCAAAGTCAGGTTGCCGCCATCGGTCGTCCCGCCAATGTCCACTGCCGTGGCCGCATTCTGGCTGATCCAGTTGTTGGCCGAAGCTGTCTCACCCAGGCTGATGGTACTCACTTGCGTGTTCAGCGCGTTGCCGGCCCCGGTTGCGCCCACATTGGCGCTGCCGTCCAGATTCAACGTAGCCGCCGTCACAAGCCCGCTCCCGGTCAACGCCCCGCTGTTGACAAACGTCACTGTCCCGCCGGTCGCGGTCAGATTCGCCGCCCCATCCACCGTGGCCGCCCCGGATGTCAAAGTCAGGTTGCCGCCATCGGTCGTCCCGCCAATGTCCACTGCCGTGGCCGCATTCTGGCTGATCCAGTTGTTGGCCGAAGCTGTCTCACCCAGGCTGATGGTGCCCACCGTCGTGTTCAGCGCGTTGCCGGCCCCGGTCGCGCCCACGTTGGCGCTGCCGTCCAGATTCAACGTAGCCGCCGTCACAAGCCCGCTCCCGGTCAACGCCCCGCTGTTGACAAACGTCACTGTCCCGCCGGTCGCGGTCAGATTCGCCGCCCCATCCACCGTGGCCGCCCCGGATGTCAAAGTCAGGTTGCCGCCATCGGTCGTCCCGCCAATGTCCACTGCCGTGGCCGCATTCTGGCTGATCCAGTTGTTGGCCGAAGCTGTCTCACCCAGGCTGATGGTACTCACTTGCGTGTTCAGCGCGTTGCCGGCCCCGGTTGCGCCCACATTGGCGCTGCCGTCCAGATTCAACGTAGCCGCCGTCACAAGCCCGCTCCCGGTCAACGCCCCGCTGTTGACAAACGTCACTGTCCCGCCGGTCGCGGTCAGATTCGCCGCCCCATCCACCGTGGCCGCCCCGGATGTCAAAGTCAGGTTGCCGCCATCGGTCGTCCCGCCAATGTCCACTGCCGTGGCCGCATTCTGGCTGATCCAGTTGTTGGCCGAAGCTGTCTCACCCAGGCTGATGGTACTCACTTGCGTGTTCAGCGCGTTGCCGGCCCCGGTTGCGCCCACATTGGCGCTGCCGTCCAGATTCAACGTAGCCGCCGTCACAAGCCCGCTCCCGGTCAACGCCCCGCTGTTGACAAACGTCACCGTCCCGCCGGTCGCGGTCAGGTTGGCCACCCCATCCACCGTGGCCGCCCCGGATGTCAAAGTCAGGTTGCCGCCATCGGTCGTCCCGCCAATGTCCACGGGTGTGGCCGCATTCTGGTTGATCCAGTTGTTGGCCGAAGCTGTCTCACCCAGGCTGATGGTGCCCACCGTCGTGTTCAGCGCGTTGCCAGCCCCGGTCGCGCCCACATTGGCGCTGCCGTCCAGATTCAACGTGGCCGCCGTCACAAGCCCGCTCCCGGTCAACGCTCCGCTGTTGACAAACGTCACCGTCCCGCCGGTGGCGGTCAGGTTGGCCACCCCATCCACCGTTGCCGCCCCGGATGTCAAAGTCAGGTTGCCGCCGCCGGTCGTCCCGCCAATGTCCACCGGCGTACCTGCGGTTTGATTGATAAAACTATTGCCGCCACTCTTGCCCAGCACGATGTCGCTGACAGTGGTGTTGAGCGCGTTGCCCGCGCCAGTCGCCCCAACAGCGCCGCTGCCCTGCAAATTCAGAGTCGTGGCAGTCAACAGGCTGGAGCCTGTGACAGCGCCATTGAGCGTCACGGTGCTGCCCGTCACGGTCGCATTAAGACTTACAGCCCCGCCACTTTGCAGGGTCAAATTCCCTGTTCCAGTATCGTTAATAGCGAAGTTGACGATCAGATTGTTAGCAGCATTAATCGTCAGATTATGGCCGGCGCTGGTGGCCAAACCGGAGGATGCGGCGCCGACCGTGATCGTCCCGTTCCCCGGGTCACCGTTATCCGGCCCCGTGAATGCCGTAGTGGTGACCGTAACGTTGCCCGAACCCAGACCGCCAGGGCCAGTGATGGTGCTCCAAGAAATCGTCGAAGCGAGGCCACTGGGCTCAAACGTCGTAGGGGGGGGGACAGGACCACTGTTATTGTCAGCGTTGTTAATGATCAGGTCATCTGGATCGAGGAGAAGAGTTCCAGCTTTGCCATGCGGCGCCAGCGTATTGACCGAACCAGTAAAGGACAGGTAGTGGCCGGAAACTTCGACTGATCCGCCGTTGCCGCCATTCGCGCCGCCGCGAGCACTGATGGCACCGGCAAAACTGGTGTCGTCCGACCAGACGACCACTTTGCCGCCGTTGCCATCTGTCACGGCATCGGCAATAATGTTGGCGCCCGCCGCCACGGTGGTTTGCCGGGCGTCTTGCACGGACGGGTCGGTGCCGTGAGGGCCACCGCCGATCAGGGCCGTGCCCCCGCCAGTCTGGCCACTGACATTCACCACGCTGCCGCCAGCCAAAGTAATGTTGCCGCCAGTGACGATGACGGACCCGCCCTTGCCCGAGACGCCGGAAGCCGACAGAGTTCCAGAGTTTTGAATATTTCCGCCATTGGCAGTCAAGTAAATGTGGCCGCCCTGGCCGGTCAGGGTGTTGGCCCGGACCACGCCGGAGTTGTTAATGGCCAGGGCATAGATATTGCCGCCCGCCGCCTTCAACTCGGCTGTGACCGCCTGAATAGTGCCGGAATTCACGACGCCGGTGGCGGCGGGAGTTGATGGATTGCCCGCGAGGATCGAAATGTGTTGCCCGCCAGGAAGCCCCGCCTGATTGAGTTGCACGTATGAACCGGCGGCCAACCCCACATGGTTGGCGCTGAGACTGCCATCATTTTCAACTTGTTGAGCGACCAGGAATATGTCCCCGCCAAGCGCATTAATCTGTCCCTGATTCTGAATGGCCGCCGTTGAATCGCCGCTCAAATTCGCGCTGCCCAAGGTGAGGTTTCCCCCCGCCATAAAAGAGTGATTGTCAATGGAAAGCGTTGTTCCAACGAAACTTCCAACATTGACCGAGCCTTGCGAGCCAAAGAGAATGCCATTGGGGTTGAGCACATAAACACTGCCGCCAATTTTGCTGTTTCCGGCGCCGACATAAGAGTTGAGCAGGCCGTTTATAAATGACTGCCCGGCACTGGCGCTGACCTCGTTGAGAACAGCGCTGTTGGCCCCGCTCCGACCTAAAAAATGAAAGGATGTGCTTTCGCCAGCAGCAATATTAAAAGAAGCCCAGTCAATTATAGCCCGAGCGCTGTTCTGGTTGATGTTGACAGCGGTGCTGGAATAGCCAATGGCGGCACTCCCCGAAACAACCGCGCCGCCCAAAGGGTTGGCCAATGCCGTCACTTGGGTCATGGCAGGTATCATTGCAAACGTCAGAACCCGGCAGAAAAGTGTTGCTCTCATAGTAATCTTTTTCTTTATTTTTAACGGACCACTAATTCGCGAACAGTTGGCAGGAAGAGCACCATTGAGAAAATCGGGCTTCTCCTGATACATGCCCTGTTTATGCCGATATGCCAAAACAAGTCAACCGAAAATTAAATAAAAGTCACTAAAAATGAAAAAGTGGTCGGTTTGAGCCTCAACTCCATGATATCGCGCAATTTAAGGCAAAGAATTGCCAAGAAATGGTGAGGTTGCGCCAGTGAAGTTGATTGCAACGCGGGTGAAAGTCCCACTCGTCGAATCAGGTTGTTCACGACGGAACACGGCCTCGACAGCGCCGCCGCGAGGCGGAGTTGGAAGCTGAGGAAGATGAACAGACGGGCCGTAATGAAAATGAACCACATTTAACGGTATTGGAGCGGAGCCAAGAGCCAAAGACACGCTTCTTGATTTCAATTGTTGGGCCGCCACAGGCAGGCGGCCCAACAGTCTTCAGTGCTGCACAAACAGTTTCCATTCAGGAATTCCGTGAGCGTTGCGAATGATCGCCGTCGCCGGCAGTTCCTTCGGCGCGCGCGGCACCGAGAGCAGCTTCAAGCCGGCCTCGTGTGGCAGTCGGTTGCCCTTGCGCGCGTTTACGTCTTTGCCGGCCCAAACCAGATTCTCCCAAGCGTTCTTGCCGCCGCGCGAACGAGGCACAACGTGGTCAATGCTGCCCTCGCCCTGGCGCAGCACGCGGCCGGTGTATTGACAGCGGTTGCTATCGCGCTCGCGAATGGCGCGGGCGCACAGCTTCGGGCGCTTCTTCGGCACCCTGGCGTAATTCACCGCCACGATCACCGTGGGCACACGAATCGGGCCGCGGACGGTTCGCACCGCATTGTCCTGCGGACGAATGGGCAGAGTGATCCACTCGTTCCAGATCACGGGACGGATGTGGTTTTCGCCTTCGATTTCCAGGCCGGTCGCCACGTTCGTCGCCATCATGCAGAAGGCCTCCTGTGGCGTGCGGACGTTGACGGCCTGCCAGTTACGGTTCAGCACCAGCACCATCGACTTGTTCAGTATGTCGTTCATAAATTCAGTCAAGAGTTTGGAATGCGGAGTGCAGAATGAAGACGAGCGCCGCGTTCCATGACGCACTTTCCACTCTGCACTCTGCATTCCGCACTTTCTTCCGGTGTTTGTTCTTTGTTGGTGTCTGCGCACGATGGGAAATTGGCTTGCCGAGCCGCAGCCGCGAGGCGAAGGCTGGCTGCCCCGCCTGGTTTTGCTCCAGGTTCTCCGGTGTCAGAGACCGGCGCGCTCCTGATTATGCCACGAGGCACCCGAAAGGATGGTCAAAAATTGCTCATCAATTGACAAAAATGGTAAGCTCGCGTTGGTTTCAGCCGATATATGTGGAGCATGACAACTATCAGTCATACAGATGGAGGCGTTCCAGCCGAATGGGTGTCCTCGTCTAACGGCGACGGTCTGATCGTTCCAGCCGCGCGGCCGGGAAGTTGGACTCGCATCGCGGTTATATGGCACACGGCCATCAATCATCTCGTGCCGATTGGTTATGAAGACGAAACCGGATTCCATTACGGCGAAATGCCCGTGTCGAATACAGCAATGAGCCTTGGCGAAAACTCTGCTTAAAACTGGTGGCCCGCCGGGGTAACGCTCCCCGTTCAACGGCTTAAAAGACCGTTGCATCACTTTAATGCTTGCAGGCCGAAAAGTGGCGTCCCTGACCGGCTTTGCTCCGGTGATCTCCTGCATGAGAGGCAGGCGTGCTGGCTGGACTACACCACAGGGACGGAAGTGGTGCGCGCGTCCGGTAACGCTCCGGAACCCGGCACTGATCCAGTGCGATGCGGGGTATAAGGCCGCCGGCTCTCTTTGAGCTACGCGCGCGAAAATGGCGGAATGCCGTGGACTTGCGCCACACTCCCGTTTCCAGGAGCGCGCTGTTTAGCAAACAGGCCCGGCTCGCTCGTCCGGTTGACATTCCAAAATGGTGCCCGTGGCAGGACTTGCGCCTGCACTGTCGAAGGTTTGAGCTTCGGGCCTCTGCCTTGGGCTACACGGGCGAAAGCGGTGCTCCCGGTCAGATTTGCACTGACACTGCACGGGGTTTAAGCCCGTCGCCTCTGCCTTGGGCTACGGGAGCTGCCGGCGCAGGGCCGCCAAATGGTGCCGCGTGAGGGAGTTCCACCCCCAACCTCTCCGTCCTGAGCGGAGCGCCTCTGGTAGTTGGGCTAACGCGGCCTGAATTGGCACTCCCGGCAGGACTCTCACCTGCAACCGCGACGTTCGAAGCGTCGCACTCTGATAATTTGAGCTACGGGAGCCGGAAGAAGTGCAGAGTGCGGAATGCAGAATGAAAAACCGGCTGGCACGCGATAACCTCTCATCCTCTCCATTCTGCATTCGTCACTCTCAACTCTTCACTTGAAATTGGTGAGTTGCCACGGATTCGCACCGTGCTCTGCCCCGAAAGCGTTCGGGGCTGCATCACTGCAATGCTTGCAACCCGGACGCGACACGAAGGCGGAGTTGAACCGCCGCAGCCAGGTCTGTGAAACCCTGGCCGGCACCGGTATTCGCGTCGCGGAAAATGGCTCGCCGAGCCGCAGCTCGCAGAGCGAAGGCTGGAGGGAAAACCTCGCTTGGACGGCAGCTTCGGTATAAACAACGGCATGACCTATCAACGAGAAATCCAGGTTCAAACCACCGGACACAAAGAGATGCACGACCTCACCGACGAGGTGGCCCGGATCGTGAACGCATCAGGCGTGCGGTCCGGCGTTGTGCATATTTTCAACGTCGGCAGCACCGCCGCGATTGGCACCATTGAATTCGAGCCGGGTCTTCAGGAAGACCTGCCCAATATATTGGACAAGCTGTTTCCGCCCAGTCGGGACTACGGCCACGAACACGCCTGGCATGATGGCAACGGCCATTCGCATTTGCAGGCGACGATGCTGGGCCCTTCGCTCACGGTGCCAGTCAAAGATCGCAAACCCGTGCTGGGCACATGGCAGCAAATCTTTCATCTTGAGTGCGACATCAAACCGCGCCGGCGCACGATTGCGGTCACGGTGATGGGCGACTCGTGATCCTCCGGCTGGTTCGGCGAAATTGGAATCCCGTGCTGGAGTTGCACCAGCCTTTGCGGTTCTGCAGACCGCCGCCTGCGCTGCTCGGCCAACGGGATTCCATGAGGAATTGGGGTGACCAACCGGATTTGCACCGGCACAAACGCCGTCACGGGGCGTGATGCTGCTGTTACATCATGATCACCATTGCAAAAGTGCAAAGTTGTGAATTCAAAGTGCAGAGTGAAAAGCGGCATGTTCGCGTCCTTCCACTCTTCACTCTGCATTTTGCACTCAGCACTCTGCACTTAAAAGTGGCGCTCTCACGTGGATTTGCACCACGAACCTCCGCCTTCGCAGGGCGGCGTGCAGATCTGATTACACTTTGAGAGCGGGAAGAAGTTGAGAGTTATAAGTGCAAAGTGCAGAATGCCGAAATTATTATGAAACACCAAGACCTTCAGAATCGGACACGGCAATTCGCACTGGACGTGATTCGCTTTGTCGAATGCCTTCCGACCACGGAAACTTGCAAAACGTTGGGTCGGCAATTGTTGCGTTCCGGCACGTCGGTTGGCGCCAATTATCGGGCGGTTTGCCGCGCAAGATCAAAAGCCGACTTCATTGCCAAAATGGGTTTGGTTCTGGAAGAAGCCGACGAGTCCGCCTTTTGGATGGAATTGTTGATTGACTCCGACAAAACCACGCTCCATCAGGCTGGAGCGTTGCTGCGAGAGGCCAATGAGTTGGTCGCCATCGCCGTTTCTTCGATCAACACCGCCCGTCGGAATCCGCCGGATTAAGCATTCTACACTCCCCACTCCAAACTCTGCATTTAAAATGGCCCCCGGGGTTGGTATCGCGCCAACGTCTCCTCCTCTTCAGGGAGGCGCTAATCTGCCTCAGCTACCCGGGGAATTTGGCTCGCCGAGCCGAAGCTCGGAGAGCGAAGACGGATCGTCCCGCGCGGTAACGCTCCGCGGTCTTCCGGTTATCAGCCGGGCGCTCTGCTCTTGAGCTACGAGACGATTGTCAATTGCGGCTTCACGCCAAACCGGTTCACGGGGCGGAACACAATATTCAGCCGCGGCAGCGGCCGGATTCGAATGGCACGCTTTGGTTTGTAGCTCTTGCGAAAGAGCAACTGGCTTTGATGGCGAACAATGGATTTCATGGGGTTTCCTTTCGTTATGGGTTTGGAATTGGCGGAAGGCGTCGGTAACGCTCCGACCTCGGGTTTGAGCCGATCCTGTTTTCGGGACAGGTGCAGCCAGCTTGTATCTGCCTGCCTTCCGTGAAATTGGCTGCCAGACTTGGACTCGCACCAAGACAAGCGGCTTAACAGGCCGCCGTGCTACTTTGACACCACCTGGCAATGGCACTGCCGGCAGGAATTCCACCTGCATCGTTCCGTTTAGAAGACGGATGCCTCATGTGTTCGGCCACGGCAGCATTTTGAACCTTAAATTGGTAGCGGGGGCGGGAGTTGCACCCACGAAGGCTGAGCTTATGAGGCTCGCCTGAATCTCATTCTCCCCGCAGTGAAATGGTGGAGTCGGTGGGTAACGCTCCCACATCGGCTTGCTTGCAGGGCAAGTGCATTGCTTGTCTGCCACGACCCCGTAAAAAATTGGCAGGCTGCCTCCGTGCCACCCGGAGTGGGCTGAGTTTTGGAAACTCTGCCGCATGCTGACGCGCAGCCTGTCAAGAATTGGTGCGGCTGCCGGGGGTTGCGCCCGGGCGTCCTCCCTGGCAGGGAGGCATTCTGCTGTTAAATCACAGCCGCGAAAGTAAAAGGGCCGGAAGCGTTGCCACGCTTCCGGCCCATGCCATTTCAACAAAGAACAAACACCTCTTGCTATCTTGCGATACCAACCCGCGGTTTCACGGCGGCTGTTTCGGTGTTTGGGGGCACACCTCCTGCGAAGCCCTTAAAATGTAAATGCAAAATTCGTCTGGATCGTCCTGGCGGCTCTGTCTTCCGGCTGTGGGCAGACCCCACCGGTGAGGCTTCTCTGCTCGTCCTCGCCAAATTCAGTTTGTCGCCAGAAGACATCACCTGGATGTCGCGCTATTCTTGTTCACAGACTGTTCATCTTTCGTTATCCGCCATTCTCGTCTCAGTTATACAGGGAAAATAAAAAACCCTGCTTACACGCGGTAAGCAGGGTGAAGAAATTCTCTTTCGATTCGTTACCTGCTTACACCGGGTCTATCCGAATTACCTTCGGGCCGTTGCCCGATTGGCGCCAGGGATAGTCCAAGGCTAAACACATAGCCCCGGGTAATCCGGCTATGACGTGTCGCTTTTGCGACCGTCATCGTCGGCCAACTCGTGGCTGATATGTTCAAGCAAGTTTTCATCGAACTTGTAAGACGATAGCACAAGCCATCGGTTACATGCAAGAAATATTTCAAAAAATTATTTCGCCTCGGATGATGGCGGAAGAATTGCGGTTGTCTTGGACGAATTCCCGTCGAAAGACGGGGCCGTTGATGGAGATGGAGCGAGCGAAGGGATTCGAACCCTCGACACTCACGTTGGCAACGTGATGCTCTACCAGGCTGAGCTACGCTCGCTTCCTTAAAACCCCGCAAAATTAAGCCAATCCCATTGAATTGCAAGCCCGAAAAAACAGGAAACCGGATCCGCTAAGATATTTTCTTCTTCGCCTCTTCCGGCACGGTGATTTTGGTCGCGCCCACGTCCTTGATCTCCACCGTGGTTGTGCGGTCGATGTCCATGTCCTCGCCGTTGCGGTTCACAGTGCCCTGCACCTTGAATTGGTACTTGGTCAGCGCGCCCTCCTTAATCCAGAACTTGACCGAGCCTTTGGCGTTCTTGATCGCGGGAGCCTGGCCGCCGCCGCGTCTGCCGAAGGTCATCAGACTCTTGGCGCCTTCCTCTGTCAGGTCGCCTGAATAGACGTTATCGGTTTTGGCCAGGTCTTTCGCCTTGCCGGCGAGATCCTCCGCATCCACAGCGGGCGCTTTGTAGTTCTGCATGCGCCGCGCCATGAACATGCGCGGATTGAACCCGCCCTCTCCGTTGTCCTTGGCGGCATCCGCCAGCGATTGCCAGCCGTCCTCGGTTTTAATCGCCCCCTTGCCGTCCTTGGTGACCGCCTCGATGGTATTGTCCTGCATCGAGAAATCGACATAAGTATAGCCGCCCTTCTCCGTCTTGCCGTGACTGGGGCCGGGGCTGAACTGCGGGCTTTCCGTCGTTGTGGTCCAACTGTAATTATCCGCCGCCGCGAGTTTTTGCGCGGCGCTTTTCACGTTGTCTTTGCCGGTGGAATCCGCCGCCAGGAGGGTGGTGGAAGCCGCCAGCGTTGTTGCGAGCATAATCAAAGATTTCATATCAGTCCTTTTGCTGGTGGTCATTAAATTCATATTGCCTGTGTCGGCGAATGTTCTGCGCCCAACCCCTCTCCGAGTCAAGCCCTTATCCGCAACCGTTATAAACTTTCCCCCGCCGGCGCGGCGGGCGCATCATCACCAGGTTGGACTTTGCCGCATGAGCAATAAATTCTATCAGCCGGGAGAGCAACGGGCCGCCAAAGTGGGAGACCTCTTTGCCGCCGTCGCCCCGCGCTACGATCTCATCAATGATTTGCAGAGCCTCGGTTTGCACAGGCGCTGGAAGCGGGCGCTCCTCAAAATGGCTGACATCAAGCCCGGCGACCGCGCGCTGGACCTTTGTTGCGGCACCGGCGACATCGCCTTTGCCTTGCAGGCGGCCGGGGCCGACGTGGTCGGAATTGACTTCAGCCCCGCCATGCTGGCCGTGGCGCAGGAGCGCGCCAAAAAAGCCGGCGGCGCCGCTGGCCCGGCACGGCTGCAATTTCTTTGTGCCGACGCCCTCAAAATCCCCTTTGCCGATGGTTCGTTCGATGTGGTGACGATTGGCTACGGGCTGCGCAACCTGGCCAGTTGGGAACGCGGGTTGGAGGAAATGGCGCGGGTGGCCCGTCCGGGCGGTCGGGTGCTGGTGCTGGATTTCGGCAAGCCGGAAAACAAGGCATGGCGGATCATTTATTTTGCCTGCCTGAAATTCCTTGTGCCGCTCTTCGGAAAAGTCATCTGCAAAGATGCGGCCACGCACGCCTACATTTTCGAATCATTGCGCGATTACCCGGCCCAGCGCGGTGTCGCCGCCAAAATGGAAGCGCTGCATTGCCGTGATATTCAAGTGCGCCATTTGTTGGGCGGGGCCATGAGCATCCATTTCGGAAGAACGCCATCGGTTCCCAATCCGCAGGGGATTTGACAGGATTAACAAGATGGACAGGGCATTGCATGTTTGGAAGAGAGTTCATCCTGTCCGCAATTCTTCTCAGGAGAGAGCAGCCGCAACTCCTTCACGCCCGCCAGCCGCTTCGCGATGCTCTCCAGCCCGGAAAGGAAAAAACAACCCACCGCAAACCGTGCCGACTCCGTGGACGACAGAATCCGGTTGATGTGGCAGACCAGCTTTTCCTTGCGGTTGTCTATGATGTCGTGAGTGGGCATTTCGTTTTCATTTCTTCCGCTTTGGCGGTTTGAGCAGCTTTGCTTTCTTCGCCAGGCTTTCGACTTCTTGCGCAAATTGCGCGTCGGCCCTGGCGTCATCCAGAAGGCGGCGTTGCCGGTCAAATGTCTCGAACTCCTGTTCCGCCTTCCGCTTCGCCTCCTCGGCGGAAATGCTCCCCGCGTGTTCCAGGATTTCACGGTCGCCGGCGCGCAGAAAGGCGTCCAGTTTCGCAATCCAGTCGCGCATCGTCATCGGACGGCGCTCCATCGCCTGCAACTCGGCAAAATCCAGATATTGCGTCACGATCAGGCTCAATTTCTTCAACTCCTCCTCTTGCAAATAATTTTTTGCGATGGCCACATCCGGCTTTCGCACCTTTGCCCCTTTCCACGAGGTCAGCCCCATGTGCGGCTTCATGGCGTTGGCCCGTTTGTGAATCACTTCCGCCGCAGTCTGTCCATGCGCGGCCCAGTGCATTTTGTTTTGCACGGTCTGAAAGAACAACTGCGTCAGTTCGGCGCTTGGATCGTAATCAATGCTGGTCTGGTAGATGTCGCATATTTTGCGGTGGAAGTTCCGTTCCGACAGCCGGATTTCCCGGATGCGCTGGAGCAGTTCATCGTAATACTCGCTTTTGGTCCCGCCCTGCTTCAACCGCTCGTCATCCAGCGTGAAACCCTTGACAATGTATTCCCGCAACCGTTGCGTGGCCCAAATACGGAACTGTGTGCCGCGCAGGGATTTGACCCGGTAGCCGACGGCAATGACCACGTCGAGATTATAGTGCCGCGTTTCATAGGACTTGCCGTCCGCGGCAGTTATCCGGTATTCCCGGATAACTGAATCCGGCGACAACTCGCGCTCCTCGAAAATATTCTGGATGTGTTCGTTGATGGTGCGGACATCCTTCTGGAAAAGCTCCGCCATGAGCTTCTGCGTCAGCCAGACCGTCTCGTTCTCCAGGCGCACTTCGATGCGCGTCTGGTTGTCCTCCGTTTGGTAGAGAATGATCTCGGATTTGGGTTCCGGCTTCATTTCGTGGCCCCCTCCACGATTTTGATCTCCTCCGCCGTCAGCCCGTAGAGCCGGGCCACCCTCTCGTTGATTTCCGCCTCCCAACCCGCCACCCCCGCCAGCCGCCGTGCGATGCTCTCCAGCCCGGACAGAAAAAAATAGCCGACCGCAAACCGCGCCGACTCCGTTGAGGACAGGATGCGATTGATGTGGTCAACCAGCTTTTCCTTGCGATTGTCTATGATGTCGTGCGTGGGCATCAATCTGCTCGTTCATAACCTTCCGGCAGACGGTCGAAATCCGGCGGCTCGACATCAGGCACTTCCTTGAGCGCGTCCAGGAACTTCCCCCGGCTGGCGCGTTTGGCGCGCAAGGCGATGTAGCTCTCGTTGCTCCATACCCCGACTGCCTGACTGCCCGCGAGGCTGATGATCTGCTCCAGCGGGATGTGCTCGCGCGCCGCCAGTTCCTGCGCCTGTTTGAGCACCGGCTCCGGGATTTGGGCTTCAATGGTCTTCATGTCATTTCTTTTCTTGCAGTTTCAACAGCATTACCGCCGGAGAGATCGCTTCCAAGCCGAAGCTCTCTACTCCCGCGAAGTTTCTCAAATTATGCGTCACAATATAGCGCGCATTGGCGGCGACGGCGAGTTCCAAAATGAAATCATCATTGGGGTCGTTCAGAAACGGCCGCCAGAGGAAACTGATGGCATGCTCCTGCCCGCTCGCGGCCAGGAAATCCAGAACATCTTCAATGCGGCCCGGATGCAGCCAGAAATGCTGCGCCTCGCGGCGGGCCTCCGCAAAATCCAGTTGCCGGACGAATGTGGGCTTTTCTTTGTCATCAAAGGTTTTGCCGAGACGCTCCAGTTCGTCGTCCTGTTGCGCGGCGGGTTTTTTCCGCGCGGCCCGGATTTGCTGGCGCAACCAGCCCATCTCGCGCTCGGCGGCCCGAAAGAGAGGGCTGAATGGAGAGAAGAGAGGGCAAACCCAAATGATTGTCAACAAGAAATAATGTCAAGAAAAAACGGCGCAAGCCGCAAACATCACAAGATAAAGCAGTTGCAACAAATTATCACAGCCATCAGACATCAGGGAAAAACCACAGCCGTGAATTTTTCACTGTTTTTTTGGGCGGGTTTTCTTGAGAATTTGTAAGAGCGGGACTAAAACAGAGTGCTGACCATCGATCCCAGCACGCTCAACGGGCCTGTGTCTTCCAGGCTCTCGGTCGCCTTGTCCAGTTTTTGCATGGAAACCTTGATGTTTTTTAACGTGCTGTCGTCGTTGATCAGTTGGCCGACGGTGCCCTGGCCGTGATTGATCTTCAGCAAAATCTGGTGCAGGTTGGTCATCGAGCCGGTCGTTTCGACGTAGAGAGTGTCGTCCTTCAACAGTTTGCCAATGGTCCCCTCGCCCGAATTGATGCGGGTGACGGTGTGGTTGATGTTGGTCACCAGCAAACGCGCCTGGTCGGCCAGGCCCTGTATGTTCGTGGCGCTGTTTTCCAAATTGCTCACCGTGTGCAGGGCGGAAACGTAAAGCGTGTCTTCGTTGATCAATTTGCCGACTGTTCCCTGGCCGTTGGCGATGCGTTGCGACACCGTTTTGACATTGGCGATGGTGGCGCTGAGGTTGGTCTGGTTGTTCTTGAGGAAATCCGTGATCGGACCGAGGAGGTTGTCAATTCTTTCGCCGCTGAAACTCCGGGTCAGGTTCTCCACCCCTGTGGCCACATTGTCCAATTTGCCCATGAGCACGCTCAAGTCAGGCTGCTCGATGGTCTGCAAGTACGCCCCATCCTCCGCCCGCACGCCGCCGGGTGTGCCGAATTCAATCGCCACGAAGTTTTGGGCCATGAGACCGGTGAACTTGAGGCCCGCCTTGCTGTCGGTTTTCACCTCGGCGGTCCTTTGCAAATTCATGGTCACGTCGGCCAGGCCGTTGGTCAGGACGATGCTCTCGACGCGTCCGACTTGAACGCCGGCCATCTTGACAAAGTCGCCCGTTTTGAGTTCCTGGACGTTTTTGAAGAGGGCGTGCAGACGGTAGCCGCGTTTGAAGTAATCGTATCCGCCGGCGAATTCCAAAATCACCAGCAAGGCGATTATGGCAAAGGCGAAAAACATTCCCAATTTGCTTTCAACTGAATCTTTCATGGCATTAAAGGTGGTTTGGAGGTTGGCGGTTTGGCGTTGATAAATCCCTGGACGCGGGGATCGGCCTGCCGCTTCACTTCGTCCGGCGTGCCGATAAACACTATTTGGCCGTCGAAAATCATCGCCACCCGGTCCGCCAGGCTGAAGGCCAGCGTGCGGTCGTGGGTCACGATGATCGAGGTGGCGTGGGTGCGGTTCTTCAGCTTCAAAATCTCCTCGTCAATGGTCACGGCCATGGGCGGGTCCAACTCGGCCGTCGGTTCGTCAAACAAAAATAATTGCGGCTCCATGACCAGCGCGCGGGCAATGGCCACCCGTTTTTGCATGCCGCCGGAAAGCTCGCCGGGCGCGCGGTCCTCCAGCCCTTGCAAGCCGACCGCCTCGAGCTTGCTGGCCACAATGGCGGCGATTTCCGCGGGCGTTTTGAGAAGGTGTTCAGTCAGATAAAGTCCGACGTTTTCACCCACGCTCAACGAGGTCAGCAACGCGGAGGACTGAAAAACCATGGCCATGCGGTATTTGTCGCGCACCCCACCCGCCCCCACCGGCTCGCCCTGGATGAGGATTTCCCCGGCGTCCGGCGTTTCCAAACCGATAATGTGCCTGAGCAAAACGCTCTTGCCGCTGCCGCTCGGCCCCATGATGACAAAAATTTCACCCGGATTGACTTTGAAACTGATGCCCTTCAACACCTCCAAACTGTCGAAGCTCTTGCGCAGGCCGCGCACTTCGACGCTCACTTTTTCCAGTTGGCTGGGGGCGGCGCTCATTTTTGGACGTAGAGCAAAATGCGTGTCAGGAAGTAATCCAGGATCAATATCACCACGATGGAATTCACCACCGCCTTGGTCACGCTCCGGCCAATGGCGCGCGGGCCGCCGCGGGTCACCAAGCCCTGATGGCAGGAGATGATGCCAATGGCCAGGGCGAAAATGAATGACTTGAATATCCCGTTAAAAATGTCCCCCGGATCAACTTCGTCGCGCAGGCTGTGGAAAAAAGCGTCAAAGCTGATGCCGATCCGCTGGTTAAGAGCCGAAACGAGCGCCCCGCCAAACCAGCCGACGGGAATGGAAAACATGACCAGGGCCGGCAGGGCCAGCGCAATGGCGACCATCCGCGGCAACACGAGATAATGGACCGGATTGATATTCATCGTGCGCAAAGCGTCAATCTCCTGATAGACCCGCATGGCGCCGATTTCCGCGGCCATGGCCGAACCGATGCGTCCGGCAATCAGGATGGACATCATGACCGGCGCGAATTCTTTGCACATGGAAAGGCCAATCATCCCGCCGACCACCGCGCCCAAGCCGTGTGAAACCATGACCGGCCCGGTTTGCAAGGCAACCACGCCCGCGATAAAAAGCGAGAGAATGCACACCATGAAAAGGCTGACATTGCCAATCTCGAAGAGTTGATAAAAAATCTTCCCGCGTTGGCGCCAGCACAGCGGCAGCGCCTGGAGCGTCCGCCAAAACAACTCTATGATTTCTCCGATATGTTGGAACATCACGATTCAGGCGCGGCGGCGCGCGCCGTCTTTTTTCCCACGGTCACATGACAGACGCGCCAGCGCCGGCCTTCCGCCCCTGATTGATACTGGAAAACACCAAACAAGAGCGAGCATTTTTTCGACCGCGGCGTCTCTTCGCGGCGGTAAAGATTCCAGACCAGCGACTGGCTGGCCGCGCCGCTCTTGTGGTTTTTTTCACAACGCCAGACGGACCAGGCTTGCGAATACTCGCGCGTTATGCTGCGGTTGTTGGGAAAAAACGGCTCCAAAAGAGCGAAAGCCTGCCACCGCTCCCCGCCCTCAGTATCCCGGTGACAGGTGTAGAACGGCCAAAAATCCGTCCGCTGAAACCGGGCGCCCGATTCGGTGTTTGTTTCAACCATGTCGGAGTAGAGGAAAAACAGGATGCGGGTCCGCCGCCGCTCCAGCGGGGCGGATTTCAACCGGTTGAATTTGTAAACCGGCCAGAGATAGAAAACGCTTTCCAAATCGGGATTGCTGGCCCGGCTGTAAAACGGGAAGACGCGCGTCACCCTCCTTTCCCCGCGCGCCACCACGAAGAGCGGCCAGAGAATATCGTGTTCAACACACTTTTTTCCCCTGTCTTCGATCACGTTGCAACCCAGCGGCCAGCCGTAGGACGTTTCGTCGCGCGTCGCCGACTGCGTGTGACTGTAAAATGGAACCACCGTCAGGCTCGCTTCCTCGTTGGTTGTGCCCAAGCCGGTCCTGCTCTTGAAATAAAACGGCCAGGCGGCAAAATACTTGTCGTAGCCGCCCACGGTTTCCACTTCATCCAGCGAGTTGGTCCGCAGGAAGGGCGTTTTGTGCTCGACGCCGGCGACAGGCCAGAATTGCCAGCCTGTCAAGTGATCGCCGCGGCGCACGTCAAAAAACGGGTAAAGGTAATTGTCCGTGACCACGTCCCTTTTGCGCGTTTCCGAATAAAGCGGAAACATGACAAGTTTCGTTTCATCACGAAACAACCGGTTCTTCAGATCGCCGTAAAACGGCATAACCGCCGTATAATTCAGGTTCGTATCCGGCGAGCGCTGCCGGAAATAAAACGGAAATATCGTGAATCGCCGCACCCCGGTTTCCAAGGACGCCCGGCCCCCGGAAAAACTGAAAAATTCCACTATTTGCAGCCGATATTCCCCTCCGAACCGGCGGTAACTGATGATGGGATAGAGGATTTCCATTTCAGTCCAATCCACCTCCGGCGTCCGCGTGTAACAACACAACGGAGGCAAGGCCCATTGCCGCTGCGATTCAGATTGCTGGGAATAAAACAATGGGCCGGCCGCCTCACATCGATATCCCGATGACAGTGTCAACGGGAATTCCGAGAAAAGCGGTCCTGCCACCACGCCGTCCTCTTCTTGACCGGGTGCCGGAAGGGCCAGGGCACAGAAAAAAATGACGGCGAATTTTTGAATCATCAACTTCGTGTTCAAACGCAGCAGGATGTTAGAAGCTTGGTTGAAGGCGTCAAGCACTCCAATTGCCATTCGCCTCTCTCAGGGTGTGGGACAAAATTCTTCGCGGGTTTTGCCTTTCATTTTGAAGCGCCGGAAAAAACCGTGAAATTTTCGGCATTTTTAAATTAAGTAGTTGTCAGTGAGGGATTTACGTCGATCAGTCGGACGGGTGGGACGGGGAGGGACGGATCTGACCCGTTTCCCAATTTCAACGCAAAGCCGCTAAAAATGGCAAGAAGCGCGAGATTGATACATAGGAACACACTTGACATTTACGCATTTTGCGTTTCATTATACGCATAATGAGTAAATCATCCATCGCCAGCGTTCTCTTTTCCAGCACCCGGCAAAGGCTGCTGTCCGCCCTGCTTTTGAATTCGCATCAGCCGATTTATGCGACGGAACTGGCAAACCATTTTGGCGTCAGACCATCCACCTTGCAGCGCGATCTGGCAAAGTTTACGCAGGCCGGCATCCTTAAGATGTCCCGGAGCGGAAACCGCACCTATTTTCAAGCCAACGAGGAATGCCCCGTTTTTCCAGAACTGCGCTCCCTGTTGATCAAAACGTCCGGTTTGGTTGATGTCCTTCATGGCGAACTGGCCCCGCTCGCCCCAAAAATCAAAGTGGCAGCCGTTTATGGTTCGATTGCCACCGGCACGGAAACTTCCGGCAGCGACATTGATTTGCTCATCATTGGCTCCGTCAAAATGATCAATTTGTCCCCCCTGCTTGAACAGGCAACCGGGAAATTGCGGCGGCAGATCAATCCCACCCTTTACACTCCCGAGGAATTCTCGCAAAAAGCTCGCAACAGCCATTTTGTCCAGTCTGTGCTTGGAAAGCCGCTTCTTTTCGTTTTAGGATCGAATAGTGACTTGGAAGCAATTACTGGCCGAAAATCGCGTCGCGGCGGAACCGACAAGCCGGACCGGGATTAAGGACTTGCGGGCGGTCGTTCATCGAAACCTTGCCGACGCGCAAATCAGGGGACTCTCCGATGACGGACGCTTTAGCCATGCCTATGACGCCGCCAGAATCCTGGCCAATATCATTACTCGCGCCAGCGGATACCGGGTCAAGAGCGACGGAGGCGGGCATTACAATACCTTTTTGGCCCTCAAGGCGGCTGCCCCGGCATTTGCCCAAAAGGCTGTTTATTTTGATGCCTGTCGCCGAAAGCGGAACAATTTTCTTTACGAACAGGCCAATGTGGTCAGCCACACCGAGGCGGAAGAGCTTCTTTGGCACGCCACAGGTTTTTCCCTTGAAGTTGATGCGTGGCTAAAAAAGCATCATCCCAATTTGATTTAACCTTCTTTGCCGGAAAAACCCGCAACATCGGTTACAACATTGATAGTCAACGAGTTAGACCGCAACACGACCCGCTACAGACCAGCAACATGTTGCTGGATTCAGTCAGGTTCCGGCACTACGACTGGCAGTTTTTCAGAACTTTCGTCAGTCTGCCGTCTCGTCGCGCCATAAAGCAGGAATTCCTTCAGTCTCAGCTCAATACAGCGGCTGGGTGCCCGCCAAACCGTTAATGCGGCCTTATACCAAAGGCGAAAAGAGCATGAACATGTCAATAGTACGGTTTGACCCGAATGGCGAATGGCGCTTAGTTAGGTTCCTCAACGTTTTCGGTGGAATAGAAATCCGCCACGACCGACCACGATCTGCTGTCCGAGTGATTTTGTGATGCCATGTTTCAGGGCCATTGCGGTCTAGCAATTCGTTGCAATGGTGTTGGACAACCCCTCTATAAATCTTGTCATCAAACACATGCTTTTTAATTGCGGCTACAGCGCACGGGGCATTATGGAAAATGTAGCTGAGGATGTTCCGTGCGTCCTGCTCAAGTGGCGCTTTCGAGTCTTGATTAGACTCTGATTTGAAATCCACCTTTTGCGTTCTAAGTTCCGAATGCCCTTGGAGCTTATTCGATTGCAGTGGCCCGGAATAGTGCGCCTCGGCAATTAGCCGACAATATCTAATCCCAAACAATAAGCGTGTAGTTGTTCCTTTGGGACGTGGGAGAGTCTTTTGATGGCAAAAAGAACTTTATGGAGCAGCCCTTCTTTCATTTCTAGGACAGTGTAAAATTCTTGGTGAAAAAATAGCGACCGCCGCGATTTTCGTACGACCAAATCTCTGAAACTTTCACATGCTCCGTTTGAACCAATGCTAACGCGTCTTTTAGTTTTGTTACTGGTACAACCAAGAAAAATTTGCCGACGCCCAACTCTCCATATTTTTTCCATTGGGCAGCCTCTACAGTGGTTACGGAGTCTTCCGTCTCAATTTCTTCAATGATTGCCGAGCGCCGCCCGCACCAGCGAAGTCTTTCCGTAGCGCCGCTCCGAGAACACGAAGAGCTTCTCCCCGTTCTCCATTGCCCGCACCAGATCGCTCGTCTCCTTCTCACGGTTGCAGAATGCTTCGCCGCTGACCACACCGCCATACTCGAATGGGTTTCTCATATTACGCAAGTTGCGTAATACCACAAAGCCCGCGGTCGGGTAAAGCCCGATTCAGCCGAACTTGACCGCGCGGTCAAGCCAGCCAATTGGGCCGCATATACATCTCTCCCGCAAGAATGGGGCGGCGAAGAATTTTGTCACCCCCCTCTCTCACCCCAAAAGCCTCAAAACCGGGCGTTAACGATAACGTTATCGAAAAAGGCTCCTTCCGGCCATTCCCGACCGCAACGTTAACAAGATTTGCGTTGACTTTGCCAGATTAAATCGTATCATCTGTCTATCAATTGAGGTTTTTACCTCGGTTCCTCCAGACCCAGTGGCGACCTTGCATTGTCGCTACTGGGTCTTTTTTTTGTGACGCTCCACCCGTATCGCGCCAGGATGTTGATCGCCGCCGGCAAAAATGTCAGGGCCGCGACGAGGCAGGCGGCGATGCCAATCGCCATGACAAATCCCAGGCTTTGAATTCCCTGGTGTTTGGCCAGCGTCAGGCTGCCGAACCCGGTCAGGGCCGTCAGGCCCGACACTAAAACGGCTTTGCCGGTGCTTTTGGCCAGAATGCGCGGATGCTGTTCCTCAGCCACACGATTGAGGATTTGGATTCCGTTGGTGACGCCGATGCCGATGACCAGGGGCAACGTCATAACATTGGCGGGATTAAACGGAATGCCGAACAGCCCCATCAATCCGGCGGTCCAGGTGCTGCCGATGGCCACTGGCAGGAGCGAAAGGATGACGCACGTTATGGACCGGAAGTGAAGGAACACCATGATGGCGATCGCGGCCAGGGCATAGAGAGCGGCTTGCTGATAACTGTCTTTGAGCAGTGTCGTATATTCGTAAAGCTGGACGGGCGTCCCGGTGACTTTTTTGTCCCCATTGGGGGCCAGGGCCTGTCGCAATTCCGCAATGAAATTGCTCTGATTGTCGTGCTGCCAGATGTCATATTTCGGAAAGACCTCCACCTTGTACTGGCCAGTGCGGCCGATAAACTGATTGCGCAAGGCGGGCGGCAAGTCCGCCGGCTTCAAGCCACTGCTCGTGTCCTGGTTTTTGATCGTCTCGAAAGTTTGGCGCATATCGTCAAACAAGGCCTGCTGGAACTTGCCCAGCCGTTGCGGAATCAACAGGCCGCCACTCAACATTTTGACGCGGAAATCGCTGACGGCCAGCCGCAGGGAGAGCAATTGTTTGGCCAGTTCCGGCCGGTCCTTTTCCACCGAGTCGGCGGCCAGGCCCAGGTAGCCCATGGTGCCGTAAAGTGTGGCGCTGAGGGCATGGAGGCGGACTTGATTCTCATCCGCTTCCAGTTTAACCGCCTTTTGAACAGAGTCCGCCGAGTCGGGTTCCTGGAGACGGAGGGGATCCTCGTCCGCGCTGGCAAAATGCAAATCGCTGACTTCGTCTTTGATCGCATTCACCAACTGCAGCTTGCCCGTCTGGTCCCGGGTCAGCAAATCAAAGATCGGATCGCCCCTGTCGTCGCCATCCACGCTGGCCACCGTCGGCAGCGACTTCACTTTTTCCTCGATCTCCCGCGCCTCCTGCAAATTATCGGCCACCACCGCCGCGGAAAGAACCGACTGCCCGGAAAACAGGAGTTTTTTCTCATACACGACCGCCGGCAGTCCCCTGCTTTGCATGTGGAGGAGGTTGTAATCGAAATAGACCTTTTTAAATTGCAGGGCCGCGGCCGCGCAGGAGAGCAGGGTCACGACGACCACCAGCACCGGCCGTTGCAGCCAAAAGTTTTCGATCCGCGCTCTTTTTTCCACTTCCATGCCGTGTTCGTGGTCAATTACATTTTGCCGGCCCTTCATCAGCAATACCGGCAGGAGCGTCATCATCGGAATGAGGCAAAGCACCAAACCGCCCCCTGAAATAATGCCCATTTCCTGGATGCCCTTGAAGTCGGTCAAGCCCATGGCCAGAAACGCCATCGCCGTGGTCAGCGCGCCCGTGATGATGCCCTGCCCGGTGAAAACCACGGCCCGGTCCACGGCTTGGACGGGCGTGCGGCCATGGCGCATTTCCTCCTCGTAGCGCGTGATCAGGTGGATGCCAAAATCAATGGCCAGCCCGATCAGCATCGGCGCGAACGTCACGGTCAAAATATTTACATGGCCGACAACCAGGAACGTAAAAGCCATGGTGTAGCCCAAACCGATGATGAGGCACGCCACCGCTTTCAGAGGCCGGCCCGTTTGCTTGTAGGCATAAATAAAAATAAGCGCGCTGATGACCAGCGTCACAACACTGGCCAGGATCGAATCCCGCGTCGCCTGCTGCATTTCGTCGTAATCCAGCACCGGCTCGCCGGTCAGGCCGACATTCAAGCCGGGCACTTCCATTTCCGTTTCCCGCATCAGTTCCCGCATCCGTTCGACCGCCTGCGAAACCACATCCGGAGGGCGATTAGTCAAACCTAAAACAGCATAAAAAAACCGCATTCGTTCGACCGCCTGTGAAACCACTTCCGGGGAGCGGGGCCGGGCGGTCACGAGGTAAATCTGGCCGCGGGCAAAGGTGATGTACATCCGCCTCTGCGCTTCCTCCCCATTGCCAAAGAGCGCGGTGACGCCTGGCGAGACCGGCGTTCCCGGCCGGGACAAGCTGTCCGTGGCCTGCTCCACGATGCGTTGCAAGGCGGGGACGGCGCTGATCAGCGCATTGTTCTGCGCGTTTTCCTCCTGTTTGGCGGTCCGAAATTGTTTGTTGACCAGCCCGAAAAACGAATCCAGATTGGTCGCTTCCGTGAATTCCCGGATGAATGGCCGGTAATCCTTGAGCGCTTTTTGCAACCCCTTCAAATCGTCCTCCGGCGCAAACAGCAGCGCCTTGCGCCCCAGCGCCGCATAGTCCCCCTTGTAAAAGACGTCGGTGAACAAATTGGTTTCCCGCTCCAATCTGGCCGCCAGCCTTTCCACGAACTGCCGGTTGCGTTCCATGTCGCCGCTTTGCACCACCACGGCCAATTCGTCCTCTCCCGGAAATTCCTGGCGGAATTTCATGTAAACCTTGTGGGTGGACCCTCCGACAAGGTTGTCTCTATTCATGTCCACCGCCCAATGGGTGGCCGTATAGACCACGCTCAGGACAAACAGGAGAATCTGCGGATAAACAAACCACTGCGGATGCCGGCACACCTGCCGGGCCAGGACGCGCAGCAACCGCGCAAAAAGAGTGTCACCCACCCATGTCATGCCGGGGATCCGGGCGCTGGAGCGACCGATTCAAAAGCCGTCGTTGTGAATGGATGCGTCGTATTCATCTGGCCATTGATTCAACACCAATTCCCAATCCAGCACAACCCCCCAATTCCCCCACCAAATCCTTGCCTGGCGAATAGAAACGGGCGCGAGCCACAGACACACAAAGAGCAAAACTTGAATTGCCCCTTTTCCATACGATTGCCTTTCAGTTTGAAAGGCAGCTTTGATTTTCTCAAGCAACTTGCGTTGAATGATATTGCCCCGAAAAAACAGTGAAAATTTCCGCATTTTGCAAAGTCACAACCAGTTGTCAGCAAGGTATCCAGGAACTGACAACAGCGTTTCGGCGCTAATATTTCCACTTGCGGGCGCTTTTGTTTACGAACATTCTCCTGTGAATCAAGTACTGAGATGTGCGAATTGCCCGAAAACAGACTCTCCAGATATCCGACTACCCAATGGACGGAGATTATTGACGTCATCCAAAAAGGCGCAGATGATGAATCCCTTGCCGCGCTGGGCGACCTGTTTGAACAGTACAGACCGGCCATCCATGCCTTTTTCGAGCGATTCAACCGAGCCCGGGCGGATGACCTGACCTCGGCTTTTTTTGAGAGCCGCGTGATTGTTCCGTGGAACCGGCGCCATGGATCTCTCTCCCCGTTGTACGCCGTTGAGGATATTCGGCGCCTAGACAGGTTTTCGGAAGCTCTGAGGCAACGGAAGCGGCCCTTGACGGAATATTTGTGGGGAATTCTTAGCGATTCGACCCGTGAATTGCTGGGAAAGGAGGCGGCAAATGAAGAGCAGGCGGATGATTTGCGAGCCAAGCTGGCCGTGGATTTTAATGCCATTCTTCAGGGCCCCTCCATTTACGAGGCGCGGCGTTTCGCTGATGTGGAACTTTCGGTGGAGAGCCGCAATCTTATAAAGAGGGAACCGACAGGGAATTGGGTCATTTGGTTGAATCGATCCCTTCTGGCGGATGCCTTTCCGGGGCAATTGACCAAGGGCATTGGCTTTTTATACATGGTTGAGCGGCAGGAGCAGCGCAAGTTCCGTACCTTCCTCGCCCACGCGATGTGGTGGTTCCTTAAAGACATGACGAAGGCTGAACTGGCGCAGAATGCCGGCGGCGGACGAACTGGAACGTCACTGGAAGAACTGGGAGAAATCGGCATCGAGATCCCTGACGGGAGTGAAGAGATGTTTGGACGGCGGTTGGATGAGGAATTCGCGCGGCGCGTATTTGCGCTTGCCAGCAAGCGGTTCCAGCACTCCAAGCAGATGGAGGCTCACTTGTGGGGGAAAATTACTCAGAGGCAAGCAGCCGAGGAGTTGGGTCTATCCGAAAACGCCTTCCGCCAGGGCTATCTCCGGTTCCGCCACCGACTGGCGGAGGCTCTGCGCGAAGAAGTGACCAAACTGGTTGGTCCGGACGAGGCCGAAATACGGGCCGAGATGAATTATCTGATGAATCTCCTGGCAAATTAGTTCGTAACGTTACGCCACCGGCGGTCGAATTCAACAGTAGGTGAAGACAGCCCGACGCGGCGGCGGGTCATAATGAAATTTTGCGATACATGCGGGGCGGAAATCCACGATAAACATCCTTTTGTCGTCTGCTCGAACTGTTTGTTGGAACCCGCTTTGTCCACCAAAGAGGCGCAGACAAATAAAGATTTCGAGCGTGCGGAAACCGTCTGGATCGAGGGAGTATTTCCCCGCCGCGATTTCTTCGAGAAGTACGATATTGTAGAGCGAGTGGGAGAAGGTGGCCAAGGGGAAGTTTGGAAGACTTGGGACTACGAATTGCGTCGCCATGTGGCGATGAAACGCTTAGCTAAAGCGGAATTGAACTCGGAGCCCGCGCTTTACCGATTTCTTGCCGAAGCCCAAATCACCAGCCAGCTTGAGCACCCGGGCATTCTTCCCATATTTGATGTGGGTTTGGATCCGGACGACAGGCCATTTTATACGACAAGTCTTCTTACCGGCATGACGCTGCAGCACGTCTGGCAAAAGGCCAATGACGCGGCCCGGAACGAATGGCCGTTGCACCGAACAGTAGATTTGCTTGAACGCGTCTGCGATATTCTGGCATTCGCCCACAGCCGTGGCGTAATTCATCGCGACCTCAAGCCCCAGAACATCCTGGTCGGGTCCTTCGGGGACGTGCGAGTAGTGGACTGGGGGGCAGCGTACATCATGGCCCAGGACCGGCCAAAGTTTGAGGAGTCGTGGGGCCTATTAAATCGGGAAAACATCCAGACCGCCCGCGTGCAAGAAATTTGGGCAAACCCCCTATCTCCGCTGGCCACCCAGAACGCTGGACAGCCTCTCACAATAGTCTTTGCTCCGCCAGAGATACTCGCAGGCCATCGGGATGAATTGGGCCCAACAACAGATGTCTATGCCGTCGGCGTAATGTTGTATGAGCTGCTGACAGGCGACCTGCCATATTTGGGGCCTTCCGGCAAACTGCCCAAAGCAGATGTCTTGCGGGAAATTATCAAACATGGCCCGCCCCTTGCCGTTCGTAGCGTGCGCCCTGGAGCATCACGCGATCTCGCGTCCGTTTGCGAGAAAGCAATGGCACATGCCAGAACGGCCCGTTACCAAACCATGTCCGAATTATCGGAAGAACTGCGCGCGTGGTTGGAAGTGCGTCCAGTCAAGGCCCGAAAGCCGGGAGCATTGCTGAAACTGCAAAAATGGACGCTTCGCAATGTCTCGTTTGTTCTAGCGCTCAGCGCGGCCGCCATTATCGCATCAGTCGCCTTTTTTCTATCGCGCGCGTTTAAAGCGGACCGGGACGCGGCTTTCCAGACAACCGCAGTCCGCAGCGCCGAGTTGGCGGCGCGCGGCGGCCGCTGGCGCCAGGCGCTTCAATTCTGGAACCAAGCACAGGAGGCCGGCTACAAGGATTCGGTTTACATTGGATTGTCACGCGCGGAAGCGTGGGCGGTTTTGGATGAATCTAAACTCTCCCAGGCGGAGTTGGCAAAACTTATGCGCCGCTCCGATTTGGGTAGCGAGCGCGGCCGTGTGCTTCTTAGGATGGGAGAGCACGAAATGTTCGATCAGGCGACGTCCGAACTCGGTGTCCATCATGTAATTCAAGCTATTGCTGCGGGCTTGGCCGGAGACGATGAGGCATTTGCGAAAGGTTTGCTCGCGCAATCCAGCGGCGATGCATTGAAACTTTTTCAACAAGCTCTGGTCTTGAATCCCTATCATCATGGAGCGCACGTGGCGGTCCTTGGTCTTGAGTTTCTCCTTGGCGAACACCAGCAACTACAGGCGGAGGGCCACATCTTTACTACTCTCTATCCAGAAGATCCATCGCCCGTCATTCTTGAAGCTATGGAACTTGCCTCGCAAAACCGTCTCAGGGATGCCCAGACCCGCTTGGAAAGTGTCTCAGGAGACGCCAGCCAGGAAACGTTCAATCGCCTGGACTTGGTTTGCCGGAAATTGGCGGCGGCTGCGGCGTATTATAATGTCAACACTTTTTTGAATTCAGTCCAGACCAACTTAAACGTCTTCATGATGGAGACAACGCCCTTCGAGTTACCCGGCGATTTTTTGGCCTCAGCCGACCCTGGCGTGCCGATTCGTATTCCTCAGTTGGCCTGCGTGAAAGAAGGAATGTTGGAAAGCCTGGCCGGGGTCCGGAATTTAATGAACCCCTTCATGACGGATCCGAAAGCAGCAGTCCAAAAAATCAGATTCGGCTGGCAACATCATCCTGAAGCGTTGATGCCGCTGCTAGCGGGGCTGTCGCTGGACCGCTACCGGGCTGCGGATAGAAGCCATTCAACGTCCTTGATTTCGCTGCAAGCTGATCTATTTCAAACGGCCGCCGATTCGTCCTCCATGCTTCCCAACCTACCCAGATTAGCCAGATATTTGGCCGCGAAGACGCAATTTGAATTGGCGCAAACCCGGCAAACTGGCTCCAAAGCCGCGGCTCAGGCATGTTTGCAAAATGCCGCCCGGGCTTGCGCCAGGGACGAATGCTCAACGCAGGAGTTGGCCGTCTATTACGATTTTGCTTTTGCGCTTAAGGATTATGAGCTTGCCAGGGAGTCCATCGCCAAATGGGAAGGGCGGGAACCGGACAACCCTCTTGTTCTCCAAAAGCGGATAGAATTGGAGCTTGCGGTCGGTGCGCTGGGTGCGGCTCGTGACCGCCTTGATCGAATGCTGGCTCGAAGTCCGGGCGATTCGTGGGCGATAATCCAAAAAAAAATCTTGACGGGAAAAATACGGGCCATGGCCGAATCGGTGCAACATCCCTGACCATGTGATAAATACAGCAAGCTGGAAGAGCATTCCTGCCATGTCTTCCAACCATTTTTTCTTGTTTTTTTAATAAAAGCTGACATCATTGCCGAAATTGTGCTTCGGAGCGCTCAATTATCTTGAGCGAGCGTGCTCCAAAAGCTGGGACCTGAAACGGTGTTTAATTTTGGCGATGAATACAACCGGTTTCGAACTTTGTCCAGGCCTTGTGGGTTTGACAGTCTGCCCTTCCACGAGCGCCGTTTCGTCAAAAGACGCCGCTCCGAGGAAGTTAGAAGCCGAGGCTGGGTTTACGCTCCTGGAATTGCTGGTCGTCATCGCGGTCATCGCAAGTCTCGCCAGCTTGGTTTTGCCTGCCCTTGGCAACGCCAAACGCCAAGCCCGCACTGCTCAGTGCAAAAGCAATCTCCATCAATTGGGCATCGCATTGCACCTCTACGCCCAAGACGGTAATTGTTACCCTCTGGCCACCTCGGATGGGGTTTTCGGCGCTTGGGAACCGGCGTTGCGCGAGTTCGTGCCGGACAGTGGATTTTACTGTCCGCTCCAACAAACACCATCAACTCAGTTTATCAATATTTTCCGATTGGCTCGAGCTCCGATTACACCCCATTACGGTTACAATGCTCTTGGCGCGGTCTGGAAGGGGTCTCCACCATACAATCCTGGCCTTGGCGGCGACTTAAATCTTGCGACCGGCTCGCGAGAGCCAACGTCTGCCAACAGGGTCATAACGCCGGCGCAAATGATCACGATAGGCGATAGTGCGACGTTCATCGATGCCATCCTTGGCACTCAGCCCCAAACTAACATTCCCAATCAGATATACATTGTCTTCCCATACATCGTCGAACCCTTGGGCTATCTCGGGGTGGGAAACGGGCACGACGGCGGGGCCAACATGCTTTTTGGTGATGCGCACGTGCAGTTCAGCCAACAATCCTTTTGGATTGCCGCAACTGATCAAAGTCGGCGTCTGTGGAACAGCGACAATCAGCCCCACCCGGAGTGGTGGTAAGCCCCGTCCCGTCCCTCTCTTTTACCCGCAGATCGATCGAGAACCCCGCCCGCTTGTCAAACTGACAATTTAGCCCCGTTATTTCCGTAACGTCGCAGCGATTCTTGTCGATTCATGAGTGGATATGAAACCGTTCTACGATAACCCAATTGTTTCGGGTAAGGCAAAAGCAAAACTCCAACTGTTCCTTTGTTTAAGTGCCATGGCGAGCGTATCTGCCCCAGCCCAGACTACCTTCACCACAAACAGTCTGCCATGCCAATTCGGAGAGTATAACCGCTCCTACTACAGCACCAATGTGAACGTTACAGGCATGCTCGCGCTGGCCACCAATGGGGGGCCGCCGCCCCCCGGCGGATGCACCAACGTCGCGCAAAACTGGAATTTCTCCAATGCGCAACAACCCTACGAAACCGTTCTCCGCACCGATATCATTGCGCCGGAAGACGGAGCTAATAGCGGGCAGTTCCCTGACGCCACTTACGCGGAGCAGGACACACTGGAACCAACGAATCAAATCGGGTGGCTATACTACGGATTTACAGATTCCGGCACCAATTCGGGCCGGCTATGTTACGGTCTCGACGCGCCGGAGGATGTGCCTGTAACGGAATGGGCAGTATTTGTCCCGCCTACGGTTGATATTCCTTCCACCGTCCAATTTGGCCAAACGTGGAGCGGCTCCCTTGATTGGTTATCCATTTATTTCGAGATAATCGCTGTCAGCAACTATTATAGTTATAGCGCCTCCGTGGACGCCTTCGGAACCCTGGTCTTGCCTGAGATTGGCGCAGTTCCTGCGTTGCGGGTCCATGAAATTGAAAGCTACACAGTCTCCGTCGTGAGCGATCCTCCGCTGCTTCTGGATATAAACACGAATCAGTACTATTACTGGCTGGTTCCGGGAATCGGAGTGGCAGCACAGGTTCTTTTGCTGGGGAACAACGTGCTCTACCCAACTGATTTGCCCTATACCAACACGGTGCAGCGCATGTACTATGCCAGCTACTTCACCAACAGTGCCAACAGTGGCTCCACGTCTCCTCCTTTTCTGACCGATTTATACATCCAGGAGCAAAGTGGGTCAGTGGTTCTTAACTGGACCCTTAGCAACGCTGTCAATTTTCGGATTGACTACAGAGGCCCGCTGGCCAAGAACTGGCAGACTTTGGGCTATACAACCAGCACCTCCTGGACTGACACGATAACGGCAGCGCAACGATTCTACCGCGTCGTCGGCATTCCGTGATAAAAAGATGAAAGCCGGCGTAACGTCGTCGGGTCATCTCTCTATTCAGATGATGACGGGAAACGATGAAAATGCGACGAATTAAATTTGGGCCTCGGCTCTTGTGGAGGCGTCTTGAGAATCAATGGTTTAAGCGAAGCGGGCAATAAGAAACTTCCGGTCGTAGGATTTTGTTCCCTATGGCCAGCCGACAGCGATATCAACGGTAGTGCATGGTAAACTCGGCCAGTCGCCAGAAAACAGACTTCGCTGCGGGAGCGGAGGGTGAAAGGGCGCTTCCGCAGCCCAATGTGGCGCGTTTTCCCATTTCCCCTCAATTCCCTGTGAATGTGGAACTTACAATTCTGGGAAAAGCTGTCCGTAGGGTTCGTGAGAGCCGGAGGATGAGCCAGATGGCCTTGGGAGAGGAGTCCGGCCTGCACCGCACGTACATCTGCGATGTAGAAAGGGGCACTCGGAACGTGACTTTTCTCAGTCTGTTGAAACTAGCTTATGCCTTAGGAACGACTGTTTCGGAACTCACCCGAGAGGCAGGTTCCGGTGTGCGCCCGCCATTAAAGGCTCAAGATGGTTTGGGTCCTGCTTTGGAGGCCGCGATCACCAAAACTACCGTCAAGGCTGGGGCGCTGGCTTTTGGCCATTTTCATAAATAACGAAGCGCTGTTGGGGTCGTGGATTGGCTTAATAGTTGGATGCAGAAATGAAACTTTATGGCAAGAATTGTTAATCTTGCGGACTTGGTTCTCAACTACAACCCGGAGGAGCCGCAAGCTCGCTTCAAATCCGCCGGTGTCAAGGGTGCGCGCGTGCCGAAGGCCAGTGATCGCCTGCCAAGTCCTGTTCCCTGGCCGTCAGGACGCGCCCCGACACCCGCCCCTCTCCACCCGGCGCCAGCGGAAACTGACGATCTTTCAAGATTTCGTGGATATGATGCGGTTGTTCTAACCTGGACATCTGCCGAAGCAGCCGCCTTGGCCGCGCTTTTCACACCCGGTTACACGACATCGGATTGGTATGAATATCGGCATAATGTTGCCGCTTATATTCCATTGGTCACGGGTGCGAATGCGCCGTTTAATTCAAAAGTGGCCGATATGGCGCGCTTTTACCACAGTCTTGGTCTTTACTTCCCATGCGTTATTGGTGGCGCTCGTGTGCTTGTATTCAAATCGGGGCTGCACCTCGACTACGACGGACCTGCCACGCCTG
The DNA here is from genome assembly GCA_963813995.1 of uncultured Verrucomicrobiae bacterium. Taxonomy (GTDB): domain Bacteria; phylum Verrucomicrobiota; class Verrucomicrobiia; order Limisphaerales; family Palsa-1400; genus DASRLE01. The sequence goes on along the minus strand of CAWFAZ010000079.1, from coordinate 30,726 downwards.
TCCGCCAACTGATGGCTGAAATCGCGCAGACCATTCAGCCCAAACTATTCATCACCACGGGTACGGGCGGTGGAATAGGAAAAGAGGTTGCCTTGGGGGATGTCGTGATTGCTGGGCTGGTCAGATTTGACTGCACCACTCAATTCAAGACTAAGCCCTGGCATGCTGCGATTTTCGAAACCGCCTATTTGCCCTCCGCCTGCCTGGCTTTAATCACCCCAGCGCTCACCAAAATCAACGCCGCTCGTATCCCCAATGCCCGCCAGACACCCAAAATTTGGGCTTCTTCACAGGATACGATTGTCACAACTGATTTCTTCGGTTTCGATGACTCAACTAATTATTACAAACTCCAAGGATTGGGCCAAGTATGCGACATGGGCGACGCGATGGTCGGCATGGCGCTTCAGCAATTTTCGAATACAAAATGGTTTGCCATCCGTAATGCGTCTGTTCCTCAGATTTCGAATCCCAACCACAATATCCAGGAGGCCAGCAAACAGACGTCCGAAATCTATTCCCGGTACGGTGCCTTGACGACGGCAGCCAGTGTCATTGCGACATGGGCCGTCATCGACACAATCATAAACAAGTAATGGAGATCACTTTTCCACGATCACCGTCATAACCGAACGCAGCCAAGGCCAAAGGCGTAAGGGGGTCTGGATCTGGCAATATCTTGCGGGATTACAATGGCCTGGCCAAGTGATAAAATGTCACCGGCACCCATATCATGCCGGGAATTCCGCGTTGGAGTAAACGTCTTTGACATCGTCGTGCTCCTCCAACAGATCGATCAAGCGGCTGGTTTCCCCGGCCGCCTTCGGGTCGCTCAACGGCACCGTGCTGACCGGCAGCCACGTCACCTCGGCTCCGGCGGCTTTGATTCCCTTGCCTTCGATCACCTTATGCACCGCTTCCAGGCGCGCGGGATCGGTCAATATCTCGAAACCCTCTGCGTCGCTCCTGAAATCTTCCGCGCCCGCCTCCAGCGCCAGCTCCATCAATTGATCTTCGCCGGCCGCTTCGCGCAACACAATGATCTGCCCCTTGCGCTGAAAAAGCCGGGTGACCGAACCGGCCGTGGCAATGGTCCCGCCGTTTTTGGCCAGCAGGCTGCGGATTTCCGCGGCGGTGCGATTTTTATTGTCCGTGCTCAATTCAACCAGGATGGCCACGCCATGCGGGCCGAACACTTCGTAATGGAGGTCGGTGTACTCGATGGCTTCGCCTCCGCCGGCGCCGCGCTTGATGGCGCGCTCGATGTTGTCATTGGGCATGTTGGCCGCGCGGCATTTCAACAACACCATCCGCAAACGGGGATTCATCGCCGCATCCCCTCCGGCCAGCCTGGCCGCAATGCTGATTTCCTTGCTTAACTTCGCGAATATCTTCGCGCGCTTGGCGTCAATCCCCCCTTTAAAATGTTTTACCTTTGCCCATCGGCTGTGTCCTGACATAAAAAGCTGTGCTCCTTACGGAGGCGTCTGGCTTGGTGGCCCGGAACCGGGCGCCACCGGCTCCACCTGCACCGCCGTGCCATAGCACAACACTTCCGTTATGCCGGGCGCCAGTTCCGTGGCGTCGTACCGCACCCCTATCACCGCGTTGGCATTCAACTGGTTGGCGTGTATGATCATGTCCCGAAACGCGTCGTCCCGCGTCTGTTCGCACAATTCGGTGTAAATGGTGATATTCCCGCCGAAGAAGCTCTGAATACTCGCGCCGAAATTGCCCACCACCGACCGCGACCGCACCACGATCCCCCGGACCACCCCAAAATTCTTGACTGTCCGGTAACCCGGCACATCAAAAGCCGTCGTTGTGAATGGATGCGTTGTATTCATCGGCCCGATGATTGAACACCAATTCCTGTTTGAGCACAACCCCTCAATTCTCAACAATTCTCGAATCGTCAACCGCGAACCGTCCCCCCCGCGAGGCTGCCGCCGCCCTCCATTTCCCGGTATCCGCTTGCCGATGAGGCAGGGAAGCCTTAAATTGAACCGCGTGAAATTGCTCTTGGACAACCTGCCGGCAGAATTGCAAAGCCAGCGTCAAACGCTGGCGCGGTGTCTTGAGGCGATGGATCGCGTGTTGCCGTTGCGGGCGGTTTACCTGTTCGGCTCCCACGCGCGCGGGGAGGCGCGGCCGGACAGCGACGTGGACTTGTGCATCGTTGCCGACGGCGCGGAGCGGCAGTTGGAGGCGGCGCGGCAGTGGCGTCGGGCGATGCGCCCGGTATGGCCGCGTCCCGCATTCACTTTATTGCCCATCTCGCCGGGCCGGCTGGCGGAGAAGCAGGCGAGCCAGGATCATTTTTTTCAAACTGTGTTTAAGGAAGGGGTTTTGCTTGCCACGGAAAACTGATTCCCACAATCCAGAGTTCAGCAAGCCGCCACGCTGATTTTGTGTTTTTTGGCCAGCGTCTCCACCAATTCCCGTTCGAGCACAACCCTTCAATTCTCGAACCGTCAACCGCGAACCGTCCTCCCGCAACGCTACTGCTGATAACCTCCAGCTTAACGCTTGGTGAGCTTCGGTCCAAAATAGCCAATGAACAGAGCGTCCTTGGGATTTTGCTTTGGCCATTCGAAATGAATTCGGAACTGAGGCGTCTTAATTTTCGCGTGCCATGTGCAAGAAATGACCCGTTCGGTCAGAGGGTTCTTGAATTTCATTTCGTTAACGAATTCGGCCTTTTCCCTATCGGATGAGTCTGTCATCCGAGCCTTGTCGCCCTCCATCCACAAGCGGCGCAATTCGTCAAACCGCGGTTTGTTGCCGTCCTGAAGGGCAGAATTGATTTCATGCAGGGCTTTGAAAAGAGCCTGAGCACGCTGGGCTACGTTCGGATAAAAGGTGGTGGGCAATTGGGACAAAATATCAGGTGAAAGCAACAAAGACGGGCAGTTCGATTCTGTCCAATCAAGGACCTGTTGCCAAGTAGTCGGTGGCCTTTGAATTTGCCGTAAGTGCTCGACGAGGGAAATTTCCGAAAAGAAATTTGGTATTTGCCAACTCCGATCGCCGTCGGCGCGACAGCGCCAGAATACTTCGAGCGGATGTTTGGTGAACCTTGAAGGCGTCAGGGTGATCACCGCCGCTGCCGTGGATTGCGCCATCAAGCAGCACGCTTCGGCTAATGCCGTCTCGGTTACTATGGCACCCTCGCAATCAAAGTACTCGTCAGCAGAATGAGTTGGCGTGTCGTCCCAGAAGGGTCCGTCTTTGTCGAGCCACGACAAAACGCGGCGCTTGTTCTCCGTGTTGTCAACTTTGCCCATGACTTGACGTAGCGTTTGCTCGCTGATTGTCGCTTGTTCCGCTACGCGATGATTGACTTCCAAACGAAATCCCGATTTCTGCATCGCGTCTCGCATCCGAAAGACCAGCGCCAGAGCTGAAAGAAACTGCGCGAGGGAGGAAAACTGTCCGTGTAAAGAGGCGTCGTTGAACAAAAACCGGCTCATGAAGTGTGACCCCAATCAGTCAGCGCCTCAAGATCACGGTCAAATTGGTCAAAAAATCCCTTTGGCCAATGGTCAATAACCCCGGCCTCGTTAAGAACGGGAGAGACAACCTGTGATTCAGGTTCGCTTTCCTGGCCACTTCGCTGGAAGTAATGGATCGCCACGGACTCCGGCGGCAAAACGTGCTCTTTAACAGCCCTGCGGATACCGTTCAAAACATGGTCGCTATGTGATTCCAGGATTACCTGAACTCCGGTGGCAGCCACCTGTGCGGCGAACTGCCCCATCTTTGCTTGGGCGGCGGGATGTAGATGAGCTTCGGGATTCTCGATAATCACGGGCAGGCCCGGTGATGCAGCCAAGCACGCCGCCAAAACGGGAAGGATGTTCGTCAGCCCATATCCCACATTGTGCGGACGGTAAAACCGACCGCCGAGGCTTGTCCGAATTCGAAGCGTGACCACATCAGTCCCCTCGCTCATCTTCAATTCCAAGCCAGCACCTGGAAAAAAATCAGCCAAGCGTGCTTCGACTTGCCGAGCCAGGGTTGTTGTAGCCTCAAGGCAAAGTGAAGGGTGAACCTGCTGTTCTCCGTGTTGAATTAGAAACCACGGTGTCAATTGCCCTCCACTACCCAATTGGACTTTGTTTGGGAACCCTGCACCGATAGGGTGAGTCTCCCTCAGCATGTCGCCAATGCCGGAGCTGCTTGAAGACGAGAAACCTGAATCAGCTAGGTAGGTTTCACGCGGTCCAATGCGTTCCGTGGAAAGATAAATCAAGCCAGCCAACCATTCCTCGATCTTTTCCAAGCTTTGTCGCCGTGCTTCCTGTGGAATCAAAAAGCGGGGAAAGAAGCGTCTCTCATCAAAATCGGAGTCTGGTAACGGGCGCCCGCCGACTGTCACCGCCCGTTCGGAGACATTGGCCACGTTAGAGTCCCTTGAAGCTGAACGGAATAGCCAGCGGATTGAGGTTTCGTTCGCAGCGACACTAATAGCGAATGAATCACGCCCATGCACCTCATCCACGACATCTATAAATCGACCCAGACGCAGGAGCGGCCCATTCAGCACGAGAGACTTCGAACTTCCCCTGTCCATCATTGTCTGGTGGAGGAGCACTAATGGCTGAATCACGCTCGACTTCCCGGCGGAATTGAGCCCCGTTAAAAGTGTCAGCGGCGCAAAAGGAAGCCTTAAGCAGGCGAAGCATTTGAAATGCTCCAACTGTATTGATGAGATCATGCGAGGGCCTTCTGGAGCATTTCTTTGGCTAGAGTGAACCTATAGCGAACATTCCGGGTCGAGTTCGTTGAACGACTAATCGCCTCATCGAATACCGGGCGTTCAAGCAGCGCCGAGCTCGCTTTGCAAATGGCCGCTGTTTTCGCCCTGATGGCTTCGGCCGGAATATCGGCAAGGAGGGTTGAGAACACATCGAACAGCGCAACGTTAATCACGCTTCTGCCCCAAGGATTCAAAGGATTGGCCAGGGTCTTCCTGAACGCGTGCCGTCCGAAGATTTGTTTATTGGCTTCCATAGTGTGGCGGAATTTAACAGAGAGATTGTCATAGTCGCCAGATTTCAGTGTGCGGTTCATCCGACGCAACGTTTCGTTCAAGAAATTCTCCATTCGCCCATCGTAACGCTCGTAGCCATAAAGGTAGAACCCCGCGAAGCGGTTGATGCATTCCCGATCGCGCATGGTTTTGCTGTTGAGCCCACATTGAGTCGTTAGAAGGAACTGTTCATCCTTTGCCATCCGACCAAGCCACCGGGTTGCTTCTCCAACGAAGAGGCAGTTCCGCATTTGTTGCCGCGTCAGCGGAATACCACTGTTCACCCTTTCGAATATTTCATATTTCGCGTCCTCGGGAACTTTTGCATCAATGAGGTAGAGCGTCAGGGGCGTATCCTCGATCCGGTTCTGCATGCTCGCCGCCAAGTCCTTGAATTTCTTCCCCTCCAAATCCTTGGCAAAGGCCAACCCCTCAAGCGCAAACTCACCCTTCAGAAAGCGATGAAAGGTGGTGAGTCGCTGCAACCCATCAACCACCACGATCTTCCCGGCAAGTGTCTCCGCCAGATAAAACACCGGAAGTGGGATTCGCAAGATAGCGGACTCGATTAGTTTGCTCTGACGCCAATTCTCCCAAACAAAATCCCTTTGAAAATCCGTCGCCATGATATACTGGCCTGAATCAATTCTACGGACGATTTCAAACACCGAGCGAGTCTCGGTTCGAATCATCAGGCTGTCGATTGGGAACGCACCCAAATCAAGTGCGTCGCTGTCCAACCCCTCTGGCTCTTGAGGTTCAGTGGCAACCGGAGCAGCCATTTCATTATTCGTTTCCATTTGTGCGAGTGGATTCTAACTGCTTGGCAAGTCTTTGGCGACATCAGAATTGACGTCCCCGCGCTCAACAAGCCGCCACGCTGATTTTGTGTTTTTTGGCCAGCGTCTCCACTAATTCCCGGTCCATCAGCAATGTCTTGCCTGATTCGAAGGCGAGCACCGCGATTCTTGCCTCCCGGCAGGTTTCCAGCGTGCCCGCTCCAATGCACGGAATGTCAAATCGCAAATCATGCTTGTCCCTGGCCACTTTTACCGCCACCGCGCCACCGCTGCTCCCGGCCAGCGACCCGCCCCGCCGCAAACAATTATCCGTCCCTTCAAACCCTTCCACCGCCAGCACCGCGCCCTCCTTGACCACCACCGTCTGCCCGATTTCCAGCCGGGAAACCTCCTTGGCGATGCGCAAACCCAGGGCCACATCCGCCTTTTGCTCCCCGCTCAATGCCGGTCCCAAACAAAAGCCGGTCTCCGGCATAAGCGGCCGCAGCCAGCGCACCGGTTCGATCAACTCAATCCCTTCCTTCTTCAACTCCTCCGCCAGGGCGCCGAAGATCGAATGCGCGTTTTTTTCCTTCAACTTCATGAGCAGGGCCACGGCGCGAAAATCCGGGCGGACATCGAACAAATTCCTCGGCGCGATTTGTCCCAGCATGACGCAGCAACCGACCCGCCGCTCCTTCAAGGCCGAGATCATCTTCGAAAGCTGGCCCACCTTGAGCCAGACAATGTCATCCACCAACGCCGCCAGTTCGGGAGAGGTTTCGTTTGCGAAGGCAACGGCCACGAGCCGCTTGACGCCCGAAGCCCTTGCCTGCCGGGCAAAGACCAGCGGCAGCGAGCGGTTGCCCGCGATGATGCCAATCGTATCGAATTCCTGCGCCATAAGAGAACCTAGCCGGATGAATGTCCAATGTCCAAGCACGAATGACCAAGGAATGACGAAGCCCGAATGACGAATCGGTTGGCCGGGGCGCCTTTTCGTCATTGGGTCATTTGAGCATTGATTGGTCATTAGGATTTCGGCATTAGACATTCCCCCCGGCAGATCGGGGTTTGATCTCCGGCGGCGCTGACAAGTGTCCAAAAATTGCGATGCGCCCAGAATGTTTTCCCCTTTGTATCCGGACCGGCCATTCGATACGATGGCCCATATTAACAGCATCATGCGCCATCTCCAACTCACCCGCTTTTTAGCCGCTCTTTTGTCCACGCCATTTGCCTTTGCCGGCCCGGCCGCCAACGCTTTTTTCCCCGTCAGCATCACGGTGGACGCCGCCAAGCCGGTCGGAGAATTGACGCCGATCTGGCGTTTCTTCGGCGCGGACGAACCGAACTACGCCTGCATGAAGGACGGCAAAAAATTGTTGTCTGAACTCGGCAGGCTCGGCGGACCGCAGGTTTATTTTCGCGCGCATCATCTGCTCACCAGCGGCGATGGTTCGTATGCGTTGAAATGGGGTTCGACCAGCGCCTACAAGGAAGATGCGAACGGCCAGCCAGTTTATGACTGGACAATCAACGATCAGATTTTCGATGCCTGGCTCCAACGCGGCCTCAAACCTTATGTCCAAATCGGCTTCATGCCGGAGGCGCTCACGACGCATCCGCAGGATTATCCGCACCATCCGCCGGTGAACGAACGCGCGCCCGCCGACGCCGGACAATCGTATCCGCCCAAAGATTACGCCAAGTGGGGCGAGCTTTCGTATCAATGGGCCAGGCATTGCGTGGAAAGATATGGCAGGGCGGAAGTGGAAAAATGGTATTGGGAAGTCTGGAACGAGCCGAACATCTTTTACTGGCACGGCTCCCGCGCGGATTATTTCAAGCTTTACGATTATGCGGTGGACGGCGTCCGGCGCGCGCTGACGACCGCGCGCGTCGGCGGGCCGGAAACAGCGGGCGGGCCGGGCGGAGGATTTTTGCGTGAATTTCTGCTGCATTGCGCCCGCGGCACGAATGGCGTCAGCGGCAAGATCGGTTCGCCGCTGGACTTTGTGTCCTTCCACGCCAAGGGCTATCCGGTGTTCACCAACGGCCACGTCCGCATGGGCCTGGCCAGCCAGTTCAAAAACATTGACGATGCCTTTGCCGTTATTGCGTCATTTCCTGAATTCAAAAAATTGCCCGTCGTCATCGGCGAATCCGATCCCGAAGGTTGCGCCGCGTGCCGCGAACCGCGCGACGCCTATCGCAACGGCACGATGTATTCCAGCTACACGGCGGCGAGTTTCCCGCGCGAATATGAGCTTGCGCAGCAACACGGCGTGAATCTCGAAGGCGCGCTGACCTGGGCGTTTGAATTTGAAGACCAGCCGCCGTTCGCCGGCTTCCGGCAGCTTGCCAGCGCCGGCATTGATTTGCCGGTCCTGAATGTTTTCCGGATGTTCGCCAAAATGAGCGGCCAGCGCATCGCCGTGGCGAGCAGCGCGAGACTTGATGCGCAAACAATTCTCAAATCCGGCGTGCGCGGCCGTCCCGATGTGTCCGCGCTCGCCAGCCTCGACAAAACCAAGCTTGCCGTGCTGATCTGGCATTATCACGACGACGATGTGCCCGGCCCGGACGCGCAGGTGGACCTGGCGCTGGACAACCTGCCGTTCGCCAATGGCGATGCAAAGATGACCCACTATCGCATTGACGCCCGGCACAGCAATTCCTACGAGGCATGGCTGCGGATGGGTTCGCCGCCGCTGCTCCCGGCCAAACAATTCTCCGAACTGGAAAAGGCCGGACAGCTTGCCATGCTTGGCCCGCCGGAAAAAGTCCGCGTGGAAAACGGCAGGGCGAACTTCAAATTCGACCTCCCGCGCCAGGCGGTGACCCTGCTCGTTATTGATTGGCATTGATTAGGATTGGGATTAGGAGTTGGAGTTGGAGTAAGATGCCGTTGCAGTGAATGACCCCCCGGCCATGAAATCGGCGGACGTGCCTCGCGCGGCGGGAGCTTGTGGCGATTGGTGCGCCCCGCGCCGCTTTGCCCTGGTCCTGGCGGCTCTTATTTTTATCCCTTTTTGGAATGTGTTGCTCGGGTTGGACACTTTCGTGGTGCGGGATTTTGGCATTTTCAGCTATCCGGTCGCGTTTTTTCAGCGGCAGTGTTTTTGGAAGGGGGAATTGCCGTGGTGGAATCCGCTGAATTGCTGCGGTCTCCCGTTTCTGGCCCAGTTCAACACGCTGGCGCTTTATCCGCTTTCGCTCATTTACCTGCTGCTGCCGCTGACGTGGGCGTTGCCGTTTTTTTGTCTGTTGCATCTTTTCCTGGGCGGAATGGGGATGTATTTCCTGGCGGCGCGCTGGACGGGTTCGCAGGCGGGCGCGGCGCTGGCCGGGGTGGTTTTTGCCTTCAACGGCCTGGCGCTGAATTTCCTGATGTGGCCGAGCCATATTGCCACTTTCGCCTGGATGCCCTGGGTCATCTTGTTGACTGAGGCGGGATGGAAGGCGGGCGGGCGAAAACTGGTCCTGGCGGCGCTGGCGGCGGCCATGCAGGTCCTGGCCGGCGGACCGGAATCGATTTTTTTTACGTGGTTGATTTTGCTGGTTATCGGCCTGATGGAGTGCGGCAGGGGAGAGATGCCGGCCCGGGTTTTGGCGCGGCGCTTTTTTATGATGGGACTTCTGGCGGTCTGCCTGGCGGCGGCGCAATGGCTGCCCTCGGCCGATTTCGCGCTTTATTGCAACCGGAATTCCAATTATGCCACGTCGAAGTGGGCCATGCCGGCGTGGGGTTGGGGGAATTTTTTGGCGCCGATGTTCCAGACTTCGGAGTGGCAGGGAATGGCGGTGCAATTCAACCAGTATTGGACCCAGTCGTACTATGTGGGAATCGGAGTTGTGTTTTTGGCGGTGGTGGCTTTGTGGCGGCGGAGAGTTTGGCGGGTTTGGCTGATCGGCGGGTTTGTGGCGGCCAGCCTGGTCCTGGCGCTGGGCGACCATGGTTTCCTTTACTTCTGGTTGAGGCGATTGTTCCCTTTCCTGGGACTTTTTCGTTTTCCAATCAAGTTTGTCATTATCACATCGGCGCTCCTGCCGTTGTTGGCGGCGTTCGCCGTGAGTCATTACGAGAATTGGCCGCGCGGCGCGGCGCGTTTTTGGCGGGCGGAAATGGTGTGCGGCGGCGGGATCGTCATTCTGGTTGGGATGATTTTGTGGTTGGCCCGGCATTATCCCGCGGCAGGCAGTTCGTGGCCGGCCACGCTGGGCAACGCGCTGTTGCGCCTGGGTTTTTTGGCGGTGTTTTTGTGGGCGGTTTATTTTTTTGCCGCGCGGCCGGCGCAACGCCGTTGGAGTGTTTTGCTGCTGCCAGTGGTCTGCTGGCTTGATTTGGTCACCGCGATGCCCTGGCAGAACCCGGCAGTGGACGCTTCGGTTTACGAACCGGGCTTTGGACAAATGTTTGACAAACTCAACCCGGAACCAAACCTGGCGGAATCCCGGCTGATGATATCGTCTTTTTCGGCGCGCCACATTTATTACCAGCCGGCCAGGGATGTGAAGACCACTTTTCTGTTGCAGCGGGCGGTGTTTTTGAGCGATTGCAATCTCCTGGATAATCTCCCCAAAGTGGACGGGTTTTTCTCGCTTTATTTGCGGGAAACCGACAAAGTCCTCTGGCTGCTGGATGGGCGCAGCGGCGCGGAGTTGGCGAGGCTGGAAGATTTTCTGTGCGTTTCGCAAACCATCGCCCCGGGCAAAATCTTCGATTGGATGCCGCGCGCGACCTGTCTGCCGATCGTGACCGCCGGACAGGAGCCGGTTTTTGCCGGAGACCAAACCGCGTTCAGCGCGATAGGGCAAACCAATGTGGATTTCCGCAAGGTTGTCTATCTGCCGACCGAGGCCAAATCGCGGGTGACGGCGAAGCGGGAACCGGCCGCGCGAATCATCGGCAAACAATTCGGCGCCAGCAAAGAAACCATCCAGGTTGAGGCGCCCGGTCCGGCCATGGTCTTCATTTCCCAAGCTTACTACCATAATTGGAAGGCGCGGGTGGACGGAAAGGCTGTGCCATTGTGGCGTGCCAATTATGCTTTTCAAGCTGTGGAAGTGCCGGCGGGCAGGCATGAAGTGACACTGGTGTATAGGGACAAAATGTTCCGGATTGGGGCACTTTTGGCAGCTTGGGCGGGCCTCGTTTGCGCTGCCCTTTGGTTCATGCCCGGCGAACGGAAAGAGGGGGCGCATATATAAGACATTAAACATCAACAACTTGCGTGAATACTGGTCCGCCTGGAGTTGGGAAAAACATGCGCATTGCGTTCGCAAACGGCGGGGCTTACAATTGTGGCGTGGTCCCTGCTATAAATCGAGTCTTTACGGTTTTGCAGAAGGCAATTCGTGAACAACTATTGTCCTATTATATAAGCGCCTTTTGCATGGTTCACAGCCGCCGGGACAGAAAGGCAGAATTATGCAAACCATGAAATGGGGCAGGAAGGGGTTTACATTGGTTGAGATAATGATTGTGGTGGCTATTATTGGGCTTTTGGCGGCGATCGCCATTCCCAACTTCGTACGCGCGCGCACAACGTCTCAAACCAACATGTGCATCGACAACCTGCGAATGATTGACGCGGCAAAACAGCAGTGGGCATTGGAGCAGGGGCAGGTGGGAACCGCCATCCCCCAAGGGAGCGATATCCAGCCCTATCTGGGGCGGGGCGCTGGCGTGCTCCCGCTCTGTCCTGTTGACCCGCAGAGGTCGTTTTCAACAAGCTACAACATGGAGAATTGTCTAACACCTCCCGCCTGCCTGATTCTTCCGGCGACGCATGTTTTGCCGCCGTAGGGCCGGCTGTGGCCAACAGGCAACGCGCCAGTTTGCCAGCACCCGCCACGATGGGTTATCCACCCCGGGCGAGCAGCCATGTTGCCAGCACCAAGGCCCCGAGCACGATGCCGCCTGCCACGTTGGGCGCCTCTCGTTGCAGCGCGGCGGGACGCACCCAACCCAGCGCCAGCCCCAATGCCGCGCCAGCCAGGAATCCGCCGACATGAGCGACCGTATCCGTTCCCGGGCTGAAGCCAATCAACACAAGGATGAGCACACCCGCCGCCACGGCGCGCGGAAGAAATGACGCGGCGGCCCGATGTTTGCGCCACGGCGCGAAGGATTGCACCGTGATCAAACCCAGGGCGCCCGTCACCATTCCGGAAGCGCCCAGGCTTTCATGAGCGGCCGGGTCAATCATCACGCTCGCATAATTCCCGGCCGCCCCGGCCAGGAACGCGGCCAGCACCGCCAGGCCGGGCCCATAACGCGCCATCGCCAGGCCAAGCAACAGAAACCCGGTCGCCGCATTGCTGATGAGGTGAGGCAGGTTCTCGTGCAAAGTGACCGCGGTGAACAACCGCCACCATTGACCGTGCAACACCGCCTGGCTGTCCACCATCCCGGCGCTCTTCAACCTCGGAAAGCGAACCATGCTCCAATAATAAAAGGCCGCCATCCCCAGCGCCCAAAGCGCGCCGCCCCAGTGAAAAACAACGCCCGTCCCCGGCAACTCCCGCCGCCACCGCCAGCCCCGGTTCTCAATTTGGTATTGGGCGAGAACGGCTTTGGCCCGCTCATATTCCGGCGCGTCAATAATCAATTCCCAGCCCGTTTCCGCCCGGTTGATAATGGCGGCGATGCCCTGGCTGGCCAGGACCAGGCTCCAATCCATCGCCTGCCGTTTGGAGCGCGCGGGGATGGCCGGAGGGAGGCCGTCCATATCTTGTGTGTCAACCATGTTACGCAGGCTTCACCGCTTATCAACCGATCCGCCCCATCATGCACCCGCTGCCCAAAATCGCCAAGCAACATAAAACCGGGATTGGGAATTTAATTGCCTTTTAAGACGGCTTTTCTAACATCCAGCCAGCCCAAAAAATTATGACAACCGATGCCACGTCTAAAATGTCGAAGCGGACAAAATGGCTGACCGCGCTTGGGGTCGCGGTGTTCCTCTATACCGTCGCAGGGTTCTTCGTCGTGCCGGCCATTGTTAAATCGCAGATGCTCAAACGACTGCCGGCGCTGACCAAAAGGCAGGTCGCCATCGAGCGCGTCAAGTTCAACCCTTACGCGCTTTCATTGACCATTGACGGCTTTTCCTTGAAGGAAACCAATGGCGATGTGTTCAGTTCGTTCGGCGAGTTTTACGTCAATTTCCAGCTCTCCTCGATCTTCAAGGGAGCCTGGGTCTTTGATGAAATCTCGTTGCAGGATCCCTTCGCGCAGATCACTTATCTCAAGGACGGCACGTTTAACTTCGCCAATCTGATCAGCAACCCATCGCCCGCGCCCGCGCCCCAAACACCTCAACCGCCGCCGCCCGTCATTGTGTATCATCTCCGCATCACCAATGGCGCGGTTGCCTTTGACGATCTCACGCGGAAAAGCCCCTTCAAACTCCGCTACCAGCCCATTAACGTCAATCTCACGGATTTCACCACGCTGCGCGACCGGAGCAGTCCTCACGAGATCGTCGCCACCGGCGATTCCGGCGAAAGTATTGGCTGGACGGGGAATATCACCGTCAATCCGCTCCGTGCGGCCGGCACAATCCGGCTCAGCGGATTTAAGCTCAACAAGTACAAGCCCTACAGCCAGGACTACGCGCTCTTTGAAATCGCCGGCGGCCAGATTGATGCCGCGGCGGAATATCGTTATGACTCCGCGACCAATGCGCTCGACCTGGAGGTTTCGAATGCGGTCATGACGTTGAGCCGGTTCCAACTCAAAACCCCGGACACGGGCGAGGATGTTTTGACGATCCCCTCGCTCTCCATCAAGCAAGTGGAGGCAAGTGTGGCCCGGCGCACGGCGAAGATCGGCCAGATCAAATCGAGCGGAGGCTCGATATTGGTCCGCCAGAACCAGGACGGAACCATCAATTTTCTTTCCAATCTGGTCCCGCAGCCCAAGGCGGCCCCATCCCATTCCGCCCCGGCCGCCGGCCCGCCCTGGACAGTCAAGATCGACGAAATCGCCTTCGACAATTATGCCATCAAGGCTCAGGACAGGAAGCCGCCCAAGCCCGCGACGTTCAATATCGACCAGCTCGGTTTCAACTTGAAGAATGTTTCCAACCTCAGCAACGCGCCGGTCACGGTGGCGCTTTCCCTGCGCTTGCAGGAAACCGGCTTGATCGGCGCAGACGGCGCCGCCACGCTCATCCCCCCTTCGGCGGATTTGCAAATTGGCGTGACCAACCTTGATCTGCGCGCCGTGCAGCCCTATCTCGATGAGCAGGTCAAAGTGGCAATCACGCGCGGCATGCTCAATGTCAACGGCCACGCCCATTATGCGCCCGCGGGGCAGGGTGCTCCCTTCGTCAGCTTCGCCGGCGATGTTTCAGTGCGGGATTTTGCCGTGACCGATGAAGTGCTGTTCAACGACCTGGCCAAATGGGATTCGCTCGACATCACCGGCATCAACGTGGCTTTGCAACCGGACAAATTCCAAATCGGCCAGATCAAGTTTTCCCGCCCGGACACCAGTGTGATCATCGGCCCGGATCATCGCCTGAATCTCCTGACCATCCTGCCGGAAAAAAAGGCTGTCCCGGCGGAAACCAACTTACCGCCGCCAACCAACGCCGCCCTGAATCTGACGCTCGGCGCGTTTGTCTTTGAAAATGCCTCGCTCCATTTTGCCGACCGGTCCATCGAGCCAAATTGCGCCTTTGCAGTTCAGGAATCCAGCGGCAGCGTCAAGGATATTTCTTCCCTGGCGCAGACACCGTCCGTGCTGGATGTGAAAGGGAAAGTCGATCAGTTTTCGCCCTTCAGCGTGACCGGCACAATCAATCCCATGCCGGACAACCTGTTTGCGGACATCTCCATTGCCTTTACCAACACCGGGCTGACCGCGTTCAGTCCCTACACGGAAAAATTTGCGGGCCGGCCGCTGGAGAAGGGCAAGCTTTCCCTGGCCCTGCATTATCAGATCAAGCAGAAGGCTCTGAATGCCGGGAACAACATTTTCATCGATCAACTCACGCTCGGCGCCAAAAACAACAACACCAACGCAACAAAGCTGCCCGTCAAGCTGGCCATTGCGCTGCTCAAGGACCGCAATGGCCGCATCGAGCTGGACGTTCCAGTGCAAGGGCGGTTGGACGATCCCAAATTCAAACTTGGGCCGATCATTTGGGGAGTGGTCGAGAACCTCATCGTCAAGGCGGCCACTTCGCCGTTTTCGTTGCTGGGCGCGATGTTCGGCGCCGGGGACGAATTGAGCTTTGTCGCCTTCGATCCCGGCCAGGCGGACATCCCCGCGACGGAAACCAACAAACTGAACACGCTGGCCAAAGCCCTTTACGAGCGGCCCGAGTTAAGTTTGGAGATTAACGGCTCCGTCGATCCGGCGAAGGACCGCGAAGAAATGGCCCGCGCCAAACTCCAGCGGCAAATCAAGGCGCTCTTCATCAAGGAAATGACCGATGCCGGCAAACCTCCCGTCGCCGTGGATGAACTCAAGCTGGAGCCGGGCGATTATGAACGGCTGGTGGCCAGGGCTTACAGCAATGCCTTTGGCGCTTACCGGCCGCCGGGAACCAATCAAACGCCGGGCGCCTCCGCGCCTCCCCAAAAACCAACCCCGGCCACCGTTCATGTCGTCAAGAATTTGCCGCCTCCGGCCAGGTCGCCATTTGAACATGGAGCATCGCGCATGGTTTTCCTGGCGCGCCGGGGCGGGGTCGTTGAGGCGCCGCCTGTGGAATCCAGGAAGCCGGGCTCACCCGCGCCGGTCGTTGTCGCGCAAAGCGATCTGGCCGGCATGGAAGAACAGCTTTTGCAAAAGATCGAGATTACCAGCGACGACTTTCGGCAGTTAATGCAGGACCGGGCCAATCAGGTTGAAGGTTGCCTGTTGAAATCGGGAAAGGTGACGGCCGACAGATTGTTCATCACTGCTCCAAAACCAATCGAGGCCAATTTCAAAGGTGAAGACCGTGTCAATCTCACGTTGGATTAAAGGGATTGGCGGAAACCCACCCGGAGATTTTGATCTTGAGTGAAAACCGATTTAATGTAAGATAGTAACATGAACGTGGAAATTCCTGAGTCGATTGCGCAACTCCTGCCGCGCGACCCGGAGAGCCGGGCCCGCAGTGTTTTGGAGGGCCTTGTCATTGGCGCATGCACGGCTGGAATAATTTCTCGCGGCAGGGCGTTTGAATTACTGGGGCTCAATCACTGGACGGGTGAGGCTTTCTTTCGGCAGCGCGGCGTGTTTCTGAATTACGACGCTGATGAATTTAAGCGCGACATTGGGGCCTAACTTATGGCTGTTGTTGTCTCGGACACGACGCCCCTTCATTACCTCATTCTGGTGGGTCAGGAAACCATCCTGGAAAAACTTTATGGGAAAGTGTTCATACCGCCAGCGGTTTTAATGGAATTAAGCCACGCCGCCGCTCCCGTCCAAATCTCGAATTGGGCGACAAACCCGCCGGCGTGGGTCACCGTGGCGACGCCAGCGTCGATACCCGGTCGATTCGACGGGTTGGACTTTGGGGAGCGTCAGGCGTTGGCTCTCGCCAGGGAAATACACGCGGATTTGGTTTTACTGGATGACAAAGTCGCGCGGCGTGTTGCGCTGCGGGAATTATTGAATGTCAAGGGCACGCTTGGAATTGTGGCGGACGCAGCCAAAGCGAATCTTTTGGATTTCGTTGAGACAGTCGGGCAGTTGCAGCACACAAGCATGCACCTCGATCAGGATGTTGTTGACGAGATCATGCGCGAGCATGGGCGCTCGGAGAATAAATAGAATTGACTTCACCTCTTGCGAGTAACGTTTTGGAAACGAAAGGAGAAACTTGCACAGCAGACATTGTGCGCAGGCGCAGACCGATCAGCCCTCCTCGTTTCTCAGGGTGACCAAAGGAGGCTGGCTGAGGATGCCGCGGCTCATCAGCAGGCCGAGGCCCGCAGTCAGGGCCGGCGTCGCCACCAACGCGCACAGCAACGGCGCCGCCATCGGCACAAAATGTACGTGAAAAACAAACGCCGCCAATGCCCACACCGCCGCCAGCGCCAGCAAACTTCCCGTCGCCGCCGCCAGCAAGCCCAGGCTCAGATATTCAACGGCAAGGATGCGATGGATTTGGCGGCGCGATGCCCCCAGCGTCCTCAAAAGCACACTCTCCTGCACGCGCTGGAAATGCCCGCTGACCAGCGCGCCGGCCAAAACAAGGATGCCGGTCAGCACCGTAAAGAGCGCCATGAATTGTATGACAAACGAAACTTTGCCCAGGATCGCGTCCAATGTTTGCAGGATGAGCGTCAAGTCAATCACCGAAACGTTCGGGAAAGCCCGGACCACAGCGCGTTGCAGCAGGGCGGATTGCGCGCTGGAGGCCACGCGCGTGACCAGCACGTTCATGTGGGGCGCGCTTTCCAAAACGCCTGGCGGAAAGAGCACAAAAAAGTTCGGCTGCACCCGCCTCCAGTTGACCTCCCGCAGGCTCGCCACGCGCCCCGTCACCGGCGCGCCTTGAACGTCAAACACAATTTCGTCGCCCAGCCCGACCTGCAAATCCCTGGCAATGTCCTTTTCCACGGAAATCGGCGCGGGTCCGTTCGAATGGGCCGCCTGCCCGATCCAGCGGCCCGCGATCACTTTTTCGGCGGCGCGCAAGTGATCGGTGTAGGTGCTGCGGTATTCCCGGCGCAAGACCCAGGAGGGAATGTGGCTTTGCTTGTCAGCCAGAAGCGATTCGATGCCGCGGCCTTTGATCGAACTCAGGCGCATCGTCACGATGGGCAATTCATCCAGCACCGGCAAATGCATGGACCGGACCAATGCAGCGGCGGCTTTCTTTTGACCGGGTTGAATGTCGAACAACACGGCGTTGGGCTGGTTGGTTCCGCCCGAGACGATCAATTCAGTGGCCAGCGTGTGCTGGAGCATTTGGATGCTCACGATAAGAAAGACGCCCAGCCCCAGCGAAAGCAGCAGCAACATTGTCCGGTTGTTGGGCCGGTGCAAATTGGCCAGTCCCTGGCGCAACGTGAATGGCAGCGTCGGACTCAGGAATCTTCGCACCAGGAAGACCAGAACTTTTGCCGTCCCCGCCAGCACGGCGAACGCGGCCGCCAAACCGCCGCAGAATCCGAGGCCGATCCGCCAGTCGCGCCCCTGCCCGAGGGCGAAGGCGGCAATGCCCGCGGCAAGGCAGCCTCCAGCCAGCCAGCGCAGCGGGTCGCGGCGAACCCCCGGACTTTCGTAAGCGCGGCGCAGCGCGGCCAGCGGCGGGACGCGGCGAACCTCCAGCAACGGCAGCAGCGCGAAGAGCAGGCACAGGCCAAAACCCACTCCCGCCGCGCGCCCAACCGCCGGCCACGAGGTTTGAAATTGAAAAGTGAACGGAATAAAATCGGCCACGGCGCCCGGCACCGCCGCTTGCGCGGCCACACCCAGGGCCGAACCGCCCAGCGCACCCGCCAGCCCCAGGGCCATCCCCTGTCCCGCATAAATGGCAAAGGTTTGCCCGATGGAGCCGCCGAGGCAGCGCAGGATCGCCACCGTTCCAAGTTTTTGTTTGACATGCACATGAATCGCGCTGGCCACCCCGATCCCGCCCAGCAGCAGGGCCGCCAGCCCGCTGAGATTCAGGAAGTGATAAAGATTGTCCATGGCCCGTCCAAGCTCGCGCTGGCGGGTTTCGACCGTCTCAACGCCGAGGCGGAAGTGATCCAGCCGCGCCTGATTGGCCGCGACTATTTTCCCGGCGTCGGCGCCGGGCGGGAATTGGAAGAATACCCTGTATCGGGCCAGCCCGCCCCCGTTGAGCAATCCGGTTTGCGCAAGGCCGCTCATCGGCAGATAGACGCGCGGCGCAATAACCGCCAGCGCGGCGCTTTCGCCCGGGACCTTTTTCAAGACGCCGATCACCGGCAAAGTCAGCTTGCCCAGCCGGATGTTATCGCCGGCCTTCGCCCCGAATTGTATCAGCAGATTCTCCTCCGCCAACGCCCCCTGCCCGAGGCGGAATTGCTCCGCCGCCGCGGCCGGTTCGGTTTCCAGCCGGCCATAAAAGGGAAATGGGCCGCCCAACGCGCGCACCTGGACCAGACGAGTGCCGCCTCCGCTTGGAAAATAAATCATCGACGAAAAGGAGATTTCCCGCGCCTGCCGTCCGCCCAGGCTTGTCAACAACTGTTCTTCCGCGCCTGAAAAAGGCTGGCGCGACGAGAGGGCCAGATCGGCCCCCAGCAGTGTTTTGGCCTGTTCCTTGACGGCGCGTTCCAGGTTTTTTCCCAGCGACCCGATGGCCGCCAGCGCCGCCACTCCGAGCACAATGGATGATGAAAATAATAACAGCCGCCCGCGGTTGGTGCGGCTGTCGCGCCAGGCCATGCGCCACGTCCAGGCGGACAACAGATGTTTGAGGAAGGATTTCACGTCTCGTCAACGACCGTCCCTCCTTTGAGCCGGATGACACGCTCCGCGCGCCCGGCCAGTTCCGCGTCGTGGGTCACGATCATCAGCGCGGTGCCAAAGGCCGCGTTTAAGGCGAATAAATTCTCGATGACCAGCCGCCCCGTCTCCGCGTCAAGATTCCCGGTCGGTTCGTCCGCGAAAAGAACCTTCGGCCGGTTGATAAAAGCGCGCGCCAGCCCCACCCGTTGCTGTTCGCCTCCCGAAAGTTGCGCCGGATAATGCGAGAATCGCCCGTCCAGCCCGACCCGTCCCAGCAAGTCACGCGCCCGGTCCGCCGCGCCCGCCTCTCCGCGCAATTCCAGCGGCACCATGACATTCTCCAGCGCGGTCAGGGTGGGAATGAGTTGGAAACTTTGAAAGACGAACCCCACGCTCTCATTGCGCACCCCGGCGCGCCCGTCTTCATCCAGCGCCCCAAGATGGACGCCATCCAGGCGCACTTCGCCCGACGTCGGCTGATCCAGCCCCGCGCACAAACCGAGCAGTGTTGTCTTGCCGCTGCCGGAAGGCCCCATAATGGCGCGGGTTGATCCGGCGGGGATCGAGAAGGTAATATCTTTGACAACCGTGAGGACGCCGCCGCCGCTGGCGTACTCCTTGGTCAGATGTTTGACTTCCAATATGGCCGGACCTGCCGTGATGTGTGAAGGGTTCATTAAGCTCCTAATCTTAATCCTAATCCTAATCGAGGAATGACGAATGTCGAAGCCCTAATGACGAATCGGTTGGCCGGGTCGCTTTTTCGTCATTGGGTCATTTGGATATTCATTCGTCATTAGGATTTGGACATTAGTCATTTTTCTTGAGAGACATTTCCCCAAAGATCGTCAATCATGGCTTTCATGCTTTTGTCCGGCAAACGCTTCTTATTGCTCCTGGCCGCGCTCCTTTTGTCCGCCCCGGCCCCGGCCGCCGCCGACACCGCCGCCGCGCGCAAAACCATTCTGGTTCTTGGCGACAGTCTCTCCGCCGGATACGGGGTCGATCCCGATCAAGCCTGGCCCGCCCTGCTGCAAAAGAAGATCGATGCCGCCGGACTGAAATTCAAGGTGCTCAACGCGGGCGTCAGCGGCGACACGACCGCCGATGGTTTGCAGCGCGTCGATTGGCTGCTCCGGCGCAAGGCCGATGTGTTGTTGTTGGAGCTGGGCGGCAACGACGGGTTGCGGGGTTTGCCGGTGGCCGCCACCAGGACCAATTTGCAGGCCATCATGGATCGCTTCCGCCAAAAATACCCGGCGATAAAGCTCGTCATCGCCGGAATGAAAATGCCGCCGAACATGGGATTTGAGTATGTGGACGCTTTCAACAAAATCTATCCCGAGCTTGCGACGAAGAACCACGCCGCGTTGATCCCGTTCCTGTTGGAGGGGGTGGCGGGCAAGCCGGATTTAAATTTGCCCGACGGGATTCATCCCACGCCGGAAGGCCATAAAATTGTGGCGGAAAATGTCTGGGCAGTTCTGCGGCGGACCCTGCCATGACGGCCTAATCGCGGGCGGCGAAGGCCTCACCCAGACGGCGCAGCCGGCGCGAGAGATCGCGGGCGAGGTTTAGGAGAACGATGCAGTATTGTTCGGGCGCCTTCTGGTAAAGCTGGAAAAAGGCGGAGGTGGCGACGCTGACCACCGTGGCCTGGCCGACGGCTTGCGCCGTGGCGGAACGGGGCTGCGTTTCCAGGATGCACATTTCGCCAAAGCATTCCCCCGGCCCAAGCGTCGCCAGTTTGACGGGGTTCGGCGTGTCAAATTTCTTGATGATGGACACCTCGCCGGTCTCGATCAGAAACATGCATTCATTGGTTTCCCCTTCCCGTGCGATCACCTCGCCGGCGGGGACCACTATTTGTTTGGCCTGCTCCAAAAAGATCTGCATGGCTCTGTCATTAAGCCCCGCAAAAATCGGCACATCATTCAAGAGAAGTTTTTTCACGGGCGTAATAATGGCCCATTCCGCGACAAAATGCCACTGTTTTTTGCAAGGCCGGGTCAGCCGGATGCGATTTTTTGTCACCTCTTTGGCTTCTGGCGGGACATCTTTAGCAGTATGATGAATTACAGAACAATGACAGCAGCGGAATACAGCGATGCGGAACTGGTCTCGCGCACCCTGGCCGGCGACCGGGACGCCTTCAACCGGATCGTGTCGCGCTATCAGATACTGATTTGCTCGCTGGCCTACAGCCGCATCGGCCGTCTCGGCCAGAGCGAGGACGTGGCCCAGGAAACATTCATTACCGCGTGGAAAAACCTCCGGTTCCTGCGCGAGCCGGACAAACTCCGCGCCTGGCTCTGTGGCATCGTCCGGAACCGGATTCACAAAAGCCTGGAGCGGGAGGGCCGCGAGCCGGTGCATGACGCCGCGCCCCTGGAAGCCATGCCCGATTCGCCGTCGCGCGACGCGCTTCCATCAGATCAAGCCATCAGCCGGGAGGAGGAGGCGATTCTGTGGCGATCGTTGGAAAAAATCCCCGAACTCTACCGGGAACCGTTCATCCTTTTTTATCGCGAACACCAATCCATCGAGTCCGTGGCGGCGGAATTGGAGTTGTCCGAGGACGCCGTCAAGCAACGGCTCTCGCGCGGCCGCAAACTATTGCAGGAGGAAGTTCAGGCTTTCGTGGAAACCACATTGAGCCGGACTGCGCCGGGGGAGGCCTTTTCCGGGGCGGTGCTTGCGGCATTGCCGGCCGGTCCTGCGGCAACGGTGGGCGCCGGCATGGCGGGGAAAGGAACGGCGGCGGCCAAGTCGGGTTTTCTGGCCGCCTGGCTGGTTCCCCTGGCGCCCTTTATCGGGATCGCTGGCGGCATCATGGCAAATTGGTTAATTGTTCGGGCTGCGCCGACCGCCCGCGAACGCCGGGTCAAAACAATTGCTTTTGTTAGTTGCTGGGCTTTCGTGCTGGCATGGTGCCTGCCGGGGCAACAGGCCATGCGGGCTTTGAGGAGCCACTTCCAGTGGAGTGACCCAACATTCTTTGCCGTGATGGCGGGCTTTTGGTGGTTCTACGTTGCCACCTTTGCCACGTTCTTCATAGTGATGGGCCGGCAAGTCCTGGCCATCCGCCGGCAGAGCGAGGAAGAAGCCGGGATTCCCCAGACAGCCGGAACGCCGCTGACGTTGGGGACACGCGTTGCCGTGGTTATCGGCCTGTATCTGGGACTTTTTTCGTGGCTGATTTACGTGGCGTGGACGGCGCGTGACCAGGTCTCGGTCGGAATCCTTGCCGGGATAATGGTGGTGCTGGGCGTTTGGCATTTCTTTGACTTCCGGGGCCGGACGGGGACGGCGGCAGTGCGGGCGGGGATCAGGCGTCTGACTTTGGATTTCGGAGTGATTCTGGTGGTGCTGAATCTGCGATTGGAAGTGTGGCTGGCGGCCAGACGCGAAGTGAGCCTTGCCGAATTTCACCGCCTGCTGCCCGCGTGGGTCGTTCCCTTGCTCACGTTGACCTTGCTCCTCTGGATTGGAGTGCTATTGGTCCTGACAAAACCAAAACGCATTCACGAACAACAGCCGGAGCCGGAATAGCAATTGCAAAACGGCTGCTTTGAGGACAGGCTCCATCTGGATGACTTGCTTGAATGCGCCGCCAACAACGCGCTTGAAAATTGCCGTGCGCGGCGCGGTGCAGGGGGTTGGTTTTCGGCCGTTTGTGCATCGCCTCGCGGCGGAACTCGGTCTGGCCGGGTGGGTCAACAATTCCAGCCAGGGCGTTTTCATTGAAGCGGAAGGCCCGCGCGCCAGCCTCGATCAATTCCTGTTGCGCCTGCGGACGGAGAAGCCGCCGCGCAGTTTCATCCAGAGCCTGGAATCTTGGTGGCTGGATGCGGCGGGTTACGCGGGCTTTGAAATCCGGCCCAGCGAAACCGGCGGCGGCAGGACCGCGATCATCATACCGGACCTCGCCACATGCCCCGATTGCCTGGGTGAGATTTTTGATCCGCGGAACCGGCGGCATCTGTATCCGTTCACCAACTGCACCAATTGCGGGCCGCGCTTCTCGATTGTGGAGTCGCTCCCCTACGATCGCCCCAACACCTCGATGAAACAGTTCGTCATGTGCCCGGAATGCGAGCAGGAATACCGCGACCCCGCAAACCGCCGCTTCCACGCCCAGCCGAATGCCTGTCCCAAGTGCGGTCCGCATCTGGAATTGTGGGACGCCGCCGGGGCCGTGCTCGCCTCGCATCATGAAGCCTTGTTGCAGGCGGTGAAAACCGTCCGCGAGGGAAAAATTCTGGCGCTCAAAGGCATCGGCGGCTTCCAGTTGATGGCCGATGCGCGCAACGAAGACGCGGTGCGGCGCCTGCGCGAACGCAAGCAGCGCGAGGAAAAACCGCTGGCCTTGATGTATCCGTCGCTGAACGCTGTTGGCGCGGATTGTCGCGTGTCGGACACGGAAGCGCGCCTGCTGGCATCGCCCGAATCTCCCATCGTGTTGCTGCAAAGGATCGAGGCGCGGGCGTCGGCGGTTGCTCCGGGCAATCCGAACCTGGGCGTGATGCTTCCCTATTCGCCGTTGCACCATTTGTTGATGTTCGAGTTGAAATTTCCTGTGGTGGCGACCAGCGGCAATCTGAGCGATGAACCTATATGCATTGACGAACGGGAGGCCCTGCAAAGGCTCCGCAACATCGCGGACGTGTTCCTGGTTCATAACCGGCCCATTGTCCGGCATGTGGATGATTCCGTCGTGCGCGTGGTGCTGGGACGCGAGCAGGTATTGCGGCGGGCGCGCGGTTATGCGCCCCTGCCCGTGCGATTGACAGCCGGAAGGCCCGCAACCGCGCTTGACTCCGCCTCGCCGATTTTGGCGGTGGGCGCACATTTGAAAAACACAGTGGCGCTGGCGATCGGGCCGCAGGTGTTTGTCAGCCAGCACATCGGCGACCTCGAAACCGTGCAGTCCTACGAGGCTTTTCTCGGCGTCATCAACGATTTCGAGCGGCTCTATGAAGCCGAACCCCGGTTGATCGCCAGCGACGGGCATCCAGACTACCTTTCGACCCAATTCGCCAGAAGCCTTGTCGACCGGAAGACCGGCTGGCGGGGCGTTTCCGTGCAGCATCACATCGCGCATGTCCTCGCCTGCGCCGCCGAAAACGAACTTGCTCCGCCGCTGCTCGGTGTTTCCTGGGACGGCACGGGCCACGGGTTGGACGGGACCGTCTGGGGCGGGGAATTTTTTTTGTTGACTGAAAAGGCGTGCCGGCGCGTGGCCCATTTTCGCCAGTTCCGATTGCCCGGCGGCGAACAGGCGGTCAAGGAACCGCGCCGGGCAATGCTGGGGATGATCTACGAGGTGTTTGGCGAAGACGCGCTGGCCGCGCGCGAGTCGTCGCCGCTGCAGTCCTTTGCCGCAGACGAACTGCCGGGTTTGGCGGCCATGTTAAAAGGTGGGATCAACTCGCCGCTCACGTCCAGCGTGGGGCGGTTGTTTGATGCCGTGGCGGCGCTGCTGGGAATCCGGCAGATCGTCCGGTTTGAGGGACAGGCGGCGATGGAACTAGAGTTTAGCATTGACAATATCGGGACGGATGAAACGTATTCGTTTGAGTTGGTTTGCAAGGAGCAGACGGTTGGCGACGGGCGCATTTCGGCGCTGCCAAGTCAGGAATTGCCTGTCCCCTCGCCCCACGAAGTGGGGAGAGGGCTGGCAGCCCGTTTAGAAAGTAGGAGACGACGTAAGGAGTCTCTGATCAAGGCCTTGTCTTCGAGGAGATTTGAGACTCCTTACGTCGTCTCCTACGGGAATGAGTTGCTTGATAACGGCCCGCCAGGGAGAGAGGTTTCTCCCATCCCAGGGTCGCCGTGTCAAGATGCGTCCGGTGGCGAATCCATGCTAATCGTGGACTGGCGCCCCATGGTAAAGGACATATTGTCAGACATGAAGCGCCATCTTCCCGTTGGATTGATCTCGGCGAGATTTCACAACACGCTCGCCGAAGTCATCGTCGCGGTGGCGCGGCGGGTTGGGCAACCCCAGGTGGCGCTTTCGGGCGGCTGTTTCCAAAATCGCTATCTCACCGAAAAGACGGCCGCCCGGTTGGAACAGGAAGGATTCCGGCCATACTGGCATCAGCGCATTCCGCCCAACGACGGCGGAATCGCCCTCGGACAAATCGTTGCCGCGCTCATGGATCACCCTGTTGACTTGCGCGCTTCTTCTCCGTAGATTGCCGTCATGACCGCCATCGAAGAACGCCGCTTGAAAGGTCAGTGAAAGGCAGAATCAAAGCCATGGTACGACCCCTTTGACAAGCCGTGCCAATGGCGCACGGTGGGCCGCTGCCGTCTCATGGAAAGCCGATGCCGTAGTAACGGGTACGGTAATTCGTCCACTGCGGATCACTGAAGTGGAACAAGCCGTTGGTGAGATTGACGTTCGTCAGCGGAGTCCAAACTGGGCTGGCCAGATTGGTGCAGGCTTCCACCGCAATGGGGATATTCGTGGTTGTGCCGTTGGTTATGGTGAATCCAAATTGATTGCTCTGCACGCCAAAATTAGCACCGCTTGCCTGAATCAGCGGATTCCACAGCACAGATGGCACTCCAGCATTGGAGGAAAATCCACCCCAGCCGGTGGTGCCAGGCAAATAATAGACCGTTACGTTGTTGTCATCATAGAACACAGACGAATCAGCGGTGGGAGCGTTGCCCGTGAAATAGACGCTGGTCAGGCTGGTGCAGTCAGAGAACGCATACACCCCGATGCTGGTGACGCTGTTGGGAATCGTGTAACTTCCCCCCAATCCGCCCGGATATTCAATGAGTGTGTCCTGGCCTTTGTCAAACAATACCCCGTTCACACTGCTATAAAACGAATTATTTGTAGCCACCGTTATGGCTGTCAAGCTGGTGCAGTCCCAGAACGCAGTACCCCCTAGGCTGGTGACGCTGTTGGGAATCGTCACGTTGGTCAGGCCGGAGCAGCCAGCGAACGCTTCCACCCCGATGGTAGTGACGCTGTTGGGAATTGTGACGCTGTTCAGGTTGGTACAGTAGTAGAACGCACCCGGCCCGATGCTGGTGACGCCGTTTTCGATCGTGATGCTGGTCAGTCTGATGCAGCCATCGAACGCCCACCACCCGATGCCGGTGACGCTGTTGGGAATCATGACGCTGGTCAGGTTGGTGCAGCCAGAGAACGCATACATCCCGATGCTGGTGACGCTGTTGGGAATTGTCACGTTGGTCAGGCCACCGCAGAAATCGAACGCTTGCCCTCCGATGGTGGTGACACTGTCGGGAATCGTGACGCTGGTCAGCCTGGTACATGCCTCGAACGCAGACAGCCCGATGTTGGTGACCCCGTTGCAAATTGTGACGCTGGTCAGGTTGGTGCATCCCTCGAACGCCCCGGACCCGAGAGAAGACCCAATAATGGTGACCGGCAGGCCGTTGATGAGGGGGGGAATGAAAACAGCCCCGCCAGGCCCGGTGTAACGGGTGATGGTGATGGCTCCGGCACTTGTCGTGTAATTAAATTGGATTTGTGGCGATGTCTGCACGGCTGGAAAACCGGCAAAAGGGGAACTCCAGCCAGTTGCGCCAGTCACATAATAGACCGTCGCGTTGTTGTCACCTGCGAACACAGCGGATCCAACGGTGGGAGCGTTGCCCAAAAAAAAGACGATGGTCAGATTCGTGCAACCCCCTAACGCACCCACCCCGATGCTGGTGACGCTGCCGGGAATGATAATACTGCTGAGGCTGGTAAGATTCTCGAACACATTCGCCCCGATGCTGGTGACCGTCAAGCCGTTGATGGTGGTTGGAATGATCAGAGTGCCGCCAAGCGCGGTGCAATTGGTGATCGTGATGGTCGTGCCACCTGCATTTGTCATGTAACTGAATGGGTTTTGCCCGTCTGCCGGACGACCGGCAAAAGGGGAACTCCATCCCGTGGTGCCAAGCCAATAATAGAGCGTCACGTTGTTGTCACCCGCGAACACAGCGGAACCAACTGTGGGAGCGTTGCCCGTGAAATAGACACTCATCAGGCTGGTGCAGTTTTCGAACGCATCCTGCCCGATGTTGGTGACGCTGGCGGGAATCGTGACGCTGGTCAGGTTGGTGCAGTGACAGAACGCCAACGCTCCGATGGTGGTGACGCTGGTGCCGATGTTGGCAGTTGTCAGCTTAGTGTCTGCATAGAACGCAGCTTGGCCGACGCTGGTGACGCTGTCGGGAATCGTAACGTTGGTCAGCGGGCAGAATTCGAACGCATTCATTCCGATATTGGTGACGCTGTTGGGGATCGTGACGCTGGTCAGGTTGGTGCACTCCCAGAATGCATACATCCCGATGCTGGTGACGCTGTCGGGAATCGTGACGCTGGTCAGACTGATCCCGAAGACAAGAGGATCACCAGTATTGCCGTTAACGATTCCAGTGACCAGCAGGTTGTTGATGTTGGTTGGAATGGTCACTACCGAGTTAGTTCCTGTGTATTCCGTGATAGTGATGGTGTTCGTATCTCCGGCATTTATGGTGTAATCGAAATCATCACCTGAGCCTGATTGGGCTTGCAGCGCTGCCGGGGCGGCCAGGAGCAGCAGCAGGCGTGAAAGGATGCGCAACGTTCGTTTCATATAATTCTCCAGGCTTTGATCCTCTTGCGGACGCGGCCAAGAACCCGTCATCGACTGGCAAATTGGTTTGAAGGCCGCAAGAGCCGTTATCCCACAATTTCGATTTGACCACCAATTGAGAATCCGGTCAATCCATGCTTTTTGTCCGACGGCAGGCAAAATAGGGTGAGTTCAAACCGGACTTTGCTCTGCCTGAAAGAGGGTGTTCGTGAAGTTAACATGGGGTCGTCAGGTGAGGGAAAATCCGCTACACCTGACGCCCTATGATTATATCTAACAAGAAAGTTAATAGCAAAAAGCAACTGCAACCGCAACCCCAAACACCCGCTCGTGGCCCCATAAAAGCCGCTGCGCGCAAAGCCAAGACGATCAAACTGGGCGTGGACGTGCATCTGGGCCTTTACGTGGTCGTGCGCGTGATCGACGGTGGCACGCCCCAGCCGCCGCAACGTTTCAAGCCCGCGGATTTCCTGCTGTGGTGCGCCAGGCAACTGACCCTGGCCGAGAAAGTCTTCACCTGTTATGAGGCCGGTCCCTTCGGTTACACCTTGCATCGCCGGCTGGAGAAGATGGGAGTGACCAATTACGTCATCCGGCCACGGGACTGGGACGAATACAGCAAGAAGGTCAAGACGGACAAGCGCGACGCCCTGGCCATGGCCTTGTGCCTGGATCGCTACGTCAGCGGCAATCACGAGGCGTTTTGTGTCGTGCGCGTTCCCAGCGAGGCGCAGGAGCAGAAACGCAGTTTGTCGCGGCAGCGGGAGAGTCTGCAACAGGCCAGGCAACGGCTGGCCGCGCAGGGGCGCAGTCATGCCCTCTATTACGGCGGACATCTGCAAGGGGAATGGTGGCGGGAAGCGGCCTGGCAAAGGACGCTGCTGGAGATGCCGGCCATCGTGGTCAATTTGCTGGAACCCTTGCGCCGGTTGCTGGCGGCAGTGGAAGTGGAGTTGCACACCCGGACCAGGGAACTGGAGACAGCCGCGCCGGCCGGGTTGCCGGTGGGACTGGGCCAGATGACGAGCGAAATCCTGGAGCGCGAAGTGGCCGATTGGAACCGGTTCAAGAACCGGCGACAAGTGGCCAGCTACACCGGGCTGTGTCCCCGGGAGGACACCTCCAGCCAGCGGCGCTTTCAAGGCGCCATCAACAAGCACGGCAACCGGCGCTTGCGGCCGGTGCTGGTGGAAGGCGCCTGGCGTCTGATGGTTTTCCAGCCCGGCTATCGCCCCGTCCAGAAGTGGCGGACGGCCCTGCTGGACCACAAGACCAGCCCGTCGCGGCGCAAGAAGCTCATCATCGCCCTGGCGCGGACCTTTGCGGTGGACTGGTGGCGGGTGCGCACCGGACGCTGTCAAGCCGAAGACCTGGGACTGAAACTCCAGCCGTTGCCCAGCGCCTGAGGAATGACTGAACGAATGATTTTGCCGCCACACATTTTGGAGCGTAGCGGAACCGAACTGACCCCTGGGCCTTTGATGGCCCGTTTTAAAGTATGGTGTCCGCGCGCTCCTCTGGACTTGGAAACGATAAAGTGTACGCCTCGCGGTTGTACGGATAGCAGGTTAAGCCAGGTCAATTGACCGGCGCTCCACCAGAGGAGACGATCCAACAAAAAAGCGGCAGAAAGACAAAGAGAAAGAAGAAAAAAGAGAAGAAGCTTTTAATAAAAAGACAGGATTTTCGGACGCGCTTGACAATTCTCCCCATAGCAGGGGTCAGTTCCTAGCAATGCCGCATTGGTGGTTGACACGCCTGATTGGGCGCAGTATGTTCTTGACGTGATACTGTCAAAGGGGTCGTACCATAGCTTTGCCTGAAGGGGTCAGTTCCTAGCAATGCCGCATTGGTGCTTGACACGGTTGATTGGGCGCAGTATGTTCTTGACGTGATACTGAACAAAATGTTGACATGCTAGGAACTGACCCCTGCCGTGCAGTTACGGCTAGCCGACTTCACCCCCATGCACTATTCAATCATCACGCTAGCCTCGGTTGACCCGGCCGGCTCCTTCGCGGCGGTTTGCGGGATCACATGGACGCTGCTCGCTCCGACTTCTGGTGTGGCTGCTCTTGTTTCTGCGGCTCTTTGCCCTTTTCAGCGCACAGTTCGTCAGGCATTTCGTCTCAGCAGAGTCGGAGTTTGGGCTGGTTCGATTGCATTTCTTGTTGTCTTGGTAGCTACGTTGGCGACCGCAGGATTTCCTAAAGACCCGCCGGAATCGGTCGCAGATGCCGTACTCCTGATTTTACTGACCGGCATTGCGCCGGCGCTGGCTTTCTTCACGGGACGTTTCAGCCGCAGGAAGATAGCCAGATTGGAGACAGCGGAGTCGGCTACAGTATAATTGGATGATGTATCTTCATGGAAGTGGAAGGCGTGAAAGGGTCAGTGAAAGGGTCACCCATTACGGCGTTGGTATTCATCGAAGGGTTCTCGCTGAAGAATGTCAAAGGGGTCGTACCATAGCTTTGCCTATTTTCGAGCTTACGGAGAGGAGCGGGTCGGAGCAGGATTGCGAATATGGCCCGGCAGTTGCAAATCGAGTATACGTCGGCTTTGTCGATTCGGCTTCCCCTTCCTCTGACACCTCCACCTCCCCTTCAGGCCGGTATTGGATGTCCACCCACAAATGCGCCAGTGGCAATGCCAGGACCAAGTCAACGTTATCGTTAACGCGAAGAGTTGAAGGAAAATGCCAAATTCTATATGCTAAAGGCTTCCGCCGTCGCCGCAGCGGTTATGGCGGACTGACGAAAGTTCTGAAAAACTGCCAGTCGGAGTGCCGGAACCTGACTGAATCCAGCAACATGTTGCCACCTGTTGCCGCTGTGTTGCCAGCCGAAATCT
>CAWFAZ010000078.1:0-7688 GCA_963813995.1 uncultured Verrucomicrobiae bacterium | reverse complement strand
TGAATCGCTCGATGATCACGCGGCCCGTGTTCAATTCGTAGTCTTTCTTGATTTCCGGCGCGGTGAGCGGGCGGGTGCAGGGAATCCCGCCGTGAAAATAATCCGCGTGCGTTGTGCCCAACGCCGGAATGGGCCGGCCGGCCTGCGCCCAGGCGGTGGCATAAAGACTGTGCGTATGCACGATGCCGCCGATGCCGCCAAACGCGCGGAAAAGCGCGAGATGAGTCGCCGTATCGGAACTGGGCTTGAATGGACCTTCGACCACCTTCCCGGTCTCCAGCTCCACAACGACCATGTGGGCCGGTTTCATCCCGGCGTAGGAAACGCCGGAAGGCTTGATAACCACCAGCCCCCGCGCGCGGTCGATGCCGCTGGCGTTGCCCCAGGTTTGAATCACCAGGCCCTCCCTGACCAGATCCAGGTTGGCTTGGCACACGGCCTTTTTGAGTGGTTCCAACATGTTCGCCAGGGTCAGGAACGCGCCCGATTGCGCAGGTCAATCAATTGTTTCATGACAGGATGGACGTTTCCCTGCCATTCCGCCTTGCCGAAGGCGTCGTGCAACTTGCTGTAAAGCGAATACAAATCGCGGTAAACCGCGTGGGCTTTGGGATTGGGCGCGAAGGCGCGCGGCTTCAATCCCGTCATCGCGCGAATGGCCGGGGCGAAATCACGATGAGCGCCAGCCACCACCGCGGCGGCCACGGCCGCGCCCAGCGCGCACGTTTGCGCGGAGCGCGACACCTTCATGGGCCGGCCCGTCACGTCCGCGTAAATCTGCATGACCAGCGGATTCTTTTCCGCGATGCCGCCGCAATTGACCACCTGCCGGATTGCCACGCCGTATTCCTCGAACCGGTTGATGATCGCCAGCGCGCCGAAAGCGGTGGCCTCGATCAACGCCCGGTAAATCTCCGCCGGCGTGGTGTAAAGGGTCTGTCCGAGAAGCAGACCGGTCAGGCGCTGGTCCACCAGCACGGTGCGGTTGCCATTGTTCCAATCCAGCGCGATCAAACCGGACTCGCCCGGACGCAGTTTGGCCGCGGCCCGGGTCAGCGCCTCGTGCGAACCGGCCTTTTTGCCGCCGGGCTGGATGTAATTGACAAACCAGTTGAAAATATCGCCCACCGCCGACTGTCCCGCCTCCAGCCCGTAACAGTCCGGCAGCACACTGCCGCCAACAATGCCGCACAGACCCGGAATGTCCGCCAGTTTTTCTGTCAAGGGCCAGACGGCGATGTCGCACGTGCTGGTGCCAATGATTTTGACCAGTGTGCCGGGAGCGATTCCGGCGCCGATGGCGCCGAGATGCGCGTCGAAGGCGCCGACCGCGACCGGAATGCCCTCGCGCAATCCCGTGCGCCGGGCCCATTGTTTGGCAAGTCCGCCGGCCTTGACGCTGACGTCGCGCGCCTTGGAGCAGAGGCGCCGGCGCAAGGGCACCAGTTTTGGCGAAAGCCGCGACAGGAACCCGGCATCCGGATAGCCGCCCCAACTCTCGTTGTACATGGCCTTGTGGCCGGCAGCGCAAATGCCCGCCGTCAGCTTTTCCGGCGCTTCCGTTCCGGTCAGCGCCGCCGGGACGTAGTTGGCCAGCTCGACCCACGAGGCGGAGGCGTCGAAGACTTCGGGGCTGGTGCGCAGGCAATGGAGGATTTTGCTGAAAAACCATTCGCTGGAGTAAGTGCCGCCGCATTTGGCGAGGTACTGGGGACGGATTTTTCCGGCCAGCGCGGTGATTTCCGCCGCCTCCGCCACCCCCGTGTGATCCTTCCACAACCAGGCCATGGCCGCCGGATTGCGGGCAAAACGCCGGTCAAACGCCAGCGGCTGGCCGCGTCCATCGACGGGCAAGGGCGTGCTGCCCGTGGTGTCCACCCCGATGCCGGCAATCTGCTCCGGCTTGAAGCCGCGCACGCTTTTCCGTGCGGCGGCCAGCGCGCGCCGGATCGAAAACTCCGCGCCCTTGATGTAATCGGCCGGATGCTGCCGGGCCAGATTGGGGTCGCGCGACAGAATCACGCCCGCGTCGCCGTGTTCGTAGTTCCAGACGGCGGTGGCGATCTCGCGCCCGTCCGCCGTGTCAACAATCAGCGCGCGGACGGAGTTGGTGCCGTAATCAAGGCCCAGAGTGAAGGTGGATGTCATGGGTGGGAATCAGGAAACAAAACCCCCGGCCAGCGCGTAGTACGCTTCGTTGCCGCGCAATTCCTTCCCAAACTCGCGCAAGGAGGTATTGTCATCAATAATAATTGTTTCGATGCCCGCGATGGCGCCGAAGTCCTCCAGCATTTCCGTGGTCACCGCCGGGCTGAACCCGGCATGGTGGGCGCCCCCGGCGTAAATCCACGCCGCGGCGGCTGTGGGCAGGTCGGGTTTGCAAACCCAGACCGCGCGCGCCACCGGGAGTTTTGGGAGCGGTTTATCCGGGCGAACCACGTTGACTTCGTTAATGAGCAGACGAAAACGGTTGCCGATGTCGATGATGGAGGCGTTCACGGCGGGGCCAGGCGGCGTGTCAAATACCAGGCGCACGGGGTCGGCCTTGCCGCCGATGCCGAGCGGATGTATTTCCAGCGAAGGCCGGCCGCGGGCGATGCTGGGGCAAATTTCCAGCATGTGCGCGCCAAGGACCTTCATGCCTTTGGGGTCGAGGTGATAGGTGTAGTCTTCCATGAACGATGCCCCGCCTCGAAGCCCGGCCGCCATCACCTTCATCGCCCGCACCAGCGCCGCAGTTTTCCAATCGCCTTCCGCGCCGAAGCCGTAACCGTCGGCCATGAGGCGTTGCACGGCGATGCCAGGCAATTGCGCCAAACCGTGTAAATCCTCAAAGGTGGTGGTGAATCCCTTGCAGTCGGCCGTGGTCAGAAACGCGCGCAGGGCCGCCTCGATTCGCGCCGCCTCGCGCAAAGAGGCGCGCATGGCCCCGCCGGCCCGCAATTTCGGCGCGATTTTGTAAGCGGCCTCGTATTTCTTGATCAGGTCCGCGATCTCGCGCCCGGAAACCTCGTTGACGTATTTGACAAGGTTGCCCATGCCATAGCCATTGACAGAGTAGCCGAACTGGATTTGCGCCGCCACCTTGTCGCCCTCGGTCACGGCGACTTCGCGCATGTTATCGCCGAAGCGGCAGAATTTCGCGCCCTGCCAATCGTGCCACGCGGCGGCGGCGCGGGTCCAGGCCCCGATGCGGCCTTGGACGGCGGCATCCCTCCAGAAACCGACGACCACCTTCCGTTGCAGGCGCATGCGGCTCATGATGAACCCGTGCTCGCGGTCCCCGTGGGCCGCCTGGTTCAGGTTCATGAAATCCATGTCAATGGTGGACCAGGGAATGTCGCGATTGTATTGCGTATGGAAATGAAGCAACGGCTTTTGCAGCAGGCGCAGGCCATTGATCCACATTTTGGACGGGGAAAAGGTGTGACACCAGGTGATCAGCCCGGCGCACTTTGGATTGTCATTGGCCTGCTGGCACAGCGCGGTGGCGTCGGCGGCGCTGGTGATGACAGGCCGGAAAACGATTTTCAAGGGGATGGCGGGCGCGACGCCGAGCGCGGCGGCAACCTGCCGGGCGTTGGCCGAGACCTTTTCCAGGGCGGCGGGGCCGTAAAGATGCTGGCTGCCGGTGACAAACCAGATTTCGTATTGTTTCAATTCAATCATGCAGTCTGATGGTTCCAGTCTTATTATATAAAGATTACTAAGTAAAGCGGAATCTGGCGATGGCGGGTTGGTTCATTGGGCGGGGCGGGTGATCCAGACTTCCATGTCACCCTTGCCGCGGTTGGCCCAGGCATAATAGGGGATGGCCTTTAAGCGGCCCGCTTTGATGGTTTCCACGCCGTTGAGCAGGTCCGGCTCGAATTGAGCCGTCAATTTTTCCCCGTCCGGCAAGATCGCGTCCCGCACGCTGGCGCCGGGATTGTCAGGCCATTCCAGGCAATAGACAATCGGGCCGCGTTGCAATGCCACGCGGCCGCGATCGGCTTCGACCTGCTCGTTGGCCGCCACCCGGCGGACGGGCATGGGCAGGTCTAATTGAATGACATCGCCTTTCTTCCATTTGCGATCCAGCACGGCGTAACCATCTTCAAGTTTAATGGGCGCCGGGTTGCCGTTGATGCGGAGCGCCGGACCGGCGTCCAGCTTGTCAATAAAAGTGTACAGGCCCCCCGGCGCCGCTTCGTTGCGCGCCCAGCCAGGGATGCGAAGACGAATCGCCAATTTGCCCGGCTTGTCCGGCTGGACGGTGAGCCGGATCGCGCCATCCCAGGGATAGCGCGTCTCCTGGGTCAGCGTGACGGTGCGGCCGTCGTCCAGCTTGATGTCCGCAACGCCGGACGCGAAAAGATTCACGTAAATCGTCCGGTCCCGCCGGGCATAAAAATAGCCTGGAACGGAGGCGATGAAGCGGGTGATGTTGCCGGGGCAGCAGGCGCAGCCAAACCACGGGCTGCGCGCGTGCCGGCCGTCCGATTCGAGCGGGTTGGGATAAAAGAAGAGCTTCCCATCCAGCGACACGCCCGAAAGCAGGCCGTTGTAAAGGGTGCGTTCGAGGACATCGGCGTATTTCCCACCGCCATGCAGCAGGAACAGGCGCTCGTTCCAATAATCGTTCGCCACCGCCGCGCAGGTTTCGCAGTAGGCGTTCATGTTCGGCAGAAAATAATCGGCGCCGAAGGCTTCGCCTCCCGGGACGGCGCCGATGCCTCCTGTCACATACAATTTTTGGCCAACGGCGTTCCCCCAGATTTTGTCAATGGCGCTGAGATAGCGCGGGTCGTCCGTCAGCGCCGCGACGTCCGCCATGCCGCTGTAAAGATAGCCGGCGCGCACGGCGTGTCCGACGGCTTTGGTTTGTTCGACCGGTTTGATGTGGGATTGATGGTATTGGTCGCCGCCGGGGCCGCGGACGTCAATAAAGTATTTCGCCAGGTCCAGGTAGCGCCGCTGGCCGGTGATCCGATAGAGTTTGACCAGGCCCATTTCAACCACTTCGTGGCCGGGCCAGAGATGGAGCTGGTTGGTTGCGGGGCCAAAGGTGGCGCAGAGCAAATTGGCTTCCTTGAGGGCGATGCCGAGCAGGTTGGTTTGGCTGGTTGCCTGATAGTGCGCGGCGGCGGACTCGAACAAGTGCCCGGCGTCGTAAAGTTCGTGGCTTTGGTCCGACTCGCGCAACCACCGCGCCGGGCCGGACCATGGGTGCGGATGCCGCGGGTTGATGGTGCGGGCGGTGTAAAGGTAGCCATCCGGCTCCTGCGCGGCGCCGATCCCGGCGATCACCTTGTCAAGATAAGCGCGCAGATTCGGGTCCGGTTGCGCCGCCAAAACGTAGGAGGCGCCTTCGATGACCTTATAGACGTCGGTGTCATCGAAAGGAAAGCCCGGCAGATTGGCATTGGTGAGCGGCTCGCCCCGCAGCACGGCGGCGGCGCGAATGAAATTGTCCATCCGCCCCGTTTCCTCGCATTTCCCGAAGGCATACGGGATGGTCGTCAGGCGGTTGGTTTCGATGCGCGGCGCCCAAAACGAATCTGTCAAATGCACCGCGGTAAAAGGCACCGGCTGAAAGGGGTAATCGGGCGACGGCTCGGCGGCCATCAGCGCCGTTGCGCAAAAAATCCCCGCGCAAGAAAGGGTTTTCATCGTGTTCATTTTCTGACAAAGTTTCTTGTTCCGCGCTCACACTCGATCATGGGCAGGACCAATCGTTCCATCCCGGCCGCCGCCAAGCCGGCGGCCCGGCGCCGGGGAGCACCCTCAACTTCCACGCGGCCCCATCGCGCCCAGAGCGCGCCGCGCTCGATGGCCGCAGCCAAATACCGCAAGACCGCCGGCGGCAATTCTTCCAGGCTGCCCGTGACCACTACGCGCCGCAGTCCGCACACATTGAGCGCGCCCGCGATGGCAAACGCGGTGGCATCCAGCGCCCCGGCCAGCCACGAAACGACCCCCTGCTCGGCGATAAATTGGACCAGCGCGGGCCAATTGGCGTCCGCCTCGGGCCGGGCCGCCGCGAAACTTCGCAGCAGTCCCGAAGTGGAAACCAGAGTCTCCAGGCAACCCACCGCGCCGCAACCGCAAGGCCGTTTATTTCCCAAGACAGGAGTGTGTCCGAACTCCCCGCTCATTGGCAGCGGCGGGGAGAAAATTTTTCCGCCGATAATCGCCGCGCCGCCGACTCCATCCCCGAAATCGGTCAGCAGAAAATCCTCCTGCCCCGGATCGGAAGCCTGATGACCCAGCGCCAGCGCCCGTTCCTCCTGCACCAGCGCGACCGGCGCATCCCAAACTTCCCGAATAAACCCGATCAGCCTCGAACCTTCCGTCCAATGCAAGTTGGGCGAAAAAAGCACCTCGGCTTTTTGTTCATCAACCACGCCCGGCACACTGGCCAACACGCCCCAAAGACCTTTGACAGGCAGACGCGCTGCGGCTTTGGAGAGCGCTCGCCGCCAACGCGTGGGGCTGGCGGGAGTGGCGAACTGAACCGTCCAATGATCCTCCCCGCCCGTGCCGATGGGCAGGGCCGCCAGACTGGTATGCGTCACACCCAACTGCACCGCCACAAGGCGCGGGCGGCTGCCATCCAGGCTCAACCGGCGTCCCGGACGTCCCAAAGCCGCCGCCTCCCGCTGTCGGTCCGAATCGAACTCCCGCACGAGGCCGATCTGGAGCAAATCATCGACAATTTTGCCGGTGGTCGGCTGGCTGAGGCCGAGGGATTTGGCCAATTCGGCCCGCGACGCGGCGCCAAGAACCTGCAACCGCGCCAGGAGAGCGCGCTTGTTGAGTTGCCCCATTTTGGACGGCACGAGGATCACAATACTTAAGAAAACAATGTAATTCGCCCGAAGGCAAGCTTTCGTGGAAAAGCAGGCAGGCAGCGGCAAAACCCGCGCACTTCAAGAACTTCAAGATTGACAACTCCTGTTGATGTTGGTAGTCTGCTGCAAAGCTATGAACGAGATCACCCAAATCCTGCTGTCACCCCAGGGTGATGGTTGTGATTCGGAGGAGTTGTTGCCATTGGTTTACAACGACCTTCGCCGCATGGCGGCGGCGCGAATGGCGTGCGAAGCGGAGGGACAAACGTTGCAACCCACCGCATTGGTCCATGACGCGTGGCTGCGGATATTTGGCAATGGCGACCGGCGCTGGCAGAATCGCGGTCACTTTTTTGGCGAGGCCGCCGAGGCGATGCGGCGGATTTTGATTGAACGCGCCCGCCGCAAATCCCGGCTCAAGCATGGCCACGGATGGGTGCGGCTGGACATTGACGACCTGTCGCTGGCCGAGGCGACGCCGGACGACAAAGTGCTCTTGATTAATGAGGCTTTGGAACGCCTGGAAGCGGAGGATCCGCAACGGGCCAAAGTTGTGGTCATGAAGTTTTTCGGCGGACTGACCAACCAGGAGGTCGCGAATATCCTGGGCGTGGCCGAGCGGACCGTCGAGCGTCAATGGGCTTATGCGAAGGCCTGGCTATTTCAGAAAATTCGCGAGCAAATTTAGTTTAACCACCACCAACGCGGAACCATGGATGACACTCTTTCACACGAAGAAGAGGTGTTCGACGCGGCGCGAAAACTGGAAGACCCCGCCGAACGGGAAGCCTATCTGGAACGGGCGTGCGACGATGATTCCAACCTGCGGGAAAGAATCGAAGCATTACTCTCCGT
>CAWFAZ010000077.1:0-17650 GCA_963813995.1 uncultured Verrucomicrobiae bacterium | reverse complement strand
CCGCGGGCGCAGATGCCGCCGTTGTTCAGGACGCTGGCGTGTGCCGGCTGATTCGAAGGCTTTCGCCGGATTTCCCGATCCACGCTTCGACGCAAATGACCATCACGAGCGCGGCCGGGATGGAATTTGCCAGGGAACTGGGCTGCAACCTGGTGGTGCTGGCGCGCGAATGTTCGCTGAAGGAAATTGGCAAAATCGCCGCAACGGAACCGGGCGCCGCAGGCCCCGCCCCGCTGCCCGTGCAAGTTTTTGTGCATGGGGCGTTGTGCGTGGCCTATTCGGGGCAATGTTTGACAAGCGAGGCGCTGGGCGGCCGGTCGGCCAACCGCGGGGAGTGCGCCCAGGCCTGCCGCATGCCTTACGATTTGATTTGTGACGGGCGGCAGATTGCGCTGGGCGACCGCCGCTATCTTTTAAGCCCGCGCGATCTGGCCGGTTTGGAAGTTTTGCCGGAATTGATTCGCACCGGCGTTGCTTCCTTGAAAATTGAAGGCCGCCTGAAATCGCCCGAATACGTGGCCAACATAACGCAGGTCTATCGGCGCGCCCTGGACACGCTGATGGCCCGGCCAAACGCGCCGCGGGGCGCGGACGGCGACAGTCGTTACAACCTGGAAATGGCCTTTTCGCGGGGGCTGCACACCGGATGGTTCGGCGGCACTGACAATCAGGCATTGGTCCACGCCCGCTTCGGCAAAAAACGCGGCGTCTATCTGGGCGCGGTGCAACACGTGGAAGCCCGGCGCGTGCGTCTGCGGCTGGAAGCGCCCTTGAAGCCGGGCGACGGAATTGTATTTGACTCAGGCCATCCCGACGAAGAAGAACAAGGCGGACGGGTTTATCAGGTCGAGCCATCAGCCACGTCCGACAAGTCCGACAGGTCCGACAAGTCTGACGAAACGGCCATCTCCTTCGGGCGCGGCGACGTGGACTTGAGCCGCGTTCATCCAGGCGACAGGGTTTGGAAAACGAGCGACCCGGAGTTGGACCGCAAGCTGCGCCAAAGTTTCGCGGGCGCGACGCCGCATTTTCGGCGTCCGCTCGATTTGGAAGCGCATGGCGGGGCCGGGCAGGCGCTGACTTTGATCGGGCGCGACGAACTCAGGCATGTCGTGCAACTGGATTCGGCGATGCCGCTGGCCGCGGCGCAAAAGCAACCGCTGACCACGGAACGATTGCGCGAGCAATTGGGCCGGCTGGGCGGAACGCCCTTTGCCTTGGGCCGCTTGCACAATGCGCTGAAAGGCGAAGTCATCCTGCCCATGAGCGAGTTG
This sequence comes from uncultured Verrucomicrobiae bacterium, assembly GCA_963813995.1. Classification (GTDB taxonomy): domain Bacteria; phylum Verrucomicrobiota; class Verrucomicrobiia; order Limisphaerales; family Palsa-1400; genus DASRLE01. The sequence goes on along the minus strand of CAWFAZ010000077.1, from coordinate 16,376 downwards.
AACCGGTTGCGGCGTCAATTGGCGGTCGAGATGGAGCGTCTCCGCGCGCAGCCGAAACGATGGATTTTAAACCAGACCGCGCCGGAAGCACCGGCCGCGAAATCGGCCGCGCGGCCGCGCGGCGCCGCGACAGAGGCGCATCTGATCGTGCTGGTGCGGGACATGGCCCAGCTCGAGGCGGCCCTGGCCGGCGGATCACCCACCATTTACTGCGAATTCGAGGACCCAAAAAAATATCGCGAAGCCGTGGCCTGTTTTCGCGCGCGGCAATCAGCGGGGGGGCCGAACTCTCAAATTCTTGTCGCTCCGCCGCGCATTTTCAAAGCGGGCGAGGAATGGATTCTCAAACAAGTGCGTTCCTGCGAAGCGGACGGTTATCTGCTGCGCAATTACGATCATCTGCAATTCTTCGCCGACAGCCGGCGGGTGGGGGATTACTCGTTCAATGTGGCCAACGGATTGTCGGCCGAATATTTCAAGAATCGATTCGGGCTGGAACGCTTGACAGCGTCGTATGATTTAAACATAACGCAGCTTGAGGCGCTCCTGCTCTCCGCCCCGCCGGAATGGTTTGAGATCACCATTCACCAGCATATCCCCATGTTTCACATGGAGCACTGCGTCTTCTGCGCCTTTTTGACCCGGGGAACCGATTACACCAATTGCGGCCGGCCTTGTGACAAGCATAAAGTGGAGATGCGCGACCGGGTCGGGCTGGCGCATCCGCTCAAGGCGGACGCGGGCTGCCGCAACACATTGTTCAACGGGCGGGCGCAGACGGGCGCGGAATACGCGGGGCGATTGATGGATTTGGGCGCGCGCCATTTCCGAATCGAATTCGTCAACGAGACCGCGGACGAGGTGGCGGCAACGATCGGGAAATACCGGGCGTTGCTCGACGGAAAGCTGGGCGGGGCGGAATTGTGGCGGCAGTTGAAACTGCACAATCAACTCGGTGTGACGCGCGGGCCGATGGCAGGATGAGGGGGGAGCGCGACTGTCCCGGTCGCACCCGCAGGCGTCTCGCCGGCGGAAATCGCGCCCCCCGGCAAAGAATTTAAAAAAATCTCTTGCGTGCCCCGCGCGCCTGCCCTATATTGCCGGTCTCTTAAACGAGGAAACGCACTTATGCGACGGCCCAAAGGCATTAAAACAAAAAAATCAGTGGCGAAGCGGTTCAAGATAACCGCCCGGGGAAAAGTCATGCGCATGCGCGCGGGCAAACGCCATTTGCTCCAAACCAAGGGTCCAAAACGCCGGCGCCATTTGGGGACGTCCAAACAGGTCGATGCAACGGACGCCTATCGTATTCTGCAGAATTTACCCTTCAGCCACTAACCAACCCGCTATTCCGACTGACCAACCCGCCATTCTCTTATGCGTGTAACCAATTCACCCGCCTCGCGCAAACGCCGCATGCGCACGATCAAGGCCGCCAAGGGCTTTCGCTTAAAGCGGTCGAAATTGTATCGCTATGCCTCCGATGCGCTGGATCACGGGATGCAATACGCCTATCGGGATCGCAAAACCAAAAAGCGAAACTTCCGCGGCCTCTGGCAGGTGCGCATCAATGCCGCGGCCCGCGCCGCCGGCACCACTTACAGCCGGTTCATGGAGGGCCTCAAGGCCGCCCACTGTCCGCTCAACCGCAAAATGCTGGCCGACCTGGCCGCGCAGGACGCCGCCGCCTTTGGCGAATTGGTCCAGACGGCCAAAAATGCGTTGCAGGCCAAAGCCTCCAAAGCGTAAGTTTGCCCACGCAAACTTATGGAGATTGAACCGCTCAAACAAGCGGCCCTGGCCGAATTGAAGGGCGCGGCCGATTTGGCGGCGCTCGAACGGGCCAAGGGAACATGGCTCGGTCCGCAAGGAAAATTCACCGTCGCGATGAAGCAGCTCGGCGCTTTGCCCAAAGAAGAACGCCCCGCCGCCGGCAAACAATTCAACCAGGCCAAAGCCGAATTGGATGCCGCCCACTCCGAACGCCGCGGCGAACTGGAACTCAAGTCCGCCTTGCCCAAAGAGGCCGCCGATTTCACCCTGCCCGGACGGCGTTGTTCGCTGGGGAAATTGCATCCGCTGACGCAGGTGACGGAGGACATTGTGCGGAGTTTTCGCAAGCTCGGCTTCGCGGTGGCCGACGGCCCGGAGGTCGAGGATGAATACCACTGCTTCGACGCCCTGAACACCCCGGCCGATCACCCCGCGCGTGACACGCAGGACACGTTTTATCTGAACCTGGCTGACGCGGAAGAGAAGGCGCTGCTGCGCACCCACACCTCCTCGGTGCAAATCCGGGTCATGGAAAAACAGCGTCCGCCGGTGCGGATCATCGTGCCGGGCCGGGTCTATCGGCGGGACAATCCGGATGCGACGCACAATCCGACCTTCCATCAGATCGAGGGCCTTTACGTGGACCGCGGAGTGACGGTGGGGGACTTGAAAGGGACGGTTGAATTTGTCTTCAAGGAATTGCTTGGCGAAGAAATCAGAATCCGTTTCCGGCCGCACTATTTTTCCTACACCGAGCCGAGTTTCGAGATTGATTTCTCCAGCGCGCTGACCCGGAAGATGGGCAAGGAATGGCTTGAGATTGCGGGCTGCGGCATGGTGCATCCGGTGGTTTTTGAAAAGGTGGGATACGATCCCGAAATCTGGAGCGGCTGGGCCTTCGGCTTCGGCATCGAGCGCATCGCCATGATCCGGTACAACATAAACGACATCCGCCTCTTCTACGAAAACGACGTCCGTTTCCTGAGGCAATTTTGAAGCCAGCGCCGCAGGCGCGACAAAAAATGCTTGCCATTAGCTAACCAATGGACTAACCTGATGGTGTTATGATGCAAATCACCATACACAAGGCGAAAACCAGTCTCTCACAACTGGTGGCCAGAGCCGAAGCCGGCGAGGAAGTGGTTGTTTGCCGGGGCAGCGAGCCGGTGGCCATGCTCGTGCCCTTTCGCAAAAACACCGGGCGGCGGCCAAAAGTGGGAGAAATCACCTCAGGCCCCATCCGGGTCAAGCCGGGATGCTTCGCCCCATTGACGGAAGAAGAAATGACTGAATGGGGAATGGGATGAAGCTTTTGCTGGATACGTGCGTCTTCATTTGGCTGACCGCGTCACCGGACAATCTCAGCGCCGCCGCCAAACGGGCCATCAACGACAACCGCAACGAACTGTGGTTGAGCCACGCCAGCATCTGGGAAATCCATTTGAAACACTTCGCTGGCAAACTGACCCTGCCTGAAAACCCGCGCCTCTGGTTTCCGCGTCAGATGGCGGTGTGGGGAATAAGAGACCGGCCCCTGGACTTGGAATCCTTGCATTTGACGTCCGATTTGCTGCCGCTTCACAAGGACCCGTTCGACCGATTGCTGGCCGCCCAGGCTAACACACACGGTTTGACACTGGTCTCTCCCGATGAATGCTTCCCTCAATACGGCATAAAAGTCTTGTGGTAACATTCCGCGTTGCGACAGGAGCGTCATGGTGCAATTGTCAACTGCAAATAATTGCAACTTATGCAAGCGCTTTGCTGACAACTTGTTACGACTTTGCAAAATGCCGAAAATTTCACGGTTTTTTCCGGGGCGGATTCTCCTGGGAAAATCAAACCACATGCCCCAAAGGCTTTCGGGGTTGCAATAGGCAAACTTTGTGCTGTGTGGTTAAGCGTCCAAAAAACCATTCAAGACTCTGCCGGCATCGTGAATTCGCCGGCGTGATAGGAACTGCGCACCAACGGGCCGCTGGCCACATGCGCGAATCCCATTTCCTCCGCCGCCGCCTTGTAGCGCGCAAAAGCGGACGGCGCAATAAATTCCACCACGGGCAAATGGCGCAACGTCGGCTGAAGATACTGGCCCAGCGTCAAAAGATCGCACCGCACCCGGCGCAGGTCTTGCAGCGCCTGAAACAATTCCTCCTCCGTTTCGCCCAGGCCGAGCATGAGGCCCGACTTGGTGTAAATGGAGTTGCCGCGCCTTTTTTTCACCTTGCCCAGCACGCTCAGTGAACGGTCGTAAGTGGCGCGATGCCGCACGCCGGGGGTCAGACGCCGCACCGTCTCCAGGTTGTGATTGTAAATGTGTGGACGCGCCGCCAGCACCAGGTCAATGGATTCGTCGCGGTCGAGAAAATCCGGGACCAAAACTTCAATGGCAACGCTTGGGTTGAGTTCGCGCACCTTTTCGATGGTTTGCCGGAAATGTTCCGCGCCGCCGTCGGCCAGATCGTCGCGCGCCACGGCGGTGATGACGACGTGCTTGAGCTTCATGCGGCAGGTGGCTTCCGCCACGCGGGCCGGCTCATCGGGTTCCAGCGCCAGCGGTTTCGCCGTCTTGACCGCGCAAAACCCGCACGCCCGTGTGCAGCGGTCTCCCGCGATCATGAACGTCGCCGTGCCCTGGCTCCAGCATTCCCAATGATTCGGGCATTGCGCGCTCTGGCAGACGGTGTGCAATTTGAGTTCATCGAGCAACGCGCGCGTCCGCCCGAAACTCGGCGCGGTGGGCAACGGGATGCGCAGCCATTCCGGCAGGCGCGGGCGGGGCTTTGAAATCAGTTCAACGGTGTTCATTCAAATCGCTTCCAGAATTCTGCCAGTTGCTCCGCATCGAAGTCAGCCAGAATCTGGCCGTCCACATCAATGACCGGGGCCAATCCCTGCCCGGACAACTTCCGCATCTCCCGGGCCGCGGCCGGATCAGCGATCACGTCGAGCGTTTCATGTTGGATGCCCCGGGCGTCGAGCCATCCGGCAGCCTGGCGACACCACCCGCACCCCGGTTTGATAAACAAACGGACAGATTTTATTTTCGGCACAGTTGCCATCACGCATTATTTATAGCACAAGCTGGGTCATTTTGCCCGGTTACTGTTTGGCCTTCAATGTCCTGATCAGATCGTCCAGTTTGTTTTTACCGGAGGCTGTTTTTTGATCCGGAGGCACGACGCGCTCGGCGGTTTCCGCGATAAGGAGCGCATCGGATTTCTGCTGCCGGCTCATCAAAAGTTCAACATACTGGAACACTGCTTCGAGCGAATACGGACAGAGCGCCCACGCTTGCCGATACGCAAAGTCCGCCTCCTTCAACATCCGCTTTTGTTCGTCGGCAGACTTGGAATTGTTGGCGCGCCAGGCATAGATGCCGGCAATGGAACTCCGCCACTTGCCAAACATTCTTTTGGCGTAATCGTTTTGGATGAACTTGCGGTCACCGTTGAATCCGCCCAGGTCCCCGCGCGCATAAACCCGGTCCACGAAGACCGCGACCGTTTGCACCGGCGTCTCTTCGGCGAGCCAATCACCGATCATGCCGGCGACGCGATTGTTCCAATACTCTCGGTCTTTTTGCACAATCTCTTCCGGCATTTCGGACAGCGGCTGCCGGTTGATTTTCATAATCAGGCCGTGCGGTTCCAGATACGGATACATCCAATCCAGCGGAAAACTTTCCTCGATGTAGAATTGGCGGTCGGGATTTTTGTCGAAAATGATTTTGGCCATCAAGCCGTTGATGCTCATCACGGCCACCTGCCCGGAGATCTGTGTCCGCCCGTTATCAATACGAACGTTTTCATCCGGTTTGAGCTTGTTTTCGTGGAACCGGCGCGTCGCGTCTTCGAAGTAATCGGAAAAGCACTTCTGCGACTCTTCTGCCGTGGGAGTGTAGATTCTCCTGCCGTACATGCCGCGCAGATAATCGAGATACGTGCTATCGGCTAGGGCATTCTGCGTGAGCGTGAAAAACGGATCGGCATCCGCGTGCGATTTGCAAAACGCCGTGGGCAGACCCCGCCCCGGATCGGTGCCGCCAAAATAAATGCTGCCGGCGGGAATGGAATGAATCGTGTCATCAATCGCCATCTGCGTGTATTCAGGCTCGCACTTGGCGACCATGTCGTATGCGAGACAGATCTCCAGGACCGTCGCCCAATAGTTGGTGGGGAGGCTCGGTTCAGGTTTGGTGTTGTAGTACTGGGGAGGGCGTTCCCTGAAGCTCTCATACATCTTGATCACCGTTGGGGCGTCACCTTTGATCGCGGCATCAAAGAAGCGCTGGAACTCGGGCGAAAATTTTTCTCCCGCCTTTGCCTCCAGCGCTTCCGCCTGCGCTTCCTTGGCTCTTGAGAACGCTTCCAGCCGGGCGATTTGCTGGCCGTGCAATGCATTGGCTGCGTCGCCGTTTCCGGATTTGTTGTGCGAATTACATCCGCTCGCGGCCAGGATCATTCCGCCTGCCAGACCCGCCACCGCCGCCGCCGTCATGGGACGCATGGATCGGGCGCGGGACGCATCTTTCGTTGTTTCCAGTTTCATGATTCTGCCCTATGGACACCCCTGGCAAAGGATTTGTATATAAAAATATGTCAAACGTTTGACATTTTTCAGAATTGACCTTCATCCCGCTCCGGCAATCCTGTGGCCATGAAAACGAAACTTTTTTTGGTGACAGCTTTAATGTGCGCCGGCCTGGCCGTTTCCGCCCAGGATTGGGCCAGGGCCAGGCTGGAAAAATCCCCGCGCCACGGCGAGTGGGTTGATGTGAAAAACGGCTCCCGCACCGTGCATTGTTTCATCGTCTATCCCGAAGTCAAAAATCCGGCCGCGGCGGTCATCGTCATCCACGAGATTTTTGGCCTGACGGATTGGGCGCGCAGCGCGGCGGATGAAGTGGCCGCGGCGGGATACATCGCCATCGCGCCGGACTTGCTCTCGGGCGCCGGCCCCAAAGGCGGCGGCAGCAGCGATTTTGCCGGCGTCGATGATGTTCGAGCCGCCATTTTCAAATTGCCCCCGGCCCAAATCACCGCCGACCTCAATGCCGTGGCGGATTACGTCAAGACGCTCCCGGCGGCCAACGGCAAACTGGCGGTGGCGGGCTTTTGCTGGGGCGGCGGCCAAACTTTTCGGTTCGCCTGCAATCGGCCCGATTTGAAGGCCGCTTTTGTTTTTTACGGACCGCCTCCTGACGGGAAGGAAATGCAGAACATCAAATGTCCGGTCCATGGCTTTTACGGCGGCGACGATGCGCGCATCAGCGCCACCATTCCGGCCACGGAGAAGTTGATGAAGGCCGCGGGCAAGACTTACAAACCGGTGACGTACGCAGGCGCCGGCCACGGTTTCATGCGCGCGGGCGAACAGCCCGATGCGGCAGAGGCGAACCAGAAGGCCCATGACCAGGCGTGGAAACGGCTCAAGGCCCTGCTCGGAAAACTCTGAGCCTGGGCTGGTAGGGTGAGACTCCGTCGAACCCCATCTCGATCCAGTCAGGATTCGACAGAGTCTCACCCCACCGTCTTAAGGAAGGCGCGGGTCATTGTTGTTCATTCAGGATGTTGACTGAAAAGATCGGCAATATGTTGGCTTGCAATCATGCCTTTCGTTCAAATATGTGCTTGCAAACAGGCATTTTATGTGCTTTATTCAATCGGCAACAAGATCGGCATAAATGAGCACAAGAGCCGCCAGCAAAACACTTTACGATCATCGATCGGACATGGAGCCGCTTTTGCCTGGAGACGGAGGCGCCAAGTCGGCTGCCCTGGCTTTGGCGCTCATCCGGGGTGCGGAACGGCTCCGTGCTTCGCTGCATCCCGTCACTCGCGCGCTGGTCGCCGATTTGGTGCGCTCGATGAACAGTTACTACTCGAACCTTATCGAAGGCCATCGCACGAGGCCCAGGGACATCGACGCGGCGCTGCGGAAGGATTTTTCCACAAACCCTGCACAGCGTTCGCTCCAGATTCAGCACCTCGCCCATATGGAGGTTCAGGCGGAGATGGAAACACGGCTGCGCACCATGCCGGCGAGTGAGATTTGCTCGGTCGAATTTCTTTGCTGGTTGCACGAAGGATTCTACCGACGGCTGCCGAAGGAATTTCGCAAACTCGAAGACGAAAAGGCAAAGGTCCATGAAGTCCAGCCGGGGAAAGTCCGCGAAAGCGGGGTGAGTGTGGGACGGCACATGGCGCCCGCCAGCAAAAAGTTAAGGCAGTTTCTCGATCGGTTCGCCGAATTTTACGGTCCCTTGGTGACGACAAATCCCGATTCATTGGTTGCCGCGGCTTCCGCACACCATCGCCTGGCCTGGATTCATCCGTTTCTCGATGGCAACGGACGTGTGGCACGGCTGTTCACCCAGGCGTGGTTCGTCAAAGCGGGTATCGACGGCGACGGACTGTGGACAATCTCACGCGGACTCGCGCGGCAGAAGGCGAATTATCAAGCGGCATTGGCCAACGCCGATGAGAAACGTGTGAACGACTACGATGGCCGCGGGTATCTCTCGCAACGTTATCTGGGCGAATTCTGCGAGTTTTTCTTAAGCACCGCAGTCGATCAGGTCGGGTTCATGCAGGAACTCCTGGCATTGGACGTCATGCTGAATCGGATCGCCGGTTATGCGGAGCGGAGAGAGTCTGCCAAGGACCTTCCGGGCGGCTCTGTTTTGGTGCTCCGGGAATTATTCCTGCGCGGGGAGATTGCGCGCGGCGACGTTCCGCGAATTGTCGGCGCATCGCCCCGAACCGGGCAGAAGGTCACGGGGAAACTGCTATCGCAACGTCTGGCGACATCCAGTTCGCCGAAAGGACCGCTGCGCCTCGGCTTTCCTGCCGATGCAGCCGGTTACTATTTCCCAAATCTGTATCCAGCCGGTGCGGATTGACGGCTGCCGGGAAGATGCAATAATAAACGTCAGACTATTTATGTCACTGGGCATTCAGGATGTTGCCCGAAAAGACCAGTCGGCGGGTGGGACCAAGAGCAATTATCCCCATGAATGTTGAGTAATCCTGGCCTTCAAATTCATTCCAGCACGAGAGCGTGCCATCTTTCGCCAAAGCCCAAGTGCATCCGTAAGCTTCTGTTGCAGCCAGCCAGTCGGCGTACTTGCTCGGGCGCTTGGTTTGACTGGATGCGTCCCATCTTTCTTTCATTGTCCAGAGGGTGCCATCCGCCTCCAGCGCGGTAACCTGCTGGTATCCGCTTGATAGCGCAACCCAATCCGATTTGGTTCCGACACGCACGGCTTCCCGAGGCCGGCCGCGGCGGACGTATTCGCCAAAAATTTTTGAGGGAAGGTTGCCTGCAACCCATAGGCTGCCATCTGGACGAACGCCCAAAGTTAGAATCCCATACCGCACGCTGGCCATTGAAGACCAGTTAGTTCCTTCCATGCTCCAACGAGTCAATTGGCCTCTAAATCGCTCGCCTTTTCGAAATCCACCGGGACCGAGTAAGACACTGCCCCATTTCCATGTGCTGCCGTCGCGCTTGACGCCCATGCCCTGTCCATCATTCGGAACAAAGACATCCACCCAGTCGGAGTCTTCGCCCACACGAACAGGATCCGGAAGATCAATCTTGCGCGCTGTATTCGAGTGTCCGACGAGAATTCCGTTTTGATCGTGTCCCCAGCCCCAGAGCGTCCCATCTTGTTTGAGCGCAAGAAAAACACTGCCGCCTGCGGCGATCTTCTTCCAGTCCGAGTCAGAACCGATTTGGCGTAGGTCTGACTTATTGAGAATCCTCCAGAGCGTCCCGTTAGATTGAATGGCTGCCGCGCTCTTATGGTTGGCCGCGATTTCCGTCCAATTTGAGCCAGGGGCAAACCCGCCGGAAATGCTTCTCAAGGAGGAATCTGTTGTTCCAACCCAAAGTTTGTTATCAGGCAGCAACACCCACACGTTTGATTCCGAAATGCTGATGCCGGCCCGACCCGCACCTGTTATTCGGGCGGGACCGTGGCGAGGCTCGAGCGACTGGAACAACTCCCAGGGGCGGTCGAAAATCGCGATGGCCGCCAGCGTCACGCAACCGGCCACCGCGCCGGCCCGGGTCAAATTTCCGAGCCATACCCGCCAGCCGATTTGCAATTGTTGATAATTCTTGAACGCCAGCCAGACGAAAGTGAGGGTCAGGGCTGGCCATGCCAGCGTGGCGATAGTTAAATAGTACCCGTACGCAAAGATGAGATTCGAGAAAAGATCGATTACAATCCATATCAGCACCGGGACGCAAAAGGCTGTCGGGATGGCTTGCAACACGCCGCGGCTCATCGTTGAGGCGTAGAAGGCAATGCCGGTGATCGCCGCGGCGACCTCCACGGCAATTTGCAACCCGAAATCCCTGGGCCGCACACCGCCCATGCCTAAGAGAAACCAGGGAATGATTCCGCCCACCACAATTCCCAATGCCAGGGCGACTGCCAGTTTCACCGCAAAGGAGGCGCGCTTGCTGATCGGCAGGCAAAGCAGGTTGTCCAAAGTATTCAGACGGCGCTCCTCCGCCACCACCACGCATCCGATCAGCAACGGCACCACCCCCAACCAAACGCAGGGGATGGCTCCTAAAATGAATTCTTGGTCAATCCACTTCGGAGCAAAATGGCATATAGCCAGAGCCGCCAAATGCAAGAGCGCCATTATCGGAATCAGGAACATCGTGACTTCCTGCAATTGCAATTCCTTTCTAACCAAGGCTGTCCACCGATTTTGTCTGCCTTTGATTTCGAAGGCCAGCCACCGTAGCGGCGCTAAACGCACCCCCGCCAGGGGAATTTGCCCGCCGCTCCACGCCACTTCCTGCGCGCCAAGAAAAAGCCGCCGCGCCCACCAAAAACCCGCCGCCAGGTACACTGCCAGCACACACGAAAGGATGTTTGAGAACCGGCTGCTTTCGGGGTCAATCCAATGCCCCACAGTGAGGAGTGTCGCAGCGCAAATTGCTATTGGAACCACGCAGGCGAAAGAGAGTGAGGTCACAATATCGCGCAACAACAAAGTGCTCCACAGCCCGCCGGAAAATGCCAGGAGCGTTATCAATAAGCTCCCTTTGAGCATGTCCAGATCGTCGCCATTCACCCAGACTCTCATCCATAAACACAAAGCGAATAACGCCCACACCGACCCCAGCGCGACGGCGAGAAGCCCGGTCTTGACCCTCCAAAAACGCCGTCGTTCTTCAGGTTGAACGAGCAGGAGGCCAAACGTGCCAAGGCTCATTTCCTGTCCAAATGGCGACAAGGCCAGGCCCAAAATCGCCGCGCCAAAAATGATCAATAAAACCGGTTTGGCATTCCCCCAATCCAACCCCGGCCAGAGTGGCATGGTCACCACCGCCAACGCCGCCATCCAGGCCGGAAGCAGCAGTCTTGTTTCTTTCCGGATGAGCGGGTTCATGGCGCGGCCTCCATCAGGGTTTTGGACGCGACAAAAATTTCCTCCAGCGACAACGATTCGCAATGGAGTTCCTCTGGATGCTGCGCGCGCAGAATTTCCATCAACCGCTCGCAGTTGCCGTTGCCCAGCAACTCCAGCTCGCGGCCGGACTTTTTCACGCCCAGCGCCCCGGGCAAATTCACGGCGGGCGGCGGCCCGGCAAAACGCGCCCGGATTTTTCGGAACCGGTCGCGCGCGCTGTCCGCCTCCATCGAGAAAAGTTCGCGGCCTTGCTCGATGATGGTGAATTCGTCAATCAACCCCTCGAATTCGGCGATCAGATGCGTCGAAACGAAAACGGTGCGGCGCTCCGGGTCGCCGGATTGATACGCGCCGATGACCGTTTCGATGAATTCGCGCCGGACAATCGGGTCCAGGCCGGAGGTTGGCTCATCCAGCACCAGCAGTTCAGTTTCGGGACAAATCGCCCCGATCAAGGCCAGTTGTGTTTTCTGGCCCTTTGACAAATGGCTGGTCTTCTGCGCCGGGTCCAAATCGAAACGCCGGAGCAGATCGGCCTCGGCCTCCAGGTTCCAATGCCGCCGGAATGAGGCCAGGTAATGGAGCGTCTCCCGCACGGTCATCCAGGGATAAAACGCCACCACATCGGGCACATAAGCGAGACGCGATTTCACGGCCACTTCATCGCGTCGCGGGTCCAGGCCAAACACGCTGACGCTGCCCGAAGTGGGCCGCAGCAGATTGAGCAAACATTTGATGGTGGTCGTTTTCCCGGCGCCGTTGCGCCCGAAAAAGCCGAAACAGCGGCCGGGCCGCACGTTCAGGTTGAGTCCGTTGACCGCATCGAGTTTGCCGAAGCGGCGTTTGAGATTTTTGACTTCGATGACTGCCGAACTGGTATTCATGATGATTGTCCTCCTTTGGCTTCTGTCTGTTCTCTGGCGGCTTCGCGTTCGAAAAACGCCAGCCTTTCCCGCGCCAATTCGAGAAAAGTGTCCGCATCCACCTGCAACTGATGCGCCGTCACCCAGGCGTCGTCGATTTTTTCGACCAGCAATTTGTGCCGCGCCTGTTTGGTGAATGGCGAATGATTGTCCTTCAAAAAGCAGCCTTTGCCCGCGATGGTTTCGATCACCCCCTGGCTTTCCAATTCGGTGTAAGCCTTGGCCACGGTATTGCGGTTCAAACGCAGTTGCTCGGCCAGCGGCCGGATCGAGGGCAGCGGCTCCCCCGCGCGCAGCGCCCCGCAGGCCGCCGCATAACGGATCTGATCGACCAGTTGCAGGTAAACCGCCTTGCCCGACTTAAAATCTATTCGAAACATCATAAAATCTTTAACTGTCATAGGACAGTATGACAGATGGCGGAATTTGTCAATGGTTTATTTCAAATTATTTTTCATCCGGGTTTTTTCCTAATCCTAATCCTAATCCTAATCTCCCCGCGCGATTTGGTTCGGAATAATGAATCCACAAAACCAGCAACATGTTGCCACCTGTTGCCGCCGTGTTGCCGGTCGAAAAGCTCAACGAAACCCTTGTAAAATAAGGCTTGTTGCCGTGTTGCCGACTTTCCGGACCTCTATCTATCAATATGACCTTTCTGGCGATTTTTGACCACCCATCGCTGCGGCCGTCAGGTTTGAAGGGGCGCTCTCCTTTGCGCAGGGCAAATTCATTCCACCGAAAACGTCGAGGAACCGATTAAGATTAATCAGGAACATGTCCTGTTTTGCTTGCCGGGCCAGGGGAAGGCAGGGGAAGATGGAAGGCAGGATGCTTGCTGAGAATTTGCAATTGCCGCTCGATTGGCGGAGGCCCTCCACCCGTCCGGAAAAAATTGTCCCGTTGCCGGAAGAATTGGCGGGGTTCCATCAGTTTGGCAAAAGCACCATGCGGATGACGACGAGCATTGCGCTGGCTGATGGAAGGACGGCGAACGTGCCTGTGTTCGTCAATGAGTTCTGGACCTCCAAACAGCGCGCGGCCAGCCGGCTGCATGAGATTTCGTACCGCGCCTGCTTCAAGCCGCAATTGCCGCGATTTTTCATCGGGCGCCTGACCCGTCCCGGCGAAGTCGTCTATGATCCGTTCATGGGCCGCGGCACGACGCTGTTGGAAGCGGCTCTGTTGGGCCGGATTCCTTTCGGTTGCGATGTCAATCCACTGAGCCTGCGTTTGCTCGGCCCCCGGCTCCGCCCTCCGGGTCTTGAAGAAATCCGCGCGCGGCTGGCGGAAATCAATTTTCGCGATCACGATGAACTGCCGGAAGACTTGCTGGTTTTTTATCATCCCGAAACGTTGCGGGAAATCGCCGCCCTGAAAAAATATCTGCTGGCCCGGGAGCAGGACGCGATTGATCGATGGATTTGCCTCGTGGCCCTGAGCCGGCTGACCGGCCATGCCCCCGGATTTTTTTCCGTCTATACGCTGCCTCCGAACCAGGCGGTTTCAGTCAAATCGCAGCGCAAGATTAATGCCGACCGCAATCAAACTCCCCCCCGCCGCCATGTGCCGGAATTGATTTTGAAGAAGAGCCGCATCCTGCTGGGGGATTGCGACGCGACGATGCGCGGCGCATTGGGGGCCGTGGCGGCAAAAGCGCTGCTCTTAAATCAAGCCGCGCGGGCCACGCCGCAAATTCCCTCCGATTCGGTCGCGCTGGTTGTGACTTCGCCGCCGTTCCTCGACGTGGTGGATTACGCCGGCGACAATTGGCTGCGCTGTTGGTTCCTGGGCATTGATCCAAAATCAGTCCGCCTGACCGTCCCGAAGAAACTGGCGGAATGGCAGTCCGAAATGACGGCCGTATTCCGGGAGTTGCAGCGGGTGCTGCGGCCCGGCGGGCATGTGGCCTTTGAAGTGGGCGAAGTCCGCGCGGGAACAATCAAGTTGGAGGAGACGGTTGTGTTATGCGGACTGGACGCCGGCCTGAAGCCGCTGCTCATCCTCATCAACGACCAGAAATTCACCAAAACCGCCAACTGCTGGGGCGTCGATAATAATAACAAAGGCACCAACACCAACCGGATCGTGCTCTTTCAGAAAACATAGTGGATATGGATCGGCTCACGATGTTTGGCTTGTTTGCGGTCACAGCGATGCTGGTATGCTACGCGCTGGAGGAGCGCAGCCACTGGTTTGTTTTGGGATTCGCCGGCGCCTGCGCGTTGGGATCGGTTTATGGGTTTCTGCAAGGCGCGTGGCCTTTCGGAGTCGTGGAGGCGATCTGGGCTTTGGTCGCGGCGCGGCGATGGTGGCTGAAGAAAGGCCAAACCCGCGTTTGACTGCAAAGGCTGGATTTCTTCTGGCCAGCCACGTTGCGACATTATAGTTTATGCGCATGGATACTTTGCCCCGGCCGGAAGTTATTTTGACGCATGAAAGCGACCTGGACGGCTTCGTCTCGGGGTTGCTTTTGCAGCGGCTGGCCCGGAAGATTTTCAACGCGGACATCCGCCTGGAATCCTACCATTACAACAATTGGAGAATGCGGGAACCGCGCGAAAAATCCGGCTGGGTCTGCGATTTGAGTTTCGAGCCGCGCCTGGACAAGGCGGATTGGCTGCTGATTGATCATCACGCCACCGAGATCCAGCCGAAGAACGCGCATTTCATTCATGATGTCACCAAATCCGCCGGATTGCTCTGCTACGAACTGTGCCAGGAACACGGGCTTGGCTCGCCGCAATTGGATCGCCTGGTCCACTTCAACAACGTGGCGGATTTGTTTCTGGAGGATGATCCTGATTTTGCGCTGGCCAACGATTTCGCCAACCTGGTCAAGACGTATCAGTTCTGGAATTTGCACGCGCTGATCGAAGGCCAACTGGAACGGTTGCTGGACCATCCGTTGCTGGAGGTCATGGCCGTGAAACGGCGCGTCGAAGATCCGCTGGGTTACGAGTGGAGCAAGGCCAACGTGGCCGCCATCAGCCCGACGGTGGGTTACGTGGACACCGTGGTGGGCAACAATAATTTGATCGTCCACCAACTGCTGGAACAACAGGCCACGCCCTACCCGGTGCTCCTGACCCTTTTTCGCAAAGCGAACAACACGGTGGTGGTGAGCTTGCGCAGCCGCAACGGCGAAGCCTTGAAAATTGCCGAAAAACTGCAAGGGGGCGGCCACGCCAACGCCTGCGGGGCGACGCTGCCGCGTTCGGTCAGGAGCATTCCGGACGCGATTGTCTATCTGCGTCAGCTTCTCGATCCCGCGCCCAAAAAAGACGCGCCGCTCAACAGCCTCGAAGCCTTGTTCGAGCGTCTGGAAACCAAATCCTGAAGCGGCCCACCCAGGTTTCCGTTCCATTGCTGTGTGATCTTGATCTGCCGCAATTTATTCCCCAGCGAGGTCGAGAATACTTCGCGTCGTCTCTGGTGTGAGCCGGAACCCCAAGATGGTTAACCGAAATTTCATGGTTGGAGGGCGATTTTGACTTTTTTTCATCGTGCATTTGACGTAAGTCGTTGAACGCCAAGGCTTGCGTTTTCCAAATCCCGCAAGTGGCGACCCACCCTCTTCCCCGCCACCCCGCCGGAGTGATAGACTGGCAGCCAACGATATGTTTTTGCGCCATAACACTCGCAGAAAGGACGGCAAAGAGCATCGCTATTGGAGCGTGGTCGAGAACCGGCGATGGCGCGTCGGTCACACGACCCAACGCACCGTTCTGCACCTGGGTGAGATCCATGACGTCCAGCAAGCGGCTTGGCGCACAAGCCTGGAGGTGATCCATGAAACCAATCAAGTGGCGGAACAGGTTTTCCTTTTTCCTGAAGACCGCCAGATTCCGCCGGATGTTCTCAACGGCCTGCAGATCAAACTCTCCGAATTGACGCTCCAACATCCGAGGGCCTTCGGGGATTGCTGGCTGGGATGCCGTCTGTGGGATGAACTGCAACTGGACGCGTTTTGGCGTCCGCGTTTGCCCGAGGGCAAAGCGGAGGTGGGCTGGTTCAAAGTGCTCGAATTGTTGACAGTGCGCCAACTCGTCGCTCCGGGCAGCAAGTGGCATTTGCACCGCCGGTGGTTTTTGTCCAGCGCGATGGATCAGTTGCTGGAGGAGGACTTCGCTGTGGCGGCCAAGAACCGGCTCTATGAATGTCTGGACCGGATTGACCGGCACCGGGCCGATCTGTTCACGCATTTGCAAGGGCGCTGGAAGGATCTCTTCGGACCCGT
>CAWFAZ010000076.1:0-107982 GCA_963813995.1 uncultured Verrucomicrobiae bacterium | reverse complement strand
AACCTGGCCATTGACCGGCTGGCGCGGCTGCTGGATTGGGTGGCTATGAAATGCAAATGGTTCGTTGGCGGTGAACGCTCTTTTCGCGTGGCGTATTGGGTGCTTTTTACGGGATTTTACGCATTAATGGCGCGTTTCGTCGCGCCGACGTGTGACAAATCCTTGACTTGGGTGGCAATGATTTTGTGCGGCCTCCTCATCCTCACGCCCACCAATCATCGCTGGGCGACCCTGACCTTTCTTGCCGGGTCAGGTTTGGGATACTTTCTGGAACGCTGGGGCACGACCCACGAATGTTGGACTTATTACACACGGCAGATGCCACCGTTGTTCGCGGCACCCGCGCATGGCATGGCATGCGTGGCTTTCTGGCGGGCACGGAAGCTGATTGGGGGGTTGAGGTTGTGGCGGGGATAAGAATCATTACAATACGGATCCAACCGGAGAGGCGTCAGGCGTCAGTTCCGGGCATGTCAACATTTTGCCTGCCCGCGCCCCGCCCGCTCTGTCCACCAACAAATACGGAGATGGGAATCTCTCTGCCGAAAAGAACAACCCAAAGGCGTCAGGCAGGATGCGAAGAAATTCGGGGCAAAAAAAGGGACGTAGCGGCGACTCGACAGAGCGCCGCCAACAAATAATCACGGCCAATGAATTCGGCCTCGAAAGCTTTCGAGGCTGCGCCGGCAAGCAATGGGCGCAATGTTTGGCCTTGCATTCAGAAATGCTTTTCTTTGCGTTCTTTCTCCGGGGAGGCAATCCAGGAATGACAAAAAACGCATTGACAAAACTGGCTTGGATGTCTATTAGCAGCGTCATTGTTTTAATGATACACAAGCGGTGGGGTTGTTCCGAGACCGCTTGTTGCATCGGCGGTTTGCCATGAAAGACCAGCTTCAGGACCAGTTGCACTTGCCCGGGATGGACCCGTTGCAGGGTAAAAAGCTTTTTGTCCGCAAACGGGACGCGCGCATCGAGGAGTTCAACGAGGCGCGCATTTGCCTGGCTATCGAGAGCGCGTTCAAAGCGGCCGAGGGCATTGGCCGCGATGCCAGGCTGGCCGGGCCTTTGCAGATCGCAGTCAAGAAGTGCGCCGATGCGGTTGTGGAGCGGGTGTTGAGCCGCGCGGTCCGGGGCGAGCAATTGGAGGTGGAACGGATTCAGGATGCCGTGGAGGACCAGTTGATGTTGGATGGCCATTTGGCGGTGGCGCGGCGTTATATCCTTTATCGTGAGAAGCGCCGTCTGGCTCGGGCTGAGCGCGAGGGGCGCGCCGTGGCCCCGGCCGCCATCGCGGTCCCGGTCAAAGGGATGGCGCCCGTTCCTGTTCCCGTTCCCGCCCCGCCCCCGGAACACGGGGAGGCGTCCACCGCCGGCGCGCCGCGTTCGTTGTTGCAAAAAATTTACAGTCAAGCATTGCCGATAGCCCCGTGTGACGAGGAATTGGAATTGGAGGCGGCTCACCGCGGTCATTTCAGCGCTTACATCCATGAAGGGAAGTATTTGAAGCTGCTTTCGCCGGAACTGCCGGGTTTTGATTTGGAAATGCTGGCGGGCGCTCTGCGATTGGAGCGGGACAAATTGTTTCCCCCGGCCGGCTTGCAGGCGTTGTATGACGATTACCTGCTGCGCGACAACGGCCGGCGCATCGAGACGCCGCAGTATTTCTGGATGCGCGTGGCCATGGGGCTGGCTTTGAACGAGGGCGAACACTGCAACGCGCGCGCGGTGGAGTTTTACGAGGCGCTTTCCACTTTCCGTTTCGTGCCCTCGGAGCCGGTCCTTTGCCACGCGGGCACGGTTGAGCCGCGGTTGATCACCTGCTTCGTCGCGACCGGTTGGAGCGATCTGGAACACGTCAGCGCGCAAATCGGGCCCCGCATGGAGCAGCGCATAAAAACAGGTTTGACCTGTTCCTGGCTGGAACCGTGGCACATCGGCATTTGGGATTTTCTGCAACGCCCGCTTCCGGGCGGCCCCGCGTGGGACCATGATTTGAACAAGGCGTTGTGGGTCCCTGATTTGTTTATGAAACGGGTCCGCCAGCAAGGCCGCTGGACGCTGTTCGAACCCGCCGAAGTTCCCGATCTTCACCAGCAATTCGGCCGCGCTTTCGAGAAGCGTTACCTCGAATACGAGCAAAAGGCGGACCGCGGCGAAATGCGCGGTTTCCAGCGGATCTACGCCGCCGATCTCTGGCAGGAAATGCTGGCCTCGCTGGCTCAAACCGGCCAGCCCTGGCTCGGGTTCAAGGACGCGGCCAACGTCCGTTCGACCCAGGACCACGCGGGCGTGGTGCATGGCGCCAGTCTTTGCACCGCCATTTTGCTCAACACTTCGCCGCTGGAAGCCCCGGCTTGCAGCCTCGGTTCGGTCAATCTCGCCGCGCATCTGGCCGGGGACTCTCCCGTCCCGCTGGACATCCCGCTTTTGCGCGGCACCGTCGGCGCCGCCATGCGGATGCTTGACAACGCGATTGACATTAGTTCCTATCCGGACGACGCGGCGCGGGCCGCGAGCCGGGAACATCGTCCGGCGGCCCTGGGGATTCTCGGTTTCCAGGATGCGCTGGATTGGCTCAAGGCCGGCTACGCCAGCGCGGCGGCGGATTTCGCCGATCGCAGCATGGAGATCATTTCCCACTGCGCCATCCTCGCCTCCGCCAGTCTGGCCCGGGAACGCGGCGCTTATCCCAGTTACGCGGGATCAAAATGGAGCCACGGCCTTTTGCCGGTGGATACGCTGGCCCTCCTGGCCGCCGAGCGCGGAATGGCGGTCGATATTGATTTATCCATGACACAGGATTGGGACATGGTCCGGGACGCGGTCCGGCGCGACGGCCTGCGCCATTGCACCACCACGGCCATCTCGTCCACGGAGGCCGGCTCCAGAATCACCGGAGTCAGTCCCTCGATCGAACCCGCTGCACAAGGGAAAGAGCGGACGGTTTTTGAAATTGGGCCGCAATGGCTGATCGAATGCGCGGCCCGCCGCCAAAAATGGCTGGATATGAGCCAGGCGCTGACCCTTTATGCCGCGGACCCCGATCCCGCGGCCCTGGCCGACATTTGCATGCAAGCGTGGGAAAAAGGATTAAAGACCGCGCGCCAGCTTCATTCGCCGCCGCGCCTCTCGGGCCACGCGCCGCAATTGGGGGCTGAATCCGAAACAGACAGCCGGCGCCAATCCATCACACCCCCGCAGCCCGTCCGGGCCGGGCCGGAAACCGTCGCGGCCAAATGAACCCGCGCCAGAGGCTAATTCTGGCTCGCGCCTGACACCAGCATCATGCCGATCTGTTTTGAAATCTCGGCGGCCGTATCAACATCGCCGCCCATGCTGCCGCGGGCTTGCACGGTCACTTCCGAGATTCTGCCATCGACATCCGCGATTTTCACCCAGACGGAATGCTGGTTGACTTTGGCCTCGAAGGTATTGTTGACGGCGTTATCCACCAGCAGTTTGCCATTGCGATTGAGCACGATGCGGGTGACGGCGGCCAATTGCGCGACAGGCCGCGCATAGCGGCTGACAATGCGGTCCTTGGTGAACGGCACTCCGGCCACGCTGTGGCCATCCTGGGTGCCGATGCAACCGGGCAGGAGAACCAGACAGGTGGAAAGGGCTAAAAATGACAGGAATTTAATCTTCATGGCGGTCAATATGCAGTTCACCCATCCCCTCCCGTCAAGCTTTTTGCGAACTTAACCGGAAGCGGGCGTGCATCCCACTTTTTGGGTGGCGGGTTCCGGCTCCTAATCCTAATCTTAATCTTAATCTTAATCTTCATCCCGATTTTCAAACCAACATGTGGTCGTTGTGGACTTGAAACCATCCCAAAGCGCCAGAGGACTGGCGCACTCCAAAACTCTTCGCGCTTTTCGCAAGTCGTCAAACAACGCGCCAGCGTCTTGGACTGCGGCGGCCCTCCGCCGCTTTTCATTTTAATCTCCCCCGTGCAGAGAATGGGATTAGGATTAAGATTAGGATTACGATTAGAGGAGGCTGCCCAAAAAGTGAGATACTCCTCTGAAGCGGGCGCAAGGCAGAACGGCCACCCACGCTTAAAATGATTCAAACCGATGAAAACTGGCAAACCATTTCGATTTTATCCTTGCGCAGCCGCGCCGAAAGCAGTATCAATTTGTCTTATAAATCAACCACTTGCGAATGAACACTCCTTATCGCAAAGAACGAACGATGAAAACGGCACCGGGCAACAATCCTCGCCGGGGTCTGTTTGACAGTTTGGCGCAGATGGCGGTTTTAGCGGGTCTGTTTTGGGCGCAGGGTATTTGCGCCATGCCCCGCTCCCCGGTGCCGCCATACCCGGAACAGGCTCCCCTGTATCAAGAAAGCTTCGATGAAGACTACTTTACTGGCGAGATAAACTCGGAACTCCTGATTCCCGGTTTGGGAACGCTTGAGGAAAGCTGGTCCGGCTATGCGCTTCAGCGAACGGGCGACGTCATACCCTTCGTGGTTTCGGCGGTCGCTTCCACGGGGCATACCAATGTCAGTTGCGACACGACCATGTCATTCCGCTCCTGGTTAAAACCTTATTGGTCCAGCGAATCGGTGGCGAACGGCGCCAGCCCCGGCGCAACGGCAACGCTGCTTGAACTCGATGCCGTGAGCGGGGGCCAAAGCGCGCTCGCATGGTCACTTCAAATCAGCGCCGACGGAAACACGATCGGACTGTTCGCTGAAACAGGCTCGGGTTTGCAGGAAGTCCTTCAAGCGCAAATTGCCTGGACGGAGGGACAGTCCCATTTGCTTGCGCTCGCTGACAGTCCACAAGGAACGACGCTGTATGTGGATGGGAGCGTTGCTGCGCAAGGTTCGGGTCTGCCGTCTATCCCGATCTCGGCGGGCCAACTGGTCATAGGCAGCACACTGGCTGGCGCCAATACAGCCGGGGCGGACTTCGACGAATTCTACTCGTTCAATCGGTTGCTCACCGCTTCTGATGTTGGCCTCTATTACCAAATGACAAGTGGGTTCGCGGCCTTGGGGCCGATCAGCGCCGAAGAGCAAGCCGGCTGGGGCCAACGACGCGGAGGTGCTGAAATGGCGAGCATCCACAGCCCCGGCAACGTCTATGACCCGGATAATGCCACGCCCTGCTCTCCAGGAGGGCCGTTCTACATCACCAACGTCTCAGCCACGCTCCAAACCAACGGAACCACCGCAGTCTCCTTTGATATTTTCGGGGGGACGAACGGCGTTTTTATGGATATTTTCCGCACGGGTAGCCTGAACAATAGTCTGGTCTCAAACCAGTGGACATGGATTGGCCAAGGATTGACGTGCAATTCGTACGATTTTACCAACCAGCCCGCCGGCCAGGCTTTCTATGTATTGGAACCGCCCACTGAAACCATGGTTGTGGCGTGGGGCGATAATGCTTATGGAGAATGCGATGTTCCTGCCGGACTGACGAACGCAACAGCCGTCGCCGCCGGTTGGGACTTCAGCCTTGCTTTGCGAAATGACGGCACGGTGCTCGCCTGGGGCGACAACAGCCATGACGAAACCAACGTGCCCGCCGGACTCAGCAACGTTACAGCCATCGCCGCAGGCCAGTATCATGGACTGGCCCTGCTGGCCAATGGCGCGGTGACAAATTGGGGCTATTATGCGTCCAATGATTACTATTTCTATTCGGTGACCAACTCCGCCTATGTTTCCCCGCCCCCTTCGTCCAACGTTGTGGCCATCGTGGCGGGAGAGGAGTATGACACCGCTCTACTGTCCAACGGAACAGCAGTGGTATGGGGGCTGATTGGCTCGTATGACCCGGTCCCAATAAATGTCACCGGTGCAGTTGCAGCCGTCTCATGCGGCGCTGACAACAGCGTTGTCTTACTCACGAATGGCACCGTTGTTGCTTGGGGCGATTTTGATTTTTATAATCTTTTTGGGGAAAACGACGTGCCAACGAACCTGAGCAACGCCGTGGCCATTGCCACTGCCCCCAATTACAGCCTCGCATTGAGGGCAGACGGAACGGTGGCCGCATGGGGGAACAAGGGTGATGACTTCGGCGAAACCAATGTCCCGCCGGGATTGTCGAACGTGGTCGCCATCGCTGCCGGATGCTGGCAAAGTTTGGCGCTCCAAGCCGATGGAACGGTGGTCCAGTGGGGTGAGTTCACCAACGTGCCCAACGGCATGACCGCCACCAAGGGGATCTCCTCTGGATATGAGCACAATCTGGCCATTCGCTCCGGGCAGTTAAACCCGGTCATTCTCGAAGGGCCCGCAGGGCAATTCGCTATCACCGGCAGAAGCGCCACATTTTCCGTCGCAGCCTCTGGATTTTCTCCGATCACCTACCAATGGCAATTTGACGGGACAAATATCAGTGGGGCCACCAATTCCAGTTTCACATTGACGAACGCGCAAAGCACGAACCAAGGGACGTATCAGGCAATCGTCTCCGATCAATTCGGCTCGATTACAAGCTCCCCGGTAACGTTCGAATTGGTGCTGCCGCCGCAAATCACTGCGACAACGCCTCCTGCCGCTCCGGGCACGAATTGGATCAATGCCACATCTGTTTCACTGACTGTCGCAGCCACCAACGCGGATCAGTTGCATTACCCTTTATCCTACCAATGGTCTGTCAACGGAACAAATGTGTCAGGCGCAACTCACTCTTATTTTAACCTCCAACTTGGTTCAGGCCAATACGAAACTGCCACAGTAACAATTGCCAACGCCGCCGGCAGCTCCAATATTTCCTGGGGAACCATGCTTTTGGCAATTCCCGGCATGGTCGAAGCTTGGGGCAACGATTCTTGCGGGCAATGTGATCGCCCGGCCAGTATAACCAACATTGCGGGAATTGCTGCGAGTCTATTCCAATCCGTGGCCGTCACCGATAGCGGCACGGTGGTGCAATGGGGCCAATACTGGGACGGCTCCCCCGTGACCGGCACCAACGTCTCTCTGCCACCGACTAACGGCGTTGTGGCCGTCGCGGCGGGTTGGGGACAAGCGATGGCCTTGATGACGAATGGAACTGTGGTTGCCTGGGGAGAGAATGGAGATGAGGGTTTGAATGTTCCGCCCAACCTCACCAACGTCACCGCCATTGCCTGCGGCTTTGATTTCAGTGTCGCGCTCTTGACCAATGGCACGGTGACAGCCTGGGGTGCGGACCTATTGGACGTGACCAACGTGCCTCCTGGCCTGTCCAACGTCATCGCGATTTCGGCGAATACATGGCACACTCTTGCCTTGCAATCCAATGGAACAGTCGTGGCGTGGGGCTTCGCTGGATCAGGGGAAACAGATGTTCCAACCGGTCTGTCCAATGTGGTGGCCGTTGCGGCGGGCGGATTCTTCAGTTTGGCCTTGACATCGGACGGACATGTGGTAGCTTGGGGAGACAATAGCTACGGGCAGACCAATGTTCCGTCGGGTATGAGCAACGTCATGGCAATCGCAGCAGGGGAAGACTTCGGCCTTGCGCTGATCAACGACGGGACGCTTGTGGCTTGGGGCGACAACAGTCTCGGCCAAACCAACATCCCAAGCTTTTCAACGAACAACCCTTTCAAACAGATACCTGCGGGATTCGATCCTTTAACGGCATATCAAGAAGTTTTCGGGATACCAGGTGAAGAAGCGACGGAAATTAACGTTCCGATCAGGCTCCTCGCTGCGGGCGGCTTCCACTCAATGGCCGCCATCTTCTCTCCACTGGTGCAGTACCTGCCGGTGGACGTTTCCAGGGACTTGTTGTTGATTTACAATACCGAATCTCCTGGAAACGGAAGCTCCAACGTCTGCGCATACTACGTTGCGAATCGGCCAATGATGAATTCCGCCAATGTTTTGGGCATCGGCTGTACCACGAACGAGATCATTTCCCAATCCGACTTCACAAACATTTTTTTCCCTCCAATCCAGAACTGGCTGGCCACCAACCAGACAAAACGCCCCTCTTACGCCATCTTGTTCCAAGATATACCGTCTCGCGTCGGCAATGCGACCTGGAACTCGTCGGTCCAATTCGAACTCAACCAGATTGGTTTCGCCCCGTGGAATTTGTTCGTCACCAGCATCAACATGAACGGCGTCGGCGGCACGAATGATTGCATCGCCTACATTGACAAACTGGCGAACATGGCCAGCAACTATTCCCCAGGAAGCCTTTTTATCAGCGCAAGCGCAGGAGGTTATGGCAACACCAATTGGTATTTCGAAGTTGACGATGCCTCTAGTTATTTCGGCGGTTTGCTGGCGGAAGAAGCGGTTACCAACGCAGATCCGACGGCATCAGTATTTGTCGCCCATGTTCCAGCCCACATTACCTTAGCTACGAATGTGGCTGGCTATTACTCGGTCGGCTGGGACGGTGGCCATAGCGGCGGCATGGCTACCAACGGCGACGTGGTGTTCTCTGGCAACAGTGGTTGGTACATTATGGCCTCGGTGGATTCTTTTAATGGCCAGCGAGATGCTGGTGGTTTTCAATCAGGCTTTGTTACATGGTTCGCCTCCGATGCCTTTGGCGGAACAAATTACTCCAACACACCTCTCGGCGCGGTAACCCATGTAGAAGAACCTCAAGGCAACGTGGAAAACTGTTACACCTATTACGGCAATTGGGCGCTCGGCAAGCCTTTCGCCTTTACCGCCTGGTTTGCCTTATACACTACCGGCACGTGTTTCCCGTGTGCGGTCGTCGGTGATCCGTTCGTGAAGAAATAAACTATATGAAAACGACAAAACTAATTGCATTGTCAGTAGGAGTGGCGTTTGCTGTCCTGTCAGCTCATGCGCAGACATTCCAAGACGTGAACTTTGAGTCAGCGACGCCTTCGACACCTGTTTCAGGTCCTCTTGGCCCAGGTGTGATTTATCAGCCTGTAGGGCTGGCTTTGCCGGGTTGGACTGCCTACCTCGGTGACGTGCAGCAAACAGAGGTAATCCAGAACAGTTACGGCTCTGGCACAGCCGAGGTGGATTTACTCGGTCCAAACTATCCTGCGGCAGGGCCTGGTCCCGGCACCATCGACGGAAACTATAGTGTGCTGCTTCAATCAGGCTTGGATTCGACCACTGGTAATCTCGTGAGTGCCTCAATTGCGCAGTATGGCATGGTTCCGCTAGGCGATCCATCCCTCCAATTCAAGGCGTGGACGACGTCATTCACGGTGTTTTCCGTTTCGTTTGAAGGCAACAGTTTGTCTCCCGTCGTGCTGGGAAGCGGGGCCAATTATACTTTATATGGTGTGAATATATCATCCTACGACGGGGAGCCTGGCACATTGGAATTTAGCGCCCTTTTTCACTCCCCTGGCCTAAGTCAGATTGGCCTCGACGACATCACCTTCTCCCCAACCGTCGTCAGTCCTGAGCCAAGCATTGTTGCGCTGACTGCGATTGGCGGGCTGCTTTTTGGCGCGCGAAAGCGGTTTGCGCGGCGCTGATGATGCCGTGAAAACGATAAAACTAATTGCATTGTCAGCGGGAGTGGCGTTCGCTGCCCTGTCAGTTCATGCGCAGGCGTTCCAAGACCTCAATTTTGAATCCGCTAACTTATCGCCGGTTCCGTCAGGGCAATACGGTGGCGAAGTGCCAGTCTCTTCAGCACTGCCAGGCTGGTCGGTTTATCTTGGGAATGCCCAGCAATCTGACGTTCTCCAGAATAATTATTACAATAGTGTGGCGACTGTTGACATTCTTGGCCCCGACTGGCAGGGGGCTTATCCTGGTATTATTGATGGGAAGTACACGGTGGAGATTCAATCAGGCGAGTACAACGGGCCGTCTGGCGTCAACGCCTCAATCGCCCAAGATGGCACTGTGCCGGCGAACGCTGAATCATTACAATTTAAGGCATGGGAAATTTACAGCCCCTACAGTGGCCCCCTCTTGGTTTCCTTTGCGGGAAACAACTTGCCTGTGGTTGAGTTGTCAACCGGCCAAAGTCCGTCCGGGCAGCAGTACGATGTTTACGGCGCCAACATAGGCCTTTACGCTGGTCAGACAGGGCAGTTGGAATTCACCCAAGTCTATGACATATCCGATCCGGGTTGTCTCCTCGACGACATCTCCTTTTCCACAACGGTCATCTCGCCGGAACCAAACATTGTTGCGCTGACCGCGATTGGCGGGCTGCTTTTTGGCGCGCGAAAGCGGTTTGCGCGCCGCTGATAAATCTCATTGATTAGCGGCGGCAGCGGCGGCGGCAGTGTGCGTTGAAAGTTGGTGACGGCCTCGCCTTCGCGTTTGTGCAGTTGCGTTACCGGCTTTATCGTTAATGTAACGGGCTTGTTACGGGCTTGTAACGGCAAATGTTGGGTTCCTCAACGTTTTCAGAATAGGATTGCGGCAAGTGCCGCCTGGATTCTGGCCTCCACGCCGCCTTTGCCATGAACGGACGCGGTGGGTGTGATGCCAGGGTGCTACAGGTGCTACAAATAAGCCAGATTGTAGCACCCTTGTAGCACCCTAAGTCGTTGATAATCAACGTTTGTAGCACTGTAGCGGGGGGGTGGGTGGGGCAGAATCCCAGTCACTTCAGCCGTGCGCCACGCTACTTCGCTCCGGCTGGCCGCTCCAATTTGGTGCCAAAGAAGGCTTTTAATGAAACTCCAGAGCTCTGAAAACAGCGAGGAACCTGTTTTTGCTGTTCCCTGATCAAATGGCTCATTTTATACAGCTTCTGAGGCGGCGAATGACGAAAAGCAGTAACATGTTACTGGTCTGTAACCGATCGTGTTACCGGCTAAGTCGTTGATTATCAACACTTGTTACCGTGTTACCGATTTTTTGGACCTATGTATCAAAAGGCTAAATTTTGTCCCACACCCCAGACTGATCTTAGGCGCGCTTGAAATGTCTCCGGTAAAGTTCAAAAGCCCACGCCGACCGGCCCGGCAGATAGTTCAGAATCGATTCAGGCTCAGTGGCCAGGCCTTCGACGATCTGCAAGTTGTGTTCGTAGCCCAAATACTCCTCCCGCATGTCCACAATCAGATCATGGATGTTGCGCTTTTGGTAAACCGAGGCTTTGTTGTACACCACCTTTGCGCCTTTGGCCTGGAGATAGTAGGACCCCCAAACGTCGTCCATGCGCCCGACATGCGGAAAAAGAAAGTAATCTTTCAGCAGGGCGCCGCGCAGGAAGGTGTTTTGCGAATTGAACGGCCCCATTTTGTTGGACGCCAACGGAAACCGGCCCGGATCGAAATCACATTCCGGCGCGTGTTCCATGCGGCAAATCGCGTCAACATCCGGGTCCCCGTTCCAGAAATCAGCCTGCACGTCCACCCGGATTTTCCGGCGGCTTTTCTGATCATAGCGCCGTTTGGGGATAAGCTGAAGCGGGTAACCGCGGTGCCACAGGCGGGGGTGATTGGTGGCGCCAACGGGGTCGAACGCCGGCAGGCTGGTTTCATAATAGTTGACTTCCACCTCCGTGCCGACCAGGAGATTTGCGCCCCAGCCTGGCAGGGGAATGTTGTCGTCATCCACGACCGCAACAATGTCCGCTTTCATGTCGTAAGCCCAGAGCAGGCCGAAGTTGCGGCGTCGGATGGAGTTCCAGCCGATGGCTTGGGACAGTGCCGGGTCGTATTTCTCCTGCTCCTCGGGGGTGACGTAAACGCCGCGGCTGAGATGATAATCCCGCGGGGTTTTCTTGTCTCCGATGACGACCAAGTCCCAGTCTGGCATCGCCTGGAAAGCGCCGATGGCCTCGGTGGGAGGATTAATAGTGGTGGTGACGATGACTTTTTTCATAATTTGGATTTCAAAATGGAACGGCTCGAGGCGAACCGGGTGAGGAGGCCCGTTTTGAAGTAAGCGAAATTGCGGAAGAACGGATTCTGCGATTCGCCTTCGATGCGGGCGTGCCAGGTGGTGGAAATCTCCGTCACGGGCACCCCCAGGCGCAGGGGTTTGACAACAGTTTCCAGATTAAACGGATGCCGCACTTCCTCCCACCGGATGGCTTGGACGAGTCGGGTCGGGAGAATGCGGTAGCCAAAGGTCATGTCGGTGAGGTGAGTGCCGTACAGGATGGAGAAGAAACGCTGGAACAGCCAGTTGCAGAACAATTTGATCTTCGAGTAGCCTGTGAACTGGCCGGGCACCAGCCAGCGGGATGTGGCGACAATGCCGTCGGGATTCTTGCGCGCCGCCTCTATCAATTCCCTCACGTATTTTGGATCGGTCTCCAGGTCGCTGGCCATCATGATGACATGACTGCCGCGGGCAATGTCGAACGCATCGCGCAAGGCCCCGCCAAGGAAAGGCAGTTTTTGATGAAGCACCACCACCAGTTCGCCATATTGTTTCTGGAGTTCGGCAATAACGGCCATCGATTCCGGGGTGGTCTTTTTGCATACCACAATCAGGATTTCCCGAATAAATTCCCCCGGCACGTCCCGCAGGATGATCTCCACGGTTTGCCTCAGCGACACGGTCTCATTCATCACCGGCAGAAGGATTGTCACGGCGGTCAATTGCGCGGTGGCCGGATAATCACTCATAGTCAACCAAGGGATACATTGCGGCGTGAGTATGTCCGGCGCGCCTCCTGCCAGGCAAGCAAAAGCGCCGCGACAGTTGAAACTCCTTGACTGCGCCGACAGGTTTAAAGACAATAATCCCGCAAATGCAAGCGTATCCATTCCCCGCGCATGAACATCCATGACTAAAGCGCCGCAAAAACCGGGCCGGTGGTTTTGCGCCATGCCGATGACCTACAGCGAAGGCGGTGGGTTTTGGGATCGGGAATTCGGATTGGTGTGCCTGGGTTTGCGAATGCTGGGGATGGATTCCAGATTCGTTGCCCTTGGCCAGCCATCCCAGCGGGAGGATGTGCCCTTGATCCTATGCACCCTGGCCCAGATGATGGACCCAAACTGGTGGCGGCAGTGGAACCTGGAAGGCGTCATTCTCAACGCCTGGGGGTCGCCCCGCTATGAACCCATTGCCCGGGCCATAAAAACCGCCGGCGTCAAGCTCAACGTGGCTTTGGACTCCAACGGCATTGACCATCCGCATGTCTGGCTTCGGAGATACCTGTATGAAAAGTATTATGTCGAACAGGATCGCACGAAATGGTTTCCGGCGGGGTGGGCGCTCTTAAAAACGTTGGTGACCGCTTTCCCTGCGCACCATACCCGGACCTTGCAGCATCTGGAGCACGGCGATTTTTTGACCCTGCCATCGCCTCTGGCCCAACAACGTTACCGCCGCTTCCTCATGGCGCTCCGGCGTCCGGATTTAGTGGGACGGCTCAGATATGTTCCATATCCCGCGACCCAGGACATGATTTACAACCCGTCCATTCGCAAACAGCCTGTGATCATCGCCGTTGGGAGATGGCAGAGCGTCCAGAAGGGCACCCCGGTGCTGGTCCGGGTTTTGGAACGGGTTCTTTCCGAACAGCCGGGATACTCCGCCCGCATTATCGGCGGCGGGGAGGAACGCGTGAGAAGGCTGGTGCAGCCCTTGAACGACGGCTGCAAATCGCGGATAAACATCCTTGGCTGGGTAAGTCACCAACAACTGGCCGGTCACTATCAGGAATCCCAGATCCTTCTTTGCACTTCCCACATCGAGAGTTTCCACATCGCAAGCGGTGAAGCCCTGTGTTGCGGCTGTTCGGTTGTCGGGGACGTCAGAATCTCCTCGATGCCGTATTTTTGCTCCGCGGGTTCGGGCACTCTTTCCTGTGATCTGTCGGTGAATAATCTGGGGGACGCCTTGAACGCTGAGATCGACGCCTGGCGGCGCGGCGACCGCGATCCCATCCAGATTAGCGCCACCTGGACGGCAAGGCTGCACCCGGATCGGGTCGCCGGGATGTTTTTAAACCTGGCGTGACTGCGGTTTCCACAGCGCATGAAACCCGCCGTGGTGAAGATTCCCATTGAAAAATCGCGGGCTTCCCTTATTCTGCGCCGCCTGTTCGGCGAGAATTCTATGGATCAATTGACAGTCCCATCCCGGCCCTTGTGTGTGGACATGGACGGAACGTTGCTGGAGACGGATACGATGGAGGACTTAATCCTTTCCTTTCTGCGCGCGAAGTTCTGGCGGGGCGGGGTGTTGCTGTTTTGGCTCTTGCGCGGCAGGGCCTACTTCAAGCGCCGCCTGGCCGGGGAAGCGGTGTTGCGGGTGGAGCTTCTTCCGGCGCATCCGGCTTTTGTCAACTATCTTGAGGAGCAACATGCTGGCGGACGGACTTTGGTGCTGGCCAGCGCCGCCGATGAACGGATCGTCCGCCTGGTGGCGGAGCGGTTCAAGATTTTTTCCAGCGTGATTGGCAGCGACGGAAGAACCAATCTGAGAGGCGAGGCCAAGCTCAGGCGCCTGACCGAACTTTTTGGGCCAAAAGGTTTCGATTACGCGGGCAATTCATCCGTCGATCTCCCCGTCTGGCGCGGGGCCGCCGAGGCGATTGTGGTCAATGCCAGCCGCGGCGTGGAACGACGCGCCCGGCAAGTGGCGACGGTCGCGCGAACATTTCCCAGACACACGGGACGGCTTGAATTACTGAAACGATTGCTGCGCCGTTAATCCCGGAAATTCTGAAAATTCAGCGCCACGGGAAAATCATGCCCGCGCACGGCCGCGATCACGGCTTGGAGATCGTCCCTGCTTTTGCCGGTGACACGAATGGCGTCGCCTTGAATCTGTGTCGTGACCTTCAATTTGGTTTCGCGAATGAAGGCGGTGATTTGTTTGGCCACGGCTTGTTCGATGCCTTGTTTGATTTTAATGACCTGGCGGGCGTGGCCGAGCGGGGAAACATCCGGAGGCATGGACTCGATGTTTTTCAAGCTGATCTGGCGTTTGGCCAGTTTGCCGATGGCAATTTCGTGCAGCGCCTTGATTTTGAACTGGTCTTCCGCGGAAAGTTTTATTTCATTTTTCTCCAGCACGATTTCCGCCTTGCTGCCCTTAAAATCAAAGCGGTTGGCCAGCTCCTTTTTCGCCTGGTTGACGGCATTTTCGATTTCCATTGAACTGACCTCTGAGACAACATCAAATGATGGCATGGCGAAACTGTAAAGGGCCGCCCCCGCAAATTCAAATGGCTTTTAATTTCTCAGGACAAGCCAATCCAGCGTTGTTCCATTGATTCTTTCCGGCTTTTTCTTGTTTGGGAGAGTCAATTTGTCTATGATGACTCCGATTGAATTTGAAGTTTTACAGGACAGTGGCTTGCCGGGTGATATCGCTGGTGGTGGCATTGATCGCGGGGTGCGTATCTCTGAAATTATACAGCCATTATATCCCAGTGGAGGTTTACGGTGTTATCGTCGTGGCTCTGCAGATTCTGGGTTATTTGCCTTTCCTGGATTGCGGCTTTCGGACCACCACGAATCGCGAAATCCTCGCCAACGGAACGCGGGAAGGCAAGCTGCGCATGATTCGGTTTGCCCAGACGTTTTACTCTCATTTCACCCTTTTTCTATTGCCGCTGTACCTGTTGCTGATGGCGGGGTATTCGCTGACGCCGAACGTGACCCATGCCGGACAGCCGCGACTGTTTTTCCTGACGGTGGGCTTGACCGGAGCCATCTCCATGCTGGCTTGGGCGCAAATCGAATTGCTGATCGGGGTGGGAGAACAAGCAAGCTTCTATCTGATGAACGCGCTCAATGCCTGCGTCATGCTGGGGACACTGTGGTTTTTTCTGCATCTGGGGGTTGGAATCTGGGCATTTCCCTTTTCCACATTGGGAGGCATATGCGCCTATTATCCGGTGGCATTATGGCTGATTCGACGAAAAGAGCCAGCGATTCAATTCTTTTGCTTTCGCGCGGGCGCTGAGTTTTGGAACGACTTCAGCCGGCTTTGGCGGGATGCCTTGTCTTGCATTCGCCAGCAGGTGTCCGTCCTGTTTTTGTACAGCTTGGATCTCGTATTGGTTGGCCTGATTTGTGGAAGCGCCAAAGACGCGGCAATCTACAGTGTCGTTTCGCGTCTGATCGGCTTGCTCCGCAGCCTGTTACAAGCGACATCCGAGACGGCGTGGCCCCTCGTGGCGCAAAGGAATGGAACCGATCACGTTTTTGCGGCTTTCCTTCTCCGGTCCAATGGTTGGGCGATGGGCGGCGCTGCCGGCGCCGTGCTGCTCACCCTGAGGCCTTTTTTGAGTTTGTATATGGGCGCACAATGGGCTCCGCCGCAAATATTGGTTGTTCTTTTAACGGCCCGTTTATTGATCACGGGGATCGGCGCGCCCGCGTCCTATTTATTAATGGGAGCGGGTCACTTCCAAACGGTAGCCCGCTATACGCAGCGCGAACTCATTGCCGCAACGATTCTGGGAGTGCTTTTGGGTGGGAAATTCGGCATGATTGGCGTGGCCTTGGGGTTCCTGGCTGCGACTGCATTTGGATCGCTCTCACCGTTTTTCTATGCCTATGGGAGATCAGTAGAGCGTTCCGGGGGCCGCTTCATGTGGCAAGCCTGGTGGCGGGGTGCGACGGCGTGTGCCGTGAGCGGCTCGGTTGCGGCGATACTGCTCCCCTTTGCGCAAGGCGCATTGCAGGTTTTCACGGTCGCTGCGGTGGCAGCCTTGACCGCGCTGGCATCGGGAGTGGCGATTTGCGGCATTCGATTCCGTTCAACGGTGACAGGAGGATCCTTTCGCTCCAGAGTGAGGGAGGTGATGGCGAATATTTAACGATTGACCGCACGCCACCCTGAATAATTTCGCTTTGGATTTATGATTGTCTCAAAAACTGTTCACCGCTAACTTTGCCGTGTGTTGTGGTCTATAAAAAAACTTTTGCGTCAACTTTTTTTGCGCGGCCCCGTGCTGAAATGGTGGATCGCCCGCCGGGGCCGCCAGTGGGACACGGCCTATGGTGTTGAATTGGTGCGGATGCTGACCATGCCAGTTGTGCCGGCAGTTGCGCCGTCATTCACCACCCCGGGCGTCCTCCGGCAAATCCTGCTCATCGCCGACTGTATGTGGGAACAACAGGAGCTTGTGCCGGAGTTGGCGCGCATTGCGGACACGCATGCGCTTGATTTGCACCCTGCTTTAAAAAGCAAACCGCGCGGCCAAACCGACAGCGCGACGGTGGAGGAAGCCATCCGCCATTTTATTGAAGCGAACGGCAATCTATCACCGGATGTTATCTTGTTTTACGCCCGTCCGACGTTGCTTTCCGAGGAAGCTTTTCACCACTTGCGGCAACGTTGGAACTGCCCATTGTTCGGGATGAACCTGGATGACAAGGTGGAATTTTTTCCGTACGGGATTTTTTCGTCCGGCAATGAGAATTACCGGCACTGGGCAAAAAAATTCGATTTCAACCTCACCAATTGCCTGCCCGCCACCGATTGGTATCGCCAGCAAGGCCTGCCCTGTTTCTATTCACCGCCAGGCTTCCATCTGACCTCCGAATTGACCGTGCCCGTTTCGGCAAATTTCAAATATGATTTCAGCTTTCTCGGCTCCAAAAAGCCGGAGCGCGAGGTCATCATCGGCCGCCTTCAGCGCGCGGGGATTTCCCCCAGCTTGTTCGGCAGCGGCTGGGCCAATGGCCAATGGGTGGCCGACCCCAGTGCGATTTTTCGTTCCACCCAAATCAATCTCGGCATCGGCTTCGCCAGCCCGTCCCTGGAGCTGACCACCGTCAAGGCACGCGACTTTGAGTGCCCCGGTGTGGGGGCGTGCTATCTGACCACCTACAACTGGGAGCTGCCTTTGCATTACGAGCTGGGGAAGGAGATTCTCTGCTACCGTTCTGTGGAGGAATTGATCGAGATTTACACTTATTACCGCAAACGTCCGGAAGACTGCCTGAAAATCGCGCAAGCCGCGTGGCGGCGTTGCAGCGCCGAGCACACTTGGGAACATCGCTTCCGCAACATTTTCCAACAGGCCGGTTTCCGGCTTTCATGAACCATCCAATCCGGAATCACCAACGGGCGGTTTAAAACATCGGTCTCCCGTTTTTACCGGTTGAGGAGTTGACGGAACAAGGTTTCGTAGTCATTCAGCACGCGGGGCCAGTTATATTTGGTTTCACAATCCAACTGCCCCTGGCGACCAAGCTGGCGGCGGAGTTCGGTGTCGCCCAGCAACCGATGGATGGCCTGAACCGTTCTTTTGCCCGCCGGCACACACCATCCGCCGGAAAATTCGGCTACGCAACCGGTATTGGTGGAAATGAAAGGAATCCCCGCCGCCATTGCATCAAGGATGCTCAACGGTTGTGTTTCCTGTTTGGCGGATAAAAGGAAGAGGTCCGCCGTTCGATAGGCGGCGTTGATCAATTCTTTGGGGATTTTTTCCAGCATCAGCACCGAAGACTGCGGCAACCGCGCCTGATTTTTCCGGATAATCCGCTCCATTTCGCGCGAATAATCGTTGAACTCGCTGCCGATGAAAACCAGGGTGGCATCGGGTCGCCCTGCCTGGATAAAAGCACGCAACGTGGCGAGTTGATTTTTCCGGTCACAATAATTGGCCACGTTCAGCAACAGATATTTGGCGGTGATGCCGAAGACTTGTCGGAAATCCGTCCGCGCGTTCTGCAAAGTCTCCCGATGAACGCCGTTGGGGATGATGGAAATCCGTTCCGGCAAAAGCCGCGCGGCCAGCCAATGGTCAAAGAACCGGCCGGCATCCTGTCGCGGACTAAGAAAAACCAAACGGTCGAACGCGCGCATCATTTTGGGCAACCGCCAAACGTATGGTTGCTTGCGCGCCCAGGCGCCCAGTCCCCAGGGGAAGCGTTTTTGCGGGTGCCAGGTTTGTGCATTAAACCCATGACTAAGAATGATCTTCTTCGCACCATGATCTTTCAAGGCTGGCACCGCCAAATCCGTCGCCCAATTCTCCCAGCAATGGCACAAAATAATATCCGCCGGCTCTTGGGCGATGAAATCCTGGTAGGAGGCCGCTTCACCCCTGTAGTTGCCGCCCGGCACAAAAAAACCATCAATTTTGAATTGCCTCACGATCAGATTCAGCAGGGAACGCTCCGCTGTTCTGTTGGGGTCAAAGCTGGTGGCCACAACAACCTCGTGTCCGCGCGCTGCCAAGCCATGAGCCTGCGTGCGCGCAACCTCGCCCACGCCGCCCACTCGTGGTGGAAATTCGAATGTGGTGATAAGAATTTTCAATATGCGTCGATGTTTTGGCAGCCAAAGGCCGGAGTTATGTTTTAATTCCGCTTTTGCACATCGTGATAGGCGGACAGAAAGAGTTGGGCCATCCGGGCTGGAGAAAGATATTCACGGTTCTTTGCCAGCGAGGACGGCGTTACCAGACCGCGGGAAAAGAGCGGGTGCATGACGGCCGCCCTGATCATCGCGACAAACTCCGCCTTGTCGCCCGATTTGAACAGAAACCCGTTTTCGCCCGGGATGACATAGTCCGGAATGCCGCCCACGTTGCTGGCCACCACGGGCACACCGGCGACAACGGCTTCTTTCACCGCGTTGGGGCTGGTGTCAGCCCGCGTAGGCAGCACCAGCAGGGTCGCGGTTGAAAGTTCGTGTGCGATCCCGGCGGCGGGGAGATCAGATTTGAACACAATGCGATCCCGAAATTCTGGTGATAATCCTGCCATGAACGGGGCCAGGAAAGGTTCGTTTGGGGCGCCGATGACGAGTAATTCAAACGGAAATTCCGGGGCCAGTTCATTGAGGGCCGTGAGAAGCAGGTCAGTTCCCTTCCGGTGGCACACCGTGCCGTTGTACAGAAAACGAATCGGAGCGGTTGCCGGATGCCGCTGGATCTGGTGGAACATCCAATTTGGGGCGTGCTCAATCTGGTGGACGGCGGGGCGCGGGTATTTCTTCCGGAGATAGGCAACGGCAAATCTGGATTCGGTCGTGATATGGCTGGCCCTGGGGAAGCTGAGTCTTTCCATCCAGGCGCCGAATTTGTCGTAGGCGGCGCCGGGGACGACCTCTTGATACCAGCTCAAGAGGCCCTGCACGGTGATAAGGGAAGGATAATCCAGGCGGCCGGCCACCAGCGCCGCGCCTCTTTCGCTGCCCCACGCATGGACGACGTCCGGTTTAATCTGCCGCAAAGCGCGCCGGATGAGCAGAGTATCAAACCAAAACAGCGTCAGCCCCCGTATTCCACCCGGATACTTCAGGAGGTGAAACGTCACGCCGTTTCGTTGAAAAGAAAAGCTGCGGGCGATGTTCTTTCGCAAAATGATGACGTGGACGCAAAGCGACGGATTCTTTTCAAATTCAGCCAGAAGCACCATTTCCCACGTTGTCGGATGCTTGCGGGGAAGCCCCCGGAGAGGTTCTGGAATGTCCGGGAGCCATTCGATTGGAAAGTCGGAAATCCAAGCGACAGTTAATGGACTGGTTGGCGGCATCACGTTTCTGAAAATAGAATGTCTGCTTCAATGAGTGGCGTAAAGATAAAAGCAGAGCCCGAAAAGCCCCGAAAAGCCTCGAAAGGTCTTGAGTGAACAATCTTGTTTGGATAAAATTTTTCGATTTTATGCGCCTTATCCGCAATTGTTCAATGGCATCAGGTTACCCAGATGAACTGGACGCGGGGCCAGCCTTCCTTGTTCGGCGCCCGGGTGCGGAACGCACACCCCGGCGCGCCGCGGACTGCTCCTGAACCATGGTCTTCAATTCCCTGATATTTTTGGTGTTTTTGGCGGTGGTGCTGGTGCTTTATTACCGGCTGAACCACCGCAGCCAGAACGTGATGCTTCTGGCGGCCAGCTATTTCTTTTATGGCTGGTGGGATTACCGTTTTCTCGCCCTTCTCATCTTCACCACGCTCTTTGATTTCGCCTGCGCGCTCCAGATTGACGCCGAAACCCGGCCCGGGCGGCGCAAACGGTGGCTCGCGGCCAGTATTACCGCGAACATGACTGTTTTGGGAATCTTCAAGTACTACAATTTTTTTTCCTCCAGCCTGGAATCCGCCCTGGCCCCTTTTGGCATCCATCCGGGTTTTCCCATGCTCCATGTGATTCTTCCCCTGGGCATCTCCTTCTACACTTTCTTGTCGATGAGTTATACCATTGACGTTTATCGCAAGGAACTCAAAGCCACCCGCCATCCCATCGACTTCATGCTGTATGTCGCCTACTTTCCGCATCTGGTGGCCGGCCCCATTGTGCGCGCTTCCTATCTCCTTCCCCAATGCCAGCGCCCGCGGGTCATCAAGGCCGTTGAAGTCGAAAACGGCCTGTGGCTCATCTTGATGGGTTACGTCAAAAAAGTCGTCATCGCCGACCGCCTGGGCCAGATTGTGGACTGGAGTTTTGCCCAGCCTTCGGCCCCTTTCAATAATCTCAATGCCTGGGTTGTCATCTACGCCTTCGCGTTCCAGATTTACGGCGATTTCGCCGGCTACTCGGACATCGCCCGGGGCCTGGCCAAACTCATGGGCTTTGAGTTGACCGTCAATTTCCGCGCTCCCTATTTCGTCACCAACCCCGCTGCCTTCTGGCGCAACTGGCATATCACCCTTTCCACCTGGCTGCGCGACTACCTCTACATTCCCCTCGGCGGCAACCGCCAGGGTTCATGGCAAACTTACCGCAACCTCATGGTTACGATGTTGCTGGGCGGTCTCTGGCACGGCGCGGGCTTTGCCTTCATTCTGTGGGGGTTCTACCACGGTGTCCTTCTCTCCGTTCATCGCTGGTGGGGCGGGTTTATTGGCCGCAGCAATCAAACCGCATCCGAAAGACCTGCGCAGGTCTTCGCCGGCCTGAAACAATTCGCCATGATCGTCCTCTTCTTTCACATCACCTGCGTCGGGTGGCTCTTCTTCCGCGCCGGCGGCCTGCCCCGCGGCGTCAGCCAGTGGCTCATGGTGAAGTCCTATCTCCACGCCATGATCCATTTGCGCGGCACTGTTCCCTTGACCGGTTTTCTTCTTCCGGTGGCGTTGCTCGGCGGCCTCGCGCTCTTTTTTCAATGGAAGAACGAACGCATGAACGAATTCTCCCAATGGACGGTCACCGGCAAAGGCGCGGCTGTTTCCGCGGCCCTGGCCGCCATCAGTTTGTTGGGCGTTTTCGAAG
The DNA here is from genome assembly GCA_963813995.1 of uncultured Verrucomicrobiae bacterium. Lineage (GTDB taxonomy): Bacteria > Verrucomicrobiota > Verrucomicrobiia > Limisphaerales > Palsa-1400 > DASRLE01. The sequence goes on along the minus strand of CAWFAZ010000076.1, from coordinate 85,957 downwards.
GCGCGCAATTTATTTATTTCCAGTTCTAAATGAAAAAAACGAGGCTCATGATTGGTTTGGCGGCATTTCCTCCGGCCGCCTGGGCGCTTTGGTTTCTTCTCGGAAAGCCGGCCGCCTCCATCGTGGCCTCCCGCTTCGGTGACCGGCTCCTCAAACTCGGCGACGGCATATTTGCCGATCCCGCTGTGTTTGTCCGAATGCGGCTGCAAGACCTGGCCATGCTGGGTTCCGTCGCCAGCCTTCTCACGCTGGCTTGTCTTCTCACGGCGTCCTGGTTCCGCGTCCGTCTTTCCTTGCGCTTCCGCTGGGCGGCAAACTCCCTTGTGCTTTTTCTCAGCTTCAACATCTTCGGCGCCATCGCCTCCCACACCGTCCTCTTCTGGTGCCTCTTGTTCACGGGTCAGGACAACACCCACAATTTCACCCAGTACCAAATCAAACGCGGGTTAATGCCCGAAATCGTTGCTCCCCGCCAGGCCGTCCTCCTCGGTTCAAGCCAGACCCACGCTGAAATTGACAAACGGCTCCTCAATGCCCGGATGGGCCGGCAACTTTGGACCACGGAATTGCATTTCCCCGGTTCCCGTCCTTTCGACATGCTCTTGTGTGTGGAAGACCTTCCCCCCGTCAAAATTGACTGCGTCATCTGTTATCTGAGCGAAAGCTATTTTTATTCGGGCGCCAACAGCGAAACCGCCATGTTTTTTATGCGTTTCCGCGATCTTGGCCAATTCTACGATTGCGGCGGAAAAAAGGTGGCTCCGGGACGGTTCTTCACGTACGGCCTTATCGGGGACGCCTTTCCTTTGTTCCGCCTGCGCGAACCGGTCATCTCCCGCCTTTTCGGTGTCAAAATCCTCGGCCTCAACCAGGCGCGTCGTGACCAATCCTTGAGCGCCGACCTTGCCGAGAGAGCCAGAACCGCCGCCACCGGCTACCATATCGGGACGGAAAGCGACTTCCAAAAAAAGGCCTTTGATCTTTTTGCCCGGAAGTGCCGTGAACGTCACGCCCGCCTGGTGCTGTGCTGTGGCCAGCTCAATCCCATTCTGGGTCGTGCCCTCGACCCTGCTCTGCGCCCCGACATGCTCGCCTACCTCCATGATTTGGCCAGCCATGACTCCAACATCATTCTCCTGGAAGAAACCCAACTGCCTGTCCAGACCGAAAAAGATTACAAGGACCTCACCCACGTTGACAAAGCCACTCAGGTTCGCTTCACCGAGTACATGGAAACCGTCCTTCAAAAACTCCTGAACACGCCTTCCTCCGGAATGTGAGCGGGCGGGCCGCCAGCCGGCACGCGAAGATTGGGCCGGGAGAATGGATAAAATGTCATTGCGACGGGGGGCCTTTTTGCCTAAATTGGCCCCTGATGGCGAGTCATGTTTAAATTTTCCCGACTTGTAGTTGTTTATGCGATTGCGGCCCCTTTGGCGTTGATCCTCGGCTATCTGGTGTCGTCGCCGGATCTGTTCACTTTTTCGGTGATAGGCACGCTCCTGTTTTTTTTCGCGTTGCCCCTTTTTTTTAAATGGCATCACGTCTTGTTGATTGTCTTTTGGAATTCGGTCTTCAATGCCGATTTTCTGCCGGGCCATCCGGATTTTTGGCTGGCGTTTGCCGCGGTGAGTTTTGGGATTTCATTCCTGAACCATATCATGTTCCAAAAGCGATTCTTGCGCGCTCCGGAATTGACCGTTCCGATTCTCTTTTTGGCGGCCGTGGTGCTCGGCACGGGGTGGTACCGTGGCGGGATTGGCATTCATGCTTTGGGCGGGGCGGCTTATGGGGGAAAGAATTATATTTTGGTTCTGGGCGCTATCATTGGCTATTTTGCCTTTACGGCCGAGCCGATTCCAATTCTCAAAAGCAGGAAGATGGCCGGTCTGTTTTTCCTATCCGGGACGACCAATGCTCTAAGCAACATCGTTTATATGCTGGGCCCGGCCTTTTTCTTTTTGTTTTATTTGGTGCCAACCGCCGCCGCCATGGGCCAGGCCGGCAGCGAAAGCGGGTCGTCAAACATGGTGCGCATCACGGGCCTGGGGCCGGCCAGCCTCTCTGCTTTGTGCTTTTTGCTGGCGCTCTACGGCATCCGGGGACTTTTTGACTGGGCCAAACCCTGGCGGTTTGTATTGCTATGTCTGACCATTGGGGCGGCTCTCCTGGCGGGATTTCGCTCGGGCATGGCGCTGCTCTTTTTTATTTTCGTTTTCCAATTCTATTTCGAGGGACTGTTGCGGACGCATTATTTGCCGATTGTCGTTGGGCTGGCCATTTGTGGTTTTATCCCGATCTTGTTCTTTTCACAAGCGATGCCGACTTCCGTCCAGCGCGCCATAAGTTTTCTGCCGGTCAACGTGGATTCCGAGGTTCTGGAGGACGCGAAGGGATCGTCGGAGTGGCGCTTTCAAATGTGGGCTGAGGTGTGGAAGGAAGTGCCCAAGTACCTGGTCATTGGCAAAGGGTATTCCCTTGATCCAACCGAGATATGGCTGGTGAATGAGGCCATGAGGACAGGAACGGCCAGCACATTTGAAGGGTCCATGGTGGCGGGGGACTACCATAACGGGCCTTTTTCCGTTATCATTCCATTTGGAATAATCGGAATGATCGGCTTTCTCTGGGTGTTGGTTGGCGGCTATCGGATACTTTCCTGGAACCGTCGTTTTGGCGACGCGAGATTGCGCCGGATCAACAGCGTATTATTATCGTTTTATCTGGCCTATTGTATTTCATTTCTCTTTGTTTTTGGCGCTTTCAACGGCCAACTGTATGTCTTTTTGGGGCTCTGTGGATTCAGTGTCAGCCTGAACGGCGGGGTCAAGAGAAGAGCCGCGCCCAAACGCAAGCCCATCCCCGTGCCGCAAACCCTGGCGATGGAGCCGGGATGAATGAGTGTTTGATTGGGAATTATGCTTAATCGTTACAGAATTTTCGCCGCCTATCTCTTTGCCATTCCTTTGGCGTTGATCCTCGGCGTTCTGGCGTCGTCGCCGAACGAGCTTACATTCGTGCTGATAAGCATGCTCCTGTTTTTTTTGGCGTTGCCCCTTTTTATCAAATGGCATCATGCCTTGTTGATCGTTTTTTGGAATTCCGCGTTCAACGCCTTTTTCCTGCCTGGCCAGCCCACTGTCTGGCTTTTGTTCGCCGCATTGAGTTTTGGGCTGACGGTCCTCAGCCATGTCATGGGGCGAAGGCCGTTCCTGCCCGTTCCAGAAATGACGTCGTCGCTGCTTTTTATGGCGGCAGTGGTGCTTTGTACGGCGTGCTACCGTGGCGGAATTGGCATCCGGTCCCTGGGAGGGGCGGCTCATGGGGGCAAGAATTATGTTTATATCCTGGGCGCCATCATTGGCTATTTTGCCTTGACCGCCGGGCCGATTCCGATTCTCAAGAGTCGGAGGATGGCCGGCCTGTTTTTTCTGTCCGGGACGACCTATGCTCTGAGCAACCTCGTTTATGCGCTGGGTCCGGCCTTTTTCGGTTTGTATTATCTTGTGCCGTCCGGTCCCGCCATGGGCCAGGCGGCCAGCGATTATGGGTTGACAGACGTTGATCGCATCGCGGGTCTGGCGCCGGCCAGCTTCGCTGCCTTGTGCTTTTTGCTGGCGCACTACGGCATCCGGGGGCTGTTTAGCGTGGCCAAACCCTGGCGATTTGTATTCCTATGCCTGACTGTCGGGGCAAGTTTTTTCGCGGGATTTCGCTCCATCATCGCGCTGCTCTTTCTTGTTTTCGCGTTTCAATTCTATTTCGAAGGATTGCTGCGCACGCGTTTGTTTCCGATTATGGTTGGGTTTGCCATTGCCGGTTTTGTGTTGCTCCTGCTCTTTGCCAACAGAATGCCGCTGGCCGCGCAGCGCGCCGCAAGCTTTTTACCCGTCAACGTGGATTCCGAGATTCGGGCGGAGGCGATGGGGTCGTCCGATTGGCGATTTCAGATGTGGTCCATCGTGTGGAAGGACGCGCCAAAGTATCTGATAGTCGGCAAAGGATATTCCATTGATCCAACCGAGATGGAATTGACGAAACAGGGCATCCAGATGGGAATACTAAGCAGCTTTGAAGAATCGATACTGGCGGGGGACTATCATAGCGGGCCTCTTTCCGTTATAATTCCGTTCGGAATAATCGGATCGGTGGCGTTTGTCTGGGTATTGATCGCGGGCTTTCGGGTCCTTTACTCGAACTATCATTATGGCGATGCGAGATTGCGCCTGATCAACAGCGTATTATTATCGTATTATCTGGCCAATGCGGTTTCTTTTTTCTTCATTTATGGCTCTTTTAGCAGCCAACTCTTTGTCTTTTTGGGGGCTGTTGGATTAAGTGTGAGCCTCAACGGCGGGGTCAAGAGAAAGCCCATGATGGAACGCGTGCGCGCTTCTCTGCCGCAAGCCTATGCGATGGAACTGGAATGATGTTCGAATGCGCTTTTCCATAATCACTCCAAGTTTCAACAGCGCGGCCACCATTCGTGAAACGATCGAAAGTGTTTTGAAACAGAACTATGCGAATGTGGAACACATTGTTGTTGATGGAGGCTCCAAGGACGGAACGTTGGAAATCCTGGGGCAGTATCCGCATCTGCAATGGATTTCCGAAAAGGACGAGGGTCACTACCACGCCATGAACAAGGGCATCCAACGCTGCACCGGAGATGTGGTGGCCATTCTTAATGCCGATGATTGCTACCGGGAGGGGGCATTGCAAAAGATTGCGGCGGCATTGCAAAGCCATCCGGAGTGGGATGGGTTGTTTACCGACGTTGTTTATGTGGATCAGAATGGAGAAGTCATCTTTAAAAGAAAGGAAGCGGGGTTTGATTATGACGTGCTCCGGTATGGCATCTGTTATGTCGTACACCCGACATTATTCCTTAAAAAATCCGTTTATGACCGGCTGGGCGGTTACAAACACCAGGAATACCTCAATTGTTGTGACGTGGAGCTGATTCTGAGATTGGGCCGGAGCGGATGCCATATCGGGCATGTTGCGGAGTTCCTTGTCAACTATCGCTTCCACGAGCACGGCCAATCCGCCGATCTGCGGGTGATGCGCAATATGACGGTGGAGAGTGAGCGGATTCGAAGGGATCATGGCTGTCCCCCCGGAATTTGGGGCAAGGCCGCCGGAATCTATGCCCGGGCCAGGCGCCAGGCGCAAAAGCTTTTCGTGCGGGGCGCTTGTGACCTCATTCCGGGCCGATGGCTTCTGAAAAAGCACATGCGCCGGAAAACGGCTTTTTCTTCCAACATCGGGATCGATCGGCTGGAGGGGGACCGCTAGTTCGATTTCGAGGCTGTAATCATCAGACCTTCCAAAAGGCGAGCAACCGGGTGTTGGTGTGGACCTTTAAAGACGCGTATTGCGGCCACGGGCAGCAAAGAACGGCCACCTTGACCTCGGGATGGTCCTTCAACGATTCTGGATTTTCCAGTATTTCAAACTCAAATAAACTCGGGCTGTTGGCGGATTTTGCGGCGAAATCATGAATCAACACCCGGCGCCCGTCGCGTTTAAGATGTTGTGCCAGATAAAGGCCGGCGGATTCCTCGACAAGCCAGGTGTCCGGCTTGTAGGCCAGTCCCAAAACGGCCACGGTATCCCCGGGTTTCGTCGCCGCGTTGACTGTTTCCAGCAGTTTTTCCTTGGTCAATTCGTTGATCTTGTCGGAAGCCTCGGCCAACGGCGCCTCCAAGCCTAATTGCCGGGCGGCATAAGCCAGCAGGCGGTTGTCGCGCGGAAAGCACGGCCCGCCAAAACTCAAGCCCGCCCGCAAGTATTTTTTGCCGATGCGGCTGTCGCTGCCAATCGCATCCAGGATGGCATGGATGTTTGCCTTGGGAAGCTTTTCCGCAATCAGCCGCAATTGATTCGTGAAGCTGATCTTCATCGTGATGTAGCTGTTGACGGAGATTTTGGTCAGCTCGGCGCTGATGATGGACATACGCGCGACATGCGGCTTGTTGCGATTGTATTTCTTGTAAAGTTCCTCCAGGACGGCTCCGCTTTGCGGGTCGGACTCGCCAATTAAAACCATGTCTGGTTCGAGCAATCCATGAATGACATTTCCCAAAGCAATAAACTCCGGGTTATAGCAAACTCCAAAATCCTGTCCGCAAATCCAGCCGGTTTCTTTCTCCAACATGGGAATTAAAACCGCATCCATCGCTCCGGGGGTTGTGGTGGAGCTGCACACGAACAGGTGTTGCTTTTTCCCGGCTTTCCGAACGGCCTGCGCGGCCGATTGCATGGCCCGCAACAAGTATTCATTGGAAAAACTTCCGTCAGGCAGGCTGGGCGATGGCGGGATAAAGAATGAGACGTCGGTCGGGACGGCGTCGCGGGCATCGCTGGTGGCGCGGAGACGTTTTCCCGCCGCCGTGACCGTCTCTGCCAGCAGCGGTTCTTCCACCGGGGCCAGACCGTCGTTTATTTTTTTGACCTTCCCGGGGTTTGTATCGACCCCGACAACGTCAAAGCCTCTTTGGGCGAATGTGGCTGCAATGCAAGCTCCGAGCTTGCCTAGACCAAAGACCGAAATGGATTGAATAGATTTCATTTATCAGGGCGGGCAATTTAAAGCCAAAGACCAGGGGTCGTCAATCCGAAGATTAGTCCGGGCGCAGCGATCGGGCGCAATGGCCATAACGAAGGGCCTTAACCGTCAAGGCTTCGCTTGGCCGGCCCGTTTGCTTAACTCAAGCAATTCCACCTCGAAGCCGCCCGAAAGAATCGGGAAGCGGCACCATGTCTTCGGATCGAGGTTCTCATCATCCAGGTGGAAGGATGGGGCATAGCGTTCGCGTTTCCACTGGTTGCGGCACCACAATTTGAAAAAGCGGGCGACCCACATGTTTAATTGATTGGGATCATGCCGGGGAAACTGCAAAAGAAGGATTTCAAATACTTCCACCGGCGAACGCCGGTCCCGTATGGCGGCCCGCTCGATGGCGTCCAGAACATCATAAGGCATCAGATCGTCCTCATCCGTTTGTTTGCAGTCCGGCGGGCGCAATTCCGCCGTGGGGGCTTGCCGGTTGACCAGGGCCAGGGCCGCAATCGGATACAGACCCGAGGGGCCGGTTGTTTCAAGCCAGCGCAACCATTGCCGCAGCCAGGCCTTGTCGATGCCCGCAAGCGGACTGAGTCCCCCGCTGGTGTCGCCGTCCATGGTCGCATACCCCACCGCCGCTTCCGAGCGGTTGCTGGTGGCGAGCAAAAGAGCGTTTTTGAAATTCGCCAGCAGCCAGATGCCGGGGGAACGCGCCCGGGCCTGAATGTTCTGCAACGGAATATCATGCTCCTTCCAGTTGAATTTCGTGCCGGTGGCGCGGCCGATGATCTCAACGTAATCACGGACGATTTGGCCAACATCCCATTCGTAATGACACGCTCCCAGGGACTCGGCCACGGCCCGCGCGGCGTCGCGGGTCACGGAACCGCTGTTGTCACAGCTTTGATATGCAGTCGTGAGCAATTTTGCCGTGATGGCCTTTGCATCGCCGTCGGGAATCGTTTTGAAAAGACAGGACAGGCGCGCCCCGAATTTTTCCGCACCCAACTCCCGAAGACCGAACGCGACCATCAGATGAACCAGAGACGCCGTGGCGGCTGAGTCAGCCCCGCCACTGAGCGAGACGACAAACCCATGCGAGCGAGACTTGCGCAGATAATCGAACAGTGCCAGCGCCTCCGCCCGGGCAAATTCCTCCTCTTTAACGAATGCGCCGGTTTCCCAATCAGGAATATTGATCTCAACGGCCTCCAAAGCCGGTGAGTCAAACTTGAAGGGAACGGATACAGTCGAATCATCCTGCGTGCTCATCCGGGGTTGAAAGCTGGCTGTCCGCGCCTGATTCATTCGAGTCGCCGCGACATCAACCACCGCGCTGGTGACCAATGTTTCCTCAAAGCTGAACCGCGGCCCGGCGGCGGCCAGCTTTCCCGCGACTGCGATCAAAGCGCCGCCATCGTAAATGGCGCGCCCGGATTCGTTGCCGAGCAGATTGGCATAGAGATAACTGGCCCCAAAGGCGCGCGAGCCTTCCAAGGCAAATCGCTTGCGAACCTCCAATTTGCCGAAAGCGAAGTGGCTTGCGCTCGGGTTCAGGATGAAGTCCACACCTTTGAGGGCCAATGCCGCCCCCGGCCGGTTGGCCACCCAGGCATCCTCGCAAATCTCAAAACCGATCCTCAGTCCCCCGCAGTCAAACAAAAGGTCGCCCATCGGAACAGTCAGACCGTTGACCGGCACTTCCCGCCGCATTCCCTGGGGCCAGGGCTTGAACCAGCGCGGTTCGTAATGAATTCCGTCTCCGGCCAGGAATCGCTTGGCCACAAAACCCACGACGGAACCGTCAACCGCGAGGCAGGCGCAGTTAAACAAACCATTTTGGTAAAGCACCGGCAATCCAAAGGAAACGATCATCCCCCGCGTGGCGGGCAGCATCGCCGCCAGGCTTTGCGCGGCCATTTCCACCGTATTGGCCGAATGAAAAGCGTCTTCGCAGCCATAGCCGGTAACGCACAGTTCAGGCAGGCAAAGCAAACTCACCCCGCGCTCGCGCGCAGTCTCGATGGCAGCGAGAATTCGCCGGCGGTTTCCGATCCAATCCAGCGGAGTCTGATTCAGCACCGCGGCTCCTGCTTTGATAAGTTTCATTGTCGCTCGTTTACAAATGGGCCCTCATCCAAAGAATTACCGCTCATTTCATCGCAAGATAGCGGTTCCGCGGGCGACTTTAAAGGCTAATTCGCTTTTAGCATGGACGCATAGACTGAACCAACGACCTTGCGATAGTTTCCTTCTGAAAAAGCGGTGGCGATTCGCTCTGCCGCCGCGCAACCCTTTTTCAGGATAATGTCCCGCTGGCGATCAATCATTAGAATGGTGGCGGCCAAGTCGTTCACCATTTGCTCCGGGTTGGAAACGGCCATTTTATAACCACAATCATCCGTCACGATGCCCGCCGGTCCGCCGCAATCGGCCACGACGGGCACGCAACCCGCCAACATCGCTTCCATCATGGTCAGTCCAGAGCTTTCCCGGAAACTCGGGAGCAGGAAGACATGGGTGGCTGCCAGTTCTTCCCGGTAAGCCGGCCCGGATAATGGCTCCCCCAAAAGCACCTCATCTTGCAAGCCGAGGTTGACAGTCAGATTGCGCATGGCCCCCAATTCCGGTCCTCCTCCGCCAAACCGGTAATGGAATTTCACTCCTTTGCTCTTGACTCGTGCCAGAGCCTGCAAGGCAAGAGCGACCCCTTTTCGACCCTCCAAGTTGCCTCCGGCAAACAGGCGCAGCGGAGCGCGCAGGTTTTTGACGGCACTGGAAGCGGCAAACGCCTTGATCTTGTCATCAGTAAAAAATGCTTGAGACAGACAAGTGACATTTGCGTCCGAGCCGCGCAATTGCGTTGCCAGAACGGCCGTATCGGGATTTGCCGCCAGGACATGCGAGGATCGGCGAAGACACGATCGAACAGCAGGGGAAAGCCGGCTGATCATGTTGGATCCGATGCGGCAGAGTTCAAAAGCCCTGGCGGCGCCGCTGAGCATCGGCAGGAAGCGAAGAGGGAACTGTTCATTGCCTCCGACGGGTCCAAACGCAAATGGAATGCCAAGCCGCCAAAGCGGTGAAGCGACCCTCCATGTCGCGATGGTCACATGATGGGCCAGATCAAACTGGATTTTTCGATGGAGATCCCCGGCAATTGGCAGGATCGCTCTTGAGTAACCAAGGTACTCATTCCAGTCTTGGAACCGCGCCCACAGTCGGTTTTCTGAAAACCGCCCGAACGATCCGGCGTAAATAAAGCGAACGTTCTTTGGGATCAATCCCTCGGATTCCGCGCGCTCCAAACCCGCTTGATTGCGTGTGCCGGTAATCACCCACAAATCGTGATCCCTGGCCAGGCACCGCACCGCCGACCAGCCAACCTGGGATTCCGATCCCCAACAGGGGCTGCACGCTTTGGCAGAAATAAGAACTTTCACTTCCCAACACCTTACCCCAACTGCTTGAGGTGGTCCGCCAACCGCAGCGATAAAGCCACAATCGACAACACCGGGTTTGCGAAGCTCGATGTCGGGAACGTTGAACTGGTGGCGATGAAAAGATTGTCTGTGCCATACACGCGGCAGTTGGCATCCACCACCCCGCGTGACGGATCGCCCGCCATGCGGGTGGTGCCGTAATGATGGCTCCCAACGCCCACCCGATGGGGCAGTTCTTCGGCGATGGCTGCCTCCTGGGCCAGCATGGTGCCCACGCCCGAGTTTCGGAAGTCCCGGTCCAGAATGCGGAAGCACCGCAGGACGCTCTCGATATCCAGGTTTGTCATCCGCCAATCCACGCACAACCGGTTCATGCCCAACGCGTCTTTCTCTTCGCTCAAGCACACGCGGCTTTCCGGGTTGGGGCACTGTTCCGAGTCGAAGTGAAGGTTGTAAATGTTGTCCTTGTTGTGGAGGCAGATGGCTGGCAGCTTTCGCCGCGGCAGGATCCGCTTGCGAAGCCATTTGAACGAGAAGGGCACCAAGCTGGGGGCGCCCATGAGCAGGTTTCTCAGGTGCGGACCCGCCTGCTTGTAGGGCGTCATCCGGCCCGCCAGGGCCTTGTCGTATTCCGGCGGTATCTTCTGAATCAGAAACCGCTTGACCAGGTAGCCCGCCGAGAGAATGGCGCTCCCGTGCGCCGGGTCCGCCATGGACGGATGGCTGATATAACAGCGGAAGTTCAGCAACTGCTCGCGCCGCTGTGTTTCTTCCCGGATGCGCAAAGCGCGCCGGCAATAGATTCCGTCGTGCGAGAGTTCATAGTCCCAGATGATGGGGCCGCCTTTGGGCGTGAATTTCGCCATGCACAAGTCGCCAGTCACATGCCCGCAGTAGAAGCGGCCGACGAGGTCGCGGTCGTTGCCAACGCCGGCCGGGCAAACATCCCGCGACGACAGCAGGATGCGAGGCACCTCGAGGCCGCCGGCGGCCAGCACGTAATACTTTGCCCGGACGGTGAATTCATTGTGGCGCAGCGAGGCCACACGCAGGCCCGCCACATGGTTCCCCTCCTTGTTCATCTGCACGCCGAGGCAATTGGCGTGAAGATAAACCCGCATCCGCGGCGAGGTCTTGAAAGCCGCCGGGGACAGCTTGGCGAAATTGGACGGCAGACTAAACTGCCAAATCCAGTCCTGCGCCACGTCCCTGGACTGCAACCCCGGAATCAACGGTTCATGGCCGCAGGGCAGCATTTCGGCCGCCTGGTAGTTGTAGCGTCCCAGGTCGCAATACACGTGCGCCCGCTCATAATAGGCATCCAAATCGCCCAAGCTCATCGGCCAGCCGCTGAACGGCACATGCCCCCGTTCCTCAAAGTCGATCGGATCGTGGGGCGCGCACCTTCCGCCCCAGACGGTCGTGGTGCCGCCATAACGGCGCTGCCGGTAAGCATCCAGCGGCGCGTGGTGGTTCAGGTCGAGCACTTTGCCCTGGCACAGGCGCTGCGTGTCCGTTTCATAGCCCAGGCCGCCGCTCTCGAGCAGGACTACATCCAGGGAAGTGTTCAGCAATTCGTGCGCGACTGACATTCCGCCGGCGCCAGCGCCGACGATGACGATGTCGCAATCCAATTTTGTTCCGGTCGGCAGGGCGCGGGCGTCGTAAAACATAATTTAAAGAGAAGGTGGCCGGCCATCAGCGGGCGGGGCGCCCAGGAGGGCCTGAATTCGCGCCAGGTGGTCCGGGGACAGTGGCGGCTCCGCCAGCGCGGCCAGGTGTTTCTGCAAATGCCCGGCGTTGGTCGTGCCGATCAGCACGCTCGAAATCCCGTCGAGTTGCCGCAGAAATTGCACGGCCAGACGGGCCAGGCCGCCGCCGGTTTCCGCGGCCAGCTTTTCGAGCTGCGCCAACCGGGACTGCCCGGCTTCGAACTGCTCGCGTGAGGCATAAGCCTCCGGGTGTAACTCGGCAGCGGAGCGCAGCAGCAGTCCGCCCGCCAGCGCCTGACGCGCGACCACCCCCAGGTCCCTGGCCCGGCTGGCTGGCAGCGCCTGTGCGAGCGCGTCCGGCTTGAGCAGGTTGATCTCAAGTTGGACGGCGGCGACGCCCGGCTGCTTCGCGCAGAGCAACGCATCCTCCGCCGCCAGACAGGAAACACCATAATGGCGGAGCTTGCCCTGGCGCTTGAACGTTTCGAGCGCCTGAAAAACTTCCCCGCGCTCAAGCACGTCGGCCGGTGGGCTGTGCAAGTAGAACAAATCCAACGTCTCGACTCGCAGCCGGCGCAAGCTCGCTTCGATGCGCCCGGTCAGATAGGGCGTCGAATAATCCTGCCGCGCCTGGGCCGCGCGCACCTTTTGGATGGATCGGGAGAAGCCGGGCTTGACGCGGAGCAATCGCCGCAGCAGCGGCTTGAAGTGCCTGGCCAGGCCACCCATGGCCGACAGGCAATAGCCCGCCTTGGTGGCAAGCACCACCCTGTCACGATGCGCTTTGACCGCTTTCCCGAGCAAGATTTCGCTCGTCCCCTGACCGTAGATGTCCGCCGTGTCGAAGAAATTGATGCCGGCGTCCAGCGCGCAGCCGATTACACGGAACGCCGCCTGTTCTCCGCCCGCCTGCGTCACCGAGCCCAGCCGCGAGCAGCCCAGTCCAAGAGCTGACACTTTCAGTTCGCTTTTGCCTAGCCGCCGGTATTCCATTTTGGACTGATTGCGCTGAACGACGCTGCGCGGGCGTTGGAGCGTTGGTGCTCCCCATCCATCACGTTGAAGGCTGCATCAACCCGGCACGGAATGTCAATCAGTCGTTTTTGACATCAGTCGTTTTTGAATGCGCTTGAATCCGGAATTGGTTTGGGAAAGAATAAAAGTTAATGAATATAAAGCAAGCGAACAAGAACTGGACCGAATTAGGCGAAAGCGACCCGATGTGGGTGGTGCTCACGGCGGATGATAAACGCGGCCTGAAGTGGACGCCGGAAGAGTTTTTTGCCACGGGACGAGTGGAAATCCAACGGGTGCTCCAGACAATCCGGGAAGCCGGCGTGACCGTCAATCAGGGGACTGCGTTGGATTTCGGATGCGGTTTGGGAAGATTGTCCCAGGCGTTGGCTGAACATTTCCAACACGTCGATGGCGTGGATGTTTCCGATTCCATGATCCGGCAGGCGCAGCAGTACAACAAGTGCATGGATAAAGTTCAATATCATCTGAACGTCGAAACAGATCTCAGGCTCTTTCCGAGAAATCGATTCGATTTCATTTATTCCAATATCGCTTTGCAACACATCCCAACCGGGGATCAACTTCTCTACATCGCTGAATTCATGGACGTGCTTAAAATCGGCGGCGTCGCTTATTTTCAGACCATCCATTGCTGCGGATGGCGGGCCTTCGTTCCGAACTGGCTTGTCGAAGCATACAGGTCTGTCAAGAATCGCGGCAAATCCTATATTCCGGTGTACGGTGTGCGGCCTTCGGACATTGAGATGATTATACGAAACGGCGGAGGCTGCCTCAAACAGAGAACGGCCGAAGGTTACAGCGGCTGGAAGAAGCGCTTTCTCGGCGACATTTTTTTGGTCGTCAAAGATCATGCCAGGAGTTGACGCGGACTTCAGCCCCGGCCGATCTTCCGGACCTTCCATCCCGGGACCCGCCTCATTTTTGCGGCGTTTCCCGCTCCTTCCGTGAACTGTTTCCATTTGGTTTTCCTTCAAGATGCTTTTCAGCGAACGACTTCAGTTTCACCCATGCGTCGGATGCGCCAACGCTCCAGAGGCATTCCGGTTTTGCAAAGCGGCAGGAGTCATAGCACGGTTTGTAGGGGCAGGGGCCGCCTTCAATCCATTCCGCCTCCGGATGCAGCGGGGCAAAGAGGCTTGGGAATTGGTTTCCAAACAACGTGAAGGTTGGCACTCCCATGATGGCCGCGAGGTGGCCCGGGCCGGAGTCATTTCCCACGAACAGTCCGGCGCCGTCGATCTGAGCCATCAATTCGGAAATGCTCGCCGGCACGCGGACGTTTTCACCGTGAGAAATCCACCATTCGCGCTGCGCCGGATCGCAAACAATTTGCACGGTGCAGTGGTTCTGCCGCAGTTGGGCGGCCAGAACCTGGAAGCGCTCCAATGGCCAGACCCGGGCTGGTTGCGCCGCTCCCGAATGAATGAGGATGGTGTCCGGCTTCCGCAGGGGAGTCACCAACCGGCCTTTTGCGGGAAGCTCGATTCCCAAATGCCGCCCCAAGACCCGCCAATTTTCATAGCGATGCGCGCCCGGGCCGGGAAGCAACAATCGCTCACTGAGAAAAAGGCCGCTTCCCAGCCGCGGAAAACCCACGCGCCGCCCGGCGCCTGTCAACCCCAGGAGAAAATGATCCCGCGGGTCCCATCGCGCCGACACTGCGATGTCAAAGCGACGCAAGCGCAACTGCCGCGCCAACGAGGCCAAGTCCCGCCAAGGCCAGCGCATCAAGTTGTATTTCCCCTTAAAGGCCGTCCATGGAAAAGCAAAGGGCATTACCTCCACGCCCGGCCAAAGCCGCGGCTGCAATTCCCGGGCGAGTGGTTTCGCCAGAAGTGTCAACTCGAATTGCCCGGCCGCCGCCCTTAAAAACGGCGTGGTCAGGACCAAATCCCCTATTCCCCAAAGTTCAACCACCAGCAATTTGGGCTTCAAGGGCGCCTCCGGACTTTTTCAAGCGCATCGGCCGGCATTTTTTCAGCCATGTTGTCATCGGCAACGCTTCGGGACCAAACTGTGATCATAAGCAATTCAAGGACGGGAGGCTTCCGGTATTTTGTGTCGTGTCCATTGAATTTCAGAATATAAGCTGCCAAAGTCCTTTTGCCCAACTCAATCTCGCCAAATGGCAAACGCGGGGAAGAAAATCAGGGATTTTAATCTGGACTCGGCAGCGGGCTTAAATAGGATTTTAAAATGAATCCAGGAGAGATATTCCAAGCTTCACCAGCAGACGATTGTCGCTGGGAAAAACCGGCAAACTGGTCGGTGCATCTTTTCCAGCTTCTCTTTCTGGTGGTCATGCTTTTCCAGTTGGACGCCCCCTTTCTTTCCGCTCACAACGAGCGGCAGAACGACACCTTCGACGCGGCACGGCACGTTTTCCATGATGGCTGGCAGTCCATCGTGATGCCAAAAGTATCGTACAGCAGAACCGGGTTTTGAAACGGAACGTTTTACCGCCGGGCTGGGGGAAGTTCCTTTTCACGGCGTGATCGGATGGCCGCTGACGCTGTTCACCAGCCACGAACGCGCGGTGGTGCGCCTTGTTTCCACGGCCTTCGCATTGATCTCCATCCAATTGCTGTATTGGATTCTTCGTTTTTGGCTGCCACCGGCGCCGTCGGCCGCTGGCGCCGCTCTCTGGGCCACGGCGCCGCTGACGCTTCATTTCGGCCAGGTGCCCATGCCGGACATCCTCTGCACCACCGGGATGCTGGCGGCCTTCTGGTTTGCGCTGCGGGGCAAATTACCGGCGTCAAGCGGTTGTTTTCTGTTTGCGATTCTGGCCAAGGCCAGTGTGCTTCCCTTTGGGTTGCCAATTTTGGTGGCGCTGCTGGTGGCGCGGAACTGCCGGTCAGTGCGGAACTTCCTGCAACTTTCCCTGGCCTGGGGATGGCTGCCCTTGCTGGGTCCGCTGCTATGGATGGGTTTGTTTTGCTGGTTTGCGCCTCCTAATTCCAGGACCATCGCGAACGAAATCATGAGCCGGGGTCAATGGATCACCATGGTCAGTCTTTCATTCTACAAACTCGTGCTCGGCTGTCTGCTCCCGTTTGGGCTGGGAGTGCTGGGTTTTGTCGGAGTGGTCTTTGCCATGAGGGCGCAGCGGCCCAAAATGGATCAGCGGATCAAATGGGCCATCATCGGTTCGAACATCTATTATCTCTTGGCGGTGGTTCGCAAGGTGCCCGAACCCCAATACTTGCTGCCGATGCTGGCCTGGTGCGTGATACCCGCATCTTTTGGCTTCAACCTGCTGGTGGATAAACTGCGCGCTGGCGCGGCGTGGCGGATCGCCTTGGGCACAGCGCTGATGATGCACGTTCTGATGACACTGGCTTTCACCATTGATTTGAAAGCTTCGCGCGTTCCGAACTTTCCTGACATCGAGCGCGCCGCCCAACTTCTCCCGCCGGACGCGCGGGTCGTGGTGGTGTACCGTTTTTATGGCTGTTCTCCCGCCGTGTGGCTGAACCGCAATGTCGTGGGGATCTGGCAAACAACGGGAATGGCCGGGCGATTCACCGCGGCGCGCCGGTTCGGGTTTACCCATGTGCTCATACTGGATGTTGAGAGCCGGCACGGCCCCAATAGCTCGGACGGGCCGCTGGCATTGGCTGGCAGAGTTTTTCAGGCGCTGCGGAAGACGCCTCCCGTAACCGGAACCAACCTGCCGGACTATGCCGATCCTGCCAGCCCCTTCCGCCGATATTGCGACCAAAATTTCTCCCCCTTGTTTGTTGCACCGCATGTGGTCCTCTATTCCATGACTCCCCCGCCGGCGGCAAATTAGAGATGAGTTTTCGTTTGACTTCCCTGTCTGACAGGTTATTTTTTAAAAAATTGGAAAAAACTGTGCTGGACAATCCGAACACAAAGGGAAGCCGGATCCCGACCGCCGTTGCGACAATGGCCCCACTTTCTTCTTAGCTCAAATGCGAATTCAACTGCTGGAAACCAAACCCTTTCAATCGATCAGCAGGATGCCGGAACATATTGATGATGAGCAGACTTTCCTTTGTGAAATCTGCCGCTGCCTGCCGAGCCTCTTTGGCCGTCGGCGGCTGTCCGCCCCGGGCTGCTCCGGCCTGCATCGGCCCCGGGGGCGAAAGCTCATTGACCGTGTCTGGCATTGGGAACAGACCCGGCTGGCCCGCGGGCGGAGCATTCCTTGCGGCGCCAGTTGCCTCGCCATCGCGGCCAAAACAAGCGATGGACGATCTGAGCGTGGTCTATCGGAGACCATCGATTGAGGTGCGGGAAATGAAGATTGATCACGAGCGCGATCCAAGTGACCCAACCGGGCAGCCCGACAGTGTTTCAGCGCACAACGGAGTGACGGGGAAGCGGCCGGGGAACCGGCATCGTGCGCTCACGGTGGGCTTAAGCCTGACCGTCTTCGTGGCAAGCGTCTGGTACATCGGGCGGACCTTCCAATGGGTGGCGATTGGACAAGTGCTTAGGCACGTCAACCTGACGTGCCTGATCGCAGGTGGTGGAGCGTCCATCGTGGCTTACTGGATGCTTCGGACGCTCCGGTGGCACATCCTGCTGCGGCGGACCGGGACCCGCGTGCCACTGCTGGATTTGCATATGTGCACGGCCGTCTCGCTGAGCTTCGCCCTGTTTACGCCGCTCCAGTCAGGGGAAATGCTCAAGATCGAGCTATTGAAAAAGTATGGCATGATTCGTCGCTCTCCCGGCTATGGCTCGTTCCTTGTCGAGAGGGCATTGGACTTGGCGACATTGCTGACGATGGCGTGCGTGAGTCTCCTGACGACTATCAACATCCTGCGAAGCCGCACGTATGCCTGGTGCATCCTTGGAGGCCTGGTCCTCGCATGTGTTGCGGGCTTGATTGTGCTGGCGAAGCTCCGGCTGAAGGGCCGACTGCAGCAGTTGCTGGAGCACATGCGCCAGTGCGTGGGCGACGTGCCGACACTGGTGCTGGTGCTGGTGATCACTTGCGTTTCATGGGCGTCCGTCGCGTTCAGTTGGCAGGTGTTCCTCTATAGCGGAGGGATTCACTTGGGCTTCGCGAAGGCCGTGGCACTGATGTCCATTGTGGCGCTGATCAGCATCCTCAGCCTGATTCCCGGGGGGGTGGGCATCTCCGAAGCCGGAACCTCGCAAATGCTGATCCACTTCGGCTTCGCCCTGGCGGCCGCGCAGGCGGGATCGCTCGTGTTGCGATCCTATTCGCTTGTTGCCATTGTCCTGGGGGCTGCTCATCTTTGGCTTTGGAAACTGGTCCGGGCCCGCCGGAACCGGCGGCTGGTGGCGGCTCCAACCGCGACGGAGCCATTGGCCGCCGGAGCCGACACTCCCGCCAGGTAAGCGTGCCGAAGAAAGGAATCATGGCCAAGCGAATCGCCATCCTGCAATCAAACTACATTCCATGGAAGGGATATTTCGACCTGGTCAACAGGGTCGATGAATTCATCCTCTACGACACGGTGCAGTTCACCAAGAACGACTGGCGCAACCGCAACAAGATCAAGACAGCCAAAGGTCCGGCATGGCTGACTATTCCGGTGCGCCACAACTTTGGACAATTGGTCCAGGAGACGCAGATCAGCGATCCCAGGTGGGCTCAGACGCACTGGAAGACGCTGGTGCAAATTTATGCGAAGGCCCCGTGTTTTGCGCAGTTCAAACCCGTCTTTGAGCAACTGTACGCAAGCGTCGCGGAGGAGAAGTATCTCAGTGCCGTCAACCACCGTTTCCTCTCGGAGATTTGCGGCATTCTGGGCATTACAACGCGCATCACCTGGTCGCGGGACTACCAGATGGTGGAGGGCCAGACGGAGCGTCTGGTGGATCTGTGCAAGCAAACCGGAGCCAGCGAATACCTCTCGGGCCCGGCTGCGAAGGATTACATCCAGGAAAGCCTGTTCACGTATTCCGGCATCAAGCTGACGTACATTGATTATTCGGGCTACCCGGAATACAACCAACTGAACCCTCCCTTCGAGCACGGAGTCAGTATCCTTGACTTGATCTTCAATGTGGGCCACGATGCGCCGAAGTATATGAAGAGCTTTGGCTGTCGCAGTGCAGACAAAACCTGAACGGAAAAGCGCAAGAATGGACATTTCTGTTGTCATCCCGGTCTATGGCTGCAGGGCCTGCCTGGAGGAACTCCACCGCCGCCTGGTGGCGACCCTCGAGGCCATCACCCCGAGCTTCGAGATCATCCTTGTCAATGATGCATGCCCCCAGAATTCCTGGGAGATCATCAAGCAAATCGCCCTGAAAGACCCGCGGGTCAAGGGCCTTGACCTGTCCAGGAATTTCGGGCAGATCCGGGCGATCACGGCAGGGTTGCACTACGCCGAGGGCGGCTGGGTTGTCGTGATGGACTGCGACCTGCAGGACCGGCCCGAAGAGATCATCCGGCTTTACAACAAGGCGCAGGAAGGCTTTGATGTCGTCTTTTCTCGTCGCGCGGTCCGGAAGGATACGTTCCTCAAGAAGCTCTCGTCGATCGTGTTCTATTGGATATACGGCTACTTCACCGGCGGGGCCTTGGACGGAACCATCTGCAACTTCAGCATCAGCAAACGCCTCGTGATGGACAACTACCAGCGCATGGGCGATCAGAACCGCGCGTTCATCTTGTTCATCCGCTGGATGGGGTTTCGGACAGCAGTCATTGATATTGACCATGCGGAAAGGCCCTGCGGCAAGTCGTCGTACACGCTGCGCAAGCAGCTCCGGCTCGCTTCGGAAGTCATCACGACCCAATCGAACAAACCCCTGATCTTGTCGATCAAAGTGGGATTCACGGTGTCGCTGGTCGCATTTCTATATGCTTTGTTTGTGGTAGTCCGCTATTTCGTCCATGGTATTAGCGTCTCCGGGTGGACCAGTCTGATTGTGTCCGTCTGGTTCGTCGGTGGAATTATCCTGGCGCAACTCGGAATTCTCGGACTTTACATCGGTTATGTCTTTGACCAAACAAAAGCCAGGCCCCTTTACATTGTTAGAGAGGCCGTGGAAAATCAGAAACTGACACTCGGAGGCAAATAGAATGATCATCGTCACTGGAGCAACAGGATTCGTGGGCCGTTACATGATTGACCATTTGGTCAAGGCCGGAGAAAAAGTCGTGGCGGCGGGACGCACCCGCAAGTACGACGAATTCTTCCGCAGCTTGGGTGTGCCATTCGTGCCGCTGGATGTGACCCAACCGGAAGGCTTCAATGCCTTGCCTGCAGGGCCCGTGAACGCATTCATCCACCTCGCGGCGGCCATCCCTGCCGCCGTTAAGGACATCAAGTCCGACATATTCCTCAAGGTCAACACGCTGGGAACGTTTTACGCGCTGGAACACTGCAGGCGCAACGGCATCCGGAAATTCATCTATACGACAACGCTGTACGAAGGGATGGAACACACGGAGATGCCGATTAGCGAGGCGATGGGGCGGAAGTACGCCATCACGGGCGATCACGCCTCTTACGTCATCTCGAAGATCACTGCCGCCGAGTACGTCGAACATTACTCGCAGGAATATGGGATGCAAGGCGTCATCCTGCGGCTCACAGGGCTGCTCGGATACGGGCGACAGGAAGGCTTTTGGGCCGACGGGGTATTCCACAAAAGCGCTTTTGAGGTGTTCTATCAGCGGGCCAAGGCTGGTCTCCCGCTGGAAATCTGGGGAGATCACAAAGCCAGGCGTGATTCATTGTACGTCAAGGATGCAGTCCGCGCCATCCACATGGCCAACTCCAGCGACCGGGCGCGTGGTTTGTACGTAATCGGATCCGGTGTGGGACGCACGAACGAAGAGGAAGTCAAGGCTTTCGCCGATGTGTTCGGTTCTAAAAACCGTGCGGTCCCGGTCGTTTACAGACCGGAGTTGCCGGAGAAGAGCAAGAGTTATTATTTCGACATAAGCAAGGCCAAACGCGAGTTGGGGTGGGAGCCTGCGTATAGCTACGCTGACATCCTTGTCGATTACGATAGGGAAGTCCAATCGGGACGTTTCAAGGCCTGACTTGCGGCGGGCGTTATTGTCGGCGCCACCGGTTCTGTACGATTGGCAAGTGCCGGAACCTCGGAAAGTCAAACTATGGCAGTATACCAAATACAGTTTAACAAGCCATCCCTCCAAGGAAGGGAACTCTCCTATATCACCGACGCCATCAGCAACGAGCATATTTCTGGCGACGGCGTGTTCACCCAAAAGTGCCATGCACTCCTGGAGCGGACACTTGGCGTGCCGAGAGCGCTGATCACACCGTCATGCACGCATGCCTTGGAAATGTGCGGTTTGCTTCTCGGTCTCGGGCCGCACGATGAGGTCATTGTACCCTCGTTCACCTTTGTCTCCACCGCCAACGCATTTGCTTTGCGCAGCGCACGAATTGTTTTTGCGGATATCCGGCCTGACACGCTTAACCTTGATGAAACACGGCTGGAGACCCTCATCACCCCGCGCACGAAGGCCATCCTGCCGGTCCATTATGCAGGCGTTGGCTGCGAGATGGATGCCATACTCGAGATGGCGCGGCGTCACAATGTCGCGGTCGTGGAGGACAACGCGCATGGCCTGTTTGGGAAATACAAGGGCCGTTGGCTCGGAACATTTGGCTGCCTTGCGACGCAAAGCTTTCACGAAACGAAGAACATCACGTGCGGCGAAGGCGGCGCGCTGCTCATCAATGATCCGCGGTTCATCGAGCGCGCCGAGATCATCCGCGAAAAGGGCACCGACCGGAGCCGGTTCTTCCGAGGCCAGGTGGACAAATACACCTGGGTGGACATCGGGTCGAGCTACGTGATGGGTGATGTGTTGGCCGCCTTCCTCTACGCCCAGCTTGAGGCCTGGCAAAGTATCCAGGCACGGCGGCGCCAAATCTGGGAGCGGTATGCCAACGCACTCGAAGTTTGGGCTAAAGAAAACGGCGTGCGCCTGCCCGTCGTGCCCGATTATTGTCAACAGGCGTATCACATGTACTACATCCTCCTGCCTTCCTTGGAAAATCGGCAGGCGCTGATCACTCATCTGCGCGGGCGTGGTATTCAGTCCGTCTTCCATTACGTGCCGTTACATCTTTCGGCCATGGGGCGGCAGTTCGGCGGCAAAGAAGGCGATTGCCCGGTGACCGAGGACATCAGCGACCGCCTGTTGCGCCTGCCTTTCTACAACACGCTTGATGAAGCCACACAGGCGCGAGTGATTGCTGCGATTCTACAGTTCTCTCCATGACCCACCCCAACCAGTCGAAGACGGGCGCTGTCAATGAATCATTTCAAGCCAATCAATGCGGGTTGCAAATGCGCTGTCCATTGGTATTCTCCCGCGATGAAACAGACCAATCCACCGCTGAAAGCAAGGAGTCAGGATGATCCACGAAGGCAGTAAATCCCCCGCCATTCTCGATAATGCGGACGTGGCCCCGTGTTTGTCGGTGGTCATTCCCGTGTTCAACGAACAGGCGACGATCAAGGAGATCGTTCAGTGTGTCTGCGCGCAAAGGCCCGTGGAGGAGGTCATCATTGTGGATGATTGCTCCACCGACGGCTCTTCCAGCATGGTGGACCAAATCGCCGCCGGGAACCCGGCCATCCGCGTGATGCACCACCCGATGAACTGCGGCAAGGGAGCGGCATTGAGAACGGGGTTCGCCCTGGCCAAAGCCCGCTACGTCCTCGTGCAGGACGCGGACTTGGAGTACAACCCGGAAGAATACTACAAACTGCTGGCGCCCCTCCTTGCCAACAAGGCGGATGTGGTATTCGGGAGCCGCTTTGCCGGAGGAGGCCCAACGCGTATTCTTTATTTCTGGCACTCGCTTGGCAACCGCCTCCTAACCCTTGTTTCCAACATGTTTACCAATCTGAGCATGACCGACATGGAGACCTGCTACAAAGTCTTCCGTCGCGAGATCATCCAAAGTATCAAGATACAGGAGAACCGCTTCGGTTTTGAGCCTGAGATCGTGGCGAAGATCCGCCGCGTCCACGGCGTTCGCATTTACGAAGTTCCCATTTCTTACTACGGAAGAACTTACGCGGACGGCAAGAAGATTTCGTGGCGGGACGGGGTTCGCGCATTGTGGTGCATCATCAAATACAATGCCCTCTCCTGATGCAGGCTCTTCCCCTCAATGTCCCGCCATCAGCCCGCGTCAATATTTTGGGTGTCGGCGTCAGCGCCATTGATCTGGACATGGCGCTGGCCAGAATCAGGCAGGCAGTGGAGAAAAAGGAGAAGGGTTACATTTGTATTACAGGGGTGCATGGCGTCTCCGAAGCGCAGTCGGACCCGGAGTTTCGACAAATCCTGAACCGGGCCTTTCTCTGCACGCCCGATGGCATGCCGCTGGTCTGGATGGGATGGCTGCAGGGGCAGAAACACATGGCCCGCGTTTACGGCCCGGACCTCATGCTCGCCGTGATGGCTCTGTCCGAGCAAACGGGCTGGCGTCACTTCTTTTACGGGGGGGCTGACGGGACGGCGCAGGCGTTGCAGGAAAAATTGGTGGAGAGATTCCCAAAGTTGCGGATAGTGGGAACGTATCAGCCTCCTTTTCGGCCATTGAACGTGGAGGAGCAGGCGACGCTCGAAGAAATCATCCGCCGGACCCGCCCGGATGCGATCTGGGTTGGATTGAGCACACCCAAACAAGAGCGTTTCATGGCCGGGTATCTGCCAAAACTGGATGTGACATTGATGTTCGGCGTGGGCGCGGCCTTTGATTTCCTTGCCGGGAAAGTCCGCCAGGCGCCCCGCTGGATGCAGCGCTCCGGTTTGGAGTGGTTCTTCCGCCTCTGTTGCGAGCCGAGGCGGTTATGGAAACGCTATTTCAAGAACAACCCGCTCTTTGTCGCGCGGATTTTCTGCCAGCTTGCCGGCTTGAAAAAATTTCCCATGCAGGACTGACAGCGCCGCGGCTTTGGGGGCGTTGCGCGCGCCAAATAATGACGAGGCGATTCCCCTATCGAAAATGCACCAAACACCACGCGACCGGGTTCTGGCTCGCCCTGACGTCGATCAATTCCCGGGCGACCACGAAGCCGCCTGTTCTCTGGACCCAGGCATCCAAAGACTCTCCGGTTTGCTCTTCGAGAGAAGGCTGCTCAATCACCACCCATTCCAAACCAGGAGGCCGCCCGCGATCCAGTTGCGTTAGATACCGCACCTGCCGTGTTCCATAAGGCTGCCACAACGAAGCATCCGCATCATCGCCCCCACCGACCAGACCGAAGATCGGCACGGTGTCCGGAATATGGCGGCGCAGGGGAGCCAACAGGCTGTTTCTGTTCCGGTAAACAGCATAAACCCTTTGCGCGCGCGCCAATTCCGCGTTGTGCGGATACTCATCGGCCAGCCAGTTGCAGACGCGCCCGGCCGGCCAGAGCGGTCGCGATGGAGTCAGCACCACAGCCAACAGCGCGCCAACCCCGCACATGACGCCGATGATTTTCCACCAACGTTGCCTCACCAACTGCACGCACGTTGGAAGCAGCAATATCGGAAGAATCAGCAACGGATAGTAGGACGACAGGAGGCGGCTCGCCGACTCATTGCCCAACTTGACCATATACGCCAACAAGGCGGTCCACGCCATGACGCCGATGAGAAGGCCCCGGCGTTGGCGCATGGCCCTCCAGGCCGCGCGAATGTTCAGCCGCGGAAAAAACGCCGCGCCCAAAAGCAGCGTGATGCCAAGGCCCATTCCTCCCGATTCCTCCTGCGGCAATTCCCCAAGCTGCCACGCGAATCGCGGGAAATCGCGGGCCAGCAAGTCATGAAGCTGTTTGGGAATATGGTCCACAACCCACTCTGACAACTCGTGCGCGTGCGGGAAGATGTGCGGCGAAATGGCTTGCGCCGCCAACAGCAGACTATTCCCGATCACTCCGGCAACGGGGCTTTGCACCTGCTGTTTCTGTAAATTGCCGGGGTCGCCTGTCCAGTGGCCGGTGTAAGCCTGATTGAGCAGCGCGAGCGGACAAAACGACACCACCAGGCTTAACAGAATCATCACCGCGCCACAGACGAGCCGGGAACGCAGCAATCCCAGGGCTGGCCACAGGGCAATAAACATCGGGAGCATCAGCGGCAAATTTGAGGCCTTGACCCCGGTGGCCAGCGCCGCCGCCAGGAAGGCCAGTCCCAAATCTTCAACCCGGCCGGTTTTCCGCGCATGGAAAGAAAAACCAATCGCCGCCAAAACATAACTTGCGGCAATCGTGTCGTTGCCGATGCTGCCCGCCTCGGTGAAATAACAGAAGCCCATGGGCAGGAGCCACATCCAGGCCCAGGCGACCCTCGCCGCCACTCCCGCTTCAACCAGAACGCTGAACAACAGCCCTGGCATCAGAAGATAGCCGGCCAGGTTGATCAAAAAGAAAAAGCGATCACTGTGAGTCCAGATCAGCATCGGCATCATCAGCCATTCAAAATTGACCCCGCTGAAATTCATGCGCGGATTCGGTGTGTCAATCCAGTACCAGCCTGAATGGGTCCACCACATCAGGATGCGCGGCAGGCGATAGCTCAGAGCATCATAATTGTTCGGATGATACAGCGCCCCTCCCAGGAACGTCCCCAAGGCGGCCAACAGAAACAGCATGGGAAAAACACGGCGGAAGCGGCGGACATAACGCTTCCAAGACGGGCGCTTCATCCGCAACCCGCCCATCCCCCCTCCCATCCACCACCGTTTTCCCCAAAGGGCAAAAGCCGCGCCCGTCAGCACAAAAAAAACCAGATAACCCATCGCATTGACTTGTCCCAAAAGAGACAACATCCAACCCGCGGCTACACACATCCCCTGTAATAAAATCCAGATTCTAATCAGATTTGCCATGTTCAGTGCAGATCACTGCAAATTGCAGAGCTATAACATCCATCTCGAAACTCATCAGCCGGCCGCAGGATAATCAAAGCCCCTGTTTATTCAATGGGCGTTTTTGCAGACCGGTGCGCCGGATCGCCCCATGAACGGCAATCACAACTGCACCTTCTCAATTTGCAACGGGCGGCAAGCCAGGCCTGCTTCCGCGTTCGGTGATAAATCCGGGTGCGGATTCTGATACATCAGGCTGACCAGGCTGTCGCTGCGGAAATTCAACCTGATCCCGCACGCCTCGGCGGATTTCAATCCCGCCCAAGCCAGCCGCCACGGCAGTGGCACGAATTTTATTTTTTTGCCCAACCCGCGCGCGATTTCCAAAAGCAATTCCCGGAATGCCCACCGCCGTTCATGGGCCGCCGTCAATACAAACGGAAAAGTTTTTGTTTCGCCGCCGGCGTAACGCCTGATGAACGCCGACAAATCTTCCTCGTGAACCAGGTGGAGATGCGCGCCGCTGCAGAGCATCGGGATCACGGAAGATTTGCGGACTTGCGCGGCCAGTTTGCCGAACATCCCGCCCGGCTTGTTGCCATAAACCAATCCGGGGCGGAGGGCCAGCCCGCCATGATCGAGGGTGATTTTTTCGATCTCCAATTTCGCCCGGCCGTAAAGCGAACGGCAACCCTGGTAGGCGCTGATGGTCGAAATGACGGCGATTTTTCCGATGCCCGCCGCGCGCGCGGCCTGAAGGATTTTGCGCGCGCCGCCCACGTTCACGGCGTCGATTTCGTTCCAGCGCAACGGCCTGAAATCATACGCGCAATGAACGAGCGCGTTCACGCCGGCGAGCGCTTGCGGGGAAATCTCCGCGCCGAGTTGGAACGGGATGGCGCGCGAATCTGGTTTTGGCTGGCGCGTCAGTTCCAGAATTTCCCAGCCATTGGCGCAGAGATGCTCTTTGATGCAACCGCCAACGTAGCCGTTGCTGCCCGTGATCGCGCAAATGGGCTTTTGGCTCATGGACCCTTTACAGGCTTGCGCTTTCCCAACCGATGCGATGCGCGTTGGCCATGGCGCAGAAGGCCATCGTCGTAGGGGGGACGCTGGGTAGCACTGTTGCATCCACGGCGTGAATGCGCGTCCAGCCGTGAGGCCGGCCAAGGCAATCGCTTTCAAATTGTTTTGGCTGCCGCCGCATCGGGATGGAGCCGCCGCAATGAAAGCCGCGTCCCGGATCGGCGAATTGCAGCATCGGCGGCAAAACCATTCCGCCGATGCGCCGCGTTTGCCGGAGCATTTCGCGCAGAACACGGTTGACCGTGCGGCGGGTTTCAGGGTTGGGCAGCGCCTCCAGATGCAGGCAGTCTTTTGCGCCGTTCCGTTTCAAGGTCATGGCAATGGCCGACGACTCGTCCGAGTGGAGAAAGCCTTGCACGATCAACAACCGTTCCTCAAACTGCCGCGCCAGACCTGCCAGGGGTCGTGCCAGCGGCCCGAAAGTTTTTCGCACGGCCTGTCCAATCAAATCGTTGTAGGTGTAAACTTGCAGATGCACCGTTCTCCGGCTGATCCGCGGATTGCACAGTTCGATGAACAACTGGCACAATGTGTAAAGCGCTTCCTTCTCCACCCCCCGGGTGCGCCGGGCGAGCATGAGCGGGAAAAGGAAATACTGGCTGTCCAGCAGTTTCACCGGATGATCGTAGGCGGATTGCGACCGTAAAATGATTTGCGCGCTGGGGATCACGCCCGCGGCCAGATAGACTCGGTCGGCCTCGAATGAAAGCGGGGCGCTCGTCCGGCGGTTGAAACCTGCAATAAAAACTTTGCCGCCGTTTTCGCGCAGCGTCGTGACGATGACATCGCGTTGGTATTGGAAATTTTTTTCGGCGCGCAACTCTCGCACGATGTCGGCGCTGTTGTAAATGCAACCATAGGGGCAGCCATACATGCAAAGTCCGCAATACACGCAATTGGCGGCGCGCACGGCGACTCGCGCGCGGCCAAAATGCCAGCCGCGTGCTTGCAAATGCTCGCGGTGCCGGTTGAGGTTGCGTAAAACCAAATCCGCCTGAAGGCTGGGTTGGAGCGGGCCCGGGTTTGCGCAATGCAACGGGAAAAGCTCCTCCAAGTCGTCGTGTTGCGCGGCCAGGCCGGTGATCGCCGTCACGGCGCGAAAATGTTCCGCCAAGTCCGCATTTTTGACCGGCCAGTCCGCGACGTCCTCATCGCGATGCGGCAACATGGCCGCGCCCCAAGTGTTGCTCAATCCGCCGAGCGCCAGCGACGGGTACAAGTTGACGCTGTGGCTCTCCCAGGGAACCTTCTCTTTGGTCTCGCGATAAGGGAAATCCGATCCGAAGAGCAATTTGTGTGGAATGCCTTTGGCACTCGCGGTCATGCCGCCTTTCAATGCGGCGACATTGCCAGGGGTCCAGGCGGAAGGCTTTGTGGCGGCCAGTTGGGAGGCCAGCCGGGCGCGCTCGGGCTCCAGTTCCAACCCGGCATCGAGCAGGAGCACCTGCCCGCCGCGCGCAAGAATCGCCTTGGCGCAGGCGACACCTGCCGCGCCGGAACCGATAACACAATGCATAGTCTTTTTTTCGCTGAAAACGCCCTGCCCAGACAGGTAGCAGAGAGACGCCAGACTGCAAGCACATTTTTCCCGGCGCCTCGAACTGAAACATTTCTCTTGAAGTATTGCTGCATTGCGCTACCTTGCGCCCCTCGTTTATGAATGCAAAAAAAGTCATCGTTTGTGGTGGAGGCGGTTTTATCGGCGGCCATCTGGTCGCCGATTTGCGCCGCCAGGGTGTGAAGGAAATCCGGTCGGTGGACATCAAACCGCTGGCCGAATGGTACCAGGTTTTCCCGGATGTGGAAAATCTGCAACTCGATTTGCAAAAGCGCGACGCCTGCCATCAGGCTCTCCAGGGCGCGGCCACTGTGTTTAATCTGGCCGCCGACATGGGGGGCATGGGTTTCATTGAAAACAACCGGGCGCTCTGCATGCTCTCCGTCCTGATCAACACCCATTTGCTCATGGAGGCAAAAGCAGCCGGTGTGCAACGCTTCTTTTACGCTTCCTCGGCCTGCGTTTACAACGCGGACAAGCAGCGCGACACCAATGTCACCGCCTTGAAGGAAGCCGACGCCTATCCCGCCATGCCCGAAGACGGCTACGGATGGGAGAAGCTGTTCAGCGAACGGATGTGCCGGCATTTCCGTGAAGATTTCGGCACGGTCACCCGGGTGGCGCGCTTTCACAATGTGTACGGGCCTTTGGGCACCTGGGATGGCGGGCGCGAAAAGGCGCCCGCGGCCATTTGCCGCAAGGTCATTCAGGCCAAACTTTCGGGCAAACATGAAATCGAAATCTGGGGGGATGGCAAACAAACCCGCAGTTTCATGTATATTGATGATTGTCTCAAAGGCATCCAGGCCATCCTCGCCAGCGACATTTTGGAACCGATCAATCTGGGCAGCAGCGAGTTGGTTTCCATCAATCAATTGGTCGATATGGTCGAGGACATTGCCGGGATCAAGTTGAAACGCAGCTATAATTTGAAGGCGCCCAAAGGAGTCAATGGCCGGAATTCCGACAATACTCTCATCAAAAAATATCTCGGCTGGGAGCCTTGCATCCGTTTGCGCGACGGCATGGAAAAGACCTATCGCTGGATTTACGACCAGATCACAAAGCCGGGCAAGGCGTAGCGGCGTAATGGTCACAACTAATGACGATACGCGCGGACGGCGATAATTGGGTCATTCGCGCTTCGACATTGGTCATTTTTCACCCGACGGATATTCCCAGACCCAATCGCCTTCGGTTTCGTCAAACATAGTTCTACCCGGAACGCCGCCGTCGTCTTTTTCGTTCCAACCGACCGAATAGAGAACGAACCGGCCATCGTCGGCGCGGCGGTA
Source organism: uncultured Verrucomicrobiae bacterium (assembly GCA_963813995.1). Taxonomy (GTDB): domain Bacteria; phylum Verrucomicrobiota; class Verrucomicrobiia; order Limisphaerales; family Palsa-1400; genus DASRLE01. The sequence continues at coordinate 56,448 of CAWFAZ010000076.1, read as the reverse complement.
TTTGAAGGATTCGCCGGTGATCACGTCGTTGGGCAAGTGAGCGGCGAAGCGCGGGACGAGCGCCTGGAGGTTTTCGGGGAATTGGCCGTTGGCCAGCCAGTATCGTTCCAGCGCGCAGGCAATGGCTGCTTGATCGGCGGCGGTCTGGGCCGCGGCCGCTTTGATGGTTATTCTGGCCAGGGAAGGTAAAAACATCGCTGCGAAGATTGTGTGGTGAATAAAAATATTCGGGCCCCCTTCTGTCACGGCTTTCATTTCCAAAGCATTTGAGGCCACATTGCCTGGAAAGACTCTTCTTGAAGTTTCATCTACAGTTCCTCGAAATTCGCCATCAAAAAGAAGACAATAATGCAGTTTCTCCTGATCATACCAGCCGGCCGGGACGATTCGACCTGAGAAATTCAGCACTGTCTTGTCCTGGTCAGGGTACCCCGAGGGGGCCATGGCGTCAGCGAAGAGTAAACCCAGCCCCTTATGCCTCGCGAAGTCCACGGCCAACACTCCGCAAGCGCGCTCGGCGTGCAACGGCCTCTGCATATCCGCCAGGAAATCGTACGGCGCAAGGCGGGCTTGCAACTGCTGAAGCTGGACATCGGTCCAGCGATGTTCGGCCAACCCTTCCCAAATCGGTTGAATGGCGATACGCACGCAAGCGATGCGGACCAGATAAGAGATCAAAGACGGTTCGGTTTTTGGAGTGTCGCCGAGGTAAAGTATTAATTTTACATCATCCAAAGCGTGTTCGTTCCGGCCCGCCGCGAGTTCGGCGCAGGCCTTGATTTCCAAGCGCTGGCAAGTCCCCTTGATTTTGGCAAGGTGGGGCAAAGCAGTTATAAAAGGAATCTCCGTTTCATAGACAACCGGATAGCGGGCATCGGGCCGGGCGCTGGCCGCGCGCAGTTCATCGAGAACAACGTCGTCATCCTTCAATCCATCCAACACAGCAGGGGCCGCTTGCGCGCGCGAAGCAAGATCGAGTTTGTCGGTCCGAAATCCGTCTTTTGGTTTTTCGGCATGAGAGCGGACTGCCGCAAAAGCTTCCTGCCAGGCCACAAGATCTTCAAATTTTTCTTCAAAATGCCGGCCGGGCGGCAGTTTTGCCGGCTTGGCAATCATGATGGCGGCCTGGCCCCGGGCATCGTGATCAAACAGGAAGTTCGTGTCCTCTTTAAACCAGGACTGGACGAAAGGAGTGGCGGCAAAGTTCCCGGAATCTGGAACCGGTTTTGGAATGTAAGCTTGCATCTCCAGCGGCGCGACATGGGCCTCGTAGCTTTGGCGATACTCATTCCAGGCGTGGCGGCCCCGCCAATCAATGACACCGTAGCAAAGCGCGATAAGCGACACGATCCAGGCCAGCGCAATCAATCCGCGCCGCAACGTCCGCGCGCTGAACAGCCAGCGCAGAAAACGGCGGGTTGTGCTGCGCTCCCACATTGAAGGTCGGGGTTTTTCTTCCATAAAATCAGACGATTTCGATCGCGGTTTGAATTTCGCTACGGCGCGGCGGCGGGGCGGCGGGTTCGCTGGCTGCCGGCATCTCAATCAATTCTAAAAGTTCACGCCGGTTTTCCAGCAGCGCTGCCAAAAGCACTCCTGCCGGCGGAATTTTGTCTTGGGCGGTCACGACAGCGGAGCCGGGAGCGGAACCAAGGTTCAATGACAGAACAACCATCCAGACCGCGCTCATTCCGGCCAGATGCCATCGCATTGCAAAAACAAACATCCTCCAGGATTGCGCAATACCGGGCCGTTCCAGCGCCGCCAGGGCGTTTCGCCGCACGGCATTGAGTTTCGGTTCAACCGCTTGATGCCGTTGCAACAATACTTCTCTTGGGGTTTTCATTTGGATTCTCCGGTGAGCAAATGTCGGAGCGCGTCTTTGGCGTAGTGCAATCGGGATTTCACGGTGCCGGGGCGTGCGCCGGTAATCGCGGCAATTTCCCCGATGGAAAAATCCTCCACAAAATGCAGCAGCAACACGGCGCGATGCGGCGGGGAAAGTTGGTCCAGGATTCTCATGAATTCAGCCTCCTGCTCCTTGCCGATGAGCAACTCGGCCGGACCGGCGGCGGCGTCGGGAAAATCGTCCTGTTCATCAATCGGAAAATTTTCCGGTCGCTGCCTGCGCCAATGTTGCGCGCATTTTTGGTGGGCAATGCCGAAGAGCCAGGAGCCGAACTTGTCGTCCTGGCGCAGAGCGCCGATATGCCGGGCGGCGTTGATGAAGCTTTCCTGGACGATGTCCAGGCTGGCTTGCTCATGATGGATAAGTTCAAAAACATAAGTGTAAAGGGGCAATTGATAGCGTTTGAACAAGGCGTTCCAGGCCTCCGCGTCCCCGGCTCTGGCTTCGCGCACGGGCAGTTGTTCAAGTTCAGTCACCACCAGCATCTATACGCACAGTGGAATGCGGGAGGCCAGAAAAGGTTCAATGGCCGCCACGAGGTTTGATTTCTGCATAAAAAATGTGTCAGGCCCGCTCGAAAGCTGATTATTTTGCAAGTCATTCATTTTAAAGTAGTTGCATATTAATTCCCGGTGGGGTGAGACTCTGTTCGAACCCTGAACATCGGTTTGACCCACTTTGACCCACTTTGACCCGGTTTAACTGGTTTGATGTCATGGAAACCAACTCACCATGGGAATTGGCGCCAACGGAATGGCCGCGAAAAGGCGCAAAACTCGCAAAAGGGGATTGCCGTTCCTGGCCTCTTGCGCTTTTTGGCGGCAATGTTTCGTATCGGATTTCACAGCCCGAGACAGCGCCTGAACCCCGTTCATGCGCCGATTTGACCACGCCATTCGGACACCGATCACGATTTCTTAATTCCGCCTTCATAATTCTTCCTTTCCACCCCCCCTCCCCCCATACCCAAGCGTAAAATTAACGCAAAAGCCGTAAAATCTCCCCGGCCCATTTTAGTTGGAACCGATTGGACGGCAGCAGCTTCCAAGTGAAAAACGGCAAAAATCCATGTTACGGTTTTTTCGGTTTTCTTCACCGCCGTTATCGCGCCATCAAGTCGCGCCATGACTTCGCCTGGCGGAGGGGCGGCGGAAGCCCCGGCGACGGTGGTTGCCTTCATAATTCTTAATTCTGCCTTCAACCTTTTCAACATGGCTTCATTTAGCCAATCATCAGACTGTATCATAGCATATATATTCATCAAACCAACAATTATTTTAAACTAATTTTGTAATGGGGGCCTGAAGGTGTAAGGGATTTCGACAGGATGCACGGGGTTTCGGAATGGAAGGAGGAGAATGGACCAGCCAGTGAGACCCCGAATTTTCGGAGCTGTTTATCCCGTCTGCGCGCGCCGCATTTGGGTGAGCAAATTGTTGCGATTCGGAAATGACACGGCTAAGCTCCTGGCGTTCCGCGAATTGGAACCGGAAAGTCAAACAACCTGTCCGTGAATTATACTGAAATCCTCGACGCGCTGCGGGAGTTCACCTCTCGTGAGCGCATTGAATTGCTGCCGCAAGCACCCGACGCAAGGCCGGTCTCCGATTACGCGCCCATCCAAAAGTATGTCCTCGACCTGAAAAATGTCGTCAAGCCCGAAACCGCTGCGGAAGACCTTTTTACGGCGCTCTGCAAGGACGTTTTGAGTTTTCAACCGACGCGCCAGGTTGGCAGCGGCGAGGGATGGGTCGATTTCATGTTGCCCGAGCCAATGGGACAACCCATGCCTTTGGAATTGAAGCCTCTTTTTCAACGCGACGGGCCGGATGCCCTCTGGCGTGGCGACACAAACCCAAAGAACCACGTCGCTCAGGTCAAAAAATATCTGCGCGACCATGAATATCTGATTCTCACGGACCTTCGCACGGCGTGGTTTTTCAGCGCACGCGATTTTTTCTTTGAGGACAAACCGTTTGCGGAGCTGCCGTTCACCGAGTTTTTTGCCCGATGCCGCGAAACCGGCAGTGTGCTTGACACGTTGCGCCGGGTGGAGGACACGGCGGAGAAGCCGGAACTGGAGCAGCAGTTTTTTGATGATCTGAAACACTGGTTCAATGAATTCGACAAGGTCAAATGGTCGCCCCCCGAACAAGCCGCCGAGTCCATCATTTTGCTCATCAACAAGCTCATTTTCGCCCGCACCATTGAAGATTTTGGCCTCGTGCAATACCGCTTTACGCTGGATGAATATGCGCGCTTTACCAAACTCTGGGAGCCGAAAGGCGCGCATCGCGTCGTTCCCAAGTTCCTGGAGTTTTTCGAGGAGTTCTTTGACGAATACTACGACACCGAGATTTTTTCCGAACGCATCTGGAACCGCCTCGACAAAGACCCGGTCAATCTTCGCCGATTTTCGGAAAAGCTGAATTTCGTTCTCGGCATCAACACCTGGGACGAGACTTTCAGCCGTGGCATCGTCCACTACAACTATCGGCGCATTGACGAGGACATCTTCGGCAAGAGCTACGAAATGTTCCTTGCCGCCAACCGCAAGGACGAGGGGATTTATTACACTCCCGCCGGCATCACCGGCCCGATGGCGGAATCATTGGTCAAATCGCTGGCCGGAAAACTCGTGGATGAAATCTGCGAGGCCGTCGGCAGCCAGAAATGCGATTTTGCCCGCGCCGAAAAACTCATGGCGCAACTGGCCGAAATCCGCGTGGCCGACACCGCCTGTGGTTCGGGTGGCTTCCTCATCAAAGTGCTCCGCTGTTTCTGGCAGCAGTATCGGCGCGTTGACCAGGCCTCTGCCTGGGTGCAAAAAATCCTCAAGCCCGAAAACGGCGAAATGTATCTGGCGGAGATGCCGCCGAACGTGGAAGCGGCAATCGCCTTCCGCCGCCGCCATTGTTTTGACAACAAGCGCAAACTGGCAACGGTAGTCGCGGAGCGGCATGTTTGTTGCCAAATTAGCGATTCCATTGCGCGGAATGTGATGACGTTGCGTTTATGTCGTGAGATCATTCCCATGTGCGGCGAGGAGCTTAATTTCCGCAAATTGACCGGAACGACGCGGGCCTTCCCGAACATCAAGAGAATTTTAGGCAAGGTCGATTCGGGCCACGGAAGATGTGGCAGTCGATTTAACGGCGGGGCGGGCTTGCGAACAGTGGTTGCCCGGCGCAATCATTGAATGGATTGCCGCAGAATCGCATTGCCGGGTGTGAAATTGTCCGGCATCATCCCGCCCATGCACTCGAGTGTCGCACGAGTTGATAGAACCGAAGAAGCCGTGGAGCCTCTGCAAAATGGCGATGCTTCGAGGCGCGGGCGGACAGCACCGCCGCCAATCGCCCGTCTTGCGGAGAAAAAGAAACTCATCCCGTTCGGCTGGTATGGGGGAAAATTCTCGCATCTCGATTGGCTGCTGCCGCTGTTGCCCGATTGTCATCACTACTGCGAGCCGTTCGCCGGCTCTGGCGCGGTGCTGCTCAATCGCGAGCCGTCGCCGGTGGAAACATTCAACGACCTCGACGGCGAAGTGGTGAACTTTTTTCGCGTTCTCCGCGAAGAAAAGGACCAGCTTATCGAAGCCATTGGGTTGACTCCGTTCGCGCGCGAAGAATTTGCCCTGGCCTGCGAAATCAGTCCCGACTTGTCGGCACTGGAGCGGGCCCGGCGGTTTTACGTTCGTGCCCGGCAAGTGCGGACTGGCCTTGCACAAACGGCTACAATCGGTCGCTGGGCGAACTGCAAAAATACCAGCCGCGCCGGAATGAGCGGTGTTATTAGCCGATGGCTTGGCGCAGTGGAAGAATTGCCAGCGGTGGCCGAGCGGCTGCTTCGCGTTCAAATCGAGAATCGTCCGGCTGTGGATGTTGTTCGTCTCTACGATTCGCCGGCCACGCTTTTTTATTGCGACCCGCCTTACGTCCATTCGACGCGCGGCGACTCGAAGGCTTACGGATTTGAAATGACTGACATGCAGCATCGGGAACTGGCGGAAGTTTTGAATTCGGTTCAGGGAATGGTCGCTTTGTCGAATTACCAGGCCAAGATTGTGGACAAGCTTTATCCCGCACCGAAGTGGCACAAGACTGTTTCACCCGCGCGCACGAACCATTCCACGAAGGACAAGCGAGTCGAAGTACTTTGGACAAACTACGACCCGCACAAAATCAAACGCAACGGCAGGCACTCCAATGGAGAATTGTTCCCCACTGCTTGAGTCTTCGCTGAAGCGCGCCCAAGAGAATCTTGGCCGTTCCTTCATTCACGATGAGAAAATCGCCGCACGCGTCGTTGCGGTCGTCAATTGTCCGGGCAATCGCGCCGGTGTGCGGCTGCTCCTGGCCTGCATGTTGGCCAAGGTACATCGCCCGGAAGTTGACCCGCGCAAGCCCTACACGAAAATCGGCAGCAAGGATTGTTTCTCCGGCCGCAGTTACGACGAGCAATTTATCGGCGACTTCATCACGCGCCACAATCTTCCCTGCAACTCCACCACCGCGTTTCTCACGCCGACACTGCGGAACATGGATCAAACGCTTACGACCAAAGTTGTTTTGGTCGGGCGTCCGGCGGCGATGTATCAAGAGGCTTTGCGATTATTCGAGGATGTGCGAGCCGGACGAGTATCATCGCAAGGTGTTTTGGACGAATCCATTCGTCTTTTGTTGCTGGAACGGGACGCGCGAAAAATTCGTTTGAAGACTTTGCTTTCCGGTGTTGGTCGTGTCACCGGTGCGCTGCCGCTTTCATCCGAGGACACGGTAAATCTGATTGAGCAGCATCTTCATTGCAAAGGGTCAAGTCGTTTGCTGGTCTTGATTGTTGCCGCCGCTTACGAAGCCGCGAAAACGCGACTCGGTGAACGCGTGCTCAATCTCACCGCTCACAATGCCGCTGATGAACAAACCGGCGCGGTCGGCGACATTCAGATTACGGTGCTCGGCGATGACAAAGTTGTGACAAGCTATGAAATGAAGAACAAGGCTGTTCAGCGAGGCGACATTGATCGCGCGCTCCAGAAAATCGCCGCGCAAGGAAAACACGTTCAAAACTACATCTTCATTTCGACCGAGCCTGTGGCAGACGACATTCGTGAATATGCCCGATCCAAGTATGACGAAACGGGCGGTGTAGAAATCGCGATTCTCGATTGCATTGGATTCTTGCGCCACTTCCTGCATCTATTTCATCGCCTTCGTAAAGACTTTCTCGACCAATACCAAGTCCTTGTGCTTCGGGAGCCGGACAGCGCGGTTAGTCAGGCCTTGAAAGAAGCCTTTCTGGCTTTGCGCCAAGCGGCGGAGAGTGCGGAATAAAAGCAGACGCCAACGAATAACATGGCGTGTTAATTGCGGCAAGAAATGACGATGAAACTCAAAATGGATAGCGCGGCGGCTGCACATGGGCCGTTGGACCCATATCTCCAATCTGCATGTTAACAGATCAAGAATTATCCAACTCTGCCGCGCGCCTTGGTTCTTTGCCTGGACCATGACATCCGACATCCGTATGAACATGTTGACTTTGTGGAAGTGCGATCCCTGGCAAGGTTTTTGTCGTCATGAGTGACCGCGCCAATATCGAACCGATTCTTGAAGCCATTCCCGCCTCCAGACAGGAGGACGCGCGACATTATGGGGTGCATCCTTGCTTCCCCCGCCGCCCGGCAAACGTCGTTCGGGATTACATCCGGCGGTATTCGGAAGAAGGCGACATGGTGCTTGATCCGTTTGGCGGCACTGGTGTCACTGCCATCGAAGCGTTTGGCCAAAGACCGGTGAGAGGGAGAAGATGTAGTCGGCTTGACACTTCGCTCAGATTGGTGAATGGTATCCATCGGGAATAATCCATGAAATTGCTGTTAGCCATAGTCTTTCTTGTTGCCGCCTTTTCCGTCGGGGCGCAGACGGTGGCCAACCCATACCAGGTGCTGCATCCCATCATGAAAGACCGCAATAACCGCAACGCCCCGACCAGTTTGGATCAGGATCCAAGCGAAAAGGCCGATCTCGAAGCAGCCGGTCCAACACACCGGCCCGCCCGCCCCGCCGCGCTTCCGCCCGCCCAACCCGCCCAACCGGCCAAGCCCGCCGAGATCGTTGCCCGGATCGATGCCGGCCTGGCTGCTTCCAAGATCAGCCTGCTCGGCACGGTCAATGGAATAAAAGGCAGGTTTTACGTGACCAATATCGGCTCGCAAGTGGTCATTCCGCTGGCCCAGTTCGCCGTTTGCGACCAGAAAGGGTTTCAAGTCGGTTCCACCGCCAAAACCGGCCAGCCGCTCGCGCCCAATGACGTCGAGAAAATGGAGGTGCTGGCCACAAACCTCAATGCCGTTGATTTGAAGTTGATGAAGTTGACCTCCGGTTCCGGGAAGAAATGACCTCTTTTCAGGTTGGCACGAATTAGGCTTAGGAAAATGCGTGGGGAGGCTGATTGAGAGAAAGTTCTTAGAACCGGGGCAAGGCTGGAGGTGGCTTGGGGATCCCGGTTCTGAGAACGTGCTGCGAACGACTTTCTCTTGATGCAGCCTCCCCTTTTTCTTAAAATCCGACTTCACCAAAAGCCCATTCGGCTGCGTGAAAAACACGCACAATGCGTGAAAAAATCTGGATTCTTCATCCGTTTTTTGAGCGCCCGAAATGACCGCCTTTTATTTTTCGAGGGAATTCCGCAATTCCAGCCCTGCTTGGCGCGGGCCGTGGCGGGTTCCTTTCCGTGGCACGAATTTGGCTGTGAAAAAGGCTGATAGAGAGGTTGTTTGGAGTAAGGAATTTCCGGGGCCGGTTCGCTCGCGAGGTGAGGTGGGGACCCAGCCGCGGAAAATTTAAGGCAACTGGCTCTTTACCCAAACTTCCTCTCTGTCTTCCTGGAAACAGCGCCGGCGCCGGCGCGATTGGGGAAAAGAGGGACAGGCGGCAAAATGGCAGTTTTGCGTCGTCCGAGTTTGACATTGCCCCTGTTGGGCCGGTAGATTAAATGGCACAACAGGCATTCTGAAGAACAAAAGGCTAGTGTGTCCGCCAAAGACGATTATTTGATAGATTTATTGATTGACATGGGCCAACTGAGCGAAGAGCAGGTTGCGCCCGTGCGGGAGGAAGCCGCTTCCAACGGCGAGGGCCTGGTGCATCTTCTCCTGGACCGAAAAATCATCCGCCCCATCGATGTCGCCCAGGCCAAGGCCAACCATTTCGGTTATGAATTCATCAATCTGGGCGATCTGCACCTGACCGACGACGTTATTTCCTCCGTGCCGCGGCACGTCGCCAAGCGTTACCGGGCCGTGCCTGTCGCCAGGCACGACCATACCGTCGTCATCGCGCTGGCGGACCCTTCGGATCTGGACGTGATCGATGCTCTCCAGCGCACGGTCAATGCCGATGTGGAATTGCGCGTGGCGGTGGATGAGGACATTGACGCCGCCCTCAACAAATACTACGGGGCGGCGGACGATTCGGTGAGCAAGATGATTCAGGACATCACCGAAGGCGAAGTTGAAGTCGGCGTTCCATCCGCAAAGGACGTGGCTGATGACGGAGCGGTTGTCGATGCCGACGCGCCGATCATCAAGCTCGTCAACACTTTGATTGTCGAAGCATTTAAAGCGCGGGCCTCGGACATTCATCTGGAGCCGTTGACCAAGACGTTCCGCGTCCGCTACCGGATTGACGGCGTGCTGCACGAGATGAAAAGCCCGCCCAAGCGGCTGCAGGCCTCGATCATCAGCCGGCTTAAAATCCAGTCCAACATGTCGATTGCCGAGCGCCGCATACCGCAAGACGGCCGCATTCAGACGCAAGTGGGGAACAAATTGATCGACCTGCGCGTTTCGTGCGTTCCGACCACTCACGGCGAAAGCATCGTCATGCGTATTTTGGACAAGGAAGGGCTTCGGCTGGGATTGCCTGAGCTGGGTTTTTTTACCGATGACCAGCAGACGTTTGAACGGTTGATCGGATTGCCGGACGGCATTCTGCTGGTGACCGGGCCGACCGGTTCCGGGAAAACGACCACGCTGTATTCGTGCCTGAATTTCATCAACCGCCCGGACCGCAAAATCATCACAGTCGAAGACCCGGTGGAATACTTGCTGGCGGGCATCAATCAGGTGCAGGTCAACGAGACTGTGGGATTGACCTTTGCGGCGGCGCTGCGGGCCATGTTGCGCCAGGCGCCCAACGTCATCATGCTGGGTGAAATTCGCGACATGGAAACGGCCGGCATTGCCATTAACGCGTCGCTGACCGGGCACCTGGTCTTCTCCACCCTGCACACCAACGACGCCCCCGGCGCCGTCACCCGTTTGATCGATATCGGGGTGAAGCCGTTTTTGGTCGCCTCTTCCGTCCGCGCCTTGATGGCCCAGCGGCTGGTGCGAAAAGTGTGCAAGAGATGCGCCGTGCCCTATCAGCCCACCGACAGCGAATTAGCCACTTTGAACCTTGACCGCGGCAAAGTTTCCGGCGCAACTTTCATGCGCGGCAAAGGCTGCAACGACTGCAACAAGACGAGCTATCGCGGGCGTTTTGGAATTTTTGAGATATTTGTGATTGACGATGAGGCGCGCAAATTGATTTATGACCGCGTCCCCACGTCGATCCTGCGCGCCCGGGCGCGCGAAATGGGCATGCGCACCCTGCGCGAGGATGGCGCGCGCAAGGTCATGGCCGGGTTGACCACCGCCGATGAAGTCATCCGCGCCACCGTGGGCGATGCCGAATGAAAATGAAGAGATAAAAATTGTTCTATGTCCTACTCCATGTCCGATCTGTTGCAGTTGGTGGTTTCGGAAGAGGCTTCCGACCTGCACATCCGCGTCGGCGTCGCGCCGGTCATTCGGGTGCATGGCATATTGCACCGCGTGGACGGGCCGCCGTTGCGCCAGGAAGATTCGGAAGAGCTGATGCGCAGCATCACTTCTGAAGATTCCATCCAGCTAGTGCGCGAAAACGGCGGGACGGACTTTGGGTTTGCCTTCGGCGACATGGCCCGGTTTCGCGTCAGCGTCTTCAAGGAAAAGGGCAACTTTGGAGTGGTGTTGAGGCAAATCCCGACCAAGCTTCTCACGTTGGAGCAAATCGGCTTGCCGGTTAAGACAATCCATGACATCCTGCGCAAACCGCGCGGCTTGGTCCTGGTGACCGGGCCGACCGGTTCGGGCAAGACCACCACCCTGGCGTCGATGATTAACATCATCAACGAGGAGCGCGATGACGCGCATATCATTACCGTCGAGGACCCCATCGAATACTATCACAGCCACAAAAAGGCCATCGTCACCCAGCGCGAAGTCCATGTGGATGTGCCCAGCTTCGCGGAAGCGTTGCGGCGGGCGTTGCGCCAGGATCCGGACGTGGTTCTGGTCGGCGAGTTGCGGGATCTTGAAACCATGGAAGCGGCCGTCACCGCCGCGGAAACGGGGCACTTGGTTTTCGGCACCCTGCACACCACCGGCGCGGCCAAGACCATTGACCGTCTGGTCAACGCCTTCCCCATCAACCAGCAGGAAACGATCCGCATCCAGCTCTCCACCGTGTTGCAGGCGGTGATTTCCCAGTTGCTTCTGCCCCGCATCGACAAGCCGGGCCGCATCGCCATTTTTGAAATCATGATTAACACCCCGGCCATCGCGGCGCTGATCCGGGACAACAAGACTTTTCGGATCAATTCGGACATCCAGACCGGGGCGAAGTACGGCATGCTGACTCTGGACGGATTTCTCATGGAAAAATATCAGCAGGGCCTCATCGCCCGTGAGGAAGCGATCACCAAATCCCAGGACCCGACGACTGTCATTCAGAAACTGGCGGAATGGGAAGCCGCCCAGGCTGAACTGGCCGCCGCCGCGCAACCCGAAATGGCCTAATGAGCGCGAGCAATGGTTCTGGTGCCATTTCCAGCCCCCTTTTGGACTTGATCCGGTCCAAGGGCATGTTGGATGACCTCCAATTGGATGAGGTCAAGGAAGAACATAATCGCAGCGGCAAAGCCATCAGCGAAATCCTCCAGGACTTCGGCCTGATGGACATGGACCAACAGCTCCAGATGGTCGCCAATCATCTGGGGACCGAGATGGTTGATCTCAGCCAGCGCGAGTTGACTCCGGAGATTCTCTCCGCCGTTCCGGCCGACGCCGCCCGCATGTATAAATGCCTGCCGGTCGCGGTCACGGATTCCAGCGTGCATGTTGCCCTGGCCGACCCGCTGGATCCGACCATAGTGGATCAACTGGCCTACGTCATCCGCAAGGATATCGTCCCGGTTGTCGCCGACCCGGCGGCCATCGAGGCGGCGGTCGGCAAGTACTATGGGGATGCCCAGTCCAGCGTGGCAGACATCATCAAGGAACTCGGCCAGGACAATGAAATCGCGCGCGAAGCGGCCGAAGCCGCGGCCAGCGGCGCGACAGCCGACTTGACCAACCTGGCCAACGAGACGCCGATTATTCGCTTCGTCAATCTTGTCCTCTTTCAAGCCATCCAGGACCGCGCCAGTGACATTCATTTTGAACCGTTCGAAGACGAATTCAAAATCCGCTACCGTGTCGATGGCGCGCTCTATGAAATGTCGCCTCCGCCCAAGCATTTGGCGTTGCCGGTCATTTCCCGTTTGAAAGTCATGTCCGGCCTGGACATCTCCGAGCGCCGGTTGCCCCAGGACGGACGCATCAGTTTGCAGATTGCCGGGCGCGGCATCGACTTGCGCGTTTCCACCCTCCCCACCCAATTTGGCGAGTCGGTCGTCTTGCGCGTGCTGGATCGCGCGGCGGTCAATTTGGACATCAAGACCCTTGGATTTCCCAAGAATGTTTATGACTATGTGGCCGAAGCCATTCAGCAGCCCAACGGCATTATCGTCGTCACCGGCCCCACCGGCTCCGGTAAAACGACAACGCTCTACTCCTGCCTGCGCAGCATCAACAGCATCGAATCCAAACTGCTCACCATCGAAGACCCGGTGGAATACGAGATCGAAGGAATCATGCAAGTGGCGGTCAATGAAGCGGTCGGCATGACTTTCGGCAGGGCCTTGCGCGCCTTTCTCCGGCAGGACCCCGACATCATCATGCTGGGGGAAATGCGCGATCTGGAAACGTCGCAAATTGCCATCCAGGCCTCGCTGACCGGCCACCTGGTCTTGAGCACCCTCCACACCAATGATGCCCCGGGGGCGGTCACTCGTTTGATTGACATGGGGGTGGAGCCGTTTTTGATTTCCTCGACCTTGATGGCGGTGCTGGCCCAGCGACTGGTGCGGACCATTTGCAAGAAATGCCGCACGCCATTCGAGCCGACCGAAAGCCAGCTTTCCCTGCTCAACCTCTCTCCGCACGATGTGGGCGACAAGGTGTTCTATTACGGGCGCGGTTGCGCGAATTGCAACGACACCGGCTACCGGGGCCGCCGGGGCATCTTTGAGTTGTTAGTCGCGACCGAACCCGTTCGTTTGTTGATTAACGACAGGGCGCCCACGGTCGTCATCCGCCAAAAGGCCGTTGAACTGGGGATGACCACTCTGCGCGAGGACGGCTTGCGCGGCATCTTCGATGGTGATACAACCATTGAGGAAGTCGTCAAATACACCTGAGTCTTATGCCAAAATTCAGCTACGTCGCCATGGACTCGAGGGGGAAGGAAACCAAGGGCACCCTCGAGGTCGCCAACCAGAACGAGGCCATCGGCCGCATCAAGGAGATGGGGTTCTTCCCCACCAAGGTGGTCGAGGACAAGGGCGCCCTTGGCGCCGGCGTGGCCAAGAAAACGGCCAAAGGCAAAAAGGGCGGCAGTGGCGCTCTCAATTTTCAGATCAAAATTCCCGGCCTGAGCGGCCGCGTCAAATCCAAGGTCCTCTGCACATTCACCCGGCAATTGGCGACTCTGGTGCAGGCCGGTTTGCCCTTGTTGCGCGGCTTGCGCGTGCTCCAGAAACAGGAAAAGAGCGCGAACCTCAAAACCATCCTGGGCGATCTGTCTGTTGCCATCGAAGGCGGCAGCACCTTCTCCGAAGCGCTGGCCCAGCATCCCAAGGTCTTTAATCGTCTCTTCGTCAACATGGTCAAAGCCGGCGAAATCGGCGGCGTGCTGGAAGTGGTGCTCAAGCGCCTTTCTGAATTCATGGAAAAGGCCCAGAAGATCAAAGGCAAAATCATCGCGGCCATGTTCTATCCCTGCGCCGTCATGGTTGTGGCCACCGCCATCATGGGTGTTTTGATGGTCGTCGTTATTCCGAAGTTCAAGGAAATCTTTGAAGGCACCCTCGGCGAAGGCAGAAGTTTGCCCGGGTTCACCGCCTTCGTCCTCGGCATTAGCGCGGCCATCAAGGACCATATCGGACGCACCCTGCTCGAGATTCTTTCCGTCGTCGTCGTCTTCAATGTCTTCATTCGCTTAAAGTTCGGACGCAGATTATGGGACAAATTCAAACTGGTCGTCCCGGTGCTCGGTCCAGTCGTCAGCAAAGTCGCCATTTCCCGTTTCACGCGCACTTTGGGCACCCTGGTCAGCAGCGGCGTTCCCATTTTGCAGGCCCTGACCATTGTCAAGGAAACTTCCGGCAACGTCATCATCGGCGGCGCCGTCGCCGCCGTTCATGAAAGTGTCAAGGAAGGCGAAACCATTACCGCGCCCCTCGAAGCCTCCGGCGTCTTCCCGCCCATGGTCATCAGCATGGTCGATGTCGGCGAACAAACCGGCGCCCTTCCTGAGATGTTGATGAAGATCGCCGACAACTACGACGAAGAAGTCGATAACGCCGTCGCCGCCATGACTTCGCTGCTCGAACCGATCATGATTGTCTGTCTGGCCGTCATTGTCGGCAGCATCGTTATAGCGATGTTCCTGCCCCTCATCGATTTGATGGAACACGTCGGCGAGGACACCCACGGCGGAGACGAAAAGAAGGATTAGTCCCTTGCGCGGCTGGGAAGCCGGTCCGTGAGACTTTGCGACCGCAAGGCCGTTTGCGAAGCCTTGCATTTTGAAATGCCTTGATTTTCTCAAGGGCAATGAGCCTGCCAAAGAACCGTGAAAATTTAGACATTTTGAATAATCATAACATGTTGTCAGCAAGGCAGATGCAAAACAGCGTTGGAATTAGTATTTACAAATAAGGTGGAAATTGGGAAAGCATCCGCCGTCGCGGCAGCCATGGCGGACAGGGAAAGCAGAAATTATGCGGGGGCAGAATCGAACCACTGATTTGCCGCGAAGAAGCCATTGGGCTACACCAATGGAACAGCCAAGTTTCATGGAGGTGACTGTATTGCCGAGGGGACGCTGATGATGTACGCCTTGAATATGCCGGGTGTGGCGGGTTCCCAAGCCGTTTGCGTTTATCCATGCCACAACAATTGGAATGCGCTGATCAACAACGGTCCTGAGACCGATTCCGTGTTTTAGCATCCATACAAGGCCGAAAGCGTTATCGATCTTGTTTACAAGCTGCGTTTCAATCCGGACGAGCCATTTTCTATGAACGGGTTAGTTCCAGCATTGCCTTATTATTGATTGATAGGTTGTCTTGTTCAGCACAAATTCGGCCGGATGCTAAACTGGGGCCGGCTCTTTTTTCACGCGTTCCAAAATCAGCGCGCTGGTCTGCGCCGACGTCAATTGCGAATTATTAATGACAATCGCGTCCCGGGCGATCTGCAAAGGCGCGGTGATTCGCCGGGTGTCGCGCTCGTCGCGGGCGGCGATGTTTTCCCGGATGCCTTCCGCCGCGCGCCGTTTGGCGCGCTCACTGAGGCTGGCGTCGAGGTAGAATTTGAACTGCGCCCCGGGAAAAACGTGCGTCCCAATATCGCGCCCTTCCATGACCATGCTGCCAAATTGAAGGCATTGGCGCTGCATCTCCTTCATCCACTGGCGCACCTTTGGCACCGCGGCCACCAGCGGGGTGGCTTCGCTGACCTGAACGGTGCGAATTTCTTTTGCGGGATAATAACCATCGACCAGGAGGCGGAGGGCGTTGTCAACGCAATCCAGGGTGGCGTTCCACTGGCTGCACAGCGCCGCGACCGCCCTGGCATCATGCACATCAACGCCCTTTTTCAGGCAATACCAGGCCAGCGTCCGATACATCGCGCCAGTATCGACGTGGATAAAGCCCAGCGCGCGCGCCACATTTCTGGCGTTGGTGCTTTTGCCGCTGGCGCTGGCGCCGTCAATGGCTATGACAACCCCTCTCCCTGCCCTCTCCCCGCTTTGCGGGGAGAGGGTGGCCGCAGGCCGGGAGAGGGGTTCGTGTAAAGGTTTCATTGAAACAGTATGCTAACCGGCAAACAATTCTTCCCCGGCCAAAGGACGGCCGGTCGGCGCGTCCAGAATCGTTGCGCCCAAGCCGGCCGGGGGCGGGGCAGCCAGCTTTTGAAAAAAGTCCGGGAACGTTTTCTTCACGCACCCTGGATTCTTAAGTTTGATTCCAGGAATTTTCAAGCCCAGGATGGCAAAGCACATGGCCATGCGATGGTCATCATAAGTTTCAATCTCCGCCCCGTGCATCCTTCCCGCCGAAGGATAGACCGTCAAGGTCTGGCCTTGCTCGACGACGGTGACGCCGCACCGGGTCAACTCCGTCCGCAACGCCGCCACCCGCTCGCACTCCTGCACCCGCAATCGCTCCAAGTCCGTGAATTTTGTCGGGCCGTTGGCGAAGGGCGCCAGAATCGCCGCCGTCATGATGCTGTCGCCGAGTTGGCTCCGGCGGGACATCTCGCCCGGCAACGGCAGATACCTCGGAAACGCCGCGTCGATTTGCCAGTCGGTCGTCGGAAACGCCCTGATCTCAATCCGGCTGCGCAGCAGCCAGTTTGCCGCGCAAAAATAGCTGGCGCTGGAAGCGTCGGCCTCGATTTGAAACTCTCCGCCGTGCTGTGGAAAGGCCTCGATCAGCCGGCGGGTCATGGCCAGGTAAGCGGCTTCTTCCGCGGAGTCTCCCGCCAGCTTCGGTTTCCATCGGCCGGGACGGGCGCAGAGGAGCAGGGCGGAGGCGAACTGCGAGCTTTCCTGGATGGACACATGGCAAACGGCCTCGCGCGGCCCCGCGCCAAAAATTTCCGCCGGCAACTGGTCGTTGGCCGATTCGATGCGATAGCCCAGCTCGCGCAAAGCCTGAAACAGGGCGGCTTGCGGCCGCTGGTGCATGCGGTCCGTGCCGTGCAGGCGATAAACGCCGTTGCCCAAACAAACGAGCGCCGCCAAAAATCGGGCGGCCGTGCCGGCGTTGCCGACAAACAGCTCCAGTGGTTTGCCGGGCAGGCCGCCATTGGGAATTTCCCCGCCCAGGCCGCGAATGCGAATCGTTCGATTGCAAATTTCCCGGTCATCCGGCGCGACCGCGATGTCAAAACCGAGGCCTTGCAGGGCTGCGGCCATGATCTGCGTGTCCTCGCTCCAGAGCGCGCCGCGCAACATGATGTCGCCATCGGCCAGGGCGGCGAGAATCAGGGCGCGGTTCGTGATGCTCTTGGATCCCGGCACCGTAATCCCGGCGGAAACCATTGCAGGCAAAGGCGCTATTTCGATCAAGTCCGGCAGCATCAGAATGCGCTCATGATGGAGGATGGGAGCGGGGAAATGCAATCTCTCTCCGTCTGCGCCGCCTGGTCACATTGACAACGGCCCTGATCCGCCGGGATATGGGCAAGTTGTCGCAAGTCTGGCAGGACGAAGTTGATCAAAAGCTGGCCGTGTTTTTCGGATTGGAACGCTCGTACAGTGAAAGGAGCCCCGGGAATTAGTATCCGCACATTTTGTTTGCCAATTAAGCACGCCCCATCATGGGGCCGCCGTGGAAATCACCGCCACGGCAAACGGAGCCAGTGTTACCCGCGTCCCCAACACCGTGCTGCTTTGCGCCGGATTCTCTCCGGTCGTGGCATCGACCACATCCATCTGCGCGCCCGCTGCCTCGGGCGGGAGACCCACGGCAACCGCTGCGTCCCGCTTGTTGACCAGGAGCAATTTCCGTCCGGCGACGGTGCGATAGGCTTGGGCAGCGACATCCGGGCCGGCAACCTGGGTGGAGACTATCGTATCGCCGGGGCCGAAGTTATGTTTGAGCAGTTCCAGCACACGGAAACGGGCGTTCGGTTTGGCTGTCTCCCAGTTCACCATGCTCACGCTCGGGAACTGGGTCGGATAGCCGACCAGTTGCGATTCGCCGATGTTCTCAATGCCCAGCTTGCTCAGTTCTGCATAAAGATACGCATACATGGCCCCCGCCGCGTTCCAGTAAACCGGTAAATCCTTCCAGCTTTCGTCGGGTGCAACGACCCCGAGTTCGTCGATGTCGGTTTGCGTGGAGGGACTCAGCCGCTGACGGAGGCTTTCGATCTTGCGGACAGTATCGAGAAACTTGTCCGCCTGCTCACAGAAATGCCAGGTGTCGGGATGGTTCGCAGCGGTTCCTTTTTCGGGTTCCGCATAGAAGTGATAGGAAATCATATCCAGCGGAATGCCAGGCCGGTGATTTTTCGGATCGAGAAAGTACTCGCAGTTGAAGCGATCTGCGCAGGCCAAGGCCAGCCCCACAAATTTTGTTTGCGGCGAGACCTTATGGATCGCACTCACAATCGCGTCATAACATTCCGTGTATTGTTGCGGTGTCATCTTGTGCTCTAAATCCGGCTCGTTCAGGACTTCCCACCACGGGATGTCATAATGGCAGCCCGAGTTGTGGCGCACCCCCAGCTCGTCGGTGAAGCCGCCCTGACCATACCAACTGACCAGTCGCGCATAATAATCACCAAGTCCCTTCAAAGTCGGGTCTTTCAATTCCGTGCCCTGCGTATAATCCCAGCAGGGTGCGTTCGGGTCGGCCGGGTAAGCCACCGGTTGTGGAGTCTTGAAAAGCCATGCCGGAATCGTGCTGAAATTGAGAATCGTCGAGTGGCCCTTGGTCGCGTCGAGAAAATCGAGCGTCATCGGATCAATCAGGCTGAAGTCCCACGAGGTCTTGGTCGCGGCCGGCGGTTCCATCTCCGCCACAGCCAGCCTCGGGTAGGGCAGCCACGGCACATAGCGCACATTTTGCGCGCCAAGGTCGCGCAGGGCGGCAAAGACCGGGTCGTGAATCGACGATCCGCGCCGCAGCGGTGGGTTTACCACCACCTGCAAGGTCGGCGTCGAGCGGGAGAGGAGAATCGTCCTCGTCCAATCGATTGTGACCTGCTGAACGCCAGAAGCGGCCGCAGTCGATTCGGCGGCCGGAAGGGGAAGCGCTAGAGTCATCAGGAGTATGCCAAGAATGGGTGTGCCATGGAGCATGGTTTCTCCAGTGTAAAAGGATGGCGAACCAGCCGCAAGCTTCATTTGGACACCAAATATTGGGGATAAGCCCCCATCGTCAGTCCCTCTTCATTTTCATTCAGGGGAGGATGGAAAAAATACGAATTATGAAGTCATGGCTCGACGTCTCGCCCCACTGTGCGATGAAGAATCGGAGTCGCCGGATATTTTCATGTTTCTTAATTCTTCAAAATAATTGAACCTTTTGGCGCGCTCCCGTTATTAACAGGCAAATGCAACCTTGGAGAATTATTATGAACACCACAGAATTCATCGGCTTTGCTTTGCTGTTTTTATCCGTGCCTGGCGCGCGCGGCGAGCCTTTCCGCACGGACATCAATCCGGCGCTGCTGTATTATCAAGCTTTTCTCCTGGCGCCCGATCCGATGTCCGAGGCGGACGGGGATTATCTGGGGTCGAAAAACGGGAAGGGGCAAAGACTCCCGGAACGGTTCGGCAAAATTGTTGCCGGCTATGACAATCAATTCCTCCTGGTGCGCCAGGCGGCGCACGCCACGGGGCCTTGTGATTGGGGCATTGATTTGAGCGCCGGTCCAAACACGATGCTTCCCTGGCTGGGCCGCGCCAAGGCCATCAGCCGGACGGCGCAGTTGCGCGCGGTGTGGGATTTGCAACACGGCCGGCAAGAGGACGCGCGCGACGATTTGCTGGCGGCGTTCGTGCTGGGCAGGCATGCCGGCAGTGACCCTATTTTGATTGGCGCGTTGGTTCAAAATGCCATGGAAGGTCTTGACTATGGCACTGTGGCGCAATACTTCGGCGAATTCTCACCGGAAACCTTGAAGCAGTTGGCGGATGGATTCGATGCGGCCCCGGCCCGGCTCACGATGGCAGCCTGTATGCCGTCGGAAAAACACTTCGTTGTTTGGATGTCAAGAAAGCTTCTGGAACTGCAGCAAGCGCATCCCGGTGACGACGCCAAAGTGATGGCGGGTTTGCGTGAATGTGGAGTTGTCATGGCAATGGAGGTTGTTGGCAACACTAATTTTTGGCCACGACTCGTCACAGCATCAGGGGGAACCAGCGAAGGGGTCCTCAAGCTGCTTCGCGAGACAGAGCCGCTCTTTCCACGCCTGGCCGACATCATGGCGCTGCCGCCTGCGGAATATGAAACCCAAGCGAAACAATTCCTCACAGAGATTCACAAATCTCAAAACCCCTTCTTCACCGGATTTGACTTCTTGCTCACTGGATGGCCCTTCCCTGGCCAGCAAAAACTCCAAATCCGGCCGGGCGAATTCAGGGTTCAGGTGCAACTGGCCATGGTCCATGCGGCTGTGGAATACAAACTGCATGGCGAATCCGGATTGAAAAGCGTGATGGACCCATTCGGGAATGGTCCTTTTGACTTTCAACGATTTGTGTTCAAAGGCGTGCATCGAGGATTTGAACTCAAGTCCGCCTATGCCGGAGCCGACGCTCCCTTCGTAATGATCTTTGTTGAGAAGGAAGGACCGGCATTCCACATCACCGGACCGGATGCGGGAAAGGCGATAGCCCAATGACCCCGTCAATTGTCGGATGGAATTGACCGGGTTTTTCGGTTAGGATTGAGATGTGGCCAGCCTGAATCCAACGTTCGTGGAAATCGAAACTCCAGACACGCGGAGTCTTCTCGACCAGGCCCGGGCAGGCGACGCCGAGGCGTTCGGTGAGATTTGCCGCGTCCATGAAACCCGGCTGTTGCGACAAGCCGTCGCGCTGTGTGGCAACGTCACGCTGGCCGAAGACCTGGCTCAGGACACGCTGGTGGAAGCGTGGAAGGGTTTGCATCGCTACAACGGGCGCTGCCAGTTTTTCACCTGGCTTTGCGCGATTCTGCTGAATCGTTACCGCAATGCCCTCCGGAAAAACCGTCTCCGGCCGGCTTCAGCGCCCGGCGGGCGGGATCAGGATGAATTTGAGAAACACGCCGGCAATCTGGCCGACCACGCCGCCCCGCCGGACCAGGCCGTCGAACGACGCGAGCAGGCGGCGTTCGTGCGGCAATGCGTCCAGGCATTGCCGGCCAAACACCAGCAGATCATCCATCTGCGTTTTTACGTGGATGATTCGTTGGAGGGCATTGCCGCCGCCCTGGGATGCCCGGTGGGGACGGTCAAATCCCGTTTGTTTCATGCCCTGGACAAGCTTCGGAAAATGAATGCCTTCAGCGCCCCGCTGTCGGATTTCAAAACGAAAGGCGGTATGTTATGAAACCATGTGCCCAAAACCGGGAACTCATTGTCTGGCTGGCATTGAACGCGCTGGATGCGCGGCAGGCACGGCATCTGCGGGCGCATCTGGAAACCTGCGAAGGCTGCCGCCGCTATCTGGCGGAAATCTCAAACGTGGCTGAAAGGCTGGCGGAGGGGGAGGCAAACCCTGACATTCAGGCGTCCGAAATCTTCCACCAAAAAGTGGCCGGCAAATTGCGGGCGGCAAAACCGGATTCCCCTGGGGAAATCCTGGCTGCGTATTTTCGTGGAACCCTGTTGAACTGGCGCGTGGCTTTGCCGGCCATCGCGGCATTGGTGGTGGTTGGCGCAACCGTCGCCACCTGGCGGCAACCACCGGTTGTTTCTTCGTCCCCAAAAGCCGCCACACAAACCGCGTTGGCATCGGACGCGGACAATGATCTGGCGCCGACCATTGCCAACTATCAGAGGGCCGCCAATGAGTCCCTGGACAAATTGGATGCATTACTGACCCGACAAGGCAACCGGGCGTTGCCATCCATGCCGATCTACACCGCCTCGACGCTTGCGCTTGCGAAACAGTCGTTTTGAAAACTGAATAAAATATACTTGACATTTTGGCCGCCGGCATCGGGGCAAACAAACTGAGCGCTATTGCGGGGGTGCGGGTGGCGGCGGGAAACCAGGCGGCATGGGCGGCAAATGGGGTTTTCGATCGGCATGCGGTCCAGACTGCGGCCGCGTTGCATGAACCACAGGTGCCGCGGGCACTGCGGGCGTTGCCAGCGGCAAAGGCGGCAAATTCAAAAAATTCATGGGATCGGATGGCGCCGGTTCCGTCCCATGCCGGGTTGGCTCCGGCAGCGGGGAGACCGGCGGCAGGGCGGCCATGTCTGTCGGGTTTCCCGGCGGTGTTCCGAGCCTTGAATTTTCGACGAAAGCAATCAGGTCCGAGAATTCCTCCAGGGAAAGGCCCGTTTGCAGGCCCTCGGGCATCAGGGATATTTGGCTGATTTTCCGATTCTTGATCCTGGATTTTTCCAGGAGATTCGTCACCCCCAGGCTGTCTATCAACGTGACCGTGTCGGTCGTTTCCGAGCGGACGATCCCGGAGTAGTCCTCGTCGTCTGTCATGTAGAAAAACACCTGTTGGTAGCCGTCCAGAATGACTTTCGACGGATACAGCACCGACTCGATGATATAAAGGCGGTTTTGTTTTGTGCCAATGCCGGTCAGGTCCGGCCCAATGTGCCCGCCCTGCCCATTGATGGTATGGCAGCGGACGCAGTTGACGCCATTGACATCCGAAAATATTTTCTGTCCGTGCCGGGAGTTGCCCGGATGAGCGAGGGCGAAGGATTGATATTCCGGCACCGGTCTGACTTTGACCTTGAACAACAGGCCTTTTTTCGCGGCGGCGCTGGTTTGATAGATTTGTCTCAGGCTGGCAATGGTGTCGTCCGGCAATCCATTGGTGGAGGCCAGTTTCGCCTCGATCCGTGGCAAAGCTGTGTCGCGCAGTCCGGTCACAGCCGTTCTGCATTGGGATCGAAGCGTTGCATTTTTCGAAGCCAGCCCGTCCAAATAAACATCCAGAGCGGCCATATCCGGCATTCGTGTCAATGCCTGGATGGCGGACGTGGACAATTGGCTGTTGGCGCTGAGTTTGATCAACTGCGGCACAGCCGGCTTGGCCCGCAACGTGCCAAGAGCTTCGATCGACTGCCGGCGGACGTCCACAGACGGGTCCTCCAGCGCCCGCATAAACTGTGCGATGGCCGCGTCATCGCCAATTTGAGTCAAAGCCTCGATGGCGCCTTGTCGAACGGCGGAATTGGAGCTGGCAAGGTTTTTGCCCAGCAGTGGCACGGTCTGAGATAATTTGTTTTTGCCGAAAATTTGGAACAATTCCACCAGAATCCGGTCATTGGCCGGATGTTCCGACAATCGAATCAAATCGTCATTCCATTCATTGCCGCCCATCTTTTGCGCGTATTCAATCGCGGCTTCGAGCAGGGAGACCGGGGCTTGCGGGTTCTTTAGAATGGGTCCAATCAACGCCCGGCTGTCCGGGTCGTTCCCGGCGGGCAGCGCGCGCAGAATGCTGGCGCGCATCGCAACATTGGTTTCGTGTTCAAACAAGGTCCGCAGCAGGCCAGCGGCATTTGTGTCATGTGAAGAGCGCACCCAGTCGAAAACGATCTGGCGAATGGCGGGTTGCGAGTCCTGAAGGGCCTCGCGCATCGCGGCGGCGATGGCAGGGGATCCCTCCCAGCTAAGGGTTTTGGCCGGGGGCGCGCCCATGACTGGCATCGTGTTCCACCAATCGCCGTTCCACGGCGGCGCCTTTAGATAGAGGCTGGATAAAAGATTCAAAACATTGGTGCGCGGTTCCGTCGGGATGCTTTGCCTGGACAGGAATGCCCCCAATGCCTTGACCAGCCCGATGTCGTAGGTTTCGCGTGTGGCAAAAAAGACGCCTTCGCGAATCTCCGGCTTGACGCTGGCAAAACCTTCGACAATCTGCGGCCATGCTTTGGCGTTGGAAAGGCCAATGCGGTTGAGGGCCTTAAAGGCCGCGTAACGCGCGAAAAGATCCTTTTGCACCAGGGCCTGTTCCAGGGGCCTTATGGCATCAGGATCTCCAATGCGCCCCAAAGCGGTCGCGGCGCGGAAACGCAGCGCCGCATTGGTGCTGTCAAGCATCGCGATTAACGGGCGGGCGGCGTCTTTGGCCTGGCGCGTGCCAAGCTCCCGCGCCGCCTGCGCCTGCACCGTTGCATCCTTGTCTTTCAAGGCGGAGAGAATGACTTTGTGCTTCTTTTTCCCGCCATCGATCGCATCCAGGGTCCAGATGGCCGACCATCGGGCGCAGGGTGGCGCTTTGGTGTTTTTGAGAAGAGAAGCCAGTTTTCTCTCGCCTTCCTTGCGGCGGTCGGCCAGACGCCGTTGCGCGACCATGCGCACGTTCTGCGAAGGATGCGACAACGCCTGAACCAGTTCCTTGGTCGAAGCCTTGAATTTCTGGCCGGTGGCCGCCGGAATGTACCAATCTGGTTTGGGCGCGGCCAGAGACTTTCCTGTGTAGGTCACCTTGAAGAGCCGTCCAAGAAGTTCGTCGCGTTTCCAGCCGGACAACCCCCAATCGGTAATATAAAAGCCCATGCCATCCGGGGTGACGGTAATGCCCACGGGCCGGAAGACCATGCCAAATCCGCCTCTCGTCACAAAATCCAGATTATGGTCCGGCTCGGTGGCCTCGGGCATATTATGTTCCGCCACGCGCTCCTCAATCTCATAAGTGCTCCCCGCGCGTTTGAGCTTCACACGCATGACCCATGCGCCCGCCCAATCGCACACAAAAAGGTTGCCGCGATACTCCGGCGGCAGGGCATCTTCATTGTAAGAGAGCGCGCCCGTCGGCGCACCTGAGTAGTAATCGCGCATCATCCAAAGCGTGTAAGGCCGTTGCGGTTTGAAATCGTAGGGATACCCGTAAAAACCACCGTCCACCATGTGGGTATACCGCGTCCACCAGCCCCCCCCGTCGTCCGTGTTGTCCTCAGTAAACATCTCGTCTTCGGAGTTGATGGCGACCTCCAGATGATTTCGCGTCCCGGTGCAATACACTTCCAGGCCCGTGCCATCGGGGCGCATCCGATAAATGCCGCCGCGCATTTCAATTTTCCGCCCGTCCGTTCCCACCGCCCCGAGAATGCCCTTGTCCCCCGTGCTGATGTAAAAATATCCATCCATGGCCAGGCGAATGCCGGAAGGGATATGATCGTTAAACGACGGCAACCACGGATGAGGATTGTCGCTGGCAATTAAATCCACCCGGTTGACGCCGACGCCGTGATCATCATCGAAGACACTGAACTTCGGCGAATGGTGGACATAAACCTTTCCGTCGATGTATTGCAGGCCAAAGACGGCGTAAAGATTGGTCGCAAACACCGTGATCTTTCCATCGGGATAAATACAGAGGATTCGGTCCCCCGGCTTGTCCGACGGACTGCCCATATCCATCGGGTCCTGTCCCAGAAAAATCCGCCCATCCGGGGAGCAGCAAACGACCGACGGAGCGCTGATGGTCGGGGCTTGCGCCACGATCTCCGCGCGCCAACCCGGAGCGCACCTGATCATGGGCTGATTAGTCGTGCCGGCCAACGCGCCAAGCGCGCATGACAGTAACAGCGCCGGGCATGTGAAAAACTTGCTCAAGAGCAATGGGTTGAGTGCATCATTATTCGAACAAACAAGCAGTTTCGCCAATTTCCAGCCCTTTGGAAAGCCATTTCTGGCCGTTGCACCAGGGGATGCTACGATTTCGAGGAGGCCAGACGGGCTGATTCGATCATTTCCCAGAACTTCGGATTCTCCTGCAGCGCTTCGTCTTCCCCGGTTGGCAGGCTCGAGCGAAAGAGAAAATCCTTGAGCGTGTTGCGGCTGAGTATGCGATGGACGACCACGCCCAGTTCATGCCGCTCGAAATAGACGCGGTAATCGCCCAGGCGAAAGCGATGCAGGGTTTTGCCGGCGCGCTCCAATTTGCCGAAATGGAG
Organism: uncultured Verrucomicrobiae bacterium; assembly: GCA_963813995.1. GTDB lineage: Bacteria > Verrucomicrobiota > Verrucomicrobiia > Limisphaerales > Palsa-1400 > DASRLE01. Next base: position 30,467 of record CAWFAZ010000076.1, on the reverse strand, counting down.
CAAATCGCTTTTGAGAACTTCCTGGGGCAAGCCGCGAAATTCGCCGAGGATGTGAAGCTGCAGTTCGCGCGGCATCCTGGCCAGCTCCGCCGCGCTAATCGGATTAAAGATGATTTGGAATTGCATGGAGGCAAGCTTAAGGTTCAATGCGCCGGTGGTCGAGAGCCAATCGGCGGGGAGCCAACGGTGTTCAGCCAATCTAAAAGCAGAAACATCTCAATTCCGGTAAAACCAACCGGCGCATTACGAACCACGGACAGTTCGTTGGGCGCGGTGCGTGTTATCTCGGTGACGGTGTTCCCCACCAACGGCGCCAATTCGCCCAGCCACTTGTCTTCAACCAGCCTTGCGTACATCATGTCATGCATCGGCATACGCGACCGACTCAATAGCATGCGGCCCAGCAGCCGCCACTGTTGCAATCGAGGACCGGTCAATTCCCAATCATAATAAACCAGGTTGGTGCGCCCGTTGATCTGTTTCCATAGCTCGTCCGGCGCGGGCTGGTTTGCAGGTGGACGTGGAAACACAGACAAAAGTAAAAATTCCCCGGCCTGATCTTGAACAGACTCCAAGGTGGGCGCGATCACCCGCAAGTTGGACAAAATCAGCTTTCTCTGGTCTGCCAGCCAGAGAAGCTCGGTGCCGTTGAATTGTTGCAATTCAGGACTAAATGCATCCGACGCTTCAATTGACAGCTTCTCCAAAGCGTTTGTGGCATTCACCACCGGCCAGGCCATATAAGTCAGGAAGGGCAATCCATTCAGTGCCCAAGCATGGAATTGATTGGTTAACGGATCACCATCAAGCTGGGAGAAAGCCGGACTCAAATTCAGAAATGCCGCGACGTTTTGCCCGGCAGTAAAACTGATGATCGAACCTTGCACAAGCTCAGTCGGCATTTGCCAGGAGCCGGATTTCCACGGTATGGCTTCCGGATAAATCATCCGGGCGGTCATGCACAGGTTGTCTTTTTCGCCGGCGACGCTGAGCTTGATACGCGCCGGTCTAAACAGCCGCGACCAATCCGGCAACCAGGCGGCAAGACGAGCCGAATCCAAGTCCGCCTCCAACCAATTGTTCGTTAATGCCGGGCCAGGCCGCCCCTCGCGGCTCACCTGGCGCAGATATTCGACTTGCACCGGCAAAAGGTCATCGCCCCGGCCAACCAGCAACCAATCGCGCGCGGGCATAATCCAAATTGAATCCGCCGCGCCTCTGTTCCAACGCCATCCGTTGAATTCTTTCGTCGCAAATTTTTCGCCAGTCCCGCCGAGCGCCTTCTCGAGATTCTCATGCCATGATTGCGCGCGTTTTGAGTCCAACCGAAGGGCCAGGACAAAATTGAGGGAGTTGGTCGCCGTGCCGGAGAAAGTGCCCAAGGATTCCGTTTCCAGAACATCGCTCAACAACGGTTCGATGAAAGAGGCTGCGGACGCATTGGTTCCGAAGTTCAGGCCGTTGGCCAGCATCCCGGAAATTCTTGCCAGGGCCAATTTCTGAACGGCAACCGCCGAAGGCAGGGCGAGAGCCTTCTGGAGAGTCGAGAGGTTCGTGTTGCCGGTCAACTGCGCGCTGCCGGCGCAATGATACCGGGCTGCCGCATTGGCAGCGTCATTGGCGGCTCCGGGCGCCACACATGGCAGGCCCACAACTGCCAGGATCAAGCACAGACATTCCCGAAACATAACCGTCAATCGCATAAGGACGAGCACTGATGCCAGAATTCAAATGACTTTTCAACTATGATCTGAAACTTATCTGAAACAGTTTTCGGAACTTGCGTTGGACAAAATGTGAGATTTTCCATTGCTAATGACGCGGCGGAGCCATACACTTTCGTCGGACTGCCAAATATTCATGATAAAAAACACCAAAAGCGATACGCTGGACGACCTTGCAAAATTACGGCGTTCACCTCAAGCCGAGGCTTACTGGCAGAATGCGCAACGATACTTGCTCAATGGCCGCCATGCTCACGCCCTGGCCAGCTACCGCAACCTGATCCAACAGTTCCCTGGCGTCTCTCAGTTGTGGGCCGAAATGGGCCTCGCGGCGGCGGGCGATCTGGATTTCGCGCTGGCCAATCATGCCTCCCAGCGCGCGGCGGAATTGGCTTCCGCCGATGCCGATTTGCTCGTTTCCATCGGCCAGCAGTATCATCGCCTGCGCCGCCTGGATCAGTCCTGCGCCTGCTTCGAGCGCGCGGTGGCAGCGGACCCTTCGTCGGTCCACGCGCGCCTGAGTCTGGCGGCGTGGTTCGAGCGGGATCGGCGACTGGATGAAGCGTGGGAATGTGTCCAGGCCTGCCTGGCCCGGCATCCCAAGGATGGCCGGGTGCTCTATTTCAAGGCGTTTTTATTGCATCGCAAGGGACTCGACGGGGAAGCGGAGACCGCCTTGCGTGACTTGCTCAAAACCGGTTCGCTGGATCCGAATGTAAAACAATCTGCCAATCATTTGCTGGGTGTCGTGCTGGACGCGCTGGGGCAATACACCGAGGCCATGACCTGGCTCGGCAACGCCAAAACGCTCCTGCGCCAAATGACGGACACGACGACGCTTGAAGGGGCTTATGACAAGATGGACCAGGCGCGGCGCAAGTTGCTGGCGGAGTTGACGCCGGAGACTCTGCGGCGCTGGCGCGAGGAATCGGCCGCCTCCCCCTACCCGCATTCATTGGCGTTTTTGGGCGGCCCGCCGCGCAGCGGCACGACTCTCATTGAACAAATTCTCGGGTCCCATCCGGAGGTTTTTGCATTTGACGAACCGGAGTCCTTCGCGCAGGAGTTGCTGAACACTCTTCACCCGGCGCCGTCGGCCAGGGGGCTGACTTTCAAATCCTTGAATGCCCTCACCGCCACCGCGCGCGCCCGGTTAATCGGCCGCTATTTCAAAAGCCTCCTGCGCGAGATGGAGCAAGGGCCACACGGCAGGTTGTTGCTGGATAAAAACCCCTCCCTGACGGCGTCGCTTCATATTTGGCTCCGTCTCTTTCCCCAATTGAAAGTCATCATCACCTTGCGCGATCCGCGGGACATTATCATCAGTTGCTACTTTCAGAACCTCCCCTTGACCGGGGCCAACGTCAACTTTCTCAGTCTGGAGCGGACGGCCAAGTTCTATTCCGACTGCATGGATGTCTGGTTGCGCATGCGGGAGTTGGGCGGCTTCGAATGGATTGAAACACGCTACGAGGACGTGGTCGGCAATTTGGAAGCGGAGGGACGGCGGTTGACGACATTCCTGGGTTTGCCGTGGCATGAGGCCCAGGCGAGTTACTATGAAACGGCGCGCCACAAGTTCGTCCATGCGCCGACCTACAATGAAGTGACGAAGCCCGTTTACAATACAGCCGTGGGGCGGTGGAAGCATTATGCCAAAGCACTGGCCCCGCTTCAGGCGGGTCTGGCGAAGTACTGCCGGGCGTTCGGCTACGGCTGATAGATAATGTGAGACGTGCCAATGGCACAGGGAACCCCTACCATTTTGCTGAACGGGCAGATAACAATGATACAAAGCGCCAAAAACAATCCGCTGGAAGACCTCGCAAAATTACGGCGATCACCCGCCATGGCTTCCTGGCAAAGTGCGGTACAACACCTGAACAATGGCCGCCATGCTCCCGCCCTGGCCAGCTACCACAACCTCGTCCAACAGTTCCCGGGCGTCGCGCAGTTGTGGGCCGAATTGGGCATCGCGGCGGCGGGCGATCTGGATTTCGCGCTGGCCGATCAAGCCTTTCAACGCGCGTTGGAACTGGCTCCCGCCGATGCCTCGTTGCTCTTTTTCATCGGCACGCAATACTATCACCTGCGCCGCCTGGATCAGGGCTTCGCTTGCCTCAAGCGCGCGGTGGCGGTGGATCCTTCGTCGGCCAAAGCGCGCCTGGCTCTGGCGGAGTGGTTGGAGCGGACTCGCCGTCTGGATGAAGCATGGGAATGTGTCGAAACCTGCCTGACCCGGCATCCGAAGGATGGCCAGGCGCTGTATCTCAAGGCGTTTTTATTGCATCGCAAGGGACTCGACGGGGAAGCGGAGACCACCTTGCGCGACTTGCTCAAGAATGATCCATTGTTGTCCTTGGATATGCAATCCAATGCCAATCATCTGCTGGGCGTCGTGCTGGACGCGTTCGGACAGTACGCCGGGGCATTGAGTTGTCTCGGCAAGGCCAAGACGTTGCGGCGCCAAACGGTGAACGCGGCCGCGCTCGAACAGGTTTATGAGAAGGTGGACCAGGCGCGGCGCGAGTTGCTGGCAGAGTTGACTCCGGAAACCCTGCGGCGCTGGCGCGAGGAGGCGGCCGCCGCCCCCTGCCCGCATTCATTGGCGTGTTTGGGCGGCGCGGCGCGCAGCGGCACGACTCTCATTGAACAAATTCTCGGGGCTCATCCGGAGATTCTTGTATTTGATGAAACTCCTTCCTTTCAGAAGGATGTGGTGAAGACGCTTCACCCGCCGCCGGCCCTGGGGCTGGCTCTCAAAACCTTGAACGACCTCACGGCCGCCGGGCGCGCCCAATTGATCGGCCGCTACTTCAAAAGTCTCCTGCGCGAGACGGAGGAAAACCCGGGCGCCAGGTTGTTGCTGGACAAAAACCCCCCCACGACGGCGTGGCTTCATGTTTGGCTCCGTCTTTTTCCCCAGTCGAAAGTCATCATCGCCTTGCGCGATCCGCGGGACGTCATCATCAGTTGCTACTTTCAGAACATCAGCGTGAACGCGAGCAGCGTCAACTTTCTCAGTCTGGAGCGGACAGCCAGGTATTATGCCGACTGCATGGATGTCTGGTTGCGCATGCGGGAACTGGGCGGCTTCGAATGGATTGAAACACGCTACGAAGACGTGGTCGGCAATTTGGAAGGCGAGGGACGGCGGTTGACGAAATTCCTGGGTTTGGAGTGGCATGAGGCCCAGGCGAGTTATTATGAAACGGCGCGCCACAAGTTCGTCCATGCGCCTACCTACAACGAAGTGACGAAGCCAGTTTACAATACAGCCGTGGGGCGATGGAAACATTATGCCGAAGCACTGGCTCCGCTTCAGGCGGGTTCTGATGAAGTACTGTCAGGCGTTCGGCTACGGATGATGGATAATATGAGACGTGCCAATGGCACAGGGAAACCTTGCCATTTTGCCGCACTGCCAGATATCAATGATACAAAGCGCTAAAAACAATCCGCTGGAAGACCTCGCAAAACTACGGCGATCACCCGATGCCATGGCTTCCTGGCAAAATGCGCTAAAACACCTGAACAATAGCCGCCATGCTCCCGCCCTGGCCAGCTACCACGACCTTGTCCAACAGTTCCCCGGCGTTGCGCAGTTGTGGGCCGAATTGGGCACCGCGGCGGCGGGCGAACTGGATTTCGCGCTGGCCAATCAAGCCACCCAGCGCGCGGCGGAACTGGCCCCCGCCGATGCCGCTTTGCTTGTTTCCATCGGCAAGCAATACTGTCATCTGCGCCGCTTGGATCAGGCCAGCGCTTGCTTCGAGCGCGCGGTGGCGGCGGACCCTTCGTCGGCCAACGCGTGCTTGACTCTGGCGTCGTGGTTGGAGCGGAATGGCCGCCTGGATGAAGCGTGGGAATGTATCAACGCCTGCCTGGTCCGGCATCCCAAGAATGGCCGGGCGCTGTATTTCAAGGCGTTGTTATTGCATCGCAAGGGACTCGACGGGGAAGCGGAGACCGCCTTGCGCGACTTGCTCAAGAGCGGTCCGTTGTTACCCTTGGATGGACAATCCCATGCCAACCATCTGTTGGGCGTCGTGCTGGACGCGCTCGGACAATACGCCGGGGCATTGAGCTGTCTGGGCAAGGCCAAGACGCTGCAGCGCCAAATAGCGAACACGGCCGCGATCGAAAATATTTATGAGAAGATGGACCACGCGCGGCGCGAGTTGCTGGCGGAGTTGACGCCGGAGACTCTGCGGCGCTGGCGCGAGGAGGCGGACGCCGCCCCCTGCCCGCATCCATTGGCGCTTTTGGGCGGTGCGCCGCGCAGCGGCACGACTCTCATTGAACAAATTATCGGGGCTCATCCGGAGATTCTTGTATTTGACGAACCGGAGGCCTTCGCGCGGGAGATGTTGAACACGCTCCAGCCGGCGCCGCCGGCCTGGGGAATGACTTTCAAATCCTTGAACGAACTCGCCGCCAACGGACGCGCCCAATTGATCGGCCGCTATTTCAAAAGACTCCTATGCGAGACGGAGGAAAACCCGGGGGCCAGGTTGTTGCTGGACAAAAACCCCTCCACAACGGGGTCGCTTCACCTTTGGCTCCGTCTTTTTTCCCTTTCGAAAGTCATCATCGCTTTGCGCGATCCGCGCGACATCATCATCAGTTGCTACTTTCAGAACATCGCCATGAACGCGGCCAGCGTCAACTTCCTCAGTCTGGAGCGGACAGCCAAGTTCTATGCCGACTGCATGGATGTCTGGTTGCGCATGCGCGAGTTGGGCGGCTTCGAATGGATTGAAACACGCTACGAGGACGTGGTCGGCAATTTGGAAGGCGAAGGACGGCGGGTAATGCATTTCCTGGGTTTGGAGTGGCATGAGGCCCAGGCGACTTATTATGAAACGGCGCGCCGCAAATTCCTCAATGCGCCGACCTACAATGAAGTGACGAAGCCAGTCTATAACCGGGCTGTGGGGCGTTGGCAACATTATGCCGGGGCGCTGGCTCCGCTTCAGACGGACCTGATGAAGTACTGCCGGGCTTTCGGCTACGGCTGATAAATAATGTGAGACGTGCCAATGGCATGGGGAAACTTTACCATTTTGCCGCACTGCCAGATATCCATGATAACAAGCGCCAAAAACGATCCGCTGGGCGATCTCGCAAGATTGCAGCGCTCACCTCACGCCATGTCTTCCTGGCACAATGCGCAACAATATCTGCGCAATAGCCAGTATGCTCACGCTCTGGCCAGCTTCCGCAACCTGGTCCAACAGTTCCCGGGCGTCTCGCAGTTGTGGGCCGAATTGGGCACCGCGGCGGCAGGCGATCTGGATTTTACGCTGTTCAATCAAGCCTCCCAGCGCGCGGTGGAACTGGCCTCCGCCGATGCCTCCATGCTCGTTGCCATCGGCCTGCAATACTATCGCCTGCGCCAGTTGGAACAGGCCCGCGATTGCTTCGAGCGCGCGGTGGCGGCGGACCCTTCGTCGGTCCAGGCGCGCCTGAATCTGGCAGGGTGGTTGGAGCAGAACCGCCGCCTGGATGAAGCGTGGGAATGTGTCGAGGCCAGCCTGACCCGGCATCCGAAGGATGGCCAGGCGTTGTATTTCAAGGCGTTTTTATTGCATCGCAAGGGACTCGACGGGGAAGCGGAGACCGCCTTGCGCGACTTGCTCAAGAGTGATCTATTGTTGTCCTTGGATGTGCGATCCAACGCCAATCATCTGCTGGGCGTCGTGCTGGACGCGCTCGGACAATACGCCGGGGCATTGAGTTGTCTCGGCACGGCCAAGACGTTGCGGCGCCAAATAACGGACACGGCCAAGCTCGAACAGACTTATGAGAAGATGGACCAGACGCGGCGCAAGGTGCTGGCGGAGTTGACGCCGGAGACTCTGCGGCGCTGGAACGAGGAGGCGGCCGCCGTCCCCAGCCCGCATCCATTGGCGTTATTGGGCGGCCCGCCGCGCAGCGGCACGACCCTCATCGAACAGATTCTCGGATCCCATCCGGATATTCTTGTATTTGACGAATCGCATGCCTTCTTTAAGGAGTTGGTGAAAACTCTTAACCCGCTGCCGCCAGCCAGGGGGCTGACTTTCAAATCCTTGAACGCCCTCACCGCCACCGGGCGCGCCCAGTTGACCGGCCGTTATTTCAAAAGTCTCCTGAGCGAGACGGAGGAAAATCCAGGCGCCAGGTTGTTGCTGGACAAAAACCCCGCCGCTACGGCGTTGCTTCATATTTGGCTCCGTCTTTTTCCCCAATCGAAAATCGTCATCACTTTGCGCGATCCGCGGGACATCATCATCAGTTGCTACTTTCAGAACATCCCCCTGATCTGGTCCAACGTCAGCTTTCTCAGCCTGGAACAGACAGCCAGGTATTATGCCGACTGCATGGATGTCTGGTTGCGAATGCGCGAGTTGGGCGGCTTCGATTGGATTGAAACACGCTACGAGGACGTGGTCGGCAATTTGGAAGGCGAGGGTCGGCGGATAACGAATTTCCTGGGGTTGCCGTGGCATGAGGCCCAGGCGACTTATTATGAGACGGCGCGCCGCAAATTCATCCATGCGCCGACCTACGACGATGTGACGAAGCCAGTTTACAATACAGCCGTGGGGCGTTGGCAACATTATGCCGAGGCGCTGGCTCCGCTGCAAGCGGGTCTTGCGAATTACTGTCAGGCGTTCGGCTACGGATGATAGATAATGTGAGACGTGCCAATGGCATGGGGAACCTTTACCATTTTGCCGAACTACCAGTTATCCATGATAAAAAGCGCCAAAAACGATCCGCTGGGCGATCTCGCAAGATTGCAGCGCTCACCTCACGCCATGTCTTCCTGGCACAATGCGCAACAATGCCTGCGCAATAGCCAGTATGCTCACGCTCTGGCCAGCTTCCGCAACCTGGTCCAACAGTTCCCGGGTGTCTCGCAATTATGGGCCGAATTGGGATCCTCGGCGGCGGGCGATCTGGATTTCGCGCTGGCCAATCAAGCCACCCAGCGTGCGGAGGAACTGGCCTCCGCCGATGCCTCCATGCTCGCTGCAATCAGCATGCAATACTATCGCCTGCGCCGCGTGGAACAGGCCAACGCTTGCTTCGAGCGCGCGGTGGCGGCGGACCCTTCGTCGGCCGATGCGCGCCTGGCTCTGGCGGAGTGGTTGGAGCGAAACCACCGCCTGGATAAAGCGTGGGAGTGTATCGAGGCCTGCCTGGTCCGGCATCCCAGGAACGGCCGGGCGCTGTATTTCAAGGCTTTTTTATTGCGTCGCAAGGGACTTGACGGGGAAGCGGAAGCCGCCTTGCGCGACTTGCTCAAGAGTGATCCATTGTTGTCCTTGGATGTGCGAGCCGATGCCAATCATCTGCTCGGTGTCGTGCTGGACGCGCTCGGACAATACGCCGGGGCATTGAGCTGTCTCGCCACGTCCAAGACGCTGCGACGCCAAATAGCGAACACGGCCATGCTCGAACAGATTGATGAGAAGGTGGACCAGACGCGCCGCGAGTTGCTGGCGGAGTTGACGCCGGAGACGCTGCGGCACTGGAGCGAGGAGGCGGCTGCCACCCCCTGCCCGCATCCATTGGCGCTTTTGGGCGGCGCGATGCGCAGCGGCACGACTCTCATTGAACAAATTCTCGGGGCTAATCCGGAGATTCTTGTATTCGACGAATCGCATGCCTTCGTTAAGGAATTGATCAGCACTCTTAACCCGCTGCCGCCAGCCAGGGGGCTGACTCTCAAATCCTTGAACGCCCTCACCGCCACCCGGCGCGCCCAATTGACCGGCCGCTATTTCAAAAGTCTCCTGCGCGAGACGGGGGACAATCCAGGCGCCAGGTTGTTGCTGGACAAAAACCCCTTCACGACGGGGTCGCTTCATATCTGGCTCCGTTTTTTTCCCCAATCGAAAGTCGTCATCGCTTTGCGCGATCCGCGCGACATCATCATCAGTTGCTACTTTCAGAACTTCCCCTTGGCCTGGTCCAACGTCAACTTTCTCAGCCTGGAACGGACAGCCAGGTATTATGCCGACTGCATGGATGTCTGGTTGCGCATGCGCGAGTTGGGCGGCTTCGAATGGATTGAAACACGCTACGAGGACGTGGTCGGCAATTTGGAAGGCGAGGGACGGCGGATAACGAATTTCCTGGGTTTGCCGTGGCATGAGGCCCAGGCGACCTATTATGAGATGGCGCGCCGCAAATTCGTCTTTGCGCCGACCTACGACGATGTGACGAAGCCGGTTTACAATCGAGCTGTGGGGCGTTGGCAACATTATGCCGAGGCGCTGGCTCCGCTTCAGGCGGGCTTGGAGCCGTACTTACGGGCGTTCGGCTACGCCTGATTTGAAACTTGGCCCGTGATTATTCATGGTAGGCATGGTGGGAGCGAAAGAGTTCCAACAATTCGACATTTTTAGCGGCCACCTTGTCACGGCCTTGCGCCACGGCAAGATCATGGGCCTTTTGCGCGTAAGCAACCGCCTCGTCAAAACGCCCGGCTTCGGCGCAAGCGGCGGCTAATGTCCCCACCATCAGCGGCACCGCGTTCGTGGTCAGTGTGCAGGCGCGGCGGGCCAACCGCACTGCCTCGGCGCCATTGCGAATTTCCGCATGGGGATCGGTCGCGAGAATCCAGGCCAGATTATTCAGCGCATCAGGCTTGGCCGGTTCCAAGCCAAGCGCCATCCGGTACTGCGCGACAGCCTCGGTTGTTTTGTGTTGCATGGCGAGCGCCAGGGCCAGTTGATAATGGGCATCGTAATGCTGAGGGTTCAGGCGCAGCGCCTCGGAAAACTGTTCCCGGGCTTCATCCAGCCTGCCTTGCATGGCCAGGGCTTTTCCCATCCAACAATGTGTGGTGGCATCATCAGGCTCATATTGAAGAGCGATGGCGAACTCGGCCGCGGCCTCATCGGGTAAGTTTTTGGCCAGCAAGATGCAACCCAAATCGTTGTGTGCCATGACTTCGTGAGGATTGAGCGCGAGAGCGATACGGAGTTCGGCGGCGGCGGCATCGCGCTCGCCCGCGCGGTAAAGCTCCGCGCCCAGATCAGCGTGTGCGCTTGCGTATTGCGGAGAGATTTGGACGGCCCTTTGAAACTCGAGACGCGCTTCTGGAAACGATCCGTTGCTGAATAAAAACATGCCGTAAAGAGCGCGGGCAACATAGTTATTGGGATCCAGTGCAATGGCACGGGAAAAAAGCGCGCCGCCGTCTCTCCAATACTGGAGTTGATTGCTGGTGGCCAACCCGCATATGACCAACGTTGCCAGGCATAAGGCCCCTGGCATCCATTGAGCATGGCTCTTCAAAACTTGATTCTCGAGCGCCCTGACCCCAAATTGCGCCAAATCAAAAACGCCCCAGCAAATCATTATAAAAAGACCGATCGAAGGTATGTAAGTATATCGGTCCGCCATCCCTTGCACCCCAACCTGCACCATGCCGATCACCGGAACCAGCGTGCCCAAATACCAACACCAACCCATCGTCCAATAAGGGCATCGTTTACGGAAGCAAACCGCCCCGGCTGAGATGACCGCCAGAACGATAATGGCCGCGACAATTTCCCCCAAGGGCAGAGCTTTGCGTAAAGGATAGATGACTGAAAGGCCAACAGGCCAAATTATTTTTTCAATGTACCAGCAATAGGAAATCAATGCATTCAGCAATCGCGGCGCCAGCGGGACACGTGCGAGGTTCGAAATAGCGCCGCTCCGACTTTGCAGAAGGGCAGTCAGCAGACTGCAGCCGGCCGCCAAAAGAAGCATGGGCATTTTTTCCAGGATTAATTGCCGGCACGTTTTTGCAGGGCAAACAAGATCTGGGAGGTTCGTTTTGCGGGCAGGAGCTTTGGATTGAAAGCGGCGGAGCGGCCACCAATCCAGCAGCAACAACACAAAGGGCAGCGTCACCAGCATTGGTTTCGCCATTAATCCAAAAGCAAAAAGCAACAAAACCAAAAAATATCTGCCGACACCCCCTTTCCCGGCGTAATTGAGGTAAGCCCAAATCGTCAACATCCAGAATAAAGTGCTCAACACATCTTTGCGTTCAGCAATCCAAGCCACGGATTCGACATGCGCCGGATGCCATGCGAAAAGCGCGGCGACCATGGCGCTGCGCCAAAACGTCCCGGTCATTCGTTTCAAAATGAGGAACAAGAGCACAGCATTCGCCGCGTGCAGCAGGACGTTGCCGGCATGATACCCGGCCGGATGGAGAGCGTAGCATTGATAATCCAGCATGTACGACAACCATACCAGGGGAATCCAATTGCCGCCGCAGCCTGTTTGAAAACACCACGCCAATCCGCGCCAGCCCAGGCCGCCGTACAGATGGGAATTATTGACAACGTAATAGGTGTCATCCCAGTTGATGAAATCAAAGGTCAAGGCCGGGGCGTACAGCAACAGTGTTCCCAAGGCCAGGGCAACGCAAATTACCAGGGTTCTCCGGTCTTCCCGCATAGTTGTCGAGTTTAAGATTTCCTGGTGGAACTGGTAAAATTTGAAACAGGATTATTCATGGTAGGCATGGTGGGAGCGAAAGAGTTCCAACAATTCGACATTTTTAGCGGCCACCTTGTCACGGCCTTGCGCCACGGCAAGATCATGGGCCTTTTGCGCGTAAGCAACCGCCTCGTCAAAACGCCCGGCTTCGGCGCAAGCGGCGGCTAATGTCCCCATCATCAGCGGCACTGCGTTCCCGGTCAGTGTGCAGGCGCGGCGGGCCAACCGCACCGCCTCTACGCCATTGCGAATTTCCGCATGGGGATCGGTCGCAAGAATCCAGGCCAGATTATTCAGCGCATCAGGCTTGGCCGGTTCCAAGCCAAGCGCCATCCGGTACTGCGCGACAGCCTCGGTTGTTTTGTGTTGCATGGCGAGCGCCAGGGCCAGTTGATAATGGGCATCGTAATGCTGAGGGTTCAGGCGCAGCGCCTCGGAAAACTGTTCCCGGGCTTCATCCAACCTGCTTTGCATGGCCCAAGCTTTTCCCATCAGGCAATGTGTGGTGGGATTATCAGGCTCATATTGGAGAGCGATGGCGAACTCGGCCGCGGCCTCCCCGGGTAAATCCTTGTCCAGAAAGATGCGACCCAAATCGTTATGTGCCATGACTTCGCCAGGATTGAGTGCGAGAGCGGTGCGGAGTTCGGCGGCGGCGGCATCGCGCTCGCCCGTGCGGTAAAGTATATCGCCCAGAAAGACGTGTGCTCTTGCGTATTGCGGATCGAGTTGGATGGCCTTTTGAAACTCGAGACGCGCTTCCGGCAACGAACCACGATCGTATAAGAATATGCCGTAAGTAGCGTGGGCCACATGGTTGTTGGGATCCACTGCAATGGCACGGGAAAAAAGCGCGCCGCCGTCTCTCCAATACTGGAGTTGATTGCTGGTGGCCAACCCGCACATGACCAACGTTGCCAGGCATAAGGCCCCTGGCATCCATTGATCATGGCTCTTCAAAACTTGATTCTCGAGCGCCCTGGCCCCAAATTGCGCCAAATCAAAAACGCCCCAGCAAATCATTATAAAAAGACCGATCGAGGGTATATAAGTATATCGGTCCGCCATCCCTTGCATCCCAACCTGCACTATGCCGATCACTGGAACCAGCGTGCCCAAATACCAACACCAACCCATCGTCCAATAAGGGCATCGTTTACGGAAGCAAACCGCCCCGGCTGAGATGACCGCCAGAACGATAATGGCCGCGACAATTTCCCCCAAGGGCCAGGCTTTGCGCAAAGGATAGATGACTGAAAGGCCAACAGGCCAAATTATCTTTTCAATGTACCAGCAATAAGAAATTAATGCATTCAGCAATCGCGGCGCCAGCGGGACACTTGCGAGGGCCGAAACAGCGCCGCTCCGGCTTTGTATAACGACAGCCAGCAGACTGCAGCCGGCCGCCAAAAGAAGCATGGGCGTCTTTTCCAAGATCAATTGCCGGCACGTTTTTGCAGGGCAAACCAGTCCCCGGAGATTCGTCTTGCAGGCGGGAGTTTTGGATTGAAAGCGGCGGAGCGGCCACCAATCCAGCAGCAACAACACAAAGGGCAGCGTCACCAGCATTGGTTTCGCCATTAATCCAAAAGCAAAAAGCAACAAAACCAAAAAATATCTGCCGACACCCCCTTTCCCGGCGTAATTGAGGTAAGCCCAAATCGTCAACATCCAGAATAAAGTGCTCAACACATCTTTGCGTTCAGCAATCCAAGCCACGGATTCGACATGCGCCGGATGCCATGCGAAAAGCGCGGCGACCATGGCGCTGCGCCAAAACGTCCCGGTCATTCGTTTCAAAATGAGGAACAAGAGCACAGCATTCGCCGCGTGCAGCAGGACGTTGCTGGCATGATACCCGGCCGGATGGAGAGCGTAGCATTGATAATCCAGCATGTACGACAACCATACCAGTGGAATCCAATTGCTGCCGTAGCCCGTTTGAAAACACCACGCCAATCCGTGCCAGCTCAGGCCGCCGTACAGATGGAAATTGTTGACGACATAATCGGTGTCATCGAAGTTGCAGAAATCAAAGGTCAAGACCGGGGCGTACAGCAACAGTGTGCCCAAGGCCAGGGCAACGCAAACTGCTACGGTTTTCCAGGCTTCTCGCAAAGTTTTTAAGCTTAAGAATGGTAGCGCGTACGGGAATCGCACCCGTCTTTCAGCCTTGAGAGGGCCGTGTCCTAACTGATAGACGAACGCGCCATTCTGACCGGGAAAGGGTATTGGCAAGCGGGCGAAGTGTCAATATGGACGCCGAAACTTTAAGATTGGGCTGGTGTTTTTCGTGTTTGCGGCTATGTTGATATCGTGAGTTTAAAACTGACATCGGCCTGTGCAATCGCCGGCGTGATGGCCCTGGCAACTCCGTTGCGGGCGCTCACGGGTGTCGCCGTAACAGCCAATCCATCAAGCACTTCGGACGGGGCCGGTGATAATTCCAATCCTTACGCGATTATCATCGATAGAAACGTGTTTCGGCTGAATCCGCCACCCCCGCCCCCTTCTTCTGCCGATAAAAAGCCCGTGGACCTGCCAAAGGTTTATCTGAATGGCATTATAAAGATCGGGGATGATGTTCGAGTCCTGTTCTCCATACCGCCCAAAGATGCGAAGGGCCAGACCTCTTATTTCAAATTGGCGCCCGGCGAAAGAGACGATGTTCTGGAATTGGTTAAAATTCATCCTGACCAACAGGAGGTTGATGTCCTTGTTTCCGGCACGGCGATGACCTTGTCGATGCTCAGCAATAGTCTGGCGTCGGCGGGGGGCAAAGCTGCCGGCGGCGCCACGGCGCCCGGACCAGCAGCGGTGCTGCATGGCGGGCCGCCAGCGCCTGCTGCGGCGGCAACTCCCGGCGGATCATCCGCCATTATCACGGGCGGAGGAGGCCGGAATTCCTCGCCCTACGGAGGCGTAACGGTTGCCGGCGGCGGCGGCGGCGTAACGACTATCGGCGGTGGCAATTCCACATCCTTCGGAGGAGGATTTGGAGGAGTATCGGTTGCCGGTGGTGGTGGCAACAGTTTTGGCGGCGGCGGCGTTGGCTCCACATCCTACGGAGGAGGAGGAACATCTTTTGGAGGAGGAGTATCGGTTTCTGGCGGCGCCAGCGCGCAATTGGCAAATACTCTATTCTCAGGGACGCAAGTCTCATCCCAAGCCGCGAATATACCGACAGTGCCGGCGCTTCCGCCGGACCAGCAGGCGTTGGCCATGGCCGCCTATTATGAGACTCATGGCGGGTCAAGCGAGACGGGCGACACGGGCGGGAAGACGTCTGCGGCCCCACCCTTACCACCGCCAGTTATGGCACTGATAAATGGGTCATCCGGTTCTTCCCCGCCTAGTCCACCAAAACTGCCTCCCATGCCTCCCGGTAGATGATTCAGGGGCCGGCCCTCTAACGCCCAGGAATGAATCCGGTTTCATCCGATAAAAAACTGAACGAAGCCCGCAAGCTTTTGGAGAATTACGACTTCGCCCAAACCGTGCGGGCTTATGAGAAACTGGCTCAGCAGTTCCCACATAAAGCGCAGATCTGGCTTGAATATGGATGCGCTGCCGCTGGCGCGGGCCAAATCGACCTGGCTGACCGGGTTTGGCGCAAGGCGGTTGAACTGGAGCCGCGCAATGGCCAGCTCATGTTGCAAATTGGCCATCAATATCAGGGTCTGCGCCAGCCGGAAAAGGCCCGGGCCTGGTTTGAGAAAGCAGCCGCAGCCGGTCCGAAGGACATTAACCCGCGCATGGCCATGGCGATTTTGTCGGAGCAGAATCATCGCTTCGCGGAAGCTCGTGAAGCGATTGCCTCGTGCCTGGCGATCGATCCCCGGGATGATCAGGCCCGTTACTATGCCGCATTCCTCGACCGTCGCGAAAATAAAAATGAGGACGCCGAACGCCGATTGCGTGACTTGATCGCATCCAATCCCCGGCACCAGTACGTGCAGTACGCCAGCCGCTATGAATTGGCCGAGGTGCTCAATCGGACGGACCGCTTTGACGAAGCGATGCAGATGTTGCTTGAGGCCAAAAACCTCGTGCGGCGTTTGGGGGACGTCGAAGCGATGTTGCAGGAGTACGACCAGGAAGCGGGCCAATACCGCCGTTCGAGCCAGGAACTGCCCAGGGATATCCTTCGCACCTGGGCCAGGGAGTTTCCTGAACGCGCCCGCGAAGCCATGCCGGGGCTGGCGTTCCTCGGAGGCCATCCGCGCAGCGGCACCACCCTTTTGGAGCAGATTCTTGGCGCCCATCCGGGCGTGGCGGCCTTGGATGAGCCGCGCGCCTTTACGATGATCGTCTGCCAGTTGTTCAACGCCTCGCCGCAAATTTCCGCCCCCCGCCTCAATGTCATTCGCCGCCGCTATCTGGAAGCCGTCCAGAAGGAATGGGGTGGCAATTTGGAAGGAAAGCTGCTCTTGGACAAAAACCCATCGCCCACGGCCAAACTTCGCATCTGGTTGCGGGTGTTCCCCGAACTGCGTGTCGTCATTGCCTTGCGCGATCCGCGTGACGTGGTGATCAGTTGCTATTTTCAAAACATTCCGCTCAATCCGTTTAATGCGAATTTCCTCTCTCTGGAGCGGACCGCCCGGCATTATGCCAATTTAATGGACGTCTGGCTGGCCGTGCGGCAATGGGAAGGCCTGGCCTGGATGGAGACGCGCTATGAAGACATCGTGGCCGACTTGGAGAAGGAGGGCCGCCGGGTCACTGAATTTCTTGGTTTGGGATGGGACCAGGCCCAGGGACGATTCCATGAGAAAAGCAGCAAGAAACTGATGTTTTCGCCCACCTATCGCGACGCCAGCCAGCCGGTTTATGCCCGGTCCGTGGCCCGCTGGCACGCCTATGAGAAGCACCTTGGCCCCATATTGCCGATCTTGGAGCCGTATTGCCGCGCCTTGGGATATGATTGATACGGTGGGGCGAGACTCGGCAGCTCCCCACCGGTTGTTGCTTCGATAAAAAAAGAGCCGCCCGAGAGGGCGGCTCTGTGAGAATAAAAGAACTCTGCGCTTAGCTTATTTGCGACGGCGGAACAGCAAGGCTGATGCGCCCATCACAGCAAGAGCAATCGTGCTCGGTTCAGGAACCGTCTGCGCAATGCTGAAGCTGTCGATTCCGAGATACGGTGGCGTGACCGGCGTGCCGGTAGGTGGAGTTCCACCCAACGAAGCAATGCTGATGACCTGAGAAATGCCCCAATTATATCCATCAGCCTGAGCCGTCGCCAACGAGGTGGCAGCACCCAGTGATCCAGTGTTGGCCCAAGCCGCCAATGCGATTGTACCGCCGGTACCGCCGTTTGCCACGGTGCCGGGCGTCGAGCCGGGAATTCCTGTGGTTACGCCCCCCGTGACCAGCCCAGTGGACGTGAAGTGAATCACACTCCCGATTGTTGATAATGCGCTTAACGCATCACCCGTGTAAGCAGCGCCAAGGAGTTGGGCGTCGAAGCCAGTTCCTGAGAGCACCGTGCCAGTATTATAGACTGCATTACCCGAATTCCCTGTCGGCTTATCATTGGAAACATTCCCATAGTACTCAGTTCCACTGGTATATCCACCGAAGGTCACGGTGTACGCGGTGGTGTTCCCCTGAGGTACTGCTGTTTGATTGTTGTAAACGTGAAACTGGAACGATGTGCCGTAGTCGGTCTCGGACACAGTCCCTTGCGAATATCCAGCCACCGCTCCTGCGAGCAGCGTCACAAGTGTTAATGTTTTTTTCATATTGTTGTTAGTGTTGAGAGTTCTTATTGTTCTTTGTTAATTAGTTTGAGTTTATGGATTGATGGTGAAATTTTCCACCCAGGTTTCCGCCGACCCGGTGCCATTATAATAGAAGAAACCTTGTGTTACGCTGGTGGTGTCCGGATTGCCGGGGCCGGGGCCTGCCGTGCCCGTGCCGCCCACCCAACCGCCAGCCATTAATGGAGCAAAGTAAATTTCAGTAGAGAAACCAGCGACAGGATCAAAGAGATAGATGAAATCCGACGCACCAGCAGGACCAGTGGGAGGACCACCAAAAGAATTGAAGAAGCCGCCCGAGATGCTGCTGGCTACGAGGTCACCCGAAACTGGCACCACCGAACCCACCATATTCCAACCAGCGCCCAAAGTGTTGGTCAAACCGGTGGCTGTGCTGCCCAGACCGGGAACGACCGTGCCGTTCTGCGGAACTGTGCCGACAAACGTGCAGTGTATGGTAGTGGAGTCGGTATTCTCAAAGAAAACGGCCTGACCCGGGTTTACTGTGATAGTCCCGTTGTTAATCCATCCACCGGTGCCGCCGGAATATTCGCCAGCAACATCCGATGAAGAGTAAGTACCACCGGTGAATGCATAAACCGTTGCATTATTCCCATTCGGTTGGAATGTGCCGGTCGTGTTATTAAAAATAGTGGCGAGGCTGTTATCCGGCGAGCAAACCAACGGGCAGGTGATCATGCTGAAACCAGGGGGAATCGCCACGTTGACGTAACCGACGGCGTTGATTGAATATACATTTGCGGCCATTGCTGATACGCTGCCGAGCAGGCCCAGCAGGGCTGATAAGGCTAGTGTTTTTGTTCTCATATTTTTATCTTTTTTTTATCTGTTGTTTCTGTGTGTGTCCGTGTGTGGATCAATATCGCAGATTACAAAAAACCTGTCAATGGTTTTTTCCATCTTTTTTTCAACTGTGCTTTTTGTAAGCATCTGAAGACATCTTCGCCTTTTTTACGACAAATGTCAATGGTTTTTTTCAACTTTTTTGCATGTTTTTTTTCGCCTGTCAATTCATCCATAACTGGCTCCATAACAACGACTTATAACTGACATGGCGTGCGAATGACGGCCAAAACGGTGGTTGAAGCGGTGTTTTTTTTGAAAATTTTAGTGGAAAAGTGCGAAAAACTGCGGTTCGCCGGAAAAGTTCGTGAAATCATCGTCCGGCGGCGCTTGGAACACTTTTTCCTCCCCGCGCCACTCCAGACGTATCGAATGCGCATGGAGCGCGTGGTTCGTCAATATCAACTGCCGCCGCTGCCTGTCGGTCA
Source organism: uncultured Verrucomicrobiae bacterium (assembly GCA_963813995.1). Classification (GTDB taxonomy): domain Bacteria; phylum Verrucomicrobiota; class Verrucomicrobiia; order Limisphaerales; family Palsa-1400; genus DASRLE01. The sequence goes on along the minus strand of CAWFAZ010000076.1, from coordinate 11,189 downwards.
GGCGATTTTGCGCCAGCGCCAGATACAAATCTTCATCCCCGCCGTAAAGCTTGTCGCCGACCACCGGATGGCCCACCGCGGCCAGGTGGATGCGGATTTGATGTTTCCGTCCCGTTTTGGGACGCACCCGCAGAAGGGTGAAATCCCCGTCGGCACGGCGGAAACGCCGTTCCACCCGGAATTCCGTCAAGGCGCTGGCCCCATCGCGGCGAACGCAGTGTTTGACGGCGACCTGGCTGGTTTCGTCCCTGCCCAGCGGCAAGTCGATGCATCCGGCATCGCTCCGCATCGAGCCGTGGACAATGGCCAGATATGCCTTTTCGACCGCGCGGTTTTCCCAAAGTTTGCCCAATTGGCCGGCGGTGGCGGGGGTTTTTGCAGCAAGAACCACGCCGCTCGTTTCGCGGTCGAGACGGTTGATCAAGTGCGCCGGTCTCTCCGCACCCAAATAAAGGCGCGTCCTGCCTATCAAACTCGACCACTCGTCGCCCTTGGTTGGATGGCAGACCAAGCCGGCGGGTTTATTTATGACCAACAAGTCGGCATCCTCGAAAATGACCTCAAAAAGCACACATTTATCTAACCACAGAGAACACAAAGAGCCCAGAGAAAAAAGGGCTGGGAATGACCGCGTCTGCCGGGCTTGGCTGGACCTGTCAACCTTCATAAGTGCCTGTCCTTGTGTTCTTTGTGGTTGATTCATTTAGTGTGTTTGGGCAGGGCTGTGGAATGGCTTGCCTGCCTGGTAGAGTTTTAACTCGGATTGAAGTTGCCCGGCCAGCTTGGTGTTGGATTGCGCTTCGGCCAGGTGCAAGGCGCGCTGCGCGGTTTCCACCGCTTCGGCAAACCGCCCGGTCTCGGCGAAGGCGGCAGCGAGGGTGTGGAGAATGACCGGGTTTTCTCCTCCGGCAAGCTGGTCGGCCCGCGCAGCCAGTTCCACCGCCTCGTTGCCGTTGCGTAGCGACGCCTGCGGACAAGTGGCCAGGAGCCACGCCAGTTTATTGTTGGCCCACGGATCGGCTGGTTCGATCTGCATCGCCTGTCGAAAATGGGCGATCGCTTCGGTCACGTTTCCCCTTTGCAGAAGAGCGGAGGCAAGGTTGTAGTAGGCAGCCGCGTTGTCGGGATTGATTTGCAGCACGTTTTGGAACTGGGCGATCGCTTCATCCACCCTTCCTTTCTGCAGAAGAGCGGAGGCCAGGTTGTAGTGGGCGACCTCGTAGTCTGGTTTGATTCGGAGCGCGTCTTGATACTGCGAGATCGCTTCATCCACTCTGCCCTTTTCCTGAAGAACAATGCCGAGGTTGCAATGCCCTTCGGCGAAGTTGGGATCGATTTGGAGCGCCTTTTGATAATGCGAGATCGCTTCGTCCACTCCGCCCTTTTGCCCAAGAAAGTTGGCGATGTTGTTGTGTGCTGGCACCTTGTCGGGATTGATTTTCAGTGCCTCATGGTAATGATCCACGGCTTCGTCCAGCATGCCCTTTTGCTCAAGAGCGATGCCGAGATGGATGTGGGCCACATAGTTGCTTGTGGTGCAGGCGAGCGTGCGGCTCCACAAGGTTTCGCTGTCTTGCCAATACCCGGTCTGTATCCAGGCGCAGACCATCAACGTGGCGAGCACGACGGCCATGAGACCCCCAAGGGCCACACGGCTCACCCACCATTCCGCCACCAGCCACGTTACCGCCATATAAATCCCGATTTGCGGCAGGTACGTGTATCGATCCGCCAGTGGGAATGCCCCCGCTTGCACAATGCCGATCATCGGCACCAACATTCCCAAATACCAAAGCCAGCCGATCAGCAACCACGGCCGTCTCCGCCGCCCTCCCCAAGCGACCGCTGAAAGGCCGCCAAGCAGCACCCCGGCCAACGCCATTTCCCACGACGGCAAGCCGTTGGGCGGATAGGGATAAACCACCGCCAGTCCTTCCGGCCAAATCATCTGGCGCAGATAAATCGTGTAGTAAACCAATGCATTGCCGATGCGCGAAGGCATGGAAACTTGGACGGCGGGGACGATAAATCCTCGCGTCACCAGAACATTAATCGCGCACGCCCCGGCGGCCAGCGCCAGCAAGGGAATTTTTTCCAGGATCAACCGCCGTGGAATCCCAAAATATTTCGGTGGATCGACCGGCCCCGACAGTTCGAACCTGTGCAACGGCCAGTAGTCCAGGAGCAACAGCACAAACGGCAGTGTCACCACGGACGGCTTGGACAGCAACGCCAGCACGAACACGGCAGCAACCATCAAGTAGCGGGCCAGTGAATTTGGCTTGCGGACATAGCGGGCATACGCGCCGAGCGTGAGCATGAAGAAAAAGGCGCTGAGCACATCCTTGCGCTCCGCCACCCATGCCACCGATTCCACCCGCAGCGGATGGATGGCAAATACCGCCGCCACGAACGCGCTGCGCCAAAGAGCGCCGGTCATCTGTCGCAGAATGAGGAACAGCAGGATGGCCGATGCGGTGTGCAACGCGACATTGGTGAAATGATACCCGCCGGCGCGGAGTCCGTGGAGTTGATAATCTCCCATGAATGAAAGCATTGTCAGCGGATGGTAAAAGAACCTGCCGTCCGCATGGGTGAAGACCCAGGCCAGGCTCTTCAGGCTCGGACCGCCTGCGACTTGGGTGTTCTCATAAAACGTAAAGTCATCGTAATTGATGAACTCGAAACCTGTCGTCTGGCCGAAAACGGCAAGGGTGATCGCGGCCAGCACAAGGCAAACCGCCGGCACCCGCCAGCGTTGAACCCAGCCACCCGCGTCGTCGGCGGCTTTTCGCACAGATCTGACGGCGACTCTTGCCAGATGTCTGAGGGCGGCTACCAGCTGAGCTTCAAGGGCGTTCATATTCTGCGCACTTCGTGGTTAATGCGTTTGTGCAGGGCTATGGAATGGGCTGCCTGCCTGGTAGAGTTTCATCTCAACTTGAAGTTGCCCGGCCAGCCCCGTGTTGGATTGCGCGTCGGCCAGATGCAAGGCGCGCTGCGCTGTTTCCACCGCTTCGGAAAACCGCCCGGCTTCAGCGAAGGCGGCGGCGAGTGTGCCAAGAATGACCGGGTTCTTTCCGCCAGCAAGTTCATTGGCCTGCCGGGCCAGTTCCACCGCCTTGTTGCCGTCGCGCAGCGACTCCTTCGGACAAGTGGCCAGGATCTCCGCCAGATTATTTTTGGGCCATGGATCGCCCGGTTTAAGTTGCATCGCCTGCTGATAATGGGCGATGGCTTCGTCCACTCTGCCCTTTTTGCGCAGAGCGGTTCCGATCTCGTTGTGGGCTTCGGCGAAGTCGGGCCTGATTTTCAGCGCCTCTTGGAACTGGACAATTCCCTCGTCAACCCGGCCCTTTTGGCACAGAGCAGCGGCGAGGCTGAATTGCGCTTCCGGATAATAGGGCTTGATTCTCAGCGCCTCCTGGAACTGGACAATTCCCTCGTCCACTCTGCCCTTTTGGCAAAGCGCGAGGCCCAAGTTGAAGCGCGCTTCCGGGAAGGCGGGCCTGATTTGCAGCGCCTTTTGCAATTGGGGGATGGCTTCGTCCGCTTTGCCCTCTTGCACAAGAGCATTCCCCAGGTCGTTGTGGGCTATGGCGTTGTGCGTGGTGCAGGCAAGCGCGTGGGTCCACAAGGTTTCGCTGTTTTGCCAATACGCGGTCTGTCTCCAGGAGCAGACCATCAGCACGATGAGCACGCCGGTCATCAGGCCCGCAAAAGCCAGACGGCTTACCCGCCACTCCGCCACCAGCCACGTCACCGCCATATAAATCCCAATTTGTGGCAGGTAGGTGAAGCGATCGGCATGGGCATGTCCGCCCGACTGGATGATTCCCACCACCGGCAGCAGCATCACCAAATACCAGAGCCATCCCATTAGCAGCCAAGGTTGCTTCCGCCGCTCTCCCCATGCGACGACTGAAAGACCGGCCAGTAGCATCCCGGCCAGCGCCACTTTCGACAATGACAGAACATGTGGATAGGGATAAAACACCGCCAGTCTCACCGGATAAACCATCTGGCCCAGATAAACCATGCAGCTTACCAGCGCATTGGCAAATCGGAACCACAGCGGAATTGGCGCATTCCCTTGGATTTCTTCGGATTCCGCAAAAAGCGTGACCACGCAGTAGGCAGCGCAGAGGGCCAGCAAGGGTAGTTTTTCCATGACCAACCTTCCCGACGATTCCTTTCGTTGCAACGGCCAAAAATCCAACAACAGCAGCACCAGGGGAAGCGTCACCAGCATCGGCTTGCACATCAGGCCCATCGCAAACAGAAGCATCACCAGCCCGTAGCGAGCCAGCGACCACGGACGGCGCGCATAGCGGACATAAGCCCCGATGGTCAGCATGAAGAACAACCCGCTGAGCACGTCCTTGCGCTCGGTCACCCACGCCACCGATTCCACCCGCAAGGGATGGATGGCAAAGACAGCCGCGACAAAGGCGCTGCGCCAGACAGCGCCGGTCATTTGGCGCAAAATGAGGAAGAGCAGGATGACCGATGCAGTGTGCAACATCACATTGGTGAAATGATACCCGCCGGCATGGAGTCCATGGAATTTATAATCCGCCATGAATGAAAGCATCGTCAGCGGGTGGTAGTTATGGCAGTCCGCATGGGTGAAAACCCAGGCGAGGCTCTTCAGGCCGAGACCTCCTGCGATCCTGGCGCTCTCATTAACATAGACAGGATCATCCAGGTTGATGAATTCAAAACCCGCCGTCTGCCCGAAAACGGCGAAGGTCATCGCGGCCAGGCCAAGGCAAATTCCTGGCGTCAGCCAGCTCTGAGCCCGGACGGCCGCGCCAACGGGGACTTTTGGCGGAGATATTTGGTCAATCATATTTTATGGGCTTTGAAGTTAATGTTATCGTTCATGTCTATGGAACAGAGTGCCTGCCCGCCTGGTAGAGTTTCAACTCCGATTGAAGTTTCCCGGCCAGCGCGGTTTTGGATTGCGCGTCGGCCAGGCGCAGGGCGCGCTGCGCTGTTTCCACCGCTTCGGAAAACCGCCCGGCTTCGGCGAAGGCGGCGGCCAGGGTGTGGAGAATGACCGGATTTTCCCCGCCAGTCAGATCATTGGCCTGCCGGGCCAGTTCCACCGCCTTGGCGCCGTCGCGCAGCGACGCCTCCGGACAGGTGGCCAGGAGCCAGGCCAGATCATTCAGGGCCGCTGAATCGGCTGGTTCGATTTGCAGCGCCTTTTGGTATTGCGCAATCGCTTCGTCCATTCGTCCCAGCCGGTAAAAACAGAGGCCAAGATTGAGGTGGATTCCTGCGATGTTTGGATTGATTTCCAGCGCCCTTTGAAAATACGCGACCGCTACATTCGCCCGGCCCTTTTGCAGAAGAGCGTTGCCGAGGTTGAACTGCGCTTCCGCGTAGTCGGGCTTGATTTGCAATGCCTCCTGGTAATGGGTGATCGCGTCGTCCAGTCTTCCATTTTGGCCAAGTGCGTTGCCGAGGTTGAACTGCGCTTCCGCGTAGTCGGGCTTGATTTGCAGGGCAATTTGGTATTGGGTGATTGCTTCATCCACTCTTCCCTTCTCGCGAAGAGCGATGCCGAGGTTGTTGTGGGCTTCTGCGTCGTCCGGCTTGATTTCCAGCGCCTTTTGGTATTGCGAAATCGCTTCATCCGTTCTCCCCTTTTGGCCAAGGCAAAGGCCAAGGTTGTAGCGGGCTTCTGCGTCGTCCGGCTTGATTGCCAGTGCCTGTTGGAATTGCGAAATCGCTTCATCCATTCTCCCCTTTTGGCCAAGGCAGAGGCCAAGGGTGTAGCGGGCCTCTGCGTAGTCCGGCTTGATTTCCAGCGCCTTTTGGTATTGCGAAATCGCTTCATCCATCCTCCCCTTCTGGCCAAGGTAGAGGCCAACGTTGTAGTGGGCTTTTGCGTCGTCCGGCTTGATTTCCAGCGCCTTTTGAAACTGCGCCATCGCTTCGTCCATCCGGCCCTGGTGGAAAAAAGCGAGACCAAGATTGTTGTGCGTTGCTGCGAAGTCGGGCTGGATTTGCAGAGCCTCTTGGAAATGAGTGATCGCTTCGTCCACTCTTCCCTTTTGCAGAAGAGTGGTTCCGAAGTTGAAGTGGGCAAGCGCGTAGTCTGGTTTGATTTCCAGCGCCTCTTGGAAATGAGTGATTGCTTCGTCCGTTCTTCCCTTTTGATCAAGAGCCAAGCCGAGGTTGTTGTGAGCCAGGTAGTTGCTTGTGGTGCAGGCAAGGGTGTGGTTCCACAAGATTTCGTCGTCTTTCCAATAGGCGGCCTGTTTCCAAGCGCAGACCATCAACACCGCGATTATGCCGATCATCAGGCTCCCCAATGCCACACGGAATGACCCGTGCTGCAACCACCTCACCCTCCACTCCGCCACCAGCCACGTCATCGCCAGATAAAGGCCGATTTGTGGCAGATAGGTGTAGCGATCCGCCTGTGGGAATTCCCCCGCCGGCTTAATGCCGATCATTGGCATCAACATTCCCAAATACCAAAGCCAGCCGATCAGCAGCCACGGCTGCGTCCGCCGCCCTCTCCATGCAACCGCTGAAAGGCCGGCCAGAAGCGCTCCGGCCAGCGCCATTTCCCATGGCGGAAAGCCGTTGGGCGGATAGGGATAAGGCACCGCCAGTCCTTCCGGCCAAATCATCTGGCGCAGATAAGTCGTGTAGTAAACCAATGCGTTGCCGATGCGTGAAGGCACCGAAACTTGGACAGCGGGGAGGATCACTCCTCGCGTCACCAGAACAGTAATCGCGCACGCCCCGGTGGCCAACGCCAGCAGTGGAATCTTTTCCAGGATCAACCGCCGTGGAATCCCACAATATTTCGGTGGATCGACCGGCCCCGACGGTTCGAACCTGTGCAATGGCCAGTAGTCCAGGAGCAACAGCACAAATGGCAGCATGACCACGGTCGGCTTGCACAGCAGCGCCAGCACGAATGCGGTAGCAACCATCAGGTAGCGGGCTGGTGATTTCGGGTTGCCGACATAGCGGACATACGCGCCCAGCGTGAGCATGAAGAAAAAGGCGCTGAGGACATCCTTGCGCTCGGCCACCCACGCCACTGATTCCACCCGCAGCGGATGAATGGCAAACACCGCCGCCACGAACGCGCTGCGCCAAAGAGCGCCGGTCATCTGGCGCAGAACGAGGAACAGCAGAATGGCCGATGCAGTGTGCAACAGGACATTGGTGAAATGATACCCGCCAGCATGGAGTCCATGGAGTTGATAATCCCCCATCAGCGAAAGCATCGTCAGCGGGTGGTATAAATTGCAGTCCGTATGGGTGAATGCCCAGACGATGCCCCTGAACGTCAGGCCTCGGGCGACGACAGGGTTTTCATACACATAATCGTTGTCATCGAAGTTAACGAACTCGTGATTTCGCGTCTGTCCGAAAACGGCAAAGATGGTCCCGGCCAGCACAATGCAAACCACCGGCACCCGCCAGTGTTGCTTCCACCAGCCCGCGCTGACGGGAACTTTTAGCGGAGATTGTTGGCCGATCATATTCTCTGGACTATGTAGTTAATGTGTTTGTTCATCGTTATGGAATGGGCTGCCAGCCTGGTAAAGTTTCATCTCAACTTGAAGCGCCCCGGCCAGCCTGGCGTTGGATTGCGCTTCGGCAAGCTGCAAGGCGCGCTGCGCCGTTGCCACCGCCTCGGAAAATCGCCCAACCTCCGCGTAAGCCGCCGCCAGCGAGCAGAGAATGAACGGATTTCCTCCACTGGTGAGCTGATTCGCCCGTTCTGCCAGTTCGACCGCTTGTTTACCGTTGCGCAGCGACGCCTCCGGACCAGTGGCCAGGAGCCACGCCAGATTGCTTTGGACTTGTGGATTGTTCGGTTCGATTTGCAGCACCTGCTGAAAATGGGCGATCGCTTCGGTCATGTTTCCCTTTTGCAGAAAAGCGTTGCCGAGGTTGTTATGGGCTTGAGCGTAGTTGGGCCTGATTTGCACCGCCTTTTGAAAACGGCTGATCGCTTCGTCCACTTCGCCCTTTTGCATAAGAATGTTGCCGAGGTTATTATGGGCTTGTGCGTAGTTGGGCCTGATTTGCAGCGCCTTTTCGAAATGGGTGATCGCTTCGTCCACTTCGCCCTTTTGCATAAGAATGTTGCCGAGGTTGGCGTGGGCGTCCGCATTGTTAGGGTTGATTTGCAGCACTCGTTGGAAAGGGCCGATCGCTTCGTCCACTCTGCCCTCTTGCAGAAAGGCGATGCCGAGGCCGAAGTATCCATCCGCGTAGCCGGGGTTGATTTGCAGGGCAATTTGGTATTGGACGATCGCTTCGTCCACTTTGCCCTTTCGGAAAAGAGCTTCGCCGAGGTTGACGCGGGTTTCGGGGTAGTCGGACCTGATTTGCAGCGCCTGTTGCAAATGGGAGATCGCTTCGTCCACTTTGCCCTTTAGCAGAAGAGCTTTGCCGAGGTTGTTGTGGGCTTGCGAGTAGTCGGGCCTGATTTGCACTGCCTTTTGGTAATGGGGGATCGCTTCGTCCATTTTGCCCTCCTGGCGAAGAACATTGCCGAGGTTGAAATGGGCCACGTAGTTGTCAGTGGTGCAGGCGAGCGCGTGCGTCCACAAGGATTCGCCGTTTTTCCAATACGCGGCCTGTTTTCCGGCACAGACCATCAACACTCCGACCACGGCAGCCATGAGGCCCCCAATCGCCATGCGGCCCGCCTGCTGCTTCGCGCCCCACTCTGCCGCCAGCCATGTCACCGCCACATAAATCCCAATTTGTGGCAGGTAGGTGTATCGATCCGCATGGGCCTGGTCACCGACCTGGATGATTCCCACCACCGGCAGCAGCATCACCAAATACCAGAGCCATCCCACCAGTATCCACGGCTGCGTCCGCCGCTGCCTAAAAGCGAAGCCCGAAAGGCCAGCCAACAGCGTCCCGGCCAACACCACTTCCCATGGCGGAAGGCCATTGAGCGGGAAGGGATAAAACACCGTCAGTCCCGCTGGCCATGCCATCTGGCCAAGATAAACGATGCAGGTCACCAATGCGTTGGCAAAGCGCAGCGGCAGCGAAAGTAACTCAGTCGATTGCAGGACTCTGTTTTGCGCCAGAACTGTCGCCACGCAGGACGCGGCGGAAAGCGCCAGCAAGGGCAGTTTTTCCAGCACCAACCCCGAAAGCTTTCGGGGTTCCACCCGTTGCAACGGCCAATAGTCCAACAACAGCAGCACCAAGGGCAGCGTCACCAGCATCGGCTTGCTCATCAGGCCCATCGCAAACAAAACCATCACAAGCCCGTAACGCCCCCACGACCACGGACGGCGCGCATAGCCCACATAAGCCCCAATGGTCAACATGAAGAATAATCCGCTGAGGACATCCTTGCGCTCGGCCACCCACGCCACCGATTCCACCCGCAACGGATGGATGGCAAAGACAGCCGCGACAAAAGCACTGCGCCAAAGAGCGCCGGTCATCTGCCGCAGCACCAGGAAGAGCGCGATTACGGTGGCGATGTGAAGGAGGACATTGGTGAGATGATGTCCGCCGGGATGAAGTCCGTATAATTGACAGTCCAGCATGTGGGATAGCCAGGTCAACGGGTGCCAGTTATAGGCGTGAACGCCGGTGAATGCCCAGACGATCCCCTGGCGCGTCAGGCCCCGGGCGACCACCGGATTCTCATACACATAATCATTGTCATCGTAGTAAGCAAACCCATGGGTCAGCGTCTGCCCGAAAACGGCAAAGGTGATCGCGGCCAGCACAAGGCAAACCGCCGGCGCCCGCCAGCGTTGCTCCCAGCCGCCCGCGCCGATGGGGACTTTTAGCGGAGATTCTTGGCCGATCATATTTTGCGCGATGCCTTAATGTGTTTGCGCAGGAAGATGCAACGGGCTGCCTGCCTGGTAAAGTTTCATCTCAGATTGAAGTTGCGCGGCCAGCTTGGTGTTGGATTGCGCCTCGGCCAGAGGCAAGGCACGTTGCGCCGTTGCCACCGCTTCGGAAAACCGCCCGGCTTCGGCAAAAGCCGCGGCAAGGGTGTGGAGAATGATCGGGTTTTCTCCGCCGGCAAGCTCATCGGCCTGCGTGGCCAGTTCCACCGCCTTGTTGCCGTTGCGCAACGACGCCTCCGGACAAGTGGCCAGGATCTCCGCCAGATTATTTTTGGGCCATGGATCGTCCGGTTCAAGTTGCATCGCCCGCTGAAAATGGGAGATCGCTTCGCTCAGGTTTCCCTTTTGCAGAAAAGCGTTGCCGAGGTTGTTGTGTGCTTTGGCGTAGCCGGGGTTGATTTGCAGCGCCTGTTGCAAATGGAAGATCGCTTCGTCCAGTCTGCCCGCTTGGAGAAGAGTGCTGCCGAGGTTGATTTGGGCATTCGCGTTGTCGGGATTGATTTGCAACACGTTTTGATACTGGGCAATCGCTTCGTCCACCCTTCTTTTTTGCAGAAGAGCAACGGCAAGGTTGTAGTGGGCGACCTCGTAGCCTGGTTCGATTTGCAGCGCCTTTTGATACTGCGAGATCGCTTCGTCCGTCCGCCCCTGTCCGAAAAAGACACTGCCAAGGTTGTTCCGGGCTTCCGCGTAGTCCGGCTTGATTTCCAGCGTGTTTTGGTAATGGGTGATCGCCTCGTCCACTCTTCCCTCTTCGACAAGATCGACACCGAGGTTGTAGTGGGCCATATAGTTGCCTGTGGTGCAGGCGAGCGTGTGGGACCACAAAGTTTCGCTGTCTTGCCAATACGCAGTCTGTTTCCAGGCGCAGATTATCAGCACTCCCGGCACGGTGGCCATGAGAACCCCAATCGCCACGCGGCCCACATGCCGCTTTGCGGCCCACTCCGCCGCCAGCCACGTCAGCGCCACATAAATCCCGATCTGCGGCAAATAGGTCATGCGATCCGCGTGTGCGAACGCGCCCGCTTGCACAACGCCGATCATCGGCGTCAACATTCCCAAATACCAAAGCCAGCCGGTCAAAAGCCAGCCGCGCTTTCGCCCAAAAGCCAGAACTCCTCCAGTCATCAACGCCAGCAAGAGGAATGAAAGCGCCATGGTCCAAACCGGATACCCCTTCTCTGGACGTGGATAAAAAACCGCCAATCCTCCCGGCCAAACCATCTGGCGCAGATAGACGGCATAGGCAACCAAGGCATTGCCAATGCGCGACGGCAGGGAAACATTGGCGTAGGCGGCGACCTCTTT
>CAWFAZ010000075.1:0-37870 GCA_963813995.1 uncultured Verrucomicrobiae bacterium | reverse complement strand
TTGTCATCCGGTTTAGAGGAAAGATGCTTGCTGAAAGCGCTTGAATCCGAGTGTCTTGCAGAATAAAAATGATGTGAGCGATATGGGAAATTGTCGGGTTTTTTCAGCACCTAGCGTGCCATACTCTGGCAAAAATGCGCGCTGGAAAAACTGTTTTTTCGCAGATCATGGAGTGGATTCACCCGCAACAATTTCGCCGTTGCGTCGAATGCTACCACGGCAACTATCGAGTCCGTAGCTTTCCCTTGTTGGGATCAGTTTCTTGCCATGTCCTTCGCGCAATTGACTTACCGAGATAGCCTGGCCGACATTGAAGTCTGCTTGCGCTCGCGACCCGATCAGCTCTACCACATGGGATTTCGATCTCGCATCGCCATAGCACGCTGGCCGAGGCCAATGGCTCGCGAGACTGGCGTATCTATCACGATCTGGCGCAAGGGTTGATCGCTCGCGCCCGTCGTCTCCACGCCAACGAATCCTTTGGCGTGGAGTTGGAGCAAACGGTCTATGCGCTGGATTCGACCACGATTGATCTTTGCCTGAGTTTGTTTCCCTGGGCGCGCTTTCGTTCCACCAAGGCGGCGGTCAAGCTGCACACGCTGCTGGATTTGCGCGGGCCGATTCCGACCATGATCTCGATTTCCGAGGGGAAAAAGGCCGATGTGAACATCCTGGACGAGTTGCTTCTGGAGCCGGGTGCCTTTTATGTGATGGATCGCGGGTATGTGGATTTTAGGCGACTCTATCGTTTTGTGTTGGCCGGGGCCTTCTTTGTCACCCGCGCCAAGGAGGGCCTGCGGATCAACCGGCTGGAGTCGCGCCCGGTGGATGGAAGCACCGGCGTGCGGGCCGATCAAATCGTTTGGCTGGCCTTGGATAAGAGCATTGAGCATTACCCCGACCGCTTTCGCCGCGTGAGTTATAGAGACCCGGAGAACGGCAAGTTCCTTGTCTTTCTGACAAATAACTTCGATCTGCCCGCACTTACCATCGCCCAGCTTTACAGGAGCCGGTGGCGGGTGGAACTGTTCTTTAAATGGGTCAAGCAGAACTTGCGAATCAAACACTTTTTCGGGACCAGCGACAACGCCGTCAAGACGCAAGTCTGGATTGCCGTCTGCGTTTACGTGCTGGTGGCTATCGTGCGCAAGGAGCTTGAATTGGAACTTAGCCTGTCGCAAATTTTGCAAGTTTTGAGCGTGAACGTATTTGAGCAAGTACCTCTGGCTGAATTGGTTACAAAAACCGCATCGCAAAACGAAACCTCCGATTCACGTAACCAATTGGTATTCAACATGTTTTAACCGGATGACAATGATATCCAGTCGGCCCCGCATTTCTCCGCACACGCCAGGTGGAGCACATCATAAATTCTCCCGCCAACAACGTTGTTTTGTCCAAGCTTCAAAGAAAGTTCACTGTATTCCCTGCCAGTCAGAGCCACTATTGAAAAGTACTTCACAATGTTGTCAGCAATCAGCGTGGATGCTTGCATTGACGAGATTCGCGGCACGCGTGGCAGCCGCGTGAGGATGGCATGCGTTTCCAAAAGACTGTGCGCGCTCACAAAGCCTTCCGACTTGCCTTCGTGGACTGTTTGAACGACCGGCAACGCGCGAGCATGATGTTCGTGGCCGGCAACGCAGGCCGCTACGAACACGTTCGTATCAAGGAAAACCTTCATTTCTTGCGGAACTTGCCTGTTTCCGCTGTGATTCTGTCTTCCCGGTTTTGTTCCACAAGTTCATTGATTTTGGCAGTGGTAATCGGTTCTGCAAAACCACCCGTGAAAACCAACACGCTTCCCTTGCGAACGAACTCTCCACCGGCATCCGCAGGCTCAAGCCTGAACCCCTGTCCCTCCACCGACAGGCGAAGTTTGTCACCCGGCAAAAGATTGAACTGCTCTCGAAGCGGCTTGGGAAGCACTACCCGGCCAGCTTTATCAATTTGAATCGTTTCGGTCTTCATGGCATTCACAATACCATTTGTCAGGGAAAAATGGAAGAGATCTTTTGTCTTGTAAACGGGTCCAACTCTGTCCACCCACAAATCCGCCACCGCCAAAGCCTGAAGAGACCAAACGCGGGCGCTATGGGGACAAGCATCAGAATTCTTAACCACGAACCACACAAAATACGCGAAAATGATTTTTGATTTCGTTCGTGTGGTTCGCATATTTCGTGATTAAAATCTTTTTTCCAGAACATAGAGCCGTAAAGCCGTCGGTTCCTAACATTTCAACATTTTGATGGTTTGGAGTCAGGGCGGCCTCTGGATGACAAGGGGGCCCGTTCCCGGCGGACGCCGCGCTTCATCAGTTGATTTTTGCGCCATGACGCGCAGAACTGATCAAGGTTCGTAGTCCCGCGTTTACACGGTCTGCCGGCTAAAGCCGGGACTCCATGCCCCGTCCGCTCTGTCCACCCACAAATGCACCCACAAATGCGCCAGTGGCAATGCCAGGACCAAACCAGCTTTATCGTTAACGTAACGGGCTTGTTTCGGGTTTGTTGCTGATTTTGTTGCCAGTTGTTGCCGCTGTGTTGCCAGCCGAAAAGCTCAACAAAACCCTTGTAAAATGGGGCTTGTTGCCGTGTTGCCGATTTTCCGGACCTCTATCTATCAATAGGACCTTTCTGGCGATTTTTGACCACCTATCACTGCGGCCGTCAGGTTTGAAGGGGCGCTCTCCTTTGCGCGGGGCAAATCTATTCCACCGAAAATATCGAAGAATCCCGTCCTGCACCGCGCCGCGAAAGATTTTGCGGAATATCGTTGCCAAAAAATGGGTTTGGCCTAAAAATCCTTCCCAGATGGTCGGAACATTGGGCGAAACGTGAAATTTTTGACCATTTCACTCCTCCACGTTTCGCCAAGAGGCGCGGCAGCCTGTGGCTGCGGCATTATTTTTTTTGATGAGCGTTCCCGTTTGCTTTTTTGCGATGAGTCAATTGCAATTTGTCTGGAGCCGGTCCACCGACGTCGGCCGGGTCATCATTTTCGTCCTGGCGATCTTCTCCGTCTTCGCCTGGTATATGATGGTTTCCAAGGCGCTCCAGATGCGCCGGGCCAAAAAACTCAACCAGTTCTTTGAGTCCGAATACAATGGACAGAAGCACGTTCTCGGCATTTTTGACCGCCGCCTGCAAGTCGATGGCTGTCCGATGTTCGCCGTTTACCAGGAGGGCTGCATGGAATTGGACGCCCGCCTCAAAGACGAAAGCGGGGAGGCGCGCAAAAAATTCATCACGCTCAAAAGCATGGAACACATCAAGCGCACCCTGGAGGGAGCCGTTGCCCACGAGTCGCTCAAACTGGAATCGGGCTTGATTCTGCTGGGCACCGTCGCGCCCGGCGCGCCCTTCATCGGATTGCTCGGCACGGTCTGGGGTGTCATGGACACCTTTGCCATGGTGGGACAGGCGGGCCGGGCCGAATTGGCGACGATGGCGCCGGGGGTGTCCGCCGCGTTGATCACCACCGTGGCCGGTTTGCTGGTGGCCATTCCTTCCATGTTTGGCTACAATTTTCTGGTGCATACGTTGCGCGTCCGGACGGTCGAGTTGGATAATTTCGCGCAAGATCTGGTGTCCAAAATGGAAACGGAGTATCTGAAGGAGGAATGAGACGGTTCTCCCAACGCAATTCGCTGGTGACGTTGAGCGAGATCAACATCACGCCGCTGCTTGATCTGGCTTTCGTGTTGTTGATCATTTTCGTCATCACCCGCCCGTTGCTGGAGCAAAACATTGATTTGCAACTCCCGCAAAACATGGGCGCGGCGGAAACGCGATCCATCGACCGCCGCAACATCCGCCTGGTCGAGATCACGCCCCGCGGCGATTATTTGTACCAGGGACGGCACGTTTCCCTCCGCCAGCTTGAAACAGATTTGTCCGTGGCGTATCAACAGAATCACAAGTTGATCGTCGATATCCGGGCCGACAAACGCACTCCATGGGACTTTGTCATTGCCGTGTTTGACGCCTGTTTGCGCAATCACATCACCCAATTCTCCGCGAAGACCGCGCCCGCCGAACACAAATGACACGCCTGCAAAAAAAGTGTTTTCTTTTCTCGGTCGGCATGCACGGCCTGCTGGGGGTCATCGTGTTGGGCAGCTCCGCCTTTCGCGACAAACCCGCGGCGAAGGACATTCCCATTTTGACCATGATCCCGGCCAATATTGTGGACGAAGCGGGCGCCGGAGGCGGCAGCCCCGAACCGGCCGCCGCGCCGCAACCGTCGCAGCCCGCGCCGTCCGTGGTCCGGACGCCGCAGCCCGTCGCGCCACAGCACGCGGCGGAGTTGATGGAACACCCCAAACCGCGGGAAGTGGCAAAGGAACCCGCGCCGCAGCCGTTGATGGCAACAGAGGCCGAGGTCAAGCCGGCCCGCAAAACCCATGAAATTCATCCTGACTACACCCCGGCCTCGTCCGTAACCCAAAAGAAGAATATCAAAACATCAGAATCCGCCACTGCGGAATCCTCCTCGCGCGCCGAAGCCAGACGCCTCAATCAGATCGCCGAGTCCCTGTCCGCTCTGGCGTCCGGCGTGGAAAGCAGCGGGGCCAAGGGGACGGTGGTGGACATGCCCGGCCAGGGCGGCGGAGAAGCCTTCGTGGGCTATGAAACTGTTATTTACAACGTCTATTACCATGCCTGGATCACTCCGGACAGCGTTGCGGACAGGCTGGCGGCAACCGATGCCAAAATCGTGGTGGCGCGGGACGGCACGATCCTTTCCGCTGAAATCATCAGCAAGTCCGGCGAACCTGCGCTGGACAAGTCGGTCGGAAGAGTATTGCGGGCGGTGACCAAATTGCCGCCGTTTCCCGCTTCCGCCCGCGACGAGCAACGCAGTTTTGTAATCCGTTTTAACTTGAAAGCAAAAGAAGCATCTGGATGAAAACACAATTCAAAACAGTTCTGGCGGCAGTTTTTCTGTGGGCGTTGACTTTAAACGTTGTGGCGGATGGCGTCATCGTAATCACCGGTGAAACCACCCACCTTATCCCCGTTTCCATCACCGGTTTCACGGGGGAAGCGGAGTCGGTTTTGAAATTTGATCTTTCTGTTCTGGGCATGGAAATCAAAGAGCCGGCGGACTACATCATCAGCGGGAAGGATGACGGGCGGGTGGAAGGCAGCCTGACGCAGGCCGGGATGAACCGGCCCATTTTTCTCAGGGCCTACGCTGGCGGCAGCACACGCTCGCAAGCGCATGCCTTTGCCAACGACATCGTCAAGGAACTGCGCCAGACGGCCCCCATTTTTCAGACTAAAATTGCCTTCCGCCTGGCGCGAGGCGGCCCGCCGGAAATTTGCGTCGCGGATTTCGACGGAAACAATCCGGTGGTTCTGACGCACGATGGCGCCTTGGTGTCGTCGCCATCCTGGCTGCCGGGAGGGCGGGGGTTGCTTTACACCTCGTGGATGAATGGCAACACAGAAATCTACGAACACAACCTGGCCACCGGCGCGCGCAAGGTCTTTGCCGGCTACCCCGGATCGAGTTTCAGCGCGGAAGTTTCACCCGACGGGCAAAAGGTGGCGATGATCCTGAGCAAAAGTGGAAGCCCCAACCTGTATGTCTGCGACAGCGCCGGCGGCCATCTCAAACAATTGACCCATACCCGCGAGGAAGACTCGTGCCCTTGCTGGTCGTCTGACAGCCGGGAGATTTGCTTCGTTTGCCGGAGCGGCCGCGCGGCCTTGCAGAAAATCAGCGTCAACGGCGGGCAGGCGGTCCCGGTGCATGTCAGCGGGGTTTATGGGAACCTGACGGCGCCAGATTGGTCGCCCGACGGCAGCAAGATCGCGTTCACCAGCGGCAGCGGCAATTTCAGCATATGCGTGATGCCGGCCGGAGGGGGCGAAGCAGAAAAATTGGTTGCTGGCGAAGACCCGTGCTGGGCGCCCAATTCCCGCACGATCGTCTTCACGCAGCGAAGAAATGAAAAGCGAGTCTTATGTTTGCTTGACGTGCCAACCAAACACGTCAAAGATGTGAGACAAATTTCGGGGAGCTGTTCGGAACCTTCATGGGCGAGGTGAAAAACGGCTTCTTGGGCAACTAAAAAGAAAAATGAAAAATTTAAATTTATTCGGCGTATTCATCGTAAGCACTGCATTACTGGCCAGCGGCTGTCATCGTAAACCAACCTCGCTCACGCCAATTCCACCACCTTATGATCACCCTGCGGCCAGCCAGAACCCGGCGGAGGTTACTCCTGCCATGCCGCTTCCTTCTCAGAATCCGGTCACAGCCACGCCAGGCGCCATTTCGGAAGACCATGGCAAATGGAACAATCTCTTTGACGGCCCCCACAACGAAGACCGGGATAAGTTCAAGGCCGATACCGTCTATTTCGACTTCGACAAGTCAGCCGTCAAAGCGTCGGAAGAAAGCAAACTGCAGGACGTGGCCGCTTATTTTAAAGGAAGTTCCACTGACGCCTTGATTATCGAAGGCAACTGCGATGAGCGGGGAACTGAAAAGTATAATCTTTCATTGGGTGAGCGGCGCGCCCTGGCCGTGCGCGAATACCTGGCCAACTTGGGGATGGACCCGCAACGGATCAAGACCGTCACTTTTGGCGCCTCCAAACCCGTCGAGTCCGGCCACAATGAAGCCGCCTGGAGCAAAAACCGCCGGGGTGATTTAATACTGGCAACCCCGAAATAGCCGTTGACGGGAAAATGACGAATGACGAAGCTCGAATGCCCAATTAATGACGAAGCTCGAATGACGAAGTTTTGTCATTGGGTCATTTGAGCATTGATTGGTCATTAGGATTTCATTAGACATTTTCCCCGGCAGGTAAAAACGGGGCTGTTTTGGGCCTTTACTAATGGTCCCGGGTGGTGTAATTATATTGAAGGACAGGAAGCATTTTTTATGAACACAACCTTTGCAGTATTGGGTTTGAGTGGTGGAGAACTGATTATTGTTCTGGTCGCCATTTTGGTCCTTTTTGGCGCCAAGAAAATCCCTGAATTCGCCAAGGGATTGGGCCAGGGCATCAAGGAGTTCAAGAAGGCGTCGAGCGACGTGACCAACGAGTTTCAAAATGCCATGAACCAGGAGACGCCGCCGCCGGCTCCGCCCGTCAAACCGCCCGCCGCTCCCGAAACAGCCGCTGCCAATCCGCCTGCCACCGTGCCCAAGGCTTGATCGCGTTCGCCAATTATAGATCATGGCAGAACCGAGCGAGGAACTTCAGCCGGAGAACGAGGACGGTGAAGGTGGCGCTGTAAAATCGTTTCTCGAGCATCTGGAAGATCTGCGCTGGATGCTCATCAAGAGCGCGGCGGCCACGATTCTCGGAATGATCGTTTGTCTCTTCGCTGTTCCTCAACTTGTCAGCATCCTGACTTGGCCCCTGAAACGCGCCGCGCACCGGCACATTGTCTTCATGCCGAAGGACACCAACACGGTCCTTCATCTGCGCCTCGGTTCGACGCCGCTTCAATCCATTGAGCTTGGCAGCAACCAGATTGGCTCGTTAAATCTCGGCACCAATCGCCAAGTCACCGTGCAACTGGAGCCGGTGGCAGTCGGCACCAATACATTTCTGGCCATGCGCATGGTGGCGGCGGATGCTGACGAAGGCTCAAACAACCCCCAGCTTGTCTATATGGGTCCGTCGGCCCCATTTTTATCCGCCTTGCACCTGGCATTTTTTGGGGGATTGATTCTGGCTTCGCCCTTCGTGCTTTATTTCATCGGGCAATTTGTCATGCCGGCCCTGAAGATTGTCGAAAAAAAGTATTTCCTGCGCGCATTTTGGTTTGGGACAGTGTTGTTCCTGGCCGGCGTGGCGGTTGCCTTTTTTGTGATCATGCCGCCCGCGCTCAAATTTGCCGAGCTGGCCTCGCAGTTGATGGGCATTTCGTCGCAAATCTGGAAGGCCGAAGATTATTTTGGTTTCGTGGTCAAGTTCATGCTGGGGATGGGGTTGGGCTTTGAATTGCCGGTGGTCCTGCTGGCCCTGGTAAAAATCGGACTGCTCAATTATGCCAAGCTCAAGGCGATGCGGCGTTACATGATCGTGGGCAATCTCATCCTGGGCGCCCTGCTGACCACGCCGGAACCTTTCACCCAGGTTATCATGGCTGTGGCCTTGCAAATGCTCTTCGAAGTCGCGGTTTGGATCGCCTGGTATTGGGAGCGGCAGAATAAACAACGGGAGGCGAAGAATGCGGCGATTGATGTGTAAAATTAGATGAAAAAAACTGGACAAGGCCGCTGCGCCGGGCTTAATGTGCTGGAAAGAGTTTAATTATGCGTAACAAGGCTTTTTATTTTTTATCACTGATCGCTGTTTCCAGTCTCCTCGCCGGCTGCGCCAATCCGGAGGGACCGGAGCAAAAACTTGGCCGCGGCCTGAACAATCTGGTTGAATTTGCCCGGATGGGCCAACTCCAACGGTCGATGGAACAAGCGGCCATATTTGATTCTCCGGGTTATGGAAGCACAACCACCGGCGTCATTCATGGCATCAATCGCAGTTTTGCCCGAACAGGCGCCGGACTGTATGAGGTGCTGACTTTTCCCATTCCCAACGGTTTTAATGGCGACTACCGCCCGATATTCTATGGTGAAGGTCTTCTTCGTTCTCCAGACCCCGTCTATCCCGACAGCTACAAGCCCGATTGGCTCGCCGAGACCATGCTGCAGCCGGACACTTCGTTGGGCTTTGCCGGAGGTGATGTAGCGCCGTATCTTCCGGGCAGCCGTTTCCGCATATTCGACAATTGAGTGCAAACAGCCGGAAGCTTGCAGTCGCGGACACTGTCCGGCTCCGGCAACGCTTCGCGCGTTTTACCCGCTGATGCTTGAGAAGACTTCATTCTGCAAGGTCAATCTTCTCCTCAACATCCTGGGAAAGCGTCCCGACGGTTTTCACGAATTGGAAACCATCATGCATCCGGTCGGCCTTTATGACCGGCTGCGCTTTGACCGGGCCGGCAGGGACATCAAACTCACCTGCAACGACCCCGTTCTGCCGGTTCATTCCAAGAACCTGGTCTTTCGCGCCGCCGCGCTCTTCTTAAAAAAAGCCGCGATAAACGAAGGGGTTCGAATCCACCTGGATAAGCGCATCCCCATCTCCGCCGGTTTGGGTGGCGGCAGCGGCAACGCGGCCACGACCTTCCTGGCCCTCAACGAACTCTTTGGCCATCCCCTGGCTCCGGCAGCCTTGCACGAGATGGCCGCCGCTTTGGGTTCGGATGTCCCCTTTTTTTTGCAGAACCGGCCGGCTCTGGCCACCGGCCGGGGCGACATCATCAGGCCGCTCGAATTCTTTCCCGCGCTGCGCTCGGCGCATATCGTGCTGATCCATCCCGGTTTTGGAATATCCACTTCCTGGGCCTACCAACAACTGGGCCGGTTTCCCGAAGCGCAAAACGGCCGGGCGGGCCGCGCCGGAAGGCTGGCGGCCCTGTTGCGCGCCGGCGACAGGGCGGGCGCGGGCCGGGAGTTTTACAACTCGCTCGAAGCGCCCGCCTTGCGCAAGTATCCGCTGCTGGAATTATATCAGCAATTTCTGCGCGAAAACGGCGCCTGGGCCGCGTTAATGTCCGGCAGCGGTTCAACCACATTCGCGCTGGCGGACGCGAAGGGAACGGCGGAACACCTGCTCGAAAGTTTCAAGGCCAAATTCGGCGTCACATGCTGGACGGCGACAGTCAAGATGAGCGAGGACCAGGGGGGGAATGACCAATGAGGAAGTCATTTTCCATTTGCAGACCGGCTTGGAAACGCTAGTTTAAAGGGCCACTGTCCGATGGTGTAACGGTAGCACAAGGCCCTTTGGAGGCCTTTGTCATGGTTCGAATCCATGTCGGACAGCCAGCCGTTCCCGCTGGTGTCCGGGTTCAAGGCCCCGAAATGTCGGAAAAGTAGCCGGCGCCGGTGTTAATGCCTCCGCGGAGCGGTCCGCCAATATAGGCGGGAGGATTCGTCCCGAGATCGAAGATGTTGCTCGTCGTGTTGAGATAAAATGCTCCGGCCAGGCCGATGGCTTCTGAATTGATCAAGCGTTCGTAGAGGGTGCCGTCAATTTGCCCACGGACATTCGCGATAACGCCCGAGCCGACTCCAAACGTGTTGAATTGAACATTGGAGGTGAAGAACGATAAAGTGTAAACGCCCACCGACGACTTGTAATTGGTTGTGTTGGTCGTGGGGTCGATATGGACCTTTCCGCCAATGATCGCCGCTTGCGGGGGAAAGTCATTCGCGAGGTTGGTGGTGGAGCTGTTCGTGAAGCTATTCGTAAAGCCATTGGTGACCAGCCCCAGATAGTTGCTCAAATAACCTGTGAAATTATTGGTAAAACTCGTGCCAAAAAAACTGGAAACGTTGATTTGATGGGTTCCTTTGCGAAGAAATATCCCTTCCGCTCCGTTGGTCAAATTGACTTCGCGAACCAATCTTGCCCCGTCCCAGTTTGTTGAGTCTGTTCCCTCCACATTCCAGTTTGTTCCCTCCAAATCCACCGCCATCGCCTTGATCATGCAGGCGGTGGTGATCAGGATGGGGCGAACGACCAGGACTTCGTTGGTTGAAACGGGCGTTCCACCTGAAGTATTGGTGGTAAAGGTGTTGGTTTGATATTCTCCGATCAGGGAAAAAGTGAGATTTTGGAAGGACGTTTGCGCGTGGAGACCGCCGGCCGCCAGGGCCAAAGCCGCGCCTGCGGCAAAAAAAACGGATCGAATCTTGTTCATAGATACTTTAATCGGCGGGCAAAACCGCCGTCGCAGACCAATCTCTCAGGTTATGGCCCATTCGGTCAAGCCAACCTTTTCATCTTTCAACGGTGCGGGGACGGGACGCAAGTTGGCGAAAGCGAATGGATCATTAATATTCAGGGCCGGGAGCCTGGCCGGTCAATCCGGCCGGGGTTCCCGGCCTTTCTGCCGCTGTCGGTGATATTGTCAACCAAAGCCTTGTCTTTTTGCTGGGAAACAGGAAGAATGACACCCGCCGGCATGAAAAAGGTTTTGGTCATCGACAACGATCACGCTTTTCGCAGCCAATTAGCGCCGTGGCTGGAGGAGCGCGGTTGGTCTCTTCTGGACGCCCAAGAAAGCCAGCGCGGGATGGAACTGGCCCTGCAACACAAGCCTGAAATCGTCCTGTGCGACCTGCTGACACCGCGTTGCAACGGTTTCCAGTTTTGCCGCGATATCCGCAGCCACAAAGATACCCAGCCCGGCTTTCCGATTATTATTGCCACTGGCAGCGGACACGCCACCGACAAGATTAATGCTTTGGAAGCGGGCGCCGATGAATACTTGGTGAAGCCGGTTTCCTTCCATGCCCTTGACAA
Source organism: uncultured Verrucomicrobiae bacterium (assembly GCA_963813995.1). Taxonomy (GTDB): domain Bacteria; phylum Verrucomicrobiota; class Verrucomicrobiia; order Limisphaerales; family Palsa-1400; genus DASRLE01. The sequence continues at coordinate 26,520 of CAWFAZ010000075.1, read as the reverse complement.
ATTTCTGGCGCGCTTTGGCACTCCTCCACGCCAGGGGCAATCGGACAATGCCGCCGCCGGGGACGGCCCGGGCGGCGGGGGCGTCCGGCTTAAGTTTTGGGGGGTGCGCGGGTCCATTCCCAGTCCCGGCCCCGAAACCGTTTTCTATGGCGGCAACACCTCCTGTGTCGAAGTGCGCGTCGGCTCGGATATTATTGTTTTGGACGCCGGCTCCGGACTGCGGCCGCTGGGTCTGGCCCTGGTCGAGGAATTCAAAGAACAGCCCATGCACTTGAATCTGCTCATCACCCATACTCATTGGGACCACATCCAGGGCTTTCCCTTTTTTCTTCCGGCCTACAATCCAAAAAACAACGTGACCGTTTATGGCTTTGAAGGCGCCAGCCAGGGCCTGAAAAACACTCTTTCCGATCAAATGGAAAGCCCCTATTTCCCCATCAGCATGCAACAAATGCCGGGCCATATTGCCATCCGCGAACTCCGCGGCCTGAACTTCAACGTGAACGAGGTGCCCGTGCGCGCCCACTTCTTGAATCATCCCGGCAGTTGCACCGGATACCGCCTCTTCACCCCCGGCGGCTCGATTTCTTATTTGCCGGACATTGAATTATACCACCGGCTGCGCGACCGCTGGAACACCGAGACGATTCTCGTCCTGCAAAAAGAAAGAGAAACCACGCCGCCGGAAGACCTCGCCCTGGTTGAATTCATCCGTGATTCCGACGTGTTGATCATGGATTCGCAGTATGACGCCGCCGAATACGAAAAGCACGTCGGCTGGGGGCATAGTTGTGTGGAGGATTGCGTCGCCTTCGCTTTGCACGCCAACGTCAAGCGCCTTTTCCTCTTTCACCACGATCCGGACCACACGGACGAACAAATTTCCCGCATGGTGGCGCGGGCGCGCCAAATGGCGTCGCGCCGCGGCTCCAGTCTCATGGTCGAAGCCGCCCGCGAAGGCTACGAGCTGATCCTCGCCCCCAAAGCGAAAACCGAAGCTGGCTAAATCTCCGCGAACACTTTTTCCAGGAACAGCCGGTTGGCCCGCGCGCCGGCCGTCACTTCGGCGAAGGTTTGCCCTCCGGCGCACTCCACAAAGGTCGGGCCGTTGAATCCCGCTTTTTTCAATTCCTTGAACACCCCGATAAAATCCACCCTGCCCGCGCCGAATGGGATCATCACCCCGCCTTTCTCGCCGGTGCAATCCTTGGCGCAAAAGCCGGTGACGTGTTGGACGATGGGCTTGAGTTCCTCCACCGGGTCTTTGCCGGTGTAATAGATGATGTTGCCCGCGTCGTACCACACTTTGAAATTGGGACGATTGACCCGCCCCAGGCAGCGCCGGATTTCCTCCGAGGCTCCGCTGCCGCCGCCGTGGGGTTTCAAGACCAGTTTCACTTTCGCCTGCTCCGCGTAATCCGCCGCGTCGGCCATCATCTTGTAATACGTTTCGTAGTGCTCCTTTTCATCCACGCCAAAAGTCAGCAGCCATTCCAGATTGAGATATTGCGCATGATCGATTTGCCGGCGCACATCCCGGATCGCTTCTTCCAGCGGCAGCCCGGGTTGGACGTGCAATGCGCCCATGTTCGCGGCCAGGCCGGCGCCGGCGATTCTCTTTTTCAAGTTTGTCAAGTACTCGTCCGTTGCCTGCGAGCCGGTGAACGGCTCCTCCGGCATGGGAGTGAGCAAGCCCGCCGTTTTATAACCCGCCTGCTTGATCCCTTTGAGCGCGACATCGAAACCCCAGTTGGCCGGCTGTGGCGTTTCCGGCGGCTGCACTTTTGAACCGAACTTTTGCATCCAGGGCCGGTTGAAACAGCCGATGGGCCGGGACGAACCTTCGGCAATCGTGCGACAGGCGCCGGTTGCCAGAGCGGTCGTGGCCAGGGCGGTGGTTTGGAGAAAGGCGCGGCGCGGCATGGCGGGAGTCTTCATGCCGCCCCCTTGCTGGCGACATGGGTCATTGGTGCTTGGACATTCCCTGGTCATTAGGATTTCGTCATTAGTCATTTTTTTGTCCCTCGTGCTTTGTCGTTATACATTTCCCTCAGAACAGCGTCCAGATTGGAATGGGCGCGGACGAGGCTGGGATCATCCCGCAGGCAGGCGCGAAATTGCGCCTCCGCTTCCGCCCATTGTTTGCGCGCCCGGAAAATCAGCCCGAGATTGTAATGCGCCTGCGTTTGAGAATTGTAATGCGCCTCCACGCGGTTGGGTTCAATGGCCAGCGCCCTTTGATAATGAACGACGGCCTGCTCCTCATCGCCCTGCCGCGCCAGCGCTTCGGCCAGATTATACTCCGCAAGAATGTTGTTGCGCGTTATTGCAACAGTATGGCTAAAAAGAGCCACGCTGTTGCGCCAGTATTGCAATTGCGCTTCCGCGCCCGCCAGTAAAAACCCCAGCGCGCCCGCCACCACCGCGCCGAAGACCAGTCCCGGTCGCGGCCAGCGTGCCCAGGCTTCGGGAATGGCCCAGGCCGCCATGATAAAAATTCCGATCAACGGCACGTAGCTGTAACGGTCCGCCATCGGTTGAATGCCGACCTGCGCCAGGCCAATCACCGGCGTCAGCGTTCCCAAAAACCAAAGCCAGCCGACAATGAGATACGGCTGCCGGCGCGCCCGCAAAATTGCGCCCGCGGATATGAGCAGCAACAAGGAGCCTGCTCCAGCCGCCGGCCAAAATGTCCAAATGTGGGAATAAGGATACGGCAGCGCAAGGTCCACGGGCCGGAGCATCTTCCAGAGGTATAGGACGCAACTGACCAGCGCGTTGGCGATGCGCGCGGAAAAGGGGAGGATGCCAAAACTGACCACCGAATTGGCTCCCCTTTGCGCCCACAGGGTTGCGGCGCACTCCAGCGCCGCCAGGGCGAAAAATGGAATTTTCTCCAGGAACAATCCCGGCGCCGCCATTCGCTTCAGCGGCCAGAAATCCAGCAGAAGCAGCACGAAGGGGAGCGTCACGACCATCGGTTTGGACAACAGCCCCAAAGCAAAGAAGAACAGCGCCGCGATGTAATAGAATTTGAAATTTGAGATTTGAGATTTGAGATTCTCCGCGTAGCGCCCATAAGCCCACATGGTCAGCAGCCAGAAAAAGGCGCTCAAGACATCCTTACGTTCCGACACCCAGGCGACGGATTCGACGTGCAGCGGATGCCACGCAAAAAGGGCGGCCACGAGCGCGCTGCGCCATGCGGCGCCCGTCCATTGGCACAAAATAAGAAAGAGCAGGACGACGTTGGCGGTGTGGAACAGGAGATTGGTCAGGTGATGGCCGCCCGGGTTGAGGCCGTAGAGGGCGCAATCCGCCATGTGCGAGACCCAGGTCAGAGGATGCCAATTGCTCGCATGACCGGTTTTGAAGGCCCAGACCAATGCAGCGCCGGTGATGCCGTGCTGGATGGGGGGATTATTAATGATATAATCCGGGTCATCGTAATTGGTGAAATCGAAATGGGTCGCCGGCCAATACAGCGCCAGAGTGATCAGGGCAAGCAGCAGGCAGATCAGCATGGCGCGTTGTTTTTCCGGCACGATGGAATCCTAAAGGCATCCGCCGTCGCTCCGCAAGGCGGAGCTATGGCGGACTGGCGAAAGGCCGAAGGCAAAAAAAAGAGTCCGGTCGTTGAGCTCGACCGGACCCGTTCCAAACCGCACAAGCGGCTTGGTGAGACACGCACTTGATAGATAGCAAGAGGCGTGCCGGAATCAGAATTGCGAACTCATTTCTTTACATACCCGGCCAATTCGGCGTTTCCGGCCCGTTTCGCCGCCTCGGCCAGCAAGGTGCGCGTGGCCGGTGAAGAATCAAACTTCAGAATCTGCCCGGCCAACTCCTTGCCGTCCTGATTCCGTTTCAGGCCGGCCAGGGCTTCAAAAGAGTGCGCGCCGGCAGTGACGGTCATCTGGCGCATGGCTTCTTCCATTCGGCCTCTCATCGGGCTGTCCTTGCCCATTGAATCCAGCATCATGTTATACCGATCCACTGCCAGTTTAAAGGCGGTCTTCCCATCCTGCCCCTGAAGAAAATCCGCGTATCGTTTGGCTTCCAAAAATTGGTCTGCGGATATCAATAAAATAACGCCTCTTGCCATGCTGCCGGCCGGAAGCCGGTCAAAGACGGCAAAGTTCTTTTCCTTCTGGTCGAGCGTATTGTTGAGGGAAATCAAATCCATAATCGTTTGGGTATCCGTCGCACCGGCCGCCACTTTGTCTTGGCGCTCATCGCGCCGGGTTATCAGCGCCTTCCCCGCCGGCGGATAGTGGGTGGCCAGATTCTTGATGTTGGACAACAAAAAACTCACGCGCACGCCGGTAAAGCTGGGATTGGCCTCCAGCCCGTGATCAAAACACCACAGATATTCCGCCAGGGCTTCGGCGTCTCTGCCTTTTTCCGCCAACGCCACGCCGAACTGCATCCGGGCGCTGGCGTCGTTGGTTCCCGCAGCCGTCATTTTTTCCCGGGCGCGGCTGATCGAATCCTTTCCCGCGAGCGCGGCGTTAAAGTCCGCCGTGAACACTTTTGGCTCGCGATAACCGACCAGGCGGTCGATTTCCGTTCCGTCGGGTTTGATGAGCAACACGCTGGGATAGACCTCGATCCTGTAGCGTTTGGACAGGGCGGCTTCTTTTTCCGCGTCAATCCGCAATGCCACGGTCTTTTGTTCCAGCAACTGGATGACCGCGGCATCGGTCCAGGTGTTCTTATCGAGCATTTTGCACGGGCCGCACCAAGTGGTGTAAAAATCAACCAAAACGATTTTGCCCGTTCGCGCGGCCTCTTTGGACGCCGCCTCAAAACTCAGATCGGAAAAGGGCGCCGCGAAAATGCTCGACGCGGCCGCACAAAGCCAGGCCGCCATAAAACGTGTCTTCATATCCGGCGACCATACACCCGTTCGTGAAAACGCCGCAACGAAACAAACAGTTCAATGCTTCCATTTGCTTTCGCCTATTTCCCGGTTTGCTGCAACAGCAAGCGCTCAAGGAGTCTCTCATCCTCGTTGAATCGAAGTAATGTAACGGTCACTTGTCCAATGGGTGTCAGTCCGACAATTCGAGCGCCATCAATCACGAAATGTTCGTCCCAGCGATCCAGTCTTGGGTTGAATAATCGAATGAACTCTCCGCTGCCCGGATGAACTGAGCCAATGTCTGTCCCTTTCGCACGATTGCAGCGAGCACAGGAAAGAGCGAGGTTGGATAATTCCGTAATGCCACCGTGCTTGCGGCTGATAACGTGGTCAACTTCGCAGCCCGCCAGCAGCAAGGCTTCAAGGACCAGGCAGTATTCACAGCGCCCGCCGGCCCGCGCCCGAATCTCGCGCCGCAACTGCTGGCTGATGGCGTCAGCCATGCTTGGCCGCCAATGCCTTGGCTTTCGCCAGAACAACCAAGTGTTCAAGCTTCAGATAATCGTCCAACTCCACCTTCTCATCTGGCAAAAGGCCGGACTCCTTCTCCTTGGCGATCAAAGTCCAAACTCGTTGGCGAGCCTCATCCGAGGCTTTGAAATTCGCCAGCGATTGCGCCGGAATCTGTTCGACCAGAAAATCCAGAATCTCGTCACTAACGTTCACGCTCGTACTATAGCAGGGAGGCTCCGGTTCGACAAGCGCGGAAATCAAGGGGTCCCTCTGACACTGTCGGCGGCAAACCGCATTTTCCTTGGCCGGCCTGCATCGGCGGACGGACGGTCCCATTATGAACATTTTACACAACCTTTTTGACTCGTTGAAGGAATTTGACCCTGGCGACGGAAGGAAAGGCGGCTTTTATTCACTGCCCGCCTTGGAAAAAGCGGGCGTGGGCGCGATTTCCCGCCTGCCGGTTTCCATCCGCCTGGTCCTCGAATCGGTCTTGCGCAATTGCGATGGCAAAAAGGTCTCTGAAACCAATGTCCGGGAACTGGCCCGGTGGCAGCCCAAAGCGGCGCGCACGCAGGAAATTCCATTCATCGTCGCCCGCATTGTGTTGCAGGATTTTACGGGGGTGCCGCTCCTGGTGGATTTGGCGGCCATGCGCTCGGCGATGGTGAAGTTGGGCCGGAATCCCAAATTGATCGAGCCGCTGGTGCCGGTGGATTTGGTGGTGGACCATTCGGTGCAGGTTGATTTTGCGGGGACGGCGGATGCGCTGGCGCGGAATCTGGCCATGGAGTTTCAACGCAATCGCGAGCGTTATCAGTTTCTCAAGTGGGGCATGCAGGCCTTTGACACTTTCAAGGTTGTGCCGCCCGGCATTGGCATCGTTCATCAAGTCAATTTGGAGTATTTGGCCAGGGGCGTTCTCTCCCAGGCGGCCGGGGCCGATGGCCGCTCCCTCTTTTACCCGGACACGCTGGTCGGGACCGATTCCCATACCACGATGATTAACGGCCTGGGCATTGTCGGCTGGGGTGTCGGAGGCATCGAAGCGGAGGCCGGCATGTTGGGGCAGCCGGTTTATTTTTTGACGCCGGACGTCGTCGGGGTGCATCTGACCGGCGCGCTCCAGGAAGGGGTGACCGCGACCGATCTGGCTTTGACGGTGACGGAAATGTTGCGCAAGGCGAAGGTCGTCGGCAAATTTGTCGAGTTTTACGGGCCTGGCGCGGCGGCCCTGGCGGTGGTGGACCGCGCGACCATCGCCAACATGGCGCCTGAATATGGCGCGACCATGGGCTTCTTCCCTATCGACGAGGAGTGCGTTGATTATTTGCGCAAGACGGGCCGCAGCGAGGAGCATTGCAAGGTTTATGAAAACTATTTTCGCGCCCAGGGCCTTTTCGGAATCCCCAGGAAGGGCGACATCGCCTACTCAACAGATCTCGAATTGGACCTGGCCGGAGTGAGGCCGAGCGTCGCAGGGCCAAAACGGCCGCAGGACAGAATAGAATTGGGCAGACTCAAGGAGGAATTCATCAAGGCATTGGGCCGGCCCGCGGCGGAAAACGGATTTGGCAAAACAGCGGACGAATTGAAGCGCGTTTTTCCAGTTTTGGACGGCGCGACAATGGCCGCGAGCGGCGGGAGCCAGGAACCGGTTTCGCGCCGGCGCTCTTTGGAGCAGAACACAAATCCATTGACGGAATTGGAAATGGCCAACAACCGCCCGACACCGGATCGTGCGCCGGGCATGGCCGCATCGCCGCGCGGGCAATTGCATCATGGCGATGTGTTGATTGCCGCCATCACCAGTTGCACGAACACCAGCAACCCCTCGGTCATGCTGGCGGCCGGATTGCTGGCGAAAAAGGCGGTCGAGAAAGGACTCAAGCCCAATCCGATGGTCAAATCATCCCTCGCCCCAGGCTCGCGGGTGGTGACCGATTATTTGAACAAAACCGGGCTGCAACCGTATCTGGACCAACTCGGTTTCAACCTCGTCGGCTACGGCTGCACGACGTGCATCGGCAACTCCGGCCCGCTGGCCGCGCCCGTGGAAGAGGCGGTGACGAAGAACGACGTTATCGCGGCGGCGGTGCTTTCCGGCAACCGAAATTTTGAAGCGCGCGTCCACCAGAACATCAAGGCGAATTTTCTCATGTCCCCGCCGCTGGTGGTGGCCTTCGCCCTGGCCGGGCGCGTGACAATAGACTTGACAACCGAACCCATCGGCAGGGGAACAGGCGGGCGGGACGTCTTTTTGAAGGACATCTGGCCGGGCCGGCGCGAGGTGCGCGACGCCATGCGCGCCGCCCTCAAACCGGAGGTGTTCCGCCGGCTCTACCGCGATTTTGCCGCCCAAAATCCGATGTGGAATGAAATTCCCGCCAGCACCGGCCAGGTTTATCAATGGGACGAACAGAGCACGTACATCCAGCAGCCGCCCTTCTTTGAAAACTTCAGCCTTCAGCCCGGACACATCGCCGAAATCAAGGCGGCCCGGCCGCTGGGCATTTTTGGCGACAGCGTGACCACGGACCATATTTCACCGGCCGGCAGCATCAAAAAAACTTCGCCGGCGGGAAATTATCTCATCGAACGCGGCGTCAATTTCGTGGATTTCAACAGCTACGGTTCGCGCCGGGGCAACGACCGCGTCATGACCCGCGGCACTTTTGCCAACGTGCGCATCAAGAACCTCATGATGCCGGGCGTCGAGGGAGGCGTGACGACATTTCAACCCGGCGGCGAAACGATGAGCATTTTCGACGCGGCCATGAAGTATTCGGGCCAACGCGCGCCCCTCATCGTCCTGGCCGGGACTGAATACGGCACGGGCAGTTCGCGCGATTGGGCGGCGAAGGGGACGCGGTTGCTGGGGGTGAGAGTCGTGGTCGCGCAAAGCTTTGAACGCATTCACCGGTCGAACCTGGTGGGCACGGGCGTGTTGCCGTTGCAATTCAAGGAAGGCGTGTCGGCGCAAACCCTCAAACTGGACGGGACTGAAACCTACGATGTGCTTGGGTTAAGCGATCAGCTCAAGCCGCGGCAGGATTTGACCTTGCGCATCACGCGGGCCGGCGGGCGGGTTGAAAACATCCCGGTGGCCTGCCGCATCGATACGCCCGTTGAGATTGATTATTACCGGCACGGCGGGATTCTGCCCTATGTGCTGCGGCAACTGGCTGGCGCGCAATGAGCAGTTCCACTTGCATCCTGGGAATGTTGTGCGATGACGGGGTTCCTCCCTGATCAGAGCGCAGGGGTGGTGTTCAACTCGCCCAAGTGCAAGACGGTGCGTTGTGCCACGCGCGAACGGCTTGCGCGCAGACTCTCACAGAGCGAATAGCAAATGCTCTCCTCGCCGTCTTCGCGCACCCGATGCGTCTTCAGAAGCCAGGCCACTTCAACTGTGGCTCAGCAAATTAAGTTGGCCGACGATTCGGAAATGGGCGCTTCGCCGGCATTCGAGGGTGGACCCGTCAGTGTTTATGGGGAACACATCGTCGTTGCCGGGCCGGAGCACCAAGGATTGGGTGACACGGAACGATTCGAATCCCCATCGGGCCGGGTCTTGCAGGATGGACGCATTCCAGGCAGCCCGCAACTGTCCGGGAAGCCGGGCCAGCCCCAGGTTGCGGATAGCGAACAAGTAGAAGTCCCCCGAACCCAAGGGAACGCCCTTCGCAAAAGGCAGGTTCGGCCCCAGGTCGCCGTTGACGATGATCATGGACTGGAAGTGTCCACGGGCAACGGTTTGGCCGTCCACCGCCACCGTCCAATCCCGACGGGAGCGATAGCGGGGCGCCAACAACCGCCGCAGGATGACAAGGGTTGACCCGACAAAGAAGGGTCCGAGGTCACCGAACAATTGGCTGAGGATTCCTTTGTAGTATTTGGTGAATCGGTTTTCTGTGAAGTGCGGGATCTCGCCGAAGATTTCCGCGCCGCCGTATCCAACGAAATGCCTGGCTGGAACCTGGCCCAGCTCACTGGTGGCTTGGAGGATGTCGCAGGGCGTGATCCGGTCATGACGGATGGAGTCAACAAACACGGCCACCGCCTCTTCGATGTTGTCCGGCATGCCCAGCACTTTGCCGATCAGGTCAGCCGAACCTTTACGCAGGAAACCCAGGCGCAACGGGCGCAGATCGACCCCGGCATCCAGGCAACCTTCGACGACGCTGTTGAAGGTGCCCGAACCACCGGCCGAGATGAGGAGGGTGGAGCCGGCTCGTGCAAGCTCACATGTCCTGGCCCTTGCCTCCCGGTGGGAGTCGAGCATGGCCAACTGCACATTTTCTTCACCGTGCCGCCGGAACAGGGGCACAATGCGGTCAACCTTCCGCCAGTCGCTGACCGAGCCTGATACGGAAGTGGCAATGACATCAATCCGCCGATTCGTGGTCATGGCTTTGTTCCTGTTCGAGATTAATTTCGGCGAAATTCAGGACTTTGGCAAGAGCCTCGTCGAGGGGGCGGTCGCCCTCAATCACCATCACCGGGATGTTCCATTTCTGGGCCGTGATCCGAACCACCCGCCGGTAAGCTTCCCGGAGGCGGCCGAGCTTTTCTTCGGTCTCGTGAGGTTGGCGCGGTCCGCCGCGGCTGGTGATGCGGGCACAGGCCACGTTGGCCGGGAGATCGAGCAGGAACAACAGCCGGGGAAGTTGCAGGTGGGCCAAGCCCAGACGGCTCAATACGGCCAGTTCCGGAATTTGCCTGAACACAGGATCGTTCCGAGACAGGCCGGAGGCCCCTCCGGTCAGGACGGCTATGGCTTTGACCAGGGTGTCATCATCAAGTTTCTCCCGGTCATAGAGAGCCACCCAGGCCGCCATGTTCAAGAGCGGCGATCCGTCCTGGACCACCAAATGCGGGGCATACCACCGGTTCACGTCGGACAGCAAACGATCGCGCAACACGAGTTCCGCCAGCTTGGGGATCTTGTAGCTGGCAAGGGATTTGGCTTGTTTGGCGTAGCGGCTGAGCATCCCGCGCGCTTCTTCCAGACCGAGCGGTTGAAGCGGCTTGAGTTCGCCTCGCTCATAAAATTCCAGGCGGTCGCTGACCAGGCAGGCGCTGCCCTGAACGGAGAGCCGTTGAGCCAGCGATCGGGAGACGGTGCTTTTACCCGAGCCGTCAATGCCCAAAACCGCCAGAGTCGGCGCCGGTGTGAGGCGGCGGCGTTTGCGCGGGTTGCGACGGGCAACCCCGGAGCGGGACAGTTCGATCAGCGTGTTTTCCAGATGCCTTGTGGTGTCGCGGGGCGGGCCTGTGCAGAACTGGGGTGGCCCTAACAGCACCTGACTCCAGAACGGCAGCGGCACCAAGCTTCCCTTGGGCAGAACCCGCTCAGGGCCGGAGAGGAAGACGGGGACGATTGGCACACCGGGGAGTTGCTGAACCAGGCGCCCCAGCCCGCTCTTGAAGGCCTGCATTTCACCGGGTCGCCCGCGGGTGCCTTCGGGAAAAAGGATGATGTTGTGGCCGCGCTCGAGCAGATCGCGAATTTCCCCCAGAGGCTTGTCGTGCCGGCTGGCCTGTCCGCGGCGAATCCAGAACCGGCTGAAGCAGGAAGTTCACAAGGCCAAAGATCATGGAGTGGCGCGCGAAGTAGAGTTCGTCGGCCACAGGATGGGTCCGGGCGATATCGCGGGCCGGGAGCAGGGAGTAGAGGAGAAGCACATCGAGGTGGCTGTTGTGATTGGCGATAAGGATGAAGCGCGGCAGGTCATGAAGATGCGCCGAACCAGTCACATGCACGCCGCAATAAAGCCTGACCAGCGGACGCAGCACCGCAAGATGAAGGAGAACCCGCACAAACGCAGCCAGACGCTCCGCATTCATGGCAGATCCATATAATGCCGGAGGTAATGATACACCACCGGGGCCGCGAACAACAGCGACTTGAGATTGTCCAGAATCTGCCCCCGCCCCGGACCGACCGTCTCTTCCGCCACACCCAGGTCGGCTTCGACGTAGTTCCCCGTATGCCGGCCCATCATGACCAGCGCCGGGATCAGGATTCCCAGAACAACACTATGCCCAACCGGGATGGTGGTCCACGGTGACAACGCGACCGTGAGGAGTACGGTTGCCGGCAGAGGCAGAAAATAACCCGCGGCCAGCCTGCCCCAGCCCGGCCAGGTCTCGCGTCGCAATAGAAGATGGATCGCGTCGCAAACGGCCACATTGAGAATCAGGAAGGCAGCCATCCAGATCGAATACGACATCAGGTAGCTGATATGCCCCATGCAATAAACAAAGAGAAACAATCCAAAATCGATCACGCCGATGGAAAAGACCGTGCCTTCCTTCTCCCGTCCGCCCAGACTCACCAGGAGCGGGATGGCCAGAAAACTGTAAACCGGGATGGAGACGATAAACATGCCATACCATTGCGTGGTCACGAAATGGAACATGAACGGGATGGAAGCATAGGCCCCGAGGATGCCCAGCCGGTCCTGCAGACGGATCTCCACCATGGAAAAGTACTCGCGCAGGGCCAAAAACGAAACGATCGCAATGATCCAGTTGCCTGCCCGAAAACTGAATAGTTCCGCCGCCGCGAACGCCGCGAAAAAGGCCCAGGTGAATCCCAGGTAGGAACCCAATCGCCAACGACGTCCATAATAAACCCGGACACCCTGAACCAGCGAAAGCCCCACAGCAATCGCAAAGATGGCGCCTATCTGTGCTGGCATATTAAATGGACTATCACTTGGTTGGTGGGGCCGGGCAATTCAAAACTGAAACCAACTGAAACCAACAAATCGCCGCCTCCGGCATCCAGAGAAGCGGCCAGGCGCTCCACGCCCGCGCATTTCCACGAAGTGATGCCGAAGCTTTTGCGCGGAGCCGTGGGCGGATACCATTGGTTTTGGCAATAAAAATGTTGCATGGCTGCGAAAGGATTCGGTGGGGGTTCATTCGCCTGTGACTCCTTTCGAGAACTGCGCCGCCAGTTCGCGAATTTTCCGCAGGTCCAGTTTGCCCGTGCCAAGCACGGGCAACGCAGCTATGTGAAAGAACTGGTCGGCGCGAGGCTTCCAGAGATTCGGCAGATCAAGCTGCGGCAGCTTCGTGCGGAGTTCTGTCCATTTGGCTTCGGCCAGCTTGTGCAACACCACCAGTCTTTCACCTTTCTTTTCGTCGGGCACGCCGGCAACGACGAACATTTGCTCTGTTATTCCGGCCAGTTCATGCAGCTTTTCCTCGACGCGAATGTGCGGGACCATCTCTCCGCCGATCTTGCTGAAGCGGCTCAGGCGATCGGTGATCTGGAGAAAACCATCCTCATCCAGCGCTGCGATGTCGCCGGTGACATACCAGCCATCGCGCAGCACTTCCGCCGTCTGCTCCGGGCGGCCGAGATAACCCTGCATCACATTTGGGCCGCGCACCAGCATCAGGCCCGGTTGGCCAAGTTGCACCGGTTGCTGCGTCTCCGCGTCCACGATGCGCACGCAAATGCCGGGCAATGGATGGCCAATCCTCCCGCGCTTGACCCCAACCTGCCGGAAGCCCGCCGAACGAAAATCATGCGTATTCACCGCCACCGCCGGCGCGCACTCGGTGCAGCCGTAAGCCTCGAAGGGCCGGATGCCGAACTGCTCCTCGAACGCTGACGCCAGCCGCTCGGGCAACTTTTCCGCGCTCACCGCCACGACTTGAACGCTGCCGAACTGCTCCGCCGTGCAACCGCGCATGTAAAGCTGTAGAAACGTCGGCGTCGCCAAAAGGAACGTCACTTTGTGGTTGCAAACCAGCGGGCCAATCGTCCTCGCATCGAGCGGATTGGCGTGATAAACCGCGCCGACACCCAGCACGGCCGGCAGACACAATGTGCCGGTGAAACCGAACGAATGAAAAAACGGCAGCACGCCGAGGAAACAATCCCGCCCGTCCAGGCTGAACACTTGTTCCATCTGCTCGATGTTCGACCCAATGTTATAATGGCTCAGCATGACTCCCTTCGGCTCGCCCGTGCTGCCGCTGGAAAAAATGACCGTCGCCAAATCGTCCAGCTCAACTTTCTTCCCGCGCCCCAATGCCCGCTCCAACCATCCCGCGGGCAACATCCAGGCCATGAAAAACGCGGCGAGTTTTTCCCCCGTCCCCGGATGCGCCGCGCGTTCCTCGATGAAAACCAGCTCGCACGGCGCCGTCAGCTTCACCTTTTCCAGAAATGCTTTCGACGTGACAACGCTTTTGATTTCGCACTGCCGGATGCAGGAAGCGAGGGATTGTTCCGACAGCGTGTAGTTCAGGTTGACCGGCACTTTGCCGGCCAGCATCGCCGCAAAATTCACCAGCGCTCCCGGCACCGAGGGCGGCAGGAGCAGCCCAACCTTTTCCTGCCCGGCCCAAACCATTTTCAACCGGCGCGCCAGAAAGATCGCTTTCACCAGCGCCGAACCAAAGTTCACTTTCGGCGTCTGCGGGTCGGCCATGGCAAAGCGGAACGGATGCCGCCGCGCCGAAAGCACAAACCCGCGCTGCAGCGGCCGCATCTGCCCGCGGCGATGACCCCACGCCGACGCCAGCAGTTCCTGCACGGCCTGGCGCACCTCAAACGCCGTCGAGCGCGGCGGCATGGGCGGGCCGAAGCTCACTGTGACCGGATACGGAAATCGCCGCGGCCACTTCCAGATGAAACGCCGATTCTCGAAACTGAAGATGCTGCCCCACACGCCGTCGAGCGCGACTGGCACGATCGGCGCCTCCACGTCCTGCATGATCTTCTCCATCCCCCGCCGAAAGGGCAGCAACTGCCCGATCCGCGTAATTTGTCCCTCGGCGAAAATGCATACCACGTCGCCGGCGCGAATGGCCTCGCTGGCGCTTTGCAGCGATTTGAGCATGTCGCGCGGCCGCTGCGCGGATGAAATGGGAATGACTCCGAGGATGCGCGCGAATGGCTTGACCTGGGGCAACTCGTAAATCCCGGCGAACATCATAAACCGCACGCGCCGGTCCGTGGAAGCAATGAGCAGGAGCGCATCCACGAAGGAAATGTGATTGCAGACGAACAATGCGCCGCCTTTCGCGGGTATGTTCTCGCGCCCCAGCACGCGCACCCTGTAAAAAGTGCGGGTGATCAGCCAGAGACCAAACCGGAGCAGCGCGTCCGGCAGGAGCCAAACCACGTAAATCGTTCCCGCCAGCGTGGCCGCCGCGGCGAGCACAAAAACAGTGGACGGACTCAGATGCAGAACGACGGTAACCAGGTAATAGATTCCAGAAGCCGCGAAAATGCCCGCAAACGAAAGCAAATTGGCCGCCGCCAGCACACCTCCCTTGCTTTCCCTGTCCGGACGATGCTGAAGCAACGCTGCAATCGGGACGATGAAAAATCCGCCGAAGAAACCCAGCAGGGACAAATCCACAGCCACGTTGGCAAAAGACAATCCCCGCTGCCCGAGCAACGCGGCCAGCAAGGTCATGCCGATGGAACCCAGCGGGATCAGGCCGTATTCGATTTTGCCGCCGGAAAGATACCCTGCGGCGAAGCTGCCCACACCAATGCCAATGGCCGTCGCGGCCTGGAGATAACTGCTCCGCTGCGGATCGGAAATGTTGAGCACGTCCTTCGCGTAAATGACAATCAGGAATTGAATCAGCGCGGCAAGGCCGTAGAACCAGGTGTTGCCGAGCGTGGCCAGCCAGAGCACCCGGTCCTTCCGGATCAGTTTGATTTGTCCCCACAAGTCCGCCAGAAAATTGGCGCGGAATTTTTTCGCCGGATCAGCGGCCGGCACCTTGCTGATGCCGAAGCTCGCCAAAAGTCCAAATCCTGTCAGCATGATCAGCACAAGGCCCGACCAGCCCTGTTGTCCGGCAAACGTTTTGCACAGCCACGCCCCGACGACGGTTCCGCAGATGATGGAAATGAACGTGCCGAGTTCCAGCACGCCGTTGCCCCAGGAAAGTTTTCTCTCCGGCAGCAGCTCCGGGAGCAATCCATATTTTGACG
Organism: uncultured Verrucomicrobiae bacterium; assembly: GCA_963813995.1. Classification (GTDB taxonomy): domain Bacteria; phylum Verrucomicrobiota; class Verrucomicrobiia; order Limisphaerales; family Palsa-1400; genus DASRLE01. Next base: position 11,164 of record CAWFAZ010000075.1, on the reverse strand, counting down.
GGCCGAAAATCGCGCTTTTAACCTCCATCAAGAAAACGCAGGCGATGGCAACGTAAAGCTGGTTGGCCGCCAGCCCGCCCAGCGCCAGCAGCATGACAAGCAGTCCAAACACCTTGATGCCAATGGTGACGGAGCGCTTGCTGAAACGATCCGCAAAATAACCGCCGGCCATCGAAAAAAGAATGAAAGGGAGCGCGAACAAAGCGCCAACCAAGCCGACAAGTTGGTCGCGTTTGTCATTGGAGAACCCCATGCCTGTAATCAGCGAAATGACGAGCCATTTCAGGATATTATCGCTGAACGCACCCTGAAATTGCGCGGCGAACAGCCACCAGAAGCCGCGCTCCCCGGCATCCGGCGCCAGATCGGTGTCAGGTTTCATGAGTTGACAACAGCGTTGTTGCGGAAAACAGGCTTGCCTTCATGCTTTCCACGTTGGCAGCCTGCCGATTGCCGGTCAAATTGATAAAAACAGCTCCAACATCGAATTGTACAATGGGAGGCCATTCGGTGGGAGGTGTTTTATGCGCTTGCATTCATGCCGCAATAGGCGCTAAGATGGCCAGGGTTGCAAAATCGGGTGCAACGGTTGGTTTTTGCCGCTTTTTCCCCTTACGTAAGTGGTTTATGGTGAACGGTTCGGAGCGTAGCTCAGCCTGGTAGAGCACTTGGTTTGGGACCAAGACGTCGCAGGTTCAAATCCTGTCGCTCCGACCATTTCCCCTCTTTTGACCCGTCGTGACTTGGAGTGACAAAAAGCGACTTTTCCCTCGTGAACACAGGGTTTTTTTCACTTTCGGCCAACTCTGGCAAAGTGACAATACTTGACACCAAATGACCCGCCGCGACCGGAGTTTGTGTGTCTATTTGTGTGTCATCCCTCCCGGAGGCTTCCGCCCGGTGGAAGCTCAGTTTTTCAATCGCCTCTTTCAGCGGCAGCATTCTCGCGTCTGTATATGTCTTTGCCGTCTGTTTCGGGTCCCGGTGCCTCATAAGCGCCATCCGCACGCGTTCGCTCGGTGTTCCCGGTGCAAGCTGCGTGCAATACGTGACGCGGAAGCTGTGGAAGTCCAACCGACCGTCACCCTTGTCTTTCCAGTCAATTCCCGCCGCCGCCAAATCCGCATAAAACTGTTTGTAACCGGGGAACATTCCCTTGAAAATCAGTTGCTCCAGGTTGCACGGTGCTGGCTTAATCGCCCTCAAAGCCGCCACAAGGTCAGGATGCAACGGCAAGGCATCCTCATAGTGGTTTTTGGAGATCATCGCCGAAACCGTGATTCTTGGATTGTCCCCGTCCAGCACCACGTCAGCCCATCGCAGCTTCTTGATTTCCCCTCTGCGAATGCCGGTCAGCACCGCCAGCAAGTAAATCGGAAATCGACGACCGGCAACGGCCAGCAGGCGCTGAATTTCCTCTGCCGTGTAAGACCGGCGCGCTCGTTGCTGGCGGCCTTGCACACGCAGCATGTCCACTTTCGCCAGCGGATTCCGCGCGATGAAACCCAAACGCTCCGCCCACTTGAGAAATGACCGCGTTGCCACGAGATACTCGTTCAAAGTCTTTGGTGCCTTTTTCTGCTTTTGCCGCCACGTCTGGAACGACTCCGCGTTTACGTCTTTGAAGTGCTCCCAGATGCATTCCCTCATCAGCGTGCCGACATAATTTTCAACGCCTTGCACGTATCGTTTCACGCAACCGCTGGTTTTCATCTCCTGGACGAAAACCTCGAAATGCTTCGCAAGCGGTGTTTCCGCCGCTTCCCGCATTCTCTGTGGCGCAATCAAGCCGACCGATTCTTGACTGTGTTCTTTCAATATCTGGTCAAGCTTCTGGTCCGCCGACCGCTGCTCCGTCACTTCAAGCGGAATATCCCTCATCTTGTGCTCGCCCGGAAACCGGACACGCGCACGATACAGCCGGCCAAAAACGACCTTTCCACTCCGCCGGCGTTTCGGCCTGTAAACGTAACCAATCATGTTTCACTCCTTTGGGGGACGCTCCCCCTTTGTTCGCGCACCCGTTTCAGATACGCTTCAATTTCGCTCTGCATTAACCCCACCGCGCGGCCAACCCGCACACACGGCGGCAATTCGCCCCGATCAATCATCCGCCGAACCGACCGCACACAGACGCCCAGGATTCCCGCGATCTCTGGCAACCTCATCACCCGGTCCAATTTCTTTCCGTCATCAGTGCTCATTTCGTTTTCACCTTTTCCATCCAAATGGCCAGCCGACTTTCCAGATAAGGCTTTGCCTTTTGCCGGGTTTCAATGTTGATACAAAACCATTTCTCACGAAGAACCTTGTCCGCCGTAATGACATCGCCTTTCACCAGCCACTTAGCCGCAAGCCGACTAATCGGATTCCCGATTGAGCGGTCAACGCTGTACTCATATTTGGACCTGCTCTGAAATAGAAGATTCAAAGTCTCGCATTTTCCCCAATTCGCAATTGCCCGCGCGGAAGGCTCAATCATGTCAAAAAACGCATTCCAACTCTTTTTGGGATCATTGAGCGCTTTCGTGATGGTGACGGCGCTTAATTTCACGCCTTGATCTTCCAGCAGGAATCGGCTAATCGCCCGCGCACTCATTCTTTGCGACGCCTCGAAAATAAACGGGAAAAGCTCGATCACCAACCCGCGATTGGCCGTGAACTCCGTTGATTTCGAGTGCCCGACCAATTTGAGGCCGATGTCAGCCGCATTCGTTGCTTTTTGATCTTCATTTTCGATCATATTGGCGATATTAACATTCTTATCAATATTGTCAACCCCCAATTTTCACAAAAGTTGCCAGACTTTTGGACTGCTGGTTTCCCCGTTGCGCGTTCCCGTGTCGTCATCCGGCTTCCCGTGTCACATCCAGCGTATAAAACTTTCCATGCTCCACTTTTCCAGGAAACTCCCACGGCACGCCGTACACAAACAAATGGTAGTGAGGCGCGATTTTCCCCGCGTTTTCGCCTGATTTCCGCTTCTTAAATTCCAGTTTCCAGATTACCGCCATTCCCGGCCAGCGCCGCTCCAATCTGTCGCAGAACGCTTCCAAATGGCCTTTGTAATCCTCACGGTAAAGAGGAAAATCATCCGGGTACGTCAACGTAACGAAGAAAGGAACCGCCACCCGTTCCACTTTAGCCATCATTTGCATCATCCGCCGCCGCGCCGCCGTGGTGAACTCGGTAATTTCGCCCCGAGGTGCGCTTTTGCCTTTTCCTGGCACCGCATCTGACCGCAACCGGACCTCAAGGAGACTGGCCTTCCGGTAACTGGTCATGGTTCCTTTTCGTGTCCGCGCCGAAATATGCGCTTTAGACAAGCCCAGCGGGGACGGCGGGCGGCGCTCCGCGCCGCTCCGCCGCCCCCCGCCATCGCCAGTCCATTGCATATCTGACCGCAGAACCGACGAGCAGTTGGCTCGAAGCATCGGTTCTTCTCGTTTTACCGCGCCGTCCTGCCGCTCCGGTTTCACTGGCCCCCCTTGTTCGTGCCCCGGCACTTGCGCAATTCTTTCCGTCCATGTATGTTCAGGACATGACACAAGCAGTCGCCCAAATTCTTGGCGAGTTCGAGCAGCTCTCGGAAAAAGAGCGTCAACAGCTTCGGCGCGTGATCGTCGAGCGTGTTCCCATGTCTGATGATTTGACGGATGACGATTTCGCGGCTCTGGCTGCGGCTTCTTTCCGCGCACTGGATGAGGAGGAGAACCATCCGCATGCCTGAACGTGGAGAGGTGTGGCAGGTGGATTTTGGCATTACGCAGAAGGTTCGGCCGGCTTTGGTCATCAGTATTCCGTACGGGGACGCGGATCGCGCCTTGATCGGGGTGGTTCCGCACACCACAGCCACGCGCGGCTCGCAGTTTGAGGTTTCTGTGCCAACGCGATTTCTTGGAGAGGGCGCATTCCTCGTTCAAGGGATTCAAGCGTTGCCACCCAAGTATTTCTTGCGCCGTCTTGGCGTTTTGCCGCCCGATCAGCTTCGACAGATTGAAAAGGGGCTGCTGCGCTGGCAGGGCATTTCGCCCCAGTAAGAGTGGAGGAAATCTCTTTCACCGGCTCCCCTCCTTTGTGGCCGTGCTCGCAATGGCCAGGATTGCCGCTTTGAGCGCCGCGTTGAGCCGGGGCCACGCCTTGACTACTTGTGACAGATCGTGCAGCGACGTGACCGCAGTTTGTGAGTCTCCTTGTGTGTCGCCCGTTGTAAGTACTTGATTATCAGAGGGCGGAGACAGGTTCAAATCCTGTCGCTCCGACCATTTTTTCCGCTTTTGCCGGCGTTGTCGTTCGCCTTGACTAATCGTCAAATGAAAACACGAAGGCCAAGGCAAATGCCAACACGCGAAGGCTCCGCCGCGAGGGGCGACCATCGTGCCCAACGACCCGTCGGCTGGCATGACCCGGTCCTCAAACGCGCCACGCTTCAGGCTTGAGTTCGCGGATGTAGCTGCCATACTTCCCCTGAGATGAGAGAAACCAGGTGCGACATAAAGCGCGGTGACTGTCTGCAAGTGTTGAGGGATTATCCCGACAATTCCTTTGACCTCATTTTCACGTCGCCGCCCTACGCCGACAGCCGGGCCAAGACATACGGTGGCATCAGACACGACCTTTACGTGGAGTGGTTTTTGCCTCGAAGTGGTGAGTTCCTGCGCGTTTTGAAGCCGACCGGAACTTTTGTGTTGAACATCAAGGAGAAGGTGGTGAACGGCGAGCGGAGCACATACGTGCTCGAATTGATCCTTGCCATGCGGGAACAAGGCTGGCTTTGGACCGAGGAGTTTATCTGGCACAAGAAAAATTGCTATCCCGGCAAATGGCCAAACCGCTTTCGCGACGCCTGGGAGCGGTGCCTTCAGTTCAACAAGTCGAAGGATTTCAAAATGAACCAGGAAGCCGTAATGGTTCCGATGGGCGACTGGGCAAACGTACGCCTGAAATCATTGGGCCAAAACGACGTGGTGCGCTACGATTCGCAAGTCGGCAGCGGTTTTGGCAAGAACATTGCCAACTGGTTAAACCGCACCAAAGCATTTCCGTCAAATGTCCTCCACCTCGCCACCGAATGCGGCAATAAGAACCACAGCGCAGCATTCCCTCCAGAGTTGCCGGAGTGGTTTATCAAGCTGTTTTCAGACGAGGGTGACTGGGTCCTTGATCCCTTTGTCGGGTCCGGCACCACTTGCATGGCCGCGCAGGCCCTCCGTCGAAATTCCGTCGGCATTGACATTCTGGAAGAATACTGTCGGATTGCGACAGCCGAAGTTGGTCCACCAGAAATCCACCTGTTCGAGAAACCTCCGCCTTATGGGAAAAATCACGGAAAGCGACATCAGACAACACATTGAGACGCACATCCCGGATTTCCACCGCAACAAGTTGCAAAAGTTGGAAAAGCTCCGGTTAAAGGAAGTGTTGCTCAGGAAAAACCCTTACCTTTTTCGCGCCAAGAATGTCACTTCTGCCGGAGAACTGGTAAAAAGTATTCTTGACGCTTACCTCTCCTCGCAGGAAGAAAGCGTTTTCGGCGGTTTCCTCGAAACCCTCGCCATTTTCATCTGCGGGCGCGTTTACGGCGGGCGCGAGTCCGCTGCGGAGGGGATTGACCTCGAATTCGAGAAAGATGGCCTCCTCTATATCGTCTCGATCAAATCGGGCCCAAATTGGGGCAACAGCAGCCAGATCAATAAGATGAAGGACAATTTCCGAAAAGCGAAACGTGTTTTGGGAACGCACGCTGCAAAGCAAAATATCGTTGCAATCAACGGCTGCTGTTACGGGCGGGACGCATCGGAAAACAAGCTTGAATACACAAAGCTCTGCGGCCAGAGCTTTTGGGCTTTCATTTCCGGCAACGATTCGCTCTACAAGGACATCATCGAGCCTTTAGGGCACAGAGCCAAAGAATGCAATGAACAATTCGCAACGGAGTACGGGAAGGTTGTCAACCGATTTACTCGTGAATTCATCGGCGACTTTTGCCAAGACGACGGGGCGATACTGTGGCCCAAGCTGGTCGAATTCAATTCGTCATCCAAAAAGCCGGGTTCACTGGCGGTCAGATCGATCCGCTCCTCCATTTCAAAGGGTTCTCAGTAATCTGCTTCAACCCGTTTACGTGTGATGCTTGGATCGTTTACTCCGTATGCACTCGTCAGTCCCAAAGTTCCGCCGACTTTCGTTATCACTGTGCCACAACGCTCGCAGACAGGTGCGAGCGCCAAAACAGATGTCTCGCTCAACGGACCACCGCAGTTGGGGCATTGGGCGGCAGTAGGCAGCGTGTCGTGTAGGCTTGGCCGACTTCGGCCTTGCTGATTTGTTCCACCGTCCGAAACATCAGTGCTCATGGGGCAACGCTAAGATTCCCCCCCCGGAAGTCAACCGCGAATTATGGCTCTCCAACGACAACTATTCTTCACCATCAGCGACAATTAAAAATCACCACTGAGGCCGGTTGTTAAGGTTCATCGTTTCACTGTTCTGTAACGTTTGTCCAGCCCCTTCGGTGGAACGGAGTCTTTGGAGCGTAGCGACAAAGACGCAGTGGAACCGAAGGGGCTGAGGGCTTCGGGGTTACCCGCCGCCCTTGTTTTGTTCTTTTTCCTTGGGCACTCGCAAACTCTCCCCCTGGAACTCCAACAGGATGGCGTGATGCACCAGCCGGTCAACGGCGGCCATCGTCGTCATCGGGTCCTTGAAAATCTGGTCCCATTTGGAAAAAACCAGATTGCTGCTGATCATCACGCTGCGCCGTTCGTAGCGTTCCGCCAGGAACGTGAACAGCACTTCCATTTCGTCACGCTCCTGTTTGACGTAGCCAACGTCGTCCAGAATGATGGCGTCAAACTGGTCCAGTTCGCGCAAGCGCTCTTCCAGACGCAGATCGCGCTTGGCTGTCAATAATTGTTGCACCAGCTTGAACGTCGGCACAAAGAGCACGGCGTAGTGATGGCGCAGGATCAACTCCCGTCCCAAGGCGGCCAAAAAATGGCTTTTGCCGCGGCCGGGCAGGCCAATGGCGATGACGTTCTCGGCTCGCTGGACAAAGCCGCCGTCCAGCAAGCTGGGCAGCATCCGGCGCACTTTGGCGGGCAGTTTGGTTTCCTCCAGGCTGCCCAGGTCTTTGCCTTGCGGCAGGCCCGATTGCTTGAGCAGCCGCTCCAGTTTGCGTTGCCGCCGGTCCTGGGCTTCGCTCTCGCACAGGTGCAGCAGGAACTTTCGATAGCCCCAGTTTTGTTGCTCGGCTTGTTGCAGGGTGCCTTCGTAGATCGCCGCCATCGTGCCCAGGCGAAAGGATTTTAAGAGCAAGGCCAGCGCGTCGTTATTCATGGGACACCGGCCTTTCCAGCAACGCGTCGTAGCTGCTCAGTTCCGGCTCCAGCGTCATCTCCGGCCAGCGGACGCCGGCGTCCAAGTTCAAGTATCGCCGCAAATCCGCCGCGCGCCATCGGCCCGGTCGGCTCGGCCCAGCCCACTCGCCGACCAGGGCGCTAACAGCCGACTCGCCCAACTCGGACGCCAGTTTGAGCAGGTGCAGATATTCGATTTGACCGGCCCGCAAACCGTGATCGTGGACCAGACGGTCATACGCCAAACGGAATGACGAATCGGGAAAAAACTCCTCCCGATGCACGTAATGGGTGAAGGCACCGGGCTTGCGCAGCAGATGCCCGATCAAATGCCGATAGTCGATCTTGACGCCGCGATCCCCGGTGGCCCGCGCCAACTCCAGCAGCCGTTCCCGCCCATGAAAGATTTTCAAATGCCCTTCGTAAACCTCGACTTTGACCTCCTGGCCGATCAGCCGCGCCGGCACCGAATAGGTCACCTTCTTGACCCGAATGGTGCTGTGCTGGCTGACCGGGCAGCGCAGTTCGTCATACTCGCTCAAACGAGTGGGAGGCAGCGGACGCAGCGTCTCCCACTCCTCCTTTAGTTTGACCGAACATTTCTGATTGCCCTGGCGCAACGCCGCCCACAGAAACCGGTCATACGCTTCCGCCGCCTCAAAGTCCCGGTGGCCCCGCAAGAGCAGATGTTGCTTGAGCCGCCGTTTCAGATGGCCGTTGCGCGATTCCACATCGCCGTTTTCGTGCGGCTTGCGGATGCCAATGGTTTGGGGCTTCAGCCCGTAGTGCTCCGTCAGCGCCAGAAAATCCCGGTTGAACTCCCGTCCGCCGGTGCCGATGCGATGGGTGGCGGCGCTGCTGTTGTCCATTTGCAGCCGCTCGGGCACCCGGCCCAATTGATGCAGCGCCTCCTGCAAACCGTGGCGCAAACTCAACAGCGACTCGGATTGACAGCGCGTGGCCCACGACCAATTGGAATAAGGCAGCACCGCATGACATAACAAATGCTCCAACGGCACCCCCCGCACCGTCACCGCCAACTCGTTGGCGTCGGTCCAATCCACCTGCATCACCCTTCCGGGCACATGTGCCTGCTCGAAAAACACCTCCTTGTCCCGGCCATGCTGCAAACGCCATTGCAGCACCCGCCTTGAAACGAGCGCAACGCCGAGCCGGCGGCTTGGTCAGAATAGATGCCCCGCAGATACTCGAACAACTCTTTGGCTTCCAGTTCGGGCGCTTGGGAGAGCATTTGCCGGGCGGGTTCCCGAATGGCCGCCAGCGGATCAGGCCGGGTGCGCCAGCCATGCTTTTGTTGTAATTGCTCCGGCGGTTGGGCCGCCTGGATGTATTTTCGCGCGGTCTGCGGATGCACATCCGCTTTCATCGCGCTGACGACAATGTTCGCTTCCTTCTGATATTCACTCATGAGCTTTCGGTATTGTTTGTTTGTGATCATTTGCGGCGGTTTGGGGATGGCCTCCGGCCATCCCAACCGCCGCCTGATCATTACCGGCCAAACTCTCCCCCTGGAACTCCAACAGGATGGCGTGATGCACCAGCCGGTCAACGGCGGCCATCGTTGTTATTGGACCTTGAAAATCTGCTTCCATCCGGAAAAAACCAGATTGCTGCTGATCATCACGCTGCGCCGTTCGTCGCGTTCCGCCAGGAACGTGAACAGCACTTCCATTTCGTCACCCTTCTCTTTGAGTTGCCAACGTCGTCCAGAATGATGGCGTCAAACTGGCCAGTTCGCGCAAGCGCTCTTCCAGACGCAGATCGCGCTTGGCTGTCAATAATTGTTGCACCAGCTTCAACGTCGGCACAAAGAGCACGGCGTAGTGATGGCGCAGGATCAACTCCCGTCCCAAGGCGGCCAAAAAATGGCTTTTGCCCGGCGGGCAGGCCAATGGCGATGACGTTCTCGGCTCGCTGGACAAAGCCGCCGTCCAGCAAGCTGGGCAGCATCCGGCGCACTTTGGCGGGCCGTTTGGTTTCCTCCAGGCTGCCCAGGTCTTTGCCTTGCGGCAGGCCCGATTGCTTGAGCAGCCGCTCCAGTTTGCGTTGCCGCCGTCTGGGCTTCGCTCTCGCACAGGTGCAGCAGGAACTTTCGATAGCCCCAGTTTTGTTGCTCGGCTTGTTGCAGGGTGCCTTCGTAGATCGCCGCCATCGTGCCCAGGCGAAAGGATTTTAAGAGCAAGGCCAGCGCGTCGTTATTCATGGGACACCGGCCTTTCCAGCAACGCGTCGCAGCTGCTCAGTTCCGGCTCCAGCGTCATCTCCGGCCAGCGGACGCCGGCGTCCAAGTTGCCGCATCGCTGCAACTCCGCCGCGCGCCATCGGCCCGGTCGGCTCGGCCCAGCCCACTCGCCGACCAGGGCGCTAACAGCCGACTCGCCCAACTCGGACGCCAGTTTGAGCAGGTGCAGATATTCGATTTCATGTGAACAAACCGTGATCGTGGACCAGATGGTCATACGCCAAACGGAATGACGAATCGGGAAAAAACTCCTCCCGATGCACGTAATGGGTGAAGGCACCGGGCTTGCGCAGCAGATGCCCGATCAAATGCCGATAGTCGATCTTGACGCCGCGATCCCCGGTGGCCCGCGCCAACTCCAGCAGCCGTTCCCGCCCATGAAAGATTTTCAAATGCCCTTCGTAAACCTCGACTTTGACCTCCTGGCCGATCAGCCGCGCCGGCACCGAATAGGTCACCTTCTCGACCCCAATGGTGCTGTGCTGGCTGACCGGGCAGCGCAGTTCGTCATACTCGCTCAAACGAGTGGGAGGCAGCGGACGCAGCGTCTCCCACTCCTCCTTTAGTTTGACCGACTTTCTGATTCCCTGGCGCAACGCCGCCCACAGAAACCGGTCATACGCTTCCGCCGCCTCAAAGTCCCGGTGGCCCCGCAAGAGCAGATGTTTCTTCAGCCGCCGTTTCAGATGGCCGTTGCGCGATTCCACATCGCCGTTTTCGTGCGGCTTGCGGATGCCAATGGTCTGGGGCTTCAGCCCGTAGTGCTCCGTCAGCGCCAGAAAATCCCGGTTGAACTCCCGTCCGCCGGTGCCGATGCGATGGGTGGCGGCGCTGCTGTTGTCCATTTGCAGCCGCTCGGGCACCCGGCCCAATTGATGCAGCGCCTCCTGCAAACCGTGGCGCAAACTCAACAGCGACTCGGATTGACAGCGCGTGGCCCACGACCAATTGGAATAAGGCAGCGCCGCATGACATAACAATGCTCCAACGGCACCCCCCGCACCGTCACCGCCAACTCGTTGGCGTCGGTCCAATCCACCTGCATCACCCTTCCGGGCACATGTGCCTGCTCGAAAAACACCTCCTTGTCCCGGCCATGCTGCAAACGCCATTGCAGCACCCGCCTTTGAAACGAGCGCAACGCCGAGCCGGCGGCTTGGTCAGAATAGATGCCCCGCAGATACTCGAACAACTCTTTGGCTTCCAGTTCGGGCGCTTGGGAGAGCATTTGCCGGGCGGGTTCCCAAATGGCCGCCAGCGGATCAGGCCGGGTGCGCCAGCCATGCTTCTGTTGTAATTGCTCCGGCGGTTGGGCCGCCTGGATGTATTTTCGCGCGGTCTGCGGATGCACATCCGCTTTCATCGCGCTGACGACAATGTTCGCTTCCTTCTGATATTCACTCATGAGCTTTCGGTATTGTTTGTTTGTGATCATTTGCGGCGGTTGGGGATGGCCTCCGGCCATCCCAACCGCCGCCTGATCATTACCGGCTCACTGGTGAATTTTAATTGTCGTCAGTGGTGATTTTTAATTGTCGTTCGA